>CAVZZD010000021.1:0-41277 GCA_963779655.1 uncultured Actinomycetota bacterium | reverse complement strand
TGGCCCGTCGGCGATGTCCAACTCGACCTCGGTGTCGGCCAGTGCCCAGGTGTGGGTGCGGCCGTGCTTGTCGATATGGGAGTACTCGCCGAACTGGTGCTGCGTCGATGTCGGCGATGGCCCCTTTGCGCCAGGTACGGTGCCGAACCCGGCCGCGTGCAGGTCGGCGAACAAGGTCGCTGACCAGCCGCCGCGGTCGAACCCGACCAGCACCCGATGGTCATCGCCGACCAGGGCGCGCAGCTCGGGGATCAGCCGGCGCAACTCTCGGCCAGGGAGGCGCCCGGTTCGGCCAGCACCACCAGCAGCGGATCCCCGGCGGCGTCGGCGACCCAGGTTTCCACGGTGGCCGGGGCCGGGAACTTCAACCGCGGCACATGGGTTTTCGCGATCGCCCGGGTGCCCTGATAGGCGCGCACATGTCCGTCGACATAGAGCACCGCCGCCTGTTCGGGGCGGCGGCCACATGCCGGGCCGCCATCGCGGCGATCCAGTCGCCGCCCCGACCGGCCTCGGCCAGATACTTGATCTTGCGGCGGATTGTCTTGACCTCCGGGGCCCGGTCCAAGCCCAGCACCCGGCCCAGCGCGGGCGGGTCGATCCGGGTGGCGCCTTCGGCGCGGGCCTCACCGAGCAGGGCGCGGAACACGCTCTCGCACAACATCGTGTCCAGCGAGTAGAACCCGTTCGGGAACGCACCGTAGACGGTGTGCGCGGTCTCGCAGCAGCCCGGTCGCGGCCAGCGCGGGCAGCGCCAGCAACAGCCCGGCCAGCGGCGCCCGCCCGCACGGCGTGAACACCGGCGGCGCGTAGGGAATCAGCCCGAACGCCGCCAACGCCCGCTCGCCGCCGCGATCGACCGGATCAGCCAACACCGCCACCGCACCCCCCGACACCGATCCCAGCACCGGCTCGGCCACCGGTTCGGGCCGGCCCACCGGCTCGGGTTGCGTCCCGGCCCCGGTCTCGGTGCCGGCGTCGGAAACCGTTGTCCGATCGTCGGTCTCGGTCTCGGCCTCGGTCTCGTCGGAAACCGTTGTGGGATCTGTGTCGGTGTCGGTGTCGGTGTCAGGCTCGGTGTCGGTGTCAGCTCGGTGTCGGTGTCGGACAGTGCTCTGCGGACGCTGGCCTCCGAGACTGCGACCCGCTCGCCGATCGCCCGCAGCGATAGGCCCTGCGCGCGCAGCACCGCGATGGTGGCGGTCACCTCGGGGGTGAGTTTGGAGGCGCGCCGCGGCCCCTTGCGGTGCGGGACCAGTGCGCTCACCCCCGCCGCCGACAGCGCCTGCGCCCACCGCCACAGCGTCAACGGGGAGGTGTCGAACGCGGCCGCGACCTGCACCTGGGTGCCCGCCTTGATCCGCATCACCGACACCGCCGCGAACCGGCGCCCGGCGGTGTCCCCGGCGTCCCAGGCAAAGGCCAGGTGCCCGTGCACGAAGACCCGGCCCCCGTGGTCGTCCTCGATCATCGCGGCCGCGGCACCGATCTCGGTAGCGCCGATCGGGATCAGCGGCAGGGGCGGCTGGGTGGTCATCACCGTCATCGTCGCACCCCCAACTCCGCCGGAAAAGCCTTCACGTATTATATCGCGACCAGGCAGGGAATCGGCTCCGACACACCGGCAAATCCGCAGCTCACAACACAGAATTACCGACCGGACACGGACACCGTGTCAGGAGTCCTGATGGCGGGCGGTCGGCGGGCCCACCGACGCCGACAACCTGTACTTCGCCTGCGGACCCGCCAACCGAGCCGCCTCCGACGGCACCTACACCACCCACCTCACCGACCAGGGCCGACTCGCCTGGACCGACGGCACCGGCCGACCGGAAATCAACCGACTACACCACCCCGAAGAACTCCTCGCCGACGACGAACCACCCGACGACGACGACCCGTGAGTCCGTTGACGACCATGCAGTTGTTGCGCGGAGCGGGCCGACAATTACGAATGTGCACCTATGGCGTGTCGGCAAAAAGGAAGCTCGCATATATTGCCGTGGCCGACGAATCCGCTGCACTTCGGCTGCCCGGCCGGGCGATTGTCACATACGGTACAAGGGCCCGGCGGCAGCTGATCCCCGTCGTCCTGGATCACCGGCGTTGCGAATTTCCAGAGTTGGTTGTCCTGGCCCTGCTTTTTCAATCCGTAAAGAATGATCTCAGCCCCGTCGTCCAAACTTCCACCTCGCACATCGAGGACGAAGTCACCGCCGAAGAAGGTGTTTGCGAGCAGGAAGAAGGAAGTTCCCTGTTCGCGAACGAAAAAGCTTGACCGATTATATTGTCTTGGCGTTGGGCCTGAATTATTCGAGCCGGGTTACCTGATCCGACTTGGACGACCTTATCGGAGTTCTTGTTGACAATGCGAAAGACAGTCGGTGATTCGTCCACCGGATCGAATTTGAACAACTGGCTGGCAACGTCCGCCTTATGAGACTGAATTATCGAGGCTCCATCGGCGGTGGAGCCTCCGGCGACATCAAGCGCCTTTCCGGAGTGGTTCACCAGGATGTGTCCGAATGTGCGGAATTGCGGCATTTCTATCCCCCTGTCAGCTTGCGCCCCCCAACGCGGATCGTAGGCTCCGACCGCCGAGGGCCGTGCCCTATTCGGAACATCCCGATGACGAGCCTTGCGTCAGCCGGCGGACTTGCCGTTGTCGACGCGGTACACCGCGCCGTGCACCGCGGCGGCGTCGTCACTGGCGAGGAATGCGATGGTCTTGGCGACATCGGCGACGTCCATCATTCCGCGAGGCGAGGCGATCCGCATGATCAGATCCCAGTCGGCGTTCTCCGGGGCGGCGAATTCGGTGACCTGCGCGGTGAGCATGCCGCCCGGGCAGATTGCGTTGACACGCAACCGATCTCGGGTGAATTCGATCGCCAGCGCGCGGGTCAGTCCGATCAGTCCGTGCTTGGCCGCGCAGTCGCCGGCCGAGTAAACCTCACCTTCGACGCCGGCGATCGACGCCACATTGACGATGTTGCCGCCTGCCTCCAGCAGATGCGGCAGCGCGGTGCGGCACAGGAAGAACGGGCCGTTGAGGTTCACCGCGAGATCCTGCTGCCAGTCGTCGTCGGTCATCGTCGTGGTACGGCGCATCTGGTGGAAACCGGCGACATTCACCAGGACGTCGAGGCGGCCGAATGCGTCCACACAGTCCGCGACCGCCTGCCGGCACGCCTCGGGCCGGCCGATGTCCACCGACGCGTACCGCCCGCCTGGGACCTCGGCGAACACGGTGCCCATCCGGTCGGCGTCGCGGGCGATGCCGAACACCGACGCGCCGCGCTCGGCGAACAGCTTGGCGGTCGCGGCGCCCAGGCCGGCCGACGCTCCGGTCACCAACGCCACTTTCCCGTCGAGTCGAGTCACGGCGTCGACTCTCTCACGAGCCGTCTGGCTCAGGACTCCGAGTCGGCGAACGCCCAGTCGGCCGGGGCACGATCAGGGCCAGGGTGATCGGATCCGCCTTGTCGGTGCCCGGACCCAGTCCGGGTGCCCGCGTCGAGGGAGCGATGCCCGGACTTCCGTTGAACACCGGCGTCGCCGGCATCGGAGGCATCGGGCGTCGTCACTGGATGACGACTGTGACCAAGTCCGGGACGGGTCGTGTCCGGCTTGCGTGTCGATCGTCCGGCGGGCTCGGTGGGTGCGGACGTGTCTGCCGCAGCGATGGTGGTGGGTTGTTGGTCATCCGCGGGTGCCGGCGCGGCGGGCGGCTCGGTGAGACTGGCAACGTCTTGGTCCGCCTTGTGTTGCCTCGCTGCGATGACCGCCGTGGCGGTAGTGGACTCGGTCGGCGCGGGTCCGGTCAGTGCGGGATGGATCTCTGGAGGCGCCGCGGCCGGGACACTCCCCGACGAGGTACTTTGCGCCAGTCCGATGGTGGTGGCGTCGGCGAGGTCCTTGCGCACGTCGACCGTGTTGACCTTGGGCAACAATCCGGCCGGGGAGGGGTTGCCGTAATTCGTTCTGTGGTAACCGAGTTCGACCAACTCCCGCAGTGGGGCATCGAGTGCATCGAGGAACGTATACGGCAGGATGCCGTTGAACGGCATCAGCAATGGCAGCCGATCGGTGTGAATCAGATAGTAAGTGGTGTTGTTGTAGACCGTCTTGTCGGTCTTCGCCGGATTGTCGAGGACGGCCGGATCGATGTCTTGGTCGTACTTACCGTGCAGGTAGACGATGCCCAACAGCGCGTTCGCGGTGGCCAGCAGGTTCAGCGGGTACTTGGGAAAGTCGGCCCAGCCGTCGTACTGGCGCGCGATGTCGTAGGTGATGTCGCCATCGGTCGGAGTCGCGCCGTTGAAGGTGATGTCGAGGATCGGGACGCTGACACCGTTGAACCGTTCCAGGATGCCACCATTGGACCGGCCCGGATTGGACACCAACACGTAGGTGTTGCCGACGGCGCCGGTTTCCCGCATGTACTCGGTTGCGACGACGGCGCCCTGTGAGTAGCCGACGTCATCCCCGGGCGGAACACTAGCCGATTGTTTGCTGCGTTGGACGCGATTCGTTCGCTGTGCACCACGACCACGTCGTTTCGGTGCTGTAATCGCGGACGGCATGCCAGGGTGGAGAACAGTAATAGCCGACAACAGAAAGGCAGCCGATGCCGAAGCGGGTCGTGATCTGGGGGACGGGGTTCGTCGGGCGAATGGTGATCGCCGAAATCGTCAAACATCCGGAGTTCGAACTCGTCGGCGTCGGCGTCAGCAACCCCGACAAGGTCGGCCGCGATGTCGGCGAGATCTGCGGACTGGCCGAGCCGGTCGGTATCACCGCGACCGACGATGTCGACGCGCTGATCGCGCTCAAGCCCGATGCCCTGGTCCATTACGGCCCCACCGCTCAGCACGCCGAGGACAACATCCGGCTCATCAGCCGGTTCCTGCGCGCCGGCATCGACGTGTCCTCCACGGCCATGACGCCGTGGGTGTGGCCGCAGATGAAGATCAACCCGCCGAACTGGATCAGGCCCATCGAGGAGGCGTGCAACGAGGGCGGCGCGTCGTGCTTCACGACGGGAATCGACCCGGGCTTCGCCAACGACCTTTTCCCGATGACGCTGATGGGTCTTTGCTCGGAGGTGCGCAAGGTGCGAGCGTCCGAACTGCTCGACTACACCAACTACGAGGGCGACTACGAGTTCGAGATGGGTATCGGCCGCGAGCCCGACTTCCGGCCATTGCTGGAGAACCCCGACATCCTGATCTTCGCGTGGGGTGCGACCGTCTTCATGATGGCGCACGCCGCCGGGATCGAACTCGACGACATCACCACCACCTGGGACAAGTGGGTGACGCCGACGGAACGCAAGACCGTCAAGGGGGTGATTCCGCCCGGTCACGTCGCGGCGGTGCGGTTCACCATCAACGGAAACTACCAGGGCGAGACAAGGATTCAGCTTGAGCACGTCAACCGCATCGGCACCGACGCCGCGCCCGATTGGCCGTCCGGCAACGACGACGACGTCTACCGGGTCGACATCGAGGGAACCCCGAGCATCTTCCAGGAGACCGCATTCCGGTTCACCGACGGCTCCGGCCGCGACGCCGCGACCGCGGGCTGCCTGGCGACCGGGTTGCGTGCGCTCAACGCGGTTCCCGCGGTCAACGACCTGCCGCCGGGCTGGGTCACTCCGCTGGATCTGCCGCTGATCGCGGGCATCGGCACGATCCGCTGACGTCCGGCACGATCCTGACGTCTTCGTCAGCGCGGGCGGTTCTTGACCAGCACCACCTTGGCCAGCGTGATTCGCATCCGCTCGGGGGAGGCGGCCAGTCGCGCGGCGATGCCACGTTCGAGTTGCTCGCTGAACTCGGCCACCCGGGCATCGTCGGCACCGCCGTCCAGACCCCCGATCAGGCAGCCGAAGACCGCGGCGCGCAGGAACCCCGCCCAGTTCGCTCCGAACGCCTTTGCGTCCTTGTCGGCCTGAAACTGTTGCCAGAAGCGGTCTTCGGCGTCGAAGACCTCGAGGTGTTCGACCGACAGGCCCTCGAACCGCCCCTTCGGGGCGAACGGCGCCACGAAGTCCTTCTCGTTGCGGCCGACGATCGGGATGACCATGGCCCGCAGTTCGTCGGCGGTGATCAACCCCGAACCGACGAGGTCGCCCAACGTGGCGTACAGGGTGTCGATCAGCGGACGCAGGCCGAATTCGCCCGACTCGTCGCGGCCCATGGTCAGCAGCACCAGCCTGCCGTCCGGGACCAGTTCGCGTCCGCGGAACGCGACGAACTCGTGCCAGTCCGCCGCCGCCTGGCGCGCGCACGCCGCGCGCACCTCGGGGTCAGCGCTGAACGCCGGCAGCACGTGGTCGTCGATCGGCGCCGGGACCCGGGACAGCCAGTGGATCGCCCACGACGACCACCCCAGCGTCACGCTGTCCGAGGGCAGAATCTGCGAGTAGAACGACCGTCCGATCGCCGTGGCGTACGCCGCGGCCTCCCGGCCAAGATAGCTGTCCGGATCGTCGGCCAGCGTCCGGAACAACACCGTGAAATCGTTCTCTGCCACGTCGGTGTGCGTGACGAGCACTGCCTGATCCTTTCGGATCCGTTTACTCAGCACCTCGATGGCGGCGCCGATCGGCAGCAGCGAGTTGTGTCCGGTCGAGGCGCCGTAGTCGGCGAGGACGACGGGATGCGGCGCTTTGGGCAGTGGGACGGCTTCAGCGACACCGACGAAAAGATCTATGGCGGCGCGCAATCCGGACGCCTGCAGGCGTGACGCTGCGGAGTAGGAGGGGCTGTCCTCGGGTTCGGGCCGGACGACGATGCTTGACTCGGGCATCGGTCACGTCCGGCGACGGCGCCGCAGCAGTAGGCCCACCAGGATTCCCACCACCAGAAGGCCGGCGAAGATGAACCACATCGGCGCGGCGACGGTGATCCAGAGGATATGGATGTCGGCGCGGTCCCGGTTCTGCGCGATGAAGATCGCGGCCAGCGTCACCAGGATCAGCGCCACCCAGTACCGGAATGCGAAACGGCGGACCCGCCCGCCGGGTGCGGGTGCCTCGATGTCCTCTGCGGGCACGGCGACCTCCTCATCGTGCAGTGACGCTACCTGCGAACGGTAGTCGTCGCAGTCGGGTCGTGACACACTTCGGCGATGAGTGGTCGCCGCGCCGCCCCGAACGTCCTGCTGATGCTGGCGATTCTCACCCTGGTGGCGTCGATCATCGGGTTCATCGGGTCGATCCTGCTGAACGCCTTCGCGTTCGACAAATACAACGCTACGGCGAGGTGCCGATCCCCGGCGAGGCGTCGTTGCAGCTGCCCGCGGGCGAGGTGAACATCACGTTCCACACCAGCGCGATCGCGTCGCCGGGCGGCGGCGGACTGCCGATACCCGAACTGGGGATGAGCATCGACCCACCGCCGGGCGTAGCCGAGCCGCAGGTGACCGAAAGCTTCGGCAGCACAACGAGTGTCAACAACGACATCCGGCGCCGCGTGTGGGTTGTGCAGATCCCCACCGACGGCACCTATCGGGTCAGCGCCGACGGCAAGGTCAGTGCGTTCATCGATCCGCGGCTGGCGTTCGGCCACAGCAGCACGATGGGCTGGCTGCCGTGGGTGTTCGCCGCGCTGTTCGTGATGGCGATGATCGATCTGGTGGTCGCGGTGGTGTGGCTGTCGCGGCGGCGGCGTGCCGAGCCCCCCGCGGGGTGGCAGGATTCGCTGGATTTCGACGTGGACGACGTCGACACGGACGATGTCGACACGGACGACCCGTTCGCGCCCACGGTGACCAGCCGGCCCACCCAGGCCTACACCCCGACCGACGAGGGTATCCGCATCGAACAGCTCAAACATCTTGCAGCGTTGCGTGATTCGGGAGCGCTCACCCAGGATGAGTTCGAGCAGGAGAAGCGCCGGGTGCTCGACGGTAACTAACGGCCGACCATCGCGAGCAACGGATCGCCCGGTCCGACGTCGAGCGTGCACTGGTCGGTCCGCGGGTCGGGGACGAACGACCAGAACAGTGCGCCGGCTGTCCCGGCAGCCCGCTGCGCGGTGATGGCATCCGACAGTTGCGCTTTGCGCTCCGCGGCGGACAGACACGAACCACCCGGCAGTCCCAGCTCGGCGACCACCAGAGGCTTCCCCACCGCGTGCGCCTGGTCGATGCGTCGCCGCAACTCACCTGCGAGTTCGGGGCCGGGCGAGTAGTCGTGATACTCCAGGACATCGACGCCGGGGGATGCGGCGACCAACGCGTAGTCGTCGCCCGCCGATCCGCATTGGCCGCCGCCGGCCAGCCCGTTCCAGATGACCGCGTCGGGGTCGAGGGCACGGATCCGCGCACCGGTGGCGTCGAAGAAGGAACGCAAGACGGCGCCGGAGCCGGCCGGGCAGGTGCGGCTGCGCCATGCGCAGTCCATCGACCCGCAATTGGACGGTTCGGGTTCCCCGACCGCGGTCCAGCCGGCAACGCCTGCGGGTCGGCGTCGCGCCAGCCACCGGCGTACCACGCGCGACTCCTGGCACGCTCGTTCTCGCAGGCCCCGTCGTGGCCGCTGAGAACCGCCACCAGCAGTTGCCCGTGCCGGGCCGCCGCGTCGAACACCGCGTCCAGGGCGCTGAAGTCGAGCTCCCCGGTGCTCTTGTTCACGGCCATGCTCGAGTAGACGTCGACGCGGCTCAGGGTGTGCGGCGGTAGCGAGCCGAAGTAGTCGTCGAGGTCCACCTGCGCGCCGCAGCCGGCGTTGACGTTCCAGTTGGTGCCGAGCTGGTAGGCATTGACACCGACCGGCCACCACTGATTCCCGTTGAGCGTCAGTAACGTTTCCGCCGTCCAGACCCCCGACGGCGCGGCACCGGCCTGCCCGGCGCCGCACATCGCCAGCAGCGCGGCGCCGACGACCGCCAAACAGCTTCGTAGCGTGGGCAACTCAGCTGCCCCTGGCGACCCACTCGTCGTAGTGCACGATCTCGTCCCCGATCTTCGTGGTGTCGCCGTGCCCGGTGTAGACGACCGTGTCGGCGGGCAGCTTGCCCAGCTTGTCCTTGATGGACCCCAGAATCGTCGGGAAGTCCGAGAACGAGCGCCCGGTGGCGCCCGGCCCGCCCTGGAACAGGGTGTCGCCGGAGAACACCGCGCCCAGGTCGGGGGCGTAGAGGCACGTCGATCCCGGCGAGTGGCCCGGGGTGGCGATGGCGTGCAGTTCGATTCCGTCGGCTTTGAGCACCTGACCGTCTTCGATGGAACGGAATGCGGTGTCGCCGTGTGTCATTCGCCACAGCATGTCGTCGGCCGGGTTCAGCAGCACCGGTGCGTCGAAGTCGGCGCCGAGTTGCGGGGCGACGGTGATGTGGTCGTTGTGGCCGTGCGTGCACACGACGGCGACGACGTGCCGGCCGCCGACGGCGTCCTCGATCGCCTTGGCGTTGTGCGCCGCGTCGATGACGATCACCTCTTTGTCGTCGCCGACGATCCAGATGTTGTTGTCGACTTCCCAACTGCCGCCGTCGAGTTCGAAGGTGCCGTGGGTGACGACGCGTTCGATGCCGCGGCTCATCAGAGCACCACCACCGAGCGCAGGACTTCGCCGGCATGCATCTTGTGGAAGGCCTCCTCGATCTGTTCGAGCCCGATGCGTTCGGAGACGAACTTGTCCAGCGGCAGCCGGCCCTGCAGGTAAAGGCTGATCAGGGTGGGGAAGTCGCGCTCGGGCAGGCAGTCGCCGTACCAGGACGATTTGAGGGATCCGCCGCGCGAGAAGAAGTCGACCAGCGGCATCTCGAGCTTCATGTCCGGCGTCGGGACGCCGACCAGCACGACGGTGCCGGCCAGGTCGCGGGCGTAGAAGGCCTGTTTCCAGGTTTCGGGGCGTCCGACGGCGTCGATGACGACGTCGGCGCCGAACCCGTCGGTGAGATCCTGAATGGTCTCCACCGCATCGAGTTCCTTGGCGTTGATGGTGTGGGTGGCGCCGAACTCGCGCGCCCAGGCCAGCTTCTTGTTGTCGGTGTCGACGGCGATGATCTTGCGCGCCCCGACCAGCGCGGCTCCGGCGATGGCGGCATCGCCCACGCCGCCGCAGCCGATGACGGCGACGGTGTCGTCGCGGCCGACGTTGCCGGTGTTGAGCGCCGCGCCGAGGCCGGCCATCACGCCGCAGCCCAGCAGGCCCGCGACGGCGGGGTCGGCCTCGGGGTCGACCTTGGTGCACTGGCCCTCGTGGACCAGCGTCTTGTCGGCGAACGCCCCGACGCCCAGCGCGGGCGTGAGTTCGGTGCCGTCGGTCAGGGTCATCTTCTGGGTGGCGTTGAACGTGTCGAAGCAGTACCAGGGGCGGCCGCGCTTGCAGGCCCGGCACTGCCCGCAGACGGCGCGCCAGTTGAGGATGACGAAGTCGCCGACCTCCACATTGGTGACGCCTTCGCCGATGGCCTCGACGGTGCCGGCGGCCTCATGGCCGAGCAGGAACGGGTACTCGTCGTTGATGCCGCCCTCGCGGTAGGTCAGATCGGTATGGCACACGCCGCACGCGATGATGTCGACCACCACCTCACCCGGGCCGGGATCGGGGATCACGATGTCGACCAACTCGACGGGCTGTTTCTTGCTTCGGGAAATCACACCGCGCACTGTCTGACTCATGGGCTACAACCTAACGCCTTGCCCTGTATCGGAATAGTGTCCGAACCGATGTCCGGCGATACGGTATGAGGTGATGCTCACCGATGCCCAGACCAATCTCCTGGTTGCCGCGCGCGCCGCGCATCAGCGCCGGGACTGGCATGCCAGCTATGACGCGTATGTACGGGCCGGCGAGGTCGCGCCGCTGGACACCGACGACCTCGACGCACTGGCGTTCGCCGCATGGCGGCTGGGGCATGCCAAGGAGTCCAGCCGGGCGGCCGAGCGGGTTTTCGCACAGCTGACTCGCACAGACCCGATCGCCGCGGCGATGAAGGCGAACGAACTCGCGCTGGCCTGGCTGGTCCTTGGTGACCTGAACATCGGGCAGGGCTGGATGAACCGTGCCCGGAGGCTGCTCTCGGGCGCACCGGAGGGCGCCCCGCACGGCTATCTGGCCTACCTGGATGCCGCCGTTGCCGCGGTCTCCCAGAATCTCGACGCCCTGGCCGTGCACGTGTCGGCGTTGCAGGACATGGGCCGCAGGCTGGAGGTGCCAGCGATCAGCGCGCTGGGCCTGATCGCCGGCGGTATCGAGGCGATCCTGCATGCCCGTACTGCCGAGGGCTACGCACAGATCGACGAGGCGCTGTTGCCGTTGCTGGCCGACGAGGTTCCCATCGAGTGGGCCGGAGACATCTACTGCATGGTGTTGCACCACTGTCACAAGTTGGCCGACCTGCCGCGGATGCGGGCGTGGACACAGTCGATGGAGCGGTGGTGCGGGGTGTCGGGCTCGCTGCCCTACGGCGGGGTGTGCGACGTGCACCGCCTACAGGTGCGGGTGGCCACCGACGACTACCGCGAGCTGCAGGACCGCCTGGTCGATGCCAGCCGTGCGCTCGAGGGCATCAACACCTGGGCGGCCGCCGAAGGCTTCTATCAACTCGGTGAGGTGCGCCGACTTCTGGGCGATCACGACGGCGCGCTCGCCGCATTCGCCAAGACCCGCGAGCTCGGCATGGACCCGCAACCGGGCGAGGCGCTCCTGCGTTGCCGGCAGGGCGATTCGCAGGCGGCGTGGACCGCGATCCGGGTCGCGCTGGCCGGCGAGGACCGGCTTGTGCCGGATCCGGCTACTGCGCGCCGCCGTCGAGATAGCGCTTGGCCGCGACAGCCTCGACGAGGCCGAAAGTTATTGCCGTGAACTGGAATCCAGTGCGGCCGCTTTCGACACGCCAGGTTTCCGAGGCTGGGCCGCGCACGCGCGCGGAGCGGTGCAGGTGCGCAGGGGAGAGCTCGAGAAGGCGCTGGCATCGCTGCAGTCGGCCCTGCGTGAATACCGGATCCAGCAGTCGCGGTATGAGACCGCCGAGGTCTACGAATGGCTGGCGCTGGCGCATCGCGGGCTCGGTGACCACGAATCCGCCACCGCCGACGCGGCCACCGCCGATTCGATCTATGCCCAGCTCGGGGTCGAACCGGCCGGCATCTGCGGGTCGACGGCCCCCGGTGGCCTGACCCGGCGTGAACTGGACGTGCTGGCACGTATCGCCAGCGGGGCCACCAACAAGCAGGTCGCCCAACAGCTGCACTTGTCCGAGAAGACGGTCGGCCGGCATCTGGCCAACATCTACGCCAAGCTCGGCGTCTCCACCCGCACCGCCGCCGCCGGCTGGGCCCACCAGCACAACATCACGCCGACTGGCTGACCTACATCATTTGCCCCACGTCCTGACCTGGTAAAACGCATGATTCTGCCCGATGCCGGGCCGAGGCCCTGCGGCCTACCGTCTGGTGCCATGACAACTTCTCGAAACACCATCCCAATGATCTGGCGCAGGCCGAGGCCTTCGCCAACCGCATGATCGGCATCGTCAACGACGGCGCCGTCGCAATGCTGTTGCAGCATCGGTCACCAGACCGGGCTCTTCGACACGCTCGCCGCGCTGCCCGCGGCCACCAGCGTGCAGATCGCCGACGCCGCCGGCCTGAACGAGCGGTATGTGCGCGAATGGCTCGGCGGCGTCGTCACTGCCGGAATCGTGAACTATCACCCCGAGACGGCGACTTATCGAGCTGCCACGTCACCACGTGGCCGCGCTGACCCGTGCCGGCGGCCCCGACAACATCGCCAAGCTCGCGCAGTACATCGCGATGTTCGGCGAGGTCGAGCAGAAGATCGTCGGCTGCTTCCAGCACGGCGGCGGCCTGCCCTACACCGAGTTCGGCCGGTTCCACGCGATCATGGCGGAGGAGAGCGGGGGAGTGTTCGACGCCGCCCTGGTCGACGGGATCCTGCCGCTCGCCGAGGGGTTGCCCGAGCGCCTGCACGGCGGTATCGACGTCGCCGACATCGGCTGCGGCAGTGGGCATGCCGTCAACGTGATGGCGCAGGCATTCCCGGCGAGCCGCTTCACCGGGTTCGATTTCTCCGATCAGGCGCTCGCCACCGGCCGGGCCGAGGCGGCTGCGCTGGGTCTGGACAACGCCACGTTCGTCGCCGCTGACGTGGCAGGGCTGCGACGTGGTCGAGGCGTTCGACGTCGATCACGGTGTTCGACGCGATCCACGACCAGGTCGACCCCGCCCGCGTGCTGGCCAACATCCACCGCGCGCTGCGGCCGGGCGGTGTGCTGCTGATGGTCGACATCAAGGCCTCGAGCAAACTCGAGGACAACATCGAGCATTCCGTGGGCGTCACTGTTTTACACGATCTCGACGATGCACTGCATGACCGTGTCGCTGTCGGCGGGCGGGGCGGGGCTCGGCACCATGTGGGGTCGCCAGCTGGCCACGACGATGCTGGCCGAGGCCGGTTTCGATGGCGTCACGGTGCTCGATGTCGAGGACGATCCGTTCAACAGTTACTACGTCGCGGGCGAAGTAAGTAATGTCGGTGCGCATATGAGCGACACCGACGTGCTCGAGACGATCGAAGCCTGGCCGGTCCCGGCCGCCGCGGCAGCGGTGGTCGGGACCTCCGGCGTGCTGGCCACCCACGGCGACGTCGGTCACCGGTTCGCGCTGGCGTCGGTGACCAAACCGTTGGTGGCACGTGCGGCACAGGTGGCCGTCGAGGAGGGCGCCGTCGAACTCGACACGCCCGCCGGACCGCCCGGTTCGACCGTGCGCCACCTGCTGGCGCACACGTCGGGCCTGGCGATGCTCGACGACACAGGTAGTCTGGCCCAGCCGGGAACCCGGCGCATCTACTCCAACGTCGGCTTCCGGGTGCTTGCGGAGACCATCGAAGCCGCGACCGGCATCGAGTTCGCCGGATATCTGACCGAGGCGGTGCTCGAACCGCTCGGCATGTCCGCCACCACGCTCCACGGCGGCGCGCAGACCGCGGGGTACGGGGCCACCTCGACGGTCACCGACCTGGCGCGGTTCGCCGGGCGATCTGCTGCGCCCGGCGACCGTCTCGGCGCAGATGCACGCCGACGCCACCAGCGTGCAGTTCGCCGGACTGGCCGGGGTGCTGCCCGGCTACGGCTCGCAACGGCCCAACGACTGGGGTCTGGGCTTCGAGCTGCGCGACGGCAAATCCCCGCATTGGACCGGGTCGGCGAACAGTCCGGCGACCTTCGGCCATTTCGGCCAGTCGGGCACGTTCATCTGGGCCGATCCGGTCGCCGGACTGGCGCTGGTGGTGCTGACCAACCGGGACTTCGGCGACTGGGCGCACCCGTTGTGGCCGGCATTGTCTGACGAAGTACTGAGAGAATTCGGCGCAGACTAGCGCAACACCTGTCCTCACAAGGCACAATAGACACGCACGACACACAAGTTGTGATGCTCGCGGATCCGCAGGTCGTTGGGGAAGACGTCCCTCGTGGAGCCGAAGGAGCAAGCATGCGTGCGTCGAACCAACTCGCCGACGCGACTACAGGCGTGGTGTACATCCACGCCTCGCCCGCGGCGGTGTGCCCACATGTCGAGTGGGCGATGTCGTCGACCCTGGATTCACGCCCGAACCTGAAGTGGACGCCACAGCCCGCCATGCCCGGTCAGCTGCGTGCGGTCACCAACTGGCGCGGTCCGGTCGGCACCGGCGGGCTGCTGGCGAACGCGCTGCGGTCGTGGTCGGTGCTGCGATTCGAGGTCACCGAGGACCCGAGCACCGGCGTCGACGGACAACGCTTCTGCCACACCCCGCAGCTGGGCCTGTGGGGCGGTGCGATGAGCGCCAACGGCGACGTCATGGTGGGCGAGATGCGGCTGCGCATGCTGATGGCCGCCGGCGCCGACACGCTGGCCGCCGAACTGGACTCCGTGCTCGGCACCGCCTGGGACGAATCGCTCGAGCCCTACCGCAACGGCGGCGACGGCGCCGACGCCAGCTGGCTCAGCCGGGGCGTGGGTTAGCGGTCCGACCGATCAGGCAGGCGTCAGCACCCGCAGCGCGCCGGGCACGGCGCTGATCTCGGCGGGCAGCAGACAGGCGAAATCGCCGTCGGCGTAGGCGTTGATACCCGGGCACTCCACAGCGACCGTCGCGGCGCGCCTCGTCATCACCGTGTCGAGGTCGACGTGCGTGCCCTTGAACACGGTCGGGAACAGCCGGACCAGCCGGGTGCGTGATGCCGAGGTGATCATGGTGACGTCGAGCAGGCCGTCGGTCGGGTCGGCGCCGGGGCAGATGAGCATGCCGCCGCCATAACTTCTCGTGTTGCCGAACGCGGCCATCGTCAATTCGGTGACCAGCGGCTCGCCGCCGTCGAACGACAACCGGAACGGCAGCAGCCGCAGCTTCGAGAGCTCCGCGATCATCGCGACGTTGTAGCGCATCCGGCCGTGCGGCCACCGCATCCGGTTGGCGCGGTCGCTGACCAGTGAATCGAAACCCGTTGCGACGACGGTGCCGAACCATTTCGCGGTGCCGTCGTCGGCGACGATGCGCCCCAGGTCGACGGTCTGCGTGTGGCCGCCGGCGACGACGTCGGCGGCGGCCGCGGGGTCACCGGTGGGGACGCCGAACGCGCGGGCGTGGTCGTTGCCGGTGCCGGCCGGGACGACGCCGAGCGGCACATCGCCGCCCGCCAACTCCTGCAGGGCAAGTGAGATGACGCCGTCGCCGCCGACCACCACCAGCGCGTCGGTGCCCCGGTCGAGCGCGTCGCGCAGCAACTGCCGGGCGTGCACCGCGTCGCGACCGACGATCTCGACCGCATCCACGCCGCGGCTGTGCAGGCGGGCGATCGCCCGTTCGGCGGCGTGCGGGGCATTGCCGTGTCCCGAGGCCGGGTTGGTCAGTACTGTCACGGCACCGACCCGGTGCCCGGTCACGGGATGAGCTTGCCGGGGTTGAGGATTCCCGCCGGATCGAGGCAGTCCTTGACAGCCCGCAGCACCCGCACACCCACCTCGCCGACCTCGTCGGTCATCCACGGGCGGTGGTCGGCGCCGACGGCGTGGTGGTGGGTGATCGTCCCGCCGGTGCGCATGATCGCATCGCACGCCGCGGTCTTGGCGGCACGCCACTGCGCCATGGCTTCTTGAGCATTCGAGCCGCGCTGCGCGGCGACGACGGTGAAGTACAGCGACGCGCCGGTCGGGTAGACGTGCGAAATGTGGCACAGCACAAGGGCGGCCGTGCCGGATTCGGACAGCGCGGTGGTGAGCGCGTCGGTGACGGCCGCCTTCAGCGCCGCGATGTTGGACCAGTTCGTCGCCGTCTCGAGGGTCTCGCACAGCGCGCCGGCGGCCAGGAGCGCGTCGCGCAGGTAGGGCGCGCCGTACCGGCCGTGCTCCCACGCCCGGGCCGGCGCCTCGCCCAGCGATGTGCCGCCGTGGGCGGCGAGCACCGCGCGCGTCTCGGCGTGCCGGCTCTCGGTGTGTGCGGTCGTGCCTTCGAACACGGTGATCGCCAGGCAGCCGCCGGTGATCTGCTGTTCGCCGATGTGCTCGGTGGTGGCCAGGTTGACGCCGGTCTCGGCCTCGTCGGACAGCCGGATGACGGTGGCGCCGGTGCCGGTCTGCGTGACGGCCCGCAGCGCGTCGGCGCCCGTCGCGAAGTCCGGGAACGACCACGCCTCATGGCGGCGCGACTCCGGCACCGGGTGCACCCGCAGTCGCACCGCCGTGATGACGCCGAACACGCCCTCGGACCCGACGAGCAACTGGCGCAGGTCGGGACCCGCTGCCGATGCGGGTGCCCGGCCGACGTCCAGCGCGCCCGTCGGGGTGATCATCCGCAGTCCGCGGATCATGTCGTCGATCCGGCCGTAGCCGGCCGAGTCCTGCCCCGACGAGCGGGTCGCCGCGAATCCGCCGATTGTCGCGAACTCGAAACTCTGCGGAAAATGGCCGAGGGAGAAACCGCGCTCGCCGAGCAGCCGCTCGGCCTGCGGGCCGGTGACGCCCGCGCCGAGGACGGCTTCACCGGAGATGTCGTCGAGGCTCACCAGTTGGTCGAACCGGCGCAGGTCCAGTGAGATGACGGCGCCGAATCGGCCGCGGTCGGGGTCGAGTCCGCCGACCACGCTGGTGCCCCCGCCGAACGGCACCACCGCGATCTGCCGCTGCGAGCAGTACCGCAGCACCTCGGCGACCTCGTCCTCGGAACCCGGAGTCAGGACCGCGTCGGGTGCGTCTTGCGGTTCAGTGTCCTTGCGCCGCAACAGATCCAGGGTGGACTTGCCGCCGGCGCGCAGGAGTCGCGCGCGGTCGTCGTCGGCGCAGTTCGGTTCGCCGACGACGGCGACCAGGGCGGCGCGGTCCGTGGGGGACAACGCCGACGGACGCAGCCGCACCTCGTCGAGGGTCACCGCCGGGACGGCGGAATCGGCCACGCCGAGCGCCTGCCGCAGCAGTCGCCGCGATACCCTCGGACAACGGTTTGGCGGCCGCCGGGTCGCCCCAGGCATTCCACTTCATGGGGGGTTGATCCATGCGTTACAGTGTTACACATGCTGTCAATCAGTAACGCAGGCAATGACGGGTCGACCGATGTCGACGATCGTATTCTGCGCGCTGCCGAGAGCTGTGTGCAGGATTTCGGCCTGGATCGGGTGACGGTCGCCGAAATCGCGCGCCGCGCACGGGTCAGCCGGCCCACGGTGTACCGGCGTTGGCCGGACGTCTACGCGATCCTCGCGGCGATGTTCACCCGGCGCGTCATCAACATCCTGCGCGACGTGCCGGGCGGGCCCGCCGAACGGGAGTCGATCGTGGACCGGTCGGTGGCCGCGGTGGCGCGGCTCCGCCACGACCCGCTGGTGGACGCGGGGCTGCGGTGGGCCCCCGAGATGGCCCTGCGGTACCTGTCCGAGCGGCTCGGTCCCGGCCAGTTGGCACTGATCGAGGTGCTGGCCGTGGACCTGTCGAAGGCGCAGGCCGTTGGCAGCGTGCGCGACGGCGACACCCGGCAGATGGCCGGCATGATGATGCTCATCGCCCAGTCGGCCGTTCAGTCGGCCCGGATGGTCTCGCCGATCCTCGACGAGGACGCACTGGACGCCGAGTTCACGTATGTGCTCAATCGGTACCTGACCTGATGGGTCGTCTCTCCGCCTCCAGTGCCCTGCACGCAGCGCGCCGCACCGCCGACCTGGCCGCACTGTCCGACGGCGGCGCCATCGACCTGCTCGTCATCGGCGGCGGCGTCACCGGCACGGGTATCGCGCTGGACGCGGCCGCCCGCGGGCTGTCGGTCGCGCTGGTGGAAAAGCGCGACCTCGCCTTCGGCACCAGCCGGTGGAGTTCGAAACTGGTCCACGGCGGGCTGCGTTACCTGGCCACCGGCAACGTCGGAATCGCCCGCCGCAGTGCGGCCGAACGCGGAATCCTGATGACGCACAACGCTCCTCATCTGGTGCGGGCGATGCCGCAACTGGTGCCGCTGCTGCCGTCGATGGGTCGTGGCGCGCGGGCGCTGGTGCGTACCGGATTCCTCGCGGGGGATGCGTTGCGCCGGCTGGCGGGCACCCCGGCGTCGACGTTGCCGCGATCCCGCCGCGTCACCGCCGAGCGGGCCGTCGAACTGGCGCCCACGGTGCGCCGCGACGGCCTC
Organism: uncultured Actinomycetota bacterium; assembly: GCA_963779655.1. GTDB lineage: Bacteria > Actinomycetota > Actinomycetes > Mycobacteriales > Mycobacteriaceae > Mycobacterium. Next base: position 22,646 of record CAVZZD010000021.1, on the reverse strand, counting down.
GACGGCGCGTTTCTCGCTTACGACGGTCAGCTGATCGACGACGCCCGACTGGTCACGGCGATCGCCCGCACCGCCGCCCAGCTCGGCGCGCGGATCCTCACCTACGTCGGCGCCTCGGATGTCACCGCGACGTCAGCGCGGCTGACCGATATGCGCGGCGGGGAGTCGTTCGACGTCACGGCCCGTGCGGTGATCAACGCGACGGGGGTGTGGGCCGGCGAGATCGATCCCGGCGTTGCGGCTGCGCCCGAGCCGCGGCACGCATCTGGTGTTCGACGCCGCCGCCCTGGGTAACCCGGCCGCCGCACTGACGGTCCCGATCCCCGGCGAGCTGAACCGCTTCGTCTTCGCCATGCCCGAACAACTGGGCCGCATCTATCTCGGTCTCACCGACGAGGATGCGCCCGGGCCCATTCCCGATGTGCCGCAAGCGAGTTCGACGGAGATCGACTTTCTGCTCGACACCCTCAACACCGTGCTGGGCACCCGGGTGACCACCGCCGACGTCGTCGGCACCTATGCGGGTCTGCGGCCGCTGATCGACAGGCGGATCGGCGGGCGGGCGAAGCGACCCGGGATAGCCGACCGCCGACATCTCCCGCGATCATGCCGTCATCGAGTCGGACTCCGGCGCATTCAGCATCGTCGGCGGCAAGCTCACCGAGTACCGGCATATGGCCCAGGACGTGCTCGACCGGGCGATCGGCGCGCGGGGCCTGGCGGCCGGGCCGTGCCGCACCGGCAACCTGCCCCTGATCGGGGCGCCGGCCAACCCGGGGTCGCGGCCGGACCCGCAGGGGCCGTTACCGTCATCGCTGGTGGCGCGCTTCGGGGCGGAGGCGGCCAAGGTCGTCGCGTCCGCCACCTGCGCGCGGCCGACCGACCCGGTTGCCGACGGCATCGACGTGATCCGCGCCGAGTTCGAGTACGCCGTGACGCATGAGGGCGCGCTGACCGCCGACGACATCCTGGACCGCCGCACCCGCATCGGATTGGTCGCCGCCGACCGCGAACGGGCCGCCGCCACCGCCGCCGAGTTCGTGTGATTTCGGTGTGATTTCGCGCGCTCACCGCGCGAAATCACGCCGAAATCACCGCTACAGCGGGATGTTCTTGTGCCGGCCGCGGCGAGCCGGCGCCATCGGCCAGTGCCTGGGTCAGCACGCTGCGGGTGTGCGCCGGGTCGATCTTGGCATCGACGACGCCGATCTCGATGGCGGCATCGACGCCGCCGGCGATCCGCTCGTGTTCGGCGGCCAGCTCCTCGTGCAGCGCCTCGCGCTCATGGTCGGGCGCGGCGGCCAGCTTCTTCTTGTGCAGGATGCCGACCGCGGCCTTGGCGCCCATGACGGCAACCTCGGCGTCCGGCCACGCGAACACCTTGGTGGCGTTCAGCGACCGCGAGTTCATCGCGATGTAGGCGCCGCCGTAGATCTTGCGGGTCACCAGCGTGACGCGGGGGACCGAGGACTCGCCGAACGCGTGCAGCAGCTTGGCGCCGCGGCGCACGACGCCACCCCACTCCTGGTCGACACCGGGCAGGTAGCCGGGCACGTCGACGACAACCACCAGCGGGATCCCGAACGCATCGCACAGCCGCACGAAACGCGCTGCCTTCTCGGCACTTTCGGAGTTCAGGCAGCCGCCCAACCGCAGCGGGTTGTTGGCCAGCACACCGACGGTGCGGCCCGACAGCCGGCCCAGGCCGATCACCATCGACGGCGCCCACTTGGACTGGAACTCCTCGAAGGGGGCATCGCTGTCGAGCAGCGCATTCACCAGCGGGTGCACGTCGTAGGCGCGGCGCGCCGAATCGGGCAGCAGCGCCCGCAGGTCGGTGTCGCCGGCCTCGGCCTTGGCCCGGTCGAAGTGGCCCTGCTGGCAGAAGTAGCCGACCAGCCGGCGGCCGCGGGCGTAGGCGTCGAGCTCGTCGTCGGCGACGATGTGGCACACACCCGACTTCTTGTGGTGGGTGTCCGGGCCGCCGAGGGAGGCCATGTCGACGTCCTCGCCGGTGACGCTGCGGACCACGTCGGGTCCGGTGACGAACACCCGGCCCTCGGGCGCCATGATGACGACGTCGGTCAATGCCGGGCCGTAGGCGGCACCACCGGCGGCGAAGCCGACGACGATGGAGATCTGCGGGATGTAGCCCGATGCGCGGATCATCGCCTCGAACACCAGGCCGACGGCGTGCAGGGCCTTGACGCCCTCGGCCAGCCGGGCGCCGCCGGAATGCCAGATGCCGATGATCGGGCTCTGCTCCTCGATGGCGGTGTCGTAGGCGTTGACGATATGGGCGCAGCCCTCCACACCCATCGCGCCGCCCATCACGGTGCCGTCGGTGCAGAACGCGATGGTGCGCACCCCGTTGACGGTGCCGGCCGCGGCCAGCACGCCCGAGCGGTCCCGCTCGTGCAGCAGCTCGACGCTGCCGTCGTCGAAGAAGGTGGCCAACCGCAGGAGGGGATCGCGGGGATCAAGCGACTCGTTGACCGTGTCGGGGGCCATCGTCGTCATAGGTCTTATCTCCTAGGTTCGCTCGTCAGTACTTGCCGAAGGCGAGTGCGACGTTGTGCCCGCCGAATCCGAATGAGTTGTTGACCGCGTACCGGAAGTTCCCGGCGCGCGGGGTGCCCGCCACCACATCCAGATCGATCTCAGGGTCGAGATTCTCCAGATTCAGTGTGGGCGGAATGACGCCATCCCGCAGCGCCAGACAGGTGAGGATCGATTCCACCGCGCCCACCGCGCCGACCGAATGGCCCAGCGCGCCCTTCGGGGCGTAGATCGCAGGGCGGTGTGAACCCATCGCGTTGTTGATGGCCTTGCCCTCGGCCACGTCACCGACGCTGGTACCGGTCGCGTGCGCGTTGATGTGGTCGATGTCGGTGGGGGACAGCCCGGCGAGCTGAACGGCGCGCGTTATCGCGTGCCCGGCCTGCGCACCGTTGGGGTCGGGCGCGACGATGTGGTAGCCGTCCGAGGTCACGCTCGCGCCCATGAGGCGGGCGAGGATGTTGGCACCCCGCGACTTTGCATGATCCTCGGTCTCGATGACGAGCAACGCGCCGCCCTCGCCGAATACGAAACCATTACGATCCCGGTCGAACGGTCGGCACGCACCGGCCGGGTTGTCGTTGGTGGTCGACAGCACGATCCGCATCTGGGCGAACCCGGCGATGGGCACCGCTTCGATCTTGGTCTCCACGCCGCCGCAGATCGCGATGTCCGCCTCGCCGAGCACGATGTTGCGCCAGGCCGAGGCGATGGCTTCCGAGCCGGACGCACAGGCCGAGATCAGAGTGCTGACCCCGGCCTTGGCCTTGCGTTCCAGCCCGACGGCCGCGGCTGCGCCGTTAGGCATGTACATCTGCACGACCAGCGGTGACACGGCACGCAGACCCCTGGCACGCATGCCGTCGTAGGCGAACACCAGTTCCTCGGCGGAGCCGATGCCGGTGCCGATCGACACCATCAACCGCGCGGTGTCGACCTCGGGCGAGCCCGCGTTCTGCCACGCCCGTCGGCCGATCACCGTCGACATCTTCTGCAGGTAGGACAGCCGGCGCAGCTCGACACGAGTCAACTCGCCGTCGAAGTCCTCCAGCAGGTGTCCGCCGATGCGCACCGGCAGGTCGTACTGCTCGACGAAGGGGTCGTCGAGCGTGCGGATGCCGCTCTGTCCGTCCAGCAACGCTTTCCAGGTGGATTCCGCGTCGGTTGCCACCGACGTCGTCATTGCGACGCCGGTGACGACCACGTCGGGAAGGCCGTTCCCTGTTGTCAGCTGTGCCATATGTTGAGCGGGCCGCCCTTCCCTGCTAGTACCGCCCGAACGCGAGCGCGACGTTGTGCCCGCCAAATCCGAACGAGTTGTTGATCGCGTACTGGTATTCGCCGTAGCGCGGCTCGCCGGCCACCACGTCCAGGTTGATCTCCGGGTCGGGCGTCTCGTAGTTCAGCGTCGGCGGGATGACGCCGTCACGCAGCGCCAGCACCGTCAGGATGGACTCCAAGGCGCCGACCGCACCGATCGAGTGGCCCAGCGCACGCCTTGGGTGCGTAGACCGCGGCGTGGTCCACTCCGGCGACCCGAAGCGCGTTGGCCTCGGCGGTGTCACCGATCGGGGTGGCGGTGGCGTGGGCGTTGACATGGCTGATGTCCTTGGGGGACAGGCCAGCGGTCTCCATCGCACGCTTCATCGCCTGGCCGGCCCGCAGGCCGTCGGGCGACGGAGCCACCATGTGGTAGGCGTCCGACGTGATGCCCGCACCCATGATCCGGGCCAGCGGCGTGGCGCCGCGGGCCTTGGCGTGCTCCTCGGTCTCGATGATCATCAGCGCACCCGCCTCGCCGAACACGAAACCATCGCGGTCCTTGTCGAACGGACGTGACGCGGCCTCGGGATCGTCGTTGCGGGTGGACATGGCACGCATCATCGAGAACGCCGCGATCGGCAGCGCCTCGATAGTGCCCTCGACGCCGCCACAAACGGCGATGTCGGCGTCACCCATGACGATCTGTCGCCACGCGTGTGCGATGCCCTCCGAACCCGACGAACACGCCGACACCGGGGTGATGACCCCGGCGCGCGCGCCCAACTCCAGGCCGACGACAGCGGCGGCGCCGTTCGGCATGACCATTTGAACGGCGAGCGGGGACACCTTGCGGGGCCCGCCCTCGTTCATCGCGTCATACATCTCGACGATCTTCTCGCCACCACCCAGGCCGGTCCCGATGACGACCGCGAAGCGGTCCGGGTCGACCTCGGGCTTACCCGCGGTTTCCCACAGCTGATTGCCGAGGTATTTCGACATGCGCTGGACATACGACATCCGTCGCATCTCCAGCCGGTTCATCAGTGGATCGAGGGGCTCCTTGAGGTGCCCGCCGATCTTGACCTGAAGGTCCCACTTTTCGACGAACTCGTCCTCGAGTACGCGGATGCCACTTTCGCCGGCCAGCAGACCCTTCCACGTGCTCTCGATGTCCGAAGCCATCGAAGTGGTCGCCGTGACGGCGGTCACGACGACGTTGGGGAAACCGCCGTTAGCAGTGGAAGGACGGCTCACTGTGCGAACTTATCGCGCAGTGCGGCAGCGGCCTCGGGGTTCTCTTCCTCGAGCTTCTGGATGTAGGCGACGACGTCACCGACGGTGCGCAGGCCGGCGAGGTCCTCGTCGGGGATCTTCACGCCGTACTTGTCCTCGGTCTGCACCGCGATCTCGACCATCGACAGCGAGTCGATGTCCAGGTCGTCGACGAACGACTTCTCCGGAGTGACCTCGGACGGCTCGATGCCGGTGACCTCTTCGATGATCTCGGCGAGACCGGCGATGATGGTTTCTTGGGTGGCGGCCACAGTGGCTCCTTTATCTATTTCTTCTTGTTGTTATGACAGCTGACGAATGTGAGCTGCTTGGTTGTGCGTTGTCCTGGTTAGAGCTCGGCGAGCCCGTCCAGATCGGAGGGGGTTTTGACGGCGTACGTCGGCACTCCCCGAAGTTCGCGTTTGGCGATGCCGACGAGCGTTCCCGCGGGCGGGAACTCGACGATCGCGGTCACATTGGCAGCGCGCATGCCTTCGGTGCACAGGTCCCAGCGCACCGGGCGGGTCAGCTGGGCGACCAGCTTGCCCATCGCTTCGGCCGCCGAGCTCACCGGCTGGCCGTCGGCGTTGCTCAACAACGTGGCAGTCGGTTCCGCCGTGGCGACGTCGGCCGCGGCGGTGGCGTACGCGTCGGTGGCCGGCGCCATGAAGTGGGTGTGGAATGCGCCCGCGGTGGCCAGTTGGCGCACCCGCGCCTTCTCCGGCGGGTTCTCGGCGAGCTTGGCCAGCGCGTCGAGGCGGCCGGCGGCGACGATCTGTCCGGCGGCGTTGCGGTTGGCCGGGACCAGCTCGAAGTTCTCGAGCGCGCTGAGCACCTCGGCCTCATCGCCGCCCAGCACCGCGGACATGCCGGTGGGCTCGACGGCACAGGCCTTCGCCATCTCCGCGCCGCGGGTGGCGGCCAGCGCGACGGCGTCGTCGGGGGAGATCACGCCGGCGATCGCGTAGGCCGCGATCTCACCGACGGAGTGTCCGGCGACGATGATCTTCGGAGCTCCGTTCCGTCCGAGCAGGCCGCGGTTGGTCAGTTCCCGGTGTGCCAGCAGAGTCGCGGCCACCACGAGGGGCTGCGTCACGGCGGTGTCGGTGATCTCCTCGGCGGTGGCGGTGGTGCCGAGCGCGACCAGGTCGAGGCCGCTGATGGCCGACCACGAAGCGAGCTGTTCGGCGGCGCCGGGCAGCTCGAGCCACGGCAAGAGCATTCCCGGGGTCTGCGAGCCCTGGCCGGGTGCAAGCAGCGCAATCACGGGTGTCGTTTCAGGCACATGATTAAGAGAACACTGTGAAAGCCGTTTAGCGGGGTGTAAGAGATTATGAACCTTGTCTTAGGTTTTTGTGGAGATCCCACAAAACCGCACGTGATGCGACATTGCCTGAGACCGATATGCAACTTCTCACACCGCATGTGTGACGCCCGCGACGCTCGCCGGTCCCGATGTGACGTGCCCCATGGAACTGTTTGACGTGCTCGAATGATATTGCTGATAGGCGAGTCGGCCGACCGTCGTCGCCACCCGTAGCACATAGGCGTCGCGCGGCGTCGTCGGATCCCGGCCCGTGAAGTCGGTGATGCGCTTCAGGCGGTAGCGCACGGTATTTGGATGAACGAACAACTTGCGTGCGCAGGCCTCGATTGCGCCCCCGGAATCCAGATAGGCATCCAGCGTTTCGGTCAGCGCGGGACCGGCATCGGCGAGCGGGCGCATCACGTCGTTGTGCAGCGCCGCGATCGCCGAAGGGTCACCCACCAGGGCCCGCTCGGGCAGCAGTTCGCGGGCCGGCACCGGCCGCGGAGCCCCCGACCAGCCGGCGACGGCGTTCATGCCGGCGATCGCCTCGGCGGCACTGTGGTACGCCGCGGTCAGGCTGGGCGCCGTCGGTCCGATGACCACCGGGCCGTCGGAGAACGCGCTCAGCAGATCGGCCAGAAACTTGTCGGTCGGCGAGAGCTGACCGGACACGATCGCCACCAGCCAGGTGCCGTGCACGTCGGTCAGCGCCGCGCGGCCGTGCCGGATGGCGATGTCGCGGATGTCCTCGCTGGCCAGTTCCGCGCGGTCGGCCGGCGGCGTGCCGACGACGACGGTCGCCGGCGCGGTGGTGTCCCAGTTCAGTGCCGCGGCCCGGGACAGCAGTTCGGGTCCGGTATCGCCACGCACGACGGCGTCGACGACGCTGGCCTCCATCCGGCTGTCCCACGTGCCGCGGGCCTCGGCCGCATCGGCGTACACCTTGGCCGCGGCGAACGCCAGGTCACGGCTGTAGCGCAGGATGCCGATCGTGAGCGGCGTGACCTGCTCGGCGGAGCGGGCCAGCAGCGGCACGACCTCTTCGAAGAACTCCATGCTCACCCGCACCATGTCGACCGTCTGGCCCAGCGCGATGTGACGGGTGAGGTCCTGGGGGACCAGGGCGAACGCCTCGGCGGTATAGCCGACATTGCTGTGCGGATCGTGCATCCACTCGGCGAAGTTGACGACCGCGGTCTGAACCACCAGTTGCACGCTGGCGCGCTGTGACGCCTGCAGCTCGCTGAAGAACGGCAGCCGTTCGGACATCGCCTGGACCGCTTCGGTGGCCAGCCGCCCGGAGTAGTGCTTGAGCCGGCGCAGCACCGGCTCCGGCACGTTCTCCAGCAGCGCGAGCGGCGAGCGCGCAGCCCCGAGGCTGTTGTCAGTCACCCCTAAAAGCTACGCCGGTTTTTAGGCCGGAATCTCCAAGTGTGCGGACCGGGATGTAACCGTTACGCGCTGCCGGTGTCCTTGAAAGACACCCCGGCGGCCAGCACGTCGTCGATCTGGTACTGCTTGGCCGCGGCGACCGCCACCGACGGGTCGATCTCGCCGTCGCGGGCCAGCGCCTCCAGCACGGCCACCACCACCGATTCCGCGTCGGTGTTGAAGTAGCGCCGAGCCGCGGGCCGGGTGTCGGAGAAACCGAAGCCGTCGGCGCCGAGCGTGACGTAGGTGTTGGGCACCCACGGCCGGATCTGCTCGGGCACCGCACGCATCCAGTCCGACACCGCGACCGCGGGACCGGCGGTTCCTTTGAGGACCTTGGTGATGTACGCCTCGGGTGCGTCGGCGCCGTGCCGCTCGGGATGGCGCAACAACTCCTTCTCCACCGCCACGCCGTCGCGGTTGAGTTCACCCCAACTGGTCACCGACCATACGTCCGCGGCCACGTCCCATTCGGCCGCCAGCATGTCGGCGGCGCGCAGCGCTTCGGGCATCGCGACGCCCGACGTCAGGATCTGCGCGACGCTGGTGCGCTTCTCGGCGGCCGCCCGGTACCGGTAGATGCCACGCAGCACACCCTCGGGGTCGAAGTTCTCCGGCTCGGCGGGCTGGACGTACGGCTCGTTGTAGATCGTCATATAGAAGTAGATGTTCTCCGGGTTCTCGCCGTACATCCGGGCCAGACCGCTTTCGATGATGTAGGCGATCTCGTAGGCGAACGACGGGTCGTAGGTCACGACCGCCGGGTTGGTCGACGCGAGCAGCAGCGAGTGCCCGTCGGCGTGCTGCAGGCCCTCACCGGTCAGCGTGGTGCGTCCGGCGGTGGCGCCCAGCACGAAGCCGCGCGCCATCTGATCGGCCGCGGCCCAGAACCCGTCGCCGGTGCGCTGGAACCCGAACATCGAATAGAAGATGTAGATCGGGATCATCGGCTCGTTGTGGGTGGCATAGGAGGTGGCCACCGCGGTGAACGATGCCGTCGACCCGGCCTCGTTGATGCCCTCGTGCAGGATCTGGCCGATCTCGCTTTCCTTGTAGGCCAGCATCAGCTCGGCGTCCACGGCCGTGTACAGCTGGCCGTTGCGGTTGTAGATCTTGAGGGTCGGGAACCACGAGTCCATGCCGAACGTGCGGGCCTCGTCGGGGATGATCGGAACGATGCGGGATCCAATGTTCTTGTCCCGCAACAGTTCCTTGAACGTACGAACGGTCGCCATGGTGGTGGCGACCTCCTGGTTGCCCGAGCCCTTCTTCAATGCCTTGTAGGCGTCGCGGCCCGGCAGTGTCAGCACCTTGGCCTTGGTGCGCCGCTCCGGCAGGAACCCGCCCAGCGCGCGCCGCCGGTCGAGCATGTAGCGGATCTCCGGCGCCTCGGCGCCGGGGTGGTAGTACGGCGGCAGGTACGGGTTGTCTTCGAGCTGGGCGTCGGGGATCGGGATCCGCTCGCGGTCGCGGAAGTCCTTGAGGTCGTCGAGCGCAAGCTTCTTCATCTGGTGGGTGGCATTGCGGCCCTCGAAGTGCTTGCCCAGCGTGTAGCCCTTGATGGTCTTGGCCAGGATCACCGTCGGCTGACCCTTGTGCTCCGTCGCCGCGCGGTAGGCCGCGTAGACCTTGCGGTAGTCGTGACCGCCGCGCTTGAGGTTCCAGATCTCCTGGTCGGTCATCGGCTCCACCAACGCCTTGGTGCGCGGGTCGCGGCCGAAGAAGTGGTCGCGTACGTAGCCGCCGTCGTTGGCCTTGTACGTCTGGTAGTCCCCGTCGGGGGTGGTGTTCATCAGGTTCACCAGGGCGCCGTCGCGATCGGCGTGCAGCAGCGCGTCCCACTCGCGGCCCCACACCACCTTGATGACGTTCCAGCCGGCGCCGCGGTAGAACGACTCCAGTTCCTGGATGATCTTGCCGTTGCCGCGCACCGGGCCGTCAAGGCGCTGCAGGTTGCAGTTGATGACGAACGTCAGGTTGTCCAGACCCTCGAGCGCGGCCACGTGGGCCAGCCCGCGGCTCTCCGGCTCGTCGGTTTCGCCGTCACCGAGGAACGCCCACACGTGCTGGTCGGTGGTGTCCTTGATGCCGCGGTCGTTCAGGTAGTGGTTGAACCGGGCCTGGTAGATGGCGTTCATCGGGCCCAGGCCCATCGACACCGTCGGGAACTCCCAGAAGTCCGGCATCAACCGCGGGTGCGGGTAGGACGGGATGCCACCGCCGGGGTGGCTGTGCTCCTGGCGGAAGCCGTCCAGCTTGTCGGCGGACAGCCGGCCCTCCAGGAACGCCCGGGCGTAGATACCGGGGGAGGCGTGGCCCTGGATGAAGATCTGGTCGCCGCCGCCGGCATGGCTCTTGCCGCGGAAGAAGTGGTTGAACCCGACCTCGTAGAGCGCCGCCGACGACGCGTAGGTGGAGATGTGGCCGCCGACGCCGACGCCGGGCCGCTGCGCGCGGTGCACCATGATCGCGGCATTCCAGCGGATCCAGGCGCGGTAGCGGCGCTCGACGTCCTCGTCGCCGGGGAACCACGGCTCCATCTCCGTCGGGATGGTGTTCACATAGTCGGTCGACGTCAGCGCGGGGATCGCGACGCGCTGTTCGCCGGCGCGTTCCAGCAGCCGCAGCATCAGATAGCGGGCCCGCGCGGGGCCTGAACGGGATACGAGGTCGTCGAAGCTTTCCAGCCATTCGCCGGTCTCGTCGGGGTCGATGTCCGGCAGGTAGGACGCGACGCCTTCGCGGATCACCCGCACGCGGTCAGGTTCAGCTGCAGTGCCGGAGTTTTGAGCCAGGTCTTGGCGCACGAACTCGGTAGTCAACGCACTACTCCTCTTGGGATTGTTTGTGTTCCCCCTCATCTAACGCCACTTGGAGCCGTTACGAAGGTCGGATCCACGGAGCGGGCAGGTGGGTATCCGACCCGGTAACGTCAGCCGCTGTGCTGATCGGACGGCGGTACCGGCGGGGCGCCCTGATTGCGGGTATCGGGGCGGCGGTGGCCATGGGTGTGCTGGGCGCCTGCACCACCGTGACGGGCGGCAGTGCCAAAGTCGACCGGGCGGATGCGCCCGCCTACCGCACCTCGATGTTGTCATCGGTGGCGGAGTCCGCGGCCACCTCGAGCATGCGCGAATCCGAGCGTCAGGAGTCGCTGACCACCGAGGCGATCCACACCGCCTGCGAGACGTTGAGCACCAGCAGCGCCGACGCCGTCGACAACGTCAACGCCTATGTCGACGCGGTCAACGGTGAGGGTGACCCGGTGGCCACCGAGGGGGCCGCGGCCGACGCCTTGAACCACAGTGCCGACCTGGTGGCCGCCGACGTCAACGACGCAGTGCCGCAAGACATCCGAGACGCCCTGAGCGCGTGGTCCGATGCCGCGCGGGGTGCCGCGGCAGCGGTCAGCGGACATGTGCCGCCCGATCAGTTCAACGCCGCGGTCGACCGGTTGAACGACAGCAGATCCCACGCGCTGGATCTCTGCGATGCGACCTATTGAATCTGCTCGACGGGATCGACCGTCCCTGTGCGACGATTAGCAGCGTCGGCAGCGCGCTGACTGGGTGAGGAGGTAAACGGTGGTCGCGGCGGACGGCGCCTCGAACTACGCCCGAAGGCTGGGCATCGAAAAAGAGCAGGTTGTGCAGGAGTTGGGTTGGGACACCGACACCGACGACGACATCCGGGCCGACGTCGAGGACGCCTGTGGGGGCGAACTGCTCGATGAGGACGCGGACGACGTCATCGATGTCGTGCTGCTGTGGTGGCGCGACGGCGACGGCGATCTGGTGGACGCCCTGATGGACGCCATCACCCCGCTGGCCGATGACGGCGTCATCTGGGTGCTCACCCCCAAGACCGGCCAGCGGGGCCACGTGATGCCCGCCGAGATCGCCGAGTCGGCACCCACCGCGGGACTGATGCAGACGTCGTCGGCCAACCTCGGCGACTGGAGTGCCAGCCGGTTGGTGCAGCCGAAGTCCAAGGCGGCCGGACGGCGTTGACGATGCTCGACGCCGGAGCCCAGGCGCCTGATTTCACGCTGAAGGACCAGAACGGCCGGCCGGTGACGCTGAGCGACTACCGGGACCGCAAGAACGTCCTGCTGGTTTTCTTCCCGCTGGCGTTCACCGGCATCTGCCAGGGCGAACTCGACGAGATCCGGGACCACCTGCCCACCTACCAGAACGACGACACCGAGACGCTGACCGTCTCGGTCGGCCCGCCGCCCACCCACAAGATCTGGGCGACCGAGAGCGGCTTCCTGTTCCCGGTGCTGTCCGACTTCTGGCCGCACGGCGCGGTGGCGCAGTCCTACGGGGTGTTCAACTCCGATGCGGGGATCGCCAACCGGGGCACGTTCGTCATCGACCGCTCCGGGGTGATCCGGTTCGCCGAGTGCAAACAGCCCGGCGAGGCGCGTGACCAATCGGTGTGGACCGGCGCGCTGGCGTCGCTGGCGGCCTGAGCGCCGACGCGTTGAGCCGTGTGTGGCGCTCCGGTTGTAACGCCACTGCGGTCGGGAGGCCGAATTTTCGCAGTGTCGTTACGTGCGGGGATTTGAGTGCGCACCGTTTTTTGAGTGCGCGCCGCCGTCGGCGTGTAGCCTGCACCGGCACGGGCGTGTAGCTCAGTGGTAGAGCTCTGGTTTTACACACCAGCGGTCGGGGGTTCGATACCCTCCGCGCCCACCAGTGTTTGTGCAGGTCAACGGCATGATTTCGGTTGTTTGGGGCCATCTCGAGCGGCTGGTCGGGGGCCGCAGTGTCCCATAGTGATTTATGCATATTTCCCGTGCTGCCACATCGGACGCCGGGCGGGAGTTAGCTGAACAACGCTTCGCCAGCGGGTCGCAGCTCGCCGGCCTTGGCGTCGGCGTAGATCGACAACGACACCGCAGGGCGATGGACGTGCCATGCGGCGACGATGTGCACCGGGTGCCCGTGATCGAGCATGAGGCTTCGCGGGCTCAACTCACCCGCGTCTCACGACCTCGAATCCCGCCGCTATCAACGGCGCGACCGCATCGCCGGTGCGGTTCGCGGTGGGGCCGCAGCACCTGCTCAGGCATGAGCGTAGCGCTTGCTCCTGCCAGGCGTGCTCGGCGTTGAACACCGCATCGAACTACCAACTAGCTGGGACGGGGCGAGACAGCTAGGACGGCTGAACGTCGATGACCTGCAGCTATGAGACCGGAGAGGTCGAGTTCGGTCAGCAGGTCGTCGACCACGGCGAAGCCGTTGGTGCGGAACGCTTCGATCTGTTCAGCCGGCATTACTTTCGTTCATCGTCCCGCTTTCTCGAGGAACGCGATCAATGCGTCGTTGTAGAGGTCGGGCCGCTCGAAGTACGTCGAGTGGCCCGCGCCGGCGATCTCGACGATAGACGCGTTGGCGAGGCGCTGCGCGCTGTCGATGACCAGGTGCGGCGGAAACAGGTCGTCGTCGGTGCTGGTGATCACGAGGACGGGAACGCCGGTGGCGTCGAGGTCTTGGTGCGCGACCACGTCGCCGGGCAGGGCGGCGCCGACCGCGGCCATCGGGGGCGTGTGGAAGGTGTTCAGCTGTTGGTAGAGGAAGGCGCGGGCGGGGTCGCGTTCCACGAAGGTGGGGGAGATGGCCGGGTGCGCGCCGATGCGCTGTGCGGCGCCGAAGTTCGCGGCCGCCTTGGTCATCCACTCGCGGAAGTACTCGAGGAGCGCAGTCGTCCAGAGCCCGCCGACAGTGTTCGACAGTGTCAGCGAGTGCGTGCGCGCCGGATGGGCGACCGTGAACGCGGTCACCCACCAGCCGCCCATGGACTGGCCGACGAGGTGCGCGCCCGGGGTGCCTGTGGCATCGAGGACTGCGGCCATGTCGGCGACCGCCGCCGCGCTGCCGTGCACGCCGGAGGTGAACGTCGAGTTGCCGAAGCCGCGGCAGTCCCACGTGATCACCCGGAATCCGTTGGCTGCCAGCGTCGGCACCTGTTGGAACCACGCGGCATGCGTGCCGCCGGCGCCGTGCGTGAGCATGACGGCGGGCAGATCGTCGTCGCCGCTGACTTCGTAGTAGATCTCTTCGCCGCCGCACGCGACGGTCCCGGTCTGCCAGCGCGCAGTCATCGGGCCGCCATGACGGTGTTGGCGACCATCTCGTCTCCCCACAGTGCGAGTGCGGTGTCGCGGGTGAAAGCCTCGACGTCGTCAGCCGTAACGTGCGCGCGCTCAACGAACTCCCACGCCTTAAGAAAGACGGCGCACGCATCGGGCACATCCCAGTGTCCCAGCTCCGACGCCAACATGGAGGCCTGGTCGCCGCGTCTCATAAACGGATCCGTTTACGGGACGCGCAGCCCAAAGCGACTGGTTCAATCCCCGTATCGCGCACAAGTATCACCGCAGTTCAGAGGCAGTTTTTCAGACCGGAATCGGTCGGCGTGAACTGCATGTGAACTCGTCACACGGGGCGCTAGCAACCCACCTGAGAGGTAGCTAGCCCATGACCACACCCAACCCGCACTCCGATCCCGACGAGCTGCTGACGTTCCCCGAAGTCGCCCAGCGCCTCGGCGTCGGTGTCCTCGATATCCGCCGCTTGGTCCGCACCGAGCAGATCCCGACCGTGCGTGACAGCCGGGGCCGGGTGCGGATACCCGCGGCGTGGGTGAGCGATGGCGCCGCCCTGGTCGGCCCGATGGTCATCCCGGCCTAAGTGATTACTAAAGGGAATCACACCAAGAGAGCCAGGCATCATGACAACCATAAAATCCACGCACTCCGATACAAGTGCCCGCCGCAATGGGTTTGAGATGCAGGTCAGGGTGGGTGCGCGATCTTGGTGTCCCATCGGTCCATGTTCTCGATCGCGAGGTTAAACGGCGCTGGGCCAATGCTCTGACTGCCTGCGAACGGCCGGTCCATCGCGGCGATGAGGTAGAAGACGAGTGCCATCGACATCGCAAGCAGCCCGATGATCCAAAGGTTGAAGCGTGTCGGCGAGAGCACCACAGTGGTCCCCAGGGTGAGCGCCGAGCCGATCAATACGACCGCCCACAGCCTGAGCGGAACCGCCGCTTCGGCGGTGTGAAGCCGCGTTCTACGTCCCTCCAGCACGTCGTTCGCATTTGCCCAGATTTCGGGCATGAGCGCTTCGCCGCTGTCGCCCGGGGGTCAGGTTGGTGCGGACCAGGCGGTGCTCGGCCGATGGGGTGAGCCCGAACTCTTGCGCGTAGCGCAACAACTGCTGGGCGGCGGTGTTCGCGATCGACGCCGCGGGATGCACATGCCGGCGCCCGCTGTCGGGGTTCGTCAAGACCATTCCCTCGGCCCGGTACAGCGCGACGGCCTCGACCCACCGCGCCCACGTCTCTTCAGCAGATCCAGGGATTCCAGGCCGGGAACGATGCGCTGCCATTCGGCCAAGGCTTCGCCGATCAGCCATTCCGGCGGTTCGGGCGCTTCGGGGATGAAGGTCGGCGGTGGTTCGACGACGCGGCCGCCGGAGTCGCGGCCGGGGGAGCGCCCGTTGATCAGCCGCAGTGCGGCCGGTCGTTTCGTCGGTGCGGCCATCGCTGCCTCCCGCTGTATCGAGGTGTCGTGCAACGGCCTGCGGCGGGCGCCGGGTGCTGTCGGGTGAGGAGATCCCCGCCGGCGCCCACCGCGACCCCGGTCCTATGCGGCCGTGGCGACCTGCACCACAGCGCCGGGCTGATTCACGCTTACACCGAACCGGTCCTCGACGCGGGCACGCACGAGGTTCTTCGCGAAGTCATCCGACACGGCGTCTGACCATCTTGTGTCTAGGACGCCGTCGTGGTCGACGGTCACCGCGTCTTTGCCGATAATCAGGCCCGTCTCGGCGCCGAGTCCCTGGTTGATCACGACGGGCACACCCCACAGGCGGCGAGCCACCGCGTCGATCGGCACACCGCGGACATCGGTTGCGCCCGAGGACGATTCGAGCAACTCGATCGTCTCCCAATCGGACGCGGACAGCACGATCACGCCGGGCTCGTAGCCGGCCGCGTCGAGGACGGTCAAGCCCTTGCGCACCGACGTGAGCGCGTCGGTGGCGAACGCCTGGAAGACGATCGTTGAACGGGCGCGTTGTCGATCTCGTGCTCGTGAGTGGAGATCTCCACCGCCTCGTCAGAGAGGGACCAATGTCCAACTTCGACATCGACGTCACCCGCGACGGCGGCTGGTGGATGGTCCACATTCCTGAGCTTGGCGGGCGGACGCAAGCTCGCTATCCCAGCGAGGTCGAGCCAATGGCACGCGAGTACATCGCGCTCAGTACCGGTACGCCCATCGACCAGGTGGCTATCAACTGGCGTCGCTGCACGCTGTGACCCCGCAAGAGCGGGGCACAATGCGCCGCATGGAGATCCGCATGGAGCTTACGGAGGCGTTGGTAACGGAGGACATCACGCCATTCGAACGGGAACGACTGCGTGAGGCGCTTGAGGAGGAAGTAAGAAGGCAACTTCCCGCCGATAGGCGGCTTGTGCGCGTGGTGGACTGGGATCCGGGGGGTGGCCACGCAGTGGAAAACGCTCCAGGCATGAGGAAGTACAGGGTCGCGTACGAGACGGAACCGCGCGATTAGGGCGACTCGCCTAGCCGCTTGAGGATCCCTTTACGGAGCTCGTCGAGACTGGAGAGCCAGTCTCGAAGTTGTTGTACGTCGGCGTCCACTGCGTCCTGCGTGGGCACGTCCTCCGCAGCGACGGAAATTCCGCGCGAAGAAAGCGCTGTCGACATCGCGTCCGCATACACGTTTAGCTCCCCTTCTCGACTGCACTGCATCCGACGTACTCAACGCCCGCGACCCTTACGAATCACCTAGGTTGGTTGTGAACGCGCTGTCTAGTCGCTGCCAATCTACTAGCGCGCGCTGCGAGCCGATGCTTTTGGCGAATTATCGGGTGTCCAATGTCGAGGCGGTGCCGAACTTGGCCAGCCAGGCCGACTCTGATTACCTGGAATTCGCCGCCCGACAAGGTGCCGGTAACCGAACGTAAAGCTGATAGTTGAACTCGAGGGCGCCCTGATCCGCGTCACCGCATTCGCGTCCCTCAACAAGACGCCGTTTGCACGAGCCGCATTACGCCCGGCTAGGAAACAGGATTCTCCCAGTGTAAGCACAGCGAGTTTCCAGGATAATTCGAGTACTCCATTACTCGATTCACAATTCTGCTCAGGACCTACGGTTGCACCGTCCTGCTGTTAGCAAGACGGCGGCGGGATCCCGTACGCACACATCAGGAGGGCAGACGTGGCCGATGTTGTATATCCGGGACTCGATTGTCATCGACGCCGAGTTCATGGCATTCCTCTACCAGCAGCCGCTTGCCCCTGGCAGCACGCTTTTTCTGGTCGCGCGCGAGATAGTGCACGCCACGGGTACGTGCTGTCCCTTCCGAGTGTGAACGTGGTCGCAGTTGGTGACGTCTATGACGCCAACGGCGGCAGGATCGTCGTGAGCGGATTACCTGGATCTTCCCGATCGGCGACCGCCGGAGGGCCGGGTCGGCGGGCGGATCGGTGCAACTGATCTGCTTTGAAATCTCTGGGGTTCATGCAATTGCCGATGGCGGTGCAGGTGGGGTTGGTGCCACAGGCGGCGTGCCTGCCGTACACCAAGCGGATGCCGACGCCTCGTCGACCTCCGCTGACCGCGCTGGCGGCGATGGTGGGCCAGGCGGCGCGGGTGGACGCGTCGAGGTTATCTTCGTGACTTCTGCAGTCGCGCCAGTCCTGCGGGCGGCAGGCGGCCGCGGGGGTCGAGGTGGGGTCAGTGAAGGGGCCGATTACGGCAACCGCGGCCGTGGCGCCGGAAAGTCGGGGCGCGACGCACCCACGGGTCGCGACGGCCACGTATCGGCCGTCGCTGTGCCAGTTGATGAATACTTTGATCACGTGCGGGGCGTGCTGGGCTCTGCGCCCTTCACGCCCGTGGCCAGCCACGGGTCGATTTTGCAGCAGGTAATCGAGCACCGGATGGCGGTCGGTCAATACCACTACCGGCGTTACTATCCCGGGTTTCCGACCCTGATCGCGCGACCGCGATCCAACTGGCGCAGGACAATTCGACACTGTGATGAAATTGGACCCGCAGAACGCCGACGCACCCCGCCTTAAGCGACAGATCGTGGAGAATCTCAACATCCTCGGGCTCCCCTGGCAGATGGATGTGATTCCCGACTTCACCACCTACGAGGATAAGTTCACAAAGTGGGGCAACCTTGTCTTCGGTGAGGTTCACCAAGGAATCGAAGACCCGCTGGCGTCCACGGAGATCGCCACAACGACACAGCAGATACTCCTGCAAATTGAGCAGTTCACGAACGAGATCGCCGACGTTGGCGCTGACCTAAAGCAAGCGATTTTCAACCGGGATGTTGCTGTCCAGGGCGAAGTCACTGACGCTCAAAGTCGCGTGGACGCGATCCAGCATCAGATCTCCGCGGCGCTGAACGAGATGGCCCAACACGACATCACGATCGACACCATCGTCGACACCGTCGCATCCGTCGCCACCGCAGCGGTCGCGATTGCCGCAGCCGTATCGACCGGCGGCGCCTCCCTCGTGGCGCTGGTACCCGAGATCGTCAGCTTGGCCCAGGATGTAACGAGCAACGCTGGGCCTCTCGTCAGCGAGGTGTTCGGCCAGACGCAGCCCGACATCGACCGGGTCACGGCGGAGTACACGAAAGTCAAAGGCGACGTCTCCGACGTCATATCCGACGCCAACAAGATCATCAACCTGGTCAACGCGGTGCAGCAGCTGGCTACCGGCATAACCTCCGACAACGCACAGTACGTGGCCCTGGTTCAGCAGGGTGTTGAGGCCGCCACGCATTGGCCATCGCCCAGCTGCACCACAAACAGGCCGACCTCGCGGTGCAAGCGCTGCAAGCGAAGCAGCAGCGCGCGAAGTCACTACTGGACGACGCGCAGGCGTTGGAAAACCAGACCGAGGACAATATTCAGGCATTGCGTGCCGGCGGGTTGACCGCGATACGGCGCGCGCAGTCGGCGATCGAGGGGCAGTTGCTCTTTTTCGCCTTCCTGATGGAACGCTCGTTCGAGATCTATACACTGCAACCCGCGAACGGAAAAGTCCTCTTCGACGCTGGGTTTATCCATCCTGATGACGAAAAAAGCTTCGTCGAGAATCCGAACGCGGATCCTGGACGTTTCATCACGGAATACCAGAACGCGTTCGCTAGCCTCCTGAAGCCAGTGGAGATGAGCGGGGAAATTACGCACTTCTTCACCCCCGCCCAAGGCGGGCCCCGGCGGGACGTCTTACGGCTCTCGTTCAAGGACCCCGGCATCCTTGCGGACTTCAATCTCGACACCACCTGGCGTTCTCGATGAGCCTTGTTGACGACGTGCCCGGCGATCACCCCGAGGCGAAAGAACTCGTTACGGCGGTGTCGTTCATTGCAGCGACCTCCACCAGCGGGGCGATCTCCTGCGAAGTGGGCCATGGCCCCCGTTATGACAGCAAGAGGCGCAACGGCGACGGCGTTCAGCAGAGCTGCAGCGGCGCACAACCCCCGTCCTGGCGAGCACGACTCCGCTGCAGCCGCCGGCGTTCACCTTCGACCCCGGCGAGATCACCCAACCCCCGACACCAACCCACTTTTCGGCCGCGGTGTGGCCGGCCCATGGGAGGTGTCGATCTTCGAGGACGAGATCCGCCGCTCGCAAGTCATCCTGACCAACCTCACCGAAATACAGATCTGGATCGGCTACGTGTTCATGGCTGTGTCCGGTTAGCGCGCCGCGCTGATTCTCCCCGAAGCCGCACATCCACAGTCACCGGAGGTGAACCATGGCCCCACGCCTAATCCAGCAAGAAAATCTCATCGTCAACCAAGACTTCAGAATTGCGCAGTTCACGGGTGCTGGCTTCACCCCTGCGGCGCGACGGTCATCCTGGTGGCGGACAAAAACATTTTTCACGCGCCGGGATCGTCCTGAAGTGGGGAATGGAGTCAATTTCGTGTTGGTCTGCGACTCCTATGACCCAGACGGCGGCGGCATCGATGTCAGCGGGCACGCCGGAACGACGGCGACGCCGGCGCACCGGGTGCACACGGTGTCGCTAACCACAATCCGGTAGACGTGCGAAGCGGCGGACCGGGTTTCCCGGGCAAAGCCGGACTCCCGGGAAACCCCGGGGGCTCGATCCTGCTGCTGGCCAAAAACATCGTCAGCAACCCCACCCTTGTTGCTGGCTGGCGGGCGGGGTGGAGCCGGGGGACGCGGGGGCGCCGGCGGGCCTGGCGGCAACGGCGGCCCGTTCAACCCGCACATTGACGACCCTCTCGAGCCTACGGACGGTGGGGACCTGTGGCCCCGGCGCGCCCGGCGGCGCCGGCGCCGGTGGTGGTAGCATCGAGATCGTCTTCATCACCCTCAATACCCCCTTGACCCCTCCCACACCACCCCCCGGAGGGCCAGGCGGGCCCGGCGGCGACTTTGGACCCGGCGGTGCCGCCGGCACGGGCGGTACCGGCCCCGCGGAACAAGGTCAAAACGGGCCCCCTGGGCTTGCAGGCCGAGGGGGCCCCGGCGGACATGCCGAAGCCACCCAGGTAAGTGAAGACGACTACATCGCGAGGGAAATAAGCGTCCTAAACCAGCCCTGATGAGAGGCGGCGCAGTTGGCCATCCATCAACGGACAGGGGTGTTCATCTGGGGTTGTGTCGGTGTCGCGGAAGGTTGGCGAAAACATTCCGTTGAACCTGATGGTGTGGCGAGGTCTGCGACCATTGGAGCGGCGGGTGAGGGGGTTGTCGTGTCGTTGGAGCCGATTCCGTTCGCGGATTTCGTGGGGCTCTTCGTGCGCAGTTGAAGCTGGCGCGTGGGGCGCGGGATCCGGATTTGCCGATCGAGGTGGGTCCGGTGACGGTCGAGTTTACGTTGCTGACTCGGCAGGAGGGCGAGGGTAGGGCGGGCATCAGGTTCTGGGTGGTGGACGCGGGAGCTTCGGGGACGGTGGGGCGGGAGTCGACGCAGAAGGTCACGATGCAGCTGACCCCGCTGGACGCCGCCGGCGGACCCCTGCGGGTTTGCCGACGAGGAACGAAAGCGACCGCAGCCGGACATTCGAGCCCGTCTGCGGTCCCGCGCGGCGACGTCGAACCCGCTCAGCCTGAGATCTGGGCGTGGGATTGGTGGCGTCGGGGTGGCCGGGCTGTTCCGTGGCGAGCGTGTGCTCTGGTGCGGGCCGATCTGGCCGGCGGGGTGAGCACGTCGGTGGGCTCGGGCGCGCTGATCGCGCCGCGGCTGGCGCTCACGGCCGCGCATGTGGTGTTCGACGACCTGCACCGGTGCACCGTTGGCCGGGGTGGCGGCGGGCCGGGCTCGACTCGGCTGAACCGCGCGACGGCGCGGGTGGTGTGGCCGGACCGGTTCCTGCCGGGCGACAGCCCGGCGGAATGGACGCGGCGCTGCTGGAGATCGACGACCCGGCCGGGCGGCCCCCGGTGGTGGTCCGGTGCGGTTGGGACGGTTGACCGGCCGCTCCGCGGGGGTGGCGTGCGAGGCCACCGGGTTTCCGCGGGTGTTGCGGGATCCGGACGGCACCCGCGAATCCGACCAGATCAGCGGCACGATCAACCCCGGCACCGGGGCGGTGAGGGGGCGCCACGACATCACGGTGACCTCCGCGCCCCCGGTCGGCGACCCGGATGATCCGCATCTGTCGCCGTGGTCGGGTGCCTCTGGGGCCGGGGTGTTTTGCGAGGGATTGTTGACCGCGGTGCTGGTGGTCGACGCCGAGGGATTCGGGCATCGGCGACTGACCGCGTTCCCGCCTACCGGATCCTCGCCGAGGACGCTGTCCGAAGAATCCTTACGCCCACCGGTTCCCGAGAGGTCGATTCGGTGGAGCTGTCGCGCTGTTGCTCACCCCGGGCCGCGAGATCCGGGTGCGGCGCGGCGCCGCGGCGACCGCGTGTCTCCCTGTCGATGCTTTTGCGCGCCGACTACGAGGCGGTCGATTCCACGGCCGCGACCGAGTGGTGACCGAGCTGACCGACATGGTGCACCGGGGACGGGCCGATAATGCGGGGTGGTCGGTGCGGTTGATCGTCGGCGCGGGTGGGCGCGGCAAGACCCGCCTGGCCCGGACGACTGGTCCTGGATGAACGGTCGCGCCGCTGCCGGGTCGGATGGTCGACGATCCGGGTGGCGGCGTTTCCGACAGACCCTCGCCGCAGCGGCCCTGCCCCTGGAGCGGCTCGCCGACAGCGCGGCGCCGGTGCTGGCGGTGATCGACTACGCCGAGACCCGCACCGGGAGCTCACCGACCTGCTGGGCCGGCTCGACGCCGGCGACGGCACCCAGGTGCGGCTGTTGCTGCTGGCCCGCTCGGCGGGGGACTGGTGGGACCGGGCTGGCCCGCGACCTGGGCTGCTGGGGGCCGGTGGGCGACGCTGAAGTTGCCGACCCTCGACGACACGGTCGCGGACCGTGACCACGCCTTTCGCGTCGCGGTCCGCGGTTTCGCCGCCGAGCTGGCCCGCCTGACGCCGACCGAAGCCGCCGTGGATTGGACGGCCCACGCCGAACGCGTCACCGCGCCGCCCGATCTGCACCGGGCCCGCTACGGCAACCCGCTGACCCTGCAACTGGTCGCGCTGCTGCGGTTGCTGGACCCTGACCTGCCGCGCACCCACGACAACTCGCGCGGGCAGGCCCACCAGCGGCGTCGCGCCGGAACACGACCTGCTGACCCATCACGAACGCAAGTACTGGAAGAAACCGCCCCCAAGGACCGCACCTGCAGCCGCAGGTGCTGGACC
>CAVZZD010000020.1:0-190344 GCA_963779655.1 uncultured Actinomycetota bacterium | reverse complement strand
AATCGGAGATATCTGCCCGAGCCGACGCTGTCGTCGGCGTCCAAGAGGGTGGCAGCGAGCTCTCGCAGCTGCTGGCAAAGCTCGGTTGAGACGGGATCGTGGTAACCCGCCCATGCGGTCACGCGCATCGTGCGGACCTGGGTGCGCTGGAGGCCGGCCATCGTAAACGTTGCGACACCTGTGCCGAGATATGCGGCGACCGAAACCGCCAGCGCCACCATAGGATTCATCGCCTGCGACAAACAGATCGCGGACACGACCAACAGCAGCGTGCCCCACACTGGCCAACCCCGCCACACTCGAATCCGGCGCCGCTCGCCTTCACTGATTCCCGGCGGATACAGAGCAGGGTGTATCGCGTTGTACCGAATCGTTCCGGTCGAATGTCCATTGCCCCCCACACGGCCTCACCGTCGAGAAGCCGTAACCAGCCTCTCTGCAGCCAGCCGTGGCGAATGTTGTTCTCGTTCACATATACCGGTGTACTGGCATCGGCACCGGCGGTCATCGATCTAGACGGTTTCTTTGCGTTTGAGGACAACATTTTTGCGCATTCATGCCGTCCGACCGCTCAGCTGGCCGGTTGTGAGGACCGACCGGAAACCCATAACAGCCGGATCCCGCGCCGTCGACACGCCTGTCTGAGTCCCGCTGCCGTGACCATTGACGGAGGGCCAAACGCCCTGTCAGGCAGAGGGGGTGATCGCCTCGGCGGTCTCGTCACGGTGGGAAGACCGTAGCTGGTACGGGACGCTCGCGACGATGACCGCGGGCTGGAAGAGCAGCCGGGTTTTGAGGCGCAACGAACTCTGGTTGTGCAGCAACTGTTCCCACCAGTGCCCCACAACGTATTCGGGGATGAACACGGTGATCACATCACGCGGCGACTGCCGTCCGATGCGTCGTATGTAGCCGAGAATCGGGCGGGTGATCTCGCGGTAAGGCGAGGCGATCACGGTGAGGGGGATGTCGATGTCATGGCGGTCCCATTCGTCCTGCAGCGCCCGGGTATCGGCGTCGTCGAGATTGACCGTCAGGGCGATCAGCTGGGCCGGCCGTGTCGCTTTGGCGTAGCCGAGGGCGCGCAGGGTGGCCCGGTTCAGGCTGGAGACCAGCACCACCGCATGGTTGTTGCTGGGACGCACCACTCCGTCGTCGGCGCTGAGCGCGAGTTCTTCGCTGACCCTGCGGTAGTGCGCACGGATCCCCTTCATCAGCGCGAACAACACCGCCATCGCGATGATCACGAGATAAGCACCGTCAAGGAATCGGTAGCGAATGACGACGACGACCACGACGCCGGTGGCCACGGCACCGATGGCGTTGAGCGCCAGCGCCAAGCGGTAGCGACGCCGCTCTGCGGTGCCGGGGTCGGTGTCCGCGATCAGCCGTTGCCAGTGCCGCACCATGCCGGCCTGACCGAACGTGAACGACGTGAAGACGCCGATGATGTAGAGCTGGATCAGTTTGTCGATGTTGGCGTTGAACACGAAGATCAACGCGATCGCGAAGCCGGCGAGCAACAGGATCCCGTTACTGTAGACAAGCCGGTCGCCACGGCGATGGAGCTGGCGGGGCAGATACCGGTTCTGCGCCAGAACCGAGGCGAGCACCGGGAACCCGTTGAACGCGGTGTGCGCGGCGAGGATGAGTATTCCCGCGGTGGCCAGCTGGAAAACCAGAAACAGCAGCGAGTGCGAGCCCCAGACCCCGGCACCGAGCTGGCTGATTACCGACGGGAACCCATCCGGGTACGCGCGGGCCTTCATCCGTTCGGCGAGGATGGTGATGCCGGCGAACATGACGATCGCCAACCCGCCGATGATCAACAACGTCAGGGCGGCGTTGCGCGACTTGGGTTTCCGGAACGCGGGCACCGCGTTACTGATCGCCTCCACGCCGGTCAGCGCGGTGGCGCCCGAAGCGAACGCACGCAACGCCAGGATCACGGTCAGATACCCGCCGACCGGTTGGCTGGCCGAAAGGTGCTCTCCCGCCCCCGATGCCAGGGGAAGCCCTCCACCAACCATCGCCTCATAGGCGGCGGTGGCCAGTAGGAGGAAGACCAACACGATGAACGCATAGGTGGGTAGCGCGAACGCCTTCCCGCTCTGCTTGAGACCGCGCAGGTTGACGACCGCCAGCACCGCCACCACCGCGACGGACAACTCCGCGGCGTGTGGCTGCAGGCTCGGGAATTTCGAGGTGATTGCCAGCACGCCGGCCACCACCGACACCGCGACGGTCATCACATAATCGACCATCAGCGCGGCCGCGGCGGTGAGCGCGGACTTCTCCCCCAGGTTGTCCTGGCTGACGGCAAACGCACCGCCGCCATTCGGGTAGGCGTGGCAGATTTGCCGATAGGACAACACCACGATCGCCAACAACACGGCGACAGCCGCTGCGACCGGGGACGCCAGCCACAGGTACGCCGCCCCACCCAGCCCGGCCACCAGCAGGATCTGCTCCGTGGCATACGCCACCGAGGAAATCGTGTCCGACGAGAACACCGGCAGCGCGAGCCACTTCGGCAGCAGCTGCGCAGACTGAGCCTCACTCCGCAGAGCCGGACCGATCAGCAGCCGCTTGAGTGGCCCGGCCACAAACGCCACGATGTCACCGCCGCCCGAACCGTGCCCGGAGGGGCACCGTCGGTCGCGTTGGGTCCAGTCGTTGCACCACCTTTCGATCTAACCGCTCGGTATGGCGGCCGAGGAACCGCTTTCGATGTAAAGAAGTCGCAAATACCGTTGCGCGGCCAGGACTGGGAGAACACAGAGGGCCGTGCGCGCAAGGAGTCCGTAAAGGCGGCGGTCACCTTCGTCAAGAAAGCGTCAACGCCCGGCCGATGCCCATTTTCCAGACCTAGATTTCGTTGATTGCCGCAGAAACTGAACGGAGTACCTGATGGCTGTCCTGGCGTACGTCGTGCTGACCATCGCGATATTCGCGTTGCTCGGCCTGGCGCAGAAGTTGGTTGAGCGACTGTGAGCTTCGCAAACACGGTCGGCTTGGTCCTGGCCGTTGCAACCGCGCTGTTCCTCGTTGCCGCTCTGCTCTTTCCCGAAAGGTTCTAGTGAGTACCACGACGGCGGGGATCATCTTCCTCGCACTGCTCATCTTGGCGCTTGCGGCTGTCCACGTGCCGTTTGGTGACTACATGTACCGCGTCTACACCGGCACGAAGGACTCGCGGGCAGAACGCGTGATCTATCGCGCGATCGGCGCCGACCCGAAATCCGAACAGACCTGGGGGGCGTACGCGCGCAGCGTGCTTGCGTTCTCCGCGGTCAGCATCCTGTTCCTGTTCGTCTTCCAGCTGGTGCAGGGCAAGCTGCCGCTGCACCTGCATGACCCGGCGACGCGCGATGACGCCGGCACTGGCGTGGAACACCGCCGTCAGCTTCGTCACCAACACCAACTGGCAGGCCTACTCGGGTGAATCCACCCAGGGCCATCTCGTGCAGATGGCCGGGCTCGCGGTACAGAACTTCGTCTCCGCCGCCGTCGGCATGGCGGTTGCGGTGGCCCTGGTCCGCGGCTTCGTACGCCGGCGCACCGGTGAACTGGGCAACTTCTGGGTGGACCTGGTGCGTGGCACCATCCGCATCCTGCTGCCGATCTCGCTGGTCGCGGCGATCATCCTGATCGCCGGCGGTGCCATCCAGAACTTCCACCTGCACGACCAGATCGTGAACACGCTGGCCGGCGGCCAGCAGACCATCACCGGTGGACCCGTCGCCAGCCAGGAAGCCATCAAGGAACTCGGCACCAACGGCGGCGGCTTCTACAACGCCAACTCGGCGCACCCGTTCGAGAATCCGACCACCTGGACCAACTGGTTCGAGATCTTCCTGCTGTTGGTGATCAGCTTCTCGCTGCCCCGGACCTTTGGGCGCATGGTGGGCAACACGAAGCAGGGCTACGCCATCGTCGCCGTCATGGGCGTGCTCGCCGGGATCAGCGTCAGTCTGATGATGTTCTTCCAGCTACAACACCACGGTACCGTTCCGTCTGCCGTCGGTGCAGCGATGGAGGGCGTCGAACAGCGCTTCGGCGTTGCCAACTCGGCCGTGTTCGCGGATGCGACGACGCTGACATCCACCGGCGCCGTGGACTCGTTCCACGACTCGTACACGAGCCTGGGCGGCATGATGACGCTGTTCAACATGCAACTCGGTGAGGTCGCGCCCGGCGGCACCGGCTCCGGCCTCTACGGCATGCTCATCCTCGCTGTGATGACGGTGTTCGTCGCCGGTCTGATGGTGGGACGTACTCCTGAGTACCTGGGCAAGAAGATCACCCCCCGCGAGATCAAGCTCGCCGCAAGCTATTTCCTGGTTACACCGCTGATCGTGCTGACGGGCACTGCCATCGCGATGGCGCTGCCGGGCCAGCGTGCCGGCATGCTCAACACCGGCCCGCACGGCCTGTCGGAGGTGTTGTACGCGTTCACTTCTGCGGCGAACAACAACGGGTCGGCCTTCGCCGGAATCACCGTGAACACCGTCTGGTACAACACCGCACTCGGCTTCGCCATGGTGTTCGGACGATTCCTGCCGATGATCCTGGTGCTGGCCCTGGCCGGCTCGCTGGCCAGGCAGGGCACCACCCCGGAGTCGATCGGCACGCTGCCCACGCACCGACCGCAGTTCGTCGGCATGGTGGCCGGCGTGACCGTCATCCTCGTCGCACTCACGTTCCTACCCGTGCTCGCGCTCGGGCCTCTCGCTGAAGGAATTCACTAGAATGCAAGCTGCCACAATCGAATCCAGAGACGTCCAACACGCACCCGGCGACCCCGGCAAGGGGCGTGTCCAGGGCGGACTTCTCGACCCGAAGATGCTCTGGAAGTCGCTTCCCGACGCGCTGCGCAAGCTGAATCCCCGTACGCTGTGGCGCAATCCGGTGATGTTCATCGTCGAGGTCGGTGCCGTGTGGTCGACGGTGCTGGCGATACTGAATTCGACCTGGTTCGCCTGGCTCATCGTGTTCTGGCTGTGGCTCACCGTCGTCTTCGCCAACCTCGCCGAGGCCGTCGCCGAAGGTCGTGGCAAGGCCCAGGCCGAGACCCTGCGCAAGACGAAGTCAGACACCGTGGCCCGTCGCCTGATCGACTGGGCACCCGGAGTCCCCGGGCACGAGGAGGAAGTGGCCGCGGCACTCCTGCAGCAGGGCGAGATCGTGGTCGTCGAGGCCGGGCAGGTCATACCGGGTGACGGCGACGTCGTGGAAGGCATTGCCTCGGTGGACGAATCGGCCATCACCGGCGAGTCCGCCCCGGTGATCCGAGAGTCCGGCGGTGACCGATCGGCGGTGACCGGCGGCACCACCGTGCTGTCGGACCGCATCGTCGTGAAGATCACCCAGAAGCCCGGCGAGAGCTTCATCGATCGGATGATCGCGCTCGTCGAAGGCGCCAACCGGCAGAAGACGCCGAACGAGATCGCGTTGAACATCCTGCTGGCCGCGCTGACCATCATCTTCGTGTTCGCGGTGGCGACGCTGCAGCCGCTCGCCATCTTCTCCAAGGCCAACAACCCCGGCGTCCCGGATACCCAGGCGCTCGACGGCGGCGGCGTCACCGGCATCGTGATGGTTGCGCTGCTGGTCTGCCTGATCCCCACGACGATCGGCGCGCTGCTCTCGGCGATCGGTATCGCCGGCATGGACCGGCTTGTGCAGCGCAATGTGTTGGCCATGTCGGGCCGAGCGGTCGAGGCCGCGGGTGACGTCAACACGCTGTTGCTCGACAAGACCGGAACCATCACCCTGGGCAACCGGCAGGCGTCGGATTTCGTGCCGATCGCCGGGTGTGACCGCCGAGCAGCTCGCTGACGCCGCGCAGCTGTCCAGCCTCGCCGACGAGACCCCAGAGGGTCGTTCCATCGTCGTCTACGCCAAGACAGCCTTCGGCTTGCGCGCACGCACCCCGGGCGAGCTGGCAGGAGCGCACTGGGTGGAATTCACTGCGACAACCCGGATGTCGGGAGTCGACCTCGCCGACGGCCAGTCATTGCGCAAGGGCGCGGCGAGTTCGGTGGCCGACTGGGTGCGCAGCGAAGGTGGCACGGTGCCGAACGACCTCGGCGACATCGTCGACGGCATCTCCGCCGCAGGCGGCACCCCGCTGGTCGTGGGCCACATCGTCGACGGTAAGGCCTCCGTGCTGGGCGTCATCCACCTCAAGGACGTCGTCAAGCAGGGTATGCGGGAGCGGTTCGACGAGATGCGCAAGATGGGCATCCGCACGGTGATGATCACCGGCGACAACCCGTTGACCGCCAAGGCCATTGCCGACGAAGCGGGTGTCGACGACTTCCTCGCCGAGGCCACGCCGGAGGACAAACTGGCACTGATCAAGCGTGAGCAGGAGGGCGGCAAGCTGGTCGCGATGACCGGTGACGGCACCAACGACGCCCCCGCACTGGCGCAGGCCGACGTCGGGGTCGCC
This sequence comes from uncultured Actinomycetota bacterium, assembly GCA_963779655.1. Lineage (GTDB taxonomy): Bacteria > Actinomycetota > Actinomycetes > Mycobacteriales > Mycobacteriaceae > Mycobacterium. Next base: position 183,887 of record CAVZZD010000020.1, on the reverse strand, counting down.
ATGAACACCGGCACGTCGGCGGCCAAGGAGGCCGGCAACATGGTCGACCTCGACTCGGATCCGACCAAGCTCATCGAAATCGTGGAGATCGGAAAGCAATTGCTGATCACCCGTGGCGCGCTGACGACGTTCTCCATCGCCAACGACATCGCGAAGTACTTCGCGATCATCCCGGCGATGTTCGTGGCTTTGTTCCCCGGACTGGACCTGCTGAACGTCATGCGACTGCACAGTCCGCAGTCGGCGATCCTGTCGGCGGTCATCTTCAACGCGCTGGTCATCGTCGCGCTGATCCCGCTGTCACTGCGCGGTGTCCGCTATACACCGAGCAGCGCCTCAAAGCTGCTGTCTCGCAACCTCTATCGTCTACGGCCTCGGTGGCATCATCGCCCCGTTCATCGGTATCAAGCTCATCGACCTGGTAGTCCAACTCTTCCCCGGGATGTCCTGACATGAAGTTCTCCAACCTGATTCGACTGCACTGGGCCGCTGTGCGTGCGCTGCTGGTGCTCACCGTGATCACCGGAATCGCCTACCCCCTCGTGGTGTGGGCGATAGCCCAGGTTCCCGGCCTGCGGGACAAGGCGGAGGGATCGATCGTGACGGTCGACGGAAAGCCGGTCGGCAGTGCGCTCATCGGCCAGGGGTTCACCGACTCCGACGGCAACGCGATACCGAAGTACTTCCAGAACCGTCCGTCGGCCGCTGGAAACGGCTACGACCCGATGGCCACCAGCGCGTCCAACCTCGGCCCGGAGAGCATCGTCGACACCCCCGGTGATCCGTCGTTGCCCAAGGACTCCAACGGATACAAGGCCAGCCTGCTGACCCTGGTGTGCTCGCGCAGCAAGGCGATCGGTGACCTCGAGGGGATATCCGGGGCGCGGCCGTTCTGCACGGGCGACGGCGTCGGTGCGGTGCTGTCGGTGATCGGACCGCGAGACTCCCGGGGCAACGTGGTGCACCCGACCCGGGTGGTCAGCGTCAATGAGCCGTGTACCACCACCGAGCGGCCGTTCCTGGACGCCTATGAAGGGGTCCGGGTGGAGTGCGCCACGTTCGGCGAGGGCTACTCCATCGGCCAGATCGTGCCGATCCGCGGGGCCGCCCAAGCCCAGCCCGCGGTACCGGCCGACGCCGTCACCGCCAGCGGCAGTGGGCTCGACCCGGACATCTCGATCGGCTACGCGGACCTGCAGACCGCACGCGTGGCCAAGGCGCGCGGCGTCAGCGCGGACCAGATTCGCCAGGTCGTCGCCGCCAACACCAGCAGTCGCACGCTCGGCTTCCTCGGCGAACCGCGGGTCAACGTGCTCGAGGTGAACCTGGATCTGGATCAGAAGTACCCGATCAAGAGCTGATCGACCGGTGGATGATGGTGAGGTGAGCAACGCCGGGGACCCGCTGCCCCTGCCGGTGCCGACACCTGAAAACGCAACGCCCAAACCCAAGCGGGGTGAGTTGCGTATCTACCTCGGTGCCGCGCCCGGAGTCGGCAAGACGTTCGCCATGCTCGGCGAGGCGCACCGCCGACTCGAACGCGGAACCGATCTGGTGGCCGCGGTGGTGGAGACCCACGGTCGCAAGAAGACCGCCGAGCTCCTCGAAGGCATCGAGATCATCCTGCCCCGGTACATCTCCTACCGCGGCGGGGAGTTCCCGGAACTCGACGTGCCCGCTGTGCTGGCCCGCCGTCCCGAGGTGGTCCTGGTAGACGAACTGGCCCACACCAACACCCCCGGCAGCACGAACCCGAAGCGGTGGCAGGACGTCGAGGAACTGCTCGACGCGGGTATCACGGTGATCACGACGGTCAACGTCCAGCACCTGGAAAGCCTCAACGACGTGGTCACCGGAATCACCGGCATCGAGCAGCAGGAGAAGGTGCCCGATGAAGTGGTGCGGGCCGCAGACCAGATCGAATTGGTGGACATCACCCCGGAGGCGTTGCGGCGCAGGCTGTCCCACGGCAACGTCTACGCACCCGAGCGCATCGACGCCGCGCTGTCCAACTACTTCCGACCGGGCAACCTGACCGCGCTGCGCGAACTCGCGCTGCTGTGGCTGGCCGACCAGGTCGACGCCGCGCTGGCCAAGTACCGGGCCGACCACCACATCAGCGATACCTGGGAGGCCCGCGAACGGGTCGTGGTCGCCGTCACCGGAGGCGCCGAGTCGGAGACGCTGGTGCGCAGAGCGTTTCGCATCGCGTCGAAGTCCAGCGCCGAACTGATGGTCGTGCACGTGGTGCGCGGCGACGGACTGACGGGGGTGGCCGCACCGCAGATGGGCGCGATCCGCGAACTCGCCGTCGGCCTCGGCGCCACCCTGCACACCGTGGTCGGCGACGATATACCCTCAGCGCTGATGGATTTCGCTCGCGAGATGAACGCGACGCAGTTGGTGATCGGCATCTCACGGCGGTCCCGGTGGGCACGCATTTTCGACGAGGGCATCGGCTCCACCGTCGTGCAGCACTCCGGTCGCATCGACGTCCACATGGTCACCCACGAGGAAGCCAAGTCCGGCTGGTCGCTGTCGGCGGCATCGCCCCGGCAACGGCACGTCGCCTCGTGGCTGGCCGCCGTCGCAGTGCCGTCGGGGATCTGCGCGCTGACCGTGCTGGTGCTCGACAGGTTCCTCGGCATCGGCGGCGAGAGCGCCCTGTTCTTCGTCGGAGTGCTGATCGTCGCCCTGCTCGGCGGGGTGGCCCCGGCCGCACTTTCGGCGGTGTTCTCCGGCCTGCTGCTCAACTACTTCCTCGTCGAGCCCCGGCACACCTTCACCATCGCCGAACCCGACAGCGCGATCACCATCGTGGTGCTGCTCGCCGTTGCGGTCGCGGTGGCTGCATTGGTCGACGGCGCGGCCAGTCGCGCGCGTGAGGCCCGGCGCGCATCCCAGGAAGCCGAGCTGCTCACCTTGTTCGCCGGGTCGGTCCTGCGCGGCGCCGATCTGACCACACTGCTGGAGCGGGTCCGGGAGACCTACTCGCAGCGCGCCGTCAGCCTGCTTGCGCGAACTGCCGGACGGCAGAAGCGGAATCGTTGCCTGCGTCGGCCAGGACCCGTGCGCGACGTCGATCCCGGCGGACACCGCGATAGAGGTCGGTGACGACGAGTTCTGGCTGCTGCTGGCCGGCCGACAGCTGCCCGCCCGGGACCGCCGGGTGCTCACCGCGGTGGCCAAGCAGGCCGCCGGACTGGTCCGCCAACGCGAGCTCACCGAGGAGGCAGGCCGCGCCGAGGCGATCGCCCGTGCCGACGAACTTCGCCGCTCGCTGCTGTCGGCCGTCAGTCACGACCTGCGCACGCCGCTGGCCGCCGCGAAAGCCGCCGTGTCCAGTCTGCGCAGCGACGATGTCGGCTTCTCTCCCGAGGACACCTCCGAACTGCTGGCCACCGTCGAAGAGTCGGTCGACCAGCTCACCGCCCTGGTCGGCAACCTCTTGGACTCGTCACGGCTGGCCGCCGGCGTGGTACGGCCCGAGCTCCGCCGGGTCTACCTGGAGGAGGTGGTGCCGCGCGCATTGCTCGGAATCCCCAGGGCTGCAATGGGATTCGGTGGCAACGGACCCGATCGGGTCAAGGTGGAGGTCGACGACGCCGTCGCGCTGGCCGATCCGGGGCTGCTGGAGAGGGTACTGGTCAACCTGATCGACAACGCCCTGCGGTACGCGCCGGACGGCGTGGTCCGGGTGAACGCCGGCCGGGTCGGCGACCGGGTGCTGATCAATGTGGTCGACGAGGGCCCCGGTGTTCCGCGCGGCGCCGCGGACCGGATGTTCGAGCCGTTCCAGCGCCTCGGCGATCACGACACCAGCAGCGGCGTCGGCCTCGGCCTCTCGGTGGCCCGCGGGTTTGTCGAGGCGATGGGCGGCACCGTCGCGGCCACCGATACACCCGGCGGCGGTCTGACCGTCGTGGTTGATCTGGCCGCACCGACGGAGGATCCGGCGTCATGACCAAGACGCGGGTGCTGGTGATCGACGATGAGCCACAGATCCTGCGGGCCCTGCGCATCAACCTGTCGGTGCGCGGCTACGAGGTGATCACCGCGCCGACCGGCGCAGCCGCATTGCACGCGGCCGCCGAACACCGCCCCGACGTGGTGATCCTCGACCTCGGACTGCCCGACATGTCCGGTATCGAAGTGCTGGCGGGTTTGCGGGGCTGGCTGTCGGCTCCGGTGATCGTGCTGTCGGCGCGCACCGATTCGTCGGACAAGGTGGAGGCACTCGACGCCGGCGCCGACGACTACGTCACCAAACCGTTCGGCATGGACGAGTTTCTGGCCAGGCTGCGCGCCGCGGTGCGCCGAGCCGCGGCGGCTTCCGACACCGACGAGCCCGTCGTCGAAACATCGTCGTTCACCGTCGATCTCGCCGCCAAGAAAGTGACCCGCAACGGCGCCGAGGTACACCTGACGCCCACCGAGTGGGGCATGTTGGAGATGCTCGTGCGCAACCGCGGAAAACTGGTCGGGCGCGAGGAACTGCTCAAGGAGGTGTGGGGCCCGGCATACGCCAAGGAGACCCACTACCTACGGGTGTACCTGGCGCAGTTACGCCGCAAACTGGAGGCCGATCCCGTCACATCCCAAACACCTGCTGACCGAAGCCGGCATGGGATACCGTTTTCAGGCATAGCACTGCTGCCTGGCCGCCGTGATGTCACTCGATCGACGCACTGCGCTCGCCTGGCCGACGACCGTCTGGTGACAGGCTTGTCACAACACTGACGGCGGTGGAAGGGGTCGGCGTGGCGGACAATACGCAGGCGTACAACAGTGTCTGGCAGCTGCGAAGCGATTCCTGGTGTCGCCTCGAGGAGGCCGCTGACCGGCTGTGCCAGCCGACCACCACCGGAGATTTCAAAGACGCATACATGCGGACGTGCCACGACCTGCTGGCAAAGCTTGCCCGGGTCGAACTGTACTGGGCCTACCCGGGCCCCGAGGAGTTCGCGAAGGCGCAACGACTGTTCACCTCCGGGAGCTACGACAAATTCTTCCGGGCCGTGTCCGGGATCAACCGCACCTTGATAACCGAGTCGTACCGCACCGGTGAGGGCGAGCAGGTCGATATCGAGGAACAGGCTCTGCCCCCTGCCGATCCGCGCACGTTCCGGCAACCCGCCGTCACCAAGGAACGGCCCTACTTCGAGGTGCTCGTCGTCGAGTCGATGACCGAAGCCGAGGAACGGGCGCTGCGCAAAGAGGTACGAAGCTGGCGCAGGCCCGACGACGAGTTCGTCTACGACCTGGTGGTGGTACCCAGCGGCGACGAGGCGATGATCGCGGCACGGCTCAACGTCAACCTGCAGGCAGTGGTTGTGCGAAGTCGCTTCGCGCACCGGTCGACCCGCGACCTTTCGGCTTTCGACGAGTTCATCGGGCACACCGAATCCGACGAGCTGAAGGACCACCACTCACCAGACGAACGTGCCGAGAATCTGGCGATCACACTGACCGAACTGCGACCCGAACTCGACCTGTATCTGATGACCGAGATCGAGGTCGAGACCATCGCGGGCCGGGTCGGCCAGTACTTCCGGCGCGTCTTCCACGCGCGGGAGGGATTCCTGGAGCTGCACCTGTCCATCCTCGCGGGGGTGGCCGCCCGCTACCGCACACCGTTTTTCAGCGCTCTCAAGCAGTACAGTCGCCGGCCGACCGGCGTCTTCCACGCGCTGCCGATCTCCCAGGGCAAGTCAATCGTCAACTCGCACTGGATAAAAGACATGCTGAGTTTCTACGGCCTGGACGTGTTCATGGCGGAGACGTCCGCGACATGCGGGGGCCTGGATTCACTGCTCGACCCAACCGGTCCGCTGCGGGAAGCACAGCAGCTTGCCGCCGAAACCTACGGCAGCCGGCACAGCTACTTCGTCACCAACGGCACGTCGACGGCCAACAAGATCGTGACACAGTCGCTCGTCGCCCCCGGCGACATCGTCCTGCTGGACCGCAACTGCCATCAGTCGCACCACTACGGCATGATGATGGCCGGCGCCCAGGTGACCTATCTCGAGGCCTACCCGCTGACCGAGTACTCCATGTACGGGGCGGTGCCACTCCGGGAGATCAAGTCAAAGCTGTTGGCACTCAGGCGGATCGGCAAGCTCGACCGGGTCAAGATGATCTCGCTGACCAATTGCACTTTCGACGGCATCGTGTACGACACCCAGCGCGTCATGGAGGAATGCCTGGCCATCAAGCCCGACCTCGTCTTCCTGTGGGATGAGGCGTGGTTCGCGTTCGCCCGGTTCCATCCCGTCTACCGCACCCGCACGGCCATGGCATCCGCACGCAAGCTGCGAGAGAAGCTGCAGGACAAGGACTATGCGCGAGAGTACGAAGCGCAATGGGCCGCCGACACCCAAGACGGGCTGACCGACGACGAGCTGCTGTCGCGCCGGCTGACTCCCGACCCCGCCCGGGCGCGGGTCCGGGTCTATGCCACCCAGTCGACACACAAGACGCTGACGGCACTGCGACAGGGATCGATGATCCACGTCTTCGACCAGGACTTCGACCAGAAGGTGGCCGAACCGTTCCACGAGGCCTACATGGCACACACGTCGACGTCACCCAACTACCAGATCCTGGCTTCGCTGGACTTGGGCCGTCGGCAGGTTGCCCTGGAGGGTGTCGAATTGGTGCAGCGCCAGATCGAGAACGCGATGCAACTGCGCGACGCCATCGACAACAATCCCCTGCTCAGCCGTTACGTCAGGTGCCTGCGCACCTCGGACCTGATTCCCGAGGAGTACCGGCCGTCGCACGTCGACCAACCGCTGCGAACCCACCGGATGATGGAGGTGTGGGATGTCGACGAGTTCGTCCTCGATCCGTCGCGCATCACGCTGTCGATCGGAAAGACCGGCTTCGACGGGGACGAATTCAAACGGGCGCAGTTGATGGACCGCTACGGCGTGCAGATCAACAAGACGTCCCGCAACACGGTGCTGTTCATGACGAACATCGGCACGACCCGCAGTTCGGTGGCGTTTCTGGTGGAGGTGCTGGTCAAGATCGCCCGCGAACTCGACGAGCGGATCTCGGAGATGGGCCTGGGCGAGCACGAAAGGTTCGAAGCGCGCGTGCACCGCCTCACGACCAAGTCCGCGCACATGCCCGACTTCAGCGGGTTCCATCCGGCCTTCCGCGACCTCAGCGGCTCCGAACCCACACCCGAGGGCGACGTGCGCCGCGCGTTCTACCTGTCCTACACCGACAGCAACTGCGAGTACCTGACCGACGAGGAGATCGACGCCGCGCTCGACGCCGGCTCCGACGTCGTCTCCGCCACTTTTGTCACCCCCTATCCGCCGGGATTTCCGGTGCTCGTTCCGGGCCAGCTGTTCAGCCGGGAGATTCTGTCGTTCATCCGCGGTCTGGACACCCCCGAGATCCACGGCTACAAACCCGATTTCGGCTACCGCGTGTACACCGCCAAGGCGATCGAGGCGCTGGGCGCACCGGCCGACAAGGAGCCCAACGGCTATCGCGCACGGCCGCCGGAGTCCTCGAACAGCGCCGCGCCGATCACCACACTGAACTGAACCGCGACCGGCTCAGCGCCCGTTGACTGCCCTCCCGGTCGGCGTTTCACCAGCGCTTTTCGTCCGGCCTGCGCACAGCGGGCAAACCTGGCAATTCACGATGATCGGAACTATGGTGATGTAGTCATGAGTTGATACCAGCTGAATTTCCGCCAAGGAGATGATCTGCAAATGCGCGTATCAGTGGTTTCCAAGCACACCGGCGGTTGCACCTGTCACTGCAACGCGTGCGACGGTGGCCATCACTGCCACAACATCGGCAGCGGCTGCCGAGTCAAGCTGTAACACGAGCATTCAGCCGGCGGGTCAAGGCCGCCGGCTGATTCTTTTCTGCCGCGGGATACCGCCCGTGGATTAGGGCCGCAGGCACCCGGGTATCCAGACCGTCAGCGACGTCGTCACTACGGCGCGCGAGGAGGCGGCGATGACAACCCAGAAATCGAGCCGGCTGAAGCGTCCGAGCTTCACCCTCCTTGCGGTCCAGTGCGCCGCCATCCTCGTCGGGTCCGTTCTGCTGGCCATGGGCATACTCGGGTTCATCCCCGGTGTCACGACCGACATCGACTCGATGCGATGGGCCGGCCATCAGTCCGGCGCCGCGTTGTTCGGCGTTTTCCAGGTATCGGTGGTGCTCAACCTGTTTCACGTCCTGATGGGCATCGCCGGACTCGTGCTGGCACGCAGCTATGCCCGGTCCCGCACCTATCTGCTGGGCGGGGGCGTGGTGTTCCTCGGCCTGTGGATCCACGGTCTGGTGACCGCACCCGACGGCCCGGCCAACATATTGCCGGTCAACGGAGCCGACACCTGGCTGCACTTCGGATTCGGCGTGGCGATGGTCATCTTGGCCCTGACGCTGGCCGGCGCCCGGGTCCCCACCGGCGCGCGCGGTGAAGTGCTGCCGACCGAAATGGAGTGACGACCTGTCACGGTGCGCTGAGACGTACGTTTGGGCCGTTCGGGGGTGGGCGGTCAGCAGCCGGGCTGCAGAGCGGCCTTGATATACCCGGCGGTCTGGTAGACGTACATCCACGTCCAGCCCACCGGCCCCAGGCGGGTGGGACTGGCGACCATGATGAGTTCGCCGTCGAAGCACTTGGCGATGATGTAACGGGCCCGGGAGATATGCGGGACGAACGTCACCACAATGACGTTCTCCCAATGGTTTTCGTCGGCGAGCCGCCGCAACTGCGCACCCTCGCCCAGAGTGGTCCTCGGCTCCGGGACGAAGCACACGATGTTCAGCCCGGGCTCAGGCGTCTGGCACATCCTGGTCACCAGCGCCGCAGTCCCCCGGTCCTCGGCACCGTACGGGTTGGACAGCACAAGGTTGGATGCCCAGCCCTGCCGCGCCAGATCGAGTCCGTAGCGATAGCGCGCGCCCGCAGACCTCCCGCCAAGCACCAGTATCGCGTCGGCCTTGCGCAGGGTGTCGATCTGCGGCCGTACGTAGACCGGGTACCCGGCCGCGACGGTCAGGCCGACCATCGCGGCCAATGTTGCAAAGATCGCGCCCGTCCTACGCATGGATCAGACCCCCTCCGCGAGCGCGCGCGCGACACCGTCGAGGATGTCGTGCTCGCTGACGGTCAGGGTGTCGATGCCGGCGCGGGCCCCCAGTTCACGCGCCAACTCCTCGACCACGATCGCACCGCCGCCGATCACATCGACGCGGCCCTCGTGCATCGGGCCGAGCGCCGCCCGCTGTTCGCGGGTCATGGCGATCAGCTCGTCGCACACCGGCAGCAGGTCGGTGAAGCTCGACCCGGGACAGGTGGATGGCGTCGGCGTCGTAGGTCGTCATCCGCTGGGCCAGTGCCGCGATCGTGGTGAACGTGCCCGCGACACCGACCCAGGTCCGTGCGTGCTCGACGGGCACCACCCGCAGCGCCTCGCCGAGCCGTTCCCGCACCACCGCACGCGCGGCGCGCACCTCCTCGGCGGTCGGCGGGTCGGAGTGCAGACACCGCTCGGTGAGCCGCACACAGCCGATGTCCGCGGAGTACGCGGCCTCGGCATGCCGGTCGCCGAGCACCACCTCGGTGGATCCCCCGCCGAGGTCGACGACGACGAACGGCGCTGCGGCCGAATCCAATTCGGCGACCGCACCGAGGAAGGACAGCTCGGCCTCCTCGTGGCCGGTGATCACCTCGGCCACCGCGCCCGGGACGACCGCGCCGAGCACCTCGGCCGTCATCGCGAAGAACTCGTCGCGGTTGGCCGCGTCGCGGGTGGCCGACGTCGCGACCATGCGCACCCGGGGAACCTCGTAGCGCCGCAACAGATCTGCGTAGTCGGTCAGGGCCACCCGGGTACGCGCGATCGCCTCGGCCGCAAACCGGCCCGTGGCGTCGACACCCTGCCCCAGCCGCACGATGCGCATTTCGCGATGGACGTCGGTCACCCGCCCGTCGGCGAAGTCGGCGATCAGCAACCGGATCGAGTTCGTGCCGCAGTCGATCGCCGCGACCCTCGCATTCATTCGTGGTGCCCCTTCCACCGGTCGTCCTCCAGAATCCCGGCCATCGCCGGTTCACCGGCCAGGATCGCCAGCGCTTCGTCGCCGAAGGGGTTCACGCCCGGCCCTTTTGCCAGCGCATGGGCCATCAGCACGTGCAGGCATTTGACCCGATCGGGCATGCCGCCGCCGGAGAACGTCGTGCCCAGCGATTCGATCGCGTCACGTTCGGCCAGATAGTCGTCGTTCGCGCGACGGTAGGCCGCCGCGAGATCGGGATCGCGTTCGAGACGTTCCGTCATGTCCTTCATCAGACCCGAGGATTCCAGTCGGCTGGCCGCGGCCGTCAGCGCGGGATGCGTCAGGTAGTACAGCGTCGGAAACGGGGTGCCGTCGGGCAGTCGGGGTGCGGTCTTGACGACACCGGGCTCACCGTTGGGGCATCGGTAGGCGATGGCGAGTACCCCACGCGGCTCGCGGCCGAGTTGCCGTGCCACCGCGTCGAGGTCGGCGGGATCAACCACCGGGAGCGGGTCCCACGGGGGGAGGCTCGGCAGGCGGCGGTGCGCCCGGGTCGGCGGGCGGCGGCGCAATCGGCACCGGCGGCGGTCCGTGCGGGGTATCGGCGATCGTCTTCCACAGCGCGGTGTACCACGGGTCGTTGCTCGCGGCGCTGGCCGGCTGCTCACCGGGCCCGGTGGATACGACCGCCCCCGGGGGCAGCTGCACCTGGTAGGGAATGTCGCCGGGCATCACGAAGCCCAGCCGTTCCCGGGCCTGCGCGGCGATGTACACCGGATCGCCCAGCTTGACCTTCTGCCCCTCGAGGTCGGCGATCTGGGCCCGCAACGCGGCCTCGGTGGCGGCCAGCTGGTTCATCTCCGTGCGCTGTGCGAAGTACGTCCGGACCGGACCGGCGATGGTCAAGGTCAGCACGCACACCACAGCGGCCAGGATGGCGGCACGCCGCGCGGTGAACCCCAGCCGCTGTTCGGACTGCTGTTCGGCGGAGTCCGCGAGCGACTGCTTGATCGGAACGAGCGCCCCGGGCTTGGGCGAGATCTCCGCACGGGTGTCCCGCGTCTCCGTCGGCCGAGGCTCGCGGCGCGCGGCGGCCGGTGAGGCCGGGGGTTGCTGGGCGCGAGGCGCACGACCCTTGGCTTCGCCGGGCTTACCCGGCCGGGAGGTCGGGGACCGCCGCTTGGGGTCGGGCCGCTTCGCGTCAGACATCGTTGCTAAAGGCTACCGGGCGGGTCCGGCGACCCGGCGTAGGTCAAACCGCGTAGCGCGGGAATGCCAGATCACCCGCGTAACGGGCCGCGTCGCCGAGCGCCTCCTCGATGCGCAGCAACTGGTTGTACTTCGCCACTCGCTCGCTGCGCGCCGGGGCGCCGGTCTTGATCTGGCCGCTGCCCACCGCGACCGCCAGATCGGCGATGGTGGTGTCCTCGGTCTCGCCGGACCGGTGGCTCATCATGGTCTTGTAGCCGGCGCCGTGCGCCAGCGCAACCGCGTCGAGCGTCTCGGTCAGCGTGCCGATCTGGTTGACCTTCACCAGCAGCGCGTTGGCGGCACCCTTCTCGATGCCGTCCTCGAGGCGCTCGGGGTTGGTGACGAACAGGTCGTCGCCGACGATCTGCACCTTGTCGCCGATCGCGGCGGTCAGCGCCACCCAGCCGTCCCAGTCGTCCTCGGACAGCGGATCCTCGATGGACACCAGCGGGTAGGCGCCGATCAGACTCTCGTAGAACGCCGTCATCTGCTCCGCCGTGCGGGTTTCCTTCTCGAAGGCGTAACCCGTTCCCTCGGTGTGGAATTCGGTTGCGGCGACGTCCAGGGCGAGCGCGATATCCGCGCCCAGCTTGAACCCCGCGCCCTCGATCGCCGAGCTGATCAGGTCCAGCGCCGCCTTGGTGCCCGGGATGTCGGGGGCGAACCCGCCCTCGTCGCCCAGACCGGTGGCCAAGCCCTGCTTCTTGAGCACGGACTTCAACGAGTGATAGACCTCGGCACCCCAGCGCAGCGCCTCCTTGAAGGAGGGCGCGCCGATCGGCGCGATCATGAACTCCTGGACGTCGACGCCGGTGTCGGCGTGCGCGCCGCCGTTGACGATGTTCATCATCGGCACCGGGAGGATGTGCGCGTTGGGGCCGCCCAGGTAGCGAAAGAGGGGCAAAGCGGCACTATCGGCTGCGGCTTTCGCAACCGCCAGCGACACACCCAGGATGGCGTTGGCGCCCAGCCGCGACTTGTCCGGCGTCCCATCGAGATCCAGCAGGGTCTGGTCGACAACCCGCTGTTCATCGGCGGAGATACCGATCACGGCAGGTGCGATCTCGTCGAGCACGGCCTCGACGGCCTTCTCGACACCCTTGCCGCCGTAACGGGCACCACCGTCGCGGAGTTCGACCGCTTCGTGCTCGCCGGTGGAGGCACCCGACGGCACCGCCGCACGTGCGAACGTGCCGTCGATCAGGGCGACCTCGACCTCAATCGTCGGATTACCGCGGGAGTCGAGGATCTCGCGGGCGCCGACCTGTTCGATGATGGGCACTGCGTTCTCCTTCGCTCGGGCGGTAGCAGAGTTCTGCTGACGCTCAGCCTAGAGGGTGACCGGGCCGCTCACAGCGGATGGCCGTTTGCATATGCCGCGGCCCAGTCCCGGACCGAGCGCGCGTACTGGTCGGAATGGTTGTAGGCCCGCAATGCGTCCATCCAGCCCCGCGGCCTGGACAGGTCCTTACCGCGCCAGCACAGGTATCCGGCCGCCGACAGCGCGGCGTCGTCGATGTTGTCCGGACTGACGATGCCGTCGTTGTTGGCGTCGACGCCGTACAGCCGCCAGGTCTCCGGGATGAACTGCATCGGCCCCATGGCGCGGTCCATGTGCGGGTCGCCGTCCAGGTCGCCGTTGTCGGTATCGGGAATGTGCAGGTTGCCTTCGGTGCCGTCGAGCCGTACCCCGCGGATCGGCGGCGTCACATCCCCGTTCGGGTGGACCGTCGCACCCCGGTAGGTGCCGTGATGGCTCTCCACCATCCCGATGCCGGCCAAGGTGGTCCAGGCGAGATGACATTTCGGGTTCTCGACCTCGGCGACGCGGGCCGCATACGCGTACGCCTCCAGGGCCGTCACCGACATGTCGAGGGCCGGCGCACGCGCGGCGGCCCACTCGTGCAACTGGTCGGCCGGCCGGCCCTTGGCATAGGTGTCCACGGCCGGAACCGGATCGCCCGCCGGCGGCGGCACCCCCTCGGGAATCGGGACACCCGACTGCCACGAGCAACTCGACGCCATGAGCAGGGCTGTCGCGACAACGACGCCGACAGCGTGCAGCCAACGAACCGCCACAGAACCCGCCACACCCCTTCCCGGTCGCGACCATCGTCCCACGGGTTCTCCGGTGCCGGGCCTTCCCGACCGCGTGGCGGTGAAGGTGTACCGTGCCAAACGGCTCGCTGCTAAGGTGAGCCACACCTAGCTTTGGCTAGCCAATGCTGGCAGCCGCTCTTCGTAGCAAGGACACATTGATGACTGTCGTCGGGGACTGGCCGATTTCGGTCCTGGCCGCTGGTCCCACTGTTTCGTCACAGCTTTTCGGCAGCTTTCTGATCGGCCTGCGAGAGGGCCTCGAGGCCGCGATCGTCGTCACCATCCTGGTGGCTTTCCTGGTCAAGTCGGACCGCCGCGACGCCCTCAAGTGGGTCTGGCTGGGCGTCGGCGCGGCGATCGCCATGACCGTCGCGGTGTTCCTGGGGATCCAGCTCGGCGAGAACACCATCAGCGGTCTGGCCGCCGAGGCGATCGCCGGGATCGCGTCGCTCGTCGCCGTCTTGATCGTCACGACGATGGTGCTCTGGATGAAGAGGGCGTCGGCCGGCCTGTCCGGCGAACTGCGTGGCGATATGGCGCGCGCACTGGAGACCGGTGGGGTCGCGGTGCTCACGCTGGCGTTCCTGGCCGTCGGCCGAGAGGGCGTCGAGACCGCGCTGTTCATGGTCGGGTACGCCGAGGCGTCCACCATGTGGCCGCTGCTCGGCCTGGTCATCGGCGTCCTGGTGGCGTGTTTGATCGCCTACGGGATGTACGCCGGAGCGGTGCGGATCAACCTGGCGAAGTTCTTCAAGTACACCGGTGTCTTCCTGATCCTGGTGGCCGCCGGGATTCTGTCCTACGGCATCGGCGCGCTGCAGACGGTCGGCTGGCTGCCCGGGCTGGCGCACCGCGCGTTCGACGTCACCGGCTGGTTCAACTGGTCGTCCTGGTACGGCGAGATCATCCAGGGCGTCTTCAACGTCACCCCGACGCCGACCGTGCTGCAGTTCGTCTGCTGGCTGGCCTACCTCGTCGTGGTTCTCGTGTTCTTCCTGCGTCCCGTCCGCGGCGCGCACAAATCGGGCCCCCCCACGGGAGCCGACCTCCCCAGCGACAGCGCAGATCCGGCAGCAGAGTCCGAATCCGCTGCAAACACCGAAAGGTCAACCACGTGAACCGTTCCGTCCCGTTTGTCGCCGCTGCGGCCGCCCTGCTTGCCGGGGTCGCCCTGACCAGCTGCACGGCGAAGGAGGCCACGACGACGACCGGCACCGGCGACAACGCCGCCGCAGCGCCTGCCGAGGTCACCGTCGCCGCCACCGACGCCGGATGCGAACTGTCGTCCACCGAGGGCACCACCGGCGCCAACACGTTCGTCATCACCAACAACGGCAACAAGGTCACCGAGTTCTACGTCTACGGCGAGGGCGAGCGGGTGATGGGCGAGGTCGAGAACATCTCCCCCGGCCTGAACCGCAAGCTCATCGTGCAGCTCCCCGAGGCGGGCACCTACCAGACGGCGTGCAAGCCGGGCATGGTCGGCGACGGCATCCGCGGCGACTTCAAGGTCAGCGGCGAATCCGTGCAGATCGACACCGAGGGCAAATTCAAGGACGCCGCCGACAACTACAAGCGCTACGTCAACAGCCAGACCGACGCCCTGATCCCGGCCACCCAGGTCTTCGTCGACGCCGTCAAGCGGGGCGACATCGCCGCGGCCAAGGCGCAGTTCCCGATCGCGCGCACCTATTACGAGCGCATCGAGCCGGTCGCCGAGTCGTTCCCCGACGATCTGGACCCGCGTATCGACCTGCGTGAGGCCGATCTGGAGGCCGGCCAGAAGTGGACCGGCTTCCACCGCCTCGAGAAGGATCTGTGGGTGCAGGGCCTGCAGCCGGACACCAACGCGATCGCCGACCAGTTGTTGGCCGACGTGAAGGAACTCGACGCCGGCGTGAAGGCGCCCGATTACACCATCGACTCCACCCAGATCGCCGGTGGCGCCCAAGGACTGCTCGACGAGGTGTCGGCCAGCAAGATCAGCGGCGAAGAGGACATCTTCAGCCACACCGACCTGTGGGACTTCAACGCCAACGTGCAGGGCTCGCAGACCGCGGTCGCCTCGGTGCGCCCGATCCTCGACGAGCGCAACCCCGATCTGGGCAAGCGTGTCGATCAGCGCTTCACCGAGGTCGAGGCCCTGCTGCAGAAGCTCCGCCAGGGCGACGGATTCGTGCTCTACGACAAGGTCACCGAACCGCAGCGCCAGGAGCTGTCCCGCGCCATCGACGCATTGAGCAAGGAAGTAAGCCAGGTGCAAGGTGTCATCGCCCCACAGTGATTCATCGCGTTCCAACGATCCAGTAGACGAACAACCTTCGGTTTCGCCCACCTCCGGTTTCTCGCGCCGAAAACTCCTCGGCGCGGCGGGGGTGGGCGTCGCCGTTGCGGGTGCCGCGGGTGCCGGTGCGCTGGCCGGCCGGGCGGCCGCGGCCAGCGATCCGCACGTCCATTTGCAGGCACCCGTGCCGTTCCGGGGTGAGCGCCAGGCCGGCATCATCACCGAGGCGCAGGACCGGATGCACTTCGCGACCTTCGACGTCACCACCGACAGCCGTGCCGACCTGGTGGATCTGCTGAAGGAATGGACGCACATGGCCGAGCGCATGACGCGCGGCGAGGAGACGTTCAGAGACGGTGCTGTCGGCCTGAATCCCTATGCGCCACCGATGGATACCGGCGAGGCACTCGGCCTGCCGGCCTCCCAGCTGACCCTGACGATCGGGTTCGGGCCGAGCCTGTTCCTCAAGGACGGTAAGGATCGCTTCGGCATTGCCGCTCAGCGGCCGGAGCCGCTCAAGGATCTGCCGAAGTTTCCCAACGAGACCATGGACGCGGCCCGCTGCGGCGGTGACATCTGCATTCAGGCGTGTGCCAACGACCCTCAGGTCGCCGTGCATGCCGTGCGCAACCTGGCCCGGGTGGCCTTCGGCACCGCCGCGGTGCGGTATTCCCAGCTGGGCTTCGGCCGTACCTCGTCGACCACCCGCGGACAGGCCACGCCGCGAAACCTGTTCGGCTTCAAGGACGGAACCAACAACATCAAGGCCGAGGAAACCGACAACCTGAACAAGCAGGTGTGGGTGGCCGGTGGTGACGGGCCGGACTGGCTGACCGGGGGCAGCTACATGGTGACGCGCCGGATCCGGATGCGGATCGAATCATGGGACCGCACAACACTTCTGGAGCAGGAACGCGTGATCGGCCGAGACAAGGGCGGCGGCGCGCCCTTGGGCCTTCAGGACGAGTTCGACGAGCTGAACTTCGAGCTGAAGAATGACAAGGGCAAGCCGGCGATCGACGAATTCGCCCACGTGCGACTTGCCTCACCGGATGTGAACAACGGGATCGAGATCCTGCGCCGCGGCTACAACTTCACCGACGGCACGGACGGTTTCGGGCACCTTGACGCCGGGCTGTTCTTCATCGCGTTCGTCCGCAACCCCGTCACGCAGTTCATCCCGATGCAGACCGAACTGTCGCGCCGGGATCTGCTCAACGAGTACATCACCCACACGGGTTCCGCGGTGTTCGCGATTCCGCCCGGACTGCGCGAGGGCGACAAGGACGCCTACTGGGGTTCGACGCTGTTCGGTTGAGTCGGGCTACCGCCGAGATCGACGAAATGGCAAATCTTCTCGGACATTTCAGTTGTCGTCGACCGGCTCGAGTTCGTCGGCGGTGAGTTCGTCGGGTACCTCGGTCGGCCACGCCGCGCGCCACTGCCCCTCGCTGACCGCGCCGGCCGGCGTGTCACCGAGCTCATCCGGAGCGTCAGGGCGGCCCGCGGCCACCGACTTCTCGGCGGCGCGGACGTCGTCCATGAACCCCAGAACCACTGTGCGAAGCGCGTTTTCGGCGTCGATATCGTCAGAGATCGTGACAGCCAGCATGCCACCCGGAATCAGATCGGCGGGGACGCCGGCCCGCCGGGCGCGGTCGATGACCTTCTGCGCCAGCGCGAGAGCGGGCTGGCCCGTCGGGACATCGTCCATGGACGACGAACGTGTCTTCACTGCCTTTTCCAGAGCCTTGCGCTCCTCCCACTGCGCCAGCTGTTCCTCGAGCGAAATCGATTCTCCGGCAAGCACTGCGGGCACCCGATTGCCCAACTTGCGCACCAGCGCATCGGCGACGTCGTCGATGGAGAAGGCATTGACCGGCGCGTCCTCGGCGATGCGCGCGTGAAAAAGCACCTGCAGCAACACATCTCCGAGTTCGTCACGCAACTCGTTGGCGTTGCCGCTGCGCACCGCGTCGAACAGTTCGTAGGTCTCCTCCAGCAGATATCGGCGCAGCGAGTCGTGGGTCTGCTCGCTCTCCCACGGCCCGGCGGTGCGCAGCCGGTCCATCATCGCGACGGCGTCGACGATCCGCTCACCGGGCGCACCGGTGGGCGCCGTGATCACCCGCTCACCGGCGGCGACGCGGGCCTGCACGGCCGGATGGTAGGGGTCCGATGACAGCAGCACGGGCGCTTGCGCATCGACGAACACCGGCCTGGCCGTCGGCAGCGACCACGGCACCCGCACCGGCATCTCCTCGGTGTACTGCACGTCGCCGCCGAGCAGTTCGATCGCCTCGATCGGGACCAGCGTGGGGCGCCGGGGATCGACCAGGATCACCGTCATCGTCCCGCCCCTCCTGAGTTGCCTCCGCCGCCGGCCGCCTCGGGCACCGCCGTTATATCAACCTCACCCTGCGGCCTGCCATCCAGCGCCAGCACCAGATCCGCCACCATCTGCGCCAGTTCGAGGTCGCGGATGCGCGGGGCGCCGATCCCGTTGCCGGTGCGCGGCACCGGAACCTGCACGGTAGCCGTCGTCGCCCGGTATGTCGCGGCGGGATACATCCGCTTGAGCCGGATCTGGGCGGAATCCGGCAACGTCAGCGGCGACACCCGCAGCGTGGACGGCTGGCCGGCGGACCCGGTCGCCGACACCTCGGTGACGCCGTACCGGCGGCACAACTGCCGCAGCCGGGCAACCGCCACCAGGCGGCGCACCGGTTCGGGCGGTGGGCCGTACCGGTCGGTCAGTTCCTCGACCACCGCGCGCACCGCGTCATCGTCGGCCGCGGCCGCCAGCCTGCGGTAACCCTCCAGCCGCAGCCGGTCGCTGGTGATGTACTCCGGTGGCAGGTGCGCGTCGATCGGCAGGTCGATCCGCACGTCCTTGGGTTCCGGCGGGCTGGTGACGGTGTCACCGTCGGCGGCCGCGCGATATGCTTCAACGGCCTCGCCGACCAACCGCACATAGAGGTCGAAGCCGACACCCGCGACGTGCCCGGACTGTTCGACGCCCAGCACATTGCCGGCGCCGCGGATTTCGAGGTCCTTCATCGCCACGGCCATCCCGGCGCCGAGTTCGTTGTTCTGCGCGATGGTGGCCAGCCGGTCGTAGGCCGTCTCGGTCAGCGGGATCTCGGGCGGATACAGGAAGTACGCGTAGCCGCGCTCCCGGCTGCGGCCCACCCGGCCCCGCAACTGGTGCAGCTGGGACAGACCGAACGTGTCGGCGCGCTCGACGATCAGGGTGTTGGCGTTCGAGATGTCCAACCCGGTTTCGACGATCGTCGTGCACACCAGGATGTCGAACTCGCGGTTCCAGAACCCCTCGACGGTGCGTTCGAGTTGCTCTTCGGGCATCTGTCCGTGCGCGACCACGACGCGGGCCTCCGGCACCAGCTGCCGCACCCGGGCGGCGGCGGCGTCGATGGAGCTCACCCGGTTGTGAATGTAGAACGCCTGCCCGTCGCGCAGCAGTTCACGGCGCAGCGCGGCGGCCACCTGCTTGTCGTCGTGCGGGCCGACATAGGTGAGCACCGGGTAGCGCTCCTCGGGCGGGGTGAGGATGGTCGACATCTCGCGGATGCCGGCCAGGCTCATCTCCAGGGTGCGCGGGATCGGGGTGGCACTCATCGTCAACACGTCGACGTGGGTGCGCAGGCTCTTGATGTGTTCCTTGTGCTCGACGCCGAAGCGCTGCTCCTCGTCGACGATCACCAGGCCGAGGTCCTTCCAGCGCACCGCGGTCTGCAGCAGCCGGTGGGTGCCGATCACGATGTCGACGGACCCGTCGGCCATCCCCGCCATGACGGCCTTGGACTCGGTGGCGTCGGTGAACCGGGACAACCCCTTCACGGTGACCGGAAACCCGGCCATCCGCTCGCTGAACGTCTGCAGGTGCTGATCGGCGAGCAGCGTCGTCGGCACCAGCACCGCGACCTGCTTACCGTCCTGCACGGCCTTGAACGCCGCCCGTACCCCGATCTCGGTCTTGCCGTAGCCGACGTCGCCGCAGATCACCCGGTCCATCGGCACCGGCTTCTCCATGTCGGCCTTGACCTCGGTGATGGCGGTCAACTGGTCGACGGTCTCGGTGAAGCCGAACGCGTCCTCCACCTCGGCCTGCCACGGGGTGTCCGGTCCGAACGCGTAGCCCGGCGCCGCCTGCCGCTTGGCGTACAGCGCCACGAGTTCGGTGGCGATTTCACGAACGGCCTTGCGCGCCTTGGTTTTCGTGTTCGTCCAGTCGCTGCCGCCGAGCCGGCTCAGACCGGGCGCCTGCCCGCCGACGTAACGCGACAACTGGTCCAGCGAGTCCATCGGGACGAAGAGCTTGTCCGTGTATCCTCCGCCCCCCTTCCTCGCCGACGCGTACTCCAGCACCAGGTATTCCCGGCGCGCGCCGCCCACGGTCCGTTCGGTCATCTCGACGAACTTGCCGATGCCGTGCTGATCGTGCACCACGAGGTCGCCGGCGGTCAGTGCCAACGGGTCAACGGTGTTGCGCCGCTTGGCCGCCAGGCGTTTGCCCTCGGTGGCGGTCACCCGGTTACCGGTGAGGTCGGATTCGGTGATGACGACCAGGTTCGCGCCGGGCAGGACGGCGCCGTCGTGCAGCGGGCCCTGGAGCACCCCGACAACGCCGGCGGCCGGTTTCGCGCCCGGCTCCAACATCGTTGCCGGCGTGTCGGATTCGGCGAGTTGTTCGACGACGCGGTGCGCGGTGCCGGTGCCGGCAGCCACCACCGCGGCATACCCGCCCGTGGCCACATGGGCGCGCAGCATCGCGAAGATCTCATCGATGGCCGACTGTGAACCCCGCGTCGACGGGGCCGGACGGATGTCGAGTTCCACCGCGGACTCGTCGGGCAACTGGCTCAGCGTCCACCACGGATGGCCGCCCGTGCGCGCCTGCATGCGGACCTCGTCGAGCGCACGGAACCCTGACCCGCCGAGTTGCTCGATGTCGATCGGGGCGTCACCGCCGACCGCCGCCACCGACCACGTGGCGTCGAGGAACTCCCGGCCGGTCTTGATCAGGTCGGCGGCCCGGGTGCGGACCTTCTCGGGGTCACACACCAGCACCGGTGTGCCCGGCGCCAACTGATCGGTCAGCAACGCGAGGTCGTCGGGGCGCAGCACCGGCAGCAGTGCTTCCATTCCGTCGACCGGGATGCCCTCGGCGAGCTTGGCCAGCATGTCGCCGACCGTCCCGGTGACGTGGCCCTCGACCTTGGGGGTCGCGACGGCCAGCGCCGCGGCCCGCGCCCGCACCTCGTCTGTCAGCAGCAACTCCCGGCAGGCCACCGCGATCAGGGAGTCGACCGGGATCTCGGGGATGGAGCGCTGATCGGCGACCGAGAACATCCGCATCTCGGTGACCTCATCGCCCCAGAACTCGACGCGCACCGGGTGCTCGGCGGTGGGCGCGAACACATCGAGAATGCCGCCGCGGACCGCGAACTCGCCGCGTTTGCCCACCATGTCCACCCGGGTGTAGGCCAACTCGACCAGTCGCTCGATGAGTTCCTCGAACGCGATCTCGGTACCTATGCCCAGCACCACGGGCTCGACCTTGGCCACGTCGGGGGTCATCGGCTGAAGCAGCGAACGCGCGGTGGTCACCACGACCCGCAGGGGTGGGCCGAGCCTGGCGTCGTCGGGATGCGTCAGCCGGCGCAGCAGCATCAGCCGCGCCCCGACGGTGTCGACGCCGGGCGAGAGCCGCTCGTGGGGCAGGGTCTCCCAGGACGGAAACAGCGCCACGGCCGCACCGAACACCCCACGCAGTTCGGCGGTCAGGTCGTCGGCCTCCCGCCCGGTGGCGGTGACCACCAGCAGCGGTTCGGACTGGGCGAGCGCGGCGGCGACGAACACCCGCGCGCCGGCCGGGCCCGACCATCGCCATCTCGTCGGGTCTGCGCCCGGCCCGCTCGGTCAGATCGGTGAATGTCGGGGCGGTCAACGCCAACTCGACGAGACCCGCGATCGGGGTCTGGACAGAGGTGTGCCCCGGTGCGGTCATGATGCACCCGATTCTAGTGCGATGGCTCTCGCCGACTGCTGCGCCAGGTGATCTCACTCGTCCTGCAGGTGCGGGTCGGCCTCGAGGTGGGTCAGGCCGTTCCACATCAGGTTGACCAGGTGCGCGGCCACCACTTCTTTCTTGGGCTCGCGGGTGTCGAGCCACCACTGCGCGGTCATCGACACCGAGCCGACGAGCGCCTGTGCGTACAGCGGGGCCAGATCGGGGTCCAGTCCGCGGCGGGCGAAATCACCGGCCAGGATCGACGCCACCTGGCTGACGGCGTCGTTGAGCAGGCTCGAATACGTTCCGGAACTGATGCTGGCCGGTGAGTCGCGGATCATGATGCGAAAGCCGTCGGTGCGTTCCTCGACGTACGTCAGCAGCGCCAGCGCGACCCGCTCGACCCGGACCCGGGAGCGGTTGTTGGTCAGCGACGACGTGATGCCGTCGAGCAGTGCCGACATCTCGCGGTCGACCACGACGGCGTACAGGCCCTCCTTGCCGCCGAAATGCTCGTAGACGACGGGCTTGGACACGTTGGCGCGCTGGGCGATCTCCTCGATGGAGGTGGCGTCGTAACCGCGCTCGGCGAACAGTGATCGGGCGATGTCGATGAGCTGATGACGGCGCTCACTACCGGTCATGCGGGCCCGCGGCGGGCGTACCTCCCTCTCGGGGTTGTCAGGGCTCGGCACGGAGACCAGCGTATAGACTTGCCAGCCGCAGCAGTCCGTCGTGGTGTAATCGGCAGCACCTCTGATTTTGGTTCAGATAGTTCAGGTTCGAGTCCTGGCGACGGAGCTTCTGCCGCTCAGAGGCCGGGCAACGGCACGGAATGCTCACGCAGAACGGCCATCACATCGTCAGCCGGCCACCCCGCCACCGCGTACCTGGCCGGGACGAGCCCCGGATCCGGCACCAGCCCGACGACGTCGGCGACCACCGGGAACGGCACCGTGAAGTAGTCGGATCGAGCCGCGGACAGGAACGTCACGTAATCGGTCTCCGGCAGCAACCACGACGACTCCTCGCCCCACACCGTCATGGTGCAGGAGCCCCGCGGGGTCTCGATGAGCTGCACCGAACCGGCCTGCGCGTCGAGCACCCCCTCGGCGAAGAAGCGCTGCAGGCGTTCGGTCTGCGCCAGGTACTCGCCGTCGGCCAGCACCGAACGGGCCCGCACCGCCAGCGACCGCACCGGCGCCGGCCCGGCCCGGTCCAGCGGCACGATCGTGTCACCGGCGATGGTGTAGCCCTGCGGCGAGACCGGAACCACCGCCTGGCGGTACAGCCGCTCCGCGGCCGCGAAGAACTCCGGTGCCACCGCCGGGTCGTCGGTGCACACCAGCAGTACCTCGTCGCCCGGGAAGAACACCAGCGGGCGCGGGCCGGAATCGGTGGCGAACGAACTCAGCCAGCCCGGCACCAGCGCGGCCGAGTCGCAGTAGCTGTGGCCGTCACCGCGCAGGTGGCCCACCCGCTCCTGCTGCGGCTGGGGTGGATAGCGCGCGGCGATGTTGCTGCGGGCGACGGCGAACATCCGCTCGCCGCCCACGCCCCAGTTGTCGGTGTCGCGCTGGGTGACGACGGCACGCGCGTCGCCCGTGTCGACGACGGCCAGTTCGTGGACGAAGGGCCACAGCGGGCGGATCCACGGCCGGTTGACGTCGGCGGTGACCGCCGCGGTGTAACTCGCCGGGCGCAGCACCGAGCGCAGCAGCGGCTGAGCCTCGGGCCAGCTCACGGGCAGCGGCCGCAGTGCGGCATCCAGCCGGGCACGGATGTGGGCGGCGCGGGTGTCAGCGGGCATGTGCTGCAGCTCGAGGTACAGCCGGTCGACCGAGACCCGTTGATCGCCGTTGAACCGAACCAGGAATCCCGTGGGTTCGAAATGGGCGTCGGCGTGCCCCGCGGCGCGCAGTTCGGCCAGCACCGCGTCGACGAATTCGGCCACCGGGTAGGGGTGGACCAGTTCGATGTCGGCGACCTCCCCCACGACGAGAATGCTAGCCGCGGCGTGTCACGGCGAGCACGACATGCCGCAAGCCACACCTGTTTTGCCGTAACCGCGAGGACAATGACACGCTGGGAGCGATGAGGAGGGCTCGATGACTTCACGAGGCGAATCGGCGGTGCTGGTGCTCGCCGCCGGCACCGGCACCCGGATGCGGTCGGACATCCCGAAGGTGCTGCACCCAATCGCCGGCCGCAGCATGCTGTCCCACGTTCTGCATGCGGTCGCGAAGGTGGCTCCGCAACACCTGGTGGTGGTACTGGGCCAGCAGCGCGCCGAGGTCGAGCCGGCGATCGCCGAGCTGGCCGACGAGCTGGGGCGGACGATCGACGTGGCCCTGCAGGAGCAGCAGCTGGGCACCGGCCACGCCGCGCAATGCGGACTCGCGACGCTGCCGGACGATTTCGACGGCGTCGTCGTCGTCACGTCCGGGGACGCCCCGCTGCTGGATGCCGACACGCTGGCGGATCTGATCGCCACCCACAGCGCCGAACCGGCCGCGGTGACGGTGCTGACCACCACCCTGGCCGATCCGAACGGCTACGGCCGGATTCTGCGCACGCAGGACCGCGAGGTCATCGCGATCGTCGAACAGTCCGACGCCACTCCGTCGCAGCAGGCGATTCAGGAAGTCAATGCCGGTGTCTACGCCTTCGACATCGCCGCACTGCGCTCGGCACTGAATCGGCTGTCCTCCGACAACGCCCAGCACGAGCTGTACCTCACCGACGTGATCGCGATCCTGCGTTCCGACCATCAGACCGTGCACGCCAAGCATGTCGACGACAGCGCCCTGGTGGTCGGCGTCAACGACCGTGTCCAGCTCTCCGCGCTGGCCGCCGAACTGAACCGGCGCATCGTCGCGGACCATCAGCGCGCCGGGGTGACGATCATCGACCCGGCCACGACGTGGATCGACGTCGAGGTCACCGTGGGCCACGACGCCGTGATCCGCCCCGGGACCCAACTGCTGGGCGGCACCCGCATCGGCGCCCGGTGCAGGATCGGGCCGGACACCACCCTCGAGGACGTCACCGTCGGCGAGGGGGCATCGGTGGTGCGCACCCACGGATCCCGCTCGGAAATCGGGCCGGACGCCGACGTCGGGCCCTACACCTACCTGCGGCCCGGGACCGCGCTGGGCGCCGGCGCCAAGCTGGGCGCGTTCGTCGAGGCCAAGAACTCGGTCATCGGTGCAGGCACCAAGGTCCCGCACCTGACCTACGTCGGTGACGCCGACATCGGCGAGCACTCCAACATCGGCGCGGCCAGCGTGTTCGTCAACTACGACGGTGAGACCAAGCACCGCACGCAGATCGGCTCACACGTGCGGACGGGTTCCGACACGATGTTCGTGGCCCCGGTGACCGTCGGCGA
Organism: uncultured Actinomycetota bacterium; assembly: GCA_963779655.1. Taxonomy (GTDB): domain Bacteria; phylum Actinomycetota; class Actinomycetes; order Mycobacteriales; family Mycobacteriaceae; genus Mycobacterium. Next base: position 158,783 of record CAVZZD010000020.1, on the reverse strand, counting down.
CGGCGCCTACACCGGTGCGGGCACGGTGGTGCGCGACGACGTTCCGCCCGGCGCGCTCGCGGTGTCCGACAATGCGCAGCACAACATCGACGGCTGGGTGGAGCGCAAGCGCCCGGGCAGCGCGGCCGCCGAGGCGGCGCGAAAAGCACGCGACGACGGGAACTGATCCGACAACTTCCGTTGGGGATCTGGTAACCCGGCAACGCACGACCCGAAAGGCTACGTACGATTGGCCCGTACTGATCCCCCGACCGGCGAGGGCGGAGCAATTGTGAGTCACGACTGGACCGACAACCGCAAGAATCTGATGCTTTTCTCGGGCCGGGCGCACCCGGAGCTTGCCGAGCAGGTCGCCAAGGAACTCGACGTCCACGTCACGTCGCAGACGGCGCGCGACTTCGCCAACGGCGAGATCTTCGTCCGGTTCGACGAATCGGTGCGCGGCTGCGACGCATTCGTTCTGCAGAGCCACCCGTATCCGCTCAATCAGTGGCTGATGGAACAGCTCATCATGATCGATGCGCTCAAGCGCGGCAGCGCCAAACGCATCACCGCGATCATGCCGTTCTACCCGTACGCCCGGCAGGACAAGAAGCACCGCGGTCGCGAGCCCATCTCGGCACGCCTGGTCGCCGACCTGCTCAAGACCGCCGGTGCCGACCGCATCGTCTCGGTGGACCTGCACACCGACCAGATCCAGGGGTTCTTCGACGGACCCGTCGATCACATGCGCGGCCAGTCACTGCTGTGCGGCTACATCGTCGAGCAACTACTCCGGCCACGACATGGTCGTGGTCTCCCCCGACTCGGGCCGCGTGCGGGTGGCCGAGAAGTGGGCCGACTCGCTCGGGGGCATCCCGCTGGCCTTCATTCACAAGACCCGCGATCCGCTGGTACCCAACCAGGTGGTGTCCAACCGGGTCGTCGGCGACGTCAAGGGCAAGACCTGCATCATCACCGACGACATGATCGACACCGGCGGCACCATCGCCGGCGCGGTCAAGCTGCTACTCGACGGCGGCGCAAGTGACGTGCTGGTCGCCGCGACCCACGGGGTGCTGTCCGATCCCGCCCCGCAGCGGCTGGCCGACTGCGGTGCCCGCGAGGTGATCGTCACCAATACGCTGCCGATCGGCGACGACAAGCTGTTCCCGCAGCTGACCGTGCTGTCCATCGCGCCGCTGCTGGCCAGTACGATCCGCGCGGTATTCGAGAACGGTTCGGTGACAGGACTTTTCGACGGGTCCGCCTAGATGGATGCCCCCGCAATGACAGCGACGATCTACCACAACCCGAAATGCAGCACCTCCCGCAAGACGCTGGACCTGCTGCGCGACAACGGTATTGAACCGACCGTCGTGCAGTACCTGAAGACTCCGCCGACCCGCGCCGAGTTGGTGAAGATGATCAAGGCCGCCGGCATCGACGTGCGCTCGGCGGTGCGAAAACGCGAATCGCTGTACAGCGAACTGAACCTCGCCGACGCCACCGACGACCAGCTGCTCGATGCGATGGCCGAGCACCCGATCCTCATCGAGCGTCCGTTCGTCGTGACCGGGAAGGGCACCCGGCTGGCCCGCCCGATCGACAAGGTGCGCGAGATTCTGTGACCGTACGTCGGTCGCGGCGTGCGGCTGGTGTCGCCGTCACGGCGCTTCTGACGTTGACCGCATGCGCGCCGAAAGCACCTGACTACCAGTCGATCTGGACCACGAGCGGGACGCCGACCACCACATCCGTCGAGGCCGACCCGAAACCCGTTCCCTTTTCCCAGTACCTCGAGGACCTCGGCGTGCAGGGCGAACCGGTGACACCGTCGAAGCTGACGGACCTCGTCGTCACCCTGCCGCGACCCAAGGGATGGGCGACGTACAGCAACCCCAACATGTCACCGCAGACCGAGATGATCGCCAAGAACAACGGATACCCGACCGCGATGCTGATGGTGTTCCGGTTGCAGGGCAACTTCGATGTGGCCGAGGCCGTCAAGCACGCCAACGCCGATGCGGCCCTGTCGCAGGACTTCACCAAGCTCAACGAATCCGTCGCCGATTTCCGCGGTTTTCCGTCAGCGATGATCGAGGGCAGCTACACCCTGGCCGACCAGCGGCTGCACAGCTACAGCCGTGTCGTCATCCCGGTGACGCCGGCGCCGGCGTTTCAGCGCTACCTCGTGCAGTTGACCGTCACGAGCCTGGCCGCCCAGGCCGTCGGCCAGTCCGACGACATCCAGGCGGTCATCTCCGGGTTCGACGTCACGGTGAAGTGACGCGCCGCGCATCGACGGGAGCGCGCGAAATAGAGTGGCGACATGAGTTCCTGGACCGCCGCCGACCTTCCTTCCTTCTCCGGCCGCACCGTCATCGTGACCGGCGCCAACAGTGGACTCGGTGAGGTGACCGCACGGGAACTGGCCAGAGTCGGCGCGCGGGTGATCCTGGCGTGCCGCAACCTCGACAAGGGCAACGCCGCTGCGGCCGGCATGACCGGTGACGTCGAGGTGCGCAAACTCGACCTGCAGAGTCTGGAATCGGTCCGGGAGTTCGCCGACGGCATCGCGGCGGTGGACGTTCTGATCAACAACGCGGGCATCATGGCCGTGCCGCACGCGCTGACCGCAGACGGGTTCGAGAGCCAGATCGGCACCAACCACCTCGGCCATTTCGCGCTGACGAACCTGCTGCTGCCCAAGATCTCCGACCGGGTGGTCACGGTGTCGTCGATGATGCACCTGATGGGTTACGTCAGCATCAAGGACCTGAACTGGAAGTCCCGGCCCTACCTGGCCTGGCCGGCCTACGGCCAGTCCAAGTTGGCGAACCTGCTGTTCACCAGCGAACTGCAGCACCGCCTCGACGCGGCCGGATCGAAACTGAAGGCGCACGCCTCGCACCCCGGCTATTCGGCGACCAACCTGCAGGGCCACAGCGGAGGCAAGATCGGCGACACCCTGGCGCTCGCGGGCAACAAGCTGGCCACCGACGCCGCCTTCGGGGCCAGGCAGACGCTGTACGCGGTGTCCCAGGACCTGCCGGGCAACAGTTTCATCGGTCCACGCTTTGCGATGCGGGGACCGACGGGCTCCGTCGCGCGCAGCCCGCTGGCCCGGGACGCGAAGAAGGCCCGGGCGCTGTGGACGCTGTCCGAGCAGCTCACGGGGACCGCGTTCAGCTCTGTGCATTTCGCTGATTTCAGCACGCCCAGATGAGCTAGCCTGGCCGGGCGTCACGGCGAGGGTGGATTGCCACCGTTATCGACGGGGACCCGCATTCAGTTGCGGTTTTTCTGCTCTGGCCGTGCCCCGAAACCTACGGATAACGGCAGTCACAGGAGCAACAACCATGGCGAAAACGGCCACCTCTTCGAACAATCTCACCGCCCTGGTGCGCAGCAAGACCGGTAAGGGCGCCTCACGTCAGGCCCGCCGCGACGGCCAGGTGCCGGCCGTGCTGTACGGCCACGGCGCCGATCCGCAGCACCTGCTGCTGCCCGCCCGCGAACTGTCGGCCGTGCTGCGCCACTCCGGCACCAACGCCGTGCTGGTCCTCGACATCGACGGCACCGAGCAGCTCGCGCTGCCCAAGGCGCTGGACATCCACCCGATTCGCCGCAGCATCCAGCACGTCGACCTGATCATCGTCCGGCGTGGCGAGAAGGTGACCGTCGAGGTCAACGTCGTCGTCGAGGGCGACGCCGGCCCGGACACCCTGGTCAACCAGGAAGCCAACTCCATCGAGATCGAGTCGGACGCCATGTCCATCCCCGAGCATCTGACGCTGTCGGTCGAGGGCATCCCGGCCGGCACCCAGTTCACCGCCGCGCAGGTTCCGCTGCCCGAGGGTGTCACGCTGGTGTCCGATCCCGAACTGCTGGTCGTCAACGTCATTCCGGCGCCGACTGCCGCGGACCTGGAGTCCGAGGGCGGCGGCGACACGACCGAGGCCGCGGCTGCGGCCGAGGACGAGGAAGCCACCGACGAGGCCGCCGAAGCCGACGCCGAATAGCTCGGGTAGGACGGGACCCTGGTATGGCCGAACCGCTACTGGTGGTCGGCCTGGGCAACCCCGGACCGAACTACGCCAAGACCCGGCACAACGTCGGGATTCATGGTCGCCGACATCCTGGCGGTCCGCATGGGTGCGGCGTTCAAGGTGCACAAGAAGTCGGGCGCCGAGGTGGTCACCGGCCACCTCGGCGGCCGACCGGTGATCCTGGCCAAGCCGCGCGTCTACATGAACGAGTCCGGCCGCCAGGTCGGGCCGCTGGCCAAGTTCTACTCCGTGGCACCGGCCGATCTGATCGTGGTGCACGACGAGCTCGACATCGACTTCGGCCGGATCCGGCTCAAGCTCGGCGGCGGCGAGGGCGGCCACAACGGTCTGCGTTCGGTGGCATCAGCGTTGGGCACCAAGGACTTTCAGCGGGTCCGCATCGGCATCGGCCGACCTCCGGGCCGCAGAGATCCGGCGGCGTTCGTGCTGGAGAACTTCAATGCCGCCGAGCGCGCCGAGGTGCCGACCATTGTCGAGCAGGCCGCCGACGCGACCGAGTTACTGGTGCAGCTCGGCCTGGAGCCGGCCCAGAACACCGTGCACGCCTGGGGCTAGGTTCTTTCCCGCGATCGCCGTAGAAACCCTAGGTGACCAGGGCGACCGAATTGGCCCGGCGCAGCTTGCCCGACGGGGTCTTCGGGATGGTGCCCGGTCCGAGCACGACGACGTTGCGGGGACGGACGTCCACCTCGGCGACGACTTCGTGGGCGACCTGGTGCTCGATGCGGCGTACCTCGGCGAGGTCCTTGTAGGCGTTGGACTCGACGGCGACGGCGAACGACTCACGCGAGTGTCCGGCGTCCAACCGCACCGCGACGGCGCAGCCGGGCCGCACACCCTCGACACGGCCCGCGGCGCGCTCGATATCGGTCGGGTAGACGTTGCGGCCGGCCATGATGATGACGTCCTTGACGCGACCGCACACCACCACGTGACCGTTGTCCATCTGGTAGCCGAGATCGCCGGTGTCGTACCAGCCGTGCTCGTCCTGCGCCGGGATGAAGCCGCCCATGGTGGTGTAGCCCGGGGTCAGCGGCTCGCCACGCAACTCGATGACGCCGACGCCGCGGGCCGGCATCAGGTTGCCGTGCTCATCGACGATGCGGGCTTCGATGTCCTTCAACAGCGGGCCGAGCGAGGCCAGCCGACGGGTGTTGCCCTTGCTGGCCGGCACGGCCTGGCGCAGCGCGGCCAGCAGGTCCGCGTCGACCTCGTCGACCACCAGGCCCGCGCCGGTTTCGGAGAACGACACCGCCAGCGTCGTCTCGGCCATGCCGTAGGCCGGCAGGATGGCGGTGGACTTGAGGCCGAAGGGCTTGCCGGCGTCGATCAGGTCCTCGACGTCGGCCGGTTCGACCGGCTCGGCGCCCGAGAGCGCGAATCGCAGGGTCGACAGGTCGAACTGACCGGGCTTGGCCTGATTGCGCAGCCGCTTGGCGAACAGCGCATAGGCGAAGTTCGGCGCCGCGGTCATGGTGCCCTTGTACTTGTCGATCAGCTTGGCCCACAACAGGATGTCCTTGAGGAAGTCCATCGGGGTGACCTTGATCAACTCCGCGCCGAAGTACATCGGCACGGTCAGGAAGCCGACCATGCCCATGTCGTGGAAGCACGGCAGCCAGCTGACCATGACGTCGGTCTCGACGTCGTACTTGGCGCCGATGAACATCGCCTCGGCGTTGGAGTAGATGTTGCGGTGGGTGATGTGGACGGCTTTGGGAGACCCGGTGGATCCCGACGTCAGCTGCATCAGCGCCAGATCGTCCTCGCCGGTCTCCACCGGGTCGATCGGTTCGGCAGCCAGAAGATCGGACACCGTGAGGACCGTGACGCCCTTTTCCTCGAGCACCGGAACCGCGACCAGGAACGGGTCCGAGACCACCACGGCCTTGGCCTCGATCATGCCGATGACGTTCATGGTGTCCTCGGCCCACACCACCAGGTCGGTGCGCGGTGTCGGCTGGTGCAGCATGGTCAGGCTCGCCCCGCGCATCCACAGCGCCTGCGCGGTCGGGGCGATCTCCACCGGCGCACCGGCGAGCACGCCGACAGCGTCGCCCGGGTTGACGCCCGCGGCGGCCAGTCCGCCGGCGATCCGGCGGGCCCGCTCATGCACTTCACCCCAGGAATGACGGACCGGCTCGTGCGGTTCGCCCGTCACCATGCCCTTCGTGCTGGTCCTGGCGTTGTAGTACATCTTGTCGGTGAATCTGCTCACGAGGGCCTCCTCGGATTCCGGAGCGACGACTTCGGCGACATCCAGGGATCAATGCTGCGCCTGTGATCGCGCTGCCAAAAGGAGGCGCGCACACACAATTGGGCAGCGGTTAGATATCGGATTGGCTGAGGTCGGACGCTCCCCGGAACGACGTCAGCCAATCCATCGGACCTGCCGATGGACAAACTCAACGCGTCGCGACTTATCACCGCGGATATCTTAAACTCCTCTTAAGTAACTAACAAACCGTTCCGCGGACTTTGGGACGCCGGTCACATGCCGTCGGTGGGCACCACCCGCGCCCCGTGCACGGGCCCGCTGGCCACCCGCACGGTCCGGCACACGTCCGCGCCGGCCAGTTCGGTACCCACATCGACGGCCGCGGCCGCCGACGCGCACAGGAACGCGCACGTCGGACCCGATCCCGAGACGACGCCGGCCAGCGCGCCCGCCTCGGTGCCCGCGCGCAGCGTGCGCCGCAACCCCGGGTCCAGGCTCAGCGCGGCAGGTTGCAGTTCGTTGCCCAGCAGCGGGGCCAGTTCGAACGGATCCCCGGCCGCCAGCGCGGCCAGCACCGGCTCGGCGTCGCCCAACCCCGGAGGGTCGCCGATCTCGCGCAGACGGTCGATTTCGGAGAACACCTTGGGCGTCGACAGCCCACCCCGACCGAAGGCCAGCACCCAGTGAAATGTATTGCGCGACAATACGGTCGCCAACTCCTCACCACGGCCCGTGCCGAGCGCGGTGCCACCGTGCAGCGCGAACGGAACATCGCTGCCCAGCTGGGCGGCCAACGTGTGCAGATCGCGTCTCGGCACACCCTGCTCCCATAACGCGTTGATGGCCACCAGCACCGCGGCCGCGTCGGCACTGCCGCCGGCCATGCCGCCGGCAACCGGGATCGCCTTCTCGATCGTGATCGCCACATCCGGGGTGCGCCCGACGTGATCGGCCATCAGTTCGGCGGCCTGCCACGCCAGGTTGCGCTCGTCGACCGGCAGCTTGTCGGCGCCCTCCCCGACGATGTCCAGCGACATCACGTCAGCGGTGCGCACGGTGACCTCGTCGAACAGCGAGACCGCATGGAACACGGTCGTGAGTTCGTGATAGCCGTCGTCGCGGCGATCCCCGACGGCGAGGTAGAGGTTGACCTTCCCGGGCACGCGCACCGTCACCGAACCGGTGGGCACCCACGCAGCGGCGGTGCTGCCGTCGGATGCAGTCACCGCACGAGACTATCGCCCATGCCCGCGACTCGGCCCAGTTGGCACCATGTCCAGACTTACGCTGACAGAGTGCGCAATGCCGATTCAGGGTTCGACGGCTATGTCGTCGAACGGCCTTTGGGCCGCGGCGGCAGCGCCAACGTGTATCTCGCGCACCGACCGCCCGACGAGGCGCCGGTGGCCCTCAAGGTGCTCGCCGACGACCATCGCGACGCCGCCGATCTGGAGCGGTTGCGCCGCGAGTTCGGGTTCGCCCGGCAGTTCGACCATCCCCACATCGTCAAGGTCTACGAGCGCGGGCCGCACTGGCTGGCGATGGAGTACGTCGACGGCGGCAACGCGGGCGGGTTGGCCACGCTGGACCAACGGCTCGACGTCGCTGGCTCAGATCGCCGGCGCGCTTGACGTCGTGCACCGCGGCGGCGTCGTGCATTGCGACGTCAAGCCGTCGAATATCCTTGTCTTCAAGGACTTTTCACGCGGTGGCGCGGTGTTGACCGATTTCGCGGTGGCGCACTCGCTGGCAGAGGACATGAGCCGGCGGCTGTCACGGGACCCCGCGAACCTGTCGCTCGACCCCGCCAAACGCATCACCCATCAACCCGGCGACCACCCGACAACGGTGCAGGCATCGCTGCCCTACGCGCCGCCGGAGGTGCTGCTGGGGCGTTTGCCGTCGGCCGCCAGCGACGAGTACGCGCTGGCATGCACCGCCGCCGAATTGATCACCGGCGACCCGCCGTTCATGGCGAGCACGCAGGTCGCGCTGATGTACGCCCAGGTACACCATGCGCCGCCCAGGCTGTCTCGAGCGCTACCCGGGAATTCCGGCCGCCTTCGACTCGGTGTTGGGCAAGGCGCTCGCCAAGAATCCCGAACTGCGCTACGAGACGTGTGCCGAGTTCGTCGCGGCGGTGCGAAAAGCCCTGCGGTGACGGGGCCTTACATCACCGGGAGCTGCTGCTGCGACTGATCGGTCCCGTCGGAGCGCTGCAGCAGCCGGACGAACTCGGCGATCGACAGCGTCTCGCCCCGGCGGGCCGGGTCGATGCTGGCCGCGAGCAGCCGGCTCGCCGACTCGTTGCCCGAGCCGGCCCATTCCAGGAATGCGTTGCGCGAGGTCTTGCGCCGCTGTGCGAAGGCGATGTCGACCAGTTCGAACACCCGGTCCCGGAACCCCTCGTCCGTGGGCCAGGGCGACGTCTCGTAGCGGTCGATGCGGACCAGCCCGGAGTACACCCGCGGGATCGGCCAGAACACCGTCGGCGACACCATGCCGTAGCGCCGGACCCGGCCGTAGAAGCGCACCTTGACGCTCGGAACGCCGTACTCCTTGCCGCCGGGCTCGGCGGCGAGTCGTTCGGCGACCTCGGCCTGCACCATGACCATGACGGTCCGGATCGACGGGAACTCGGCGAGCAGGTGCAGCAACGCCGGAACGGCGATGTTGTACGGGAGGTTGGCGACCAGCGCGGTCGGCTGCGTTTCCACATCCGACTGCCGCAGGGTCAGGATGTCGCGGTTGAGGACGGTCAGCCGGTGGATCTCGCTGTGCGAGTGCTCAGCGATGGTCCGCGGAAGACGGTGTGCCAGAACCGGATCGATCTCGACGGCGGTCACGGTGGAGCCGCGGTCCAGCAGCCCCAGAGTCAGCGAGCCCAGTCCCGGACCGACTTCGATCACCGAATCGTGCTTGTTGATGCCGGCCGCCGAGACGATGCGGCGAACGGTGTTGGCGTCGTGGACGAAGTTCTGGCCCAGCGACTTACGTGGCCTGAAGTCGAGCTCCTTGGCCAGGTTCCTGATCTCGGTGCGCCCGAGTAGACGAATGGTCAACGTACACCTGCCCTACCGCTACACACTGGCCACGCTCCCCAGCCTTGACTTACTTGAGTGACCGTCGCTATGGCGATCTGTTCTTCACGAGTTGCCAGGTCTGCACGTGAAGCATAGCGCAGACCGCCCTGTCGCTCCCACGTGTTCTGGTCAAATTGGACGCCGCCATAAAAACCGTTACCGGTGTTGATGGCCCAGTTTCCGCCCGATTCGCACTGTGCGAGAGCGTCCCAGGTCCCCCCGTTGCTTACCGGGGGCACCTCGGTACCGGGCTTGGCGCCGACCCGCAGCACCGAATCGCGGGCCGGGTTGATCACCACGTTGGCAACCGGCAACCGGCCCGACTCGACACCGTTGACCGTCGCCACGGCAAAGGTCACGTCCTGAGTTCCAGGTGTGCCGGGATCCTCCACCACCTGCCGACTGATGTTCATCGTCGGGTCCTCGATCCGCTGCGCATTGGGTACCAGAGGCAACCGCTCCGTGACCTTGTGCATCCGGATGCGGTTGACCTGGATCTGCATACCCGCTATCACCGGAGATGAAGCAGCCGGAACCACCTGATCCTGCTGTTCGAGCGGAACGCCGGCCGCTGCCAGCAGCGCACCGACGTCGGGGGCCGCCAGACCGGACGGTGCTCACCGCGCCACCGTCGTTGATCTGCACGGTCTTCGCGCTGACCACCGGCAGCGCCATTCCGCCCAGGGGCACCCGGGTGCCGCGCGACGCGGCCGCGGGTGCGGTGTCGGTCATCGCCAACTGGGCCAGCGCCTCGTCGACGGTCGACGCCGTGGTCCAGACCTGCTTGGTGTTCTGGCCGTCCAGTGAGATCTCCAGCGGACGGCTGCGCCGCAGCACGATGGTCTCGCTGTCGGAAACCGGCCTGATCGGCGGCGGGGAAGAGGTCGTCGCGGTCGCTGACCTGGAAACCGTTCTCCCTGACCACGTCGATCACCCGCGACTTCATGGTCGTGACCGTGACCGGCGCACCGTCGACGCTGAGCGTCACGGTCTTGTGGGCCGTCACCGCGTAGCCACCCGCGAAGGCGAGCGCGACGAGCAACGCCGCGGTCACCGAACGCAGCAGCGTCGACTGCGACTGGTGGAGTTTCCTGATGACGTTCACGTTGGGTATCCAGAGCTCTTCACATGCAAGAGGGTCCTTGCGGACCCTTTGATTGATCACAAGACGGTAACGAACCGGACTGTGTCGAGGCAACTCGGCGGCGAAGCTCTTAGGGGCTATTTAGACCGTGCCCAGGTTCTGGCGGTCCATTCGTATCCGCAGTCCGGTCGAGTCCGTACACCCGCCTGGCGTTTGCTGAGGTGACCCGCGCGAGTTCGCCGGCGGGGCGCTCCAGAAGGTCGGCCAGCGCCCGCACGGTGTAGGGCAGGCAGTACGGCTCGTTCGGGGCTCCGCGATACGGGTGGGGCGTCAGGAACGGCGCATCCGTCTCGACGAGCAGCTGGTCGGCGGGTATCAGGGCGGCCGCCTCGCGCAGCTGGGTGGCGTTGCGGAAGCTGACCGTCCCGGACAGGCTCAGATACCAGCCGGCGTCGACGCAGGCGCGCGCCATGTCCGGACCCGACGAGAAGCAGTGGAATATCACCGTGGCCGGGGCGCCCTCGGCCCGCAGCACGTCGAGGACGTCGGCGTCGGCGTCACGGTTGTGGATCATCAGCGGCTTGCCGGTGCGCTTGGCGAGGTCGATGTGCCAGGCGAACGCCTCGCGCTGCTGTGCGGGCTCCGCGCAACCGTCCAGCCTGCCCGGCCAGTACAGGTCCATCCCGGTCTCCCCCACGGCGACGACGCGCGGAAGGGCCGCAAGGCCCTCCAGCACCGTCATGGCGGCGCCGTCGAGGGCGTTGGCGCGGGTCGGGTGCAGCGCGACGGCCGCGTACACGCGTGGGTCCCACTCGCGTCGCCCGGGCGGCCCACTGGGCGGCCTCGAGGTCGTCGGCGATCGTCACCACCGCCTCGACGCCGACCGCGGCGGCGCGGTCGAGGATCGCCCGAACGTCGTCGGCGTCGACGGCACCGCACGCGTCGAGGTGGGTGTGTGCGTCGATCAGTGGCGAAAGCGGCTCAGGTAGCGGTGGCGGCTGCCTATTCGCGGACTTTTTCGCTGACACAGAAAAACAATAAGGTGAACAACTGATGAGCGAGCCTTACTACGTCACCACGGCGATCACGTACCCCAACGGCGCCCCCCACGTCGGCCATGCCTACGAATACATCGCCACCGACGCCATCGCGCGGTTCAAGCGCCTGGACGGATTCGATGTGCGATTCCTGACCGGCACCGACGAGCACGGTCTGAAAATGGCCCAGACGGCCGAGGCCGAAGGCATCCCGACCGCCGAACTGGCCCGCCGCAACTCCGATGTGTTCCAGCGCTTGCAGGAAAAGCTCGGGATCACCTTCGATCGGTTCATCCGCACCACCGACGCCGACCATCTGGAGGCGTCGAAGGCGATCTGGCAGCGGATGTCCGACGCCGGCGATGTCTACCTGGGTTCGTATGCGGGCTGGTACTCGGTGCGCGACGAGGCGTATTTCGCCGAGTCCGAGACCCGGGTGGGCGACGACGGTGTCCGGGTGGCGATCGACAGCGGCGCACCGGTGACCTGGACCGAGGAACAGACCTACTTCTTCCGGCTGTCGGCCTACACCGACAAACTGCTGGCCCATTACGAGGCACACCCGGAGTTCATCGGGCCCGACGTGCGCCGCAACGAGGTGGTCAGCTTCGTCTCCGGCGGCCTCAACGACTTCTCGATCTCGCGGACGTCGTTCGACTGGGGTGTGCCGGTGCCCGGCCATCCCGACCACGTGATGTACGTCTGGGTGGACGCTCTGACGAACTACCTGACCGGTGTCGGCTTCCCCGACACCTCGGCGGCAATGTTCGAGCGGTACTGGCCGGCCGATCTGCACATGATCGGCAAGGACATCATCCGGTTCCACGCCGTGTACTGGCCGGCGTTCCTGATGTCGGCCGGAATCGAGCTGCCGCGAAGGGTTTTCGCGCACGGGTTCGTCCTCAACCGGGGCGAGAAGATGAGCAAGTCTGTCGGCAACGTCGTCGACCCGGCAAGCCTCATCGACACATTCGGCCTCGACCAGGTTCGCTACTTCTTTCTGCGCGAGGTTCCGTTCGGCCAGGACGGCAGCTACAGCGACGAAGCGATCATCAACCGGATCAACGCCGACCTGGCCAACGAGCTGGGCAACCTCGCGCAGCGGTCCCTCTCGATGGTCGCCAAGAACCTCGACGGAATCGTCCCCACCCCAGCCGATTTCACCGCTGACGACGAGGCGTTGCTGGCCCAGGCCGACGGGCTGCTGGAGAAGGCGCGGGAGCATTTCGACGCCCAGGCAATGCATCTGGCGCTGGAGGCGGTCTGGCTGATGCTGGGCGCGGCGAACCGCTACTTCTCGGCGCAGGAGCCGTGGGTGCTGCGCAAGTCGGCCGAGGCCGCCGATCAACAGCGCTTCGGCACGGTGCTCTACACCACCATGGAGGTGGTGCGTATCGCGGCGCTGCTGGTGCAGCCGGTGATGCCGGCGTCGGCGGCCAAGCTGCTCGACCTGCTCGGTCAGCCCGTCGACGAGCGGGACTTCACCGCGATCGGGGTGCGGCTGGCGCCGGGGACCGTGCTGCCCGCGCCGGAAGGTGTGTTCCCGCGCTATCAGGTGGAGTGATCTGCGCCACATCCGTGGTCGGCATGTCACAGACTGGTACCGGGCGGTGTCTTGGGGTCGAAGACATTCGACAAGGAGGCACTGATGAACAAGACCCGCATCGTCGTGATCGGCGGTGGCTACGCCGGCGTGCTGGCCGCCAATCGCTTGCAGTCGGCGGCCGATCTCGATATCACCCTGGTCAATCCGCGTCCCGAGTTCGTGGAGCGGATCCGGCTGCACCAACTGGTCGCCGGCACCCACACCGCCACCCATGGTTATGCCGAGGTGCTCGGCGGGTCGGTCACCTTGCTGGTCGACGGGGCGGAGCGGATCGACGCGGCCGACCGGCGCGTCACCCTGAGCTCCGGTGACACGCTGGACTACGACTACCTGATCTACGCCGTCGGCAGCACCGGATCGGTGCCCGCCGGCGCCCCGGGGGCTGCCGAATTCGCTTATCCCCTGGCTGAATTGGAGCAGGCGCAACGCCTGCGCCATCGCATGGACGACATCCCGGCAGCAGCGCCGGTGGTGGTGGTCGGCGGCGGACTGACCGGCATCGAGAGTGCCGCCGAGTTCGCCGAGCAGGGCCGCCCCGTCACGCTGGTCGGCGACGTGCTGGCCCCGTCACTGGCCGCCTCGGGCCGGCGCTCGGTGGCCAAGCGTCTGGCCGCGCTGGGCGTCACCGTCATCGACGCCGCGAAGGTCGCCGCGGTGACCGCCGACCACGTGGCGCTGACCGACGGGCGGACGCTGCCGAGTGCGGTGACGGTGTGGACGGCCGGCTTCGGCGTTCCGGGCCTGGCCGCGGCCAGCGGCCTGACCACCGACGCGCTGGGCCGGTTGCTCACCGACGAGACGCTGACCAGCATTGACGATCCCCGCATCGTTGCCGCCGGCGACTCCGCGTCACCGTCGGGGCTGCCGCTGCGGATGAGCTGCCAGGCCGCGCTGCCGATGGGCGCCCAGGCCGCGCAGACCGTGCTGGCCCGCATCGCCGGCATCGAACCGGCCGCGCTGAACCAGGCGTTCACCGGTCAGTGCATCAGCGTCGGCCGCGGCAGCGGGAACCGTTCAGCTCGCACACACCGACGATCGGCCGCGGTCGACGTACATCGGCGGCCGCGCAGGCGCTTTCGTCAAGGAGCAGGTGTGCCGGATGACCGTCTCGATGTTGCGCGCAGAAGCACGCAAGCCCGGCTCGTACCGCTGGCTCAAGAGCGGTTGGCGCCGCGAGCAGTTGGCAGCGGTCAGCCAACCGGTGGCCACCCCGTGACCATCGACGAGCACGCCGAACGGTTCACCGCCCTGCGACCGCTGCTGTTCACCATCGCCTACGAGATACTCGGCACTGCAACGGAATCCGACGATGTGCTGCAGGAGAGCTACCTGCGCTGGGCCGAGGTCGACCTGTCGGCCGTGCACGACACCAAGGCCTATCTCGCCCGGCTGGTGACCCGGCAGTCGCTCAACGCGCTGCGGGCGGCGGCCCGGCGGCGTGAGGAGTATGTCGGGCCGTGGCTGCCCGAGCCCCTGCTGCTCGAGGAGCAGGATGCCTCCGCCGACGTGCTGCTCGCCGAGTCGGTGTCGATGGCGATGCTGGTGGTGCTCGAAACGCTCGGTCCCGATGAACGCGCGGTGTTCGTACTGCGCGAGGTGTTCGGCTTCGACTACGACGAAATCGCCTCTGCTGTCGGTAAATCGACCGCCGCGGTGCGCCAGGTCGCGCACCGCGCCCGCGAACACGTGCACGCCCGGCGCAGGCGCTTCGAGCCCGTCGATCCCAAACAGTCGATGGAGGTGACGGCGCGGTTCTTCGCGGCCGCGGCGACCGGCGACATGGAGCAGTTGATGACGATGCTGGCGCCCGATGTGGTGTGGACGGCCGACAGCGACGGAAAGGCCAGCGCGGCCCGTCGGCCCATCGTCGGCTCCGGGAAGGTCGCCAAGCTCGTCATGGGCCTGATCCGGCTCGCCGGACCCGACGGCCGGGCCGAACCGGCTGTCTACAACAACGCCCCGGCACTGGTGCTCTACCTCGGCGACCACCTCGAAGGGGTCATCAGCATCGAGGTGATCGACGGCCGGATCACCAACTTCTACGCCATGCGCAATCCGGAGAAGCTGGCCACCGTCACGGTTCCCCGCCAGATCAGCCGCTGAGGAGTCCGACCGATGTGCCCTGAGGTGGCAGGTCTGCCAAGCTGAGGGAATGCGCATCGACCGACTGGGCGCCCTCGGCAGTGCCGCCGCGGTCGTGCGCGCGGTCGCCGCGTCGGCGTCGCGGTTGGGCCTGCCGCCGCCGGCCGCGCTGACCGGCGACTGGTTCGGGTCGTGCGCTGTCATCGCACCTACGGTGACCGTCGCTCCCACCGACCCCGCGGATGCGTTCGCGGCTCCCCCCGGCGCCGGCGGGCCGGCCGTCGGCGGCGGCTGGATCGGCTACCTGTCGTACCCGGACGGGGCCGGTGCGCGCATCCCCGAGGCCGCCGGCGGCTGGACGGACTGCGTCCTGCGCTGCGACCTCGACGGCCTCTGGTGGTACGAGAGCCTTTCCGGCACAACGATGCCGGATTGGCTTCGGGCCGCCGTCACCGCGCCGGCGCCGCCCAGGCCGTGGCGCATCGACTGGACCACGCCAGACCGTGACGCGCACCGCACCGGGGTACTGGCCTGCCTGGAGGCGATTGCCGCCGGCGAGGTGTATCAAGCGTGCGTGTGCACGCAGTTCACCGGAGCCGTCAGCGGATCGACACTGGATTTCTTCGCCGACGCGGTCGCGCACACCGCACCGGCCCGCGCGGCGTATCTCGCGGGCAGCTGGGGCGCGGTGGCGTCGCTGTCACCAGAATTGTTCCTGCGCCGCCGCGGCCACTCGCTGACGTCCAGCCCGATCAAGGGCACGCTGCCCCGGCATGCCGACCCGGCGGCGCTGCGCGCCTCGGTCAAGGACGTCGCCGAGAACATCATGATCGTCGACCTGGTGCGCAACGACCTGAGCCGCGTCGCGGTGACGGGATCGGTGCGCGTGCCCGAACTTCTGGCCGTGCGGCCCGCGCCCGGCGTCTGGCATCTGGTGTCCACCGTTGCCGCGCGGGTGGATCCCGATCTGCCGATGCGCGACGTGCTGGATGCCACCTTTCCGCCGGCGTCGGTCACCGGTACACCGAAACACCGCGCACGCGAACTACTTTCACAGTGGGAGCCGACCCGTCGCGGAGTCTACTGCGGCACAATCGGTTTGGCTTCACCCGTCGCGGGCACCGAGCTGAACGTGGCGATCCGCACCGTAGAATTCGATAGCACGGGCGACGCCGTTCTCGGGGTGGGCGGCGGCATCACGGCCGACTCCGATCCGGAGGCCGAGTGGCAGGAATGCCTGCACAAGGCGGCACCGACCGTCGAGCTCAGCTGTACTGCCGACAACGCTCAACCAGTATCTCCGCCAGTCGTTTCGGCTCGCTGATCAACAATGCCGGCGGTGCCATACCGCCCTCCGTCGAAACTATCCGCAACTATTCACGCGAACGCAGAACCGCATCGTAGAGCGCGCGGCGCGACGGTGCGCCCGGATGCGACGCGATCACCCGTGCACACGCATCCTTGACGCCCATGCCGTCGGCGGTCAGCGCGGCAACCTCGGCCACCAGGGTGCCGATGTCTGCGGTGGGCGTCGCCCCCGCGAGCACCACGGTGATCTCCCCCAGCACCTTGTCGTCCGCCCACTCGGCGAGCTCGGCGAGCGTGCCGCGGACCACTTCCTCGTGTGTCTTGGTCAGCTCCCTGCACACCGCAGCGCGGCGCTCGCCGCCGAGCTCCTCGACGGCGTCGCGCAGGCAGTCCGCGAGCCGTCGCGGCGATTCGAAGAACACACAGGTGCGCTGCTCGGCGGCCAGGGACGCGAAAAACGCCCGGCGTGCGGCCTGCTTGCGCGGCGCGAAGCCCTCGAAGCAGAACCGGTCGGCGGGCAGGCCCGAGACCGTCAGGGCCGTCGTCACCGCCGACGGACCGGGCAGGCAGCTCAGCGGAACATCAGCCTCGACGCAGGCGACCACCAGCCGGTAACCCGGATCGCTGATCGACGGCATGCCCGCATCGGTGACGGCGAGCACCGTCGCCCCCGCCCGTAGCTCCTCGACCAGCGCCGGAACCCGCGTCGCCTCATTCTGCTCGAAGAGGCTGACCACCCGGCCGGAAATCCGGACCCCCAGAGACTGGGCCAGCGACCGGACCCTGCGGGTGTCCTCGGCGGCAACGATGTCGGCCGAGCCCAGCGCCTCGATCAGCCGCGCGGACGCGTCGGCCGGCCGACCCAACGGTGTGGCGGCCAGCAACAGTCGGCCGCCACTCATGCAACACAGCCTACGATCGTTTCTGATGACCGCTCCCACTGCTGTGCTGCCGGAGCGCGCCGTACCTGTGATCAGCCCCGGCCCGCTCGTTCCCGTCGCCGACTTCGGGCCCGTCGACCGCCTCAACGGCTGGGTGATGACCGCCGTCGTGACCGCGTTGGCGGCAGTGACCCGCTTCCTCAATCTGCAGTCGCCCACCGATGCCGGGACGCCGATCTTCGACGAGAAGCACTACGCGCCGCAGGCCTGGCAGATGCTGCACAATTCAGGCGTCGAGGACAACCCCGGTTTCGGTCTGGTGGTCCATCCGCCGCTCGGTAAGCAGTTGATCGCGATCGGCGAGGCGATCTTCGGCTACAACGGCCTCGGTTGGCGGTTCACGGGCGCGCTGCTGGGCGTGGTGATGGTCGCCCTGGTGGCCCGGACCGTGCGACGGATCAGCCGCTCGACACTGGTCGGTGGAATCGCCGGGCTGCTGCTGATCGCCGACGGGGTCACGTTCGTGGCGTCGCGCACCGCCCTGTTGGACGGCTTCCAGGTCTTCTTCATCGTGGCGGCCTTCGGCGCATTGATCGTCGACCGCGACGACGTGCGGGCGCGGATGCACAACGCGCTGCTGGACGGCCGCATCAACGAGACGCCCTGGGGGCCGCGGCTGGGTGTGCGCTGGTGGCGGTTCGGCGCCGGTGTGCTGCTCGGATTGGCCTGCGCCACAAAGTGGTCCGGCCTCTACTTCGTCATGTTCTTCGGTCTGATGTCGGTGGCCTTCGACGTCGCCGCCCGGCGTCAGTACCGGGTGCCGCGGCCGTGGCTGGGCACCATCCGCCGCGACGTCGGACCGGCCCTGTACGCGCTGGTGCTGATCCCGTTCGGGGTGTACCTGGCGTCCTACTCGATGTGGTTCGCGTCCGAGACCGCGGTCGACCGGTACGAAGTGGGGCGCACGATCGGCGAGCGCGCCTGGTATCAACCGCCGGACGCGATCCGGTCGCTGTGGCACTACACCTCCAAGGCGTTCGAATTCCATTCCGGCCTGACGAATTCGGCGGGCAATCACCACCCGTGGGAATCCAAACCGTGGACCTGGCCGATGTCGTTGCGGCCGGTGCTGTACGCGATCGACCAGCAGAACGTCGCCGGCTGCGGCGCACAGTCGTGTGTGAAGGCCGTGATGATGGTCGGCACGCCCGCGATGTGGTTTGTGGCGGTGCCGGTTCTGGCATACGCCGTGTGGCGCGCGTTCGTGCGTCGGGACTGGCGCTACACCGTTGTGCTGGTGGGATATTGCGCGGGCTTCCTGCCGTGGTTCGCCGACATCGACCGGCAGATGTACTTCTTCTACGCGGTCGCGATGGCACCGTTCCTGGTGATGGCGATCGCGCTGATCTGCGGCGACATTCTCTACAAACCCGCGCAGGGTCCCGAACGACGGACGCTGGGCGTACTCGTGGTGTGCTGCTACATCGCCCTGGTGATCACCAACTTCGCCTGGTTGTTCCCGGTTTTGACGGGCATGCCCGTTTCGACGGGCACCTGGAACATGGAGATCTGGCTGCCCTCCTGGCGGTGACGGCCGCCCCGCTCATCCGGGTCTGGGGTGGGCCCTCTGCGGGGTCCTACGACGAGACCGCCAGCAGGGTCGCGCAATCCAGAGATCCGCTGTAATGCACCGCCATGGTGGCGCTCTGGTCGGAGCACGCAAACCGGGTCTGCTGTCCTGGGCTGGCAGCCGATCCCGCAGCCCCCCGGGGTGACCCCCAGAGCGCGCCTATGACGAGACCGCCAGCAGGGTCGCGCAATCCAGAGATCCGCTGTTATGCACAGCCATGGTGGCGCTGTGGTCGGAGCGCGCAAACTGTGTCAGTCGAGAAGACCAGCGTGAACGCATGGACTCGACACGCCCGACGGAGCCCGTTATGGGCACAACACCCTTCATCGGCACCGAAGCACTCGCGAGCGGTGCGCTCACCCGCAGCCAGCTGCGCTGGAACTACGACGCCTTGCATCCGGATGTCTACCTCGCCAAGGGCGCCCGACGGCATCTGTGGACGAGAATAGAAGCCGCGTGGCTCTGGACGCGGCGTCGAGGGATAGTGGCCGGCCGGGCTGCGGTCGGCCAGTATGCCCACACGTCCGTCGAGAGAGCCGCACCCGTCGAACTGTTGGCCGTGGCCCGTCGGCGGGAGCCCGGCGTCATCACGAGAAACGAACGCATCGCAGAGGACGAGATCCGCAGTCGTGGCGATATGCGGGTGACGACTGCACGACGCACGGCCCTGGATCTCGCACGGCACCTGCCACGTCAGTTGGCCGTCGCGTACCTCGACGTACTCGCGGCAGCGACGAAGATCTCCGAAGACGACGTACTCCAGCTCGCCGACCGATACCCGGGCGCCCGCGGAATCCAAACAGCCCGAGAGGTGATCGGACTGATGGACGGCGGGGCCGATTCACCGGAGGAGAGCCGACTCCGTCTGCTCCTGATGGACGCGGGGTTACCGCGGCCGGAAACCAACATCGTCGTCGGCTCCGGACTTGACTCCGTCCGAATTGCCATGGGGTGGAGTCGATTCAAGGTTGGGGTGATATACAAAGCGCGGTCCGACGCAGTCGGTGACACGGGCGCCATCACCGAGTCGGCAGCGGCGGCGCTACGTCAACTCGAAGGTTGGATGACCTTCACCGTGGTGCCACAGCATCACCGCTCGCAGATTCTGTACGGCGTCCGGCGCATGCTTGCGTCGCGCTCTCGCCACACACGTTGAACTACAGCGGGTCACGCGCGACGGGGCACGACATGCCGCGGGGTCCACCACGACCGGTGGCCAACTCCGACGCCGCGATGCGCAGCACCTCGATGCCCGAATCCTCAAGGCGGGCATTGGTTTGCACATTGCGTTCGTAGGCGACGACGACGCCCGGCGCCAGGGCGAGCGTGTTGTTGCCGTCGTCCCACTGCTCGCGTCCGGCAGTGACAGGATCGCGCCCGGTGTCGATGACCCGCAACTTCTCGATACCCATGGCGTCGGCCGCCGCTGCGACGAACGGCTTCTCGTCGGCGATCACCAACCCGGTGTCCGCCCGGCGAATCGTGAACGCCGTCAACGAATCGACGATCTCCGGGTACATCACCACGGCGTCGGTGTCGACCATGGAGCAGACGGTGTCGAGGTGCATCTGCTCGCGCCCCCGGGCGATCGGCACGGCCAGCACGGTGTGCGCCAGGCCGTCGTCCAACAGGCTGCGCGCCAGGGCTTCCGCACCCGCCGGTGCGGTCCGCTCCCCGACCCCGACGGCCACCACCCCCGGTGACAGCAACAACACGTCACCACCCTCGACGGGTGCCGAGCGCGACTCGAACGCCCGCCGCGCGCCCAGGAACCGCGGGTGGTGGGCATAGACGAGATCGGTCAACGACGACTCGCGCATCCGCGCCGGCAACGCCAGCGAGGTGATCACCACCCGCGGTCCGATCCAGAACGACGAGTCACGCGTGAACAAGAGATTCGGAAGCGGTTCGATGACGAAGTCATCGGCCTGGTGCATCCGGCGCACCAGGGACAGTTCGCTGTCGGCGAGCGTCAGCTCGGCGAATGTCATCCCCGCCATCAGAACATGTGCCAGCGCCGGCGGGTCGAGGCTCCGAAGGTACGCCGAAAGCTCCTGCGCCAGAATAGAACCCAGGTGTCGTGAATCGACTGCGGCGGAAATGCCGTGCATTCGCGCCGCCCCACTGCTCAGCGCCTCGGTCACCAGATCCGCGAGCAGCAGCACCTCCACACCCCGGGAGCGCAACACGTCGGCGAACGCATCGTGCTCCTCCTGGGCGCGCGCCACCCAAGGCAGACCGTCGAACAGCAGCTTGTCGGTGTTGTGCGGCGTGAGCCGTTGCAGTTCCGCGCCGGGGCGGTGCAGGATCGCCACCCGCAGCGTCCCGACTTCCGAGTTCGTACCCAGCGCGCCACTCACAGCTAGAACCGTAGCGCGGTCACTGACCTCAAGTATGGTTAAGGTGTCATGACCGAACACGAGTTGTCACCGGGCGAACTGGCACACCGGGCCGGCGTCGCGATCTCCGCGCTGCATTTCTACGAACGCGAAGGACTGATCAGCAGCCGCCGCACCTCGGGCAACCAGCGCCGCTACACGCGCGAGACCCTGCGCCGGGTGGCCTTCATCCGGATGTCCCAGCGACTGGGTATCCCGCTCGCGCGGGTGCGTGATGCGCTCGCCACGCTGCCGGCCGATCGCGTGCCCACCAGCAGGGACTGGGCGCGTCTGTCGGCCGGCTGGCGGCAGGACCTCGACGAGCGCATCGTGCATCTGGAGCGCCTTCGCGACAACCTGGCCGACTGCATCGGCTGTGGCTGCCTGAGCCTCAAGAGTTGCGCCCTGACCAACCCCGGTGACGTGTTGGCAGATCGCGGGCCCGGCGCCGTCCGCCTTTGAGTCGAACACCTGTGCGATACACTGCGCAGGTGTCCCTGACGGTGCAGGAGTCGCTGTTCGACCACGCCGAACGGCGCCGCCTGGCCCATGGCGCATGGATCGACGTCCGGGCCGGCTGGTTCGAAGGCGGCGAGCAGCTGTTCGACGAACTGATGGGTGTGGTGCCGTGGCGCGCCGAGCGCCGGCAGATGTATGACCGCGTGCTCGACGTCCCACGGCTGGTGAGCTTCCACGACCTGGTCCACGACGAGGCCCCGCCTGCCGCGCTCAAGCAGATCCGGCGCCGGCTCAACGACATCTACGCCGGCGAACTCGGCGAGCCGTTCACCACCGCGGGACTGTGCCTGTATCGCGACGGCAACGACAGTGTGGCCTGGCACGGTGACACGATCGGACGCAGCAGCACCGAGGACACCATGGTGGCGATCCTCAGCCTGGGTGCAACCCGGACCTTTGCCCTGCGCCCGCGCGGCGGTGGCCACCGGTCGCTGCGCATTCAGCACCGCCACGGCGACCTGCTGGTGATGGGCGGGTCATGTCAACGCACCTGGGAACATGCGATCCCGAAGACAACCCGACCCACCGGACCACGGATCAGCATCCAGTTCCGCCCGCGCGACGTCCGTTAACTCTTGACGGCGGCGACGGTTGCGGCCAGCAGGCTCTCCGCGCGCTTGGTGTTGACCGGTGCCACCGGCTGGCCCGGAACCACCAGCGGGTTGGCGGTAACGATCACCTGGTAATTGCCGAAACTCGCTCGGTAGCTGTAGATTTCGCCGGTCTGCGGAGTGCCGTTGATCGTCGTCTGCAGCACCCGGTGCACGGCCTGGGTCTCGACATCCGGGATCTGCGGGGCGGGCACGACCTCGACGGTGCCGCGCACCGCACCGCCGGCGAAGGAAACCTTCTTACAGTTGTCCCCCGCTTCGGTCACCGGGATCGGCTCCGAGGTTTCCAACGCGATGGTGATGAACCGGTTGCCGGCGCCCTCGGCGGAGAGCGCGGTCATGTTGCCTTTGATCTCGGCCGGGAACTGCGGTCCGACGGCGAACTTCGCGCAGTCGGCCGGCTCGAACTTCAATCCCTCCGGCAGTTTCTGCGCCGCCAGCACCTTGGGGTCGATGCCCGTCATCGGCACCTCGGTGACCGTGAATTCGGGACCGAACGACGACTTCACGTCGGCCACATTCGCGATGTTGGCGGTCTGCTGCGCAGTTTCGCCCGACGAGCAGGCGGCCAGCAGAGCGGCGCAGCCGACCGCGAACAGCACCGTGGGTTTGTGCACGGTGGCAATCTACCGACTCATCCGCGGAGCGCGGCCACAGACGCGACCAACAGGTCGGCGGCGAACTGCGGCGCCAGTGGCGGCGCGGTGGCACCCGGGTCGGTGACGAGAGTGACGAACACGACCTGGTCGCCGAGGTAGGCGGTGTAGGTGTGCGTCATCGAGTCCGTCTCGGCCCCGGACTCCACGACCGTCCCGATCTTCGCGGTCATCCCCACGGTCTGCGCGCCGTCGATGTGCGGGCCGGTGGTCAGCGAAACCGCCGCAGACGAGTGCTCGTTGGTCATCGTCCACTGGTCGCAGTCCGCCGGCACCGACAGGTCCGGTTGTCCGCCCACCACGGCGATATAGAGGGTGCCGCCCGGGCCGGATCCCGATAGTCCGCGCGCCGCTGCGGGCTCCCCGGTCGCGACGAGAGCCGCGCACCGCGTGGGGTCGGCGGTCCAGGGTCCGCGGAATCCCCAGAAGCCGGCGGGCGAGGCCACCCCATCGGCGGCGCCGGCCTCGTATCCCGGAGGCAGATCGCCGCGAATGCGATTGATTCGGGCCGGATCGACCCGGCTGAGACCCGGCGCCACCGCGGACGATGCCGGTGGTGGCGCGGGCGTGTTCGCGGTCGGCGAACACCCACAGGCCAGCGCGACCACCACGATCCCGAGCGTCAGTAGACGCACAGCGTGTTGATACCACGCTGCCGGGCAATTCTCTTGGAAGAAAACGCTTCCGCCGACGGTTCTACTGACCAGTAGTAGACGGAACCAAAGAGGCGGGAGACTCCCGATGAAGTCCATGATCATCGCTGCGGCGCTCGCCGGAATGCTCGGCTTCGCCGCGCACGGGCAGGCTGTGCCGTCGCACGAAACCGGACCCCGGTCGGCGGATCACTGCTGGATCAAGCCCATGAAGCCGGGCGGAATCGCGGCGTTGACGGACCTACGCGTTAACCGGCACCGGATTGAACCCGTCAATCTGACGGCGATCTGCTGATCAGCGGTTGCGCCGCCAGATGTCGACGGTCATCACCGTCGCGAAACTGCACCAGGCCGGGTAGGCGCTGAGTGCGAGTCCCGCACCGGGGTTCACTTGCGCGGTCCGCCGCGCGAGGTCAGCACTGCTGACGGCCAGCGCGGCAGCGGCAATCGCAGAGGGCCCAAGCTTGTTCAGCCCGAAGAACAGCCAACTCCAGCCGGCATTGAGCACAAGGTTGACGCCCAGCGCCGCGATGTAGCTGCGGCGCCGAGCGTCGTCACCGTCGTCGCGCATCCGGTCGATCGCCGACGCCGACGTCACCGCGATGTCGGCGTAGAGCGTCGTCCACGCGACCGGGAAGACGGCGTTGGGCGGCACGTAACCCGGCTTGTCCAACTTCGGATACCAGGTTTCCACCCCCCGCTTACTGGCGATGCCGCCGATCACTGCGGTGCCGGCGGTCGCCAGCGCGGTTCCGATCAAGGTAGACGTGCGCATCTCCACTCACTACCCGGGACGGCCGGTTCCGAAACCCGACGCGGGCCGCGGGTTCACTCGCCCGGATCGGCCCCGGCGTCGGCAGTCGCGGGCGCCGAATCGGGCTGCCCACCAACGCTCTTGCCATCCTTACCGTGCTTGATCCGGTGCCTGGGTCCGGTGGTCTTGGGCGCCACACTGTCGGAGCCCCCGGCCGACCGGGTGGCCGTCCGCGCCGACTCGTGGCGGTCGTGCCTCGTCACGCGGTGCAGGCCCGTCTTGCCGTCCCTGGCCCGTTTCGGTGCGTTGTCACCGTTCGTCGTGTCGGGGCCCGCGTCGGCATCAGGCTGAGCCGCGGCCTCGTGCCGAGCCGGCTTCCGGGCATCGGTCTGTGGCGTGACCGGGTCTGTCACATCGGTCGTCACCACCGGATCGGTGTCGGCGACGGACCGGGGCGCATCGTGTGCTGCCGCGTTCGCCTCGAAGGCAGGGGCGCGCGCCTCGAGAGCGACGGGCTGAACGGGTGGGGAGGTCGGCGCCACCGGCTTTGTCGTAGTCGGCAGCACATTGCCGCCGACGCCGAAGGTGCTCTCGACAGGCTTCGTGCGGAAGGGCCGGACGTCGGGGTTCCCCACCGCCTGGGAGATGCCGTCGTCGAGGCCGGTCAGGGTGGCCACCGCCAGGTGCACGATGTCGGCGATGGGGTTGCCGGGCCGGAACATCTGCGCGCTCGTCGGAACGCCGGGCGAGATGTCGCGGTTGTAGGCCATCTCGATCAGCACCCGTAGCGGCGCATCGAGTGCCGTCAGGATGGGGTCGGGAACGCCGATGGCCGCCAGGGGAAGCAGGATCGGCAATCGCTTGGTGGCGAGCATGTAGTAGTTGGTGTCGCCCACCTGTCCCTGGTACAGATACGGTTGTCCGGCAACGGGATTCGCCGCATCGCCGGTGAAATAGTCGGGGTGCAGGTACGTGATTCCGGCAAGCGCGTTCACATCGGCGAGCAGGTTCAGCGGATACAACGGGAAGTCGGTCCATCCGTCGTACTGACGGGCGATATCAGCGGTGGGATAAAGGTATTCGCCGTCGACCGCGGGACCGTTGGTCGGGCTCGCGCCGTCGAAGGTGACCTCCAGGATCGGAATGTGAAGACCGTTGAACATCTGCAGGATCCCGCCATGCGGCCGGTTCGGGTTTCCGGTCATCACGAACATCACGTGGTGGATGGTGTCGGGGTCGGCCGGGTCGTATTCCTTGATCAGGCTTGCCTTTTCCAGCGAGGCGATTCGCGCGCTCTGCGAGTAGGCGAACACCGAGTAGATGTCGGTGGGGCCGCCCTGTCCGTTCGGATAGAGGTGCGCGGTGCAGGCGTTGCCACGCACGCACAGATCGAGGTTGCCGAGGCCGGTGCGCACCGACGCGTCGAACGTCTGGGATCCGAAGGTGGGCCAGAACGCCTCGGGCGTCCAGATCGCCATCACGTTGTACGTCTCGTCGACCGGTCCGGCGCCCTGGGTGTACCTGCTCAGCGCGTCCCCGACATATCCGGCGGGCAGGCCGTCATCGCCGGCGAGTCCGTTCTCGGAGAATCCGTAGGTCTGGTGTCCGTCGACATCCGGCAGCCGATCCGACGGGTTGACCAGCGGATGCTGGGTGCCGCCCATGATCAGGGCCGTTGTACCGAGGAGTTGGACAAGCGTCGCCAGCGGCGTCGACCATCCGAGCGTGAAGACACACGCGATGACAAAAGCGACGGCACCCAGCGAACGAACTGTGGAACCCATGACCCCACCGACCCTTGCCCGCAGAATCGTTCGCCGCCGCCGAGGCGAACGGCGGCACCACGGACTCGCTGCAGGCCCGACTCCGCAGGATGTTCGCATCCTGCACCATGGCGGTCACCCGATCCGTGGAATTCGCCAGGTTCGCACCAAGACGTCCGACTGGTGATTGAAAACGCAACTAATTCGTCGCCCCGGCAAATCCGCGCGCGCGGCATGGCCGGCATCGGGGCCGATTCGGATACTGTCGTCTAGCTGCGATTCCAGCCCGCGCTGACGCGCGGCGACCATAGGCTGCGCGGCAATACCCCGCCTCCCGAAGGAGCACGATGAAGAACGTCACCGCCGTTGTCGGAACGGGGCTCACCGCCCTGACACTCGGACTGCTGGCTGTCGGCTGCAGTTCGGCCACCACGACCGAGGAGAAGACCTCGGCGGCGGCGACAAGCGCGGAGGCCACTTCCCCGGCCACGACAACTGCGCAGGAAACCACGGCAGCGGCCCCGCCGGCGGGCGCGGGCCAGACACTCGACGACTACATCAAAGAGAACAACATCCAGAAGACATCGGTGCGCCGCGGCGATCCAGGACCGACCGTCGATCTGCCGGTGCCCGACGGGTGGAAAGCCGCCGAGGCGACCCCGGACGCCTCCTACGGCGGAATCGTTCTCAGCCAGCCTGTCAGTCCGTCGGACCCCCCGCGCATCAATGCCAACCTCTTCAAACTCACCGGAAACGTCGATCCCGCACGGGTGCTCGCGCTGGCACCGGCCGGCCTCAAGAGCATCCCGGGCTTCGAGTCACTCGGCGACTCCGATGCGGACGAACTGGGTGGTTTCAAGGCCACGCAGTCCGGCGGCAGCTACACCAAGGACGGCAACTCGCGACTGGTCGCACAGAAGACCGTCGTCATCCCGGCAGACGGCGGCGTGTTCGTGCTGCAACTGACGGCCGACGGCCTCGAGAGCGACATGGGCCCGCTGATGGACGCCACCAGCGCGATCGACAAGGGCACCAAGATCACGCCCTGACCGGGCTGAAGCCGTTGTCCCGCTGGAGAACCGGTCAGGACCGCGAGAATGCCGACGCCGCCGCAACCTGCTCGGGCGTCGGACGCACGCCGGTGTAGCGCTCGAATTGTTCGGCGGCCTGTAGTGCGATGACCTCGGCGCCGGTGATGACGTGCTTGCCGGCGTTGCGCGCCGACACGATCAGCGGGGTCTCGGACGGCAGGGCGACCACGTCGAACACCGTATCGGCGTCTGCCAGCGCGTCGGCGGTGAACGGGCTGTCCAGTTCTTCGGGCCCCCCCGCCATGCCAACGGGTGTCACGTTGACGAGTATCGAAGCCGACGCGCCGCCGATGTGCGGCCGCCAGTGGTAGCCCAGTTGTTCGGCCAACTCCGGGCCGCTGGTCTCGTTGCGCGCCACCACGATTCCGTCGTGGAAGCCGTTGTCGCGGAATGCGGATCCGACGGCCTTGGCCATGCCGCCGCTGCCGTGGATCAAGACCGTTTTGCCGGGGTCGAGGCGGTGTTCGGCGATCAGTCGCTGCACTGCGGTGTAGTCGGTGTTGGAAGCGGTCAAAACGCCGTCGTCGTTGACGATGGTGTTGACCGACTGGATCGCCAGCGCAGACTGCTCGATCTCGTCGACCAGGCGCAGCACGTCCTCCTTGAAGGGCATCGACACCGAGCATCCCCGGATGCCGAGTGCCCGCACGCCGCCGATCGCGGCAGCGATGTCGGTGGTGGTGAATGCCTTGTAGATGAAGTCGATGCCGAGTTGGTCGTACAGGTAGTTGTGAAATCGGGTGCCGATGTTGCTGGGCCGCGCGGCCAGCGAGATGCACAGCGTGGTGTCCTTGTTGAGCGGCGGTCTCACCATGATCACCCCAGCGCCTCGAGCACCTGGCGCGCCACGTCGCGAATCCGGCCCGTCAATTCCGGCGGCAGGTTCACATCGCGCAACTCCGGCACGTCCATCATGGTCGACACGACGCCAAGATCCTCACGCTCCCATTCTGCGCCGAACTTGTCGAGGATGGCGCGCATCGGCTGATTCTCGGAAAGAACACGGGCAGTGAACTTCTCGATGCCGCCGACGCGTGCGGCCACCACGAGGGCCTTCATCAAGAAGGATCCGATTCCCCGGCCCTGATACTCGTCGCCGACGATGAATGCGATCTCGGCCACCGGCTGCCCGGGCTGCTCACGCACGTATCGGACGTCGGCGACGATGTTGCCCTCCTCGGCATCGACCACCACCCAGACGAAGTGGTTGACGTAGTCGACCTGAGACAGGTAATCGATCAATGCCGGCGTCGGCTCGCGGGCGGTCATGAACCGGCGGTACATCGTCTCGGAGGAGAACGCCACCGGCCCCTTCTCCGCACGCACGCCGTCGCCTGGCAACACCGGGCGCAAGAGCAGTTCGGTGCCGTCGCGAAGACGAAACGGAATGGGCTCGATGAACGCGGCCACCCGTTGGCGCGCGGTCCGCACCAGCATCGCCAACACGCCCGGCAGCTCGATCAGCTGGTCGAACGCGTCGTCGTCACCGGTCCAGCCCGACAGATCCTCGGCCGCGACAACGGTGGCAATGCGCGTCGAATGCCGCAACAGTGCGATCTCGCCGAGGATTCGGCCCGCGTCGACCTTGATCTCGGCGGTGGCGCCTTCGGGGTCGGTGTGCTGCACGACCGCGCTGCCACGGGCGATGATCAGGAAGAAATCGGCCGGCTCACCTTGTCGCATGATGACGTCGCCGGCCTCGGCGCGCACCGGTTCAATCAGGAGCGCCAGCGGGTAGAGGTCCGCACCGAAGCAGTCCGCGAAGACGGAGAGGTTCGCGAGTTCGTTGGCACGAGCGGTTATCCATTCGGCCACGTCGTCGTCCTTCCGATACGACTCCTAGCGAAACCCTTTGCACGGCACCGCTACACGACGTTGTTCAGGTGCTGCCCATCCCGTCGATGGTGCTGGCAATCCGGTCGAGCAACTCGTCGACCGTGCCATCGTGATAACCCCGCTTGAACACCGGCGGCTTGGGGAACCGGACGTCCCGCACGTCGTCAGCCGTCAGATGGCCACGCCCGTCGAGCCGCCTGGCAACGAGTTGCAGGAAGTCGTTCACCGACTTCTCGTCATAGCCACGTTTGCCCATCGGCGGCTTCGGAAACACTGCGTCGCGAACGTCCTGCGCCGTCACCATGTCAGCAGCTTGTGCCATGGGGCCATGCTACGGCCGGCGTGCCGGCAGCCCGTCCACAATGAGCCCAAGAATCCGCTGGACGCGTCCCGTCGCGTCGCGCCGGCGCGGCGGCGGCTCAGCCGCCCCGGGCGGCGAGGAACGTGTGCAGCTCCTCCACCGCGTTCTCGATGGAGAATGACGCCGGCGGGTGCCGCGGTGGGAACTCCTTGAAGGTGTCGAGAAACTGCGTGACAACGGCTGAGGCGAAGAACACGAGGAAATCGCGCTCGAAATACCACTCCCAGTAGCTGTTTGACGTGATGTCGGCGAACTCGTACGGATCGGTGCGCAGGTTGAACAACTTCGGCGCCCGCAGCTTCGTGAACGGCTCGAACCACACCTGCAGGGTGCCCTTGCAGCGCTGCTCGGCGAAGACGACCTTCCAGTTCTCCGCCCGGATGCCCAACACGTCGCAGTCGTCGGAGAAGTAGATCAAGCCGCGGCGCGGGCTCTTCTCCACTTCCCCGGTGAGGTAGGGCAGCAGGTTGAAGCCATCGATGTGCACCTTGTACTTCGTGTCCCCGGCCTTATGGCCCTTTAAGAGCTTCTCGATGATGTCCGGTTCACCGGCGGCGGCCAGGAATGTCGGCAACCAGTCGTGGTGCTGGACGATCTCGTTGGAGACCGTGCCCGCCTCGATCTTCCCCGGCCAGCGGATGATCTCCGGAACCCGGAATGCGCCCTCCCAGTTGGTGGCCTTCTCGCTGCGGAACGGTGTCGTTCCGCCATCCGGCCAGGTGTTGCGGTGCGGTCCGTTATCGCTGCTGATCCCGATGTCATCGCCCCAGACCACCATATTTCGTTTTGCCTCAGACATGCTGCTCCCGTTCGCTGTCGTTCGCTCTTTGTCTCCCCGTCGACCCTGGAACTCCCGCTCGGCAAGCGAGCTTGATTTACGCATTGACACAGCAATGAGATCGGACCGTGAGCATCAAGACTCACTCGTCCACAGCTGACGGCGCGGGTTGACGTCATGCCCCGGGTCTGCGTTGTGGGAGCACTGACCCGAGCAGGAACGATGCCTGGGGTATTTGTTGTGGTGCCCGGTCCCGTATCGTACTGTCAACTTAGTTGATATCGTGCCGTCCGCCGAGGAGACCTCCTACCGTCTGCATATCGCCGGTTGTCGAAAGGGTCACGGATGCCGCGGTTTTCGATTCGAAGGGCACTGAGCCGACGCTGGATGCTGCTGGTGGCGATAGTGGTCGTCGCGGTGGCGGGATTCGTGGTGTATCGCCTGCACGGGGTCTTCGCTTCGCAGGACGTGACGTCCACTCCGAGCGCCGGCGCGAACGAGATCGTTCCCTTCAATCCGAAGCACGTGGTCTTGGAGGTCTTCGGCCCGCCGGGCACGGTGGCAACCATCACCTACCTGGACGTCAATGCCCAACCGCAGCGCGCCGACGCCGTCAAGCTGCCCTGGGCCTACGACACCACTACCACCCAACCGGCGGTGTTCGTCAATGTCGCAGCGCAGGGCGACAGCGACTCGATCGGCTGCCGCATCAAGATCGACGACGTGGTCAAGGACGAGAGATCGGCGAATAACGTGAACGCCTTCACCTTCTGCCTGGACAAGTCCGGATGAGCACGCTCCAGACTGAACGCGAGGCTGAGAGCCCCTCGAGGACCCACCGGGTACCGGATTTCATCCGGCGCTTCGCAGTGCTCATCGCGCTGTTTTGGCTGAGCCTGGCGGTGCTGACGAACGTCTTCGTGCCGCAGCTGGAGACCGTCGCCCAATCACACAACGTATCGCTGAGCCCCCAGGATGCGCCGTCCTTGCAGGCCAGTAAGCGCATCGGCAAGGTATTCCAGGAGTTCGATTCCGACAGTTCGGCGATGATCGTCCTGGAGGGCGATCAGCCGCTCGGTGCCGACGCCCACCATTACTACGACGGCTTGGTCGACAAGCTCTCGCAGGACACCAAACACGTCCAGCACATTCAGAATTTCTGGGGCGATCCGCTGACGGCGGCCGGCTCGCAGAGCTCCGACGGTAAGGCGGCGTTGGTCCAGCTGTACCTCGCCGGCAACCAGGGTGAGTCGTTGGCCAACGAGTCTGTCGATGCGGTGCGCGAAATCGTCAATGACACACCGCCGCCACCGGGCGTCAGGGCCTATGTCACCGGCGCCGCGCCCCTGGTCACCGATCAGTTCGAGGTGGGTCGGCACGGCACTCTGAAGACCACCCTGATCACCCTCAGCGTGATCGCAGTGATGCTGTTCTGGATCTACCGCCGCCTCACCACGGTGTTTCTGGTGCTTTTCACGGTGATGATCGAGTTGACCGCGTCCCGCGGTGTCGTCGCTGTGCTCGCGAACGCCGGCATCATCGAGCTGTCGACCTATTCGACCAATCTGCTGACGCTGCTGGTGATTGCCGCTGGAACCGACTATGCGATCTTCCTTCTCGGCCGCTTTCACGAAGCGCGTCACACCGGGCAGGATCGCGTCTCGGCGTTCAACTCGATGTACCACGGAACCGCGCATATCATCTTGGGCTCGGGCCTGACGATTGCCGGGGCGGTGCTCTGTCTGACGTTCACCCGGCTCCCGTACTTCCAGAGCCTGGGTGTTCCCGCCGGTATCGGCGTCCTCGTCGCAGTGGTGGCGGCGTTGACCCTGGCACCGGCGCTGCTGGTCATCGGCCGACATTTCGGTCTGTTCGACCCCGCCCGCCCGATGCGCACCCAGGGTTGGCGGCGCATCGGCACGGCCATCGTCCGCTGGCCCGGGCCCATCCTGGCGGCGACGATCGCCATCGCGCTCATCGGTCTGCTCGCGCTGCCGAGATACGAGACGAGCTACGACGCCAAGCCCTACCTGCCTGCCAGCGCCCCGGCCAATGTCGGTTACACCGCCGCCGAACGCCACTTCACGCAGGCGCGGCTGAATCCCGAAGTGTTGATGATCGAAGCCGACCACGACCTACGCAATCCCACCGACATGATCCTGCTGGAGCGCGTCGCCAAGGCGGTCTTCCACACCGACGGCATCGCTCAGGTGCAATCGATCACCCGCCCGCTGGGCACGCCCCTGGACCACACGTCGATACCGTTCCAGATCAGCGCGAGTAGCGCCTCGCAGCTCAACAATCTGCCGTTTCAGCAGGCCCGCGCCGCCGACCTGCTCAAGCAGGTCGGCGTGATCAACAACTCGATCGACATTTTGCGGCAGCAGTATGCGCTGCAACAACAGTCCAGCGCCGTCACCGACGAGCAGACCAAGGCATTTCAGGGAACGGTCGCCACGGCACAGGACCTGCGCGACAAGATCGCCAATTTCGACGACCAGTTCCGACCGTTACGCAATTACTTCTATTGGGAGCCACACTGTTTCGACATCCCGATGTGTGCGGCGGTGCGGTCGGTGTTCGATGCGCTTGACGGTATCGATCAGCTGACCGACCAACTGGCCAACGTCGCGGGCAGCATCGCCAAACTGGATGCGCTGCAACCGAAGTTGCTCGCGTTGATTCCGCCGCAGATCGAGAGCCAGCAGACCAACCGCGATCTGACGATGACGAACTACGCCACCAACTCGGGTCTCAACGACCAAGCCGAGGCGGCGCTGCAGAACTCCACTGCTCTGGGCCAGGCATACGACGCGTCGAAAACCGACGACTCGTTCTACCTGCCGCCGGAAGCATTCACCAACCCGGAATTCGCGCGCGGGATGAAGCTGTTCATGTCGCCGGACGGAAAGGCCGCCCGGCTGATCATCACCCACGAGGGCGATCCCGCTACGCCTGAGGGTATTTCGCACATCGACGCCATCAGGCATGCCGCGCAGGAAGCCGTCAAGGGCACGCCGCTGGCCGGGTCCAAGATCTTCATCGCCGGCACTGCGGCCACCTATAAGGACATCCAAGACGGCGCCAAATACGACCTCATGATCGCTGCGATCGCGGCGATGAGTCTGATTCTGCTGATCATGATGTTCATTACCCGAAGCATCGTCGCGGCAATCGTCATCGTAGGTACCGTAGCGCTGTCGTTGGGGGCGTCGTTCGGACTTTCCGTGTTGATCTGGCAGGACATCCTTGGTATTCAGCTGTACTGGATTGTGCTGGCATTGGCCGTGATCCTGCTGTTGGCGGTGGGCTCGGACTACAACCTGCTGCTGATCTCTCGGTTCAAGGAGGAGATCGGCGCCGGCTTGAACACCGGCATCATCCGGGCGATGGCCGGCTCCGGTGCGGTGGTGACGGCGGCCGGCCTGGTGTTCGCGGCAACCATGGCCTCCTTCGTGTTCGCCGACTTGCGGATTCTCGGTCAGATCGGGACGACGATCGCCCTCGGTCTGCTGTTCGACACGCTGATCGTGCGTTCGTTCATGACGCCGTCCATCGCAGCGCTGCTCGGGCGCTGGTTCTGGTGGCCCCTGAGGGTGCGCCCCCGCCCCGCCAGCCGAATGCTTCAGCCTTACGGATCACGCCAGGCAGTTCGTCAACTACTGCTGTGGGAAGACGATGACCCGATCGCCGAAGCGCCGCGGCGCTCAGAAACGTGACCATCTGAAATCGGATGCTGTTGAGCAGCAGTAAGTTTCGCCAAGAGCGGGAGAAACGGCCTCCGGTCAGTTCCTGCCGACTTCGGCGAGCTCGGGCTCAATTACCGAAACGTCCTGCAGCTTCCCTTTCAACCGTGCGACCTTGCGCAGCTGAACGGCCATGTTCATGGAGGTCAACATCGGGATGCCCCCGATGAACGTTCGAAAGGAGGGGTGGCCGCCGTCGAGATGGAGCATGAAAAGACAGCCGACCACGTAGAAGAAGCCAATGGTGAACAGGGCCCCCGGGATCGCGTACGCGAGCGGCGAGCGAGCGTCGTCAACCAGTTCGGTCGCATAGTCCGCTTCGTCTCGCGTCAGCGGTTCGCGCTTGCGGAGTTTGGCCAGCACCGCTTTATGGGCGCCCACTTTTTCACCCAAGGGATGGGATGTCCGCTTCTCCAGCCGACTGATGTACACGAATACGCAAGTGGCGAAAACTACTTCCATCACCACGGCAAGAATCGTGAGATCACCCCAGGGACCGAGATTCACCGTGCCGCTCCTTGCTCCCCGTCGAACGTCGCATCACGCCTGACTGCCGCCGCCCTCGCCGTCAGATGTCGAGACTCTGCGAACGCTACCTCAACCACGTGGTTCTCTTCGTACCGGTCAAGCGAGTTCTCAGGCAACCGCATGGTTGGGGCTCAACCATCGAAACATGACCGGCGAAGATCCGATTCCACGGCGTCGGCATCTATGCCTGCCCGCATCGGGTCACCGAGTCCGGCCGGTGGCGATGCATCACGGTGATGTTTCACATCGACTCCCGACGGGCAAATACCTCGACGAACTACGGTCACCCGTAGTCGCAGAGAGGGATCGAACATGAGTCGTCACGCCGTCATCTCGGGGGCCGGGCTCGCCGGACCCGCACTGGCTCATCAACTCGCCGCCCGAGGCTGGCAGACCACCGTCGTCGAGCGTTTCCCGGCACGTCGGCAGGAGGGGCAGAACGTCGACGTGCGTGGCGCAGCCCGTGAGGTCGCCCGACGGATGGGCATCGGCGATGCCATTCGTGCGGCCAACACCGGTGAAATCGGGATGCGTTTCGTCCGCAGCGACGGCTCTGCGGCAGCGTCGTTTCCCATGAATGCCCCCGGCGAGACCGACGGTCCGACGGCGGAGTTGGAGATCCTGCGCGGGGAGTTGTCACGGATCTTGATCGAGCACACCCGCGACCGGACCGAATATCGATTCGACACCCAGATCGCCAACCTGACCGACCACGGTGACCACGTCACCTCAACCCTGGATGACGGAACGACCATCGACGCCGATCTGGTCGTCATCGCCGAAGGACTACGCTCCCGTACCCGTCGATTCGTCACCACCGCCGAGGTCACCGAGTTGGGCATGTACTTCGCCCACCTCACCGTTCCCCGCCACGACAGCGACGACCAATGGTGGAACTGGCAACACGCGCCCGGCTCGCTGGGCGTGCACCTGAGGCCCGACAACCTGGGCACTACTCGCGCCATCCTGACGTTCGTCTGCGACGTGCACGGCTTGGAGGACCTCGAACGTGCCGACCAGATCGCCATCTTGCGGCGAACCTTCGCCGACGTCGGCGACGTCGCCACGCGCATCCTGGCCGAACTCGACGACGCCCCGATGTACTTCGACGCGGCGGGCACAGTCCGCACCCCGCACTGGAGTAAGGGCCGCGTCGCACTGCTCGGCGACGCCGCGTTTTGCAATGCAACCTTCGGCGGCGTCGGCACCAGCCTGGCCCTGATCGGGGCCTACGTTCTCGCCGGGGAACTATCCCGCACCAATGACCACCGCGCCGCACTCACCCGCTACGAACACTTCATGCGCCTGCACGCCGAATCAGCCGGACAGGTCAGCCCCAACACGCTGCGGCGAGCCAATCCCCGCACCCGCGCCGGTATCCAGGCTTTACACGCCGGCGCCCGACTCGTTGCCAGCCCCGCCGGACGCACCACCATGAAATTGCTCGGCAAACGACTCGTTCACGTCGCAGCCGACGACATTCGCTTACCCGACTATTCAGACGTGCCAGTCACAACGAGTCCGAGCGCACCCCCAGGTTGACCGGTCCGGCAGTCGAGCCAGACACGATCTGGAATCCAGTTGGGCGAGAGACGATCTGGCTTCAACAGTTCTCGTATTCGTCCGCCGCCGAGCGTCGCTCCCTGGCCCGGCCGGCGGATCGCCTCGACGCGGCGATCCAGACCACGGCGGACGGCTCATTGACAACCAAGTGCTTGGAGCAACCTGACCTGGGCGAACTCTGTGGAGCTAAGGGGATTCGAAGTAGAGATCTCACGTTGACGCCGCGCCAGCGGATCGTGGTGCGGCGGGCCATCGTCACCGCGGAAGCCACGGGAAATCGAGCGTTGGCCGACGAACTCGAGGCTTCCTATGAGTACTCGGGCGTGCAGACCTGCGCCGTCGACGGCATGTGCGGCACTGGCCTGACATCACCTCGCAGTCTTTGGCCTTCTGAGGACCACGCTGTTTGTAGGCTTTCTTACGTGCCGCTAAAAAACGGTCAGGTCTTCGCCGGCTACGTCATTCAGCGCCTGCTCGGCACTGGTGGTATGGGTGAGGTCTACCTCGCCCAGCATCCCCGTCTGCCTCGTCAGGACGCGCTGAAGATCTTGTCATCGACCTCAACCGCCGACGAGGAGTTTCGGGCGAGATTCAATCGCGAAGCCGAATTGACGGCGACGCTGTGGCACCCACATATCGTCCGCGTTCTCGACCGCGGTGAGTTCAACGGCCGGCTCTGGATCTCGATGGACTACGTCGACGGTACTGACGCGGGTCGATTGGTTCGGGAGCGCTACCCGCGTGGCATGCCTGAAGAAGACGTCTCGGAAATCGTCACAGCGGTGGCCGATGCCCTCGACTTCGGTCATGATCACCGTCTGCTCCATCGTGACGTCAAGCCCGAGAACATCCTGGTGACCACATCAGACGGCCACCGGCGCAGGGTGCTGTTGACCGACTTCGGCATCGCCCGCAGAACTGATGACGTCAGCAATCTCACTGACGCCAACGTGGCCATGGGCACTGTCAGTTACGTGGCCCCCGAGCAGCTTCTGGGCAAGCCGCTTGACGGCCGAGCGGATCAATATGGACTGGCTGCCACGACCTTTCACCTACTGACCGGCGCCCCACCTTTCCAAGACTCGAATCGCGCTGTCGTGATCAGCCAACACATAGCTACGCCACCACCGCGGATATCGCAGCGCCGACCCGATCTCGCGCACCTCGACGCCGTGCTGGCAAGGGCGCTGGCCAAAGACCCCAACGAGCGTTACCCGAGGTGCGCCGACTTTGCCCGGGCCCTCACCCAGCAGGGTCCCCGCCATGCAGCTCCATCGCATCCGCGATCCGGCTCGCAGGCCTCGGGGTCGGGCCCCACCGAGGTCCTCGGTTCGGGCGCACGTCCACACACCCAGCGTCTTGAGCGTCTGGTCCTGCACGGGACGGTACGCGGCGTACAGCAAAGCACGGCCGACGCCCAGAATCAGGTCGGGATGTTGTCGTTCCAGCTGGTCCCGTTTGACTCACAAGGCGGCCGGCGCGCTCCTGTTCCGGTTGAGATACAAGCTGATGTCGTAACGGGTCAGCTCGCAGACGGGGATGAGGTCGAGGCCAGTGGCGTCTGGGACGGCGACACCCTCGATGCCGATCAGATCGTCAACGTGTCAGCCGCAGCTGGTCCGAACCGACGCAGGCGCGAGGTCCGCCCCAAATCGCAGCGAGACACCACACCATCGCCGCGAGACAACGCAACCAAAGGCGGTAAGGCCCGGATCGCTGCACTCGCCGCCGTCATCGGGGTGATCGTGCTGATCGCGGGTTCGGTTCTGTACTTCACCGATGGATTCGGCATGTTGACCCGTCGCGGACCCATCGTCAAGCCGGTAAGCGCGACGGTGTTTTCCCCCGACGGTGCCCCCGACAATCCGCAGAAGGCGGGGTT
The DNA here is from genome assembly GCA_963779655.1 of uncultured Actinomycetota bacterium. Lineage (GTDB taxonomy): Bacteria > Actinomycetota > Actinomycetes > Mycobacteriales > Mycobacteriaceae > Mycobacterium. Next base: position 120,683 of record CAVZZD010000020.1, on the reverse strand, counting down.
GGCGATCGACGGCAACCCGGACACGGGGTGGTCCACCGTTGCCTATGATGACGCGGTCCCATTCCCGAACTTCATCGAAGGAATGGGCCTGCTGCTGCACCTGGCCGAACCGACCGCGCTGAGCGCCGTGACGCTCGACGTGTCCAGCACAGGAACCCAGGTGCAGATCCGCTCGTCCTCCACCGACACCCCCGCAAAATTGTCTGACACCACCGAGCTGACCCCGACCACGTCACTGCAGCCCGGGCACAACACCATTGAGGTGCATGACCGAACCAAGACCTCCAATGTGCTGGTATGGATCTCCACCCTGGGCACCACCGATGGCAAGAGCCAGATGAAGATCTCCGAGATCACCCTGCAGGCGTCTGCGTAAGGTCGCCTGCCTCCTGGGCAGCCGGCAATGACGCGACACCTGCGCAGCGGTCAAATCCGCTGCGCGACTTGCGCATTGACCGCTTGATCGAGGAAGTCGGGTGGAATTTCCGGCCATTCGGGACGCCACCGCCCGGCCCGCTGATCGGCCTGCAATTCCGAAAGCGTCGCGGCGACGTAGGGACCACCGTCGACGAGGTAACGCAACAACCCCAGCTGCGCACATTGCGCGGCGACGGTGGCGATCGTGGTCTTGGCCTCGTCGACGCGTCCGGCGGCCGAAAGGCAGGCACCCAGTAGCCGTCGCGCCCGCAACAACGCCTGGGGGCGAGTCGGCGTCGCCGTTCGATCGACCCACTCCTGCGCCCACCGGCAGGCAAGCTCCTTGCTCGCGGGATCATCGGCGGCGATCAGCATCCTGATCGCGGAGGCTTCCTCGAACTGCACGGTGATCTCATCGATGGCGTCCACCGGAGTGCGACGCGCCGTGTACGCCGTCACCGGCCACGAATCGGAATCCGGATGCGCGGGAAGCCCGAGGCGGGCGCGCTCGTGCTCGGCCATCGCCCGCAGCCGCTTCAGTGACAACGTGCGCGCGACCCGGACAGCCTCGTCGAGTCGTTGGCCGGCAGCGTGCCGGTCGCCCTGCAGCGCCTTGATCCTGGCGGCAATGACGTACCGGAAGATCTTGAAGTCGACGGAGCCGCCCTCGGGGCCGAGCTTGTAGCCCTCCTCCAGCAGGCGGTCGGCCTCGTCGAGATCGCCTCGCTCGTAGAGCAATTCGCCCAACGCCGAACTCGCCAGCCGGGCCGTGTAGGAATGGGTGCCGCCGGACCGCTTGGCGATCTTGAGGGCCTTGCGGAAGCAGGCTTCCGCGGTCGGGATGTCGAGCATCAACTGGTGCGCGAGCCCCTTGTAGCAGAGTCCGTGAACGATGTTGAAGGTGTCCTTGTTGTGTTCGTTGTAGGACGCCGCCCACGCCTGGATCCGGTTCACCTCGTCGAGGTCGTAGTGATACGCCGCGGCGAAGGTCGCCACGGTGGCGGCCACGCCCACGGCGAACGGACGTAGGCGATCGCGTCCGCGCCAGACACGGCGCGATGTGCTCGGCGATGCCGGCGAGCCGGTCGGAGCGCAGGTCAGCGACCCCCCGCACGACCCCGCCTTCCGCGCGCAGGTCGGCGATCTCGTCGTCGCTGAGGCCGGAGGTCGCGAGCGCGGATTCCATCAGGCTCAATGCCTGTTCGGCAGCGGGAATCCGGTGCAGCACGATATTGGCCCACGCCAGCGCGAGCTGCAGCCGCGGATCGGACTTCACGACGGCAGGTGGCAGCTTGCCCACCAAACCGATCAGGGTGGCCATCTGCGAACTCGCCACCAGATCGATGCCGTGGTTCTCGACGAGCTTCACCGCCCGCTCGTCATCACCGACGGCCAGCGCGTGATCGACCGCCTCGCTGACCAATTGGTGCTCGGCGAACCACGTGGAAGCCACGCGGTGCAGCCGCACGACCCGTTCGGGATCGTCACGGCCGAGCCGGTGCCGCAGAAAGTCACCGAACAGCTGGTGGTAGCGGAACCACTGCTCGTCGATTCTGCGCAGGAACAGGTCGCGCTCCTCGACCTGTTGGAGCATCGCCTGCCCGTCCGGCACGCCGGACAACGCCGACGCCAGGTCGCCGCAGATCCGCTCGGTGATCGAGGTGGCCAGCAAGAAGTCGAGCATCGACGGTTCGAGGGTGTCGAGCACATTGTCAACAAGAAATTCGCTGATCGCGTGATGGCGGCCGCTCATCGTGCCGATCAGCCGGACGGGGTCGTCGTGGCCCCTCAGCGACAACGATGCCAGCTGGAGTGCGGCCACCCAGCCGTCCGTCTTGGCGGTGAGCTCCTCCACGTCGGCGCGGTCGAGGTCCAGCCCACCCAGCTCGACGAGAAGACTCTCAGATTCCGCCACGTCGAAACGCAGTGCGGTGGCGTCGATTTCAAGAAGCTCATCCTGCATCCGCATCCGGCTCATCGGCAGGCCGCCCTGGCTCCGGCTGGTCACCACCACGTTCAGATCATCAGATGCGTAGACGATCAGGTACAGCAGCGCCCCGATGGTCGCCGGGTCGGTGACGCGGTGCCAGTCGTCGATCACCAGCGTCATGCGTATGCCCGTGTCGTGGATCTCGTTGATCAACGAGGTCATGACGTATCGCTCGGCCTCGTCGCCGTGCTCCTCCAACACTTCGCCGAGCTCGGTCGCCAGCGCAGGCATCACCGCCCGGATGGCCTCGATCAAATGGGACAGGAACCAAACGACGTTGTTGTCGTCATGGTCAACGGTCAGCCATGCCACGACGATGCCTTCGGCGGTAAGCAGCTTGGCCCACTGGGCGGCGAGTGTGCTCTTCCCGAAGCCGGTCGGGCCGTGAATCACGGTCAGCTTCTTGCTGCGTTCGGCGCGCAGGACTTCGACCAAGCGGCCGCGGTCGACCAACGCCTTCGTCGACACGGGTAGCTGAAACCGGGTGGCCGGCGCCCGGGGTGTCAGTGTCCGTGCCGGGTAGCTACTGGACGGCGTTGGCTGCGACCGCGTCGGGTTGTACCGGATCGTGGGCGCCGGTATGGGCACGGGCATGTCGTCGACCGGCAAGCCGTGCATCCGCTGCACATCGCGCAACCGCTCCCCAAAAGCCTCCGCGGTCACGGGCCGGTCCTCGGTGTTGCGCGACATCGCCTGCTCGATCACCGCGCATACGTCGACGGGCAGCCCGGAGTCTCGCAGGCTCGGCATCGGGTGTCTGGTGATCCGGAGAAACTGGGCGATCATCTGCTCGCCCTTTTGGCGCTCGAACACCGCGTGCCCCGTGCCGGCGCAGAACAGCGTCGACGCCAAGCTGTAGACATCCGAGGTCACGTCGGGCGGCTGGCCCAGCAGCACCTCTGGGGCGGTATACGCCGGCGAACCCGTGACCGCGCCGTCGGATGTCTCGAAACCGCCGATGATGCGGGCGATCCCGAAATCTGTCAGCTGCGGTTCGCCGTACTCGGTGAGCAGGATGTTCGCCGGTTTGACGTCGCGATGCAAAGTGCCGCTTCGGTGCGCCGTTTCCAACGCGCCGGCAACCTTGACCCCGATGTGCAGCGCGTCCGCCCATCCGAGCGGTCCGCTGGCGTGGATCTTGGCCTCCAACGAACCATGGGGGTGGTACTGCATCACGATGTAAGGCCGTCCGGTGGCTGTGGTCCCGACCTGGAAAATGGTGACGATGTGCGGATGCCCGGACAATTTGCCCATTGCGACCTGCTCACGCACGAACCGTTCCAGGTTGTCGGGATCGAGATCCGAGGTCAGCACCTTCACCGCGACTGTGCGATCGAGTTCGGGCTGGCTGCAGCGATACACCACGCCGAACCCGCCTCGGCCGATCTCCTCGGGATCCTCGAAACCGGCAGCCCTCAACTCCGCCGGGACCCCGGCGTGCACATCCCCCTGCGTCGGGAACGGGTCGCTGCTGGCCATCGGTCATCTCGATATCGCCGGGCCATGGCTCCGCCATGGCCGCTGACCAGAGCATAAACCGATGCGCCGCAGGTCGATGGCCGAACAACGGCCCACGGTGGTGATCGGCCATTGCGCACCCAGCACCCGGGATCGAACCGTTCGGTGCCCTTGGCGAACAGCAAGGCGACCGTGTACGACATCAAGGATCGACCTTGGCGAAGTGAAGACTTGCTACTCGACTTTCAGGCGCTGTCGATTCTTTGCGGAGCATCTGCCACAGCGTGGCCACGCCAAAGCGTCGATGACACTGCCGACCTTTTCGACGAGGGTCAGAAGGCGTTGCGCTGACGACTGATAACAGTTGTGACCTGCTCAAACTCTGTGGAGCTAAGGGGATTCGAACCCCTGACCTTCTCGATGCGAACGAGACGCGCTACCAACTGCGCCATAGCCCCTTGACCGCTAGCAGGTTACCAGTCTGACCGCGGCATCTGAAACCGGCTTGTCACTGCCCCGCTGCGCGCGGCAGGTCGAATTCCCGGGCGAACGGAGCGTAGTCGAGATGCTCGAACACCGGGTCTTCGTCGTCGATCTCGAGCACCGCAGCGCCCGGGCGCCGTAGACGGGCCGGCACCACGTCGAGTTCGTGATCGTCGGTGCTTTCCACGCCCAGCCGCGCGCGGGCCACGCGTTGCATGCGGCGACGGCGCAACCGCTCCTCGATCCGGGTCTGGCGGCGCAGATAGGCCAGATACAGCAGCGTGATCACCGCGAGTGTGGCACACGCGTACCAGGCTGTCGGCGTCCACAGGAACGCCGCCGTGGCCGAGGCGATGAGCAATACGGCCATCGTGATCAGCGCGCGGGTCCGGAACCGGTACTTGCGCACGCTGACCGCGGCCGCGGTCTTGGTCGCGTAACGCACCGATCGCGCCGCTGGGCTGACAGGCTCGTCGGCCTCGGGCTCCAGACCCGAGGTGTCCTCGACGTATTCGTATTCGTCGTCGGTGCCGTCCGGCTCCGCCTCGGCTTCCGCTTCGCTCGACGGCCGGTTGGACTTCGGGGCTCTCGTCCTGCGCCGCGGCCTCGACGGCCTCGACCGGCTCCTCGGCCTCTGTCGCCTTGACCGATTCCGTTTCGGCACTGGCGAATTCGAGCGGTAGTTCCTCAGTCTGAGGTTCTGCAGCAGGCTCGGCGGTGGCCTTGGCCCCGACGGGCAGCGCGCCGGAATCCTCCTCGACGACGTCGACGTCGAGATAGTCGGGTTCGTCCTCTTCGGCCAGCGCCGTGACGACCGCCACCGTACGCATCCGCGACGGCTTGCCGGTCACCACCACCGGGCCGGTGTCGTCTTCGTCGAAGTCCTCGAGTTCGTCCTCGGCCTCCGGCCGCCAGTCCGGGTCGCTGCGGTGTCCGGCCGCCGGGCCCCCGCGCTTGATCAGCCGGGCCGCCCGAGCGCCACTGTTGAGCACGCGCGTCGCCAGGGCCACGTCGCTGGTGCGCCGCACCGTGTCACGCCTGTTGATGAGCATCGGCACCAGGACGAACAGCCAGAGCACAACGAGTGAGATCCAGAGTAACGATTGGGGGATGCTTGGCATGACGCCTGCTCCTTTCCCCTCCAGGCTAGGTCTGGTGAGCTGCGCAATCAGGGCGACGCGCCGAGGACAATTACACACCTGTAATTCCCCTTATACAAGCACCAACAGCCACAAACGTCACATTGGCAACACCGAAGGCGCTCGGGTTCGCGGCTACACCCAGCCGGCCCGACCGGCGCGCACCAATGACGAGGTCACCGAACCGGCCACCTCCTCGGCCGTCATCGCGACCAGCAGGTGATCGCGCCACGCCCCGTCGACGTCGAGGTAGCGCTGCAACAGGCCCTCCTCGCGGAAGCCGGCCTTCGCCAGCACCTTGCGGCTGGCCGCGTTCTCGGGCCGGACCGTGGCCTCGACGCGGTGCAGCATCACCGCCCCGAAGCAGTGGTCCAGCCCCAGCGCCAGGGCGCCGGTGGCGACTCCCCCGCCGGTGACCGCGCTGTGCACCCAGTAGCCGATCCACGCCGAGCGCAGCGCGCCGTGGGTCACGTTGCCGATGGTCAACTGGCCGCGGAACTGACCGTCGACCTCGATGGCATAGGGCAGCATCCGGCCCCGGCGCGCTTCGGCCCGCACTCCCGAGCACACCGACGGCCACGACGAAACCGCATGGCGCACATTCCAGTCCAGCTCCGCTGTGGGCTCCCACGGCTCCAGGAACTGCCGGTCGGCGATGCGGGTGCGACTCCACTGGCCGGCGTCACGCATCCGCACCGGACGCAGCCGAACGACGCCCGCGGCAACCCGGAGCGGACCAACCGGCGTGGCCCAACCGGGATGCAGAGCACCGCCGCCGAAAAAATTCACGCGAACTCAGCCACGCTGGGCGAGGAATGCCACATCGACGGTTTCGCCGGTACGGATCTGTTCGGCCTCGCCCGGCACCATGACCAGACAGTTGGCCTCGGCGAGCGTCGCCAACAGGTGTGACGACGAACCCGGGGCGCCACCGAGCGCCTGCACGAGATACTCCCCGGTGTCCTGGTCGCGCATCAACTGACCGCGCAGGAATCCCTTGCGACCCGGCACCGACGAGATGGGCGCCAGGGTGCGCGCCTCGACGACCCGTCGCATCGGTTGACGCTTGCCCAGCGACAGCCGGATCAGGGGCCGCACCATCACTTCGAACACCACCAGCGCGCTCACCGGGTTGGCGGGCAACAGGAACACCGGAATCCGGTCCGCGCCGAGCTGTCCGAAACCCTGCACCGAGCCGGGATGCATCGCGATCCGGGTGACCTCCATCTCGCCGAGGGACGACAGCACCGACCGCACACTCTCGGCGGCGGCGCCGCCCACCGCACCCGCGATGACGACGATCTCGGCCCGGCTGAGCTGCCCTTCGACGGCTTCCCGCAGCTTCTTGGGATCGTTGTCGACGATCCCCACCCGGGTCACCTCGGCGCCGGCATCGCGGCCGGCCGCGGCCAGCGCGTAGGAGTTGACGTCATAGACCTGACCGTTGCCGGGGGTACGCGAGATGTCGACCAGTTCCCCGCCGACACTCATCACGGACAACCGCGGCCGTGGATGCACCAGCACCCGTTCGCGTCCGACCGCGGCCAGCAACCCGACCTGGGCCGCGCCGATGATCGTGCCGGCCCGCACCGCGACGTCGCCCGGTTGCACATCGTCGCCGGCGCGGCGCACATAGGCGCCCGAGCGCACACCCCGCAGCACCTTCACCCGGGACTGTCCCCCGTCGGTCCACCGCAACGGCAGCACCGCGTCGGCCAGCGTCGGCATGGGTGCACCGGTCTGAACCCGGACGGCCTGCTTGGGCTGCAGGCGGGTCGGCGTGCGCGCGCCGGCGTCGATGGAGCTGATCACCGGCAGACTGAGCTGACTGTTGGGATCGTCGTCGGCATCGTCAGGACCGGCGGAACCGAGCACGTCGACGCTGCGCACCGCGTACCCGTCGATCGCAGCCTGATCGAAGCCGGGAAGGGGCCGTTCGGTCACGACCTCCTCGGCGCACAACAGCCCCTGCGCCTCGGCGATCGCCACGCGTACCGGTCTCGGGGCCACGGCTGCCGCCTGCACGCGAGCCTGCTGCTCTTCCACCGAACGCACAAATGCGCCTTTCTGCCATCTGCGCCCGGCCGGAACGCCGGGTCACCGGGCCGGCGCGCGCTTACTTCTCGGCCAGACCCAATCGCGCGACCAGCCAGCGGCGCAGGTCCGGGCCATAGTCATCACGATCCAGCGCAAAGTCAACCGCAGCCTTGAGGTAGCCGCCGGGATTTCCCAGGTCGTGTCGGGAACCGCGATGCACCACGACGTGCACGGGATGACCCTCGTCGATCAGCAACGCGATGGCGTCGGTGATCTGGATTTCCCCGCCGACGCCACGCTGGACACGGCGCAAGGCATCGAAAATCGCGCGGTCCAGAATGTAGCGGCCGGCGGCGGCGTACAGCGACGGAGCGTCCTCGGCCTTGGGCTTTTCCACCATGCCGAGCACCTTGAGCACGTTCGGGTTAGCGGCGTCGGGCAGGATCTCGACGTCGAAGACGCCGTAGGCGCTGATCTCGTCGCGCGGCACTTCGAACGCGCACAGCACCGAACCGCCGCGCTTGGCGCGCACCTTCGACATCGTCTCCAGCACGCCGGTGGGCAGCACCAGGTCGTCGGGCAGCAGCACGGCGACGGCGTCCTCATCGGGCGACAGCACCGACTCGACACAGCCGATCGCGTGCCCGAGGCCCAGCGGCTTGGCCTGCACCACCGACTCCACCTTGATCAGGGCCGGGGCGCGGCGCACCTTCGCCAGCATCACCTGCTTGCCGCGGGCCTCCAGCGTGCCTTCCAGCACCAGGTCCTCGACGAAGTGTGCGACGACGCCGTCCTTGCCCTCGGACGTGACGATCACCAACCGCTCGGCGCCGGCCTCCGCGGCCTCGGCGGCCACCAGTTCGATACCGGGCGTGTCGACGACCGGCAGCAGTTCCTTGGGCACCGTCTTGGTGGCGGGCAGGAAACGAGTGCCCAGGCCGGCGGCAGGCACGATCGCCGTGCGTGGAATGGGTATCTGCGGCCTACTCATCGATGACACCTTAACTGCATTGTGACCTTCCCCTCACAGTGCCATTGTTGTCCCAAGTATGACCAGTACAAAAGCCCAGTTGCGCCGGGAGTTGCTCACAGCCCGGCGAAAGGTCACCGAAGCGGTCCACGCCGCCGACTCCATCGCCCTGACCAGGCATATCTTTGATCTCGCGGCGCGGGGAACGGTCTGCGCCTACGTTCCGGTCGGCTCAGAGCCCGGATCGCTGGCGATGCTCGACGCGCTGCAACGCACGGGCGTACGAATTTTGCTGCCGGTCGCGGTCACCGGCGATGACGGCACACCCCTGCCGTTGTCCTGGGGCGAGTACCGGCCCGGTGAATTGGTGGCGGCCCGGTTCGGCCTGCTCGAGCCCGCCGGACGCCGGCTTCCAGCGGCGGCCCTGGCGGAGGCGGGTCTGGTGATCGTGCCGGCGCTGGCCGTCGACCGGCGCGGGGCGCGACTGGGCCGGGGCGCGGGCTTCTATGACCGGTCGTTGCCGCTGCGCGACCCGGCCGCCCGGCTGATGGCGGTCGTGCGTGACGACGAACTGCTCGACGAGGTGCCCGCCGAACCGCACGACGTCCGCATGACGGACGCGCTGACGCCGGGGCGGGGTGTCGTCGCGGTCGGCTGACGGCGGCTCAGCATTTGTTCAGGACCTCGGCCATCGCCCGCTTCTCCTTGGCCGACACCCACAGGCCATAGGCGGTCTTGATGTCGACCTGGCGGGCGACGAACTCGCACCGGAAGCCGTCGTTGGGCGGCAGCCAGGATGCGGCGTCGCGAAAAGCCTTGTCGAAGTTGGCCTTCGGGCTCACGGCAAGCAGGTTGCGCGGGTCGTTGGCGAAGTCGAGGCGACGTTGATCGTCCCACTCGCGGGCGCCCTTGTACCAAGCGTCGGCCAGCGACACCAGGTGATCGATCTGCACACTGTCCGAGGTGTCCGGCCCGCGAACGAAGTCGATGACTGTTCCGGTGTACGGATCGTGCAGGATCCCGGTCTGTGCGTAACAGGTGCCGGCGCGCACCACCAGGCCGGCCAGGTCGCGGCGCAGGATGTCGTCGCGGGTGTTGCACCCGTTGTGCCCGAACTCCACGTTGACGTCGTCGCTCCAGGCCTTGCCGAACCGGTATCGCTTGAAGTCCTGGGTGCGGTCCCAGCCCTTGACCGGCAGCGCCGCCAGCGCCGCCCGGGAGCCGGCAAAGTGCCCGGTGGCGCCGGGCGTGGCAGCCGGAGCAGGTGGCGTCGCCGGGGCCGTCCAGGTCGGTGACGGCCCGGCCGACCGATCGTCCGGCCGGTACCGCATCCACAGCGCGACTCCCGTCACGAGGCCGGCGACAACGGCCACGATCAGCAGCGCCAGGCGGATCCGGCGGCCCCGCCGACGTTCGGGGCGTCGGGTGGGAATGACGCGGGACACATAGCGGTTCTAGCACTTGAGACGGTAGAGTGCTAACAAGTCCTGACCTTTCCCGGAGGTTTTCGTGCCCACCTACAGCTATGCGTGTACCGAATGCGACGACCGCTTCGACGCGGTGCAGTCCTTCACCGAAGACACCCTGACCACGTGCGCGAAGTGCGCCGGCCGGTTGCGCAAGCTGTTCAACTCCGTGGGCGTGGTGTTCAAGGGCAGCGGCTTCTACCGGACCGACAGCCGGGATTCCGGCAAGGGCACGTCGAGCGTCCCGAGCGGCGGCTCCGAGTCCTCGGGTTCCGGCAGCTCCACCGAGAAGTCCAACGGCAACGGCTCCAACGGCTCCAGCGACAAGAGCTCCAGCGACAAGAGCTCCGGCGAGAAGAGCTCCAGCTCTTCTTCGAGCTCCAAGTCGGCCCCCGCAACCGCCGCCAGCTGACCCCTCCGTTATCCACAGGTGCGCCGCTGATGCGCACCCGATCCGCGTGCCGGTCCCTACCGTGACGGCATGGGGATCCGCCGCTCCGACTCGCTCAACCCGACGCCGCTGACCCGGTTGCGGCAGGCCCTGCAGCCGGACTGGGTCCACACCGTCACCGCCCGCCGCGTCGCGGCGGGCGTACTGGTGATCCTGGCCGGGGTAGCGGCGGTTCGCGCCGACCCGCACGGCGAGCACCGGCACACTGTTGTCGCGGCCCGCGATCTCAGCCCCGGCGTGGCGGTGACGGACGATGATGTGAGGATCGAAAATCGTTTGGCCGCAACACTTCCCGATGGTTCACAATCCGAAACCGGGACGGTCGTCGGCGCGACGGTCGCCGGGCCGGTGCGGCGCGGTGAGGTCATCACCGACGTCCGGTTGCTCGGTGCGCGGCTGGCGCAGTCCGCCGCCGGCCCGGATGCCCGGGTCGTGCCACTGCACCTGGCCGACAACGCGGTCCTGGATCTGGTGCGCACCGGGGACGTGGTCGACATCCTGGCCGCACCGCATGGCGGACGCCGACGCCGCACCGCGGGTGATCGCCACCGACGCGATCGTCGTGTCGGTGTCGGCCAAGCCGCGGACTCCGACCGGGGCCGGCGACCGGGTGGTGCTCGTCGCCCTACCGGTCACGGCCGCCAACGCCGTCGCGGGGGCCACGCTGGTGCAGACCGTCACGCTGACCCTGCACTGAGAATCAGCGGCTACTGCGGCAGGTCCACCGACACGGGAACCTTGTTCGATCACGGCCATCACCATGTCGGCGAGTTCGTCCGGTGTGGACGTCGGCGTCGGAGCGGGGGCTGGGGTCGATTCGTCGGCGTCGGCGAGACCCGTGGCGCCCACGGAGAGACCCGCGAGGACGCCGACCGTCCCGAGCATCAGCCCTATCCGTGTTCGGCCGCCCATAGCCGCTCCCGCCTTGTCTCAACACGCTTACGTTCGCGTGAAAGTAGCACTCAGAACGTGCCGACGGGCAGGCATGCCGACTAGCCTCGGATTCCGCATAGACAACTTCTTCAACGAAAGGCGAATCCCCATGCTGAAGGGGTTCAGAGAGTTCATCGCACGAGGCAACGTCATCGACCTGGCGACCGCGGTCATCATCGGTGCCGCGTTCACCGCGGTGGTGACCGCGTTCACCGAACACGTGGTCCAACCGCTGATCAGCCGGATCGGCGCCACCCCGGACTCGGACTACGGCGTCTTGAGAATTCCGCTCGGCGACAACATCTTCATCGACTTCAACGCGGTGCTCAGCGCAATCATCAACTTCCTGATCGTCGCGGCGGTCATCTACTTCATCATCATCGTGCCGTACAAGAAGCTTAAAGAGCTCGACAGCAAGGTGGAGGAGGAAGCGACCGAGCTGACGGTGCTCACCGAGATTCGGGACCTGTTGCAGCAGGGCGCTACGGCGGACTCCGCCGGAAAGCATGTCAGCCGCCTCGCACGCGGAGCCCACCGACTACACGAACCAGTGACCAGGACGTTCGACTGAGAAACGAAATCGGCCCCCGGCGCAAGCCGGGGGCCGATTTCGTCTGGGAGAACGTCAGTTCATGTTCCACGGCTCGCCGTAGGTGGTGACGCTGTCACCATCCTTGGAGATCAGGCGGGCGAACGGACGCAGCAGCACACCGCCGGCGGCGCCGGTGACGGTGCCGTGAGCGTTCGAGACGGCGATGGCACCGTTGGGGCCGGCGACGTCCACCGAGAACGTGGCGACTTCCTGGATGCCGGGGCCGTTGCCCAGGTCAGCCGAGATCGACGCACCCGGGAACAGGTTCGGGGTGATGATCGACGTGCCGAACCCGGGATTAGTAACCGGATCGAAGTCCTGGTCGTCGAACAGGATGTTGGGGGTGGTGTAGCTGAAGTTGATGCCGACGCCCAGCGACCACGGGAAGCCCACCTGGTAGCCGAGCTCCAGGGTGCCCTCGAACGCGTCCGAGCCGTCGCCGCTGACGCTGTACACGGCGCGACCCGAGTGGAACCACTCACGGGTCAGCCGGTTGCGGTCAAGCGGGAAGACGCCGTTGAGGAACGTGTCCCACTGCTGAATGGTCAGGGTGCGTCCCTTGCCATCAACCAGGCTCAGTTCATTGTCCAAGCCAGCATGCGAGGTGCCCGTGCCGACGAACAACGCCGCGACAGCAGCGATGAGCGCCACCAGCACCCGACTGAATACCTTCATGATCTCCCTAGGTTGTCGGCGGTGAACCCTCCGGTTCACCGAATCCTCGTTGTTCGTGTTGGGTCCACATGCTGACACCGACACTGCGTAAGAATCAGCCAAATGAGAAGCCTCACACTCTGCTCTTACTTTTCGCTCATCGTTGATGACACGAGGAACATAACGGGACCGGCATCACGGCGGCAATGTGGACACCCTCGTCGCAGCGTCCCGACCGGCCCCCCAGAAAGTTTGCTGACCACGAATCCGCAGCTGCTCACGAGGGTCCACGCCTGCCACCGGAGCCGGCCCACGGTGACAACTCGCCGGGACGGTGCCAACGGCGTGTGGCAAACGCCGCTGGAACGTCAATCGCGCCGGTTACCAGCCAGGAGAGGTCAGCCGTGATGCGGAGGAACGTTGTCGCGCAACCATTGTTCGCGTTCCAACTCGTCGCGCATAGCATCCGGATCCCGCTCGTCGGATGACTCCTGGGGAACATTTGGACCGGAAATCTTTGTTAACTGGGTGCGGGTTCGATACTGTCGAATGCCTCACAAATGCCCCCTCAGTGTGACGAAGATCACAATTACTGTGTTTCCGCAGTTCACGCGGCTTTAACACAGCATTGTGCGCCCAAGTTTGCGAGTTTCGCAGAATTCCGGGATACAGCGCCGTAACGCCGCCGCGACGATCAGATGTCGAGGCTGGACAACTGGCCGATGATCTGCGCCGCCAGCGGATTCAGGGTGGCCATGCCGTCCCGCACCGCCGGACGCGAGCCGGCGATGTTGACCACCAGGGTGCTCCCGGAAATACCCGCCAGGCCGCGGGAGAGGCCGGCGTCGGTGATCCCTGCGGACAACCCGGATGCACGCAGGGCCTCGGCGATACCCAGCAGCTCGCGGTCCAGGATGTCGACGGTGGCCTCTGGCGTCACGTCGCGCGGCGTCACACCGGTGCCGCCCACCGAGACCACGAGGTCGACGCCGCCGATCACGGCGGTGTTCAGCGCATTGCGGATCTCGATCTCGTCGGCCGCGACCACCACCACACCGTCGACCACGAAGCCCGCTTCGGTGAGCAACTCGGTGACCAACGGGCCGCTGTGGTCTTCTTCCCCGTGCGCGCTGCGATCATCGACGACAACAACCAGCGCCCTACCCACCAGTTCGACAGGCTGTTCCATGGTTGCCACCGTATATCCGGACGCCGACGAGAGCGCAGCCAGTCTCATCGTCGGCGGCACCATGTCCGTCATTGCGCGGCCTTGCCCAGCGTGACCCCGAGGGTCTGCGGGTTACCCGAGGCGTCGAGGTAGGTCAGTGTCACCTTGTCACCGGGCGCCCGGGACCGGACCGCGGCGACCAGGGCATCGGAACTGTTGATCACCCGGTCATCGACCTTGGTAACGATGACACCGGACGGCAGGCCCGCCGTGGCGGCCGGGCCGCCCTGGGTGACGTCGACGATCTTGGCGCCGTGGGTGGTGCTGTCATTGCTGACCTGCACCCCCAATGACGCATGCGACGCGGTGCCGGTGCTGATCAATTCGTCGGCGATGCGCTTGGCCTGGTCGACGGGGATGGCGAAGCCCAGTCCGATCGAGCCGCTCTGGGCCTCCTGCGAATCGCCGCCCAGCGTGGCGATGGCCGAGTTGACCCCGATCAGCTCGCCGTTCATGTTCACCAGCGCGCCGCCGGAGTTTCCGGGGTTGATGGCCGCATCGGTCTGGATGGCGTCGAGCACGGTGTTCTGATTCCCGGCGTCGCCCGCGGTGGACACCGGCCGGTTGAGCGCGCTGACGATGCCGGTGGTGACGGTGCCCTCGAGGCCGAGCGGCGAGCCGATCGCCACGACGTCCTGACCGACCCGCAGATTGCCCGAGGAACCGAGGGTGATCGGCGTCAGGCCGGACACGCCCTGGGCCTTGACCACGGCGATGTCGCTGGCCGGATCGGCGCCCACCACCGTGAACGGTGCGGTGCGTCCATCGGCGAACGTCACCGTGGTGACCGGCTTGCCGTCGACCTTGGCACCGGGCCCTCCAGGGCCGCTGGGGGCGATGGGCGCGTCGGGTGGTGCGTCCGGGACGGGCGCGCCTCCGTTGGCCGCCGCGATGACGTGGTTGTTGGTCAGGATCAGCCCGTCGGCGGACAGGATGACGCCCGAACCCTCTTCGTTCGCGCGGCCGAGATCGGTCTCCAGCTTGACCACGCTGGGCACCACCTTGGCCGCCACCTGCTCGACGGAACCGGGCGGGACGTTGGCAGCGGGCATGCTGGGTGCCGGACCCGCGGACACCCCCGTCGGGTATGCGGGTGCGTCGGTCCTGGCCAACAGCGCCACGCCACCGCCGATACCGGCCGACACCACCGCAATCGCCACTGCGCCTGCCGTCAAAGCCCCTGCGCGGGAGCGCTTCTCGGGTACGGAGACGGGACTCACCGGCTGCTGCGGCACACTCCCGTAGGGGTCGTACGGTGGCTGCGGCTGCTGCCGGGTGGCATACCGCCAGTCGTAGGGCTGCTGTGAGTCGGGCCGGTACTGACCGGAATACACCGGAGCAGCAGGCCGATTCGGATCAGCGCGATGGCCTGGGTGCTGCGGCTGCGGCGAGTACCTCGGGTCGTTCGTCATCTGAACTACTTCACGTCCTTTTGAGTCGTCATGCGGCCGGACCCCCGGGCCCGGCCGCATGATAGAGAAAGCGTTGCCTTCACCTTGCCCTCATCGACTGAGAATCGACTGAGATAACACCCTGTTTCGGTGATGACTTTTCTCGCATTTCGGCAGCAGTGCCGATTTCCGGATGCCCGGCGGTCGCCACCGGATAGACCGGCTGCCCTGGCAGCCAGACATAGATCGACGTGCCTGGCGGCTGACCGCCCGGCACGGTGTCCTCGACGCGAAGTGCCCCACCGTGTTTGAGCACGACCTGTTTGACGATTGCCAGCCCGAGCCCGGACCCCGGCATCGCCCGTGCGGCGTCCGATCGGTAGAACCGCTCGAACACCAGGCGGCGTTCCGGCGGCGGGATGCCCGGTCCCAGGTCGGAGACCACCAGTTCGGCGTGCGACTGGTCGACCTGCGTCATCCGCACCGACACCCGCCCACCCGGCGGGCTCCACTTCGCGGCGTTGTCGAGAAGATTGAGCACCGCGCGCGAAAGGCCGGCGGCGTCGCCGTAGACCTGCCATGGCTCGATGTGCACGTCGAACTCGATGTCGCTGCGGCGCCGCCGAACCCGTTCCAGGCAGCGCTCCACCAATTCGCTCATGTCCACCTGCTCGTGCACCACGCCGCCGGCGTCGTCACGGGCCAGGTCGACGAGATCGCCTACCAGCGTTGACAATTCCTCGATCTGCCCGATCACATCGGTTCGCAGGTCGGCCAGGTCCGCCTCAGGAATCCGCGGTGCGCCCGGTGTCATCGACGCCATCAACAGTTCGACGTTGGTGCGCAGCGAGGTCAGCGGGGTGCGCAGTTCGTGCCCGGCGTCGGTGACCAGGCGGGCCTGCCGCTCACGCGATTCAGTGAGGGCCCGCAGCATCATGTTGAACGCCTCGGTCAACCGCGCCAGTTCGTCGCTGCCGAACACCGGGATGGGTCGCAGATCGTCGGTACGCGCCACCCGTTCGGCGGCTTCGGTCAACCGGGCGACCGGCCGCAGCCCCGCCCGGGTGACCATGCCGCCGGCCACCGCGGCCACCGCCAGGCCGATGGCGCCCACGATCAGCAGCACCCAGCGCAGTTTGTAGATGACGGCCTGGGTCGGCGCGAGGCTCTTGGAGATCAGCAGGGTGCTGTCGTTGGGCAGGTGTACGGCCAGCACCCGCTGGTTCAGCGCCGTGCGCCGGGACATGAACAGGTCGCCACGAATCACGGCCTTCTCGGCCTCGCCGATCGGCAGCGTCTGGCCCTGTTGATTGGCCGTGTAGATCGACCGGCCCGGGATGATGAGCATCGCGTTCACATCGGAGTAGGCCGTGCCCTCGATGGCCTTGCCGGGGTCGGCCTGCAGCGAACCGCTGGCGATCAGCAGCTGGGCCCGGCTCTGCAACTGGTTGTCGATGTCCTCGTGCAGTGCCGCGTAGACCACCGCGTATACGACCGTGGCCACGAGCACGACCACCATCGCCACCATCGACATCGCGAGCAGCATCACGCGCCATCGCAAGGACAGCGATGTGGTGTCTCGCAGCGGGGCCCGTCGGCCTGAGGCGGGCCGGAAGAGTGACATCAGGGTGGCGTCTCACGCAGCACATAACCCACCCCGCGCACGGTGTGGATCAGCCGCGGCTCCCCTTCTGCCTCGGTCTTGCGGCGCAAGTAGCCGACGTACACCTCCAGCGCGTTGCCCGAGGTGGGGAAGTCGAACCCCCACACCTCCTCGAGAATGCGACTGCGGGTGAGCACCCGCCGCGGGTTGGTGATCAGCATCTCCAGCAGCGCGAACTCCGTGCGCGTCAGACTGATCGGCCGGGTGCCCCGGGTCACCTCGCGGGTGACCGGGTCGAGGGTGAGGTCGGCGAATGTCATCGCCACGGACTCGGCCTCGCCGGGGCCCGTGCGGCGTAGGAGCGCGCGCATCCGTGCCAGCAGTTCCTCGAGGGCGAACGGCTTGGGCAGGTAGTCGTCGGCGCCGGCGTCGAGTCCGGCGACCCGCTCGGACACCGAATCGCGCGCCGTCAGCACCAGGATCGGCAGGTCGTCCCCGGTGCTCCGCAGCTGCCGGCAGACTTCGAGACCGTCCAGTTTCGGCATCATCACGTCGAGGACGAGCGCGTCGGGCCGGTCGGTGGCGATCGAGTTCAGCGCCTCGACTCCGTCCTCGGCCAGCGAAACCGAGTAGCCGTTGAAGGAAAGTGATCGGCGCAGCGATTCACGCACCGCGCGATCGTCGTCAACGACAAGAATTCGCACGACCACCAGTGTTATCCCAACGCCTGAGATCAGGCTGAGAGGCGCGCGGACAGGCGGCGCGCGCCGCCATCACCGGGTTCAGCGCTTGTCGAGGTCGATCAGGCCGAGGCGGGCGGCCTTGAGCAGGCGACGCGGCACCTTGTGCTGCCGGCCCGCGACGGTCACGTTGACCAGACCGGTGGCCTCGGCCTTCCACTGCGCGCGACGGCTACGGGTGTTCGAGCGTGACATCCTGCGCTTGGGCACAGCCATGACGTAAATCTCCTTGCTCTGGGGTTCGCCGCGCCTGGGAAAGCCCCAGATCACCAGGAGGGACGTGCTGCGGCGACAGTTGCTCCTCAGGATAGCCGGTGACCTGCGTCGGCTCCAAACCTCCGGCCCGATCAAGCCCGCGAATCCGGCTCCGGAGCCCGCATACCGGCGATACGCGCGGAGCTCGGCCTGTAGACCGGTGATTTGTGGAGTCTGACCGGCACTCAACCGTCACTGAACCTTCCCGGATCACCCCTTGACGCGGGACCGGCGGTACGCAGTAACCTACCGGTTGGTTGGGTCTTGTCACTCGACGGCCGGACGGACAGGAGTGCGCGTGACGTCTGCGGTTCGCATCGGGAACTGTTCGGGCTTCTACGGCGACCGCCACTCCGCCATGCGGGAGATGCTCACCGGCGGTGAGCTGGACTACCTGACCGGCGATTACCTCGCCGAGCTGACGATGCTGATCCTCGGCCGCGACCGCATGAAGAACCCCGACCGCGGCTACGCCAAGACCTTCCTCACCCAGCTCGAGGAGTGCCTCGGCCTGGCGCGCGACAAGAACGTGCGCATCGTCGCCAATGCGGGCGGGTTGAACCCCGCGGGCCTGGCCGACGCGGTCCGCGCGCTGGCCGAGCGGCTGGGCGTCGCGGTCGACGTCGCGCATGTCGAGGGTGACGACCTGCTGGCCCGGGCCGACGAACTGGGGCTGGGCACACCGCTGACCGCCAACGCCTACCTGGGCGCGTGGGGCATCGTGGACTGCCTGGCGGGCGGCGCCGACATCGTCGTGACCGGCCGGGTGACCGACGCGTCGGTGATCGTGGGCCCGGCCGCCGCCCACTTCGGCTGGCGCCGAACCGACTACGACACGCTCGCCGGCGCCGTGGTGGCGGGCCACGTCATCGAATGCGGTGTGCAGGCCACCGGCGGCAACTACGCGTTCTTCACCGACATCGCCGATCTGAGCTACCCCGGGTTTCCCGTCGCCGAGATCCACGACGACGGCTCCTCGGTGATCACCAAACATCCCGGCACCGGCGGGCAGGTCAGCGTCGGCACCGTCACGGCTCAACTGCTCTACGAGATCACCGGCGCGCGGTATGCGAACCCCGACGTGACGGCCCGGATGGACAGTGCCGAGCTGACCCAGGACGGCCCGGACCGCGTCCGGATCAGCGGCGTGGTGGGCGAACCGCCGCCACCGCTGCTGAAGGTGTCACTCAACAGCATCGGCGGCTTCCGCAACGCCGTGACGTTCGTGCTGACCGGCCTCGATGTCGAGGCTAAAGCCGAGTTGGTGCAGCGGCAACTCGAGGCCGGCCTGTCCGTCAAGCCCGCCGAACTGCAGTGGACGCTGGCCCGTACCGACCATCCCGACGCCGACACCGAGGAGGCGGCCAGCGCGCTGCTGCACTGCGTGGTCCGCGACCCCGACCCGGCCAACGTGGGGCGGCAATTCTCCTCGGCGGCAATCGAACTCGCGCTCGCAAGCTATCCAGGCTTCAGCGTCACCGCGCCGCCGGGCGACGGATCGGTGTACGGCGTCTTCACCGCGGGGTACGTCGACGCCGGCGAGGTCGCCCACGTCGCCGTGCGCGCCGACGGCAACCGCACCGCGATCGCGGCCGCCACCGAGACACGCGACCTGACACCGGTCGCCGATCCGCGGCTGCCCGATCCCCTGCCCGACGGGCCGACGACGCGCGTTCCCCTCGGTGTGATCGCCGGGGCCCGCAGCGGGGACAAGGGCGGCTCGGCCAACGTCGGACTGTGGGTGCGCACCGACGAGCAGTGGCGCTGGCTGGCCAACAGCCTGACCGTCGACAGGCTCAGAAAACTGCTGCCCGAGACCGCCGACCTCGCCGTGACCCGGCACGTCCTACCGAACCTTCGGGCGCTGAACTTCGTCGTCGAGGGCATCCTCGGCGAAGGTGTGGCGTATCAGGCGCGGTTCGACCCGCAGGCCAAGGGGCTCGGCGAGTGGCTGCGAGGACGTTACGTCGATATCCCGGAGGCCTTGCTGCCGTGAGCATTTGGACCACACCCGAACGTGAGCAGTTGCGCAAGACGGTGCGCGCCTTCACCGAACGCGAGATCCTGCCGCACGTCGACGAGTGGGAACGCGCCGGGGAACTGCCGCGCGACCTGCACCGCAAAGCGGCCGACGCCGGCCTGCTGGGCGCCGGCTTCCCGGAATCCGTCGGCGGCGGTGGCGGCGACGGGGCCGACGCCGTTGTCGTGTGCGAGGAACTGCACGAATCCGGCTGCCCAGGCGGCGTTTTCGCCTCGTTGTTCACCTGTGGGATCGCCGTGCCGCACATGGCGGCCTCGGGTGACGAGCGCCTGATCGAGACCTTCGTCAAACCAACCCTGCGGGGTGAGAAAATCGGTGCGCTGGCCATCACCGAACCCGGCGGCGGCTCGGACGTCGGGCACCTGTCCACGCGCGCCGTTCGGGACGGCGACCACTACATCGTCAACGGCGCCAAGACCTACATCACCTCGGGCGTCCGCGCCGACTACGTCGTGACGGCCGTCCGCACCGGCGGGCCCGGCGCCGCCGGCGTCTCCCTGCTCGTGGTCGAAAAGGGCACACCCGGGTTCGAGGTCACCCGCAGGCTCGACAAGATGGGCTGGCGGTCCTCGGACACCGCCGAACTGTCTTACACCGATGCCCGGGTGCCGGCCGTCAACCTGGTAGCCGCGGAGAACTCCGGCTTCCTGCAGATCGCGCAGGCGTTCGTCTCCGAACGCATCGGCCTTGCCGCCCAGGCCTATTCGAGTGCACAACGCTGCTTGGACCTGACGGTTCAGTGGTGCCGGGACCGCGAGACGTTCGGCAGGCCGTTGATCTCGCGGCAGGCGGTACAGAACACCCTGGCCGAGATGGCGCGGCGCACCGATGTCGCGCGCGTGTACGCGCGCCGGGTGGTGGAACGCCAGCTGGCCGGGGAGGCCGACCTGATCACCGAGGTGTGTTTCGCCAAGAACACCGCCGTCGAAGCCGGCGAGTGGGTGGCCAATGCGGCCGTGCAGTTGTTCGGCGGCATGGGCTACATGACCGAATCCGAGGTCGAGCGCCAGTACCGCGACATGCGGATCCTGGGCATCGGCGGTGGAACCACCGAAATCCTGACGGGCCTCGCGGCCAAGACACTTGGATATCAATCATGACCGCACTGTCCTCGGCGCTGGACCGCCGCTCGTCCACATATTCCGAGGCGGCCGACGCGATGACCGCCAAACTCGCAGAAGTCGACGCCGAGCACGCCAAGGCGCTGGCGGGAGGCGGCGAGAAGTACGTCAACCGCCATCATGACCGCGGGAAGTTGACCGCGCGCGAACGCATCGAATTGCTGCTCGACCCGGACTCGCCGTTCCTGGAGTTGAGTCCGCTCGCCGCATACGGCACCAACTATCAGGTGGGTGCCAGCGTGGTGACGGGTATCGGCGTCGTCGAGGGTGTCGAGTGCGTCCTCAATGCGCATGATCCGACCGTCAAAGGCGGCACCAGCAATCCGTGGACCTTGCGGAAAGTCTTCCGCGCCAACCAGATCGCGCTGGAGAACAGGCTGCCGCTGATCTCACTGGTGGAGTCGGGCGGCGCCGACCTCACGGTCCAGAAGGACATCTTCATACCCGGTGGGCAGCTGTTCCGGGATCTCACCCGGCTGTCGGCGGCGGGCATCCCCACCGTTGCACTGGTGTTCGGCAACTCCACCGCCGGCGGCGCTTATGTGCCCGGGATGTCGGACCACGTCGTGATGATCAAGGAACGCTCCAAGGTGTTTCTGGCCGGACCTCCGTTGGTGAAAATGGCCACCGGCGAAGAGTCCGACGACGAGTCGCTGGGTGGCGCCGAGATGCACGCCCGCACTTCGGGTCTGGCCGACTATTTCGCCGTCGACGAGGCCGACGCGATCCGCATCGGGCGGCGTATCGTGGCCCGGCTGAACTGGCGGAAACGGGGTCCTGCGCCGCGGGCCGCCACCCCGCCACTGTTCGACGAGAACGAACTGATCGGCATCGTCCCGCCGGACCTGCGCATCCCGTTCGACCCGCGCGAGGTGATCGCACGCGTCGTGGACGGCTCGGACTTCGACGAGTTCAAGCCGATGTACGGCGGGTCGCTGGTGACCGGTTGGGCCACGCTGCACGGCTATCCGCTGGGCATCCTGGCCAATGCCCGCGGTGTGCTGTTCTCCGAGGAGTCTCAGAAGGCCACCCAGTTCATCCAGTTGGCCAACCGCTCTGACACGCCATTGTTGTTCCTGCACAACACCACCGGGTACATGGTGGGGAAGGCTTACGAGGAACGCGGGATGATCAAGCACGGCTCGATGATGATCAACGCCGTCTCGAACTCGACCGTGCCGCACATCTCGCTGCTGATCGGCGCATCCTACGGCGCGGGCCACTACGGCATGTGCGGGCGGGCGTATGACCCGCGGTTCCTGTTCGCGTGGCCGTCGGCCAAGTCGTCGGTGATGGGCGGCGCCCAGTTGGCCGGTGTGCTGTCGATCGTGAACCGGGCGGCCACCGAGGCGCGCGGGCAGAAATTTGACGACGCCACTGATGCTGTCATGCGTGCCGCCGTCGAGGGTCAGATCGAAGCGGAATCGCTGCCGATGGTGCTGTCCGGCATGCTCTACGACGACGGCGTCATCGACCCGCGCGACACCCGCACGGTGCTCGGAATATGCCTGTCCGCCATCGCCAATGGCCCGATCGAGGGGACGTCGAACTTCGGCGTCTTCCGGATGTAGGGCTGCGATGATCACGAAGCTCCTTGTTGCCAACCGCGGTGAGATCGCCCGCCGGGTGTTCGCCACCTGCCGCCGCCTGGGTATCGGCACCGTGGCCGTCTACACCGACCCGGACGCGGATGCACCCCATGTCGCCGAGGCAGACACCCGGGTACGACTGGAGAAGACCAACGGCTACCTCGATATCGGCGCGCTGCTGGCCGCCGCCAAGGCCGCGGGCGCCGACGCCGTTCACCCGGGCTACGGATTCCTCTCGGAGAACGCCGAATTCGCCACTGCCGTACAGGTGTCGGGATTGACGTGGATCGGCCCGCCGGCAGAAGCGGTGCGGGCGATGGGCTCCAAGATCGAGTCGAAGAAGATGATGGCCGCGGCCGGCGTGCCGGTACTCGACGAGCTGGACCCCGAAACCGTCACCGCGGACCAGCTCCCGGTGTTGGTGAAGGCGTCTGCGGGCGGTGGGGGTCGTGGCATGCGGGTGGTCACCGCACTGGCGGACCTGCCCAAAGCGGTGGAAGCCGCACGCCGCGAAGCGAAATCGGCGTTCGGCGACCCGACGGTGTTCTGTGAGCGCTATCTGCCCACCGGGCACCACGTCGAGGTGCAGGTGATGGCCGACAGCCACGGCACCGTGTGGGCCGTCGGAGAGCGCGAGTGCTCGATTCAGCGGCGCCACCAGAAGATCATCGAAGAGGCGCCGTCGCCGTTGGTGGAGCGCGTTCCCGGCATGCGGGCCAGGCTCTTCGACGCCGCACGCGTGGCCACCGAGGCCATCGGCTACACGGGTGCGGGCACCGTGGAGTTCCTCGCCGACAACAAAGGTGAATTCTTCTTCCTGGAGATGAACACCCGGCTCCAGGTGGAGCACCCGGTCACCGAGGCCACCACGGGTCTGGATCTGGTGGAGTTGCAGTTGCAGGTCGCCGACGGCGTCGCACTGGGTGGCGAACCCCCTGCCGCACAAGGGCATTCGATCGAAGCGCGGCTCTACGCCGAGGATCCCGCCAAGAACTGGCAGCCGCAGGCGGGCATCGTGCATCACTTCGAGGTGCCCACGGCCCGAAGCGAGTTCGAGAGCTCCGGCCGTACCGAGGTCCGGCTGGATTCCGGCATCGTCGACGGTTCAGTCGTGTCCATCCACTACGACCCGATGCTCGCCAAGGTCATCTCGTACGCGCCCACCCGCCGGCACGCCGCGCTGCTCCTCGCCGACGCGCTGGGACGCACGCGCCTGCACGGCATCCGGACCAACCGCGACCTGTTGGTCAACGTGCTGCGACATCCGGCGTTCCGCGACGGTGCGACCGACACCGCGTTCTTCGATACCCACGGCCTGGCGCAGCTGGCCACCCCGCTGACCGACGATGCGACCGTGCGGTTGTCGGCGGTCGCGGCCGCCATCGCAGAAGCCGAAGGCAACCGCTGGGCGGCAACGGTTTTCGCGGGCCTGCCCAGCGGCTGGCGCAATCTCGCCTCGGGCAATCAGGCAAAGAGCTACCGGAGTCCCGACAACACCGAGCACCGCGTCGAGTACAGGTTCACCCGCGACGGCGTGGTGCTACCCGACGACGACGGAGTGCGACTGGTGTCCGCGACGCCGGCGCAGGTGGTGCTGGCGGATGCGGCCGGGGCCGAAACGACGTACGACGTCAGCCGGTACGGCGACGCGGTGTTCGTCGACTCCCCGGCGGGCGGTGTCGGGTTCACGGTGATGCCCCGGTTCGTCGAACCCGGCTCCGCGGTCGCGAAGGGATCGCTGGTCGCGCCCATGCCCGGCCTGGTGATCCGGGTCGGCGCGCAACTGGGCGAGACGGTGAAGACAGGCCAGCCGCTGGTCTGGCTGGAGGCCATGAAAATGGAGCACACCATCACCGCGTCCGCGGACGGTGTGCTGACCGAACTCAACGTCACGTCGGGACAGCAGGTCGAAGTGGGGGCAGTGCTCGCACGCGTGGAAGACCAGACGCCAGCAGAGGGAGAGTCATGACCGACACCGGCTTCATCGAGAACGAAGAACGGCGGGCCCTGCGCAAGGCGGTGGCGGCCATGGCGGCCAACTACGGCCAGGACTACTACCTGGAGAAGGCACGCGCCGGCGAACACACCGACGAATTGTGGAACGAGGCAGGCAAACTCGGCTTCATCGGGGTGAACCTGCCCGAGGAGTACGGCGGCGGCGGCGCCGGCATGTACGAACTGAGCCTGGTGATGGAGGAGATGGCGGCCAACGGCTGCGCGCTCCTGATGATGGTCGTCTCCCCCGCCATCAACGGCACCATCATCAGCAAGTTCGGCACCGACGAGCAGAAGACGCGCTGGCTGCCCGGCATCGCCGACGGCTCGATCACCATGGCGTTCGCCATCACCGAACCCGATGCCGGTTCGAACTCGCACAAGATCACCACCACCGCGCGCCGGGACGGCAGCGACTGGATCCTGTCGGGTCAGAAGGTGTACATCTCCGGTGTCGACCAGTCCGATGCCGTGCTTGTCGTCGGCCGCACTGAAGAAGCCAAGACCGGCCACCTCAAACCCGCGTTGTTCGTGGTGCCCACCGACTCCCCCGGCTTCACGTTCACCAAGATCCCGATGGAGATCGTCAGTCCGGAATTCCAGTTCCAGGTGTTCATCGACGACGTCCGGTTGCCCGCCGACGCGCTCGTCGGGTCCGAGGACGCCGCGATCGCGCAGTTGTTCGCCGGTCTGAACCCCGAACGCATCATGGGTGCGGCCAGCGCCGTCGGCCTGGGCCGGTTCGCCGATCAACAAGGCCACCGAGTACGTCAAGACCCGGCAGGTGTGGAAGACGCCGATCGGCGCGCACCAGGGCATCTCGCACCCGTTGGCGCAGAACCACATCGAGATCGAACTCGCCAAGCTGATGATGCAGAAGGCGGCCGCGCTGTACGACGGCGGCGAGGACTTCGGGGCTGCCGAGGCCGCCAACATGGCCAAGTACGCGGCGGGCGAGGCGTCGGCGCGGGCGGTTGATCAGGCGATCCAGTCCCTCGGCGGCAACGGTTTGACCAAGGAATACGGCATTGCCTCGATGCTCACCGCGTCGCGGTTGTCCCGTATCGCACCCGTCAGCCGCGAGATGGTCCTCAACTTCGTCGCGCAGACGTCGTTGGGCCTGCCCCGCTCCTACTGATTGAGGCACGCCGATGGACCGCTTAGTCGACTACCAGCGCCGGGGCCGCGCCGTCCACCTGACGCTGAACTCGCCGCACAACCGCAACGCGCTGTCGACGGCGCTGGTGACCCAGATGCATCAGGGCCTCCGTGACGCGGTGGCCGACCCGAAGGTCCGGATGGTGGTCCTCGGGCACACGGGCGGCACGTTCTGTGCCGGCGCCGACCTGGCGCAGGCGGCCGGCAATTCAGGAGCAGCGCCGGAAGAGCTTGCGGAAGCTCGCGCCCGCGAGATGACCACCCTGTTGCGCGCCATCGTCGAATGCCCGCTGCCGGTCGTCGGGGTGATCGACGGGCACGTCCGCGCCGGCGGTATGGGCCTGGTCGGGGCGTGCGACATCGTGGTGGCCGGGCCGCGCAGCACGTTCGCGCTCACCGAGGCGCGCATCGGCGTGGCGCCGTCGATCATCTCGCTGACGCTGCTGCCGAAGATGACCGTCCGGGCCGCAGGTCGCTACTTCCTCACCGGCGAGACGTTCACCGCCGCCGAGGCCGCCGACATCGGATTGGTCACGATCGCGGCCGACGACGTCGGGGTGGCGCTGACCGAACTGACCGAGTCGCTCGGGAAGGGGTCGCCGCAGGGCCTGGCGGCGTCGAAGGCGCTGACGACGGCGGCGATCCTGGCGGGGTTCGACCGCGATGCCGAACGGCTGACGCGAGATTCCGCGCGACTGTTCGTCACCGACGAGGCCCGCGAGGGAATGCTGGCCTTCCTGCAGAAGAGACCGCCGACGTGGGCCGAACCTGACGATTAGCCCACCTCACTTTGCGGTTGACCTGGATCGCCGTAGGCTCGTCTGCGATGAGCGATTCAGTCCCGCAGGACTCATCACTGCGAGCCGCCGATACCGACCGGATCCAGGTCGCGCAGTTGCTGACGGACGCCGCCGCCCAGGGCCGGCTTGACCTCGGCGAGTACGAGGACCGCCTGGCGAAGGCCTACGCCGCCAGGACCTACGACGAACTCGACGAGCTCTCCGCTGACCTGCCCGGGATCGCCAACACCAGGCGCGGCGCATGCAAGCCCGCGCCCTCGACGGTGCTGCTGGCGCTCATGAGCGGGTTCCAGAGGCGCGGACGCTGGAATGTGCCGCGCAAGATCACCAGCATCTCGCTGTTCGGCGGTGGCGTGATCGATCTGCGCTACGCCGACTTCACGTCGCAGGACGTCGACATCCACGCCTACTCGATCATGGGCGGACAGACCATCCTGGTACCGCCCGAGGTCAACCTCACGATCACCGGCGTCGGCGTGATGGGCGCGTTCGACCACGACGTCGAAGAGGGCGGCGCACCAGGCGCACCGAACGTCACCATCACCGGTTTCTCGCTGTGGGGCGGTGTCGGCATCAAGCGCAAGAATCGACGGCCGCAGTCCGCCGAAGAGAGCTCGTAGCAAAGCTCCTGAGACACGTCGGCCCCTCCCGGTTCGGGAGGGGCCGACGTGCGTGAAGGCGACGGCGCTAGCCGGCGTCACCGCCACCGGTTTCGCCGCCGCCGTTGTCCGCTGCGGCGGCACCGGTACCGGTGCCCTCGTCCTTCTGATGCTTGCCGAACCCACCGACGAACTTCTTGATGGCCTTGGTCAGGCCCGACTCCGGTGCCGCAGACGAGCCGTCCGTGATCGTCGTCTCGGGGAGGACCGGGTCGCCCTTGAGATCGGCGAGAGGGTTGACCTTCTTCTCGTTGAGCTTCGGCTTCTCGGTCTTGACGGTTTCGACCGTGCCACCCTCGGTCGCCGGGTCCTGGACCTCGACCGTCGGCTCCTCGGTCTGGACCGTTTCGACCGTGCCACCCTCGGTCGTCGGGTCCTGAACCCCGGTGGTGTCGCCGGCGGTTGTGTCGACCGTCAGCGTCTCCCCACCAGTGACGGCATCCTCCGCCTTCTCCAGCGGCTTGACCGACAACGAGACCAACTTGGTCAGGTCGGGGTGCATTGAACTTACCGACGGTCGATGTTCTCGCCTCGGGCGCCGGGGAGGCATCGAGCGTCTGGACGCCACCAGTGTTCGTGTTGGAGAGCGATGTGACTTCCGAGGTCGTCGCGGGCGCAAGGCCCTTGACGAGCGCTTGGATCGCCCCAATGATGCCCCCATCGTAGAAGCCTCTGAGGACTCAAGTTCGCCCAGCCGTCCGAGGACGACGTGCTCAGGAGTAGCCGCTACCGCCGGCGTCGGCGCGCCTTCAGGTAGTCGCCGACCACCGCGGCACCCAGGCCGTCGAGATCCGGCACCACCACCCGGCCCTCGACGCGGCGGGCCACCTGATCGATGAACCGGGCCAGCCCGGGGTCGCTGCCCAACCGGAAGATGGTGACCTGCGCCCCCAGGCGGGCGATCTCGTCGAAACCCTTGACGGTGAAAGAGATGGTGCGGGGATGGGGCGGGTAGTAGAAGAACACCTCGGCGCCGCCCTCACCCTCGGCGCTGAAGTCCTCCAGGTGGGCCGTCGGCTCACCGTCGGTGACGATGAGGACCACCGGCTGCGCGTTGGGGTGGCGCCGCAGGTGGCGGGCGGCCAGCGCCAGCGCATGATGCAGGTTGGTGCCCTGCTCGTAGACACCCTCCAGGCCGGTCAGTTCGGCCGCGCTGACCGTGCGCGCGTAGCGGCCGAACGCGATGATCTGTAACGCGTCCGAGCGGAACCGGGTGCTCACCAGGTGGTTGAGCGCCAGCGCGGTGCGCTTCATCGGCAGCCAGCGATTCTCCATCACCATCGAGAACGACGTATCGACCAGCAGTGCCACCACGGCCTGTGTGCGGGTCTCGGTCTCGGAGATCTCGACGTCGTCGACCGTGACTTTGATGCGTGGGTTCGGGCCGTCGACGAGTTCCCCGGTCCCGGCCTCCCGCAGCACCGCATTGGTCAGGGTGCGCGTGACGTTCCACGGTTCGGTGTCACCGAACGCCCACGGCCGGGTGGCACCCGTCAACTCCCCGGCGGCCCCGGCCCGACGGGTTTCACGCTCGCCGTGCCGACCCGAAAGCTGTTGGGCCACATCGCGAAGCGCGGTTCGACCGAGCTGCCGCATGGCCTTGGGCGACAGCCGCCACTGGCCGTCGGAACTGCGGTCCAGGAAGCCCTGGTTCATCAGCGCTTTCTCGAGGTCGGCCAGCGTGCGGGCGTTGACGGCAGCCTCGTCGCCGAGTTGACGGGCCAGCATGTCGAGATCGACATCGTCCATGGTGGCGCCGGCGTAGCTCTGCGACAGCTGTTCGGCCAGCTGCTCCAACTCGCCGATGTCGGCCAGCGCCTGCGCGCCCTCCCCCATGCCCAGCGGGTCGTCGCCGCGGAAGCGCTGCGATCCGGTCCAGTCCTCGCCCGGGCGGGCCTCCTGCAGGTGCGCATCGAGTCGGTTGAGCGCGTTCATCAGCGACGGCGAGCCGAATGCCTGCTGCGCCAACGCATCCAGTTCGGCCCGCTGGTCCTCGGACAGGCTGTTGCGGAACCGCTGCGCGGCGGCCGCACGCTGGGCCAGCGAGTCCAGCAACTCGTCTATGTTCTGCGGATTCTCCGGGAAGAACTCGCCGTGCTTGTTCATGAAGTCCTGGAAATCTTGTGGCGAATCCTGTCCGTTCGCATGCTTGTCCAGCAGTTCGTTGAGGTCGTCGAGCATGTCGTTGACGCGCTGACGGTCCTCGTCGGTGGCGTTCTCCAGCGCGTTCTTCATACCGGCGAACCGCTGGTCGAGCATTTCCCGGCCCATCAGGTCCTTGATCTGCTCGTACTTCTGCCGCGCCTCCGGCGAGCGCCAGTCGTACTCCGAAAGCTCCTGCACAGCCTTGGCCGGGGACGGCGACAGTGCTTCCAGCTGCAACTCCCCGAACCGCGCGTCGTCGTCGAGTGCGCGCGCGAGTTCCTTGCGCTCGGCCAGCACGGCGTCGTCGAGCAGCTTCTTGATCTCCTGCAGCGTTCCGTCGAGGTTGTTGCGCTGCAACAGTTCCCGGCGTCGGCGGTTTGCCTCGGCGGCCAGCTTGTCGGCCCCCGCCAAGTCCTTCATGCCGCGCCGCAGCAACTCCTGCAGCGCACGCCGGGGCGAGGTGCCCTCCATGACGTCCTGGCCGATGTGTTCCAGTGCCTCCCGCAGGTCGACCGGCGGTGCCAGCGGGTCCGGCCCGCCGGTGTATCGCGAATAGCGCGAGGTGTGGCTATCCCTCATTGCCGCACTCCTCAACGCAGCTCGTCCCTCGCCGCTTGATCGTCGTCCGGCTAGCCATATACCGTCTCACCCTCGCCGGACACCTTGTCGATGCGCTTGGCCAGATACAGCGCCTCCAACGCCAACTCCACGGCCGCGGCGCGCTGACCGTCGGATTGTGCCCCCAGCCGTTTGGCCACCGCGTCGACGACGGGCAGGCCGGGCAGCGCCGCGAGCACGTCCTTGGCCGGCACCCGCTCCCCGGTGGTGACCGGGGAGCCGTCCTCGACGGCGGCCACCAGCGGCCCGACGTCCAGGCCGCCCAGTGCGCGCGACGCGGTGTCCGCGGTGGCACGGCGCAGCAGGTGCTCGAGCACCGCCTGCTCGCGGCCCTCCTCACCGGACTCGAATTCCAGCTTGCCGCGCAGGACGTCGATGATGGTGCCGAGGTCGACCACCCGCGCCACCGGCTCCTGCTCACCCAGAACGGCTCCGCGGTGCCGTGCCGAGGCGGCCACCGTCTCGGCCGCCGCGATCGCGAAGCGCGCCGACACACCGGAGCGCTGGTCCACCGAGCTCGACTCCCGCAGGTTGCGGGCGAACCGCCCGATGATCTGCATCAGGTAGTCGGGCACCTCGGCGGACAGGTGCGCCTCCTGCTTGATGACGCCGACCTCGGCGTCGAGTTCCAGCGGATAGTGCGTGCGGATCTCGGCGCCGAACCGATCCTTGAGCGGCGTGATGATGCGGCCGCGGTTGGTGTAGTCCTCCGGGTTGGCGCTGGCGACCACCAGGACGTCCAGCGGCAGCCTCAGGGTGTAGCCGCGGACCTGGATGTCGCGCTCCTCCATCACGTTGAGCATGGACACCTGGATGCGCTCGGCGAGATCGGGCAGTTCGTTGATGGCGACGATGCCGCGGTGCGCCCGCGGGATCAGGCCGTAGGCGATGGTCTCCGGATCACCGAGGCTGCGGCCCTCGGCCACCTTGATCGGGTCGATGTCGCCCACCAGGTCGGCGACGCTGGTGTCGGGGGTGGCCAGTTTCTCGGCATACCGCTCGCTGCGGTGCCGCCACCCGATCGGCAGGTCGTCACCGGATTCCTGCGCGCGCCTGATCCACTCCGGGGTGATCGGGCTGTACGGGTGCTCGCCGAGCTCGGACCCGGCGATCACGGGTGTCCACTCATCCAGCAGACCCACCAGCGACCGCAGCAGCCGGGTCTTGCCCTGCCCGCGCTCACCCAGCAGCACGAAGTCGTGTCCGGCGATCAGAGCCCGCTCCACCTGGGGTAACACCGTGTCCTCGAACCC
This sequence comes from uncultured Actinomycetota bacterium, assembly GCA_963779655.1. Lineage (GTDB taxonomy): Bacteria > Actinomycetota > Actinomycetes > Mycobacteriales > Mycobacteriaceae > Mycobacterium. Next base: position 89,497 of record CAVZZD010000020.1, on the reverse strand, counting down.
GAAGATGCCGGGCCAGATGTCGTCGCCCGTCGGCCAGGCGCGCCAGCAGATTCTCTCGCAGCTCCTGCTTGACCCCCCGTTCCTGATGCCCGGAGGCACGCAGTTCGCCGACGGTGCGGGGCTGATTGTCAGGTGAAGTCACCACTCCACGCTACGACGGTCGGCGACATCGGGCAGAACGTCCCTGCACAATTGCGCCGAGCGTGAAATTCGCACGGCGCGGACCCACGTCTCAGTGCGTTCCCGGGAGCCGCAAAACCAGCCGGGTACCGCCCAGCGGACTGGCCTCCAAAGCAGCGGTGCCGCCGTGCAATTCGGCCTGCTGGGCCACCAGCGCCAGCCCCAGCCCGGATCCCGAGCGGGACGCCGTGGTGCCCGCGGGTGAACCGCTCGAAGACCGCGTCGCGCTCCTCCTCGGGTACGCCGGTGCCGTTGTCGTCGACGGTGATCTCGACGCCGGCGGCCGAGCTGTCGGCGGCCAGCAGGATCCGGGTGGCGCCGCCGTGCTTGACGGCGTTGGCGATCGCGTTGTCGATCACCAGCCGCAGCCCCGCCGGCATGCCGAGCATCAGCACGGTGGTCGACGATGCCAGCGACACGTCGAGGTCCGGATAGCTGCGCAGGGCGTCGTGCGCGGCGCGGTCGAGCAACTCGGTGATGTCGACCGGCACGAAATCCTCGACGGTGGTCAGTTCCCCCTGCGCGAGCCGTTCCAGCGCCGTCAGCGTCGCCTCGATCCGGGACTGCGTCCGCATGACATCGCCGATCACCTCCTTGCGCTGCTCGTCGGGCAGGTCGAGGGTGGACAGCACCTCGAGGTTGGTGCGCATCGCGGTCAGCGGGGTACGCAGTTCGTGGGAGGCGACGGCGGCGAAATCGCGGGCCGATTCCAGCGCCGCGCGGGTGCGCTGCTGCTCGTCGCCGATGCGGCCGAGCATGCCCTCGACGGCGTCGCCGATCTCGACGGCCTCCCGCACCCCGCGCACCTGAACCTCATCCGGGTTCGACTGGGCGTTGATGGCGCGGGCCTGCTGGGCCAGCATTCGGAACGGGTTCACCATGACCAGTGAGATCAGCCAGCCGACCAGGAACGTGCCGACGATCACGCTGCCGCAGATGATGAGCACACGCATGTGCAGCGCGTCGATGCGGCGCTGGGTTTCGGCCCTCGGCGCGCCGAGGGCGATCGAGGCCCGGCCCGCCGAGAACGTCCGGACCCGGTACTCGACCCCGTTGATCGTGGTGTTGGCATAGCCGTTCTCGAGTTGCGGCAGCACGATGTCCGACGGCACCGACAGCGTCAGGCCCGCGATCCGCGCGGTGCGCACCAGGCTGCCCTCCGGCGAGGGCTCGTCGGGCACCCCGCTGGGCTGCGCGGTGCTCAGCAGCGTGCTGAGGTCACCGAGGCTGCTGACGGAGTCGAGCCGGCGGTCCAACTGGTTGTACTGGTCGTTGGTGATGCCCAGCCAGACCCAGGTACCGATCAGGATGACGACCGCGATCACCGACAGTCCGGCGACGATGACGATCATGCGAAGCGACAGGATCCGCATCGGCCGCTGCAGCAGCCGATACATCCGATCGTTGAGTTCCACTATCAGTGCGCGAAATGCCGCGCGCCGGTTAGATACAACGTGACGCCGGCCTTGGCTGCGGCCTCGGTGACGACGTCGTCGCGCATCGAACCACCCGGGTGCACAATCGCCTTCACCCCCGCGGCGGCCAGCGTCTCCAGGCCGTCCGGGAACGGGAAGAACGCGTCGGAGGCCGCCACCGCGCCCTGCGTGCGCTCGGCGCCCGCCCGTTCGACCGCCAGCCTGGCCGCGTCGACGCGGTTCACCTGCCCCATCCCGACGCCGACGGTCGCGCCATTCCTGGCCACCACGATGGCATTGGATTTGACCGCGCGGCACGTCCGCCAGGCGAACTTCAGATCGGCCAGCGTGGCCGGGTCGGCCGGTTCGCCGGTGGCCAGTGTCCAGTTGGCCGGGTCGTCGCCGGGCGCGTCGAGGGCGTCGCGGGTCTGCACCAGCAGGCCACCGCTGACCTGGCGGAACTCGGTGCCGCCGGGCTGCGGCTCGGAGGCCACCAGCACGCGGATGTTCTTCTTGCGCGCCAGGATATCGACGGCTCCGTCCTGATAGGCCGGTGCGATGATGACCTCGGTGAAGATGTCGGCGACAGTCTCGGCCATCTCGACGCTCACCGTGGTGTTGGTCGCGATGACGCCACCGAAGGCACTCAGTGGGTCGCATTCGTGGGCCTTGCGGTGGGCGTCGGCCACCGAGTCCGAGGAGATCGCGATCCCACACGGGTTGGCGTGCTTGATTATCGCGACGCACATCTCCTCGTGGTCGAACGCGGCACGCCAGGCCGCGTCGGCGTCGGTGAAGTTGTTGTAGGACATCTCTTTTCCGTGCAGCTGCTCGGCCTGCGCCAAACCGGGCCACGCGGTGCCGTCGGTGTAGATGGCGGCCTGCTGATGCGGGTTCTCGCCGTAGCGAAGCACGGCCTTGCGCTGCCAGGTGCCGCCGTGCCACTGCGGCAGCGGCTGGGCCGGACGCTCCGGCGCCAACGCCGCGCCCATCCATGACGCCACCGCGACGTCGTACTCGGCGGTGTGCCGGAATGCCAACGACGCCAACCGTTTCCGCTCATCGAGGGTGAAGCCGCCGGATCCGACCGCGGCCAGTACACCGTCGTAACCGAGCGGGTCCACCACCACCGCGACGCTTGGATGGTTCTTGGCGGCCGCCCGCACCATCGACGGACCGCCGATGTCGATCTGCTCGACGCACTCGTCCTCACTGGCACCGGACGCCACTGTCTCACTGAACGGATACAGGTTGACCACCACGAGGTCGAAGGGCTCGATCTGGAGTGTGTCCAGTGCCGAAAGGTGTTCGGGTTTGCGGGTGTCTGCGAGCAGACCCGCATGCACCTTGGGGTGCAAGGTCTTTACGCGACCGTCGAGCACCTCGGGGAAACCGGTGACCTGCTCCACCGGAGTCACCGGAATGCCTTGTTCGGCAATCTTCTTCGCGGTCGACCCGGTCGACACGATCGCCACCCCCGCGTCGTGCAGGCCCTTGGCCAGCTCCGCCAGACCGGTCTTGTCGTAGACGCTGACCAGTGCCCGCCGGATCGGTTTCTTCTCGCTCATCCTATGCTCGCCTTTCGTCCCGTCCAGGTCACGCCGCGGGTCGCGATCGCGGCGAGCACGTCCACCAGCAGCCGTCGTTCGACGACTTTGATGCGTTCGTGCAAAGTCTCCTCGGTGTCGTCGTCGAGCACCTCGACGACCTGCTGCGCCAGGATCGGCCCGGTGTCCACACCGCTGTCGACCAGATGCACCGTGGTACCGGTGACCTTGACGCCGTATGCCAGCGCTTCGGGCACCGCGTGGGCACCGGGAAACGACGGCAGTAGCGCCGGGTGGGTGTTGACGACACGGCCGGGGAACCGCGAAAGGAACTGCGGCCCGAGAATCTTCATGAATCCCGCCGACACCACCAGGTCGGGCTCGTATGCCTCGGTCGCCGCCGTCAGCGCGGTATCCCAGGAAGTGCGGTCGTCATGCTCGCCCAGGCGGACGGTGAAAGTCGGCACAGCGGCGGCGTCGGCGATCTGGACGGCCCGGCAGTCCCGGTCGGCGCCCACCGCGACCACCCGACCCGGCCAGTCACCGCGGGCGGCGTCGAGCAGCGAACTCAACAGCGAACCGGTGCCCGACGCCAGCACCACCAGCCGGGACGGCGTGCTGGCCGGCACTCGAAGCGGTTGCTGCACGGCAAGAGCCTAGTCAATGTCCCGTTCCCTGCCGGTCGGCGCGTCCTCAGGATCGCCGTCGGGATCGTTGTCGGCGTCCAGCAGGTCCTCCGCGTCGGGCAGGCCGGCGAGGTACTCGGCGTCGATCGGCGCGCGCGGCGCCATGACGACGGGTTCGGGTTCCGGTTCGGGTTCGGGCTGCGGTTCGGGTTCCGGTTCGGGTTCCGGCTCCGGCTCCGGCACAGGTTCCGGGTCCGGCACGGCTTCCGGAGCCGGCTCTGATGTGACGACGGGCCCGGTCTCCGGCTCCGCGTCGCCGATCGGCACAGCCGGCACCTCGGCGGCGGGGCGCCGCGTGAGACCACCCGACATCGCCACCGTCACGGCACCGACGACGAAGAAACACAGGAACACGCCCGGGCCGAACGTCAGCTGTTCAATACCGACCTGCCCGAAGTTGCCCAATGCGCCACTCCCGGCGAACGCGAGCAGCGCCATCGCCACCGCGGCCAGTAGCGCCGCGGTGAGCACCTTCGCCGTGGCCGGCACCAGGGGCAGCGGCCGGCGTGCGCACTGCTGACCCAGCGCCACACCCGACGCGGCGCCGATGATCAGCAGCGCCACCCAGACCGGGCCGAGCGGCGGGGTCGGCGCGGCGGCCAGGATCGGCAGCGCGGGGATGTCACCGCCGAACACGGTGAAGGAACTGAACGTCGCGAACCCGACGTGCGCGCTGGAACCCACCGCCATCGCCGACGTTCCGACGATCACGTTCGGGGCGTACAGGACCGACAGCACCATCAGGCTGAACTGCCCGAACATCGAATCGGTGATGGCGAACAGGTCGTGCATCGTCGACCAGTGCACAACCAGCGAAGCCGCGGTGACCGCAGCCGACAAACCGAACAACGCCAGCACACCCGCCACGGCCGCGCGCACGGCCTCGGGCAGCCAACCCGGCAGCGGGGTGGCGGCCAGCGCCCGGGGCCCGACCTTCGACCCCACGCCGATCGCCGCTCCGATCCCATGCACCACCAGCACGCTGATGAAAGCGCGCAGCGCGCTCGGCGTCTGCAACTGGGCGAGGACAGATGACGCGTCGTGGATGACCGCCAACGAGATCGCCGCGATCAGCAGCGGCCCGCCGAGCGCCGACGCGATGATCCAGCGGGTGACGAACCACGACGACCGCTCCGAGGTGGCCGCCGCGGTGGTCCGCGCAACGCCCCACACCATCAGCAGCACGGGCAGCAGCGGCATCACACCGAGTTCGCGCCCGCCGATCGAGATGGGTACCTGGTGCGCCCCCAGCCACATGCTGGCGATCGCGCCGAAGGCGCCCGTCATGTCGCTGTTGGCGATGAGCAGTTGAAGCAGCACCACCGCCGCGATGACGATCAGCGCAACCAGCGACGGGCCGAACGCGACCCGGACCAGGTCACGGGCCTGGCGTGCCCCTGCCGTGCGGTTTTCCTGCATTCACGTCGGGCTGACGGCGCCCGTCAGGAGGACGAACCCGACGAACCCGACGAACCGGACGAACCGGACGAACCGGACGAACCGGACGAACCGGACGAACCGGACGAACCCGACAGCGGATCCGAGGACTGGGACGACGGCCGCACCGACCCGAGGTTGGGGTCGGTGTTCGCATGGTGCTGGCCCGACCCGACCGCCGGCGGCGGGCTGAAGCTCGGGTACCCGGTGGGCGGTGTCGGCGGACCCTGCTGGCCGCTGCCCTGCGGTCCCAGTGGGGAGTACCCGCCGGTCGACGGGCCCTGCGGGTAACCGCCGGCGTACTGCGACGGGTAGGCGGGACGCGGTCCCGGCGGCGGGCCACCCTGTCCGGAGCCGGGTGCGTTGGGCGGCTGGTTGTAGTAACCGCCGGGCGCACCGTACTGGCTGTAATGCCCGTACTGGCCGTACTGCGGTTGTTCGTAGCGGGGTTTGGGCGCCGGCGGGGTGAGCACACCCGTCTCGTACAGCAGCACCAGCACGGCGGCGATGGCCTGAAGAATCACCAGCGCCAGCACCACCCACAGCGCCCAGCCGATCGTCGCGGCCTGCGGCCGGTTGACCAACTGCTCGACCACGGCCAGGACACCGAGCACCGCGAGTAGCGCAACGACGGTCGGATGGCTCTTCGTCTTGGGCAGCAAGGCGATGGCGGCCAGCAGCGCCGCCAGCACGGCCGCCAAGGTCAGCAGGATGCCACCGGTGCTCGTGGCCTCGACGCTGAACGGGCCGAGGTTCGTACTCGCGGTGAACACCGGACCGAACGCGGCCACGTAGGCGCCCAGACCCAGCAGGACGACGGCGATGTTCAGGTAGTGCGGCAGCGTGCTCGGGCCGGGATCGGCGACGGGGGCATACGACGGTGACGGCGCTCCGTACGAGCCGGGCGGGTAGCCAGAACTTCCGGGTGAACCGGGCGAGTAGGTCATGACCTCTCCTGTGTCGGTGGGCGTCACCACGGGCGACGCTTAGGTCGGACCGCGTCCGGCAACCGCCGCACGCAGGGTGGGCCGCCGTCGAGGACGCGATTCGCCTCTCAACGCTAGCGCACCTTCCTGCGGGTGCCGCGCGCGAACGCGCGTGTCACCGACGCCGTGAGGAGGATGCGGTCGGCTCAGGCGGAGATCCGCACCGGCTCGTGAGCCGAATCCGATTCGGCCGCTTCGATTTCGCGGACGAGCGGCAGCACGCGCGCACCGAAATACTCGACCTCCTCCTGAAAGTGCAGAAACCCGCCCAGGATCAGGTCGACGCCCCGCTTGCGATAGGCCGCGATCCGCTCGGCGATCTGCTCCGGCGTACCGATCAGCCCGGTTCGGAAACCGTCGTTGTACTGCACCAGATCCTCGAACGTCGAATCGGCCCACATGCCTTTCCGATCCGCGGTCGAGGCGCCCGCCTGTTGCACGGCGGCGCGGAATCCGTCGACCGCAGGCCGGTTCGCCTTGGCGACGATCTCGCGCAGGGTCTCTTTCGCTTCTGCTTCGGTGTCCCTGGCGATGATGAATCCGTTGAGGCCGACTTTCACCTCGCGCCCGGCGTCGCGCGCATGACCGCGCACCTCGACGATCTGCTCGGTGACGCCGTCGAAGTCCTTGCCGTTGGAGAAGTACCAGTCGGCATACCGGCCGCCGTTGCGCCGAGCGGCCGTCGAATTACCGCCCTGGAACAGCTCGGGGTTGGGTCGCGCGGGGGTGTTCAGCGGTTTCGGTTTCAGCGTGAAGTCGTGGATTCGGTAGAAGTCGCCGCGGAAATCAACACTGTCCTCGGTCCAGATCTTGCGCAGCACCTGCAGGAACTCGGCGCTGCGCCGGTAGCGCTCGTCGTGCTCGAGCCACGGCTCACCCAGGTGGGTGAACTCGTCTTTGAACCAGCCCGACACGACGTTGACGGCGAACCGGCCACCCGAGAGGTGGTCGGCGGTGGCGCCCAGCTTTGCCAGTACCGCCGGCTGCCACAGGCCGGGGTGGACGGCCGCGATGACCTTGAGCCGCTCGGTGGCCAGCAGCAGTGCCAGGCTGAAACTCGTCGACTCGTGCTGGAACTCGGCGCCGTAGCTGGCTTCGTAACGGACCTGGCTCAGGGCGTACTCGAAGCCGTTGTTCTCCGCGGTGCGCGCCAATTTGACGTTGTATTCATAGTTCCAGTCGGTGCGCTGTTCGATGTCGCTGGTGACCAGGCCGCCGCTGACATTGGGGACCCAGTAGGCGAACGTGGTGCGCTCGGCGATGCGTTCTGTCGTCATGGTGGTCAATCCGACCAAGCCCACCGGGTGCGGTCACTGCTTTAATTCGCCGGGACGCAAACGATCGGGGTCTCGGCGATGCCGTTGAACCGCGAGGACGTCACCGCGGTGTAGGCCCCCATCATGGGGCTGACGATGACGTCCCCCAGGCGCAGCGCCGGCATCGGATAGTCACGTGCGATGACGTCGACACTGTCGCAGGTCGGTCCGGCCAGCGTGACGGGTTCCAGGTCAGGTGCCGGCCCGTCCCGCAGTTCTTTCAACGCGAGGATCGGCGGGTGGACGTCCTCGGTCATGATGTTCGAGTAGGCGCCGTACAGACCGTCGTCGAGGTAGTGCCAAACCCGGCCGCCCCGGACGGCGGTGCCGACGACAGCGGTCGCCAGGGACATCGAACCGGCCGACAGGAACCGGCCCGGCTCGGCGAGCACGGTGTACGGGTGATCGTCGCCCAGCACGGCGGTGACCTCGGCGCCGATCGCCGCGATGTCGGGCATCTCCTCGCGATAGTCGACCGGGAAACCACCGCCGATGTCGATGGTGGTGGTGGTCACGCCGAGGGTGAGCTGCAGGTGCTCGGCGAGATCGATCGTCGTGCGCAGGGCGGTGCGGTACGGCTCGACCGCCGAACCCTGGCTGCCCACATGGAAGCTGAAGCCGCGGAAGCCGACTCCCGCGGCGAGCACATGTTTGACCAGTAGTTCCGCGTCGGCCGGTTCGGCGCCGAATTTGCTCGACAGATCCGATTTGACGGCTGCGTTGCGGAACGCCAGCCGCACCAGGATCCCGATGTCGGCGGGCAGTCCGGTGAACTTCTGGGCCTCGGCGGGATTGTCGACGACGAACGTGCGGACACCGGCACGGTAGGCGTGCTCGATGTCGGCGACCTTCTTGATGGGATGGGTGTGGATGCACCGGTCCATCGGGATCCCCAACGACCGGACGAGGTCCACTTCGGCGTTGGAGGCGACGTCGAACCCGCCGCCGGCCGCGGCCACCGCGTTGAGGACGGCCGGATGGGGCGCGGCCTTGATTGCGTAGTGCGGCTGCACTCCGGGCAGGTGTTGCATGAACAACCGGCACTGGCCGGCTACCTTCGCCGGATCGAGAATCAACAGCGGAGTGCCGTACTCGGCGATCAGCCCCGGCCAGTCCTGCCGCGCCGCCTCGGGTCGGATCTGCTCAAGCAGCCGCGACCGCATCGACGATTTCATCGGTGAGTTCCTCCTGGCTACTTCGCTTGACCGCCAACAGGTTTCGGAACTTCTCATAGCTGAGAATCGTGCAACCGTAGAAGCCGACGTCGGCGGCGAGCTTTCCGATGATCAGCCCGACCACCGGGCTGCCGGTGAGCACCGGCCCGAGGTACAGCGTCACGGGCCGGATCGCCAGACTGTCGATCACCTCCGCCGGACCGAACTCGACGGCGATGCTGCGCAGCGCCAGGAGGTTGGCGCGGCCGAAGCCGTGCTCTGCCATCGACCACCGCACGGCGTTGACGTAGGCCGTCGCGTAGTACCCGATGGAGGCGAACACCGTCGCGACCACGGCGGCAGCGGCCCATGAGCCGGTCGACATGTACACAACGGCGGCGGACCCGAGCTCGGCGACGGTGCTGGTGATTTCACACGGCAGGTAGCGCCGGACCCATTCGAGGACTTTGCGCCGGGTTGTGCGTTCGGTATTCACGAGACTGAACTGTCGTCGCCCGCGCGGCGCCGGTCGCGCGTAGCGCACTACCCGATTCGCTGCCCGCCGGCTACGCAGCCGCGCTTGCCATACCCACTAGAACACGTTCTAATTCGGGCATGGACTTCGGGCTTGTGCTTTTCACCAGTGATCGCGGCATCACACCGGCGGCGGCCGCCAAGGCTGGCCGACGAGCACGGGTTTTCCACGTTCTATGTGCCCGAGCACACCCACATCCCGGTCAAACGCGACGCCGCCCACCCCACCACCGGCGACGAAACCCTGCCCGATGACCGCTACATGCGCACCCTGGACCCCTGGGTCTCCCTGGGCACCGCCGCCGCGGTCACCTCCCGGGTCCGGCTGTCCACCGCGGTGGCACTACCGGTCGAACACGACCCCATCACCCTGGCCAAATCCATCGCCACCCTCGACCACCTCTCCGGCGGCCGGGTGTCCCTCGGTGTCGGATTCGGCTGGAACACCGACGAGTTGGCCGACCACAACGTGCCACCCGGGCGGCGGCGCACCATGCTGCGCGAATACCTCGAGGCCATGAACGCCCTGTGGACCCAGGAAGAAGCCTCCTACGACGGCGAATTCGTACAGTTCGGCCCGAGCTGGGCCTGGCCCAAACCCGTACAGACCCACATCCCCGTCCTGGTCGGCGCCGCGGGCACCGAGAAGAACTTCAAGTGGATCGCCAGATCCGCCGACGGCTGGATCACCACCCCCCGCGATTTCGACATCGACGAACCGGTCAAACTGCTCCAGGACACCTGGGCCACCGCCGGCCGCGACGGCGCCCCGGCGATCGTCGCCCTGGACTTCAAACCCGACCCCGACAAACTCGCGCACTGGAAAGACCTCGGCGTCACCGAAGTCCTCTTCGGCCTCCCCGACAAGCCCGAACCCGACGTCGCCGCCCACGTCGAACGCCTCGCCACCAAACTGGCCGCCCTAGAGCTCTGACCCCCGAAGAACGCCCGCCATTTCGTCGAACTCGGCGGGGCGTCGTGACCGACGACGATCAGAGGGTCGCGCTGTTCACCCCGTCGACCGATGTCACTGAAATGCGTTGTCCCAGTGGTTCACCGTCGCTCATCAGTGCGACCAGCTCCTCATCGGTGGTGGTGGCCATGAACCGGCTTCCGTCGTCCAGCCGGCCGACGATGACGCCGGTGCGCACCGGCCAGTCGTAACGCACCGAATACGTTTCAATCACACCCTGGCCGTTGACATCTCGGGTCACGATGACCTCGGGCAGCGCGTTGATCCGCCGCTGTAGTTCCTTGCTGCGGTCGGCAACCCAGTCGGCCGGCTCGGTCGAGTACACCCCCACCGAGTATTTGGTCATCACGCCGCCGTTGGCCCCCACCAGGCCGAATTGCCCTGGCTTGTCGCGCATCTGGCATACCGTCTCGGCGATCGCGTGCAGTGAGTAGCTGTTGCCGGGCCCGCCGAAATAGGGCAGTCCGCCGGTCAGTGTCAGACCACGCGAGTCGTCGGTTGCCAGACCCGTCACGTCGCAGACGACGAACACCGGGAAGGGGAAGCAGCTGTACAAATCGAATGTCGCGACATCGCCGAGGTCGATCTCGGCCATCCGAAGTGCTTCTGCCACCGCCAGTTCCGCTGACGCACTGGCACTCAGGTCCTCCCGTACCAGCAGATCCTGTTCCACCAGATCCGCGTGGCCGCGCAGGTACACCCACTTCTCCTCGGGCACGCCGAGCCGCCGGGCGGCTGCCACCGACATCACCAGTGCGGCTGCGCCCTGGTTGACCTGGTCGCGCGCCACCATGAGGCGCGGATAGGGGTCGCAGATCATCCGGTTCTCGTCAGTCACGGTGATCAGCTCGTCGACCGACCGTTCCACCGGCGATGACGAGAACGGGTTCTTGGCAGCCACTTTGGAGAACGGCGCGAACAGCTCACCCATTGCCCGGCGGTATTCGCCGACGTCGACACCCAGCCGTGCCCGCCGGGCGTTGTCCAGCAACCCGTACTGCACCGGCGCCCCGGTCAGGCCGTGCTTGACGGTGTACTCGCTGATGTACTGCTCGTAGCCGTAGCCGCGATCCTCGAGTTGACCGCCGACCCGCTCGGTGAAGTCGGGTTTGGGCTCGCGGTCGGCGAAATAGCGTGCGGTCGAACCCGGTTCGGAGCCGAGGATCAGCGCAACCTCGATGTCGCCGGCGGCGATCGCGCCGGCGAACTCCGTGACCACCTTCTGCGGACCGTTGCCGCCGATGGGCTCCAGCACCGCGCGCGCCGGATCGGCACCGATGCGCTGCGCCACCGACCGCAGGTAGTTGTCGGACACGCCGAACGGCGCGGGCATCGGCGTGCAGATCTCGAACTGCCGCAAACCCGCGAATACCTCGATCGCGCGGGTCACGGTTCCCACGTCGGCCCCGCAGTCGGCGAGCGCGGCCCGCGCGGCCTCGGTGGCCAGTTCCACGGACGACATCCCGCGATAGTCGGCGTCATCGATGCGTTCGGTGAACTGTCCGACACCGACTACGACAGGGGTACGCGGATCCACCGCCATGTGAGACCTCCGGTCTTTCTCGCGAGCGTGCGTATTGATGCGTAGACGCGCCGGAGGTCCCGTACTCAGGGGCACGTTCGGGCTTACACCAGGCGATTAATTCGTAAGGCTAATCGACCCGCGCCGGATGCTCAATCCAGCACCGACGTACATCAGAGTTGATGTACGTCCATATTGACGTACACCCGCTCGTGCGTGTTCTTGATCCGTGAACTCGCCTGACGAGCCTCCTGGCCGAACTCAATTCCTCCCCAACGCAATCGGCGCCAGGGCCATGACAGCCCTGGCGCCGATTCGACGAACCGTTACAGCTTTTCGAGGATCTCGCGGGCCAGTGCGGCGGTCTCCGACGGCGTCTTGCCGACCTTGACGCCGGCAGCCTCCAGCGCTTCCTTCTTGCCCTCAGCGGTTCCGGCACCGTCGGACACGATGGCGCCGGCGTGGCCCATGGTCTTGCCCTCCGGTGCGGTGAAGCCCGCGACGTAACCGACGACCGGCTTGGAGACGTTGGCTTTGATGTAGTCCGCGGCCTTCTCCTCGGCGTCGCCACCGATCTCGCCGATCATCACGATGACCTTGGTCTCCGGGTCCTTCTCGAACGCCTCGATGGCGTCGATGTGGGTGGTCCCGATGACGGGGTCGCCGCCAATGCCGATGGCGGTCGAGAAGCCGAGATCGCGCAGCTCGAACATCATCTGGTAGGTCAGCGTGCCGGACTTGGATACCAGACCGATCGGGCCCTTACCGGTGATGTTGTTCGGCGTGATGCCGACCAGCGACTCACCGGGGGTGATGATGCCGGGACAGTTCGGTCCGATGATGCGGGTCTTCTCACCCTTGTCGACGTTATAGGCCCACGCGTAAGCGCTGTCCTGCACCGGGATTCCCTCGGTGATGACCACCAGCAGCGGGATCTCGGCGTCGATGGCCTCGATGATGGCGTCCTTGGAGAAGGCTGGCGGCACGAACGCGATCGACACGTCGGCACCCGTTTCCTTGATCGCCTCGGCGACAGTGCCGAACACCGGAAGTTCAACGGCCGAACCGTCTTTGGCGGTGTGCGACACGGTCGTGCCCGCCTTGCGCGCGTTGACGCCGCCGACCACCTGGGTGCCGGCCTTGAGCATCAGCGCGGTGTGCTTGGTGCCCTCGCCGCCGGTGATGCCCTGGACGATGACCTTGCTGTCCTTGTTCAGGAAGATGGACATTCTGTTGGCTCCCTTACTTGTTGGCCAGCTCGGCGGCTTTGTCGGCCCCGGCGTCCATGGTGTCGGCCTGGATCACCAGGGGATGGTTGGCCTCGGCGAGAATCCGACGGCCCTCCTCGACGTTGTTGCCGTCGAGCCGGACCACCAGCGGCTTGTTGGCTTCGTCGCCGAGTGTCTTCAGCGCACTCGACGATGCCGTTGGCGACCGCGTCGCACGCGGTAATGCCTCCGAACACGTTGACGAACACGCTCTTCACTTGGCTGTCGCCGAGAATGACGTGCAGGCCGGCGGCCATCACCTCGGCCGAGGCACCGCCACCGATGTCGAGGAAGTTGGCCGGCTTGACCCCGCCGTGCTTCTCGCCGGCGTAGGCGACGACGTCCAGCGTCGACATGACCAGGCCGGCACCGTTGCCGATGATGCCGACCTCCCCGTCGAGCTTGACGTAGTTGAGGTCGTTCTCCTTGGCCTTGAGCTCCAGCGGATCGGTGGCGTCACGATCCTCGAACTCGGCGTGGCCGGGCTGACGGAAATCGGCGTTCTCGTCGAGGGTGACCTTGCCGTCCAGCGCCAGGATCTGATCGTCCGGGGTGCGAACCAGCGGATTGACCTCCACCAGCGTGGCGTCCTCGCCGACGAAGACCTCCCACAGCTTCTGGATCGTCACGGCCGCAGCGTCGAGCACCTCGGCGGGCAGATGGCCCTGCTCGGCGATCGAGCGGGCGAAAGCCAGGTCCACACCCTTGACGGCGTTGACGGGCACCTTGGCGAGGCGCTCGGGCTTGGTGGCGGCGACCTCTTCGATCTCCATGCCGCCTTCGACCGAGCACATCGCCAGATAGGTGCGATTCGAGCGGTCGAGCAGGAACGAAATGTAGTACTCCTCGGCGATGTCGCTGGCCTCGGCGACGAGGAGCTTCCTCACTTTGAGGTCCTTGATGGTCAAGGCCAGGATGTTGGTGGCATGGGTGAAGGCGTCGTCGGGGGTCGCGGCGTACTGAACGCCACCGGCCTTTCCGCGACCACCGGCCTTGACCTGTGCCTTGACCATGACCGGCTTGCCGATTTCCTCGGCGATCGCCTTGGCGTCCGCGGCGTTGTCGGTGACTCGGCCGGGGGTGGTCGGGACGTTGTGCTTGGCGAACAGTTCCTTCGCCTGATACTCGAAAAGATCCATGTGCTCACTGTCTGTTCTGCCGATTTGACGACGATGACGGTTTGAGGGGTATGGCCCGTGGGAACTGTATCGACACGGCCGCGATGCACTCGCACCGCCTACCACCGATGTGGTACACGTCACGACCGCCGTCGAGTGATACGAATCACAATCGACGGCGGAATACCCTCTTGGGTTGCCGAGAGCGTGTGGCGTTCGTTAACGTCTCTCCTGGTCTAGATAACGCTTTGGTCACGACTAGAGGGATATTTCAAGTTGACAGCGCAACGATCGACACTCAAACCCGGTTCGCGAACCGGCGTCGAAGTGACCGATATCGTGCCTGTCAACGAGTTCGGCAGCCTCGATGAGCTGGACTTTCTCGATAATGCCTTCGACGATGACGCCGAGGTGCTGTACGCACCCGAGCTCGACGACCTGACCGACACCGACAACCTCGTCGCACTGCAGCTGGAGCTCCGCTCGGACCTCGACGAGGAATACCGGGCGTACGAAGAGAACGCCAACGCCGTCACCGACGTCCTTCCGCGCATCGGCCAGCACCGTAAGCCGGCCACCAGCGCGCTGAGGGGCCGCATCCTCGTCGCTGCGATGGCCGTCGGCGGCGCCGCGGCGGCCGCACATTCGGCGATCACCCCTTCTGACACGGCGCACGCCCAGACGGTGGTCGCGGCGGATCAGACAGCGCTGACCGGCGGCGTAATAAACGGCAGCTCCCAGGGCGTCCAGTTGGTCACCGTGGCCCCGATCGCGAGCACCAGCGTGCACTCCGAGGAATTCGCCAAGGGCGTCGCCTTCGCCCAGGAACGCGCTGAGCGCGAGGCTCGCCTGCAGCGCCCGCTGTTCGTCAAGCCGGCCAACGGCATCTTCACCTCCGGCTTCGGATACCGCTGGGGCGCCCTGCACGCCGGGATCGACATCGCCAACTCCATCGGCACCCCGATCTACGCCGTTGCCGACGGTGTCGTCACCGACTCGGGACCTACCGCGGGTTATGGCGCCTGGGTCAAGATTCGGCACAGCGACGGCACCGTGACGCTCTACGGTCACGTGAACACCTGGCTCGTGAGCGTCGGCCAGCGGGTCATGGCCGGCGACCAGATCGCCACCATCGGTAACCGCGGCAACTCCACCGGACCGCACTGCCACTTCTCGGTGCTGCTCAACGGCACCGATTTCATCGACCCCCTGCCGTGGCTCGCGCAGCGCGGAGTCAGCGTCGGCGCCTACGCCGGCTGATAGTGACCCGGCCACCCTCCGAACACCCTCCCGAACCGCCGTCCGGCGAGCAGACTCGCATCATCCGTCGTGCCCCGACGGGGCCGATACCGATCCCGGCGGACGACACGCGTACCGGCATCATCCGCCGCGCCCCGACCGGACCCTTTCCGGTCGCCCCGACCGGGCCCCTTCCCGCCGCCCCGCCCGGGCCCCTTCCCGCCGCCCCACCGCCCGCCGCCCCACCCGACGAACCGGCCACGACCGCGATCCCGCGCCCACCGCGCAGTGCACCGGTGACCCCGCCCGGCGGCACGACTGCAATCGCCGCCTGCGTCGTCGCCATGCTCAGCGGCTGGCCCACCTCGGTGGTCGCCACCGACCTGATCACCGGATGGTGGGACACCGACCGGTTGTTCTGTGCCGCAGTCGGTTTCCTCGCACTGGTGTTCGCCGCGGGCACCATCTCCGGCGTCGTCCTGTTGCTGCTGCGACGCAACGTGGGCCGCTACCTCATCGCGGCAGGCGCATTGGTGGCGCTGCTGGCCTTCGGCGGTGTGTTCATCGCCGGCGCCGACATCCCCTGGATCGTTTACACGATGCCGGTACTGCCCGTCGCCAGTGCGGTATTGGCTCTCCTGCCGGCGACCCGCCGGTGGGCCACGGCAGGTTAGCGGTATCGCCCTACAGCTTGGCCAACGGCGCGTGGTTGTGCATCAGCTTGACGCGACCCGAGCTGCCGAAGTCGATCAACGACATCGCCGACTCCCCGACCCCGGACACCTCCTCGACACGGCCGAGGCCGTACTTGTCGTGGGTGACCCGGTCGCCCGGTTCGAGTGCCAGCAGCGGGCGCTTGCCGGCAGAGCGGCCGGGCGCGGGGCGCGGCGTCGTACCGAACCTGCCCGCCCCGCTCATCGGCGCGCTGAAGGACGGAGCCGGATCCACCCGGCGCCAGTCGATGAGTTCCTGCGGGATCTCCCGCAGGAACCGTGATTCGGGGTTGAGCATCGGCTGACCCCACGACGAGCGCACCTTCGCCCGGCTGACGTAGAGCCGCTGCCGCGCCCTGGTGATCCCGACGTAGGCGAGCCGGCGTTCTTCGGAGAGCTCCGTCGGGGTCCCCCAACGCCCGCATGTGCGGGAACATGCCGTCTTCCCAGCCAGTCACGAAAACGACTGGGAACTCCAGACCTTTCGCGGTGTGCAGGGTCATCATCGTGACCACGCCGGAGCCGTGCTCGGGAATCTCGTCGGTGTCGGCCACCAGCGACACCCGTTCCAGGAATTCGGCGAGGATCCCGGTCTCGGGTATGTCCTCGTCGAGCACCTCCGCCGGGTCTTCAGCGGCCAGCGCGGCGGCATTCGCCCGGTCGATGCTGAATTCGTGTGCGACGCTCACCAGCTCGTTGAGGTTGTCGAGTCTGCGCGAGATCCTGTGGGTCACTTGAGGATTCCAGCTCCCGCCGGTATCCGGTGCGGTCGAGCACCGCCTCCACCAGGTCGCCGAGTTCCTCGTCGAGTTTGCCGCGCAGTTCGTCGAGCATCGCCACGAAGGCGGCGATCGCCTTCTCCGAACGCGAATTGAGCATCGGCACCCGGCCCTCCGCGGCGGCCTGCAGTGCGTCGTTGAAACCGGCACCGGTGTTCTCGGCGTACACCGCGACGCAAGCCTCCGCGCGGTCACCGATCCCGCGGCGCGGGGTGTTGAGGATGCGCCGCATGCTCACCGCGTCCCCGGGGTTGTCCAGCACACGCAGGTACGCGACGATGTCGCGGATCTCTTTGCGTTCGTAGAAGCGAACTCCCCCAACGACTTTGTAGGGGATGCCGGACCGGATGAAGATCTCTTCCAGAGCGCGCGAGCTGTTGTTGGTGCGGTAGAACACCGCGACGTCGTTGTAACTGATGTCTCCCCGGTCCGCCAACGCGTCGATCTCACCGGCGACGAACCGGGCCTCGTCGTGCTCGTTCTCGGCGACATACCCCACGATCAGTTCGCCGTCGCCGGCGTCGGTCCACAGCCGCTTCTCCCGCCGCCCGGCGTTACGGGAAATGACGGAGTTCGCGGCCGACAGGATGGTCTGCGTCGAGCGGTAGTTCTGCTCCAGCAGGATCGTGACGGCGTCGGGGTAGTCGCGCTCGAAGTCCTCGATGTTGCGAATGGTGGCCCCGCGGAACGCATAGATCGACTGATCGGCATCGCCGACCACGCACAATTCGCCGGGCGGAATACCGGCCGGGTCCTCGGAGGATTCGGTCCCCACCAGTTCGCGCACCAGCACGTACTGGGCGTGGTTGGTGTCCTGGTACTCGTCGACCAGGATGTGCCGGAACCGGCGCCGGTAGTACTGGGCGATCTGCGGGAACGCCTGCAGCACGCCGACTGTCTCGCCGATCAGGTCGTCGAAGTCCAGCGCATTGGCCGTCCGCAGCCGCCGCTGGTACTCGCCGTAGACCTCCGCGATGATCCGTTGCAGCTCTTCGGCGGCCTCTGACGCCTCGGCCGCGGCCTGCGCGGGGTCGATCAGCTCGTTCTTCAGGTTGGAGATACCGTTGGCCAGCAGTCGCGGCGAGTGCCGCTTGACGTCCAGGCCCATGTCCTTGGCGATCATCATCAGCAGCCGGCGTGAGTCGTCGGCGTCGTAGATGGAGAAGTTCGAATTCAGCCCGGGCAGCAGCGACGCCTGGTTTCGCAGGATTCGCACGCACGTGGAGTGGAACGTCGACACCCACATCGACCGGGCGCGCGGGCCCACCAGCTGGACCACCCGCTCGCGCATCTCAGCGGCGGCCTTGTTGGTGAAGGTGATCGCGAGGACCTGCCCGACGCCGACGTCGCGCGCGGCCAGCAGGTAGGCGATGCGGCGGGTGAGCACGGCCGTCTTGCCCGAACCGGCGCCCGCCACGATCAGCAGCGGTGAGCCCTCGTGCAGGACGGCCTGACGCTGGTTCGGGTTGAGGCCGTCCAGAAGCTGATCGGTTTCGCTCGCGGCGGAGAAGGTGGTCATATCGTTACCAAACCTACCGCCGTCGGCGGACACTTTTGCGCTGGCACGAGGGTTAGTGGCACACTCGATTCGTGCTCAATGCGCAGTGGCGATTTTTCTACGGGTACCGGCCAGCGGTGCCCGTGGTGTAGCTGCTTCCCAGAGCCCCGCGGTCCGCTTCCGGACTCGGGGCTCGTCTGTTGTGTGAGGCCCGAAATCGGATGAGACCAGAACACACCAACAGCGAGGAATCAGAAGACATGACCGTCGAAATCAGCCCAGAACTCGAACAGATCCCCGACATCGACGACCTGCGCGTCGAGATCGACCGCCTGGACGCCGAGATCCTGGCCGCGGTGAAGCGCCGTACCGAGGTCTCCCAGATCATCGGCAAGGTCCGGATGGCCTCCGGCGGGACCCGACTGGTGCACAGCCGCGAAATGAAGGTCATCGAGCGCTACAGCGAGCTCGGCCCCGAGGGCAAAGACTTCGCCATGCTCCTGCTGCGCATGGGCCGCGGCCGCCTCGGCCACTGACCCCTGGATACGCCCAAACGGACCAACGGGCGCCGAAGTGCGAGTACATCGCGCCCGTACGTCGATCTCGGCGAGACCTCATCTCGGCCGGGGTCGGCCGTAGACCTACGACGTCAGGGCGATGTACTTGGTGTCGAGGTACTCCTCGATGCCCTCGATCCCGCCTTCACGGCCGAACCCGGACTCTTTGATCCCGCCGAACGGCGCGGCCGCATCCGAGATGACCCCCCGGTTGACGCCGACCATGCCGGACTCGATGGCCTCGGCCACCCGCAACGCCCGGTCCAGCGACTGCGTGTAGATGTAGGACGCCAATCCGTATTCGGTGTCGTTGGCGGCAGCGATCGCTTCTTCCTCGGTGTCGAAGCCGGTGATCGGCGCTACGGGCCCGAACACCTCCTCCTTGAGGATCCGCGCATCGGCGGGCACATCGGCGAGCACCGTCGCCGGGTAGAAGTGGCCCGCGCCGCCGGGGGCCACGCCGCCGACGGCCACGGTCGCACCGCGGGATACCGCGTCGGACACCAGGTCCTGCACCGACGAGACCTGTTTCGCGTTGATCAGCGGGCCCAGCGTCGACGATTCGTCGAGACCGTTGCCCAGGGTGAATTCGCTCATCCGCTTGACCAGCTTCTCGGTGAACTCCTCGCGCACCGAGTTGGCGACGTGGAATCGGTTGGCCGCCGTGCAGGCCTCGCCGCCGTTGCGCATCTTGGCCAGGATCGCGCCGTCCACCGCGGCGTCGACGTCGGCGTCGTCGAACACCAGGAACGGCGCGTTGCCGCCCAGTTCCATCGACAGCCGCAGCAGCTTCTCGATGCCCTGCTTGGCCAACGCGGTGCCCACTCCGGTGGATCCGGTGAAGGTCATCTTGCGCAGCCGGCCGTCGTCGATCAGGGCGGTCGTCACGTCACGGGGCTTTGTCGTCGGCAGCACCGACAGCACACCCTTGGGCAGACCGGCCTCGTCCATCAGCTTGGCCAGCAGCAGCATGGTCAGGGGGGTTTCCTGCGCGGGTTTGACGATCATGGTGCAGCCCGCGGCGACCGCCGGGCCGATCTTGCGGGTGCCCATTGCCAACGGGAAGTTCCACGGCGTGACCGCATAACACGGGCCTACCGCCGATTTGGTGACGATGATGCGCCCGGTGCCCGCGGGGGCCGGGGTGTAGCGCCCGCCGATGCGGACCGCCTCTTCGGCGAACCAGCGGAAGAACTCGGCACCGTACTTGACCTCGCCCTTGCTCTCGGCGAGCACCTTGCCCATTTCCAGCGTCATCAATGTCGCGATGTCATCGGTGTGCGCGGTGATGGTCTCGAAGACCGAACGCAGGATCTCGCCGCGCTCCCGCGCGGGGGTGGCAGCCCAGTCGGCCTGCACTGCAGCGGCGGCGTCCAGGGCGGCGATCCCGTCCTCGGCGGTCGCGTTGGCGATGCTGACGATCACTTCGTCGGTCGCGGGGTTGAGGACGTCGAACGTCGAGGACGACTTGTGTTCCTCACCTCCGATCCACAAGCCGGTGGGGACAGTTGAAAGCAGCTTTGCGGTGTCCATGCATCCATCATTCATTAGGGTCGGAGAATGACCGCCGATAACCCGAATATCGCCGCATCTCCCGCCTGGAATGCACTGGAGCGTCACTACGCGCAGATCGGCCAGAAACACCTCCGCGAGTTCTTCAGCGAGGACCCCGATCGCGGTCGGGAGCTGACCCTGACCGTCGGCGACCTCTACATCGACTACAGCAAGCACCGGGTCACCCGCGAGACGCTGAAGCTGCTCATCGACCTCGCGGAGGCTGCGGGCCTCGAACAACGCCGCGCTGCGATGTTCGCCGGTGAGCACATCAACACCTCCGAGGACCGCGCCGTGCTGCACACCGCGCTGCGGTTGCCGCGCGACGCGTCGCTGACGGTCGACGGCCAGGACGTCGTCGCCGACGTGCACGAGGTGCTCGACAAGATGGGCGCGTTCACCGATCGGCTGCGTTCCGGGGAATGGAAGGGCGCCACCGGCGAGTCCATCAAGACCGTCGTCAACATCGGTATCGGCGGATCAGATCTCGGTCCGGTGATGGTGTACGAGGCGCTGCGGCACTACGCCGACGCCGGCATCTCGGCGCGGTTCGTCTCCAACGTCGACCCTGCCGACGTGGTGGCCAAACTCGACGGACTCGACCCTGCCACAACGCTTTTCATCGTCGCATCCAAGACGTTCTCGACGCTGGAGACGCTGACGAACGCGACCGCGGCACGGCGCTGGCTCACCGATGCGCTGGGCGATGCCGCGGTGTCCAAGCACTTCGTCGCGGTGTCGACCAACAAGCGACTGGTCGACGAGTTCGGCATCAACACCGACAACATGTTCGGGTTCTGGGACTGGGTCGGCGGTCGGTACTCGGTCGACTCGGCGATCGGCCTGTCGGTGATGGCGGTGATCGGCCGGGCGGCGTACGCGGACTTCCTGTCCGGGTTCCACCTGATCGACGAGCACTTCCGGACCGCGCCGTTGGCCGAGAATGCACCGGCGCTGCTCGGGCTGATCGGCCTGTGGTACGCCAACTTCTTCGACGCGCAGTCACGCGCGGTGCTGCCGTACTCCAATGACCTGTCCCGGTTCGCCGCCTACCTCCAGCAGTTGACCATGGAGTCCAACGGCAAATCCGTGCGCGCAGACGGCAGTCCGGTAGGCACCGACACCGGCGAGATCTTCTGGGGCGAGCCGGGAACCAACGGCCAGCACGCGTTCTACCAACTGCTGCACCAGGGCACGCGACTGGTCCCGGCCGATTTCCTCGGCTTCAGCGAGCCCACCGACGACCTGCCGACCGCCGACGGCACCGGCAGCATGCACGACCTGCTGATGAGCAACTTCTTCGCACAGACGCAGGTGCTGGCATTCGGCAAGACCGCCGAGGAGATTGCGGCGGAGGGGACCCCGGAGAATGTGGTGTCGCACAAGGTGATGCCCGGCAACCGTCCGACGACGTCGATCCTCGCCACCCGGCTCACCCCGTCGCTGGTGGGTCAGCTGATCGCCCTCTACGAGCACCAGGTGTTCACCGAGGGTGTGGTCTGGGGTATCGACTCGTTCGACCAATGGGGCGTGGAACTGGGCAAGACCCAGGCCATGGCGCTGCTTCCGGTGCTCACCGGTGCCGACTCACCGGCCGCGCAGTCCGACAGTTCGACCGACGCACTGGTGCGTCGGTACCGCCAGGAGCGTGGCCGCAGCGCCTAACGAGAGCGCAGCTGCGCTCACGCTGGATCAAGCGCCGAGGTCCTGACCCTTTACTGAGGGGGCGGAGGCGCGGGAATGAATGTGCAGTAACCCGGGACGCAGCCACTCGCACCGCCCGGGCCCGCCTGGCCAAAGACACCGCCCGGGACAGAGCCGGCGGCACCCTCGGGACCAGCCGCACCGATCGGACCACCCGGAATCGCGCCAACCGCGCCGTTTGGACCAGCGACGTCGGGCGGACAGTTGGTGCCGTCCGGAGCGCACGGCGGAGGCGCCGGATCAGCCATGGCGACAGGCGCAGCGACGATCGCGGCCGCAGCTGCACCAGCGAACATTACGGATGTCAGCTTCGATAATTTCGCGTTCATATCTTGCGGCTACCACGCGCACAGGCCGGTTAAACCCACTCAGGCGAACAGTTTGGCGAACCGCGCCGGCGTTATCTTCATCAACGCCGCCAGCGGCGTCCACGGCCAACCGGGGACGACGGCCCGGCCACGTTCCCGTTCGATCGCGTCCACCATCGACTTCACGCCTGTCTCGTTGTCCACCATCAACATCGTGGTCTCCGATTTGGCCGTCATCTCCGACTCGATGTAGCCGGGTTCGAGCACGGTGATGCTGATCGGGCCCTTGCGGTACTCGGCGCGCAGCGACTCGCCCAGCGACGACAACCCGGCCTTGCTCGCGGCATAGGCCGCCTTCACGCCGGGCACGCCCTTGTTACCCGCACCGACGAGACCAGCACCAGGTGCCCCGATCCGGACTTCTTGAACATCTCCAGCGCGGTCTCGATCTGCACCAGCGCGGCAACCAGGTTGGTCTCGATGGTCGCCTTGTTGGCCCACAGCTTGCCCGACCCCAGCGGCGCGCCCTTGCCGACGCCGGCGTTGACGATCACGCGGTCGATGCCGCCGAGCTCGTCGGACAGTTCGCCGAAGACCTTCGGCACCTGCTCGTGGTCGTTGACGTCCAGGGCCGCGACGGCCACGGTGATGCCGGGGTGACGCTGCCTCAGTTCGGCTTTGAGTTCGTCGAGGCGGTCGGTGCGCCGGGCGCACAGTGCGAGGTCACGCCCCTTGGCCGCGAATGCACGGGCCATACCCGCGCCCAGGCCGGAGCTGGCGCCGGTGATGAGGATCTTCTGCCGGGTCATCGCAGCAGCGTAACTACTTGAGCAGCTTGGACATCCGCCGGTCCGCGAGTGCCTTGCCCCCGGTCTGACACGTCGGGCAGTACTGGAACGACTTGTCCACGAACGACACCTCACGCACGGTGTCCCCGCACACCGGGCACGGCAGCCCGGTACGGGCGTGCACACGAAGCCCTGATCGCTTCTCTCCCTTGAGGGTGGCCGCCTGCTGTCCGACGGAACGCGTGACGGCGTCGGTGAGCACGGAGATCATCGCGTCGTGCAGTGCGGACAGTTGCGCGGCGGTCAGCTTGCCGGCGGTGGCGAACGGCGACAGCTTGGCCACATGCAGGATCTCGTCGCTGTAGGCGTTGCCGATCCCGGCGATCACCTTCTGGTCGGTGATCACCGTCTTGAGGCGCCCGGTATTGCCCTTCAACACCGCGGCCAGTTCCTCGGGCCCCAGCGACAGGGCGTCGGGTCCCAGCGACGCGATGCCGGGCACGGTGGCCGGGTCGTCAACGAGCCACACCGCCAACCGCTTCTGCGTCCCCGCCTCTGTGAGGTCGAATCCCGGCGCCTCGCCCGGAGTTCCAAGATGCACCCGCAGGGCGATCGGCCCCTTGCCGGGTTTCAGCGGCGCGGGCGCCAGCTTGTCGGACCAGCGCAACCACCCGGCCCTCGACAGGTGCGTGATCAGGTGCAGCCCAGCGACATCGAGGCCGAGGTACTTGCCCCAGCGACTGGCACCCGTCACGGCCTGCCCGTACAGGGCCGTCAGCGGCGGATCGAACGTCTTGAGTACCGACAGCGCCGACACATCCACGCGACCGACCGGCCGTCCGACCGCGTGCTGGCGCAGGTAGTCGGCCAGAGCTTCGATCTCGGGAAGTTCGGGCACGGCGTCAAGTCTGCCGACTGTCCTCGCGGCGTGTCCAACTTGTCTTGCCCGGCACGG
This sequence comes from uncultured Actinomycetota bacterium, assembly GCA_963779655.1. GTDB lineage: Bacteria > Actinomycetota > Actinomycetes > Mycobacteriales > Mycobacteriaceae > Mycobacterium. Next base: position 65,266 of record CAVZZD010000020.1, on the reverse strand, counting down.
AAGCCCACGCTGGTGTGGTGAACGTTCACGACGAGTCCGGCGGCGGCATCTTTGATCCGGTAGCCCGGTTTCTCCGGCTGCCGTTCCACACACCGGAGTTCATCAATCGCATGGTGAAGGGCAGCGTCGACACGACGGGGCGCCGCACCCTGCAGACACTGATCACCACATGGGATCTCGCCGACGGCGGCCCGTTCGCGGCGAGCGCGATCTCCGCGACGGGGATGGCCAAGACCGTCGACGTGGTCTACGACTACCTGATCGGCCCGGTGTTCGGGCCGATTCTCAAAGCCATTGGCGCCGACCAGATTACGATTCGCGCGGGGCTGTGCGCCACGCAGTTGGTCGGTATCGGCGTAGTGCGCTACGTGGCCCGGGCCGACCCGATCCATTCGATGAAGCCCGAAGAGCTTGCCGACGCGGTCGCACCCACGCTGCAGCGCTACCTACTGGGTGACATCACGAAGTAGGTAGGTGTCCATGATCCAGCCGTGCCGGGCGCGGGCCTCGGCGCGCAGCCGGAATATCTGATCGCCCACGTCGCCGACCGTTCCGGCCACCAGCAGTTCGTCAGGGGTGCCCAGGTAGGCACCCCACCAGATCCGGGTGGACGGCGGGCAGTCCAGGAACGAGCAGTCCGCGTCCAGCATGACCACGGCCGCACCCGACAACCCGGTTGCCCGTAACTGCCGGCCGGTAGTGATCAGGACCGGCTCACCGACGTCGTTGAGCGGAATCCGGTGCCGCGCCGTCAGCGCCTGGACCGCGGTGATGCCGGGTATGACGTCGTACTCGATGTCGACGTGCCGGCGCACCAGTTCGAGGATCCGCAGCGTGCTGTCGTAGAGCGACGGGTCACCCCACGCCAGGAAGGCGCCGACGCCGTCGGGCGCGAGTTCTTTCTCGATGGCGGCGGCCCAGATCACCGCGCGTGCCTCGTGCCAATCAGCGACGGCCTGCAGGTAGTTGTCGTCGTCGGCCCGCTTCGGGTCGGCCAGTTCGACGAACCGGTAGCCAGGCCGCTCGATGAACCGCTCGCAGATCTGCCGGCGCAGGGCCACCAGATCGCTTTTGGTCCCGCCCTTGTCCATCGCGAAGAACACCTGGGTGTCGTTGAGTGCCGCGACAGCCTGGACGGTGACGTGGTCGGGATCGCCGGCACCGATGCCGATGACGTGGATCGTGCGCACGTCAAGAAGGGTAGCCGGGGCACCGGCGGCCGTACTCTCAAGTACCCGGTACCGCGGGTATTGACTAATGCTCCGGAGGTCCCTACCTTTTGATCATGGTTGCGCCTACCAGCCCCGCCACCACGCCGAACCGCGAAGAGTTCTCCGAGCGCCTGCTCAAGGGTTCGGTCAGGAAGTCCTACGCCCCGATCGTCGACATCGACTGGGACGCCCCGCTGGAACCGGACAAGTTCTTCCTGCCGCCGAACGTGGTCTCGCTGTACGGCACTCCGCAGTGGGACGCCATGACGCGCGAACAGCAGATCGAACTGTCCCGCCAGGAACTCGTCAGCATCCTCTCGGCGGGCATCTGGTTCGAGAACATCCTCAACCAGGCGCTGCTGCGCGACCTCATGCACAAGAACCCCACCTCCAGTGCCACCCACTACGCGCTGACCGAACTCGGTGACGAAACCCGGCACATGGTGATGTTCGGCAAGACGATCGCCCGCGTCGGTGGTATTCCGGTGCGGCCCAGGCTGCACCAACGCATCGTGATCAACTCGCTGCCGTTCGCGTTCCGCGGCAACGTGCTGTGGGTCGCCGCCCTGGTCGGCGAGGAGATCTTCGACGCGCTGCAGCGCCAGATCATGGAGGATCCCGAACTTCAGCCGATCGTCCAGCGACTCATGCGGATTCACGTCACCGAGGAGGCGCGCCACATTCAGTTCGCGCGCGACGGTCTGCGCAAGTCGGTGCCGACGGTGCCGTGGTACCGCAGGGTATTGCTGGCCAACCTGCACGGCGCGGGCGGACTGTTCTACCGGATGCTGTTCACCCTGCCGATCCAGTACAACCGCGCCGGTCTCGACGGTCGCGAGATGCGCCGGGTGGCGCGATCGAGCCCGCACTTCCGCCAGGCGTGCGTGACGTCTTTCGCGCCGCTTGCCGCGTTCCTCGAAGAGGTCGGGCTGATGGGCCGACTCGGTCGGCGGATGTGGCGGCGGGCCGGATTCCTGTGACGGTCATCGTCATTCGCGACGCCGGCGACCGGGCCCGGTTCGACGCCGCCACCGAAATGTGGACCGTGACCGCGCCTGATGGCCGGTCCGACACCGCCCGGACCGTCATCGACGCCCGCCGCTCCGACGACGACGCGGTGGCCGTCCACGGCCTGCCCAACTACTTCCGCATACCGGGCCCCGACGTGGAACGGCAGCTCCGCTACGTCGACCGGTGCCTGCACCTGCTCGACCGGTCGGGTTGCACCCGCATGGAGGCGAAGTCGCGGATCGTCGTCCGGCGCTGGCGACCGCGCCGGGTGGCGGACCGCTTCTACCTGAGCGGGTCGGCACCGCGGGATGGCGACCTCTACGACGGGCCGGCGACGCTTACCCTCGGCGGCCAGGACATCGACGTACGGGCCCGGCTCGCCGGACATCTCGACGCCATCGACGGCCGGTACCACTGGCGCGGCACCGTTGTCGGCGATCTTCCTGTGGATGTCCTGAAAGGTCAACGCACCGTTACACTTTCGATTGACGGCCAGTCGGCGAAGGCAAGCCTGGCCGAACAGACACCGTGGGGTGGGTACACCGTGGTGGGCGCCGGCGCACCGCCGTTCCCGTTCACCGATTGAACCTTCCGCCGCGCTGCTACGTTCCACCATGTGTCGATAATCAACGGGCTGCCCGCGCACGCTCTCCTGGTGCACTTGATCGTGGTGCTCGCGCCACTGACGGCAGTACTTGCGATCCTGTGCGCGGTCTGGCCTGCCGCACGCCGGCGTCTGGTCTGGTTGGTGCTCGCTTTTGCGGTGGTCATCACCGCACTGACCCCGCTGACCACCGAAGCCGGTGAATGGCTCCAGCACCGGATCGGCGAGTCCCCCGCGATCCAAACCCACGCTGACCTCGGCAGCACCATGCTGTACTTTGCGGTCGCCCTCCTGGTGGCCGCGATACTGTTGGCTGTCCTGCATATCCGCTCGATGAACACGGTGGCGGCGACGGTCATCGCCGGCGTCGTCATCGCCGCGAGTGCGGCGACGATCGTCCAGGTGATCCGGATCGGCGACAGCGGCGCGCAGGCGACCTGGGCAGGCATCGTGGCCAACTCGTCCGCAACTAACTAGAAACATGTTCTAGTATCGCGACCATGCGGTTCACCTACGCGGAATCGATGACCGACCCCTCGTTCTACGCGCCGCTGGCGCAGGCGGCCGAGGCGGCCGGGTATCACGCGATGACGCTCGCGGACAGCATCGCCTACCCGTTCGAGTCGGACTCGAAGTATCCGTACACCCCCGACGGCAACCGCGAGTTCCTCGACGGGAAAGACTTCACCGAGGCATTCGTGCTCGCCACGGCGCTGTCGGCGGTGACGACGACGTTGCGGTTCGACTTCTTCGTGCTCAAGCTTCCGATCCGGCCCCCGGCCCTGGTCGCGAAGCAGGCCGGCTCGCTGGCGGCGATGTTCGACAACCGCCTGGGCCTCGGCGTCGGCACCAGCCCGTGGCCCGAGGACTACGAACTCCTGGGCGTGCCGTTCGCCAGACGCGGGAAGCGCATGGACGAGTGCATCGACGTCATCCGCGGGCTGACGTCCGGCGAGTACTTCGAGTATCACGGCGAGTTCTACGACATCGCCAAGACCAGGATGCTGCCCGCGCCCACCCAGCCGATCCCGATCCTCATCGGTGGCCACGCCGACGCCGCGCTGCGCCGCGCCGCGCGCAACGACGGCTGGATGCACGGCGGCGGCGGCGCCGAGGAGCTCGACGAACTGCTGGTGAAGCTCACGGCATACCGCGCCGAAGAGGAGCGGGCGGGCCGCACCGGGCCGTTCGAGGTCCACGTCATCTCGATGGACTCCTACAGCGTCGACGGCATCAAGCGCCTGGAGGACAAGGGCGTCACCAACGTGATCGTCGGATTCCGCCTGCCCTACATCATGGGTCCCGACACCCAGCCGCTGGATGACAAGATCCGCAACCTGGAGAAGTACGCGAACAAGATCATGTCGAAGGTCTGACGCCTACAGGTCATTCCACACCGGTGCGCGCTTCTCCCGGTGCGCCATCGCGGCTTCGGCCGAGTTACCGGTGAAGGTACTGAGCACCTGGGTGCGGTTCTCGATCTCCTTGGCGTGCCGCAGGCTCGGGGCGTCCAGTGCGGTGTTGAGACCGGTCTTCGTCTGCCACACGCCGTAGGCGTTGTTAGCGGCGATCTCGCGGGCCTTGCGCAGCGCCGCCTCCATCAGGTCCTCGGGCGCGGTCACCTCGTTCACCAGATGGATCCGGTAGGCCTCGTCGGCGTCGATGATCCGTCCGGTGAGCATCAGCTCGCGCGCCACCCCGGCGCCGACGATCCTCGGCAACAGGTAACTGGTGCCCATGTCCATCGAGGAGAACCCCGCCTTGATGAACACCGATCCGAACCGTGCGCCCTGCGACGCGATGCGGATGTCGCAGTGCAGGGTGTATGCCAGACCGCCGCCCACCGCGACGCCGTTGACCGCGGCGATCACCGGGATGGGCAGTTCGTAGAGCCGGGTCAGTTGGTCGGCGAGACGCACCTGGGCGTCATAGATGGTCTTCAGCGGAGTCTTGGCCTTGGTGGTCCAGCCCTGGCCTGCGCCACTGAGGTCGGCGCCCGCGCAGAAGCCGCGACCGGCGCCGGTCAGGATCGCCACCCGGTGATCCCCCGACTCCGCCTGCGCGAGCGCGGCGTCGACGCCGTCCATCAGCGCACCGTCGATCGCGTTGAGCTTGTCCGGTCGGTTGAGCCTGATGCGCGAGAATTGCCCTCGTCGAGGTTCTCCAATGAACCACTGCGGCCATGGGCCGACCATAAGCGAACCCGAAGTTGTACGGTGCGGTCATGGGTGGATACCGGGAGTTGTTCGAGGCCAGCGTGAGAGACCCGTCCGGGTTCTGGGCAGAGGCCGCCCGCGCGGTGTCGTGGACCCGCGAGCCCCAGCGCATCCTCGACGACACCAACCCGCCGTTCTACCGCTGGTTCCCCGACGCTGAACTCAACACCTGCGCCAATGCCCTGGACCGCCACGTCGCCGACGGCCGCGGCGATCAGCCCGCCCTGATCTACGACTCGCCGGTCACGGACACCAAACGCGTCTACTCGTACGCCGAACTACTCGACGAGACAGCACGATTCGCCGGTGCGCTGCGCGGCCTCGGGGTGGGCAGGGGCGACCGGGTCGTGGTGTACATGCCGATGGTCCCGGAGGCCGTCATCACGATGCTGGCGTGCGCGCGGCTGGGCGCGGTGCACTCGGTGGTCTTCGGCGGCTTCGCTCCCCACGAACTGGCGGTGCGCATCGACGATGTGCGGCCGACGGTGGTCGTGACGGCGTCGTGCGGGATCGAGCCGACCCGCATCGTCGAGTACATGCCCATGCTCGAGGATGCGATCTCGATGGCCGCACACCCGCCGTTGCACTGCGTGGTGGTGCAACGCGAGGGGCATCACTGTGACGTGGTGAAGGGCCGGGATCTGGAATGGCACGAGCTGATGGCATCAGCTGAACCCGTCGACGCGGTTCCGGTGGCGGCCACCGACCCGCTCTACGTGCTGTATACGTCCGGCACCACCGGCAAGCCCAAGGGCATCGTCCGCGACAACGGCGGACATGCGGTGGCACTGCTGTGGACCATGCGCAACATCTACGACATCGGCCCCGGCGACGTGTTCTGGGCGGCCTCGGATGTGGGCTGGGTGGTGGGCCACTCCTACATCGTCTACGCCCCACTGCTGGTGGGCGCGACGACCGTGCTGTACGAAGGCAAGCCGGTCGGCACGCCCGATCCCGGGGCGTTCTGGCGGGTGATCAGCGAGCACAAGGTGAAGGCCTTGTTCACCGCCCCCACGGCGATTCGGGTGATCCGCAAGGAGGATCCCGAGGCCACCTACATGGCCCGCTACGACCTGTCCGGGCTGCGGTACCTATTCGTGGCCGGTGAGCGGCTCGATCCCGACACGTATCACTGGGCGTCGGAGAAACTCGGCGTCCCGGTGATCGACCACTGGTGGCAGACCGAGACAGGGTGGGCGATCGCGGCCAATCCGATGGGTGTGGAGCCGCTTCCGATCAAGGCGGGTTCGCCGACGGTGCCGATGCCGGGTTACGACGTGCACATCGTGCACGACGACGGCTACCGCTGCGAGACCGGCGAGGAGGGGGCGATCTGCATTGCGCTGCCGCTGCCGCCGGGGACGTTGCCGACGCTGTGGAACGCCGACGCGCGCTACCAGGCGTCCTACCTGTCCGAGCATCCGGGCTACTACCTCACCGGCGACGGCGGGCGGTTCGACGCGGACGGCTACCTGTTCGTGATGGGCCGCATCGACGACGTGATCAACGTCGCCGGGCACCGGCTGTCGACCGGCGCGATCGAGGAGGTGCTGGCCACGCACCCCGCCGTCGCGGAGTGTGCGGTGATCGGGGTGGCCGACCCGATCAAAGGCCAAGCGCCCCGCGGACTGGTGGTGCTCAAGGCGGGCGCGTCGGCGGACGGTCTGGCCGGGGAACTGGTCGACCTGGTGCGCAACGAGATCGGTGCGGTGGCGGCATTCCGGCTCGTGGATGTGGTTCCCGCACTGCCGAAGACGCGGTCGGGGAAGATCCTGCGCAAGACGTTGCGCGGGATCGCGGCGGGCCGCGACGAGCCGGTGCCGTCGACGATCGAGGACCCCTGCGGTGCTCGATGCGCTGCGGCCGATCCTGCTGGGCGGCAACTGAACTGGGCTCTAGGTGACGTTCGTCCCGTACGTCCCATCCGTAACGTCGCCGAACCACTCGCCGGTTCGAGAATGTGACCCAGGCCACCGGCCGTCGCGGTTTGCGTTACCGCGACGCTGGGAGGCCGAAGCGGTCGAACGGGTTCCTACAGATGATCGACAGAAATGCGCCGCCGATAATCATCGGCCGCGAATACACCGCCAAGACTCTGGACCTCTGCATTCCCACTGACCCGATCTGCTCACCAACCGGCGGCGATAACGGCGCGCACGGTGTCTACGCGGTCAATGGAATGACCGACCAGGCGGCAACATTCGCCGCGCAACGTGTCGCGACGACCGCACCCGACCCGGGCCGGCCGGCGTGAGGACGCAGTAGCCAACGCACCTCGCTGACGGGTTCAGGTGACCGTGAACCGGTCGCCGAGGTAGTGGTGGAGGACAGCCCAGACCTCACCCTCGACGTGGGCGCTGGCCGACCACGTGAGCGTCCAGCTCACGCCATCACTCTCGGCGACGAGCATCGTGCGTTTGATCCGCCCGTTGTGCGCCGCGATCGACGCGATCGCACTCCACGGCACGTGGCGGGCCCGGGCGTCGGCGAGCACCTCGGCCGGCGTGCATTCGAGGTATTGCTTCACGAACGTCCGTCCGGTGTCACGGAAGGTGTACGCCGCGAACGCGGCCGCCACATGGTCGCCGTATCGAGGTCGACAGATCAGCAGGCCGCTGTCGGCGACGCCTAGCACGGCCTGACGGCTGAAGAAGCCCTTGTCTTTGACCGGCGCGAGGAGTCCCAGCCAGCGGGTCGGCTCTGCCGGAGGCCGGTCGGCGCCGCGGTCGGAGGGCGGCAGCTCCAGATCGCGGCGTACGCCGTGATCGTCCAGCCAGGCTTCGAGAGACGCCACCGCGTCGCCGTCGCCTGTCAGCGCTTCGAAGGCCGGGATCCACGGGTCAAGCGGTTCGCCCGTTCCATCGACAAGCCGCGGCGCGCCGCCCCAATCGAGCTCGTACGTCGCCGCGCCGTTCTCGAGGAGGGTGTGCGCGATGGTGCCGGCCAGGAAGCTTGCGACCGTGCGGCGCGCGGCGTCGGGGTCGTCGTCGTCGCCTTGGGCCAAGTCGAGCAGAGCCGCGCGCCGTCCCTCCCTCAGCGCAGCCACCGCGCCGCCGAGAGTGGGGCTCGAAACCTCGAGCCCGCGCACCGCGTCCAGGAAGACCTGGGCGTGGTGAGCGGCAGCAGATCGGGCGGCCAGAGGCACCATCTCCTCGAATGCCGCGGGGCGCAGGTCGGAATCCCCGTAGAGGACCTCCCCGAGGCGGGCCAGGTCGGACTGCGGGTCGCGCAGCAGTGTCGCCGCCGGTTTCGAAGTGTCCACCTGGCCGCCACCTACTGCGAGGGCGTGGAAGGCCGCCACGCGCTGCGTGGTCGGCGGATGGCTGTCGTAGACCGACCGCGGCGGGTCCTGCCAGTTCGCCCGTACCTGGCCGAGCTGGCGCTGCCGATCGGGGTCGCCCACAAAGCAGCGAAACCCGTCGAACAGGTCCCGCGGCCGGCTGCCGACGCCCTCGCCGGGAGCGACGTACTCATCGAGGAAGAAGCGCCACGCCGGATCGAGGGCATCGAGTTCCTGTAGCGCCGCAGCGGCGGTGGCCGGGCCGACCAGCTCCGCGCTGAGCCGGTCGGCTTCGAGCTCCTGGCGGCGGTTGACGGTCTGCGAGGCGGCGCGATACAGCCGCCCGTACAGCTCCAGCGGTATGCGGACGATATTGCCCTCGAGGTTGGTGAGAACCCTCTCGATGGCCTCCGTGCCGCGGTAGGTGAGGGCGCCGAGGGCCGTGTGACGGCCGCTGTAGTGACCGAGTTCGTGCGCCAGGACCGACCGTAGCTGCTGGCGGGTGAGCCCGATCAGCAGAGGGGCGCCGAGGAACATCCGCCGGGTGCCGCCCACCAGTCCCAGCAGCTTGGTTTCCTCCATGACGCCGGCGTTCACGCTGGCGACGAGCCGGACCTCGTCGGGCGCGCGGGTCCCGGCGAAACCCGCCAGCTCCCTTACCTCGCGCCAGAGCTCCGGCTGCTCGGCCTCGTCGACGAGGAGACCTCCTGGGTCCGCGTGGGCGCGCTCCCGCCGGGAGAAGATGCCCCGGCCGATGGCGATCGCGACGACGACCACGAGTATCCAGAAGTGGCCCGCGATGCTGCTCGCCCCGGCGACGGTGAGAAGGTATGCGGCGTAGCCGATTGCGACGACAATCGCCAGACCGACGACGTAGAAGCCGACGAGCAGGCCGACGGCGAGCAGGGCCCGGAGCGTGTACTTCACGGTGTCACCTCGCGACCACTAGGGGCGTCGGGAAGATCCTACGGGGGCACCGTTCGCGATGCAGGATTCGACACACGGACAGCCTGCTGGGCCAAATCATTTGTCCCAATTCCACTGGCGGAGATGCAGTTTTCGAACTGTGCGGTATTCGTATACGCAGTTCTGCCGTAGATCCCGCGCTCGGGTCGGCTGGCCCATCACTACCCACGGCTAGTGATTTCGCGCACGGCATACCTGCTAGCAGGAATACAACCTTCCCCCTGGCAGTCGGTATTGGGTGGGTGCCAGCGTCGATGTCCGGCCGAATCGGCCGGGGGACGCTTACGCCAACAACCACGAGCTTCCTCTGGAAGGAACGATATGACGAGCAACATGTTCCGCTGGCTGGCCGCACCGGCTGTGGCCGCCGTGGCAATGCTGGCGCCGCAGACTACCGGCCTGGCGGCTGCTGACTCGGACACAGTGGCAGCTGTCGGGCTCCCGTCCTGTCCGGATGTCGAGGTGGTATTCGCCCGCGGAACATTCGAGGCACCTGGTGTCGGCGCGACCGGTCAAGCGTTCGTCGACGCGCTCACCGCCCAACTGCCAGGCAAGACTGTCGCGGCCTATGCGGTGAACTACCCGGCCTCGTTGGACTTCGAAGCTGCCGCCGACGGCATCGCCGACGCCAGCAACAAGATCGAGTCGATCGCGGCGAACTGCGCGAACACCAAGATCGTGCTCGGCGGCTACTCGCAGGGTGCCGCGGTGGCGGGGTACACCACTGCCGACGCAGTGCCCGCCGGATTCGCCCTCCCCTCGAACATCACCGGGCCGATGCCGCCCGCGATCGCCGACCACGTCGCCGCGGTAGTGCTATTCGGCACCCCGGATGGCTGGTTCCTGAATCTTGCCGACAACAGTGCGCCACCGATAACCATCGGGCAGGCGTACGCCGCGAAGACCGATCAGCTGTGCGCCGTCGGCGATCCGGTCTGCTTCCCCGGCGGCCTTGATCGGTCCGCGCACAGTTCGTACAAGAACAACGGAATGGCCGACCAGGCCGCCACCTTCACCGTCAATGCGCTTTCGCCGCAAGCAAGTTAGGAGCAGGGACTTAGGAGCAGAGACAATGAAAGCCGTTGTGATGAACGGCATCGGCGGCCGCGACATGCGGGAGTATGTCGAGCGCCCCGAGCCAGGCGCCGGCCCAGGTGAAGCGTTGGTTGAAGTCGCGTTCGCGAGTGTCAACTTCATGGATATCGTTATCCGACAAGGCATGTCGTGGACCGAGGTTCCCGACCCCAAGATTCTTGGCGTCGAAGGGATCCGGCCGAGTCCTGGCAGTCGGAGATGGCGTCGAGAACGTCGCCGTCGGCCAGCGCGTCGCGTGGGAGTACCCGCCCGGAAGCTACGCGCAGCGGATCGCGATCCCGGCCACCTCTCTGGTGCGGGTACCCGACACGATCGACGACCCGCTACGCATCCGTGACCATCACCATCGACGAGGTCGAGGTCGCAGATCCAGCGGACGCCTGGACGCGGGCCGGGTTCAGCATCGACCCCGATGCCGTCTGCCGCATCGGCGGCGCCCGCATCCGACTGGTGGGACGTGGCCGCGGCACCGGCATCACCGGATGGTCGTTGTGCGGCCTGCCGCCGGACGGCTTGGTCCACGACATCGACGGCGTCCCGACGACGAGTTCGAACGCGGTCATTGCAACACCGGCTGCGCACGCCAACGGCGTCACCGCGATCGACCACGTCGTGCTGCTGTCATCTGATCTGGGTCGGACAGTCGAATCGATGGCGGCTGTCGGCGTGCACCCGCGCCGAGAACGGGACGGCGAACTCGGCGGACGACCTATCCGACAGATCTTCTTCCGGTTCGGGCAAGTGATAGTCGAGGTCGTCGGTTCGCCGGGCACGGCGAGCGAGGGCCCTTCGACGCTCTGGGGGATCACCTATGTCGTCGCGGACATCGACGCGACTGCGGCGTTCTTTGGTGACCACACGACACCGGTCAAAGATGCGGTACAGCCTGGGCGCCGGATCAGCACGCTGCGGCATCACGACCTCGGGATATCGACCCGGTCGGCCTTCATCTCGGCGCCCGTTCACCAACGCTGACGCGTGTCGGCGAGCCGAGGCTCGACGCAATGCCTATCCTCGGCGCATGACTGACGCCGATGACCCAGTCATCATCCACACCGACGGTGGGTGCAGACCGAACCCCGGCCCCGGCGGCTGGGGGGCGGTGCTGCGCCAGCGTGAGCACGTCCGCGAGATGTGCGGCGGCGATCCCGGCGAGACCAGCAACAACCGGATGGAGTTGACCGCGCCGATCATGGCACTGGAGGCGCTCAAGCGACCGGTCGTGGTGCACCTCTACACCGACAGCACCTACGTCCGAAGCGGCATCACCAAGTGGATCCTCAGCTGGGAACGCAACGGCTGGAAGACATCCGCGAAGCAACCGGTGAAGAACGTCGACCTCTGGCAGCGCCTCCAAGCGGCGTGCGCGCAGCACCAGGTCGAGTGGTTCTGGGTGAAGGGGCACTCCGGTGTCGCCGACAACGAGTTGGCCGATGAACTGGCGACCAGAGGTATGCAGGAAGCGATCGACAGGCCCGGATAACGAAAGCCTCTGCTGCTCAGCAGAATTCGCCGCCACCCACATTTGGCCTAGACCTGTCCCGGAGCCTCACGTACGCTGCTGACCCCTATCCAGCTGCAATATGATCCCAGGATGGGGGATGACGACCACCAACTCCATCGAAAACCGTCTGACGGCAGGCGATCTCGTCGCTGAACTCGCGGCGCGCGCCACCCACGAGGGCGCCAACGTCGGGCTGTGACCAGGGTTGACCATCTACCGCTTCAGCGCGCCGACCGAACCCCAATGGGAGGAGATTCAGTCCCTGTCACTAGGGATCATCGCGCAGGGTCGCAAAGCCGTCACCGCGGAGGGTAAGCGCTACGCCTACGACCAGTTCGACTATCTGGTGCTGAACAGCAGGCTGCACTTTCAAGCGCAGGTTTTGGAAGCTTCGCCCGACGTGCCGTTCTTGTCGTTCGTCCTGCAGATCGAGCTGGCGCTGGTCCGCGAGGTCTCTGCGGAGAATGTTGGAGCGCCGCGCCGCCCCAGCTGTCCAGCGGGCTGCATCGGAGCCGTCGACCGAAAAGGGCGTCGTGTCGGCGCTCGATGACGAGTTGGCAAGCAGCGTGCTGCGATTCATGCGGTCATTGGCAGCCGGGCCGGATCGTCGTGTGCTCGGCCAACGCCTGCCCGACCACGGTGCCTGATTGCGGATTTTGGCCGGTGATCAATCGGCCGTCAACGACGAGCTTGGAGGTCCATGGGTCGGTCGCCTCGTAAAGCGCGCCCTCTTCGCGCAACGCAGCCTCCAGATCAAAGGGCACATCGTCTTGGGCATAGCCGTCTTCCTCCGCGGCCGAGAATGACGTGAGTCTTCTCCCGCGCACCGGCGGCGAGCCGTCGTCGAGGGTCACGCCGAGGAACGCCGAGGGACCGTGGCAGACGGCGGCGACGATCATGCCCGCGTTCCACGCATTGATGACAACAGACTTCACCTCCGGGTTGCCGGTGATGTCGAGCATCGGGCCGAGTCCACCGGGGAAGAAGACGGCGTCGTAGTCGAGTACGTCGACTTCGGACAATTTGCGGCTGCTTGACAGGCGGCGGTAGGCCTTGCTGTCCCGAAAGGCCGGCTGCGACGGGTCGTCGCCGTCGAATCCGTCCTCAGGGGGCTTGCCACCCAACGGCGAGGCGAACTCGACGGCGATGCCGGCGCGGTCGAGTTCCTGCACAGGATGGGCGATTTCGGGAAAGAAGAACCCAGTGGCCCGCTTGTTGGGTCCGATTACGGCGGCATTCGTCGCTACGATCAGGACGTACGGGACACTCATGGCGATCTCCTGGTGTCGGTTGGGTGGGCTTCAGCCAACCACGTTCGGCTCTGTGGCGGTGACGCATTCCTGCTCGATGGTTGTCCGTTCCGACCCAGCCACCCGTTGCGAATGCGCCCCTCGCTATGGCGGAAATATTCTCAGTCCCACCGCGGTTCTGCTCCTTGCGATGCTTATGTAACATCGTTCCATAAGCATCGCATGGCCCGCGCATCAACTCGGACGACACCGAACATCGAGACAGGAAACCACCATGACCAACGTCGTCTTCGTCCACGGCCTGTGGATCGCACACACCGCATGGCAACCGTGGATCGAATACTTCGCCGCGCAGGGCCACAACGCCATCGCCCCGGCATGGCCCGGCGAACACAACACCGTCGAGCAGACACGGCTGAACCCCGCCGACCAAGCGGGCGTCGGGATTGACGAACTGACCGAGCATTTCGCGCACGTCCTCGAACAGTTCGACACCCCGCCGGTGGTGATCGGGCACTCGTTCGGCGGTCTCATTGCCCAAAAGCTGTTGGGGCAGAACAAAGCCGCCGCCGCAATCGCCATCGACCCGGCACCGATCAAGGGCGTCAAGCCGCTTCCGCTCGCCCAATTGCGCTCGGCTTTTCCGGTACTGAGCAACCCCCTCAACCGGGGACGTGCCAAAGCGCTTACTGAGGCGCAGTGGCGCTACGGTTTCGGCAACGCGTTGACCGTCGAGGAATCCGACGCCCTCTGGGACCAGTGGTCCATTCCGTCACCCGGCAAGCCGCTGTTCCAAGCGGCAGTCGCGAACTTCGCCGGTAGTTCACCGGCCAAAGTCGACACCGTCAATGGCACGCGCGGACCACTGCTGATCACCGGAGGCACGGCCGACCACACGGTGCCCTTCGTCTCGGCGAAGGCCACTCACGGGCCGTACAAGAAGTCCGACGCCGTGACCGACTTCCACGAATTCGAGGGACGTGGACACTCGTTGACCATCGATCACGGCTGGAACGACGTGGCCGACGTCCTCTGTCCTGGATGGCCCACCGCGAGGTCGACGCACGGGCATGAGCGAGGCTCCGGTCCGCCGCCGCACCGCCAGTCATCAGGTCTCGGCCGCGTTACTCGACGCGGCCGAGGCCGTGCTGGACCGCGACGGAACCGGCGGCGTGACCGTGCGGGCCGTCGCACAGCAGGCCGCGGTGTCACCGATGAGCGTCTACAACAGGTTTGAGAGTAAGGACGGCTTGATCGTCGCGCTGGCCACGCACACATTGGCGCAGCTTGCCGAGGCCATCGACGCACCCAATGACATCGACCCAGTCGAGCGCTTCCGGGTGGCGTGCCGAACCTACCGGGACTTCGCACTGCGGCATCCCGCGCGATACTCGTTGATCTTCGGGGTTGGCAGCCCACTCGAAGACCAATCATCGGAGGTCGCCAGTTCCGGCCGTGCAGTGTTCGACGTCCTGGTCGACCTGATCCAAACGATGCGACCTGCCGCGCACCAGAAGGGTTCAGCTGAGGCGGCGCAGAACGTGTGGAGCGCCATTCACGGCGCCGTCACCATTGAGCACGCGGGAATCGGCCAGACGCCCGACGCCACCGCCACGTTCGACCGTCTGCTCGACCTGCTCGTCAACGGCCTCGCGACATAGGCCGCTCAGGTCGGCTCGCCGGGTCAGTCAACGCGTCAGGCTAAATATCTCTGGGCACCGATCGAGAAATGAAATTCGCCGACACCTTCGACACCTCCACTGATGGCGTCGCCGGGTTGCATCGGTCCGACGCCGGCGGGCGTTCCGTTGAAGATGAGATCGCCCGGCGCGAGGTTTACCGCCTGCGAGGCCCACTGATCACTTCAGGAACGGACCAGATCAGATCCCGCAGATCGCCGCGCTGTTTGATCTCGCCATTCACCGATAGCCAGATCTCGCCCGCGACCGGGTGCCCGATCTCCGACACGGAGTGCAAAGGGCTGCAGGGCGCTGAGGCGTCGAAGCTCTTGGCCCAATCCCAGGGCCGACTGAGCTTCTTCGCCTCATCCTGAATGTCGCGCCGGGTGAGATCCACGCCGACGCCGTAGCCCCAGACGAGGTCAGGGGCCGCATCGGGCGTTACGTTGCTGCCGCCGGCTTTGAGTGCCACCACAAGTTCGATCTCGTGGTGGAAAGCCGAAGTCAGCGGGGGAAAGGGGATTACCCCGGTGGCATCAACGACGGCATCGGCGGGCTTCATGAAGAAGAACGGCGGCTCACGGTCAGGATCCTTGCCCATTTCGCGCGCGTGGGCGGCGTAGTTTCGTCCCACGCAGAACACCCTCCGGATGGGAAAGCGCCCAATGCCGGTGGCTGTCGGAAGTGATGCCTGGTCCGGCGGCTCGACCACGTAGTGAGTCATGGCGTTTCTCCTTGGATCTGGGGCCACTCAAGCCTCGACCGTCTGCCCGAATGCCCGGTCAGAAGGCGGCCTTAAGTCGCAAAGGTATCGGCAGTGTCGGCGAAGGCTTGAACTCCAGGGCGTTTCCGGCTGTGTCGAGCAGGAACATTGTCCATTGCTCACCCGCTGGCGGCACCGACGTCGCCATCGCGACAATGGGCTTCCGACTGGATTCCGTGGACGCCCACATCGACTATCTCGCGGCGATATCGTCAGCACTCGGCCGCGGCGAAAGGTAGCCCGTCACAGAGCAACTCCCGCGCTAGCTGTAATTCCCGGCCAGGTTGTGAACACGTAGGCGTTCGATGGGTGTGAGGCCTTTGATGCCGGTGTGGGCTCGGTGGTGGTTGTAGTGGTGTAGCCAGTCATCGTAGGTGGCTGCGCGGGCTTCGTCGCTGGTGTAGGTGTCGGCGTAGGCCCACTCGGCGGCCAGGGTTCGGTTGAATCGCTCTACTTTGCCGTTGGTCTGGGGCCGGTAGGGCCGGGTGCGTTTGTGAGTGATTGCCGGTGTGAGCTTCTTTGCGAATTCCTTTGACCGATAGCATGATCCATTGTCTGTGAGGACACGTTTGACGACGATCCCGTGATCGGCGAAGAACGTGTTGGCCCGGGTCCAGAAGTCGGCTGCGGTCTCCTTGCGTTCATCGGCGAGGATCTCGGAGTAGGCCAGCCGGCAATGATCGTCGACGGCGTGATGCAAGTAGGCGTAGCCACGACCGGCCTTCTTGTTGTTGCGGTTACCGATCGTGCGCCCCAGTTTGCGGTGCCCACCCCCGTCAGGGATACGGCCGAGCTTCTTGATGTCGACATGCACCAGATCACCGGGCTCAGCGTGTTCGTAGCGGTGCGGCTTGGGCCGGCGCACCGGCAGACCGGTGTTCTGATCCAGGTGGCGCAGCAGCGGCATCCGGTAGCGCCGCAGCACCGCCTCCACGGTCGAGCACGCGATCTTGAGGTGGGCGGCGATGCGCGGGGCTCCCCAGCGTTTGATGAACCGCAGCTTGATGATCCGGCGTTCTCGGCGCACCGGCAGCTGGTGGGGGCAGCGATGCGGCCGGCTGGACACATCAGTCATGGCCGCTTCACCGCCCGCGCGGTAGCGGTCGGCCCATTTCTTGGCCGTCGCCGCCGAGCAATTGAACCGGTCAGCAGCACGTCGAAAAGTCCAACCGTTCTCGACGACACACTGGGCAAGGGCCAAGCGGCCACGCGGGGTCAGGAACGCATTACGGTGAGTCATGAGGGCCTCTTGGTAATCGGCGTGTGTGTGGTAACCACACCGATACCGGAGGCCCTCACCTGTTCACCGGCACCACGCCGTTCACAACGTCCCCGGGAATTACAGCTAGGCCTCCCACAACTGGCGGAGGTGCAGTACCCGACGTGTGCGGGTATTCGCCAGCGGTTGCATTCGACGGCCCGGAAATGTCGTACCCCTCTGTGATGATGGTGTCATGTCAACGAGCGCAACATCTTTGGCCGCCGCTGGGATGCCTCCCGGGCAGCGGCTGGAGGTGTTGTTCGACGAGCTCGCGGAGCTGACTGGTCACCGGAACGCCATTGACGGCCGCATCGTGGAGATCGTCGCCGAAATCGACCACGACGGATTGTGGGGTAACACCGGGGCACGATCGGTCCGGGGGTTGGTGGCGTGGAAGCTCGGGATGTCATCGGCGAATGCGGGCACCATCGCCACCATCGCCCACCGATTGCCGGAGTTCCCGCGTTGCGCGGCCGGGATGCAAGAGGGCCGATTCTCGCTGGATCAGATCGGGGTCATCGCCAACAAGGCGGCCGACGGATCCGATGAGCATTACGCGCAGTTGGCCGAAAGCGCCTCCGTCACCCAACTGCGCACCGCCATCAAACTCGAACCGCGACCCGACCCCCAACCGCAGCCACAACCAGCACCTGAGCCGGAGTCGGAGTCGCGGCCGGAGCCGCCACCGTCGATGACCAAAACCTCCGACGAGCACTCCGCCACGTGGCACATCACCCTGCCCCACCACGAAGCAGCGGTGTTCGACGCGGCGCTGCAGTCGCATCAGGATGGGTTGGTCGCCGAGTGGAAGCGCGTCCACGCCGACGGGGTGTCCGAACACACCCCGCCGTTTCCGAACGCTGTGGATGGGTTCATGAGTTTGGTGCAGGCCGGGTGGGACACCGACGTGGCGGCCCGACCGCACGGGCAGCGCACCACCGTCGTCGTGCACGTCGACGTCGAGACACGGATCGCCTCGCTGCATTTGGGGCCGTTGCTGTCCGATGACGACCGCCGTTACATGTTGTGCGATGCGGCCTGTGAAGTGTGGTTCGAACGTGCCGGCCAGGTGATCGGTTCGGGGCGGGAGACCCGGACCATCAGCCGCCGACTGCGCCGCGCCCTCGAACACCGCGACCAGGGCACCTGCGTGGTACCGGGCTGCGGGGCCACCCGTGGTCTGCACGCACACCACATCAAGCACTGGGAGGACGGCGGTCTCACCGAGTTGGCCAACTTGGCTTTGGTGTGCCCGTTTCATCATCGGTTGCATCATCGGGGTGGCATCACCATCACCGGTCCCGCCGATCGCCTCATGGTCACCGACGCGTCGGGGCGCACGCTCGAACCGGGATCATTGGCTCGGCCCCCAACCACACCCCCACCCGACGTTCCACCGTGCCCCGGGCCTACCGGAGAACGCGCCGACTGGTGGTGGTACACACCCTTCCAACCGCCGCCAACAACCACCAACTGATCTCGAGACTTGTGGGAGATGAGTTGTCGGCATGTGCGCTGTAAAACCCAAGTGGGAGTAGGCCGGACAAGCCGATCGCGGTGGCTCTGCTCTCAAACATGTTCCCCAACAGGCGATTCAACAGGAGTACTACTCCCGCACGACTGGCGGAGATGCAGTATTTGAAGTGCGCGGTATTCGTTTGGGTAGTTCAGCTGGCCTTTCGCGGCACACGATCGCCGGGAAATGGATCGGCGACTTGTCTCGCGACGGGCCCCTCGCTCGTGCGGGGAAGCTGGCCGCTCAGTGGACTCGCTCGATGTCGGGCAGTTTCCAGGTCTTGTCGAAGAAGGCCTGTTGCGGTCCGTAGAAGCGGCAGAGGACCTCGAACTGCCTGTCCGCACGCGTGGGGATCCAGTTTCGCTCGTCCCCATTCGGAGGCGCAGGCGCAAAGGACAGGACCACTGACCCGTCGTCCTCGACGTGCAGGCCATGGGTGTTCGACGATCGGCTCGCCCACGGCATATCGCGGATGAGCGTGTGGGTGCTGCGGTCGTAGGCGGTCACTGACCAGTACAGCGTCACCGGCACGTTCGGCGGCACGGTGAGCCGGTAGGTCGCCGACCCGTCGAATGCGTTGCCGTCCTTGTCGTGAATGGTCATGAGGTAGTACTGACCGGCACCCATCTTCTTGGCGCTGAAAAACGCCCACGAGTAGGTGCATCCGCGGTCGTCCGTCGGATAGGTGTCGGCGTTGGTGAAGCCGGCCTCGGTCGCGTGGACCAGATCAACAGAACCGGGGAAGGACCACCGAGCGTCGTCGTAAAACGTTGTGGTGAAAAGGGTCTCGTATCGAGCGTCGAGCCACGCGTGAACTTCCGTCATCGCGTCGGTGAGCGTGGCCCTGGTCGTGTCGTCAGGGGAGAAGGGCTGACCCTTCTCGATGCCGATCGTCTTGAGCGGGTCGATCATCACTTTGTCTCTGAACAGCCACGGCTCGGCGTGCACTCTGCGAGCGAGGGCTTCGAAGAAACTCGCGTCGTACGGGATGGTGGCGTCGAACACCACGTCGGAGGCGTCGATGAAGGTGGTCGCTGTCTCATCGCCGGAGAACAAAGGGTAGAACTTCACCCGTTTCCCGTACTCGACGGCGGTGGCGATGTCGGCGTCGCCGCCGCCGGCGATGTTGGATCGCAGAAGGGCGAAACCGCTATAGGTCGGCGATGGCATTGGGAGGTAGTCGTCGGGGATCACATCGTCGTAGTCCGGCGGCAGGATGAGGTACTTGCCACCCTTGCCTGCGTCGCTGCCTGCCGGTCCGACGTCGGCGATCGCGCACTGCCAGGCGTCATCGATCGAACCGGTGATCGAGCCTCCGTCAGCGGGCGGAATCTCCAGGACCACTGGACCGTCGGTGGTGTCGTAGAACGGCATCAGGTAAATGGCGTCGGGGTTGGGCGTCAGCGTCTGATTCTTCGAGTCGAGGAGCCGCGACCAGTAGACGATCTGGTTCATTACACCTCGGGCGTCCCGGACGAGCGCCTGGTACATCGCGTCGAAGTTGACAGCTGGCATTCCCCAGATGGCGGCTTCGACCGCTCGGCGGTGAAGTGTGCGTTCGCGCAACTGCTCAGGTGTAAAGCTCATGTCTTCGATCCTGCATCAGGAAGCGGTGCAGTTGGCCGTTTTAACCGTTCCGCGAATGCATTGGGCGACAATTCCATTCATGATCGCAGAACGCGAAGAAAACGCATACACCCTCGGTGTGCAGGCCGGCCTCTGGGGCTATCCACTCGCCCACCGCGTGGAAGCGTTTCCCCGTACCCTCGTGGTGAAGGGAATCGGGCGCAACAGCTTCCAGAAGTTCGACCGGCTCAAGACGTCCGATGACCGTTTCGTCGTCACACCGAACAATCTGACGATCGACGGCTACGCGATCCTCGACCTCGCCGACGGCCCTGTCGTCATCCACGTACCGAAGCTGGCCGGTGACCGCTGGTTCATCGTCCAGATCGGCGATGCCTTCGACGACGTCGTCTTCAACGTGGGCGGATCGCGTCCGCACGTACCCGGTGCCTACCTGATCACCCGACCCGACTTCCAGGGCCGGGTTCCCGGAGACATGATTCACGTACCCTTCCGTACCAATATCGGGTTCGTCGGCTTGCGCATCGCGGTCCACGGGGTCAACGATCTGCCCGGGGCGCTGCAGGCGCAGGAGGGATTCGCGATCAGACCGCTGCCCGACTACCTCCGCGACGGCATCGCCGGCACCTCGACCGACTACAGCCCCATCGCGTTCCCCGCGCTCACGGCGCCAGAGGACCTGATCCACTTCGATCGGATCGGATCGGCTCTGCGATGCGGTACATGCTGCCCAAACACGCCGACGTCAACGACACGCTGGTGTCGACGCTGGGCACCATCGGTCTGAGCGTGCGCAAGGGCTTCGACTGGCAATCACTTGACGACTCCACAATTGCGGGATTGCGCCGCGCCGCGCCGGTTATTGAACAGATCGTCGACGAGCGCTGGCGGACGATGAGTGAGACGGTCAACGGGTGGCGCGGATCGCTGGCGTCAGGCCGCTGCAGCTACGACTGGGCGCTGAACGCCGCCAACACCAAGAACCAGGTGGGCACCGAAGTCGCCGACCAGGTGGTCTACGTCAACACCGCCGTCGACGCCGACGGACAACCTCTTGATGGTGCCAACGCCTACACCCTGCACTTCGAGCCCGGCCTCACACCGCCGGTCGCCGGAATGTGGAACATTGCGATGTACGACGAGTCGATGTTGTTCACGCACAACGAAAACGGCCGCTTCTCCATCGGCAGCACGACCGACGGTCTCAGTCCGAACCCGGATGGGTCGCTGACCATCTACTTGCAACACACGAACCCAGAAGGCGAGTGGGAAGGCAACTGGCTTCCCACTCCCGTCGGGTCCTTCAACCTCACGATGAGGTACTACACCCCGTTGGCGCCGGTACTGACCAAGGCCTACACGCTTCCGGCCGTCCGCAAATTCTGACGCGCCGATGACTCTCCACCGCAATTGCTCGCTCACCCCAGGTGTTGCATCAAATGCATCATATCCGGTGCCGATCGGATGCGGTGTCCTACATCAATTGATTCGGATTGCCAGCACTATTCCCGCACGACTTCCGCGGGTGACTTGTCCGGCCGCAGCCCCCGCCAACTCGGATGCCGCAGATGCCCGTCGGACGTCCACTCGCCGTACCGGACCTCACCGACCAACTCAGGCCGGACGAACGTGATGTTCTTGGCGTCATGGCCGGTGAGTCGCACGTTGAACGGGGACTCGTCGGTGTGCAACGGCGCGAGCGTGCGCTTGAGCATGGCGAGTTCCTTCTGCGTGAACCCGGTACCCACCCGGCCCACGAAATCCAGGCCGCCGTCGCCGGGGATGCCCATGAGCAGCGCGCCGATTCCGCTCGACCGCCCGCCCTCGCCCTGGCGCCAGCCGCCGATCACGATCTCCTGGGTGAACCAGTTCTTGTCCTTGATCCAGGCCGACGATCGGTTGCCCGGCTGGTAGGTGGATTCCCACTTCTTGGCCACCACCCCTTCCCAGCGCCGACGGCGCGGAGTACGCCAGAGCCTCGGCTCCGTCGCCGCTGATCTGCTCGGGGACAATGAGATTCGTCCCCTTGGCCAGCATCTCGAGCAATGCCCGACGATCGCGGTACTTGGCATTCAGCAGCGACCGCCCGTCGAGGTAGAGCAGGTCGAACGCCCAGTATTCGATGCGGGTCGCGCGTGCCCGGTTCTGCATCTCCCCGAAACTGGGCACCCCCGACTCGTCCAGTGCCACCACCTCGCCGTCGAGGATCACGCGGTGATCGGCCAACTCGGCCGCCAGGGAGTGCAACTGCGGGTACTCGGCGGTCATGTCCCGGCCGCTGCGCGATCGCAGTGTGGCGTCCGCCGTGGTCGGCGTCGAACAGCAACCGGTACCCGTCCCACTTCCCCTCGAAGGCCCACTGCGCCGCTTTGAGTTTCGCGACAGACCCGTGCGTGGCCAACATCGGAGCCAGATCCTTCGGCGCGGGTTCGGGCTGCTCCTTGGTGCGGTGCGCGAGCCAGTTCTTGCCGTCGGTGTGGATCAGCGCATAGCGACCGGTGATCTTGTTGCCGTGCAGCGTGACGATCACTTCATCGGCGAGGAACTTCTCGGCGTCATAGGTGCCCGCAGTCCCACACCTTCACCTCACCGCCGCCGTACTCGCCTTTCGGGATGGAGCCCTCGAACGCCGCGTACTCCAGCGGGTGATCCTCGGTGTGCACCGCGAGGTGGTTGACCGACGGTGTCTCCGGCAGGTTCTTGGGCACCGCCCACGACACCAGCACCCCGTCCCGCTCCAGCCGGAAGTCGTAGTGCAGCCGGCGCGCGTGATGCTCCTGGATGACGAACGTATTGTTGTTTCCTATAACGGGTTTGGCCGCCGGGACGGGCTCCGGGGTTTTCTTGGCATCGCGCATGCCGCGGTAGGTGGTCAACCGGTCCGACACCACCATCGCGTCGTCGAGTTCGGCGAGCAGGTCGCCGTCGCGCGCAACGCGTTCCAGCACTTCGTCATAGCGCAGCTGCCGCAGGTCGGGGTCGTCGAGCTCCGTCCCAGCTGCGCGGCGCGGCAACCGTCGGGTGGGAACGCCCGCGAAGCGAATACGGCGCGATCGTGGTCTTGGCCGCGCTGTTCTGACTCCAGTCCACGAACACCCGGCCGGCACGCAGGCTCTTGGTCATCGTCGCGGTGACGAGCGTGGGCATCGCCTGCTCCAGCTGCTGCGCAACGCGTTTCGCCAAACACGGACGCCCCCTGCGAACTGACCGGCGTGCCGAAACGCGCATAGAGGTGCAGGCCCTTGCTGCCGCTCGTGACGGGAAACGTTGTCAGCCCGATGTCGTCCATCAGATCCCGGATCGCACGGGCGACATCGCACAGCTGCCGCATGGTGACGTCGTCACCGGGATCGAGATCGAACACCAGCCGGGTGGCGGGCCCGGGCTTGGAGTTGACGAACCGCCATTGCGGCACATGCACTTCCAGCGCCGCCTGCTGGGCGATCCAGGCCAGGCCGGACACACTGTCGATGACCGGATATGTGGTGGTGCCGGACCGGTGGGTGATGCTGCCGCGGTCCAGCCAGTCCGGTGCCGACGACGCCAGTTGCTTCTCGAAGAAGGCCGCTTGGTCCACACCGTTGGGCCAGCGTTTGCGAGTGGCGGGCCGGCCCGCGATGTGCGGCACCATCACCTCGGCAATCGAGGTGTAGTAGTCGAATACGTCGGCCTTGTCGGTGCCTGTCGCGGGGTACAGCACCTTGTCGGCATTGGTCAGCGTGACCTTCGGTGCAGGCGAATCCATCACTGCAAACGCTATACCTTGCTACCGTGAAACCATGCGGCACGCACGCTTGCGTTGCCTGGTGGTGGCCCTGGCGACCTCCTGCGTGATCACCTGTACGCCGCAGGCCGCCGCGGACCCGCGCGACTGGGTGCCGTGGTGCAGCGGCAACGAGACCCCGGCCGACACCAACTGCAGGGCGGACCCGTCACAGGTGTTCACCGACAACGCACCGGGCGCCAATCCCGACGTGCCGTTGGGTGTCAACCCTGGCCTCGACCCGGCGACGGGTGCCGGATAGGCCGTCTCGATAGAAAGCCCGGTCTATTCTGGGCTGATGCGGTCCATCTGGAAGGGCTCAATCGCCTTCGGCCTGGTCAATGTCCCCGTCAAGGTGTACAGCGCAACCGAGGACCACGACCTGAAGTTCCACCAGGTCCACGCCAAGGACAACGGGCGCATCCGGTACAAGCGGGTGTGCGAAGAGTGCGGCGAGGTCGTCGAGTACAGCGAAATCGCACGGGCCTACGAGTCCGATGACGGCCGCAGCGTGGTGATCACCGACGAGGACATCGCGACGATGCCCGAGGAACGCAGCCGAGAGATCGAGGTGCTGGAGTTCGTCCCGGCCAGCGATATCGACCCGATCATGTACGACAAGAGCTACTTCCTGGAACCCGACACGAAGTCGACCAAGTCCTATGTGCTGCTGGCCAAGACGCTCGCCGAAACCGACCGGATCGCCATCGTGCACTTCGCGCTGCGAAGCAAGACACGGTTGGCGGCGTTGCGCGTCAAGGACTTCAGCAAGCGCGACGTCCTGCTGGTGCACACGCTGCTGTGGCCCGACGAGATCCGCGACCCGGACTTCCCGGTGCTCGACACCAAGGTCGAGATCAAGCCGGCCGAGCTGAAGATGGCCGGGCAGGTGGTCGAATCCATGGCCGAGGACTTCGAACCCGACCAGTTCCACGACGACTACCAGGCACAGCTCAAGGAACTCGTCGAGGCCAAACTCGAAGGCGGCGAGGCGTTCACCGTCGACGAGAAGCCCACCGAACTCGACCAGACCGAGGACGTTTCGGATCTGTTGGCCAGGCTCGAAGCCAGCGTGAAGAAGCGCCAGGGCTCAGCCGCTCAGGCCGACGAGGCTGACGAGGCCCCGGCCAAGAAGACCCCGGCGAAGAAAGCCCCCGCCAAGAAGGCGGCCGCGAAGACCGCCCCCAAGAAAGCCACAGCAAGGAAATGAGCGGCGGCAAAACCCCGGGACCGCGTGACCGTCTGATCGCCACGGCGATCACGATGGTTCAGGAGCGCGGCGTGCACGCCACCGGGCTGTCCGATCTGCTGCAGCGCAGTGCGTCGGCACGCAATTCCATCTATCAGCATTTCCCCGGCGGCAAAACCGAACTGATGGTGGCCGTGACCGACGCGGCTGCGGCCGCGACGGCCCGGCGCATCGACCGCCTCGCCGCGGCCGGTGATGCCGCGGGCGTGGTCAGCGGTCTCATCGAACGCTGGGTCACCGACATGGAGCAGACCGACTTCGGTACCGGTTGCCCGATCGCCGCGGCGTCCCTCGCCGGACCGGACGAACCGTCCATCACCGACGCGGCCGCGCGGGCGTTCGCGTTGCTGCGCGACCGTGTGGCCGCGGCGCTGACGGCCGCGGGCGTCGATCCCGGCACCGCCGCCACCCGCGCCTCGTTCGCGGTCAGCGCCATCGAGGGCGCGCTGCTGCAGGCGCGCGCCGAACGGTCCGCGCAACCGCTGCGCGACGTGGAAGCGGAACTGACGCGCTACCTCAGCTAGCCAGTGCGTCGACCGCCCGCCCGAACAATCCGGGCAGCGCGGCACACGCGGGCACGATCGCCCGCCGGGCCGGGCGCGGTCGAGTGCTGAGAACCAGCCCACGCGTCAGCAACCGGTAACGGCGCGTGAGCCGTCGCCATTCCCGTTCGTAGTCACCCGGTCGATCGGCGGCGATGGCGACCACCGCGGCGCCGGCCTGTTTCACGGCCAGGCTCACCCCCTCGCCGGTCAGCGCGTCCTCGTACCCGGCGGCGTCACCCACCAGCAGCACGCGACCCGCCACCCGGCGTGACACCACCTGACGCAGGGGCCCGCACCCGCGTTCCGGACCGTGCGCCACCCCGGCGAGTCGCCGCTCCAGCCACGGGAACCATGCCAGGTCGTGACGATGACGACTCAGGATCGCCACGCCCACCAGGTCTGGCTCCACCGGGGTGATGTAGGCCTCCCCCATCGGCGACCAGTGCACCTCGACGAACTCCGACCACGGCTCGATCCGAAAATGCCGGCGCAGACCCACCCGCCGCGGCCTGCCGACGACCGACTCGATTCCGACGTCGCGGCGAACCGCCGAATGCAGTCCGTCCGCGCCAATCAGATAGCGGGCCCGCACACCGGCCGCGGTCACCGAATCGGCGTCCTGCGTCACGGACGTGACCTTCGTCGAAACCCATTCGGTATCAAGCTCTTTAGCCCTGGCCGCCATCGCGGAGTGCAAGGTGGTCCGCCGAACTCCGCGGCCCATCCCGGCACGGAAGCACGCCTCGGCCCGGCGCTGACCGTCCACGTAGGCGATACCCCGGAACGGCATGCCGGCCGGATCGACGCCCAGCGACGCCAGCACGTCCAGCCCACCGGGCATCAGGCCCTCGCCACACGCCTTGTCGATCGGCGAGTCCCGCGGTTCGGCCACGATGACCGAAAGTCCTTGCGCGCGTGCGTGCAGGGCCGCCGCAAGCCCGCCCGGCCCACCGCCGACGACGAGGATGTCGGCGTCAAACACGGGCATCTGCATAGCCCAGCGCCGCGTTCTCCACCCGGATCCGCACCGTCAACAGCAGAGCGTTGGCCACGGTGAAGCACAGTGCCGTCAACCACGCGGTGTGTATCAACGGAAGCGCAATGCCCTCGATCACCACGGCAACGTAGTTGGGGTGGTGCAGCCAGCGGTAGGGCCCACGGCGAACCAGCGGGGCGTCGGGCAGCACGATCACCAACGTGTTCCAGCGGGGTCCCAGCGTCGTGATGCACCACCAGCGCAGCACCTGCGCGCCGATCGCGATGGCCAGCATCGGCCAACCCAGCCACGGGATGAACGGCCGGTGCAGCGCCCACACTTCGACGACGCACCCGACCAGTAGTGCGGTGTGGAGCGCCACCATGACCGGATAGTGGCCACGGCCGAACTCTCGGCCACCACGCGCGAACACCCACTGCGCATTTCGCTTGGACACCACGAGCTCGACGAGGCGCTCCGCTGCGACCGCCAGGATCAGCAGGTAGTACACCGCTACCAGCCGAGCAGGACGAGTTCGGAGCAGAACCCTGGGCCCATGGCCATCATCATGCCCATCTCGCCGTGCGGCGGTGGCGCGGCCAGGTTGGCCGACAGCACGTCGAGCACCGACACCGACGACATGTTCCCGTTGTTCCACAACGACTTACGGGTCAGTTCCAGCGCGTCGTCGGGCAGATCAAGCACGTTCTCGATGGCCTCGATCACCTTCGGGCCGCCCGGATGGCACACCCAGGTTCCGATATCGGTTGTGGCCAGACCGAACTCGGCCAGGAACAGCCGGACGTCCTCACCCAGGTATTTCTCGGCCACCGTGGGCACATCGGCGGACAGCACGATGCGGAATCCCTCGCTGCCGATCTGCCAGCCCATCACGTCGGTGGTGTCCGGGTAGAGCCGGCTACGGGAGGCCAGTACGCGCGGCAGGCCTCGACCCGAAGGTGCGCGCTGGGCACCCACCGCGACGACCGCCGCCGCACCGTCTCCGAACAGGCAACAGGCCACCAGGTTCGCCATCGAGTGGTCGTCGCGCTGAACGGTCAGCGAGCACAGTTCGACGGCGAGCAGGACGGCCACCTGATCCGGGTAGGCGCGCAGGTAATCGTTCATCCGGGCGATTCCGGCAGCGCCGGCCACGCAGCCCAGACCGAACAACGGCACGCGCTTGATGTCGGGTCGCAACCCGAGCCGGCCCGCCAACCGCGCCTCGAGCGTCGGCACCGCCGCGCCGGTCACCGTCGTCGAGAAGACGATGTCGACGTCGGACGGTTGCAGCCCCGCGGCGTCCAGCGCTTTGCGGATAGCTCGCTCGCCGAGATCCATTGCGACGTCCAGGTAGGCGGCGTTGGCCTCGGTGAAGCCCGTCAATTCCGGATATCGATCCAGCGGCAGCGCGAGTTGGCGTGTCCCCACACCGCTGGAGGCTGCGAAACGCAGGAAGTCCGGGCCGACGGCATCCACCAGTGTGGCGACGACCTCATCCTGGCTGTGTCGATTCGGTGGAAGCTCCACCGCGGCTGCCGTGATGGCCGGAGCCCACTTCTCGTCACTCACCGGGCCGAGGTTAGGGGTTCGCACATTCATATTGGTGGCTACGTGTGGGCAACCTAGTTAGTTCACCTATCGCGGCCTCCGGTCAGCCGGGAGCAACTAGAACCTGTTCTAGAAACATTCGGCATTGCCGTCCAACCCGCATGCCCGCCTTGCTACGGTGGCCGCGATGATCCTCGATAAATTCCGGCTCGACGACCAGGTGGCTGTGGTCACCGGCGCGGGCCGCGGCCTCGGTGCCGCCATCGCGGTGGCATTTGCCGAAGTGGGCGCCGACGTCGTCATTGCCTCCCGCACCCAGTCCGAGCTCGACGCCGTCGCCGCACAGATCCGCGCCACCGGCCGGCGCGCGCACATCGTTGTCGGCGACCTCGCCCACCCCGAGGCCACGGCCGGTCTGGCCGCCGCCGCGGTCGAGGAGTTCGGCCGACTAGACATCGTCGTCAACAACGTCGGCGGCACCATGCCGGCCCCGCTGCTGAACACGTCGACAAAAGACTTCCGCGACGCATTCACCTTCAACGTGATGACCGCCCACGCGCTGACCTCGGCCGCCGTGCCGCTGATGCTGGAGCACTCCGGGGGCGGCAGCATCATCAACATCACCTCGACGATGGGTCGGGTCGCGGGCCGCGGTTTCGCCGCCTACGGCACCGCCAAGGCCGCCCTGGCGCATTACACGCGACTCGCGGCGCTCGACCTGTGCCCGCGTATCCGGGTCAATGCCATTGCCCCGGGATCGATCCTGACGTCGGCGCTCGACATCGTCGCCTCCAACGAGGAGTTTCGCACGCCGATGGAGAAGGCCACTCCGATGCGCCGACTCGGCGATCCGAGCGACATCGCCGCGGCCGCGGTGTATCTCGCCTCACCGGCCGGCAGTTACCTCACAGGCAAGACACTCGAGGTCGACGGCGGCATCACCTTCCCGAACCTCGACCTGCCCATCCCCGACCTGTAAGGAAAGCCATGGCCATTCGCGTCGCCCACATCGGCACCGGCAATGTCGGCATCCACGCCCTGACCGCGCTGATCACCAACCCCGACTACGAACTCACCGGAGTCTGGGTCTCGTCGGACGCCAAGGCCGGTAAAGACGCGGGAGAGCTTGCCGGCCTTGATGTTTCGACCGGAGTAAAGGCCACTACCGACCTCGACGAGATTCTCGCGGTCAAGCCGGACTGCGCGGTGTACACGGCACTGGCCGACCACCGCCTGCCCGACGCCCTCGAGGACTACCGGCGAATCCTGGCGGCCGGCGTCAACGTCGTCGGCAGCGGACCGGTGTTTCTCCAGTATCCATGGGAGGTCATCCCGGCCGAGCTGATCGATCCGATCGAAACCGCGGCGCGAGAAGGAAATTCGAGCCTCTTCGTCAACGGGATCGATCCGGGGTTCGCCAACGATCTGCTTCCCCTGGCACTCGCGGGCACCTGCCAGAGCATCCAGCAGGTGCGGTGCATGGAGATCGTCGACTACGCCACCTATGACAGCGCGACCGTGATGTTCGACGTCATGGGATTCGGACGGCCGCTCGACGACATCCCGATGCTGCTTCAGACCGGCGTTCTCAGCATGGCGTGGGGTTCGGTGATCCGCCAGATCGCCGCGGGTCTGGGCGTCACCCTCGACGGCATCGAGGAGATGTACGTCCGCGAGCCCGCCCTGGAGGACTTCGACATCTCCGCGGGTCACATCGCCAAAGGGACCGCCGCGGCACTGCGGTTCGAGGTGATCGGACTCGTCGACGGCGCGCCCGCGATCGTGCTCGAGCACGTCACCCGGTTGCGGGAGGACCTGTGCCCTCAGTGGCCCCAGCCGGCCCAGGAAGGCGGCTCGTACCGCATCGAGATCACCGGCGAGCCGTCGTATGCCGTCGACGTCTGCCTGGGCAGCCCGAACGGCGATCACAACCACGCCGGCCTGGTGGCAACCGCGATGCGGGTGGTCAACGCGATCCCCGCGGTGGTCGCCGCTGCGCCCGGAATTCGAACTACGCTCGATCTACCTCTGGTGACTGGGAAAGGGCTGTACGTTCCCTAGTAGCCCCGCCCTCGGAAGGATTCTGCAATGAAGGCACGCCTGAGCACTTTCGCCGGTCTGCTCGTCACCGCCGGCGCATCTGCCGCGATTGCCGCGGCCCCCGTCGCCGCCGCCGATCCCCTCCTGCCCAACTGCGAGGTCACCGGCGGCTCGTCGGTCGACGGCGGTCAGAACACCGAATGCGCCAGCCCCGGCAACGTGCAGATCGACTCGACACCGCCCAACACCGGTGCCGGGATGTTCCCCTGGGACGACGAATTCTGGGTGCTCTGACGGCGTAAACTTGGGCCAGCGATCGGAGCAGGTCATGGCCCGAAAATTGGTTCCCGTTTTACTCGCGGCCTCGGCACTGGCGTTCGGTCTGTTGCTTCCCGGCGCACAGGCGTTCGCCATTCCTCCGCGGTGCGTCGACACCGGTCCAAACACCACGCAGTGCTCCACCAATGGCAGCACCGCGATCGTCACCTCCCCGCCGTCCAACCGGTTCAACAACTACGGTTTCGGACCGTGGTTCGGCTGGGGCGGCGGCCTGGTGATCGGGATCGGCTGACAGGACGACCGGACGGCCTGAGCGCTAGACACACGGCCAAGCGTTACCGTCCCCCAAGCGTCGCACTTCCTCAATATTTCGGCTAACCTAACTTTTTACTTTGTGGTGCCGGATGGAGAGTTAAGGACTTGGCGCAGGACACCGCTGCCCCGCTGAAGCGAGGCTGGTTGCTCCTCGGGCCGGCATTCGTCGCCTCGATCGCCTATGTCGACCCGGGCAACGTCGCCGCCAACGTCAGCGCCGGCGCCCAGTACGGCTTCCTGCTGGTCTGGGTCATCGTGCTGGCCAACATGATGGCCGCACTGGTGCAGTATCTGTCGGCCAAGCTCGGCCTCGTCACCGGTCGCTCGCTGCCGGAGGCCGTCGCCGACAACACCCGGCGACCGACCCGCATCGCCTACTGGATCCAGGCCGAATTGGTCGCCATGGCAACCGATCTCGCCGAAGTCGTCGGTGGAGCGATTGCGTTGCATCTGCTGTTCGACCTGTCGCTGGTGGTCGGCGGCGTCATCACCGGAGTGGTTTCCCTGCTGCTGTTGCTGGTCCAGGATCGGCGCGGCCAGCGTGCATTCGAGCGGGTCATCACCGGGTTGTTGTTGGTCATCGCGTTGGGCTTCCTCACCAGCCTGTTCGTCGAGCCTCCCCCGCCCGGTCCGGTCGTCGCCGGTCTGGTGCCGCGCTTTGACGGCGCGGAGAGTGTGCTGCTGGCAACGGCGATGCTCGGTGCCACCGTCATGCCTCATGCCGTCTATCTGCACTCCGGCCTGGTACGCGACCGACACGGCAGGCCGGCATCCCTGCGCGCCCGACGCCTCCTGTTGAAAGTCACCCGCTGGGACGTCGGCCTGGCGATGCCGTTGGCCGGCGCGGTGAACATGGCGATGCTCCTGGTGGCCGCCACCAACCTGCAGGGCAGGCCGAATACGGACTCGATCGAGGGCGCCCACGCCGCGGTCCGGGACACCCTGGGCCCCACGGTCGCACTGCTGTTCGCGCTGGGACTGCTGGCATCGGGGCTGGCGTCGACCTCGGTGGGTGCCTACGCAGGGGCGATGATCATGCAGGGCCTGCTGCGGGTGTCGGTGCCGATGCTGGTTCGCCGAGTCGTCACGCTGATCCCCGCGCTGGTGATCCTGGCCGTCGGCGTCGACCCCAGCCGGGCGCTGGTGTTGTCGCAGGTGGTGCTGTCTTTCGGGATTCCATTCGCCCTGATTCCGCTCGTCCGGCTGACCAGCAGTCACGCGCTGATGGGCGAGGAGACCAACCACCGGTTGACGTCGGTGATGGCCTGGCTCGTCGTCTCGGTGATTACAGTCTTAAATGTGGTGCTGATCTATCTGACCGTGACGGGCTGAGTGTCTGCGCGTCATCTCTACTTCGCGTACGGGTCCAACCTGTGCGTGCAGCAGATGGCGCGTCGCTGCCCTGATGCCGTCGGGCCGCGCCACGCGTTCCTGCACGAACACGACTGGCTGATCAACGAGCGCGGTGTCGCCACCATCGAACCCTTCACCGGATCCGAGGTGCACGGCGTCGTCTGGGAGGTCTCCGACCGCGACCTGGCCGCCCTCGACAGCGCCGAGGGTGTCCCCGTTCGCTACCGCCGCGACCGGATGACGGTCTGCACCGCGGACGGGGAGCTGGATGCCTGGGTGTACATCGACCACCGAGTCGATCCCGGGCCGCCGCGGCCCGGGTACCTCGAGCGCATCATCGACGCTGCGGTGCATCATCAGCTTCCGCAGCGCTGGGTGGAGTTCCTGCAACGGTGGGACCCGGCGAACTGGCCCCGTTCCCTAGACTGGTCGGGATCCGATGGACCCCAGACACTTTCAGAGCTACTCTCCGATCCATTGGTGACGGAGTCGTCGGTACTGCGGTCCCGTTTCGGCTTCATGGCGATCCACGGCGGCGGGCTGGAACAGATGACCGACGTAATCGCCGAACGGGCCGCGGCTGCAGTCGGCGCTTCGGTCTACGTGGTGCGTCATCCCGCTGACTACCCGCACCACCTCTCGTCGGCGCGGTATTCCGTCGCAGAATCGGATCGACTGGCGGAGTTCGTGGAACACGTCGACGTCGCGGTGTCACTGCACGGGTACGGACGGATCGGGCGCAGCACCCAAGTGCTGGCTGGCGGTAGCAACCGGTCATTGGCCACGCATCTGGCCCGGCACGTCGACGTACCGGGTTATCAGGTGGTCACCGATCTCGACGCGATGCCCCGCGAACTGCGCGGCCTGCACCCGGACAACCCGGTGAACCTGGTCCGCGAAGGCGGCGCGCAACTGGAACTGAGTCCGCGGATCCGCGGCCTGAGTCCGCGCAGTCCGATCGTGGGTGACGACGGGCTGTCTCTGGTGACGTCGGCGTTGGTGCGTGGGTTGTCGGCGGCGGCTTTGGCGTGGCCGAACTTCTCGTAGGCGTCCACCCGTCGAACAACTAAGTGTTACTGCCGAAAACAGCAGCGAGTCAAGCGCCCTTTGCCCACGCCCACGCGGTAAGTCTCCAGTCCGCGCCAACCTTACGAAGCGCGACCGTATACACCGAGCCAGTTTGTGCGACCTGTTTACCGCGGAGGTCGAATGTCATGGTCGCGGGAACGACGACATAGGCGTTCTCGCCGTTGACATCGACATGCCGGGGCTCGCCGAGTGCGATGCGGTAGCCCGAAGCTCCAAGGTGCTCGCCCTCAGCGAGCACGTCTGTCCACCAGTCTTCGGCGGCGGTCGGCCCCTGCCAGACATGGGGCGACATTCCGTCAAGAATCTGCATGGGCTCGGCGCACGTCGCTGCCATCGCCGCCGCGTCGCCGTTGTTGAACGCCTCGACATATTGCAGCACTGCGCCCATTGGGCCGTCTGAGTTCGGCATGACGTTCGGTCTCCATCTCTCGCCGTACGTCTCACCCTAGTCACCGGGAGTGCGTGTTTCTGAAGTGTATTTCGCCCAACCGCTACCAAAACTTGATCAAGACGTTCTGGCCAGGCTTCACCGACCGATAGCTGCCCGACGGCGCCGTCGTCTGGACGACCCCGACCGGCCACACCGACACCAAAACGCACCCGCGCCAAAGAACGCGAATACCGCATCAACACCGAACGCGCCGCCAACGAGGCCCACAACATTCCGCCCCCGTTCTGAGGCGCGTCACCCATCCGTTGCCCCAGCCGCGCCGAATTGGTTATGTGCACGAAATGACCACCAGACGCCGTTCGATCGCCGTCATCGGGAGCGGCGTGGCAGGTCTGACCGCCGCCCACGAATTGGCCAAGCGGGACCGGATCACGCTGTTCGAGGCGGATACCCGGTTCGGTGGTCACGCACACACCCACCACGTCGACGGCGGGAACGGCGAGATCGTCGCCGTCGACAGCGCGTTCCTGGTGCACAACGACCGCACCTACCCGACGCTGTGCCGGATGTTCGACGAACTCGGCGTGGCCACCCGCGACACCGACATGTCCATGTCGGTGCGCTGCGACACCAGCGGCCTCGAATATGCGGGGGCGCGGGGGTTCGGCGGGTTGTTCCCCACCCTGCGGAACCTGGCGCGGCCGCGCTACCTGGCGATGCTGGCAGAGGTCAGAACCTTTCACCGCGCCGCCGCGCAACTGCTTCAGGGCGACGACACCGACGACCAACCACTGCGGGACTTCCTTGCACACCAAGGCTTCTCACGGTTCTTCACCGAGCACTTCATGACCCCACTGGTCGCCGCGGTGTGGTCCTGTCCGCCCGCCGCTGCTCTGGACTACCCGGCGCGTCATCTGTTCACGTTCCTCGACCATCACGGCATGCTGACGGTGTTCGGGTCGCCGGTATGGCGCACCGTCGTCGGCGGCTCGGGCACCTACGTCAAAGCGATCACCAACCGGCTCGACGAAGTTCACACCGGGACCCGTGTCGAGGCAGTGCGACGGGTATCCGACGGCGTGCAGCTCGTGGCAGCCGGTGAGGCACGGCAGTTCGATGCCGTCGTCGTCGCGACCCACTCCGACCAGGCGCTGGCCCTGCTCGCCGAACCGACCACCCTCGAGTGCGCCGTGCTCGGTGACATGCCGTACACGACCAACCACGCCAGGCTCCACACCGACGAATCGGTGCTACCGCGGCACAGGCGGGCGCGGGCGTCCTGGAACTATCTGATGGCCGGCCCGCAAAACGAGGTCACGGTGACCTACGACATCAGCCGGCTGATGCGATTGTCGGCGCCGAAGCGATTTCTGGTCACCCTGGGCGGCGGCGACCGCGTCGACCCGGAAAGCGTGCTGGCCGAGATGACCTATCACCACCCGCTCTACACACCGGAATCCGTTTCCGCGCAACGGCTGCTGCCAACGCTGGACGACGACCGCGTGGTGTTCGCCGGGGCATACCACGGCTGGGGATTCCACGAGGACGGTGCTGCATCGGGACTGCGCGCCGCGCGGCGCCTGCAGCGGGACCACGACCGCGACCGGATCGTGGTGTCAGGATGACCACCGGCACCCCGGCGATCTACCGGACCCGCATCACGCACGTCCGGCGCGCACCGGTGCAGCACCGGTTCGACTACCGCGGATACAGCTGGTACATCGACATCGACGACCCGCCGGTGCTGCCGAGAACGCTGCGTCCGTTCGCCCGGTTCGACGCCCGCGACCACTTCACCGGAGGTGCCGATGACACGTTGCGCCACCGGGTCGACACGTTCCTTGCCGAGAACGGGATATCTCTGCCGCGCGGTCGCATCACCGCGCTGCTGCAGGCCAGGGTGCTCGGCTACGTGTTCAACCCGCTGAGCCTGTTCTGGTGTCACGATTCCGACGGCGCGCTGCGGGCGGTCATCGCCGAGGTCCACAACACCTACGGTCAACGCCACGCGTATCTGCTCCCCCCTGACGAAGATCACACCGCAACCATCGCGAAGAGGATGTACGTGTCACCGTTCAACGAGGTCGACGGCCACTACGTGGTGCGGGCACCACGACCCGACGCCACACTGGCCGTGAGCATCACGCTGCATCGCGACAACCAACCACCGTTCGTGGCGACCATGCGCGGCCGCCGGGTGCGGGCGGGAACGGCTCAACTGGCCCGGCTGCAGATCACCGCCCCGGTGGCACCCCTGATCGGTGCCCTGCGCATCCGCGTCCAGGGCATCTCACTCTGGCTTCGCCGGGTGCCGGTGGTGCCGCGAT
Organism: uncultured Actinomycetota bacterium; assembly: GCA_963779655.1. GTDB lineage: Bacteria > Actinomycetota > Actinomycetes > Mycobacteriales > Mycobacteriaceae > Mycobacterium. The sequence continues at coordinate 29,445 of CAVZZD010000020.1, read as the reverse complement.
GACCATCTCCACCCCTGGAAGGCATTCCACCGCAATCGATCCGCGGCGCTGGCCGGATGTGGCACGAGTTCCCCGCGGTCCGGTGAATGCGATATCGACCAGGGTTGCGGCCAGTCTGCTGCGCCGGGCCGCCGAACGCCTGCCGGTGCGCCTGGTGTATCCGGACGGTTCGGTGATCGGCGCCGCCGACCCCTCACTGCCGACACTGGTGCTCACCGATCCCGAGCGATTGGCGCAGCGGATCGGGCACAGCGGCCTGATCGGTTTCGGTGAGTCCTACATGGCGGGTGAATGGACGTCGGACGACCTCGTCGGCGTGCTGACCGCGTTCGCGACGTCGATGGCCGACCTGGTGCCCCGATCCCTGCAACGCATGCGCCCGATCGCGCTTGCCCGTCAGCCCGAGTCCCAGCGCAACAGCCGGGATCAGGCGCGCCGCAACATCTCCGACCACTACGACCTGTCCAACGCACTCTTCTCCGAGTTCCTCGACGAGACGCTGACCTACTCCAGTGCGCTGTTCGACACACTGCCCGCGACCCCGGGCCGACTCGCCGACGCCCAGCGGCGCAAGATCGACCGCCTCCTCGACGTGGCCGGCGTGCGGACCGGAACCCGGGTGCTGGAGATCGGCACGGGCTGGGGCGAACTGTGTCTCCGCGCGGCCGCGCGGGGGGCGCACGTCCGGTCGGTGACGCTGTCGGCCGAGCAGCAACGACTGGCCCGGCAGCGCGTCGCGGCGGCGGGCTTCACCGACCGAATCGACATCGATCTGTGCGACTACCGTGATGTCGAAGGACGTTACGACGCAGTGATTTCGGTGGAGATGATGGAGGCCGTGGGCTACGAGTACTGGCCGACCTACTTCCGCACGCTCGACGCGCTGGTGATGCCCGGCGGCCGCGTGGCGATCCAGGCCATCACCATGCCGCACTCCCGGATGCTGGCCAGCCGCAACACCCACACCTGGATCCAGAAGTACATCTTCCCCGGCGGCCTGCTCCCGTCGACCGAGGCGATCATGGCCGTCACCGGCCGTCACACCGCGTTGCGCACCGTCGACATGTTCTCGCTGCGAGAACATTACGCAGAGACGCTGCGGCTGTGGCGGGAGCGCTTCACCGCGCGGCGGACGACGGTGTCGGAGTTGGGCTTTGACGACGTCTTCCACCGGATGTGGGAGCTCTACCTGGCCTACTCCGAGGCCGGCTTCCGGTCCGAGTATCTCGACGTCTACCAGTGGGCCTTCGCACCAACAGGAGGACGATGGTGAATCTCCTTGTGGTGTCGGCCAGTTCGTTGGTCACGGTGATCGTGGTGTTCGCCGTTACCTTCGTCGTCGGCAAGCGGATCGGTCGCTACAACGTCGTCGACGTGACGTGGGGGCTCGCCTTCGTGGCCGTGGCGGCGGTCTCGGCGGCGGTGGGCACCGGCGACCTTTTCCGCCGGTTGCTGCTGCTGGTCCTGGTGTCGGTGTGGGGGCTACGACTGGCATGGCATCTGAACCGCAAGCTCGCGGGCCACGGCGAAGATCCCCGTTACGAGACCCTGCTCCGTGGCGACTTCTCGCCCGGCAACGTGCTGCGCAAGATCTTTCTCCTGCAGGCCGCCGTGGTCTGGTTCATCTCGCTGCCGCTACAACTGTCGGCGACCAGCGGACGGACTCCGGCGGGGCTGTTCCCGGTGCTGCTGTTCGGCGTCGTGGTCTACTTCGTCGGCGTCGTTTTCGAGGCCGTCGGCGATCACCAACTGAAGGTGTTCAAGGCCGACCCCGCCAACAAGGGTGTCATCATGGACCGCGGGCTGTGGTCGTGGACGCGGCACCCCAACTACTTCGGCGATGCCTGCGTCTGGTGGGGACTGTGGCTGATCACCCTCAACGCCTGGCCGGCGTTGTGCACAGTCCTCTCACCGGTGTTGATGACCTACTTCCTGGTGTACGCCACCGGTGCGCGCCTGACGGAGAAGCGGATGGCCGGCCGTCCCGGGTTCAACGAATACTGTTCTCGAACAGCGTTTTTCGTACCACGGCCACCAAGATGACCATATCTGCGGCTAGGCTCGCTCCTGTGACTATGGACCTCGACGTGCTGCTGCGCCGGGTGGCCCGGCGGGATGCCGACGCATTCGCCGCCTTTTACGACGCCACTCGGTCCCGGGTGTTCGGTTTGGTCACCCGCGTACTGCGCGACCGCGGCTATAGCGAGGAGACCACCCAGGAGGTCTACCTGCAGGTCTGGCGCAGTGCCGAGACCTACGACCCGACGGCGGGTTCGGCGTTGGCTTGGCTGATGACACTTGCCCACCGCCGCGCCGTGGACCGAGTGCGCTCCGAGCAGGCCGCGGGAAAGCGCGAGTCGCGTTACGGCGCGATGAGCGTCGATACGCCCCTCGACGTGGTCAGCGATTCGGTGCTCGTGTCCGACGAACGCCGCCGCGTGACCTCCTGCCTTGACGATCTGACCGACCTGCAGCGGGAATGCATTCAGCTGGCCTATTACGAGGGACTGACGTACGTACAGGTCTCGGAGCGGCTGTCGGCGAACCTGGCCACCGTGAAGTCGCGGATGCGTGACGGGCTGCGGGGTCTGCGCAATTGTCTGGGATTGCGATGACCGGGCCGGACAACACCCTGATGGACCTGGCCGTGCCGTACGCCCTGCACGCGATCTCCGACGCCGAGCGCGATGACATCGAGACCCGCTTGGCGCAATCCGAGGACGATGCCCGCGTGTTCTACGACGAGGTCCGGGCCATCCGCGAGGCGATGGCGGCCACCTCGACCGTCACTGCCCTGGAACCACCCGCAGCGCTGCGTGACCGGGTGCTGGCATCCACGAACCTCCAGACCCGCCCTTCGGCGTCCCGGTGGCGTACCACTTTGCTCGCTGCCGCGGCGGCTGTGGTCGTCGGCGCGGGCGTGGCGGGTATCGGCATCGCATTGCGGCCGCAGCCGGCGCCGTCGACCGCCCAACAGGTGTTCGCCGCGCCCGACGTGCGCACCGTGTCGGGGACACTGCCGACCGGCGGCACCGCCACATTGGTGTTCTCCCACGAGCGGGACGCGGGCGTGCTGGTGATGAACAACGTGCCGCCGCCGACGCAGGGCACGGTGTATCAGATGTGGCTGGTCGGCAACAACGGACCCACATCCGCGGGCACGATGGACGCCAAGGCGGTCGCCCCGTCGACCACCGCGGTGCTGCCCGACCTCCGTGACTCCGCCGAATTGGCGTTCACCGTCGAGCCGGGCACCGGTTCGACACAGCCGACCGGCGAGGTTTTCGCGCGACTGCCGTTGGTGTAGCGGCGGCTATCGCAGGGTGGCCTCAGCGGCCTCGGCGAGGACGTCGGCGACGTCACCGCTGCGACCCCAGGCGCGCTGCTGACGGATCGCTCCGTTTCCGTCGGCACAGATTCGGCCCAGTTCAGAAGTGGCGTAATCGTATTCGCCGAGCATGTGCAGCGCCGGGGATATAGCCGCGACGAACGACGGCAACGCTTGGCGCGTGCACCCGGTCAGTCCGTACCGCGCCGCAAGCCAGTACCTGGCGCGCAGCAGCGGTTCAGGAATCCGTACCTCCGTTGCACCACAACGTATTTCATTCAGCGCCGTCATGACTGCGGCGCGGGCGAGGGTGGCGAGCAACACGGTCTCCGCCACCGTGGCGGGGACGTCCGCGACGCGCACTTCCACGGTCGGAAAGCTGGCCGAGGGTCGCACGTCCCAATAGACCATGCCGTCGTCGAGCATCGCGCCCATGTCCTGCAGACCTTGCACCGTCTCGTGATAGTCGGCGGCCGACTCGAGGTGCGGCGGGGGTCCGGCGGTGGGCCAGCGGCCCCACAGGATGCTGCGCCAACTCGCGTAGCCGGTATCCGCATTGCGGTACACCGCCGAGTTCGCGCTCAACGCCAGCAGCACGGGCAGCCACGGCCGCAGCCGGTTGCACACCAGCACTGCGGTGTCCTCATCGGGCACCTCGACGTGGACGTGACAACCGCAGATTCCCTGCTCGCGAGCGACCATGCCGTACCGGTCGGCGATCTGCCGATAGCGCGGTGTGTCGGTGATGGGGAATTCGTCCGGGACGGTAGGCGGTAGCCCGACCGCCAGCAGGACCGCGCCGCATTCTTCGTGCGGCTTCGGCGACAATACGGCGCAAACGACCTAGCTCCGCGCCCAATTCGGCTGCGGTGTGCAAAGGCGCGGTGGCGGTCTCGACCTGACAGCTCGTCAGTTCGAGTTGCAGATCGACGCCGCGCCGTCGGGCGGCGTCGGCGACCGCGACGTTTTCAGCGGCCGGCAGCCCGGTGTCGGGGTCGACGAGAAGGAACTCCTCCTCGACCCCGACGGTGGGCGGCTCGTCAGTGCTTGAAGGCGTCTTTCACCTTCTCGCCGGCATCCTTCAGGTCGGACTTGGCCTGGTCGGCCTTGCCCTCGTTCTTGGTGCTGTCGTCACCGGTGGCCTTGCCGACGGCCTCTTTGGCCTTGCCGGCGGCATCTTCGATCGTGTTTTTGATTTTATCTGTTGCACTCATCGGGGCAGTGTTACCAATCTGCCAGACGCCAAACATCGCCGCGTAGCATCGGCGCGGTGAGCAGAGACTTCCGGTTCGGCGTCGGCGTCTGGGGCGCCAAGTCGCAGGAGCGATTCCAGGAAACCGCAAGGCGTTTCGAAGGTTTCGGTTTCGACGTGTACAACGTTGCCGACCACCTCGGCGGCCCGGCGCCGTTTCCGATGCTGGCCGCGGCAGCACAGGTGACTTCCCGAATCCGTCTCGGCACATACGTCCTCAACGCCGCCTTCTACAAGCCAGCGCTGCTGGCCCGCGACGCCGCCGACGTGGCTCTGCTCAGTGGTGGCCGGCTGGATCTGGGCCTGGGCACCGGATACGTGCGCGAGGAGTTCGAGGCCGCCGAGATGCCGTACCCCAGCGCCGGGGAGCGCATCAAGCACCTCGAGCACGTCACCGAATACCTCAAGGCCAACCATCCCTCGATTCCGGTGATGATCGCCGGCAACGGCGACCGGGTGCTGACCGTGGCCGCCCGTCACGCGGACATCATCGGGCTCACCGGATCCGATGTGGGCAAGGGCGTCGACGATCCGCTGGCCGAACGGCTGGCGTTCGTGCGCGAGGCCGCCGGCGACCGGTTCGACGCCCTCGAACTCAACCTCGCCATCACCGCATGCCCGTCCGACGATTCCGGCCAGCCCGATCTGTCGATGATCCGCCGCTACGCCCCCGACCTCACCGACGAGGCGTTGCTGGCGCTTCCTGCGGCGCTGGCCGGTACGCCACGCGATGTCGCCGACAAACTACGCGCACTGCGCGACACCTACGGCATCACCTCGTTCAGCCTGCAGCACCATCATGCGGAGTTCTTCTCGAAGGTCATCGCCGAACTCCGCTGACGGTGACGGGCCGTCCTGAACTACACTTCGACGCGGTCCGCCCCCGTAGCTCAGGGGATAGAGCACGGCTCTCCTAAAGCCGGTGTCGCAGGTTCGAATCCTGCCGGGGGCACTTTGCGTTTTTGCAGTTCAGCGAGGGTGTCCGGGCGTGCCCCACATCAGTCAGTCAGACAGCTGGTCGGTGCCTGGTCGGTGGGCCAATGACACGAAGTGGCGCTCATTGGTCCCCAACGGCCCCTCTCGCGGCGGCATCAAGGCGTACCGCGACATCGGCAAGGTCGGTAGGGAAGAGCCCTGCATAGTGATTGAGCGTCGTCGCAGCCGACTCATGGCCAAGTAAGCGCGCAACCGCAACGACCGAAGCGCCCGCTTGTATGGCGAGCGACGCTGCGGTGTCACGGAGGTTGTGCGGAGTGATCGTCAGGCCCAGTGCAGCCGTAGCCGCATCGAAGCTGTCGCGTCGAAAATTGCGGTTTCGCAGCGGCGTGGAGTTCGCGGAGGGAAAAACGAGTTCGGAAGGCGCCGACTGTGGGATTGACCCCTGATGGTGGACACCTGACTGGTGGGACTGCTGGTCCTGCGGGAAGGTTGTCCGTATGTCGGGCAAGCGTCGGAAGTACACCCTGGAGTTCCGGGAGCAGGCTGCCCGCCTGGTGATCGAAACGGGCCGGCCGGTGGCACATGTGGCTGCTGAGATCGGTGTCGGTGAACAAGTGCTGGGTCGCTGGGTGCGCCTCGCGAAGGAATCGGCCGCGGCTGGCGATACTGGCGCGGTGCTGGATGCTGATGAGCGCGCAGAGCTGGAACGTCTGCGCCGAGAAAACGCCGAATTACGTTTGGACCGTGCATTTTTGAAAAAAGCCGCGGCCTTCTTCGTCTCCGAACAGAACCGGTAGAAGCCTACCGGGTGATCGAGGCGGAGAAGGCCACCTACACGGTCGGACGAATGTGCGATCTGCTGGAGGTGTCACGGTCGGCGTTCTACAAATGGCGCAAGACTCGCGACGCCGGACCGAGTCCGGCCCAGCGGCGTCGAGCCGAGATGGACGCCAAGGTGGCCGCGTTCCACGAGGCTTCTGATGGGGTGTACGGGGCGCCGCGCATCCTGGCCGATCTGCGCGAGGACGGTGGACGGTGTCGCGCAAGACGGTGGCGGCGTCGCTGCGCCGGCAGGGCCTGGCCGGGATCTGCCCGCGCCGATTCGCCCCAGCGACCACGGTGGTCGACCTGGATGCGCCGGTACCGAAGGACCTGGTGGGGCGCCGGTTCGACACCGGCGAGCTGGATCGGGTGTGGACCTCCGACATCACTTATCTTCGCACGGGTGAGGGCTGGCTGTACTTGTGTGCGGTCCGTGACGGGTGCTCGCGGCGGGTGATCGGCTGGGCGGTCGATGATCACATGCGTACCGACCTCGTCGAGTCCGCTCTGTCGATGGCGGTCGCGATGCGCGGCGACCTGGCCCAGACGGTCGTGTTCCACGCCGACCGCGGCTGTCAATACACCTCAGCACAGCTCGCCCGGTTCGCCGATCGGCACAACCTGGCCCGCTCAGTCGGGCGCACCGGGGTGTGCTGGGACAATGCTGCATCCGAATCATTATGGGCAACACTGAAAGTCGAATTCTACGACCGATATCTGTGGCCCAGCCGCGCAGTGGCCAAGCTGGCTGTCGGAGACTGGATCGAGCGGGTCTACAACCGGCGCAGACGGCACTCCGCCCTGGGTATGATCAGTCCGGTCGACTATGAAGAGCGATTCAATCAGACGGCACAAGCCGCCTGACCCTGTGTCCACCAAACGGGGTCAAGCCCACTGCGCATGTAGCTTGGTTAGTTCGGCCATTCCCCGCAATCCGGCGACAGGTATCCGCCTACCTAAAGTCCAAGGGAATGAGCCGTCCTCTGCGACTGCGCGTCACTCGCTGGGCGTCTTACGCCGTGTCTTCGACTACGCAGTGCAGGACGGGCGTGGCGGGCCAGCAGGTCTCCGATCTTGACCACCGTCAAGCCATTCTTGACCCACTTTTCGATTTGATCGTGGTTGGCGCACAACACTTCCCACGCCGCCCCGTGCCCTTCGGGGCGGTCTGGACGCACCGCGGCCACCACCGCGCCGATCAACTCATCGGTCAGCTGCTCAACACCACATTCTCGGTCCAGCCCCGCCGCTTCCGCGGCGCCGACGTAGCGGCGGACGGTCTTGCGGTCCACCCCGGCCTGGGCGGCCGCCGTCCGCGTCCCCGAACCCGACATCCACGCCCGCAATACCTCACGAATCTCGATCACCGAAACCTCCCGATACATCCAGCGGACCATCCTTCACATCGATTGACGTGAAGCGATCCGATCCAGATATCGAGCGACCCCAGGCGCGACACGCCGGGTGGTCCCATTACTGGCGAACGGGTGGTCCCATGACCGTGGGGCGGATTCCAGTGAACGTCGCAACGGGACGGGTTGCACACTAGTCGGGTGAGTGTTCTGCCAGAGACTGACGTGGCCCGAGTGCAGCGGTGGTGCCGAGGCAGGGTGCCCGAGGGTGTCCGTGGCGAGGTTCGCGTCGAGGTGGATGTCGCTGATCGGCATGTGACGATCGTGGAATGCCGGCCGCCGTGGCGGGCGGACATGGGCGCTGAGTGGACCCGGTTCCCGATCGCGCGACTGCGCTATGTGAAGACCACCGGTGTGTGGTCGTTGTATTGGCGGGATCGCAACCTGCGGTTCCATGCCTACGATCGAGTGGCGCCTACGGCCAGCATCGCGGAGCTACTCGCTGAGCTGGATCACGATCCCACGGCGATCTTTTGGGGCTGATCGGCTTCGCTCATGCCGTCTTGGTGGCACACGTCGGCGATCAGGGCGGCGGGTCGGGCCCAGCCGAGCGTCTTGCGGGGTCGGTCGTTGACCTCTGCGGCGACCCGCGCAGTTCCTCGAGGTGTGGCGCTCAGGTCGGTGCCCTTGGGGAAGTAGTCGCGCAGCAGCCCGTTCATGTTCTCGTTGCTGCCCCGCTGCCACGGTGAGTGCGCGTCGCAGAAGAACACGGCCGTGCCGGTCGCGGCGGTGATCTGCTGGTGCAGCGCGAGCTCCTTGCCCTGATCCCAGGTCAGCGTCCGCCGCAGCTCGGCCGCCAGGAACACTCCAGCGCGTCGGTGATCGCCGTGGCGGACCGCCGTCGGTGGTCGCGACGCCGTCAGGGAACGGCAGCAGGATCAGGTACCGGGTCGTGCGCTCCACCAGCGTGCCGATCGCCGACCGGTTCCCGGCGCCCATGATCAGATCGCCCTCCCAGTGGCCGAGCCTGCACACGGTCCTCCACCTCGACCGGGCGCTCGTCGATCATCGCATCGCCGTCAGCCGTCCTCGGCGCTGCAGACCCTGGAGCCGCGCGGCGACGTCGCCGGCGCCGCGCCGGCCGCGTCAAGCTCGACCGCGGTGTCGTAGATCGCCTGATAGATCGTCTCCTTGCACAGCCAGCGCGACGGCTGATCCGCGAACAGCACCCGCAGCTCGTGCGCGACCTGCTCCGGGCTCCAGCGCTTGGCCAACAGCCGCTGACGACCCCAGCCAGCACCTCATCGCCAGCGACCCGCCGCGTCGCGCGGCTTGCGGATCGCCGCCGCCGCCGAGCCGCTGCTCGGCTGGGGGCAGGTAGCGGCCGTCCGGTCGCTGTTGCGCCGGATCTCGCGACGATCGTGGACGGCGCACTGCCCAGCTCCTCCGCGATCCCGCGCACGCTCTCTCCCGCCCGGCAGATCGGCGATCGGATCGTTCCTCGCTCTGAGAGGTACCGCGGACTCCGCGGCCTTGGCGTTTCGATCTTCACCGGCGGATAGATGACAGCGCCCCGGCGGAATTCCGGACCGTCCGCCCGTACCGCCAACGGTTCCCCGTCTTGCGGTTGATCCCGACCAGCCGGCACGCCTCGCTGTTGCTGACGCCCTGCGCGATCAGCTGCATGTATCGCTGCTGCTTCTCCGCCACTCACGCCACCGCCGGTCTTCCGCCGCTCCCGCCGCAACCTCCAAAACCTCGGTGTTGCAACGTCAGCTGGAATCCGCCTGGCTAAACCCAGCTCACACCGGTCCCATCACCGTGGCGGGCGACACCGCGGTAGTAAATCCGAGCTCGATAGACACGAGCACCATCACGGCCAGTCCGGACCTCAATCACCGCGCCGTCCGTTGCAGATCAGCTCGCGAACTGTATTCAGCCTCAAGAGGCTAATCCGCCTGATTCGCGACGCGCATTCAGCCAGGCCTCAACCTCACGTTCGTCCCAACGCAACGCAGAGCCAACTCGAATCGCCGGCGGTCCCTCACCACGGATGCGCCACGCCCGCAAACACCCAACACTGACTGTGAGGCGGTCAGCGACCTGTTTAATGGTCAGGAGTCGCGGCGCGGACCCGATCGAATGTGATTGCCCGATAGACTTTTTCATCGCCCCTCCAGCGCGATAGCTTCTCAAATACTTTCGCGCTCGCGAAGACAGCTTTCGACTCGGATCCAGCGCAAGCGGCGGCGTCCCGCGCTCCGGGTCGACATTGGCTCGGACCGTCGGTGCTTGGCACGCCATGGCGAGATCATCCGCTACAACAACAACTATCCGCCAACACCAGGGCCACATTTGATGAAAACAGACTCCGACGACCGCAAGGGGGACCCAGCGCCCAGTCCTTATCCTCCGCCCGGCCGCAGCGGCAGTCGGCGCCTACAGCGTCTCTTGGTCTCGTTGCGAACCAAAGTCAGCGATCACCGGGCCGACCATCGTGGTGTTGAAGTTCAGCGGCTCGGGCACGCTCGCCAGTTGCATCTCGTCGAGCCAGATCCGATGCTGGTTGGGGTCCCGTCCTTTCCTCCCGACTCGACGGGCCAGCCCTCCCCACTCGACCGGCCAGTTGGGCACCGCCAGTCCGTGATCGTTCAGGATCTCGTGACTGGTGACGATGTCGTCGCGGCTCGGTGGCAGCTCCCGTATGCCCTGCTACAGCGCCGCTGCCAGCGCCTCCAAAGTTTGGGCGGACGTATACCGCGGTGTCCAGCTCAGCTGGGTCTTCGCCTTGCTGGTGTCCATCACCACCGAGGTTCGCGCGACGTGCAACCACTGCGCAGCTGACGGCACGAATGGCAGTCGGGCCAGGGCCCCTAAAACCACCGTTGCCGCGACCGCCGGCACCCGGACGGGTCGGCCCCCGAGGGCAGCGACCACGTCAGACATCAAGACCACGCCGTCCCCGGCGATGTTGTAAGCGCCGGCCGGAGCAGATGTGGTGGCCGCGAGCGCGATCGCAGCGGCCACGTCGTCATGGTGCACGAGCTGAAGGGGAAAGCCTGGATCGGGAACCAGTGTCTTGAACACGGGAATGGCACGAGTCACGCTGCGCACCAACGGAACCCAATTCCATGGCATCGCCTCGGCCAGTAAGCGGGCGTTCGGCCCGGCGACGATACACGGCCGCAGCACGAACACCTCCAGCGGAGATCCCTGGGTGATCCGGGCGAGCGCGGCCTCCAGTGCCGCCTTCTGCTCGGAGTAGTAATGCTCCGGTGAGCCGCGCGTCGAAACGTCCTCGGTAAGCGGCACGGGATTGTCGGAGTGATAGCCGTACGCCGCGACCGACGATGTATAGACCAGGCGCCGCGGGCGGCCACGGTATGCCCCGGATGCGCAGGCTTGGAAGACGTTGCGGGTTCCGGCGACATTGACCCGCTGGCTCTCATCCCGGGAGCCCATGATGACGAAGGCCAAATGAATGACGACGTCGGCATCGGCAACCAGTGCGTCGACGGCGCCGCGGTCCAGAATGTCGCCTTGCCGATACGTCGTCTTCAGCCACCCCCTCGATGCCGGGTCAAACGGCCGGCGCGCCATGCCGTGAATACGCTCGACTGCCGGTTCGCGTTCGAGCGCCGTTACGGCCGCGGTCCCGATCTGGCCGGTAGGCCCCGTGACGGCCACAGTCAGTGCCATGGTCTGACAGTACGACGGTGGGCCCGGATTGCCGTTTAGCCGACGGACGACATGGGGTTGAGGCCAGCTGAAGGGGTCATCCACCACGTGTTCTACGGCACAATTCACATCACACCACAGCGAAGGCTGCCCCAAACTACTGCACTGGCACGAGCTGCAATGACCGTGGCACGCTGCCACACCTGTAGGGAACACGCAGCCACCCGCTGCGCTGGCGCCCACTATTCGACTGCTGGTATTGCCCGCGCTGCGAGACGGTGCGTATCCGCGTCGTCGTGCCGCCGGTCGACGCCTACGTCGTTCGACTGATTGCTGACGATATCGACCACTGGCCGTTCGGCCTTCCGCGGGTTCCTTCAAGCGTTCGTTGCGTCGCGACGGCACACGGCTCAGGCGTTGAGTGCGACCTTGAGCGCTTGCGTCTGGGCGGCGCGCCCGAACACGTCGTAGGCCTCCTCGATGTCGTCGAGGTCGAAGGTGTGGCTCACGAACAGGTCGGCGGGCAGGGTGTGCTCGGCAACCATCTTCAGCAACGTCGCGGTGGTGTCGGTGTTCACCAAGCCCATCGAGATGGTGATGTTCGAGATCCACAGGGTGTCCAGCGGCAGCAACACCCCGGTCCCGTGCACGCCGACGTTCGCGATGTGGCCCGCCGGCCGCACGACCTCGTAGCACATCTCGAACGTGCGCGGGACGCCGACTGCCTCGATCGCGACGTCGACGCCGAGGCCGTCGGTCAGGGCCATCACCTGGTCCTTCCAGTCGGCGTCGCTGGACAGCACGCCGTGGGTGGCGCCGAACCGCTTGGCCTGTTCCACCCGGTTGGCATCAAGGTCGACGGCGACGATCTTCGACGGGCCGTACAGTCGGGCGGTCATGATCGCGGCAAGCCCGACCGGACCAGCACCGATCACCACCACCACGTCGCCGACCTTGACCTGCCCGTAGCGCACCCCGATCTCGTGGCCGGTGGGCAGGATATCGGACAGCATCGCCCCCTCCTGCGGCGTCACGCCGTCGGGCAGCGGATACACCGACGTCTCCGCGAACGGAACCCGCACGTACTCGGCCTGGGTCCCGTCAATCAGATGGCCGAAGACCCAGCCGATCCCCGATGCGCCCTCGTCGGCGAGGCAGTGCGAGAACACCCGTTCCTTGCACATGTCGCAATGCCCGCAGGCGCTGATGCAGGACATGATGACGCGATCGCCGACTGACAGTGAGCTGATCGCCGAGCCGACCTCGGTGATGGTGCCGACTCCTTCGTGGCCGAGTATGCGGCCGTCCTGCACGGCGGGCACGTCGCCCTTAAGAATGTGCAGGTCGGTGCCGCAGATCGTGGTGGTCTCGACCTTAACCACCACGTCGGTCGGCTTCTGGATTGTCGCGTCCGGGACTTCCTCCCAGGCCTTTTTATCGGGACCATGAAAGACCATCGCCTTCATCTGCGATCCTTTCGATTGGGAGATCGCCCGCGCTGCCAACGCTTTTCGAGCGGAGCAGGACGGTCGCAGGCTTCCGCAGGTACTGCCCGGACGCGCCCAATTAGTGCGACGCCGCCCTAAGTGGGCTCGAGCGTGGCGCCGAAAATCACCTGCGCTGAACACTTCATCCTAGGCCGGTGACCCGCAGCGTGAACCGCTTCCGAATTAACGAACAGTGGACCGTGGATTGCCGACAGTCCAACTCCGGATAGCCCGCCGACATCGCAAACGCCACCGCGCGTCATCCCGGCGCAACCAATGGCCCGGCGCTGTGCCGCAGGCTGTGCACGTCGACGTCGTCGATGCCGGCCCTGCCGGCGGCAATCGCGATGGTCCGCAGCAGGTTGCGTGGTCGACGTGACGCGGGCTACCCGCCCAAGACCAGCCTCAGCGTCCATTACAGCTCATCTCGGAGACCGAGGATCGCCAGCAAAAGGGCAGCTCCGCAACTAGTGGACGTAGGCGTCCAGCCCGCAGAGCAGCGCGGTCGGGGCGCTGAACGGCTGGACGCTGATCGTCACCGAAAGCTCACGGGCCATCGCCCAGCACGATCTGTCCCCCGACCGTTCGCCTGGACCGACCGAAACGGCACGCCTGTTCGGCATCGTGGTCGGAGCCGTGCTGCCGTCGCTGCTGATGTTGTGGCGCTACCTGTCCGGGCCTGGACTGACGGTCTTCACCTATCTGGTGAATCTCACCGTCATGACGGTGGCCATCGCATACTTCTTCTCCGCCCTCGCCCAGCTGACCTATCTGGTATCCCGGCGCAGGCAAGTGCAGGGTGCGCGGTTGGCACGCGATGTTGCTGTCGCCGGAACCGGCGTCCTGTTCTCGATGTGGCTGACGTTCGCTTCCGGATACCAGGTCGTCGTGTACCAGGAACTGGTGGTCATCCTCGCGGGTATGGTTGTCTACGCGTTTTGAACGCGCGCAGGCAACGGCTCGGCGAGTCGACTGAGCCGGGAGTTCGAACTCGCCAGGCTCACGTCGGCCCTGGAGGGGACTACTTCACTCGGCTCAACCCTGAAACGCACGCACCAAAACCATCCGGCGACTCCAAGCCATGGGCTACCACGTCACCCTCGAGCAGGCATCTTGAATCAAGCCACTCACCCGACTCACCTCACGGGAATCTTCGCGTCGGGTCACAGCTTCGGGTTCGCCCGCGCCGAGAGGTTGGCCGCGCTGGTCAGTGCTGCTGTTGCTCGGTGAAGGAGGTCGCCGAACTCCGTCGGCGGATGGCGGGCAGGGCTTTTCAGGGCCGTCGGCAGCGCAGCGTATGGCCGAACGTCACGTCGGGCGAGGCACGACCAGGACGGGAGTGTCGATCAGCTCGAGAACCTTCCGGGTGACCGTTCCGACATAGGGTCGGCCGGTTCCCCGCACATCGGATCGGCCGATGACGACGAGGTCGGCACCCCAATTGCTCGCCTCTGTCAGCAGAAGCGCGGCCGGGTCACCTTCGAGGTGTGTCATCTCGGCTCGCACGCCCGCACGTTCGGCTTCGGCAGCGACATGTTGCAGGAGTGATTCCGCAGCTCTGTTGCGTCTAGTTGCCAGCTCGCTGTCGCGTCCCATGCTGGCGAGAGCACGCACGATTTCACCGTCGCTGGTGATGTGCACGAAACGAAGATGCGCGCCGGTGCGCGCCGCGATGTCGACTGCGATGCGGGCGGCGGCCAAGGCTGCCGGTGAGTCGTCGACGGCGACGAAGACCTTATGGAGCATGGGAGCTGTCATAGCTTTCCTTTGCTGCCGCTGCCTCGTTCGGCGCCGGTGCGATTGGCGGCCGCCCAGCGCAATCGCACGGCGTCGTTGTGCTCGTCTTCTTCGAGCTTGAATTGCAGCTCGGTCAGGGCCTGCTGCAAGCGGGGGATCCACCGGTCCTCGATGGCCCGGAGTCGGCGACGAGTGGCCGTCTCTTGCGCCTCGAGAACACGTACTGCCGTGTCGATGGCTGCCTGCTGGACGGCGGCCTGTACCGCGCGTCGATAGCAGTCACGTGCTGCGACCAGCGCGGCGTTGCTGGGGGGCGGCGTGCCCGGCGAGGGGTCGGGCACGGTGCAGGTGGCCTCGGCCGGATAGCGCACGCCCATCGACTGCTCCCACAGGATGCGGACCTCAGCGGGCGCCGGAGCGGCGGCGAGCCGGACCGAGCGCTGCCCGCCGAGCAGAACTCCGCGCAACAGCCACATGTCCGCCTCGCGGCTCGCGGACTCCCACTCGGCGGCCATCCTGTCCTGTTGCAGCGCGAGTTGTTCCCGCTCGGTACGCAGGATGCGTAACTTGTGGTCGAGAAGATCCGCGCCGTGCTGCGCGGTGGAGAGCCGATGTTGAAGCCACAGGCGACCGGCTCGCCCGGGGGGCATGTGCAGGAGCTTGGCCATTGCGCTCACGACCCCGCGGAAGGCTCGGCGTAGCGGGCGTCGAGCACAGCGTTCGGAAGCATCGTGAGCTCCCGGCGCGGGAGAACACGCAGCGCCTCCCAGGCGCGGTCGAGTGTCTGGTCGAGTGTCCGCGCCTCGTCGCGATGCTGGTTGAGCAGGCGCTGTTCCACCGTTTGTTCGAAGGACAGATACGAGCGGTCAGTGGCGCTGAGTGCGTCCTCGCCCACCAACTCGGCGAGCTCACGCGCTTGCCGGGCCCGGGCCAACGATGCCAAGACCTGAGCGGCGACGTCGAGGTGATCCTCCCGGGTCCGTCCTGGGCCCGCACCTTTGCGCATGAGTCTGGACAGGGAGTTCAGCGGATCCACGGGCGGGTAGATTCCGGCGTCGCCCATGGTGGCCGAGAGCACGATCTGGCCTTCGGTGATATATCCCGTGAGGTCTGGAACCGGATGGGTGATGTCTCCGGCGGGCATCGTCAACACGGGAAGCACGGTGACCGACCCGGGCACGCCACGGATGCGGCCGCACCGCTCGTAGAGCGAGGCGAGGTCGCTGAAGAGGTAGCCCGGATACGCCCGGCGGCCGGGTATCTCACCTCGTGCCGCGGACACCTCCCGCAGCGCCTCCGCGTAGGACGTCATGTCAGCCATCACGACGAGCACGTGCCGGCGCAGGTCGAAAGCGAGGTACTCGGCGATCGTGAGCGCGAGCCGGGGGGTCAGGATCCGTTCGACCACCGGGTCGTCAGCCGTGTTGAGCAACAACACCAGCTCGCCGGCGGCCGAGCGCGCTTCGAGGGTGTCTCGCACAGCGGCCGTGTCGAGGTGGGTCAGGCCCATGCCCGCGAAGACGACCGAAAACGCCGCATCACCGGCGGTGGCCTGCGCGGCCACCTGAGTCGCGAGCTCGAGATGCGGCAACCCGGCAATCGAGAACACCGGCAGCTTCTGTCCCCTGACCACGGTGGTCAGCGCATCGATGGCCGAGACCCCGGTGATGACCGGCTCAGCGGGCGGTTCGCGGTGCGTGGGGTTGAGCGGGAAACCCGAGACAGCAGCCCGCCGCACACCGAAGATCGGCGGCCCCCCGTCGACGGGTTCTCCCCTGCCGTTGCAGACGCGTCCGAGCCAGCCGGGTCCCACCGGGATGTGCAGGGTCTCCCCGGCGAAGCAGACGCGGGTGTCGCCGGGCCGGATACCTTCGGTTCCCTCGAGCATCTGGACGACCGCCAGGTCGCGGTCGACCTCGAGGACGAGCCCGTGCCGCACCTCCCCGGAACCCAGCTCGATGCGCACGGACTCGTCCCAGCCCACGCCCGACACACCGCGGACAACGAGCAGCGGCCCTCGCAGCTCTGCCACGTCCGTGTACTCGAGCGCGCCGAACGTCGCGGCCGGCACGATGGAACTCGTACTCATGACAGCGTCGCGAGTCGAGTCAGCATGGCGTCCAGATGCTCCTGGACCCCCTGAAAGTCCTCGGGGCCGGTTTCCTGCGCAGCGCGCAGCACGCTGCCGAAGTCTGTCTCCTCGATCGCCGCAGCGGGTACGCCCGAGTCGACGAGCGCGTCACACCGGTCGATGACCGTGAGGACGGCCTCGAGCAGCGCCGCACCCTTGGCCGCGGAACAGAAGACGTCATTTGGGCTCAGCGCACTCTGTTGCAGTACCCCCTCACGTAGCAGCCGCCCGGCCAGCATGACTACGCGCTCGGCACCCGGCATCGCTCCGATGCCGACCAGATCGGCGAGGGCGCCGAGCCGATCGGCGTCCGAGAGCAACGCGCTGACCCGCTCGCGGCGGTGAGCCCATGCCGGATCTCCCTGCCGCGCATGCCACGCGCCCAGCGCGTCGGCGTCGCGGGAGAACGATCCCGACCATGCAACCGCCGGATAGTGCCGCGCGTAGGCCAGGTCGCGGTCGAGCATCCACACCGATCGGACGAACCGCTGGGTGTGCGCGGTCACCGGTTCGGTCATGTCGCCGCCCGGGGGCGAGACCGCACCGATGATGGTGACCGACCCTCGGCGCCCGCCGAGAGTGACCACATGCCCGGCCCGTTCGTAGAAGGCTGCCATCGCCGACGCAAGACTCGCGGGATACCCCTCCTCCGCCGGCAAGGCCCCGGTCCGAGACGCGAACTCCCGCAGCGCCTCCGCCCAGCGCGACGTCGAGTCCGCAATGAGCACGACGTGATACCCCATGTCCCGGAAGTACTCGGCAACGGTGACACCGGTGTAGATGCTGGCCTCACGCGCCATCATGGGCATGTTCGAGGTGTTCGCGATGATCACCGTGCGGCGACTGAGCCGGTCGCCGGTGCGAGGGTCCTCGAGCGCGCTGAGCTCGGCGACCACATCGGCCATCTCATTGCCGCGCTCGCCGCACCCGACGTACACGATCACGTCGGCGTCGCACCACTTGGCGATCTGCTGCAACAGCATTGTCTTGCCGGTACCGAATCCACCCGGCACGGCGGCGCTGCTACCGCGGGCCACCGGATACAGCAGGTCGAGGACCCGCTGCCCGGTGTACAGGCCCTCGGCGGCGTTGAGGCGTTCGCGGTACGGCCGCGGACGCCGGACCGGCCACACGCTGGTGAGCCGAACGTCGACTCCGGCAACCGTCGCGGCCACCTCGTCCGCGGCGTAGCTGCCTGCCGCAGCGATGTGCTCCACCACACCGGCCGTGCCGGCAGGGACCAGGATCCGCAGCGGCAACGCAGTGTCGCCGCCGATCGATCCCAGCTCATCACCCTCCGCCACGAGGGCGCCTTCGGCGACCGAGGGAGTGAATTGCCAGCGCCGGTCGGTGCCGGCCTTCCGTGCCCCGCCCGGAACCAGCCAGGTTCCGGTCTCGGACAACGGGCGTAGCAGGCCGTCGAACACCGAGCCCAGAAGCCCCGGGCCCAGTTCCGCCGAAAGTGGTGCGCCGCGGGAAACGACCGGCGCACCCGGGGCCAGGCCGCCGGTGTCCTCATAGGCCTGGACGGTGATCCGGCGATCGGTGATAGCAACGACTTCTCCCGGCAACTGGCGCTCACCAAGCAGCACAACGTCATACATCGCCACGCCGGTCAGTCCCTCAAGCTCGACCAGCGAGCCTGATACCCGGGCCACCTCCGCGCTCACGGCGACCAGAGCCCTTCGATGTCCGCACCCATCGAGTCGATCACGCGGTCGGCGAGTCCCACCAGGGTGTATAGCGCTCGCCGACCGTTCGCCTCGGCGAGCACCCCACCTTCGGCGGGCTCGCTCACCACGGCGTCGGTTCCGAGCACCGTTCGGACATGCTCGACCAGACGATCCCGCCACGGTCCATAACCGGGGTCGTCCCGTACGGCGGACAGCGCCTGCACCACCTGGGAACGCAGCTCGTCGTAGGCCTCCCGTTGCGCAGCCAGGACGACCGCCCGGGCCTGGCGTCGAACCCGCGCACGCTCGGCGGCGAGCACCGCTGCGGCATCGGATTCCCCCTCTGCGCGCGCTGCGCCGCGGATGACGTCGGCTTCGCGCTGCGCGGCCGCCAGGGTCGCGTCGGCGTCGGCATCGGCTTCTGCGACCACGCGTTCGGCCTCCGCTCGCGCCCGTGCCAACAGCTCCGCTCGGACGGGGGCGAGTGGATCGGCCAGGACGGGCGTCGGGGCAGCGGTTACGATGGCATGACCACCGTTAACGGGAGCATCTTCGCCATGCGGGCACCACCTAGGGTGCGGGCCGCTGCAGAAGTCAAAATGACGACCTGAACGTCGTCGGGCAGGCTGCTCCAGGCGCCATGAACCGCGTCGTCACCCTCGGCCGGTAAGACGAGGACGCCGGCGAGTGCGTAACCGGATACCACGGTTTCCTCGCCGATGACCGCGATATGTCCCATACCATTCACCCTTTGCCGATCAGAATGATCGCGACGATCAGGCCGTAGATCGCAATTCCCTCGGCCAGTCCGACGATGACCATGGCGCGGCCGAACAACTCGGGCCTCTCACTCATCGCCGCCAGCGCGGCGGCACCGGTGTAGGCCACCGCGAAGGCGGCCCCGAGGGAAGAGCCCGCCACGGCGATGGCAGCGCCGAGCAGCGCCGCCGACGACGAGGACCCGGACCCGCCGCCCTGCGCCACGGTCGTGGTCACATCGGCCGCTCCGGTGCCGGCGGTGGCGATCAGAGCGAGCGCCGCGAGCGCGATGACGAACACAAAGGCATTGAGGCCGACGAGGATTCGCACGGCGGTCCGCCCCCGGCGCCTCAGCAGCTGACGAGTCGCGGCGAACGCGGCGACAAGGACGGGCAATGCAAGAACCCAGATCATCATGGTTTTCTCCCGATAGTGGCGCCGAATGTTGCTGTGCTGTTCGTCGACCGGAGTTCACCGCTGCGATCGATGGGGACGTGCCAGGGTCGAAACGGTCGGCCCTCGCCGGTGAAGATCCGGGAGAACAGCTCGTAGTACTCCAGACGCAGAGCCTGAACCCCGGCAACGAGCGCCTCGAGGCCGAAAGCGAGCACATTCCCGACGACGAAGACGAGGACAGCAGCGGCCACCAGGATGCCACCTGACCTCCACAGCCCGGCCGTGCCGTCCCACACGATCTTTCCCAGTGCTGCGTGGGTCAGACCGAATGCTGCCAGGCGGGTGAAGGAGACCAGGTTGGCGCCGACCCGCATCACGGCGTCGAAGACTTCGACGGAGGCTTGGGTGATACCCGCACCGCCGCCACCGGCCGCGGCCAGAAATCCGATGTACGCCAGGGCGACACCGCCCGCCATGACGAGGCCGCCGGCCACAATGAGCCACCCGAGACGAGCAATACGTTATCTGCCTTTGCCGCCTCGACTCAAGTTCTGGTATTACTTGGCCGAACAAGGCGATCATTCCTGCAACGCGGCCCGGCAACTGGATGCAGCGGCACGATAAAATCAACGAGCGTGCCAAGCAAGGCGACGTCGATTTGCGTGTTCATCGGCGATTCGATCACCGACGGCTGGCAAAGCGGCGGCGATCGAGGTGGCAAAGCCGTTTGGGAAAAATACTATGGCAATCGCAAAGCGATGAACGCCGGCATCGGCGGCGATCGCACGCAACATGTGATTTGGCGGCTCGATCACGGCAACTTGGATGGCATGAAGCCAAAATTGGCCGTCATCATGATCGGCACCAACAACTCCAACGGCAAAGACAACACCGCCGAAGAAATTGCCGACGGCATCAAAGTGATCGTCGACAAAGTGCACGAGAAATCGCCGGAGACGAAAATCCTGCTCCTGGCCATTTTCCCCCGCGGAGACATGAGCGAATCGAAGCGTGAAGCCACGTTGGCCCAGCGCGAAAAGAACGCCAAGGCCAGCGAAATCGCCTCGAAGTTGGCCGACGACAAAACCATTTTCTACATGGACATCGGCAAACACTTCCTGGAAGCCGACGGCACGATTCCCAAAGTGATTATGCCCGACCTGTTGCACCCCAACGCCAACGGCTACGCCATTTGGGCCGCGGCGATCGAGCCCAAGGTGACGGAATTGCTGGGCGAGAAGAAATAACTAATGCCTCTCACGATCCACCGAAGAGATTTCGCAACCCGAGTTGCAGAATAATCCGCAGCGCCGCCCAAGCCTCGCCGCGGTTGATTTTCGATTGGCCGCGCTCGCGGTCGGCGAAGATGATCGGCGTTTCGGCGAACCGGGCGCCGCGGCGGCGCAACAGCCACAGCACTTCTTCCTGGAACGAATAGCCGCGCGAGCGGATTTCGTCGAAGGGGAGTTCCTTTAATTTGGAAACGCGGTAACAGCGGTAGCCGCCGCTCACGTCTTTCGGTTTGAGCCACAACATCCAGCGCGCATATAGATTCACGGCGCGGCTCATCAGCTTGCGTTTCAAGTGGCCAACCTTCGGTGCCGCCGCCGGGGATGTAGCGGGAGCCGATCATCACGTCGACGGGTGGACTATCGAATCGATTCCATGCCGGCGAGCATCGCTGGCAGGTAGCGTGGATGGTGGCTGAAGTCGGCATCCATGTTCAGCACGTAATCGTAATTGTGCTCGATGGCGTACTTCATGCCGGCGATGATCGCCGTGCCCAGGCCGAGTTTGCCGCTGCGGTGAACGCAATGAACTCGTCGATCCGCGGCCGCCTGCGAATCGCACCACTGGCCGGTGCCGTCGGGGGAGTTGTCGTCGATCACCAGGAAATCGACATTCGGGGCATAGCGAAACACTTCGGCCACAAGCTGCGGCAGGTTATCGATTTCGTTGTAGGTTGCCGTCATCACCAGCGCTTTGCCGAGTTTGGCTTTCTCCGGCGCGGCGGTTGGCGTTGGGCAATCGATTACATCGGCTTCCGCAGGCATGGCGACGCTCCGTGTCGGTGAAAGGAATCGGCACGGAAATTCTAGCTTGGAACCCGAGGATGGCGAACATCAAATCGCCCTTATGCCGCGATTTCGCCGCGAACAACGCAACCGAGCAGATTGGCGCCGTTTGCTTCTAAAACCGTTTTTGAACTACGACAGCAGTCGACCGGCGTGCCATCGAGTTCAACGCAAAGCACGGCACCATTGGCCAGTGGAAAAAACAATTCGGCGGCAGTCGGCAGACGCGGCGAATGCTCGATCGAACCTTCGCCCAATGGACCGCCGGCCACCAGCAGCAGTTGGAATTCCTTCGATACGCTCGCCCAAGTTCTCTCAAGCGCTGTCGCATGTTCGGCCCGCAACCTGTCCGATCCGCGGGGCAGGAAACGGATCTGCGGATGGTAAGTTTCCTGAATTGCAGTCCGCAGCGAAACCGTTCCGTTGAGCACGTCGCTCAGGCCGCTCACCGCATTCAGACCGAGCGCACTGGCAATGCCCGATTCCGAACCCGCGGCCTCGACGATCAATACTTTCGGCGGGCCTTGAGGTTGATTCGCCGATTCGGTCAGGCGGTCAGTTCGTGGGGGGGCCGTGTCAGACCGATTCGCGAAATCATTCAGAATGCTGGCGGCCAACGCCCACAGCCATCCGGCATTGGCTGGCACTCGGCCGGCATCGACGAACAGCAACGTGGCGTGATTGGTTAGCGGAAAGCGAGCCGCGATCGAGTCCTTTAAGATCCGAAACTCTTCGCGAAGTTCTATTGTCGGCACATGCACCGATGGCGGGCTCTTCACCAACACAACCTGCGGCAAGACAACCGGCAACGGCTGGACTGCCGCCGGTTCAGTTGGCTTGGGTTGTACAGCGGCTGGCGAAGCTGGAGCCGGCGTGCCAGATAAAGTTGCAATCGGCAGCAGGGCGGGATGGCCGACATCGGCATCGATCGCCTGGCACAAATCGCTTAACTGCTGGAGCGTGAAATCGATGGCCGACAGCTTTTGAAAGGCCGATTCCTCGGAAATCACGTCCCGCGCAGGATCGCACTTCTTCCGTTCGGGTGGGAATTTCGGCACCCAGCTCGGCCGCCAGCGATGTGAACGAATCCAAGGAAATTACGGCTGGCGTTGCAGTTTCTTTTTCGATCGCCGGTGAAGGCACCGGCTGCGGCGCGGTTGATCGACCCAATGCGGACGATTGCGTTGCCGACGACTTTTCGGCATTGGCTATGGAAACTTCAATCGGCTCGGCCAACACATTCGGAGCCGTTTGCTCCTCGTACGAAGGCAATAAATTATCCGCCGGCTCGCGAGATTTGATTTGCGCCAGCGCTTTAAGCAACAAACTCATGGACAACCGCGGCAATCGGATTCGTTCGATCGCCGTTCCCGCGAGGATTTTGGCGGAGCGTTTTTATCCGCGGCGAAGCTGAGCAAACAATTGGCGATACTCTTTGCGGCGCACCGGCGCCGGCGCCTTGACGGTTACCGGCAAAATCACTTCCGGTGGATCTTCAATCACGATCATGTCTTGCTCGACGTCGGAAATCGGCAAATCGGATGAAACCGCTTGCGAATTGGAAGGACTCGTCGCAGCCGACACCGCGGCTGGGCTGGCCTTGGCTGTCGCATGCTGAGGTTCCTGCACTGCGACGACTTCGACGGCGCTCTCAACGTACTTCGCGGCAGCAGGTGATTTAACTGGCTCGATCTGCGGCAATTGGCCCGACGATGCGGCACGCTCGCTGCGCGGTCTTGCCTCGGTCGGCACCACACCTCCCGGCCAGGTAGCGGCCGAAATTCCGACCATTGGTTTGGGCGCCGGCGCCACCGACGGCAACATCGCCCCAAGTTGGCGACTTTCCGCCGTGCGCACCAGTGGGCGGTTCGCCAAGGCATCGACCTCCATTGCCGTGTAGCGATCCAGCACAACTTCTTCTTCATCAAAAGCGTGCTGAAACGGGCTGGATGCCGATTGAAACACCAACTCCAGTTCCGGGCCGATGCTGCCGGCCGGCTGAAACTCATCATCCACTTCGCGCGCGTCGTCGGCGTCGATGTTCGCCAATTGGGCAGTGATCTGCGTTAATCGATCAAGCGGTGTCATCTCATCGCGGTTTCCGTCGGCGGAAGCGGCACGAAATGGAAGCGCGGCGGGCATGTCTTCCGACAAGTCGTCATCGAGGCTGCCAAACTCCACCACGCCGGCGGTTCGCTCGGTTGCCGGTGCGCCTTTGGAAGCGTTCCAAGGAGTGGGCAATTGCTGCAAATCGGACCATGCTTCTTCAATGCCCGCCGCCGCAAGCTGGCGCTTGCCGCCGGCAAATGCTAACAGCAGCGCATGATCGCACAGTTGATTCACCAGCCGCGGAATCCCGTCGGTGGCGTTATACACGGCCTCCAGCGCTTCGGACGTAAAAATCCGATCGGCATCACCTTGCACTTGCTGGATTTGGCTCCGCACATAGGCGGTCGTTTGCGCTTTATCGAACGATTCCAAATAGCAGCGCGCCGCCACACGCTGATTGAACGACGCCATTTTCGGGCTGGCAAATCGTTCCTCCAACTGCGGCCCGCCGGCAAGAATCAATCGAACTCGCGATTGTCCGTTGCGAACCAGGTTCGTGATCAGCCGTAACTCTTCCATCAATCGCATCGGCAGCGCGTGCGCTTCGTCGACGATTAGCAATAAACCGTTTCCAGGATTTTCGGCGTGCGGAGTTAGATGGTCGATCAGCGACAATCGCAAATCGCCTTCTTCCATTTCGCGATAGGGCAACTTCAATTCGAATAAAATTGCCTGCAAGAGCGACCGGCGTGTGCTGAATCGACCACTGGAGAGCAACACCACCTCCAACTGGCTTTGAATCTGTTCCGCGAGCACCTGGCACAGCAGCGATTTTCCCGTGCCTGCTGGGCCGGTCAACAGGCCAATCCCTTCGGCGCGCTCGACCACTCGCGCCAGCGTTTGCCGCGCCAGGTCGATGGCCGTGGCCGGATAATACCGTTTCGCCAGCGGTGGCACGGCAAAAGGACGTTCGGAAAGTGCGAAGAATTTTTCGTACATAAGCCGCTTGTGGAAAACCGCAATGGCGAATCGAGGAAGATCGGCGCTGTTAGATAGCTTCGGCTTTTCGTCCAACGGGCAATTAACCTCGTCGGCAACCCACCACCGATGCTAGCACCACCATTTTTGCGAACAGGCAGACAGGGGGTTTGCCAGGAGCGCGTGCCAAAATTGTCGATCGGTGGCCGCCGTGACAGCTAAGCATGCGATCATGGCAACCAGCAGCAACTCCGAGGTCGTCACAAGACGACCAATCCACGGCGATTCCGCAACCGGACGTTCGCGCGGCGTTTGTCCTGGCGATAAAGACAATAGTCCCAGGACCGATAGGCCCAACTGTTGCCTTACCTCGGCCGCTGAATGAAATACCGCCTCGGCATATTTCGCATTCCATCCGAACACCATTCCCAAAATGAGCGAAGCTATTCCGCACCAAAGAATCGCCGCCTTTCGGATTCGCTTGCCCTGTGGGCTTTTGAAAATTCACGGCGGCAACTGGTTTGTCCAAAACTTCGGCACATGATTTCAACGCGGCAGTTTCCTGCTTGACGGCATCGCAATATTGCTGTTGTGCTCGCTCGGCACGTTTCGCGAGTTTTTGATATTCGGCCTCCTCCGCCTGCCATTGAGCAGCGAAATCGGCCGCGATTGGCGACTCGGGCATTGCTTGAGTGGCGACTTTCGGCGGCTCACTTGGCTTGCTTCCTGGTACGATTGGCTCCGGCGCCGGCACTTGCTGGGGTACCGCACTAAGCCGTGTCTCCAGCGCGTCAATCGATGTGTTAATTGCTTGAATGGCCGGATGCGCGGGCAAAAAGGTTTCGAGCAATTCGGATCGGCGCTGTTTCAATTTGTCCAATTGATCGCGGAGCTCCTGCCAGCGCGGATTGGCCATCATCGGGGGCGGCTGAGTTTCATGCGGATTGTTCGCCAATGCCGCCGGGGGATTACGCACTTCATGTGAGTTCGAAGCGCGCTCCAACATTGCCGGCCACTGTTTGAAATGCTGCGTCGCGAAATTCGCGAGTGCCGCTTCGGCTTCCACAAGATCTTTCGATGCGCTCTCGACAGCCGAATGAAGTTGCTCGTCGAGTTTCGCCCCGCAACGCGGACTTGCTCCCCTGCTCCGCTTCGAAGGTTCTTTGCCGGCGGTGAAAAATCGTAACCATGGCAGACGAATCCCACGCCGGCAATGGCGAGCAAAAATGTCGCCAGCGCCACCACGAGGGCAACGTAGAGCGCGACGCCGAAACTGAGCAGTAAGATTGAGTGGGGTATTCGTCATCGTCAAAATCGCGGAGAAAGTCCCTTCGCACGGTATCGACTTTGCCGTCCAGCTAGCTTGAAACGCATTTGCCTTGCGATTCTTAGAGCAGCGGACCTAGATGGCGTCGCATTGCGGAAAGCATGCATTCGGTCGTCAGCCTATAATGGCAAGATCGATCGATTTTTAACAAACGATTTTGATGAGCGCTCTTCCATTTCAAATTAAGATCTGTGGCATAACCAACGCCGACGATGCGCTGGCTGCTGTCCGCGCAGAGCCGACGCCATCGGTTTGAATTTCTACGCACGCAGCAAGCGATTCATCAGCGTCGAAAATGCGGTGTCGATTGTGCGCGATGTTCCACGTGAAATCGTCAAAGTGGGCGTGTTCGTGAATCCATCGGTGGCGGAAGTCGACGCTGTCATGAACGCCGGTGTGATCGACTTTGTGCAATTACATGGCGACGAGTCGCCGGAGTTGATGGCGCAGTTGCCAGACCTGCCGATCGTGAAAGCCGTTCGCTGGGATTCCGCTGCTTCGCCGAAACTGCTTGCCAACTTTCTGGCAGAATGCAAGCATCGCGGTTGTGTGCCGGCTGCGCTGCTGATGGATGCCAACATCGCTGGTGAGTTCGGAGGAACCGGCGCGGCGGCGGATTGGAAATCGATCGCGAAGTGGCGACAGGAAACCCACTCGGCAATTCCAATCGTCCTCGCCGGCGGGCTGACGGCGGACAATGTCGGCACCGCCATCGCAGCGGTTCATCCCGAGGCGGTTGATACGGCCAGCGGAGTCGAAATTTCGCCTCGCAAGAAAAGCGAGTCGCTCATTACTTCGTTTGTCGCGGCCGCCCGTAAAGCGTACACTTTTGGCAGCGAGCGCTAATGTCTTGTCTGGCACTAAAGCGGTCGAAAGCCTGGCTGCGTTCACCGCCTGGAATATGCAAGTGCGATGAACTTGCGAAAGTGCCTGTTGCCGCCTAACATGGTAGGTTCGTTTGCCTAGGGAACCAAAGTCTTAACCTTGTCATCTGTGACGATTATTCCGACTAGCTAGGAGATTGCCGTGTCCGTTGTCGAAGCGAAAAAACTGCCGTACAAAGTTGCCGATTTGAAGCTCGCCGATTGGGGTCGCAAGGAAATCATGCTGGCCGAGAACGAAATGCCTGGCCTGATGGCACTGCGCCGCAAGTACGGCAAGTCGAAGCCGCTGGCCGGCTCGCGCATCGCCGGCTGCTTGCACATGACCATTCAAACGGCGGTGCTGATCGAAACGCTGCACGAACTGGGGGCCCAAGTCACCTGGAGCAGTTGCAATATTTTCTCGACGCAGGATCACGCCGCGGCCGCCATCGCCAAGGCCGGCTTTCCCGTGTACGCCTGGAAAGGGGAAACGACCGAGGAGTTCGATTGGTGCATCGAGCAGACACTGTTCTTCCCCGACGGCCAGCCGCTGAACTTGATTCTCGACGACGGCGGCGACCTGACCGCGATGGTTCATCAGAAGTATCCCGAACTGCTCGCCGGCATTCGCGGGCTGAGCGAAGAAACCACGACCGGCGTGCATCGCCTTTACCAGATGCACGAACGCGGCGAGTTGAAGGTGCCGGCCATCAACGTGAACGACTCGGTCACGAAGAGCAAGTTCGACAACCTGTACGGCTGCCGCGAATCGCTGGCCGACGGCATCAAGCGGGCCACCGACGTGATGGTGGCCGGCAAGGTGGTCGTCGTGGCCGGCTACGGCGATGTCGGCAAGGGATGTGCCCATGCGATGAAGTCGCTGGGAGCACGGGTGATCGTCACCGAAGTCGATCCGATCTGCGCCCTGCAGGCCGCGATGGAAGGCTACGAAGTCACGACGATGGAAGACGCCGCCGCGCGCGGCAACATCTTCGTCACGGCCACCGGCTGCCGCGACGTCATCATGGGCCCGCACATGCAGGCGATGCAGAACGACGCGATCGTTTGCAACATCGGGCACTTCGATTTGGAAATCGACATGGCCTGGCTGAACGGCCAGAAGAACGTGAAGAAGCTCGAAATCAAGCCGCAGGTCGATCGCTACACGTTCCCCAACGGCCGCTCGATCATCGTGCTGGCCGAAGGCCGGCTGGTGAACCTCGGCTGCGCGACCGGCCATCCGTCGTTCGTGATGAGCAACAGCTTCACGAACCAGGTGCTGGCCCAAATCGCGCTGTGGACCGAGCCGGAGAAGTTCCCGCTGGGCGTGCACATGCTGCCCAAGGAAATGGACGAAGAAGTGGCCCGGCTGCACTTGGAGAAGCTCGGCGTCAAACTGACCAAGCTCACCACACAGCAGGCCGACTACCTGGGCATTCCCGCCGAGGGGCCGTTTAAGCCGGCGTATTATCGGTATTAGGATTCGGTGTCGCGGATGAATTCGATGTTGAAGAGAAGCCAAGAATCGCTCGACAGTTCCCAAGCCAACGGAATTGCCCGCGACGCCGCTCGAGCAGCGAAGGTAAAACGCCCCAACAGCGGATAGCAATGTTCGCTGATTTGATGGATGCAGTGGATGCATACGGCATCGCTTTCCGCAGACGAGCGGCACCGGCGATCAATGATCGCACTGAAACTCGCACCCACGGCCGGAACCTTGGTTGCGCAGATTCGCCGACGAGGCATTAGCTGAATTCAAATGTCCGACTTGATAAAGCTCGTCTCGGACCTAGCGAACAGTTTTGATCGGTTGAGTATGCCTATGCGGTCGGGGCGCCGCGGCGACCAATTACTGGGGAATCGTGTGCACGACCGTCGATGTCGACTGTCTGATAGCGATTCCGGCGTTGAAATATCGGAGATTTTGCCGACGCGCTTTATAGTCTTGGTTGCCGCCTTTGCGACCCAGTGGGGAAACCCATCGATATTTCGGCAGGCGAACTGCGTCAGTCGGCCCTAGAACGGAACTCATCGAATGTTTTCGCGATTCGATCCGGATTGAACTATTTCTTCCCATCGTTCCGCTTCAGAACGAAATTCTTCGTCGTGCAGTCGAGCTTTCTATCGGCAATCGGGAAATCTCTATTACGACCGCAGAAGACATGATCCTGCTGAAAATGGCATTCCATCGAGTGAAGGACCTACAGGACGTGCGGCATTCTATGGGTACAGCGGGGCAAGCTCGACCTCGATTACCTGCGCCTGTGGAGTAGCCGCACGCTTGCCGATAGCTCGCAACAAGAACTGAGCGGTTGATCGGAGAATCACTCGCCACGGAACCCTGAACCACGAACCCCAAACCCACTGCGATGCCCACCATCACGGCCTTCTTGGCCTGCGCACGACCTCAAGCACGTCGGCAATTTGTCGAACGTCATTTGCCCCCCGTATGACGTGATCGATCCCGACTTGCAAAACCGGCTCTACAAGCTTCATCCGGCGAATCTTGTGCGGATGGAATTGAACCGCGACGAGCCGGGGGACAACGGCGCCAACAACCGCTACACGCGGGCCGCCGGGTTCTTGAAAAACCGGCAGG
>CAVZZD010000019.1:0-235072 GCA_963779655.1 uncultured Actinomycetota bacterium | reverse complement strand
GTGCGGCGCATGCCCGCTTGCACGACGTATCCGATGGCCCCCACCAGCAGCACCGCGGTACCGGCGAGCACCGACGGCAGCGGCAGCGCGACAGCCAGCAGCACACAACCCATCGCCCCGCATACCGGAATGACCCGCGGTGGCGCTCCCTCCGCGGAGCGCAGGGTGAGCGCCGACGCGTTGGCGATCGCGTAGTACACCAGCACGGCGAACGACGAGAAGCCGATCGCGCCGCGCAGATCGGCGACGGCAGCCAGCACGACGACCACGGCGCCGACCGCCAGTTCGGCCCGGTGCGGCACCGCGAACGCGGGTGCACGGCGGCCAGCGCGTCGGCAGGTCACGGTCGCGGGCCATCGCCAGCATCGTGCGCGACACGCCCAGGATCAGCGCCAGCAGCGAGCCCAGCGCCGCGACCGCGGCGCCGACCCGGACCACCGGGCCAGCCCGGCCACCCCGGCCGCGGCACCACGTCCGCCAGCGGCGCGGCCGAGCGGCGAGCCGGTCCGGCCCGAGCGCGGCGAGCACCGCCACGGCGACGACCGCATAGACCGCCAGCACGACCAAGCGCCAGCGGGATCGCGCGGGGGATCGTCCGCGCCGGGTCGCGGACCTCCTCGCCCAGGGTGGCGATGCGGGCGTAGCCGGCGAAGGCGAAGAACAGCAGCCCGGCGGCCTGCAGGACCCCGCGCGACCGAGCCGCGGCGTCGAGTGCCAGCCGGCGCGGGCCGCGCGGCGCCGGCCGAGCACCGCGACCACGACGGCGGCGAGCACGGCCAGCACCGCGACCACGATCACGCGGGTCAGCCGCGCCGACTTGCTGACGCCGCGCAGTTCACCGCGGTCAGCGCGACGACGGCGGCCACGGCGACCGCGTGCGCGTGCGCCGGCCACGGGTACACCCCGACGGTCAGCGCCATCGCCGCGCAGCTTGCGGTCTTGCCGACCACGAAACCCCAGCCGGCCAGGTAGCCCCAGAATCGCCGAGCCGCTCCCGGCCGTAGACGTAGGTGCCGCCGGACTCCGGGTACAGGCCGCCAGCCGGGCCGAGGACGTCGCGTTGCAGAAGGCGACGACGGCGGCCAGCGCCAGCCCGATCAGCAGCCCGGACCCGGCCGCCGCGCGCCGCCGGGCCAACGCCGCGAAGACGCCGGCGCCGATCATCGAGCCCAGCCCGATCGACGACCGCGTCGAAAACACCGAGGCTGCGCCGTAATTGGCCGGACACACCGCAGATCCTACGGCCCGCGGCCCGGCCTGACCCGCGCACGCGATGCCGCTGATCGACTGAGACACTGACGGCCATGGGAAGCAAGCAGCGCTCGCAGATCGTCATGTCCGACGACGAGATCACCGATTTCGTCACGAACAGCCGCACCGGCACACTGGCCACGATCGGACCGACGGCCAGCCGCACCTGGTCGCCATGTGGTACGGCGTCATCGACGGCGAGATCTGGTTCGAGACCAAGACCAAGTCGCAGAAGGCCGTGAACCTGCGCCGCGACCCGCGGTTCACGTTCATGATCGAGGACGGCGACACCTACGACACGCTGCGCGGCGTCTCCTTCGAGGGCACCGCGGAGATCGTCGACGACCCCGACACGATCTGCCGCGTCGGCGTCAGCGTGTGGGAGCGCTACACCGGCCCGTACACCGACGAGATGAAGCCGGTCGTCGACATGATGATGAACAAGCGCGTCGGTGCGCGGTTGATCACCGACCGGACGCGGTCGTGGGACCACCGCAAGCTCGGCATGCCGGCGATGCCGATGTCCGGTTCGACGGCGCCGAAGTAAGCCCGCGGGACAACATCATTCGCGACCGGTCAGCGGGCCGGCCGTAGCGATCACCGCGCCACTTGAAACTGTTCACGTACTTGCCCATGTCCAAAGCGAGTTCGAGGTTGGCTCCCGAGGGGTGGCCGCTGCCGAAGTCGGGGCTGAACTTGTGATACGGGCCGACCGCGGCGGCGATCAGCGCATAATCGTGCTTGACCGCAACCATGACCAGCGCCCGGAGCCTGATGTACCTGCCATTGGAGTTCTGCGGGTAGTCGTCGGCGACGACGCCATACCCGGGTTGGTATCCGACCGACGCGTTGGGGATCTCATACTCAACAGTGGCATTGGGGTAGTTCTTCTTGATCAACTCCTTGACGATCTGCTGCGGTGTGCGATCCCGCGCAGGCTCGCCGAGCAGTGCCAGGGTGCCCGTATCGCCGGCAGCGAAATCCAGCACCACCCCGTCCGGTCTGAAGGTGGCTTTGTACGCCGTGCCCTCGCCGGGATAGGAGACCGAGAATGCGCCGTTCTCAGGAGTGAAGCGCGGATTGGTTTCAACCGGGATCCCCAACGGGGGCCGACCGCAATCAGGCGGGCACACATAGTGTTCGGTGGCAGGAGTGATCAGCACCGACACACCGACGGCGACCAAGGCCGCCACGCCGACACCGGCGCACATCGTCGGCAACACACGGGTGCGGGTGCCACGCCGCATCGGCTCCGCCGTGTGTGGCCCGGGAGACGCCGCACGCGTGGCCACCCCGCAGTTCGGGCAGAAGCCCATCCGGGGCACGACGTGATCGCAATCCGCGCAGAGCAATTGCTCGTCCCGGCTCGGATCGACGTGCGCTTCGTAAAGCAAGGCGGCCTGAAGTGCGATCCTCAACGCAAGCGACGCCAAAACCGCGATCAGCAGGTAGCCACCCAGGTACAGGCTGTTCGAGAACGGTGAGACGTCCAGCAGCCCCAATCCGACGAACAGCCCGATAACGACCACCACCGCCGCCAGCACGGGACCGCGCTGCCGGTGCGAAGCGGCGGCGGGCGGGGCGAACCACAGTGCGACGCCGAACATGCCGCCGACCGCCACGCTGACCAGAGGCATGGCCACACCCTGGATACCTGCCTCGACGACGAGCCCGCCGAGCGATCGGTCCTCGGCCACCAGCCCCGTCGCCAACTGCGGCGCCAGCAGCGTCAGGGTCGCCGCCGCGGTGAAGGCGGTCGCACCCAGAGCCCCGATCAGGAATCCGTCGAGTGACTCGCGGGTCGCCTTGTCCAAGACTCGCACCACCAGCGCGGGGACGAGCATGAGGAGCGCCTCGCCGATCGGGATGGCCAGTCCGTACAGGAGTGTGTGTCCGATGCCCGTCTCGACAACGAGCGCGGCGCCATACCCGTCGGCGAACACAAAGCCCGCGATCCACGCCCAACCGACACCGAGCCCAACGCCGACAACCGCAGCCAGGACGACGTCGCGCATCGGGATGTCGCGGCGAACGCCGCTCTCGCGCAGGTAGATGACGAACAACGCCGGAAATCCGAACGCGGCGGTCGCGATCATCGGCGCCTGCCACCGGAGCACAGCGAATCCGACCAAGGCCACCAGCAGGACAACCAATCCGACCCGGTACCGTGCTCGCGACCGACGCGGAAGATGCGGAAACAGCGAACTCACCAGTGCGGGCCGAAGAACACCCTCCCGCGGCGCCACAGCGTAGTTGCCAAGCCGCAACCTGTCCCGCCCGTGTCGGCGCTGCGCGGACAGACCGACGCCGCAGGACCCGCAGAACACGCCGGCAGGCACGTCGGCGCCACACGCCCGGCAGTGGACGGTCGACACCGACTACCCGTCGGAGAGGGAACGGGTGCCGGTCATGGGAGCGCATCCACGTACTGAAGATCGAAGAGATTGCGAGCAAGGTTCGCGGCGTTGGGGCTGCCGAGCCCGCTCAACAGGTCATACCCGGGAGCGGAGACGTCGACGGCGTTGCCGCCAAGACTCACATCGCGGAATCCGGGCAGCTTCGAACCCGTCGCAACCCGGTAGAGAAGGGGGTTGATATCGCCGACCGGCTTCGCGCCATTCGCCTGCAGATACTGGTTCATCAGTACCGTCAGCCCGGCCCAGATCGGCGCGGCCTGTGAGGTACCGCCGCCGATTCTCGGCTCCTGTTGGTACACGATCCGAACTCCTGTGAACGGGTCGGCAACGGCAGCGACATCGGGAACCAGGCGGTGCGCTGAATCGCGATTCGCCGATACCTCCTTCTGGAATGCGGGGCGGGCGAACAACGTTGAGACTCCCCCGCTGGTGCCCTGGGACATCGGCCCGTCGGTCCAGGCCGCCTCGGAAAGCCACCGCCCCTGGGTGTCGGTCGACAGGGTGGTTCCTCCGACCGAGGTCATCTCCGGCAGCGAAGCGACGGCGTCCACGCCGATATCGTTCGGGCCTGGCGGTGACGACCATTCCTCGCCGCCTTTGCACTCCAGACCACCCGTATCACCGCTCGCGTCGAAGACGGCCGTGCCATGTTCGTGGACCTTGGCCAGAGCAGACCGTACGGGAGCGAGGTCGGCCGCATTGACCAGAGCTTCGCACCCCCATCCGATCGACAGGCTCCACACCGCTCCCGGGAACTGGCGATCCACCGACTCGAACAGCTGCCCGATCTTCTCGTAGGTCCCGTCCCCCTGGACGGTCGGCAGGGCGTTGACCACCACCAGTTGGGCGTCTGGAGCTATCGCGTGCGCCACTTCGAGGTCCATCACCGTCTCACCGTGCGCCGGGCCCGGCTGACCGCCGATCAGTATCGGGGTGAACGTCGGCAACCCGGTCATCTGTGCGTAGGCGTCGAGATCGGTCTGGTCGTAACCGTCGAACTCGAAGAAGACGATGGTCGAGCCCTTGCCGGTGAAGCCCGCCTCGGCCAGTGGAGTCGCGTTGTATGCGGTCAGCAACGTCTCGGGCGTCAGCCCCTGTCGGGGCACGTCGAGCGGAAAGATCCACGGCCTGGCCAGATGGTGTGGGCTGTATCCCAGGACGCGGCCCACGCCGGTGACAGCATCGCGCAGCGGCACCGGCACCGAGGGCTGCTGCGGGACGCGTAGAACACCTGCCCCTTGCGGCCCCGGTAGTCGTGGACCGGAACGTCGAAGCCTTCAGCCAGATCCTGGGCGGCGCCTTGACGACCGCCCAGGCGTCATCTGGGCGCCATCGCACCGAGAGTCCCCAGCGTGTTCGCCCACGTGAACAGGGCCTCGGGCCGTGTCGACGCGGGCAGCGTCACGGTGAGTTGCGCATCACCTTGCTGTGACGGACCCAGATCGCTGGAACTGGCCAGTAACGACATGTAAGGACCTGAGATCGTCGCCGGATGAGCCGGCGCGGAAACCCGCGGTAGGTCCGTCGACAGCACGACCAGCAGCGCCACCGCAAGGCAAAGCACCAGCCGGGCCCGCTGTTTCATTGTTCGTCCGCAGCAGGTTCGTCCGCAGCAATTCTTCTCGGCCCGGCGCCGGCGCGGCGGTCGACGACGCGGGATTGTGATTGGTAGCCCCGATGGGATTCGAACCCACGCTACCGCCGTGAGAGGGCGGCGTCCTAGGCCGCTAGACGACGGGGCCAGAACCAATCCATGATCGCCCGATGCCGGCGATCCGGGTTGTCAGCATAGCTCAACCGGAACGCCCGACCTAATCGCTTGCGAGCGGACCGATTTTGCTGGGGTACCAGGACTCGAACCTAGAATGGCTGAACCAGAATCAGCTGTGTTGCCAATTACACCATACCCCATTGGCCACCTATAACCGCTGGTCAGAAGCCTTTCTCGGTCGACTCGCGCGGTTCAGGCGCACTGCGTTGCCAGCCGTTGTCGGGCCGACGAGCAGACTACCAAAGATTCGGCCGTGCATGTTCGCACGCGCCTACCGAGCGCCGCCTCGGGCGGCCCGCAAGCCGCGTCCAGGCTGCGCTCGCGGCCCAGCAGCTCCAGCGACTCGAACAGCGGCGGGCTGATCGTCGCGCCGGTGGCGGCGACCCGGATCGGGCCGAACGCCTTGCGCGGCTTGAGCTCCAGGCCGTCCATCAGAGCGGCCTTCAGCGCCGCCTCGATGTTCGCGGTGGTCCAGTCCGACACCGTCTCCAGCGCGGCGATCGCCGCGTCCAGCACGGGCGCCGCATCGGGGCCCAGCTCCTTGGCGGCGGCCTTCGGATCCAGCGCGTACTCGTCGTCGTTGAGGAACTTCAGCAGGCCCCACGCGTCGCCCAGCACCACGATGCGGGTCTGCACCAGCCTGGCCGCGTCGGCGAAGCCGGCGTCGTCGAGGCCGGTGTGGTGGCCGTGCGCGGCGAAGTAGTCGCGCAGCCGTGCGGTGAAGTCGTCCTCGGTCGAGCAGCCGGATGTGGTCGCCGTTGATCGCCTCGGCCTTCTTCTGGTCGAAGCGGGCCGGATTGGAGTTGACGTCGACGACGTCGAACGCGGCGACCATCTCGTCGAGGCTGAACACGTCGCGGTCGTCGGCGATCGACCAGCCCAGCAGCGCCAGGTAGTTCAGCAGGCCCTCGGGGATGAAGCCGCGGTCGCGGTGGAGGAACAGGTTCGACTGCGGGTCGCGCTTGGACAGCTTCTTGTTGCCCTCGCCCAGAACGTTGGCAGGTGGCCGAACCGCGGGATCGCGCTCGGCCACGCCGATGCGGATCAGCGCCTGGTACAGCGCGATCTGGCGCGGCGTCGACGGGAGCAGGTCCTCGCCGCGCAGCACGTGGGTGATCCCCATCAGCGCGTCGTCGACCGGATTGACCAACGTGTACAGCGGATCTCCGTTGCCGCGGGTCAGCGCGAAGTCGGGAACCGTGCCGGCCGGGAACGTCGTCGTCGCCGCGCACCAGGT
Organism: uncultured Actinomycetota bacterium; assembly: GCA_963779655.1. Taxonomy (GTDB): domain Bacteria; phylum Actinomycetota; class Actinomycetes; order Mycobacteriales; family Mycobacteriaceae; genus Mycobacterium. Next base: position 228,396 of record CAVZZD010000019.1, on the reverse strand, counting down.
CGTGCCAAGTCGAGGTCGGCGTCGGGCATCCGCAGCCGCACCACCGGGTTGCGGCCCTCGGCGCGGTAGACGGCCCGCTGCTGCGTCGGTCAGGTCGCGGTCGAAGTTGTCGTAGCCCAGCTTGGGATCGCGGCCGGCGGCCACGTTGCGGGCCTCGATCTCCTCCGGCGTCGAGAAGCCTCGTAGACCTCGCCGGCCGCCAGCAGCTGCGTCGACCACGTCGCGGTAGATGTCGCCGCGCTGCGACTGCCGGTACGGCGCGTGCGGGCCGCCGACCTCGGGGCCCTCGTCCCAGTCCAGTCCGAGCCAGCGCAGCGCGTCGAGCAGCGCCAGTAGCTCTCCTCGCTGTCGCGCGCGGCGTCGGTGTCCTCGATGCGGAAGACGAAGGTTGCCGCCGGTGTGCCGGGCGTAGGCCCAGTTGAACAGGGCGGTGCGGATCAAGCCGACGTGCGGCGTGCCGGTCGGCGACGGGCAGAACCGGACGCGGACGTCGATCTGTTGCGGATGCGTCACGACTTTCCTTTGCGGACAACGGGATTGGTGAGCGTTCCGATGCCCTCGACGGTGATGCTGACGGTGTCGCCGTCCTCGATCGGCCCGACGCCCTCGGGGGTGCCGGTGAGGATGAGATCGCCGGGCAGCAGCGTCATCACCGCCGAGATCCACTCGATGATCGGCGCCGATGTCGTGGATCATCAGCGAGGTCCGGCTGTGCTGCTTGACGCACCTCGCCGTTGACCTCGGTGCGGAGATCCAGATCGGCCGGGTCGAGGTCGGTGACGATCCACGGCCCGACCGGGCAGAAGGTGTCGTGCCCCTTGGCCCGGGTCCACTGGCCGTCCTCCTGCTGTTGATCGCGCGCCGACACGTCGTTGGCGATGGTGTAGCCCAGGATGTTCTCGGCGGCCCGGGCGGCCGGGACGTCCTTGCACGGCCGGCCGATCACCACGGCCAGCTCGCCCTCGTAGTGCACCGGGATCGGCGTCGGCGGGCAACCGGATCGGCACGTTCGGCCCGATGATCGCGGTGTTGGGCTTGAGGAAGATCACCGGATCCTCCGGCGCCTCCGCCGCCCATCTCGGCGACGTGGGCGGCGTAGTTCTTGCCGATGCAGACCACCTTGCTGGCCAGGATCGGCGCCAGCAGCCGCACATCGGCCAGCGGCCAGGACCGGCCGGTGAACGTCGGTGTGCCGAACGGATGCTCGGCGATCTCTCGTGCACACCTGGCCTCGGTCCGGGTCCCCTTCGATGCTGACGAAGGCGACACCGTCGGGGCTGGCGATTCGACCAAGGCGCATTCGTTCAGCCTATCGGGCGCAATCCGGGTGCACGGATGACGGCCGTCCGAAACGGGTAGCCGGTACGCGGCCGACCCGCCGGCCGCTGCCGGTTAGATGTCTCATGTATTGGAACTGCATTCAGCATTCTGAGACGTCGTGGAACCATGGCGGGATGTCCGCGCCCGGATCAGCACCGCGCGGCGCTGGTCGATGCTGGCGATCGCGCTCGAGCCGACGTTGTGCGCGAACGTCTTCATCAACGGCGTCGCGTTCCTCATCCCGACGCTGGACACCAAACGCGGCCCCGACCTGGCGAAGGCCGGCCTGCTGTCGTCGATGCCCAGCTTCGGCATGGTGCGTGACGCTGATCGCCTGGGGCTACCTGGTGGACCGCGTCGGCGAGCGGTTCGTGCTGGCCGTCGGCTCGGCGCTGACCGCGGCTGCGGCCTTTGCGGCGGCGTCGATGGACTCGCTGGTCGGCCGTCGGCGCCTTCCTGTTCCTCGGCGGCATGGCCGCGGCCAGCAGCAACTCCGCCAGTGGCCGACTGGTGGTCGGCTGGTTCCCGCCAGAGCAGCGCGGGTTGGTGATGGGGATCCGGCAGACCGCCCAGCCGCTGGGAATCGCCCTGGGCGCCTTGGTGATTCCCCGCCTGGCCGAGACCACGGCGTTCGGTGGCGCTGCTGTTTCCCGCCGTCGTGTGCGCGGTGGCGGCGGTCGTCATGCGCCATCGGCATCATCGATCCGCCGCGGCCGCCGCGCGCCGAGGCCGACCCGACGATCTGGCCAACCCGTACCGCGGCTCGTCGATGCTGTGGCGCATCCACGCGGTGTCGGTGCTGCTGGTGGTCCCGCAGTGCTGGTGTGGACGTTCATGCTGGTGTGGCTGATGACCGACCGTGGCTGGTCCGCGGCGTCGGCGGGCGCGCTGGTGACCATCGCCCAGTTGCTCGGCGCGGCAGGCCGGATCGCGGCCGGACGCTGGTCCGACCTGGTGGGCTCGCGGCTGCGACCCGGTCCGCATGATCGCCGTCGCCGCCGCGGCGTCGATGGGGCTGCTGGCGCTGACCGACCATCTGCACTCACCGCTGGCCGCGGCCATGATGGTGGTCGCCTCGGTGATCACCGTGTTGGACAACGGCTTGGCGTTCACCGCGATCGCCGAGATCGCCGGACCGTTCTGGAGCGGGCGCGCGCTGGGCATCCAGAACACCAGCCAGCTGCTCACCGCCGGTTTCGCGCCGCCCGCTGTTCGGCGCCCTGATCACCGCGGCCGGTTTTCCCCTGGCCTTCGCGGTGTGCGCGCTGTTCCCGGTGGTGGCACTGCCTTTGGTTCCGGTGCACGCCGATCCGTTGCGTCATCCGTGACCCTCACTCCTCGTACAACTCCAATGGCAGACCATCCGGGTCGGCGAAGAACGTGAAGCGCCGGCCGGTGTGCTCGTCGACGCGGACGGGCTCCACGAAGACGCCCTTGGACTCCAGTTCGCGCACGGCCTCGTCGAGGTCAGGGGTCGCGAAAGCCAGATGGCGCAGGCCCTGGGCCTCGGGCTGGTTCGGGCGCGGGGGCGGGTCGGGGAGGAGAAGAGCTCGATCTGCGCACCGTCGGGAAGCGCCAGGTCGAGCTTGTAGGAATCCCGTTCACTGCGGTGGACCTCACGGACAACGGGTAGCCCGAGCGTCTCCGTGTAAAACCGTTTGGAGACGGCGTAATCCGAACAGATGATCGCCGCGTGATGGATTCGTTCGAGACGCATTTCGTCAGCCCAGGATCCCGAGTTGCCGCATGATCGCGAGATCGTCCGTAATTCCCCACCGTTCGGCGGCCTGACCGTTCTGAAGTCGGTAAACGCTGCCCGCGTCTAACTCGATGCTCGCCCGGTACCTCGCGCGGCCATTCCCGTCGATACCGGGCATGCCGACGTGATCGACGAAGTCTTCGGCGATGAGTTCGTCGATCAGTTCGACGCGGCCGTTGTTCCAGATCTCCTCGGTGATCCGGCACATCAACGCCTTTGAGTCCTCGGTCGCAGTCATGTCCGACCCTAACTGTCCACAGTTCGGATCTCATCCACAGGTCGTGCTCTAGCTGCGAATATTGGCCCTCGCCGCTGATGCGCTGAAATCCCTTGTGTCACTTTTGTTTCTCTGCCGCGGGTGGCGATTCCTGTCGGTGTTCAGTCATATGATTCATACATGTGTTCGACACCCGCACATCCCGACGAGGCGCTGGCGCGGTGCAGGCGGCGGTCACCGCCCTGGCCGGCTCCCGGTTGGACACCCTGGACACCGGTCAACGACTGGCCGCTTGACGGCGATCACCGCCGTCGACCGCCAACTGGCCGGCGTCGAGAACCAGCTGATCGCCGGACTGCAACGCGAAGCCACCCACGCCGAACTCGGCGATGGCCTGACCAGCACCCTGGCCCGCGTCACCCGCATCACCAAACCCGAAGCCAACCGCCGCATCCGCGACGCCGAAGACACCGCCACCCGCACCGCGATCACCGGCGAACCACTACCGCCACGGTTCCCGGCCACCGCCGCCGCGGTGCGCGCGGCGCGCTGGACCGCACCCACGTCCGCGAGATCCACCGCTTCTTCCACAAACTGCCCGCCAACATCCCCGCCGACGAACGCGACCGCGCCGAACAATTCCTCGCCGACATCGCCACCCGGCTGCGACCCGACGAACTGCGCAAAGCCGCCGACCATCTGCTGGCCTTCATGGGCCACGAAGACGACTACACCGACACCGACCGGGCCCGCCGCCGCGGCTTCACCTGGAGCCACCAGGACTGCGACGGCATGAGCAAGGGCGTCCTGTGGGCCACCCCCGCGCTGCGCGCCGAACTCGACGCCATCCTGGCCGCCTGGGCCGCCCCCGGAAAATGCAACCCCAACGATGAAAGCCCCTGCGTCGACGGCGAACCCGATCCTCAGGTCGCCGAACGCGATACCCGCAGCCCCGCCCAACGCCGCCATGACGCACTCTCGGCGGTGGCGCGCGCGATGCTGGCCTCCGGACAACTCGGTCACCACAACGGGCTTCCGGTCACCGTCATCGTCACCGCCACCCTGCAGGAACTGCAGGCCGGCACCGGCAAGGCCCACACCGGCGGCGGCACCCTGCTGCCCATGGCCGACGTCATCCGGATGGCCACCCACGCCAACCACTACCTCGCCATCTTCGACGGCGCGACCGAACTCCCCCTGTGGTTGGGCCGCACCCGGCGCACCGCCTCACCCGGACAACGAATTGTGCTGCACGCCAAAGAACGCGGCTGCAGTTTCCCGGGCTGCGACATGCCCGGCTACATGACCCAGGTCCACCACGCCACCTGTGACTGGGCCAACGGCGGCCTGACCAACATCGACGACCTCACCTTCGGCTGCCCCTGCCACCACAAACTCGTCACCAACGGCGGCTGGACCACCCGCAAGAACGCCTACGGCCACACCGAATGGATACCGCCACCCCAACCGCAACTGCCCGGCGGCACCAACAACTACCACCACCCGGAGAGGTACCTGAACCCACCCGATAAAGATGACGAATCACCTTGAACAACAGGGTGATCGGCGCAAGCGGCGGTCGGTGGCCGCTCTTGAGAGCCTAAGGCGCAGGCACGGTGTCGATGCCGCAGCGGTTCCGAAGGTCAGCCAGCGGCTGACGGATGCCCTGGATCTCAGCTCTAGTCTGCGGATTGGCGTCCAGGTAGTCCTGCACCAGGTTCCGGATCTCGTCACGCGGCTGGCCGGCGAGTCCGGTACGAAGTTGTCCACTCCGCATTAACAGGATGACGGACTCGCGGTGGAGACACCTGCCGCTACGCCCGCCCGGTCCGCCGCGGTGCAGTTGGGAGGGGTATCGGCCAGCGCGACGGGGCCGCGGCGAATATCGCACCGGCGACTGCACCGGCGCCGATCGCACCGACAACCGCGTGACGCGCCAGACGGCATTGAGCAACATGTCGGGACTCCTTCACGTAGATGCGAATAGGTTCAGGCTGCCTAACGCGGCCGATCCCGCCACCGCCGCCGATACCGCCTCCGCCGCCGGGCCTGTTAGGTCTGTCGGGGATCGAGATATTGCCAGGTCGTAGTTGTCGTAATAGTCGCAAGTCGGAGGTCCAACGCACGATACGTCATAAGCCGGGAGGTCGTAGGCGCGCCGGAGCTGCTCCGACTGTGCCGCTCGCGCAAAGCGTGCTCCCGCCGCTGTAGTTACAGTCAGCCGCGCCGATGGCGCAACGACTATTCCTACAGTGTCGCCACCACCGCCAAGCTGTATCAGATAAAGCTCTCTTACCTGCACAGTTGGCCCCCCTCTTCTGGTGTGGCTTGCTTGCAGCACATCACCAAACACACACATAGCCAATCCCCTTCCAGCCATGCCCTAGCGCTCCCTCCCCACCAACTCATCCCCCCGACAGGGACGTCGAATCACCTTGAACCACAGGGTTATCGAGCAATCTACCGCGAATGCACCTGCACCGGCACGTCGTCCTCCCACGGCTGCCGGGCGCAGGTGTCGGCGACCCGGAAGGTGCCGCGCTCGAACTCCCCCGTGGCCGCATCGACCAGCCGGTATTCGTGTGACTGCTTATGGATCGGCTGGCCGTCGACGAGGATCACCCGGACCTCGCCCGGCTCGAAGTGGCAGCGGCTCTGCAGCGCGGCGATCAGCTGTTCGTTGTGCAGATGGCCGTCGCCGAAATTCCAGCCCACCGCGTAGGCGCAGAACTGCTCCCCCTCGACGATGGCGTAGTCGTCTTCGCGGCCGGCCGGGATGACGCGGTTCAGCAGCGTCAACAGTGCCCGGCCGTTCGCGAACATCACCCGGAATGCCAGCGCGAGTTCCTTGGGCACATCGGCGTCGTCGGCGCCGTAGAACTTCTCGATCTGCTTGTGCGGCAACAAGCCCAGGCCGATCCGCTGCTCGGCGATCTTCTGGCTGGCCGACTCGGTCAGACACCACACCGACACGTCCCAGTTGCCGGCGTAGTAGCGCATTCCGGGCAGAAACGACACCCGGCGCGGATACAGATTCCCGATCACCACCGTCGTGACCACCACGGCCATCAATGCGGCGACGGCCCACACCCACGGCGACGAGAGGTCGCCGAGCCCGAAGCCGGCCTTGTCGACGAAAAGCGTTGCGATGGCGAAAATCATGTACACGTTCCACTCCAGCGGCACGCCCAGCGGAATCGACGTCAGGATCACCAGGTGGAAGATGATCATCACCGCCGCGGCCACATAGGTGACCACTCCGCCCCGGGAGAAGAACAGCACCAGCGGCACCCCGAACTCGATGACCGTGCCGCCGTGCGCCAGCAGGTTGGGAATCCAACCGGGTTGCAGATCGTCGGGAAAGCGCCGGAACAGCAGACGCCGCAACCGCTTCGAACGCAGCAGCGGATTGTTCGACATCATCGTCGCGACGACGAACGGGAAGTGGTGGTTGATCTTCGACGTCGCCGCGCCCAGCCAGATCGCCAGCATCACGAGCTTGGCGGCGACGATCATCGTCACTCCCGGGAACAGGAACGTCAGCGCCAACGTGCCGTACACCTCGCCGCGCGCCGCCAGGAAGATCAGCTTGTCGCGCAACCCGACCACGGCGAGGATGGCGACCACGAGTGCGACCTTCCACGTCGGGATCAGCCCCACCGAGGTGCCCAGTTCCGGCACGGCCCCGGCGCCGTTCGACAACAGCGCGTACAGCGTCGCCAACAGCAGCGCGGCGTAGAGCACCACCTCGACGACCGTGCGCCGGTCACCGGTGGTGAACGGGATGCGGCCGGGCCACGGCGGAAGCCGGATGGTGCCGGTCCGCAACCAGTACAGCGGCGAGCCCATCGGCGGCATGATCTTGCCGGTCAATGGTCCGAACCCGCAGCCGAGACCGAGCACCTCGAACAGCAGCGACCACAGCACGACCTTCTGGAACACGATCGGCTCGTTCCACCATGTCGCGATGTTGCCCCAGCCGTCGATTCCCGTTGTCGCAAGGGCGAACCCGAGGCCGCCGAGGATGTACAGCCCGATCTTGACGAGGTAGAGGAGATAGAAGACGTCGGGGTAGCCCATCCCGCGTTCGGCGATGTGGCGGGCCATCGGCCGCACCCGCTCGGCGCGACTGCCCTTGCGCCACTCGACCACATCGACCTGGGGCAGATCGGGATTGACGAAACCCACGGCGGCACCTCTGGCTGGACACTGTTGCAGATCTGTCGACTCGGGAATCTATCACCGTGTGCTTGTCGCACCGGCGAGTTTCCGGCGCTGCGCGGCGAGCGCGCGGGCGCTGAAGAGAGTCACCAGCATCCGTGGGCCCCGCGGCAACCCGGCCAGAAACTGCGCCCGCTGCCGCGGCGAGTCCGCCGCCTCCAGCACCAGACCGCCGAACACCAACGCGCGCCGGACGGTTCGCGGAGTCAGGAACGCCGCACCGCGGTCCAGCATCTCCTGCCACTCTTGGGCGCTCACGTGCTGCTCGATGAGCGGCACCACGTCCCGTTCCTCGTTGTCGAGGTGCTCCCCCACCACCGTGCCGAGCGCGGTCACCGCGTCGCCCAGGCGGGCCGCCGACGCCCGGTCCGGCTCTCGCATCCAGGCGGTTCGTGCCGAATCCACCTCGTCGACCAACGCGGCGATCTTCGCGTGCTGCGTCGCCACCTGATGAACGCGTTCCGCCGCGGCGGGCACGCGGGCGTACAGCTTCGGCCAGAGGAGATCGTCCTCGGCCGAATGATGATGATGCAGCACCAGGATCACCAACTCGAGGTGATCGCCGACCGCCCGCGCTCCGGCTACATCTCCCGGCGCCACTCGCTGGATCAGCCCCGGGAGTTCGCCGAACGCCCGCCGGAACACCCGGTGGACAAGTGCCATCTCCCCGGCGTCGATGGCCATCGCGACCCCCTTGACACGTTGCCTGGGTCAAGAGTGGCACTCTGAACTATCCGGCGCCAGAGGGCATCTTCGCTTCCCCGCGTGATGACAGGGTGCTTCCAGAAACATGACTAGGAGTCGCATGACGGAGCCCACGACGACCATCGCACCGCACGCCCCGTACGCGACGCTGATCAACGTCTTCACGGTCGAACCCGAGCGCGCCGACGAACTGGCCGCCCTGCTCACCAGGAGCACCGAGGAAGTGATGCAGCACCTGCCCGGGTTCCGGACGGCCAACATCCACCTCAGCACCGACCGCACCCGCGTCGTCAACTACGCGCAGTGGGACAGTGCCGAGGCGTTCGCGGCCATGCAAGCCAACCCCGAAGCCCAGGTGCACATGCGGTCGGCCGCCGAGATCGCGACCAGTTTCGAACCCCGTCTGTACACCGTCGAATCGGTGCACACGCGCCTGTAGCGCTACAGCCGGGCCAGGATCCGATCGCCCACCTCGGCTGTCGACAACTTCTCGTCACCGCGGGTGGCCAGATGGTCCTCGACGGCCTTGTCCACCCGGGCCGCCGCGGCATCCTCGCCGACATGCGCCAGCAGCAGGGCCACGCTCATGACGGCCGCGGTCGGATCGGCCAGACCCTGTCCGGCGATGTCCGGCGCGCTGCCGTGCACGGGTTCGAACATCGACGGATTGGTCCGGGTGGCGTCGATGTTGCCGCTGGCCGCCAGGCCGATGCCACCGCACACCGCGGCCGCGAGGTCGGTGATGATGTCGCCGAACAGGTTGTCGGTGACGATCACATCGAAGCGCCCCGGATCGGTGACCATGTGGATGGTGGCGGCGTCGATGTGCTGGTAGGCCACCTCGACGTCGGGGAACTCGTAGCCCACCTCGGCCACCGTCCGCGACCAGAGACTGCCGGCGAACGCCAGCACGTTGGTCTTGTGCACCAGCGTCAGATGCTTGCGCCTGGCCTGCGCGCGGGTGAACGCATCACGCACCACCCGTTGCACGCCGAACGCGGTGTTCACGCTCACCTCGGTGGCCACCTCGTGCGGTGTTCCCACCCGCAGCGCTCCGCCGTTGCCGGTGTACGGGCCCTCGGTGCCCTCCCGCACGACGACGAAGTCGATCTCCGGCGCCGCCGCCAGCGGGCTGCTGACACCCGGATAGAGCCGGCCCGGCCGCAGGTTGACGTGATGGTCGAGGGCGAACCGCAGCTTGAGCAGCAGTCCACGCTCGAGCAGCCCGGGCGGTACCGACGGGTCACCGATGGCGCCCAGCAGGATCGCGTCGTGGCCGCGCAGTTCCTCGATCGTGTTGTCCGGCAGGATGTCTCCCGTCGCGTGGTAGCGGCGGGCGCCCAGGTCGTACTCGGTCTTCTCGACGCCGGGCAGGACGGTGTCGAGCACCCGGACGGCCTGCTCGATCACCTCCGGGTCCGATGCCGTCGCCGGCGATGATCGCGAGTCTCATGACAGGTCAACCACTTTCAGGGTCGTTGCCTCGACCGCACGCCGCGATGGCGGCCCGGACGTCCTCGGGCACATCGCGATCCAGGCGCAGCATGATCGTGGCGCCCTCACCGTCGGCGTCCTGGCTCAGCTGAGCGGCCTCGATGTTGACCTCGGCGCCGCCCAGCAGCGTGCCGATCTTGCCGAGCGCGCCGGGCTGGTCGCTGTAGTTGATGAGCAGGTTGACGCCCTCGGCGCGCAGGTCGAAGTTGCGGCCGTTGATCTGAACGATCTTCTCCACCAACTGCGGACCGGACAGCGTGCCCGCGACGTTGACCGACGCACCGTCGGCGTACACCGCGCGCACGTCGACCACGCTGCGGTGGTTGGGGCTCTCGGTGGCGGTGGTCAGCTCGGCGCGTCACACCGCGATCGGCCGCCAGCGCGGGCGCGTTGACGAAGGTCACCTGCTCGTCGACCACCGCCGAGAACAGACCGCGCAACGCCGAAAGCCGAAGTATCTCAACGTCTTCGGATGCCAGCTCACCGCGGACCTGGACGGCCAGCGAGACCGGCGGCTCGGCGGCCAGCGCCCCGACGAGCACGCCCAGCTTCCGCACCAGGTCGAGCCACGGCGCGACCTCCTCGCCGACGACTCCGCCGCCGACGTTGACCGCGTCCGGCACGAACTCGCCGGCCAGCGCCAGCTTGACCGAAGCCGCGACGTCGGTGCCGGCCCGGTCCTGGGCCTCCTCGGTGGACGCACCCAGATGGGGTGTCACGACAACCTGAGGCAGATCGAACAGCGGGCTGTCGGTGCACGGCTCGGTGGCGAACACGTCCAGACCGGCCGCCCGCACGTGCCCGCTGGTGATGGCGTCGGCGAGCGCCTGCTCGTCGATCAGACCGCCGCGCGCGGCGTTGACGATGATCACGCCGGGCTTGGTCTTGGCCAGCGCCTCCTTGCCGATCAGGCCCGCGGTCTCCGGGGTCTTCGGCAGGTGCACCGAGATGAAGTCGGCGCGGGCCAGCAGGTCGTCGAGCGCCAGCAGTTCGATGCCGAGCTGAGCCGCGCGCGCCTGCGACACGTACGGGTCGTAGGCGACGATGTGGGTGCCGAAGGCCGCCAGCCGCTGGGCCACCAGCTGGCCGATCCGGCCCAGGCCCACCACGCCGACGGTCTTGCCGTAGATCTCGGCGCCCGGAGAACGACGACCGCTTCCAGGTGTGCTCGCGCAGCGTGGCGTCGGCGGCGGGAATCTGGCGGGCCGCGGACAGCATCAGCGCCAGCGCATGCTCGGCGGCGCTGTGGATGTTCGACGTCGGGGCGTTGACGACCAGCACGCCGCGCGCGGTGGCGGCGTCGACGTCGACGTTGTCCAGGCCCACGCCGGCGCGCGCCACGATCTTCAGCTTGGGCGCGGCGGCCAGCACCTCGGCGTCCACGGTGGTCGCCGAGCGCACCAGCAGCGCCTCGGCGTCGGGTACCGCTGCCAGCAGCTTCTCCCGGTCGGGGCCGTCGACCCAGCGGATTTCGACCTGGTCCCCCAGCGCGTCAACGGTGGACTGGGCCAGTTTGTCGGCGATCAATACAACAGGCAAACTCACGCGGACAGCCTAATGGGCCGCCATCGGCTCTCGGCGGGCGGGAGAATGACATCGTGGACGTCACCATCGTCGGCAGCGGGCCCAATGGCCTGACAGCTGCCGTTATCTGTGCCAGGGCGGGCTTGTCGGTGCGCGTCATCGAGGCCCAGCCGACAGCCGGCGGGGGTGCCCGGACAGCGCCCGACCCCGAGTTCTCCGACGTCCGGCACGACATCTGCTCGGCGGTGCACCCGCTGGCGCTGGCGTCGCCGTTCTTCGCCGAGTTCGACCTGCGCGCTCGCGGCGTGCAGTTGGCGGTGCCGGACATCTCCTATGCCAACCCGCTGCCGAACCATCCGGCCGCGATCGGCTACCGGGACCTGACGCGCACCTGCGCCGAACTCGACGACGGCGCCTCCTGGCGCTCGTTGCTGGGGCCGCTCGCGGACCATCTCGACGGCGTGCTCAGCCTGTTCCTCGGCGACAAGCGGTCGCTCCCGTCGGACCTGCCCACGGCGGTCCGCGGCGGGCTGCGGCTGTTGGCGCAGGGCACCCCGGCGTGGAGCCTGCTGCGTGGCGAGGACGCCCGCGCGTTGTTCACCGGCGTTGCCGCACATACGATTTCGCGGATGCCCTCGCTGGTGTCGTCGGGGGCGGGGCTGATGCTGGCGACGCTCGGGCACGCGGTCGGCTGGCCCATCCCGGTCGGCGGTTCACAGTCGATCTCCGATGCGCTCATCGACGACCTGCGGGCCCACGGCGGCGAACTGCTGCTCGGCGAGGACGTGACCCGGCCGCCGGCGGGCGTGGTGCTCTACGACACCGCGCCCACCGCGCTGCTGAACATCTACGGCGATGCGCTGCCATCGCGATACGCCAACCGGCTGCGCCGTTACCGGTTCGGCCCCGGTATCGCCAAGGTGGACTTCGTGCTTTCCGGCGAGATCCCCTGGCGGGACAAGCGGTTGGCGCAGGCACCCACGCTGCACATGGGTGGAACCCGGGCACAGATGGCACTGGCCGAGCGTGAGGTGGCCGCGGGCCGGCACGCCGACTGGCCGATGGTGCTGGCGGCGCTGCCGCACCTGGCCGATCCCGACGCGCATCGACTCGGCCGGCCGCCGGCCGTTGTGGACGTACGCACACGTCCCGATGGGCTCGGGCGTCGACCTGACGGAAAAAATCATCGGGATCTTCGAGAGGTTCGCGCCCGGCTTCCGCGACGTCGTCGTCGCCGCGCGGGCCGTCCCCGCCGCACGGCTGGCCGACCACAACGCCAACCTGGTGGGCGGCGACATCGGGGTCGGCGGCAACAACATGGTCAGCGCGCTCACCGGGCCCAGTCCGCGGCTCAACCCCTGGGCCACCCCGATCCCCCACGCGTATCTGTGTTCGTCGGCGACCCCGCCGGGCGGCGGTGTGCACGGTATGTCGGGCTATTACGCGGCCCGAACGGTGCTCAGGCGGGAGTTCGGCATCAAGAAGCTGCCGCCGCTAGGCCCTTAGACCCGCCCCCGTACTCGCCGAAACAGAACTCCCTGTCGCCAACCGCGTGCGGTGACGACAGGGAGTTCTGTTTCGGCGTGGTGAGAACTACGCCGTTTCGGTGATGGGGCGGTCGACCCAGCTCATCAGGTCGCGCAGCTTTTGCCGGTGACCTCGATCGGGTGCTCGGCATTCTGCTTGCGCAGCCCCTCGAGCTCCTTGTTGCCGCCCTCGACGTTGGCGACCAGCCGCTTCACGAAGGTGCCGTCCTGGATGTCCTTGAGGATGGCCCGCATCCGGTCCTTGGTGCCCTCGTCGATGACCCGCGGCCCGGAAATGTAGCCGCCGTACTCCGCGGTGTCGGACACCGAGTAGTTCATCCGCGCGATGCCGCCCTCGTACATCAGGTCGACGATCAGCTTGAGCTCGTGCAGCACCTCGAAGTAGGCCATCTCGGGCGCGTAGCCCGCCTCGACCATGATGTCGAAGCCCGCCTTCACCAATTCCTCGGTGCCGCCGCACAACACGGCCTGCTCGCCGAACAGATCGGTCTCGGTCTCTTCCTTGAACGTCGTCTTGATGACGCCGGCGCGGGTGCCGCCGATGCCCTTGGCGTAGGACAGCGCGAGCGCCTCGCCGTCGCCCTTGGGGTCCTGGTCGATGGCGATCAGGCAGGGCACGCCCTTGCCGTCGACGAACTGCCGGCGCACCAGGTGGCCCGGGGCCCTTGGGGGCGACCATGCCGACGGTGACGTTGGCCGGCGGCTTGATCAGGTCGAAGTGGATGTTGAGACCGTGACCGAAGAACAGCGCGTCACCGTCTTCGAGGTGCGGCTCGATCTCGTTGGAGAAGATCTCGGCCTGCGCGGTGTCGGGCGCCAGCAGCATGATGACGTCGGCCCACTTGGCCACCTCGGCGGGGGTGTCGACCGTCAGGCCCTGCTCCTCGACCTTCTCGCGCGACTTGGAGCCTTCGCGCAGGCCGACTTTCACCTCGACGCCGGAGTCGCGCAGCGAAAGCGAGTGCGCGTGCCCCTGGCTGCCGTAACCGATGACGCCGACCTTGCGGCCCTGGATGATCGACAGGTCCGCGTCGTCGTCGTAGTACATGTCAACTGCCACTTGCTTATTCCTATCCTTGTGTTTGTACCGAAGTATGTTTGTACCGACGTGCTATTTGGCGGTGCCGATGCCGCGCGGGCCACGGGCCAGCGACACCACACCGGACTGCACGATCTCCCGGACGCCGTAGGGCTCCAGCACGCGCAGCAGTGCCTCGATCTTCTCCTGGGTTCCGGTGGCCTCGATGGTCAGCGACTCGTTGGAGACGTCAACGACCTTGGCGCGGAACAGGTTCACCGCCTCGATCACCTGACTGCGGGTGCCGGCATCGGCGCGCACCTTGATCAGGGCCAGCTCGCGGGACACCGAGTTGTCGCCGTCCTGCTCAACGATCTTGATGACGTTGATGAGCTTGTTGAGCTGCTTGGTGATCTGCTCGAGCGGGAAGTCCTCGACGGACACCACGATGGTCATCCGCGACATGTTCTTCTGCTCGGTGGCGCCGACGGCCAGCGACTCGATGTTGAAGCCGCGCCGCGAGAACAGCGCCGCGACGCGCGCCAGCACACCGGGCTTGTCCTCGACGAGAACCGACAGGGTATGGGTGGTGGTTGCCATCAGACCTGGTCCTCGTTGTCGAACAGCGGGCGGATGTCCCGCGCCGCCATGATCTCGTCATTGCTGGTGCCGGCGGCGACCATCGGCCAGACCTGCGCGTCGGCGCCGACGACGAAGTCGATCACCACCGGCCGGTCGTTGATGGCACGGGCCTGGTTGATGACGTCCTCGACGTCTTCCTCACGCTCGCAACGCAATCCGACACAGCCGTACGCGTCGGCCAACTTGACGAAGTCCGGGATGCGCTGGCTGTGCGTGGCCAGGTCGGTCTGGCTGTAGCGCTTCTCGTAGAACAGCGTCTGCCACTGCCGCACCATGCCCAGGTTGCCGTTGTTGATCAGCGCGACCTTGATGGGCACGCCCTCGACGGCACAGGTGGCCAACTCCTGGTTGGTCATCTGGAAGCAGCCGTCACCGTCGATGGCCCACACCTCGGCGTCGGGACGCGCCATCTTGGCGCCCATCGCGGCCGGGACCGCGTAGCCCATGGTGCCCAGCCCGCCCGAGTTGAGCCACGTACGCGGCTTCTCGTACTTGATGAACTGCGCGGCCCACATCTGGTGCTGACCCACGCCGGCGACGTAAACCGCGTCGGGCCCGGCGATTTCGCCCAGCTTCTCGATCACGTACTCCGGGCTCAGGCTGCCGTCGCTCTGCGGGCCGTAGCTCAGCGGGTAGGTCGAGCGCAAGCCCGACAGGTACTCCCACCAGGCGTCCAGCTTGAGGTTTCCGGGCACCCCGTCGCGGCGCAGTGCCGCGATCAGGTCCACGATCACGGCCTTGACGTCCCCCACGATCGGGACCTCGGCGTTGCGGTTCTTGCCGATCTCGGCCGGGTCGATGTCGGCGTGAATCACCTTGGCCTCGGGGGCGAACGACGACAACTGGCCCGTCACTCGATCGTCGAAACGGGTGCCGAGCGCGATCAGCAGGTCGCTGCGCTGCAGCGCTGCCACGGCCGCGACGGTGCCGTGCATGCCGGGCATGCCCAGATGCTGCGGATGGCTGTCCGGAAAGGCGCCGCGCGCCATCAGGGTCGTGACGACGGGTATTCCGGTCAGCTCGGCGAGATCCAGCAGTTCCTCGGTCGCCTCACCGCGAATGACACCGCCGCCCACGTAGAGCACGGGCTTGCGGGCGGCAGCGATCAGCCTGGCGGCTTCCCGGACCTGGCGGCTGTGCGGCTTGGTGTTGGGCTTGTAGCCCGGCAGGTCCATCACCGGCGGCCAGCTGAAGGTGCACTTGCCCTGCAGCACGTCCTTGGGGATGTCCACGAGCACCGCACCGGGCCGCCCGGATGCGGCGATGTGGAACGCCTCGGCCATCACCTGGGGGATGTCGTTGCCGTCGCGAACCAGGAAGTTGTGCTTGGTGATCGGCATCGTGATGCCGGAGATGTCGGCTTCCTGGAATGCGTCGGTTCCGATCAGCCCGCGACCCACCTGTCCGGTGATCGCGACGACGGGGATCGAGTCCATCTGCGCGTCGGCCAGCGGGGTGACCAGGTTGGTGGCGCCCGGACCCGAGGTGGCCATCATGACGCCGACCTTGCCGGTGGCGTGCGCGTAGCCGCTGGCGGCGTGGCCGGCGCCCTGCTCGTGGCGCACCAGGACGTGGCGCAGCTTCTTGGAGTCGAACAGCGGGTCATAGACGGGCAGCACGGCGCCGCCGGGGATGCCGAAGATGGTGTCGACGCCCAGTTCCTCCAGCGACCGGACCACCGACTGCGCACCGGTGACCTCGTGCGGGGCCACCCGGTTGGCGGCGGCGGGCTTGCCGTTGGTGGGTTTGGGCGCTGCCATCGGTTCCGGTGGTCGCGTGGTGGGTGCGCTCACGGTGTCCTCTGTCTCTGGTTGGAAGGTGTCTGGCTGATCGGTGGGCAACAAAAAACCCCCGTCAGCTTCGGCTGCTGCACGAGGGTTGCGCGTCGGGGGTGATCGAGAAGCTCAAGAACTCAGCCAGATCACGCACCAACGCGCCGGCGAATTACTACGAGCATGCTCCGCATGACGACCGACGGTAGTCTCCGCACAGGTCAGCCGTCAAATTCCTGGTGGCGCAGTCGGCAATAGAGATGACTCACGCTGATGGAATGATGCAGGTGTGGCTTCGGATCCAGTGACGGACGCAGTGAAACCGGTCGTGATCAACATTTCGCCGATGGCCCATTTCGCCGTCGGGTTCTTCGCACTGAGCCTGCTGGTGCTCGTCGCGGTGTGGCCCTGGACCGCTGTGCTGCTGCTGATCCCACTTGCGCTCTCGGTGCTGATCGTCCGGTTGCGGACGGTCGCCGACCACGACACCGTCACCGCGCGCAGCCTGTTGGGCAGCACCACGATGCGCTGGGAGGACATCGACGGCCTGCGGTTCGTCAGATCCTCGTGGGCGCGGGCCCACCTCAAGGACGGCAGCGACGTGCGATTGCCCGCGGTCACCTTCGCGACCCTGCCGCTGCTGACCGAGGCCAGCGGCGGGCGGGTGCCCAACCCGTACGGCTAACCGAACGGATTGGCGCCGTTGAGCAGCACCCACACCGCGATGCCACCGCCGACACCCAACAGCAGCGCCACGAAAGACCCGATGAACGGGCGACGCGCCCAGCCGCGGCCGGCGTCGAACCCGTAGCGGCCCGGGCCGATCAGGATGATCGCCGCGGCGACCACGATCAGCGTGAGCTCGAATTCGTGGCCATCGGGCAGGAAGAACGGGAACTGACGCGGGTTGTCCTGCGTCGCGATGCCGGCGAGCAGACCGTTGATCAGGTAGGCCAGTGCGGCCGCCGCGGCCAGCGGGGTGAACAGACCGAGCACCAGCAGCACGCCGGCGGCGATCTCGGTGCCCGCGGCCACGTAGGTGAGGATGTTGGCGTGCTGGTAGCCCAGTGTCGGACAGCGAATCCCCGAAACTGCCCAGGCCTGATCCGCCCCACCAGCCGAACACCTTCTGCAGGCCGTGCGCGATCAGCAGCGCCCCGAACCCGGCCCGCAACAGCAGCAGACCCAGGTCCTGGGTGCCGCGCCGGCCGGCGGTGCGCAGCCTGTCGTCGTCGGGCTCGATCTCGGCGGGGCCCACCGACGGGACCCGGCCGGGCTGCGGCTGCGCATACGGCAGCGGTTCGGGCTCGTTGAGCATGTTCAGACCGGAACCCGAGTTCGGCTCCGAAGTTGGGGATCTTCGTGGTCTCGAAGTCGCCGTCGTAGGTCTGCGAGGGCAGGTCGTCTTCCGGGTCGACCAGGCTTGCCGAGCCAGGCCGCTGCCAGCTTGGGTCATGCGATGGACTCGTCACGAAAAACAGGGTAAGTCCAAAATTCCGGGATCCGGGGATTTGAACGGCGCTTTTGCCGGGAAATATTCATATCCGTAACCTGGCTGCATGCCGATGCGCCCGCCCGTCCGCGGTGTGGTGGCCGCCCTCACCGTCGGGCTGGTCATCACGCTGTCCGGATCATTGGCGGGCTGCGCCCGTTTCGACGACGCCCAGTCCCAGCCGTTCACCACCGAACCCGAGCTGACCCCGCCGCCGACGTCCACGCCGCCGCCCCCGCCGCCGCTGCCCGGCAACCCGTTTCCCAAGGCCTGCCCCGCCCCGGGCGTGATGCAGGGCTGCCTGGAGAGCACCAGCGGCCTGATCATGGGCGACGACAGCAAGTCCGCACTGGTCGCCGAGCGCACCACCGGCGTGGTCAAAGAGGTGTCGCTGAACGCCGAGCCCAAGGTGAAGACGGTCATCCCGGTCGACGGCTCCGGCGACGGCGGGCTCCTGGACATCGTGTTGTCGCCGACCTACCAGCAGGACCGGCTGATGTACGCCTACATCAGCACGCCCACCGACAACCGGGTGGTGCGGATCGCCGACGACGACATTCCCAAAGAGATCCTGACCGGCATTCCCAAAGGGCGCCACGGGCAACACGGGGTCACTGATCTTCACCAGCCCCACCACGCTGCTGGTGCAGACCGGCGACGCGGGCAATCCGGCGCTGGCCGCCGACCCGGGTTCGCTGGCGGGCAAGGTACTGCGCATCGAGCAGCCCACGACGGTCGACCAGGCACCGCTGACCACCGCGCTGACCGGTCTGGGTGCGGGCGGCGGCAATGTGCATCGACCCGTCCGACGGTTCGCTCTACATCACCGACCGCACCCCCACTGCCGATCGCCTGCAGCGCATCACGAAGGAATCGGTGACCTCGACGGTGTGGACATGGCCGGACAAGCCCGGCGTGGCCGGCTGCGCCGCGATGGACGGCACGGTCCTGGTCAACCTGGTCAACACCAAGCAGACCGTGGCGGTGCGGCTGGCGCCGGCGACGGGCGCGGTCACCGGCGAGCCCGAGGTGATGCGTCAGGACCAGCACGGCCACGCCTGGGCGCTCGCGCTGTCGCCGGACGGAAACGTCTGGGGCGCAACGGTCAACCGAACCGCCGGGGACCCCGACAAGCTCGACGACGTGGTGTTCCCGCTGTTCCCGCAGGGCGGGTTCCCGCGCAGCGACGCCGACGACTGACCTGAGCCCTCGTACGCTCATGCGCGCGCACGCTCAGGTCTGGCCGCAGGCCGCCAGCACCAGTTCGCGCACCCGGGCGGCGTCCGCCTGGCCCTTGGTGGCCTTCATCACCGCACCGACGATCGCCCCGGCCGCCTGGACCTTGCCGCCCCGGATCTTCTCGGCGACATCGGGATTGGCGGCCAGTGCCTCGTCGACGGCGGACTGGATCAGCGAGTCGTCACGCACCAGCGCCAGACCGCGCGCGGTCATCACGGCCGCCGGGTTCACCCTCACCGGCCAGCACGCCCTCGACGACCTGGCGGGCCAGCTTGTTGGACAGCTTGCCCTCGTCGACGAGCTTGACCACCGCGGCGACCTGCGCCGGGCTGATCGCGAGCGCGTCGAGTTCGACGCCGGCCTCGTTGGCCTTCTGCACCAGGAAGTTGCCCCACCAGGCGCGCGCCGCCTCGCTGGAGGCGCCCTCGGCGACGGTGGCCGTCACCAGATCGACCGCGCCGGCGTTGACGAGGTCGCGCATCACCTCGTCGGACATACCCCAGTCCTGCTGAATCCGCTTGCGCGCCAACCACGGAAGCTCGGGGATCGTCCCGCGCAGCTGTTCGACGAGGTCGCGGTCGGGCGCCACCGGCTCCAGGTCGGGCTCGGGGAAATACCGGTAGTCCTCGGCGGTCTCCTTGGTGCGGCCCGGGCTGGTGTAGCCGTCCTCGTGGAAGTGCCGGGTCTCCTGGGTGATCGTGCCGCCGGATTGCAGCACCGCGGCCTGCCGGCGCATCTCGTAGCGGACCGCCACCTCGACACTCTTCAGCGAGTTGACGTTCTTCGTCTCGGTCCGGGTGCCGAACTCCTTGGCGCCCTTGGGCTTCAGCGACACGTTGGAGTCGCAGCGCATCGAGCCCTGGTCCATCCGGACATCGGAGACACCCAAGGCGCGCAACAGATCCCGCAGCGCGGTCACGTAGGCGCGGGCGATCTGCGGCGCCCGCTCGCCGGTGCCCTCGACCGGTTTGGTGACGATCTCGATCAGCGGCACGCCGGCACGGTTGTAATCCAGCAGCGACTCGGTGGCACCTTCGATGCGGCCGGTGCCGGAACCGATGTGCAGCGACTTGCCGGTGTCCTCCTCCATGTGGGCCCGCTCGATCTCGATGCGCCAGGTGGTGCCGTCGTCCAGCGGAACGTCGAGGTAGCCGTTGATGGCTATCGGCTCGTCGTACTGGCTGATCTGGTAGTTCTTCGGCATGTCCGGATAGAAGTAGTTCTTCCGGGCGAACCGGCACCAGTCGACGATCTCGCAGTTCAGGGCGAGCCCGATGCGGATGGCCGACTCGACGGCCGCGGCGTTGAGCACCGGCAGCGCACCCGGCAGCCCGAGGCACACCGGGCAGACCTGGGTATTGGGCTCGGCGCCGAACGCGGTGGCGCATCCGCAGAACATCTTGGTGGCGGTGGACAGCTCGACGTGCACCTCCAGCCCCAGCACGGGGTCGTAGGTGGCGACGACGTCGTCGTAGTCGAGCAACTCGGCGCTGGCCGCAACAGTCATGAGTCGATCTTATTCGGGTGACCGCGACGCCTTTTAGTCGCGCCTGAATCGCGCCCAGCCGGCGCAAGCTGCCTGCTTCACTGATCGGATGGCGCTGAACCGGCGCACATTTCTGCGGGCGGGGCCGATCGGGGTCCTCGGAGCCGGCGCGCTGCTGACCGCCTGCGCACGGCCCGGTCGTCCCGCAGTCGACATCACGATGACGGCCACCGAGTCCGACGTCGACCTCGGCGCGGGTGTGGTGGTGCGGACCTGGACGTGGGACGGGCAGGTACCGGCCCGCGAGATCCGGCTGTCCCGCGGCCAGACGATGCGGGTCAAGCTGGCCAACCACCTGCCGCAGGACACCACCATCCACTGGCACGGCCTGGCCATCCCCAATGTCATGGACGGGGTGCCCGTGCTGACTCAGCGGCCCGTCGCGCCCGGCGGGACGTTCGACTACGAGTTCGCCGTCCCCGACGCCGGAACGTACTGGGCGCATCCCCATTTCGGCTCCCAGTTGGACCGCGGTCTGTACGCCCCGCTGATCATCGAGGACCCCGCCGACGGCGCCGACTACGACGACGAACTCACGGTCGTCGTCGACGACTGGCTCGACGGAACCGGCACCAACCCCGACGCGGTGCTCGAGACGCTGCGCCGGACCGGGATGAAGAAGATGGAACCCGGCGGGCCGGGTGTCACACCGGACACACCGCTGGGCGACGACGGTGGCGACGTCAGCTACCCGTATTTCGTCGCCAACGGCCGGGTGCCCGCCGATCCCCGGGTCGTCGACTACAAACCGGGCCGGCGCATCCGGTTGCGGATCATCAACGCCGGCGGCGACACCGCGTTCCGCGTCGGCCTGCCGGGCATCCCGCTGACCGTGACCCACACCGACGGCTTCCCTGTCGTGCCCCGGCAGGTCGACTCGGTGCTGCTCGGCATGGGCGAGCGCGCGGATGCGGTGATCGCGATCAACGACACATCGGTGCCGCTGGTGGCCGCCCCCTACGGCAAGCCGGGACATGCCCGGGTGGATCTGCGGGTCGACAACGCGCCGGTGCGCACCGATGCGGCCGGCTTCGCCGCCGCCCTGCAACGGCAGGTTCCGCTCAACACCGCGACCCTTGTTCCCACGCCGCCGTGATGCTGCCGACGCGGTCGCCGGACCGGGTCCTCGACGCCCGGCTTTCCGGCCCGGCGAACGGCTACCACTGGCTGATCAACGGAAAGGCTTACGACCCCAATGGATTCCGGTCTTCCGGTGACCTCCGGCCAGCGGGTGCGTCTACGGTTCGTCAACGAGTCGATGATGTTCCATCCGATGCATCTGCACGGCCACACGTTCGAGGTGCAGGGCACCGACGGGCCGCGTGCGCGCAAGGACACCGTGCTGGTGCCGCCGCGCCAGACCGTCGAGGTCGATTTCCATGCCGACAATCCCGGGAAGTGGATTACGCACTGCCACAACGAGTATCACCTCGAGACCGGCATGGCTACCTATGTGGACTACGGCGGCTGACTCGGGTAGCGCACTACTCGTGTGCCGGCGCCGCACACCACCCACGATCGAACACATGACAACGATTGCGACACTGCCCATCCTCGCCGACGGCTCCACCGGGCCCGACGTCAAGTGGGCTCAATATCTCCTGGTCCTGAAAACACTGGACTACACCGACGTCGACGGGATCTTCGGTCCCAAGACCGACAACGCCGTGCGCGTCTTCCAGGGCTTCAGCGGCCTGACCGTCGACGGCAAGGTCGGTCCCCATACCTGGGCCGCATTGCACGGCGACAAACCGCGGCCGCCGACGCTCGCCGTGGGCTCCCGCGGGGCGGTGGTGAACAGTCTGCAGACGGCGTTGAACCTGGGCCGGGGCGATTTCTCACCCGACGCGGATCCGCCGCTGGCCACCGACGGCGTCTTCGGGCCGCTGACCGCCCGCGCCGTCAGCGGCACACAGGCGATGGCGCACGTCTCGGTCGACGGCGTCGTCGGTCTGCAGACCTGGGCGCTGTCGGTGCACGCCAACAGCGGCACCCTGGCCTCGCTGACCGGAGTGACCGCACCCCAGCCCTGACTCACCCGAAGAACGCCGCCGCGTCGTCGTAGCGGCTCTGCGGCACCAGCTTGAGGTGTGCGGTCGCGTCGGCCAGCGGCACCCGGCCGATGTCCTGCCCGCGCAGGCTGACCATCATCCCGTACTCGCCGGCATGGGCCGCGTCGGCGGCGTTGACCCCGAACCGGGTGGCCAGCACCCGGTCGTAGGCGGTCGGCGTGCCGCCGCGCTGCACGTGGCCGAGGACCGTGACGCGGACTTCCTTCTTGATCCGCTTCTCGACTTCCAGCGCCAACTGCTGGGCCACCCCGGTGAACCGTTCGTGGCCGAACTCGTCGGTGCCGCCCTGGCGTAACTGCATCGAGCCCTCGGCAGGCTTGGCGCCCTCGGCGACCACGCAGATGAAGCTGGACGAACCGTGCTGGAACCGCGCCTTGACCAGGCGGCACACCTCTTCGATGTCGAACGGCTGCTCGGGGATCAGCGTCATGTGTGCGCCCGAGGCCAGACCCGCGTTCAGCGCGATCCAGCCGGCGTGCCGGCCCATCACCTCGACGAGCATGACCCGCTGGTGCGACTCGGCGGTGCTGTGCAGGCGGTCGATGGCCTCGGTGGCGACCATCAGGGCGGTGTCATGCCCGAACGTCACGTCGGTGCAGTCGATGTCGTTGTCGATGGTCTTGGGCACCCCGACGACGGGCACACCTTCCTCGGACAGCCAGCGCGCGGCGGTCAGCGTGCCCTCGCCGCCGATGGGTATGAGCACATCGATGCCGTTGTCCTCGAGCGTCTGCTGGATCTGGTCCAGCCCGGCCCGCAGCTTGTCGGGGTTCACCCGTGCCGTGCCGAGCACGGTGCCGCCCTTGGCCAGCAGCCGCTCGTTACGGTCGTCGTTCTTCAGCTGCACCCGCCGGTCTTCCAGCAGACCGCGCCAGCCGTCCTGGAAACCCACAACCGTCGAGCCGTACCGCATGTCGGACGTGCGCACGATGGCCCTGATCACCGCGTTGAGCCCTGGACAGTCGCCGCCTCCGGTGAGTACTCCGATCCGCATGGGGCCTATCTAACCGTGTTACAGCGCGGTCGGCAGCGGACCTCGCGCAGCTTCGTAGGCGGCGCCGACGCGATAGAGCCGGTCGTCGGCCAGGGCGGGCGCCATGATCTGCAGGCCGACGGGCAGATTGTCGTCCGGCGAGAGCCCCGAGGGCACCGACATTCCGCAGTGCCCGGCCAGGTTGAGCGGCAACGTGCACAGGTCGAACAGGTACATCGCCAGCGGGTCGTCGACCTTCTCCCCCAACCGGAAGGCCGTAGTAGGTGTAGTCGGGGTGACCAGCACGTCGACCGACTCATAGGCCTCGTCGAGGTCGCGGGCGATCAGCGTGCGCACCTTCTGCGCCTGGTTGTAGTAGGCGTCGTAGTAGCCCGCCGACAGCGCGTAGGTGCCGATCATGATGCGGCGCTTGACTTCCGGGCCGAACCCGGCGGCCCGGGTGAGCGCCATCACCTCCTCGGCGCTGTGCGTGCCGTCGTCGCCGACCCGCAGGCCGTAGCGCATCGCATCGAAGCGGGCCAGGTTGCTCGACACCTCCGACGGCAGGATCAGGTAGTAGGCCGCCATCGAGTAGTCGATGTGCGGGCAGTCGACCTCGCTGACGTCGGCGCCCAGCGCCCGCAGTTGGTCGACGGCGGCGTTGAACGACTCCAGCACGCCGGGCTGGTAGCCCTCACCGCTGTGCAACTGGGTCACCACGCCGACCTTCACGCCCGTCAGGTCGCCGGACGCACCGGCCCTGGCCGCGGCGACCACGTCGGGCACCGCGGCCTCGACCGATGTGGAGTCGCGCGGGTCGTGCCCGGCGATCACCTCGTGCAGCAGCGCGGTGTCCAGCACGGTCCGCGCGCACGGGCCGCCCTGGTCCAGCGACGACGCGCACGCGATCAGTCCGTAGCGGCTCACCGTGCCGTAGGTGGGCTTGACCCCGACGGTCGCGGTCAGCGCCGCGGGCTGGCGGATCGAGCCGCCGGTGTCGGAGCCGATCGCCAGCGGGGCCTGGAACGCCGCGAGTGCGGCCGCGCTGCCGCCGCCGGAGCCGCCCGGCACCCGTTCGGTGTCCCACGGGTTGCGGGTCGGGCCGAACGCCGAGTTCTCCGTCGACGAGCCCATCGCGAACTCGTCCATGTTGGTCTTGCCCAGGATGGGGATGCCCGCGGCGCGCAGCCGTGCCGTCACGGTGGCGTCGTACGGCGACGTCCAGCCCTGCAGGATCTTCGACCCGCAGGTGGTCGGCATATCTGTCGTGGTGAAGACGTCCTTGAGGGCCAGCGGGACGCCGGCCAGGGCCGATGGGAGTTCCTCACCGGCCGCCACCTTCTTGTCGATGTCGGCGGCCGTGGCCAGCGCCTGCTCACCGGCGACGTGCAGGAAGGCGTGGTAGTCGCCGTCGGTGCGCTCGATCTGGTCCAGGCACGCCTGGGTGACCTCGGCCGACGACACCTCCTTGGCGGCGATCTTGGCGGCCAACTCGGCGGCGGACAGCCGGATCAGGTCAGCTCACTGGCTCTCCCCCAGGATCTGCGGGACCGCGAAGCGGCCGTCTTCGGCCCGCGGCGCCGCGGCCAGCGCATCGCGCTGGCTCAGGCTGGGTACGACGGTGTCGGGGCGCGTCACGTTGACGTCCTTGAGCGGATTGCCGGTGGGCTCGACGTCGGTGACGTCGACGGCCTGGATTCGGCTGACGTGCTCGAGGATCGCGTCGAGCTGGCCGGAGAAACTGTCCAGTTCGTCATCGGTCAGCGCCAGACGCGCCAGGCGGGCCAGATGGGCCACGTCGTCTCGGGAGATTTGCGACACGAGCGACAAGCCTATGCGCCAGTGCCCGGGCTTCCGCCGGAAGTGCCGACCGGACGGCGCTGTGCCAAAGTGTTGCGGATGCCTTCGTTTCTGCTGCGGGTCCAGCTGGACGACCGACCGGGCAGCCTCGGTTCGCTCGCCGTGGCTCTCGGCTCGGTAGGCGCCGACATCCTGTCCCTCGACGTCGTCGAGCGCGCATCCGGCTACGCGATCGACGACCTGGTGGTCGACCTGCCGCCGGGCGCGATGCCGGACATGCTCATCACCGCGGCCGAAAAGCTGGTCGGGGTGCGGGTCGACTCGATCCGCCCGCATACCGGCCTGCTGGAAGCGCACCGTGAACTCGAACTGATCGATCACATCGCCGCCGCCGACGGCAAGCCGAACAAGCTCCAGGTTCTCGTCGACGAGGCTCCCCGGGTGCTGCGGGTCGGCTGGTGCACCGTGGCGCAGCTGACCGAATCCGGATTGCGCCGCGTCGCCGGAAGCCCGGGCGCGCCGGAGACGCAGGCCGATTCGGCGCCCTGGCTGCCGATCGAGCACGCGCAGTCCCTTGACCCGACCGCCGACTGGATCCCCCAGGTGTGGCGCGATATGGACACCACGCTGGCGGCCGCGCCGCTGAGTGATCCGCACACCGCCGTGATGCTCGGCCGTCCCGGCGGGCCGGATTTCCGGCCGTCGGAGGTGGCGCGGCTGGGCTATCTAGCCGGAATCGTCGCCACCATCCTGCGCTGAGCCTGTTCGGGTGGGCCCGTTCGCCAGCAGCTCGGCGAACCCGTCCTCGTCGAGCACGGGCACCCCGAGCTCAATTGCCTTGTCGTACTTGGACCCCGGCGCATCACCGGCCACCACGTAGCTGGTCTTCTTCGACACCGATCCGGCGGCCTTCCCGCCGCGGGCGATGATCGCCTCCTTGGCGCCGTCGCGGGAGAACCCCGCCAGCGATCCGGTGACGACGATGGTCAGACCCTCCAGCGTGCGCTCGATACCGGCGTCGCGCTCGTCGGCCATCCGCACCCCGGCGGCGCGCCACTTCTCGACGATCGCGCGGTGCCAGTCGACGGTGAACCACTCGACGACGGCGGCGGCGATGGTGGGCCCCACTCCTTCGACGGCGGCGAGTTCCTCCTCCGAGGCCGCCACGATGGCCTCCAGGCTGCCGAACTCCGTGGCCAGCGCCCGCGCCGCGGTGGGCCCGACGTGGCGGATCGACAGCGCCACCAGCACCCGCCACAGCGGCTGGGCCTTGGCCTTGGCGAGGTTGGCCAGCAGCCGTTTTCCGTTGGCCGACAGCTCACCGGCCTTGGTGGTGAACAGGTCGGTGCGCAGCAGGTCGTCGGCGGTGAGGGTGAACAGGTCGCCCTCGTCGGCGATCACCTGCGCCTGCAGCAGCGCGATACCGGCCTCGTAGCCCAGCCCCTCGATGTCGAAGGCGCCGCGGCCGGCCACGTGGAACACCCGCTCCCGCAACTGCGCCGGGCAGCTCCGCGAGTTCGGGCAGCGGATGTCGGCGTCACCCTCCTTGGCCGGCGCCAGCGTGGCTCCCGCACTCGGGACACGTTGTGGGCATGACGAATTCGCGCTCGGTGCCGTCGCGCAGGTCGACCACCGGGCCGAGCACCTCGGGTATGACGTCGCCGGCCTTGCGGATCACCACGGTGTCGCCGATCAGCACGCCCTTGCGTTTGACCTCCGACGCGTTGTGCAGGGTGGCCAGGCCCACGGTGGAGCCGGCCACCTTGACCGGCTCCATGTACGCGAACGGCGTGACGCGCCCCGTGCGGCCCGACGTTGACGCGGATGTCGAGCAGCTTGGTCTGCGCCTCCTCGGGCGGGTACTTGTAGGCGATCGCCCAGCGCGGGGCCCGCGACGTGGCGCCGAGCCGGCGCTGCAGCGCCACCTCGTCGACTTTGACCACCACGCCGTCGATTTCGTGTTCGACGTCGTGGCGGTGCTCACCCCAGTAGGCGATGCGTTCCTCCACCGCGGACAGACCCTTGACCCGCGTGGTGTGCTCGGACACCGGCAGCCCCCAGGCCTTCAGCGCCAGGTAGGCGTCGTGCAGCGTGGGCGGGCTGAACCCCTCGGCGTGACCCAGGCCGTGGCAGATCATCCGCAGCCGGCGGCGCGCGGTGACGGCCGGATTCTTCTGCCGCAGTGAGCCGGCCGCGCTGTTGCGCGGGTTGGCGAACGGCGGCTTGCCGTCCTCGACCAGGCTGGCGTTGAGCACCTCGAAGTCGGCGAGCCGGAAGAACACCTCGCCGCGCACCTCGAGCACCGTCGGCACCGGGTACTGGTCGCTGCCGGTGAGCCGCTCCGGGATGTCGGAGATGGTGCGGGCGTTGAGCGTCACGTCCTCGCCGGTACGCCCGTCGCCGCGGGTGGCCGCACGTTCCAGGCGCCCGTCGCGGTACACCAGGGCGAGCGCGACGCCGTCGATCTTCAGCTCGCACAGGAAGTGTTCGTCTTCCCCGATTTCGGAGCGCAGCCGGGTGGTCCAGGCCGCGAGCTCGTCGGTGTTGAACACGTTGTCCAGGGACAGCATGCGCTCGAGATGCTCGGCGGAGGTGAAGTCGGTCGCGAACCCCGCACCGCCGACCAGCTGGGTGGGCGAATCGGGCGTGCGCAGTTCGGGGTGCTGATCCTCGAGCGTCTGCAGCCGGCCCAGCAGTTCGTCGAACTCGCCGTCGGTGACGATCGGCGCGTCACGCACGTAGTAGCGGAACTGATGTTCGCGAACCTCGTCAGCGAGTTCCTGCCACTGCCGGCGCAGGTCGGCGTCGACGGGATCGGCTTCGGTGTCGGGGTCTGCAGGGCTCACCCTGGCAGGCTATCGAAGCGCACCGACATGCGAGCCGGAGCGCGGGACCGGCGCCGATCCGTCAAGCTGTGAGAACGCTGTGTGCCGCCCAGGCTAACCTGGACGCCATGCCGCACCCGATCATGTTCGGAGACGACGACTTCGGACTGGCCGAACTACGCGACATCACCCTGGGCTTCCCGGAAGCGATCGAGAAGATCTCACACGGCCGGCCGGTGTTCTGCGCGCCGAAGATGTTCGCGGTCTACGGCGGCAGCTCGAAGACGACCGGTGAGATGGTCCGCTTCTCGTATTCGGTGCTGGTGAAGGTCGACGAGTCCGAGCGGGTGGCGCTCGAAGCGGGATCCCCGGTTCTTCTACCCGATGTACATGGGTCCGATGGGCTGGCTGGGCCTGGATTTCGAGGCTGCGCCCGTCGATTGGCAGGAAGTCCGCGAACTCGTCGACGCCTCCTACCGGCTGGTCGCACCGAAAAAACTGATCAAGCAACTCGATGAGGAGATGCCATGACGTTCGCCAGCCCTTTCCCCGACGTCGAGATCCCCGATGTCGGCGTCCACGAATCGCTGTTCGGCGACCTCAGTGAGTCCGACGCCGACGGTGTCGCGCTTGTCGACGCGAAGACGGGTGCGGAAACCAGCTATCGCGACCTGGCCATTCGCGTCGACGCGTTCGCGGGCGCGCTCGCCGACCGGGGCATCGGGGTCGGCGATGTGGTGGGGTTGTTGTCGCCCAACAGTTCCGCGTTCGCGGTCGCCTTCCACGGCATCCTGCGCGCGGGCGCCACCGCGACCACCATCAACGCGCTGTTCACCGCCAAGGACATCGCCAAGCAACTCACCGACGCGCACGCGAAGATGCTGATCACCGTGGAGCCGCTGCGGGCGCAGGCCATCGAAGGCGCCGCGCACTGCGGGCTGTCCCCGGCCGAGGTGGTGATCCTCGACGGTCCGGGCGAGGCGGTTGACGGGCATCCCGATCTGGACGACCTGCTGGCGTCCGGGGCCGACGCGCCGCACGTCACGTTCGACCCCGCGACACATCTGGCCGTGCTGCCCTACAGTTCGGGCACGACGGGAAATCCCAAGGGCGTCATGCTCACTCACCGCAACCTGGTGGCCAACGTCGCGCAGATCCGGCCCATCCAGGGTGTGCGTGAACACGACACGATCTTGGCCGTTCTCCCGTTCTTTCACATCTACGGGATGACGGTACTGCTGAACGCGGCACTGCACGCGCGGGCGAAACTGGTGATCATGCCGGCGTTCGACCTGGCTGAATTCCTCGGCAACATCGCCCGGTACAAGTGCACCATCGCGTTCATCGCACCGCCCGTTGCCGTCGCACTGGCCAAGCATCCGATGATCGACGAGCACGACCTGTCGTCTTTGCAGACCATCATGTCGGGCGCGGCGCCGCTGGACGACGAACTGGGCCACACCGTCGCGCATCGGACTCGGCTGCCGGGTGGTGCAGGGCTACGGCATGAGCGAACTCAGTCCGGTCAGCCACTGCGTTCCGTTCGACGGCGGTGCATCGCTGATCGGCGAGGACGCGCCACTCAGCTCGGTCGGCTGGACCGTGCCGAACGCCGTCAGCAAGATCATCGACCCCGAGACGGGTGCCGAGATCGGTGTGCCGTCGGAGGGTCTCAGCGCGCCCGGCGAGCTGTGGTTCAAGGGCCCCAACGTGATGGCGGGCTACCTGGGCAACGCCGAGGCGACCACGGAAACCATTGACGCGGAAGGCTTTCTGCATACCGGCGACCTCGCCCGCGTCGACTCCCACGGCTGCGTGTACATCGTCGACCGGCTCAAGGAACTGATCAAGTACAAGGGCTATCAGGTGCCGCCGGCCGAACTGGAGGCCCTGTTGCTGACGCACCCCGGCGTCGCCGACGCGGCGGTGGTGGGTGTGGTGGACGCCGAGTCCGGCGAGGAAGTGCCGAAGGCGTTCGTGGTGCGCCAACCCGACAGTGCCGTCTCCGCGGACGAGGTGATGGCGTTCGTCGCCGAGCATGTGGCGCCCTACAAGAAGGTGCGCCAGGTCGAATTCATCGATGCGGTACCGAAATCCGCGTCCGGCAAGATCCTGCGGAAGGATCTGCGGGGGCGCTACGAGCTACGTCCTCGACGAGGGCGCGCAGTCGGTCGATGCGGCGGTCCCACTGTCGCGACAGCGCGCCGAGGTAGTCACCGGCGGCGGTCAGCGATTTCGGTTGCACCGTCCAGATCCGTTCGCGCCCCCGCTTGGCACTGGTGACCAACCGGACGGACTCCAGTTGCCGCAGGTGCTTGGTCGCGGCCTGACGTGTCGCCGGGATGGCTTGCGTGACGGTGGAAGTCGAGCACGGACCGTGCTCACACAACCAGATCACGATGCGCAACCGGTTCGGGTCACCGAGCGCGTCGAACACCGGCGCCGCATCCAGAGCGGTCACGCCCATTGCGGCTCCGTCACGTAACGTCCGACGAGTCTCAGTTGCGCCGCCCAGCCGCCGCTGTTGTTCTCGAACGCCGTTGTCCGGTGACTGGCGGGCAGGGCATCGAAGCCCGATTCGACGATCTCCAGCAGGACACCGTCGTCGACCTCGGTGAGGGTGAACTCGACGAGGGTGGTCACATCGGCGAATTCGGGATCCGGCAACGGATTCCAGCGAAACGCCAGTCGCTTCGGCGGGTCAACCGTGACGATCTGGAGTGGGCAGGCCGCACCCGCGTACGGCTTCTGCTGGGCCGCGATCTCGTCATCGACTTCCGTCGCCGACATCACGGCCGTCACCGTCGCACCCTCGACGAAGGGCTGGTCGATGTCCATCCCGAACCACGTGCCGAACTGCGCGGAGTCGCCGACGGCGTTCCACACCCGTTCCAGCGGCGCGTGCAGCACCGCACTCTTCTCGATCCGATCACTCATGATATGCAACCTCCTGGTTTCCTTTTAGGCTAACGCAGGCAGGACTGACGCGCAATCTTTTGGTTGCGTTTGGTCAGATCCCCTCGGGATCCTGCGCGAAACCATCGGCGGCTTTCTGGCACAGTTCGATCGCGATCCGGGCCCATTCCGGGGTGGCCCCGGCCAGCCCGCACGCCGGCGTGATGCCGATGCGCTCCTGAAACACCTTGCGGGGGAAGCCAAGCCGGTCGGTGATCGCCGCGGCCGCTGTCGCGATCTCCTCCACCACTGGCCGTTTGGCCGGTGCGGTGACGGGTACGACCCCGAGCAGCACCGTCCGACCGGACTCCACGAACTCACCCAGACCGTCGAGATCGGCGGCCGTCAATGTGGCGACGTCCACCGACACAGCGGCGACTGTGCTGCGCTGCAACATCTTCCACGGAATGTCCGACGCGCAGCAGTGCACCGCGATGTCCCCGCCTGCGGCCGCGCACACATCGAACAGTTCGACGGCCAGGGCCTCGTCCACCGGATGCACCGGATTCAGAGTGGTCACTCCGGTGAGCCGACCGGCGAGCGCGGCGGGCAGCAACGGCTCGTCGTACTGCACCACGACGGGCGTACCGAGCCGCCGGGCGACCTCCGCGGCGTGCACCGCCATGCCCTCGGCGAGAGAGGCCGTCAGGTCGCGGACGGCGCCACGGTCCGTGAGCGCCCGGTGACCGCCGCCCAGCTCCAATTGCGCCGCCAGGGTGATGGGGCCGGGCGCCTGCAGCTTGACGGCCCGGCCCGCCGTGCCGGTGCCCGCGATCTCCCACGCCTCTTCCAACGCGTCGATGTCCTCACCCAGCAGGCTGATCGCCCGCCTGGTCACCGCGCCGGGCCGGGGCACCAGGCGGTATCCCCGCGGGACGGTGTCGACGGCGATGTCGACGAGCAGGGCGCCGGCCCGGCCGATCATGTCGGCTCCGACGCCGCGCGCGGGCAGCTCGACCAGGTGGGGCAGCGCGTGCAGTTCGCCGACCACCACCTCGGCCGCCGCCCGCGCCGATGTGCCGGGCCAGGAGCCGATGCCGGTGGCTGTCGCGAAAGAACTCACCGGTCAACCGTATTGGATGGCGATTAGTCTGCGAGTGTGGGCCGTCGCGCGTGGACAGTCGGCTGGTGTGCGATCGCACTCGCCGCGGCCGGCTGCGTGAATCAGCTGACGGGCCTGGCGGTGCTGCCGGCCGGTGAGAGGCCCGCATCGAGTTCGCTGGTCGACGTCGACGCGCTGATGCTCGACCTGCCACGGATGCGCGGCATCACCGGGGGCGGCGAGGACCTCAACATCATTCCGTCGATGGATGCCACCACCCCGGTGGACGTCGAGCTGCTCGCCGACGAGGTACCACCGCCGTGCCGCTTCCTGTTCGCCGAAACTGCCACGTTCGGGAGCGATCTCGCGGACTTCCACAAGACCACCTACCAGGAACCGCCCATCGGTGGACTGATCTCCCAGGGCGCCGCCGCCTACCGTGACGCCGCAGTCGGCGCGCGCTGCGCTCGACGGGCTGGCCGCGGTGGCCGGTGAATGTGCACAGACGTCGTTCGGCCAGACGTATGTCGGGGACGTCACCTCCAGGGCGACTCGCTGCGGATGCGGCCCGGCGGCGATTGCGGCCGCGACTACCGGCTGAAGTCCGTGGTGCTGGCCGAGGTGACCTTCTGCTCGTTCCCCGAGTCGGTCCCCGAGATCGTGATGACCAACCTGGTCGCGAAGGTGCCCTGACGGACCTCCACTGGTCTACGGCGCGAGGTGCGCCCTAGCGGCCAGTCAACACGTCCAGCGTGAACTCCATTTCCGTCGGCTCGCGCACGCGAACCGAGTCTCCGTCGACCGCCGGAACCCGTCGATACCTTTCGCCATCGAGGCGGTACGCGAGAAAGCGGTCTGACCCGCTGCGTCGGGATCGATGATCCAGTAGCTGTCGATACCCGCCGTCGCGTGTCGCGCAATTTCATGACAGGGTCCGTTCCGCGCGAGCCCGGCGACACGATCTCGACGACCAGCACAACATCCGCTGCCGGGACCCGAGCAGAGCTCATCTCGAACACACGATCTCGGACCACGACAATGTCGGGATCACGGACGCTCGGCGGAACAGATTCGCTCGTCGTCACCTCGATCTCGGGCACCGCCTCAAGCCCATCGGGCAAGTGATCTTCGAGGAGGCGGGTGCAGCCTTCTCGAAATACGCTGATGCCTTGGGTGCGGGCGCGGCGACATCGATGAGGGTCCCCTCACTGAGTTCCCACCGTCGCGTCGGGTCGAGTTCCAACGCGTCCCACTGCTCTAGGTTCAGCAAACCACGCGGTACATGCGCAAGCTCAGACACGGCGCACCTCCTCCCCGCTGGAACTCGGATAGTTGCAGATTACGCGCACTGGCGATCGCGTCCGAGTCTTGCGGATCCCACCGACAACCGATGGGCGGATGGCTATCGCCGCGTGGCCTCGTCAGTCGAACAGGCTTGCTCGGCCGTCGGCGATCAGCGTTTCCAAGGCTGCCTTGCGGGGTGCCGCGGCGCCCAGAACCGGTGACGCTGCGGGTCCATGTGGCTATGACGGCTAGTCGTCCCCCGCCTCACGCCCGGATGACCGACGGACCCAGCGCCTCGTAGCGGCGCGCTTCGAACGCACTGAGTTCCGAACCGGTCACGATCGCCTCGAAATCGGCCACCTCGGCGAACCGGCAGAAGCTGCTCTCACCGAACTTCGAGTGCGCGGCCACCAGAATCGGCCGGCGCGCCACCCGGACCGCGGTGTTCTTCACCGCCGCCACCGCCGGATCGGGTGTCGTCAGGCCGTGCTCCAGCGAGATTCCGTTTGTGCCAAGGTAAGCCACGTCGATCACCAGGCTGCGCAGCATGTCGACCGCCCAGTGGTCCACCGTCGCCAGTGTGCGGCCGCGCATCCGCCCGCCGAGCAGCAGCACGGTCACCGTCCTGCTGTGCGCCAGCGCCTCCGCGGCCAGCAGCGACGACGTCACGACGGTCAAGTCGTGCTCGGCGAGCCGTTCGGCGATCAGCCGCGGGGTGAATCCCTCATCCAGATACACGGTTTCGGCGCCGTGCAGCAGCCCGACCGCCGCGGCCGCGATCCGGTGCTTCTGAGCCAGATCCAGCTGACTGCGGTACTCCACGCCCGACTCGAAGGCGGCGGTCTCCAGCGGAATGGCCCCGCCGTGCACACGCTTCAGCAGCCGCCGGCCGGCCAGCGACCTTCAGATCCCGGCGGATCGTCTCGCTCGCCACGTCGAGTTCGCTCGCGAGCGCGGCGAC
Source organism: uncultured Actinomycetota bacterium (assembly GCA_963779655.1). GTDB lineage: Bacteria > Actinomycetota > Actinomycetes > Mycobacteriales > Mycobacteriaceae > Mycobacterium. The sequence continues at coordinate 193,988 of CAVZZD010000019.1, read as the reverse complement.
CTCCACCCGCCCGCGGGTGCGGGCGAACTCGACGATCCGGTTCTGCCGGCTGTCGGAATCCACGGCGCCACGCTACTTGTCGGCGACGGCCAGGACCGCCTTCACCTCTTCGGGGGTGCGCGCCGCCCGGAGCTTGGCAACCTCGTCGGTATTCAGGAACACCTGGGCGATCTGGGTCAGCAGTGCCAGATGGTCCTTGCCGGCCCCCGCGATGCCGACGACGAACTCGGCCGGCTTGCCCTTCCAGTCGACCGGCTCGGCGTACCGGACGAACGAGATGCCGGTCCGCCGGATGGCATCCTTGGCCTCGTTGGTGCCGTGCGGGATCGCCAGGCCGTTGCCCATGTAGGTCGACACCGACTTGCTCGCGCTCGTGCATCGCGTCGACGTACGACGGCTCCACCGCGCCGGCGGCGACCAGTAGCTGACCGGCCTCCGAGATGGCCTCGGCACTGTTGGTGGCGGTGCCGTTGAGCACAATCGAATCGAGTGCGAGCACATCGTCGCCCGGTGCCGCCTCCTCGACCGCCGGCGCCACCGCGACGGCAGTGGCAGCGGCACCGGCAGTCGGCACCGGCAGAAGCGCCGCCGTTGGTCTGCCCGAGCAGTTCGACGATCTCGTCGTAACGCGGGCTGTTCATGAAATCGTCGACGGAGACATGGACCGCCGACGGTGTCTTCTGGCGGGCACGGTCGGTCAGATCCTGGTGCGTGACCACCAGACCGAAGGTGTCGGTCAGGTTCGAGATGGCCTGGTTGCCCACCTTGACGTCGCCGAAGCCCGCCTTCTGAATCTTCTTGCGCAACACCGACGCTCCCATCGCCGAGGATCCCATGCCGGCATCGCAGGCGAAGGCGATGTTGGTGATCGGCCCGCTCTTGGCGGCCGTGCCGACCAACGCGGCGGCCACGCTGGACTTCTTGCCCTTCATGCGCCTCCATGCCGGCGGTCGCGGCGGCCAGGTCCGGCTCGTCGGCGGCCTTGTCGGTCTTGAGCAGGAACGACGCGACCAGGAAGGACACCGTGGCCGCACCGAGCACCGAGAGGGTGACACCCAGGAAGCTACCGCTGGCCGTCTGCGCGTAGACCGCGATGATCGAACCGGGTGCCGCGGGCGCCCGCAGGCCGGAGCCGAAGAGCACGTTGATGAACACGCCCGTCATACCGCCGAGAATGGTGGCCAAGATCAACTTCGGCTTCATCAGCACGTACGGGAAGTAGATCTCGTGGATGCCGCCGAAGAACTGGATGATCGCCGCACCCGGCGCCGAGGCCTTCGCCAGGCCCTTCCCGAACACCGTGTAGGCGAGCAGCAGGCCGAGTCCCGGGCCGGGATTGGCTTCCAGCAGGAACAGGACGGACTTACCCGTCTGCAAGCGCCTGGGTGGTGCCCAGCGGCGTCAGCACGCCGTGGTTGATCGCGTTGTTCAGGAACAGCACCTTGGCCGGCTCGATGAACAGTGACGTCAGCGGCAGCAGGTCGTGGCTCACCAGGAAGTCGACGCCGTGTCCGGCGGCCCGGGTGAACGCCGAGACGATCGGGCCGATGCCGAAGAAGCCGAAGACGGCCAGGATCAGGCCGAGGATTCCGGCGGAGAAGTTGTCGACCAGCATCTCGAAGCCGGGGCGGATCTTGCTCGTGCCACAGCGCGTCCATCTTCTTCGTCAGAAAGCCGCCGAGCGGCCCCATGATCATCGCACCCATGAACATCGGCACGTCGGCGCCGGCGACCACGCCCATCGTCGCGATGGCACCGACCACCGCGCCGCGGTTGCCGTGCACCATCCGGCCGCCGGTGTAACCGATGAGGACCGGCAACAGGTAGGTGATCATCGGGCCGACGATGCCGCCGGACTCGTAGGACCCCCAGCCGCCGATCTTGGCCACCCAGCCGTCGGGATCCTGCAACCCGTGGAAAATGCCCGTCAGCCAGCCGGTCTTGATGAACAGGGCGGTGATCAGGCCCCAGGCGATGAACGCGCCGATATTCGGCATGACCATGTTGGACAGCGACGGTGCCCAACTTCTGCACGTGCACCCGCGCGCCGGATCGCGGGGCGCTTTCTCGTAGAGACACCAACTATGGACAACTCACGACCTCCGCTCTCGCCGACCACCTGACATGTGATGCCGGTCACATGATCACCTAGTAAACCCACAAACGGGCAGAATTGCAAGCATTCGGGCAGAAATGGGCGCACAAATTAGTGGTTTTATGACCGGATCGTCGCTAGAGTGCTGAAGAGCACACCCAGCCGACACGTCGCAGACGTCACCGAGAGGACCACCCATGAAGGCATTGCGCTTCTATGCACCCGAAGACGTCCGGCTGGAGGACGTCGCCGAACCGGTATGCGCTCCCGACGAGGTGAAACTGCGGGTCCGCAACTGCTCCACCTGTGGCACCGACGTCAAGATCTTCTACAACGGTCACCAGAATCTGACACCGCCGCGCACCATCGGTCACGAGATCGCCGGCGAAATCGTCGAGGTCGGCGCCGATGTGAACGCGACGTACGGGAGCAACTGGCAGGTCGGTGACCGCGTGCAGGTGATCGCGGCCGTGCCGTGCGGCGACTGCTACGAGTGCCGCAAGGGCTGGATGGCGGTGTGCCAGAACCAGACGTCGATGGGATACCAGTACGACGGCGGCTTCGCGGAGTACATGATCGTGCCCCGGCAGGTGCTGAAAGTCGATGGCCTGAACCGGATTCCGGACAACGTCGGCTACGACGAAGCATCGGCGGCTGAGCCGTTCGCCTGTGCCATCAACGCGCAGGAGCTGCTCGGCATCGAGGAGGGCGACACCGTCGTCGTGTTCGGTGCGGGCCCGATCGGGTGCATGCACATCCGCATTGCCCGCGGCGTGCACAACTGCGGTCCGGTGTATCTCGTCGACGTCAACGAAAGCCGGTTGCAGATGTCCGCGGACGCCGTCGCTCCCGACGAGATCATCAACGGCGCCGAGGTGGACGTCATCGAGCGCGTCCTGGAACTGACAGGTGGCCGCGGCGCCGACGTCGTGATCACCGCCACCGCTGCCAATGTCGCTCAGGAACAGGCGATCTCGATGGCGGCCCGCAACGGCCGGATCTCGTTCTTCGGCGGCCTGCCCAAGACCGATCCCAACATCACCTGCGATTCGAACCTCGTGCACTACCGCCAGCTGCACATCCACGGCGCCAACGGCTCTGCGCCGGAACACAACAAGCGTGCTCTGGAGTACATCTCGACCGGTCAGGTTCCGGTCAAGGACCTGATCACCCGCCATATTCCGCTGGACGACGTGCTGGACGCATTCCAGATCGTCAAGAAGGGCGAGGCCATCAAGGTCACAATCGAGCCGGCGGCCGCCGACGTGCCCGCCCCCGCCTGAGGCTGCTAGCCCGCAGTCCGGATGGTGGCGCTGGCCAGCACCTCGTCGCCGTCGGCGTCAGGCCGGTAGAGCACCAGCGTCTGGCCGGGCGCCACCCCGCGCAGCGCGGAACGCAACCGCACCACGAGCTCACCGTCGGCCAGTTCGGCGACGGCCGGCACGGTCTCGCCGTGGGCGCGCACCTGCGCCTCGCACTCGACCGGGGCCGCGAATCCAGCTCCCGAGGTGAACACCGGTCGCTGCCCCGTCAGGGCCCACACGTCGAGATCGGCCGCGGCGCCCACGCGTACGGTTGCCGTTTCGGCGTCGATGTCGGTGACATACCGCGGCAGTCCGTCGGGTCCCGGGCCGGCGATGCCGAGGCCCTTGCGTTGCCCGATGGTGAAGCCGTGCACCCCGTCGTGCTCGGCGAGCACCGTGCCCGCGGCGTCGACGACCGATCCGCGCCGCACGCCGATCCGCGCGCCCAGGAAGGCCTGGGTGTCACCGGACGGGATGAAGCAGATGTCGTGACTGTCGGGTTTGTCGGCGACGGCCAGGCCGCGATCGGCCGCTTCCGCGCGGATCGCCGGCTTGGGAGTGTCGCCGACCGGAAAAGCGGCGTGCCGCAACTGCTCAGCGGTCAGCACGGCCAGCACGTAGGACTGGTCCTTGTCGCGATCCACCGCGCGCCGCAGCCGGCCGTCGGAGAGCCGCGCGTAGTGCCCGGTGGCCACCGCGTCGAAGCCCAGCGCCAGCGCGCGGGCCGAAAGCGCGGAGAACTTGATCTTCTCGTTGCAGCGCACGCACGGGTTGGGTGTCTCGCCGCGCGCATAGGAGTCGACGAAGTCGTCGATCACGTCCTCTTTGAACCGGTCCGCGAAATCCCATACGTAGAACGGGATCCCGAGCACATCGGCGACCCGGCGAGCGTCGCCGGCGTCCTCCTTCGAGCAGCAGCCCCGCGACCCGGTACGCAACGTGCCCGGGGCCGACGACAGCGCCAGATGCACACCGACGACGTCGTGGCCGGCGTCGACCATGCGCGCCGCCGCCACCGAAGAATCGACCCCGCCGCTCATCGCGGCCAGCACGCGCATCAGCGCACCAGGCCCGCGCTCGCCAGGGCGGCCTGCCGGGCCCGGTCCACCGCACCGGGAAGCACCCGAAGCGCGGCATCCACGTCCGCGTCAACGGTGGTGTGCCCCAGCGACAACCGCAAAGATCCACGCGCGGACGCCGCGTCGGCGCCCATCGCCAGCAGCACATGCGACGGCTGCGAGACACCTGCGGTGCAGGCCGATCCCGTCGAGCATTCGATTCCGTTGGCGTCCAACAACATCAGCAGCGAATCGCCCTCGCAGCCGCGGAAGGTGAAGTGCGCGTTACCGGGCAGCCGGTGCTCGAGTGCGCCGTTGACCACGACGTCGTCGATCTCGTCCAGCACGCCCTCGATGAGCCGGTCTCTCAGTTCGCGCAGCCGGGCACTGTCGGCCTCCAGCCCGTCCACCGCGATCCGGGCGGCCGTCGCCATCGCGACCGCACCGGCGACATCCGGTGTGCCGGAGCGGACGTCGCGTTCCTGCCCGCCGCCGTGCGTCAACGGAACACACGCGGTGTCCCGGCGCAGCACCAGCGCACCCACACCGGTCGGACCGCCGAACTTGTGCGCGGCCACACTCATCGCCGCGCATCCACTGGCGGCGAAGTCGACCGGGATGTGCCCGACCGCCTGGATGGCATCGGTGTGCATCGGGACGTCGAACTCGGCCGCCACGGCTGCCAGTTCGCCGATCGGCATGATCGTGCCGACTTCGTTGTTGGCCCACATGACCGACACCAGCGCGACGTCATCGTGTTCCTGCAGCACCGCGCGCAACGCGGCCGGGGTCACCGATCCGTCCGGTTCGGTGGGCAGGAAGGTGACGTCGGCACCCTCGTGTTCGGCAAGCCAGGTGACCGCGTCGAGGACCGCGTGGTGTTCGACCGCGGACGTGACGATGCGGCGCCGGCGGGGTTCGGCATCGCTGCGCGCCCAGTAGATGCCCTTGATCGCCAGGTTGTCGCTCTCGGTGCCGCCGGCGGTGAAGATCACCTCGGACGGCCGCGCGCCCAGGACCGCCGCGACGGTTTCGCGCGACTCCTCCATCCGGCGCCGGGCCACCCGACCCGCGGTATGCAGCGAAGACGCGTTTCCGACCGTGCCGAGCACAGCGGTCATCGCCTCGATGGCAGCGGGCAGCATCGGGGTGGTGGCGGCGTGATCGAGGTACACCGGACTGGTGGGGCTCATAACCTGACCAGGATACCCGCAGGCAGGCGCTCCCCGACCGTCGGCCGTTTAACGCCGCCAGCGCGTGGCCCTGCTAGCGGCCAGCGCGTGGCCGATCGCGGTCTATCGCGCACGGCGGTCTCGCACCGTACGGCCAGGTCACGCCTGCTGTCACCGGGCAACTGCAGCGACTCGACGTGGACGTGGGCGATCGTGCGGCGCGCCACGATGAGGCGGCGGATCGACGTCAGCAGGTTGTCGTCGCCGATGTAGGCCGGCACCGTCGAGATGCTGCCGTCGCGGTGGTGGTAGGTCAGGCGCAGCGGCTGGACCGGCCGGGCGGCGTCGACGGCGGCCTGGAACAGCGCCGGCCGGAACGGCCCGTGCGCCAGGCCGCACCACGTGGTGCCCTCCGGGAACGCGACGACGGTGTGCCCCGCCCGCAGCCGGGTGGCGACCTGCGCCACCACGACGGGCAGCCGGCGCAGGCTGGTCCGGTCGATCGGTATCACCTTCATCAGCCGGGCCAGCGCACCCAGCGCGGGCCAGCTGATCAGCTCGGACTTGGCGACGAACGAGCCCGGCAGCACCGCCCCGATCGCGAAGATGTCCACCCACGACACATGCCTGCTCACCACCAGGACGCCCCGCAGGTTGCGAATCGGGCCGCCCGACACGGTGATCCGCACGCCCAGGCAGCGCAGCACGAGCCGGCAGTAGCCCCGCTGCAGATGCGAACGGCCCGGCATCGGGATCGCCAGCACCGGCAGGGCCGGTAGCAGGGCCAGCGCCAGCACAGCCCGCACGGTGATGCGTAGCGCCACCCACAGCGGCTGGCCGGTGGGCAGGCTGCCCGCCCGCACACAGTCGGCGCCACAGGTGGCGCGGGGCAGCCAGGAGTGCTCGACCGTCATGACGCGACCAGTTCGCCCGCGGCCGACACCGACCGGAGCCGTTTGAGGTAGCGCGTGTCGGCCCGGCGCTTGTCGAGCAGGGCAGGAAAGTCCGCAACGCCGAAGTCCGGGTCGTGGGCCGGTTCTCCGCACACCTGGGCGCCCAACCGCAGGTAACCGCGCATCAGCGGCGGAATGCCGGACCGGGCCGGCGGGTCGATCTCGTCGAGCGTCCGGCCGTCGAGCACCACGGGGCGGTACGGGTACACCGTGTACTCCGCCGGTGCGGCGTGCCGGCGGGAGACGAAGTCGCGTACGCCGCGGACCTGGCTGCCGGGGGCGCCCTCCCCCGCGATCGGCACCGATACGCACCCCGTCACGTAGTCGTAGTCGCAGTGGTCGAGGTAGGCCAGGATGCCCGCCCACATCAGCAGCACCACCGCACCGTTGCGGTGATCGGCACGGACCACCGCCCGGCCCATCTCCACCAGCGACGGCCGCAGTGAGTCGAGTGCCTGAACATCGAATTCGGTTGCGGTGTAGAGACTTCCGGCCTCGATGGCACCGGCCGGTGGCAGCATCCGGTAGCACCCCACCAGCTCGCCGGTGGTGTCCTCCCGGACCAGCAGGTGGTCGCAGTGCTCGTCGAAGCGGTCGGCATCCCGACCGTCCGACGCGGCCGGGAGGGCGAAGCCGGGTTCGGAGGTGAACACGTCGTAGCGCAACCGTTGCGCGGCCGCGACGAGTTCCGGGTCGGTGGTCAACAGCAGGGAGTAACGCGGTGTGTCGGTCGACGGGGCGGTGTGATCTGCGGCGATGAGTACGGAAGCAGTGCTCATAGCCAGCACGGTGGCTGATCCATGGGGCGCGACGGCAAGCACCGCATGACGTGTTCATGAGCGTCAGGTGACGAGTTGATTTGATGTAGCCCATGAGCCGCCCGGATTCCGAACCGCTGATCACCTACAACCAGAGCATTGCCGAGGAGTTCCGCGCGAACGCCGGCAAGGTCGGTGGACCGTTCGACGGCAACGAACTCCTGCTGCTGACCACCACCGGCGCCAGGTCCGGTCAGCCGCGGGTCTCCCCGCTGTCGTGCAAGCGCGTCGACGGCCGCCTGCTCGTCATCGCCGGCTTCGGCGGTGCGGACGTCAACCCCGCGTGGGTGTACAACCTGCGGGCCGATCCCCGCGCTCATGTCGAACGCGGCACCGAGTCGTTCGATGTCACGGCCCATGAGCTGACGGCCGAGGAGCGCGAGGCACTGCTCCCCACGATCATCGAGGCCGTGCCGCACCTGCCCGAGTTTCAATCGAAGACGTCGCGCGTCATCCCGATCTTCGAACTCACCCCGCAATGACGAATCCCCCGGCACACCAGGTGCACCAGGGGATTCGCGACCGAGAGGTTCAGCCCTTGCGAGCCTTGACCGCCTCGGTCAGCTGCGGGGCGACGTTGAACAGGTCGCCGACGATGCCGTAGTCGGCGATCTCGAAGATCGGCGCCTCTTCGTCCTTGTTGACGGCGATGATCGTCTTCGACGTCTGCATGCCGGCCCGGTGCTGGATGGCACCGGAGATACCCAGCGCGATGTACAGCTGCGGCGACACGGTCTTACCGGTCTGGCCGACCTGGAACTGGCCCGGGTAGTAACCCGAGTCCACCGCGGCGCGCGAGGCGCCGACAGCCGCACCGAGGGCGTCGGCCAGTTCCTCGACGACGGAGAATTTCTCGGCACTGCCGACACCGCGACCACCCGAAACCACGACGGAGGCCTCCGTCAGCTCGGGACGGTCACCGCCCACCACGGGCTCGCGGGCGGTGATCTTGGTGGCGTTCTCGGCCTGCGCGGGCACCTCGACGGTGACCTGCTCACCGGCGCCGGCGGCCGGGGCCGCCTCGATGGCGCCGGGGCGCACGGTGATCACCGGGGTGTCGCCGTTGGCCTTGGCGTCGACGGTGAACGCGCCACCGAAGATGGAGTGCACGCCCACGGGGCCTTCTTTGACCTCCACCACGTCGACCAGCAGGCCGGAGCCGATGCGGGCGGCCAGCCGGCCCGCGATCTCCTTGCCGTCGGCGTTGGCGGCCACCAGCACGGCGGCCGGGGCGGCGGACTCGGCCAGCGCGGCCAGCACGTCCACGTACGGGGTGATCAGGACCTTGTCGACGTCGTCGGACTCGGCGACGTAGATCTTGGCGGCACCGGCCGCCTTGAGGTCCTCGACCAGCGGGCCGGCGGTGCCGGGAGCGCCCACCACGACGGCGGACGGCTCACCCAGCACGCGGGCCGCGGTGATCAGTTCGGCGGTGACCTTCTTCAGCGGCGCCGTCGGACTGCTCGACGAGCACAAGTACTTCAGCCATGTTTATTTAAGCCTCGCGTTCTTCCTCGGTCTTTTTCGTTTCAGGGAGTCTCAGATGAGCTTCTGGCCGACCAGGTACGCGGCGATCTTGGAACCGCCCTCGCCTTCGTCGGCGATCTTCTCGCCGGCCGTCTTCGGGGGCTTCGGGGTCGACGACAGCACGGTCGAGCCGGCGTTGGCGCGCCGACCTCGTCGGCCTCGACGCCGATCTCGGCCAGCGTCAGGGTGGTGACTTCCTTCTTCTTGGCGGCCATGATGCCCTTGAAGGACGGGAAGCGCGGCTCGTTGATCTTCTCGTTGACGCTCACGATGGCCGGAAGCGTTGCCTCCAGGGTGAACACGCCGTCGTCGGTCTCGCGCTCGGCGGTGACCTTGCCGCCCTCGACGGTCAGCTTGCGGACGTGGGTCAGCTGCGGCAGGCCCAGGTACTCGGCGATGATGGCCGGAACCGCGCCGCCGACGCCGTCGGTGGCCTCGTTGCCGGCGATGACCAGGTCGGTGCCCTCGACGGTGCCCAGCGCGCGGGCCAGCGCCCAGGCGGTCTGGATCACGTCGGAGCCGTGCATGCCGTCGTCCTTGAGGTGGACGGCCTTGTCGGCGCCCATCGACAGCGCCTTGCGGATCGCCTCGGTGGCGCGCTCCGGGCCGGCGGTGAGGACCGTGACCGTGCTGTCGCCGCCCTCTTTCTCCTTGATCAGCAGCGCCTCCTCGACGGCGCGCTCGTTGATCTCGTCCAGCACGGCGTCGGCGGCCTCACGGTCCAGCGTGAAGTCACCGTCGGTGAGCTTGCGCTCCGACCACGTGTCTGGGACCTGTTTGATCAGGACCACGATGTTCGTCATGACTCTGTTTCGTCCTCCTCGACGGGCCTTCCGGCAGCGGGAGCTGCAAGAAGGGCTTGCGGAACTGGCCACTGTTTGGTTACCCCCGGCAATGTTACTAGTGGGTAACTTATGGGGGTGCGCCCGTACACCATAACCGGTCGTCCTGCAGGTTCAGCCCGCCCGTACCCGTCACGGGTTAGCCTGCCTTCCGATGAGCGCATTCGTTACCGACGGTCCCACCGACGAGACGCCTCCTGCCGCGAGCGGGGCGGGGCTCGATGCCGGCCATGTTCCGGAGCTTCCCCTGACCGGTGAACGCACCATTCCCGGGCTGGACATCGAGAACTACTGGTTCCGCCGCCACGAGGTGGTCTACCAGCGGCTGGCCGATCGTTGTACCGGCCGCGACGTGCTGGAAGCCGGGTTCGGTGAGGGCTATGGCGCCGATCTTCTGGCCGGCGTCGCCCGCCGGGTGATCGGGGTCGACTACGACGAGTCCGCCGTTGCGCACGTGCGGGCCCGCTATCCACGGGTGGAGGCGCGACAGGGAAATCTGGCCGAGTTGCCGCTGCCCGACGCGTCGGTGGATGTGGTGGTCAATTTTCAAGTCATCGAGCATCTGTGGGATCAGTCACAGTTCGTCGCGCGAGTGTCGGCGGGTGCTGCGGCCCGGTGGCCTGCTGCTGATGTCGACACCCAACCGGATCACCTTCACGCCGGGCAGCGACACCCCGCTCAATCCGTTCCACACCCGCGAACTCAACGCCGCCGAACTGACCGAACTGCTGGTCGACGAGGGTTTCGCGATGGAGGGGATGGCCGGCGTCTTTCATGGCGCACGGCTGCGTGAACTGGACACGAAATACGGCGGGTCGATCATCGACGCCCAGATCGCCCGCGCGCTGGCCGACGCGCCGTGGCCGGACGACCTGCTGGCCGACGTGGCCGGCGTGCGCACCGAGGACTTCGACCTGCTCGAGGCCGGACGCGACGACTGTGACATCGACGCCAGCCTCGATCTGGTCGCGACGGCGGTACGCCCATGACGGGATCGATCGCGCCCCCCCGGGCTCTTCACCCTCGTCCTGCACACCCACCTGCCGTGGCTGGCCCACCACGGACGCTGGCCGGTCGGCGAGGAATGGCTCTACCAGTCCTGGTCGGCGGCATACCTCCCGCTGATCCGGGTGCTGCGCACGCTGGCCGCCGAGGACCGCCGCGGCCTGATCACGCTGGGCATGACACCGGTGGTCACCGCACAACTGGACGACCCGTACTGCCTCGACGGCATGCACCGCTGGCTGGCGAACTGGCGGCTGCGCGCGCTTCAGGCCACCGCTTCTTCGTCGGAGTCGTTGCGCGCCTTCGGAATTCGCGAGCACGCCGAGGCCGAGCAGGCGCTCGACGACTTCACCGGGCTCTGGCGGCACGGCGCCGGCCCGCTGCTGCGCGAACTCATCGAGACCGGCACCGTCGAACTGCTCGGTGGCCCGCTGGCGCACCCGTTCCAGCCGCTGCTGGCGCCGCGGTTGCGCGAGTTCGCGCTGCGCGAGGGCCTGGCCGACGCGCGGCAGCGGTTCGCCCACACCCCGACCGGCATCTGGGCACCCGAGTGCGCCTACGCCCCCGGCATGGAACACGGCTATGCCGACGCCGGCGTCGGGCATTTCATGGTCGACGGTCCGTCGCTGCACGGCGACACCGCGCTGGGCCGCCCGGTCGGCGACACCGACGTCGTGGCGTTCGGGCGGGACCTTCAGGTCAGCTACCGGGTCTGGTCGCCGAAGTCCGGCTACCCGGGGCACGCCGCCTACCGCGACTTCCACACCTACGACCACGAGACCGGGACTCAAACCGGCCCGCGTCACCGGACGCAATGTGGCTTCCGACGACAAGGCGCCGTATGACGCCGCAGCGGGCCGATGCCGCTGTCGACGCCCACGTCGCCGACTTCGTCGAGGTGGTGCGCCGACGCCTGCTCGCCGAGTCCGACCGCATCGGCCGGCCCGCGCACGTGGTCGCCGCGTTCGACACCGAACTCTTCGGGCACTGGTGGTACGAGGGGCCGATGTGGCTGGAGCGCGTGTTGCGCGCCCTGCCCGAGGCGGGTATCGAAGTGGGCACGCTCAGCGATGCCGTCGCGCGGGGCTATACCGGTGCACCGGTCGAATTGCCGCCCAGCTCTTGGGGTTCCGGCAAGGACTGGCAGGTGTGGTCGGGTGAACAGGTGGCCGACCTGGTGCGGCTGAACACCGAGGTCGTCGACACCGCGCTGTCGACCGTGGACAAGGCGCTGGAGCAGGCGGGCGGTGCACCGTCCCGGAATTTTGTCGCCGACCAGATCCTGCGCGAGACGCTGCTGACGGTGTCGAGTGACTGGCCGTTCATGGTCAGCAAGGATTCGGCGGCCGACTATGCCCGCTACCGCGCCCACCTGCACGCGCACGCCGCCCGCGAGATCGCCGACGCGTGCGCGTCCGGTCGCCGCGACGCGGCCGCCCGCCTGGCCGAAGGCTGGAACCGCGCCGACGGCCTGTTCGGCGCCCTGGATGCCCGGAGACTGCCCCGCTCATGACCCCTCCCTCCCACCGCGACTGTGCGTGTCCGTACGCGACACGCCGGGTATTTGCGTACGAACGTGCACGCTCGCGCCGTTACTGGGCGCGCTCATGAAGATCCTGATGGTGTCGTGGGAGTACCCGCCGGTGGTGATCGGCGGGTTGGGCCGGCACGTCCACCACCTGGCCACCGACCTCGGCGCCGCCGGGCACGACGTCGTGGTGTTGTCGCGGCGGCCCACCGGCACCGACCCGCGCAGCCATCCGACCACCGACGAGGTCAGCGAGGGCGTGCGCGTCATCGCGGCCGCGCAGGACCCGCACGAGTTCAGCTTCGGCACCGACATGATGGCCTGGACGCTGGCGATGGGCCATGCGATGACGCGCGCCGGGTTGTCGCTGCAAGGACTGGCGGCCCGACGTGGTGCACGCGCACGATTGGCTGGTGGCCCACCCCGCCATTGCGCTGGCCGAATTCTTCGATGTGCCACTGGTTTCCACCATTCACGCCACCGAAGCCGGTCGGCACTCAGGCTGGGTGTCGGGCCGGGTGAGCAGGCAGGTGCATGCGCTGGAGTCCTGGCTGGTGCACGAGTCGGACTCGCTGATCGCGTGCTCGGCCTCGATGCGCGAGGAGATCACCGGCACTGTTCGGGCCCGGCCTGTCCGAGGTCACCGTGATCCCCAACGGAATCGACACCGCCGGTTGGCCGTTCGCGAAGCGTCGCGGTCATGCCGGGCCCGCCGAACTGCTCTACTTCGGCCGGCTCGAGTACGAGAAGGGCGTGCACGACGCCATCGCGGCGCTGCCCAGGATCCGTCGCACGCATCCCGGAACCACGCTGACGGTCGCCGGTGACGGCACCCAGCTCGACTTCCTCACCGAGCAGGCCCGCAAACACAAGGTGCTCAAGGCGGTCAATTTCGTTGGCCGCGTGGATCACAACGGCCTGCTGCGCCTCCTCCATCGAGCCGATGCCGCGGTACTGCCGTCGCACTACGAGCCGTTCGGCATCGTCGCGCTGGAAGCCGCCGCGGCCGGTGCACCGCTGGTGACCTCGAATGCGGGCGGGCTGGGCGAGGCGGTGATCGACGGTGTGACCGGCCTGTCCTACCCGCCGCGCGACATCGCGGGGTTGGCCGCCGCGGTGCGCACGCTGCTCGACGATCCCGCCGCGGCGCAACGTCGCGCCCTGGCCGCCCGGGAGCGGCTGACGTCCGACTTCTCCTGGCAGACCGTGGCCGAGGAGACCGCTGCGGTGTACCTGGCCGCCAAACGCGGTGAGCGCGAACCGCACCCGCGCCGGGTCATCGTCGAGCGGCCGCTGCCGGAGCGGGGTTAGACATCGCCGGCCTTCGAGTTAGCGGGAGGCCTTCTTGCGTTCGATGTCGGCCAGCGTTCGGCGGCCAGTTCGGCGCGCTGGGCCGCCGAGGTCTCCCAGTCCAGCTTGCGGTTGCGGACCACCTTGGCCGGCGCGCCGACGGCGATCGAGTAGTCGGGCACCTCGCCCTTCACGACGGCGTGCGCCCCGAGCACGCAGCCGCGGCCGATGGTGGTGCCGCGCAGAATCGTCACCTTGGCGGCGATCCAGGTGTCCGGGCCGATCCGCACCGGGCTCTTGACGATGCCCTGATCCTTGATCGGCAGCTCGATGCTGTCCATCTTGTGGTCGAAGTCGCAGACGTAGCACCAGTCGGCCATCAGCGCGGAATCGCCGAACTCGATGTCGAGGTAGGTGTTGATCACGTTGTCGCGGCCGAACACCACCTTGTCGCCGAGCCGCAGCGAACCCTCGTGACAGCGGATGGTGTTCTTGTCGCCGATGTGCACCCAGCGGCCGATCTCCATTTGGGAGAGCTCTGGAGTCGCTTGAATTTCTACGCCCTTGCCCAGGAACACCATGCCGCGGGTGATGATGTGCGGGTTGGCCAGCTTGAACTTCAGCAGCCGCCAGTAACGGACCAGGTACCACGGCGTGTAGGCCTTGTTGGCGAGCACCCATTTCAGCGAGGCAGCGGTGAGAAACTTCGCCTGACGTGGGTCTTTCAGCCGTGAACCCCGCCAGCGTTTGTGCAATGGCGCACCCCACATGGTCGTCATGGCCGGAAAGCCTACGCGAGCGTTCGACGGTGACGGGTTACCCTCGTGGCACCCGATCACATCCGCAGCCAGAAGGGACGACACTGGTGCTTCGGCGATTCGCCGCGCTGGCGTCGACGACCGTGATCGCTGGCGCGGCGGCACTCACCGCGACGAGCTGCAGCAACACCGACTCGTGGGTCGACGCCGCACCGTCGCAGGGCTGGTCGGCCCAGTACGCCGACGCGGCCAACAGCAGCTTCACGCCCACCGCCGGCGCCACCAGCCTGAAACTCTCCTGGACCCGCTCGGTGAAGGGCGATCTCGGGGCGGCGGTGGCACTCGGCTCGGGCAGCTACCTGGCGGCCAACGCCCAGACGGCGGGCGGCTGCTCGCTGATGGTGTGGGAGAACGACAACAACGGGCGCCAGCGCTGGTGCACCAGGCTCATCCAGGGCGGCGGATTCGCCGGGGCGATGTTCGACGGTATCGACAACCTTTATGTCGGCCAGCCCGGGCTGATCCTGTCGTATCCGGCCACCCAGTGGATCCGCTGGCGCTACCAGGTCATCGGAATGCCTTTGACGCCAAGGCTTCTCGGCAACAATCAACTGCTGGTGGTGACCCATCTCGGGCAGGTGCTGGTGTTCGACGCCCACCGCGGCGTCGTCGTCGGGCAACCCGATCGACCTGGTCGCCGACATCGACCCGACGGATTCGCAGCGCGGTCTGGCGGACTGCCCGCAGTCCCGGCCGAAGTGCCCGATCGCCGCGGCACCCGCTTTCTCGGCGGCCACCCAGACGATCGTCATCCCCGTCTGGCAGCCCGGCGCACCGGACGCCACGTTGCAGGCGTTGCGCTACCAACCGGGCCAGAAGCCGCTGCTGACCCGGGCGTGGACCAGCGACGCCGTCACCGACGGTGTGCTGGCAAGTCCGGTGCTGTCCGACGATGGCAAGACCGTCTACGTCAACGGCCGCAACCGGTCGCTGTGGGCGCTCAACACCGACGACGGCAGCGTGAAATGGTCGGTGCCGCTGGACTTCCTGGCGCAGACACCGCCCACGGTGGCGCCCGGTGGCCTGATCCTCACCGGTGGCGGCCCGGATACCGCGCTGACGGCGCTCAAAGACGACGGCGACCACGCCGAGGTGGTGTGGCGGCGCGGCGACGTGATGCCGTTGACCACGGCGTCACAGGCCGGTTCGGGCGTCGCCTACACGGTCGCCCGGACCGGTGGCGACGAATCACCGGGCATGTCGCTGGTGGTCTTCTCACCTGCCGACGGCACCACGGTCAACACCTACCCGATGCCGGAGGCGACCGGGTTCCCGGTCGGGGTGTCGATCGGCAAGGACCGCCGCGTGGTGGCCGCCACCAGCGACGGCCAGGTCTACGGGTTCGCGCCGGAAGGCTGATTCACCAGGTGTCGTCGATGTCCGAGCCACGGTCGTCGAGGGTCGGAGCGGCGCACTCGATGTAGCGGGCCTGGTTGCCGCCCGCCCGGCGCGCCTCACTCATCGCCGTGTCGGCGATGCCGATCAGCTTGTCGAGAACGTCGTGGGGCGGCAGGTCGGCCAGGGCCCGCAGCGGCGTACACACCACGCCCATGCTCGCGGTCAGCCGCGGCGGTGTGGTCGCAACGGCGCCGCGTACCCGCTCGACAAGCGGGGTGGCGTCGGTCGACGAGAACGTGTCGGCGATCAGGTACTCCGCCTTACCGCTGTGCGCGACGATCGCATCGCCGCGGGTGTTCTCGCGCAGTGTCTGCGCAACGGCGATGCGGGCCCGGTCGCCGGCCACCTGCCCGTCGGTTCCGGTCAGCAGATTGAAGTTGTCCAGGGTGAGCAGGACGATGACGAGGTAGCGGTCGTCCACCCGAACGCGGGCCGACACCAGTTCGGCGGTCAACCGATAGAAGGCGTCCCGGTTCAGCAGACCGGTCAGCGGGTCGATCTCATGGTTGGGTAGGCCGACTTGCATCAGTTGCACCAGCGCGTGACACGCGAACGGCACCAGGACGAAGACCACCGCGACGAGCGCGAACGCACAGCCGGCCAGCACCGCATCACCGAAGTGGGCCTCGCGGACCGCGAGCACCGTGCTGGTCGCCAACGCCACCACCGCGTTGAACACCATCAGGCGCGCGGTATGGAAGAACGCGATGTAGCCGGCGAGCGCCGCGAATGCGGTACATCCCAGCATTCCGGCGATCGGGTTCGACTGGACCAGGCACGAGGCGGCGATACACAGCGACGCGATGACGACGTAAACAGCCGATCGGGCTTTCGAGGGCCAGCTCCGCCGCAGCCACAGCGCCGCCATCACCAGGCAGACGATGCCCACACCGAGTGCGATGCTCTCGTCGCGCCGGCCCTGGGGTCCGGACGGGCTGGCGATCATCACGACGGGAATCAGGCCGAAGCCCAGTGTCGCGACGGCCATCAGGCGGCACGTCGACGCCTGCGCTCCACGTGCCGCCAGCAGTGCCGTCAGCCGGTAGTAATGGTCAGAACGCCGCCACCATCGTCGCGATACGCGTTGTCACGCCATCGCACCCGCGAACGCCGACGCACAAATCCAACCCAACCACCCTCAGCACCCGACAGCTAACGGGCTAACGCTACCAAACGGTGTCGAATCGGCGGTGCGGATCGCGACAGCCAAATCGCCGATGCGTTACAACCTGCACTATTGCGTAAGCCGGACCGCGCCGTTAAATAACACCCGCGTAAATGACAGCAAACATTCGTGGCTTCGCCATCGCCTCCCGGCACAGCGCCGTCACGCGCGACGGCCGGACGCTAGCGCGACGGTCGGCAAACGAACGCCTCAGCCCGCGCAGCCGGGCCCGTGCCGAGGCGGGTGATCACCACCGACAGTGCCGCGGCGCCTTTGAGCCGTAGCCGGCGGCGCAGTTCGTCGGGGTCGACGCCGACACCCCGGACCAGAATCTCGCACGCCCCGCAGTCCAGGGCGGCCAACGCCTCACGTAAGCGCTTCTCGCTGTACGCCAACTGGTCGACGACCTCGAATCCGCGCACACCGGACGGCAGGCGATCGCCGGACAGGTAGGCGATGTCGGGGTCGAGTTGCCACAGCCCGTGCCGGGTCGCGTACTGCCGCACCAGCCCGGCGCGCACCACGGCGCCGTCAGGGTCGACGATCCAGCGCCCGACGGGGCCGACGGTGCCCTCGTCGGGGTCGGCGTCGGTGACCTCCTCGGACCGGTCGAGCAGCACGGCCCGGCGGGTCACGCCCGGTTGCGACAGGCCGGGCGACCACAGGCACGCCTCCCGCACCGACCCGCCCCACGAGGTGAGCTCCACCTCGCCGTCGAATCCCATCCGGCGCAATCCCTCGAAATCGATTCCGGGAGCACACTTTACGACGAGGTCACGCTCGCGGTAGGTGTCCAGGAGCCGGTCCAGCCCGGGGGTGTAGTCGCGCGGGTCGAAGCGCCGCCGCCCGCCGCTGCGACGCGCCGGGTCGGCGACGACGACGGTGTCGCGGGTGACGGGCACCAGCGCGTCGGCCCGGCACAGCGCGACGTCGGGCACGTTATGCCGGGCCATGGCCAACCGCACGGGATCGAGGTCGCTGCCCACGACCAGGTCGGCGGTCCGGCGCAGGGCCGGCAACTCGGCGCCGATCGAGCAGGTGACGTCGTGCACCGGCCGCCCGGCCAGCCGGCCCGGCGCGGTGGGCCGCCACCGGGGCCGCGGTCGCCTGTTGCAGGGCCTCGTCGGTGAACAGCCACCCGGCGGTGCCGGGCAGCTTCGTCGCCGCCTTACGACGCAGCAGCGTCGTCTCGATCAGCGCGGGCGCGCGGACACCGAATCGGGTGCGCACCGCGGCGACGTCGCCGACCCGGTCGGTGAGCGGCAGCGCGTCGACCTCGGCCAGCGCGGCCATCCCCTCGTCCGACGTCAGGTAGGCGACGTCGGCCTGGGTGAACTCTAGGACGGCTTGACCCCGGTGATCATCACGTTGTAGAACCAGCCCTTGGGCACGACGCGCCGCCACACGTTGGCATCCACCCAGCTCAGCGTGGTCCAGCTGCCGAACGCGAACTTGGCCCAGCCCCAGCCCAGCTTGCCGGGCGGGACCGTCGACTCGAAGGTTCGCACCGGCCAGCCCAGCATCGCGGCGGTGAACTCCTCGCTGGCGGTCTGCACCTCGACCGCGCCGGCGTTGGTCGCCATCTTCTCCAGGTCGGCCGGGTCGAAGGTGTGCAGGTCGACGACCCACTCCAGAGCGGCGGCCCGGGAGTTCTCGTCGAGCTCCTCCTGCGGCCGGCGCCAGCTGCCCAGCCCGGGCAGCTTCATCGCGCGCACGGTCGTCTTCCAGGTCAGATTGGCCAGCGTGCGGGCGTACGTGTTCCCGACCCTGGTGGGCTCGCCGGCGAAGACGAACCGCCCGCCCGGCTTGAGCACGCGGACGACCTCGCGCAGCGACAGTTCGACGTCGGGGATGTGGTGCAGCACGGCGTGCCCGACGACCAGGTCGAAGGTGTCGTCCTCGTACGGGATGCCCTCGGCGTCGGCGACCCGGCCGTCGATGTCCAGGCCCAGCGCCTGCCCGTTGCGGGTGGCCACCTTGACCATGCCGGGCGACAGGTCGGTCACCGATCCGCGCCGGGCCACGCCGGCCTGGATCAGGTTGAGCAGGAAGAAACCGGTGCCACAGCCCAGTTCCAGCGCCCGGTCGTACGGCAGCTCACGCTGCACATCCTCGGGCACGATCGCGTCGAAGCGGCCGCGGGCGTAGTCGACGCAGCGCTGGTCGTAGGAGATCGACCACTTGTCGTCGTAGCTCTCGGCCTCCCAGTCGTGGTAGAGGACCTGAGCGAGCTTGGTGTCGTGGCGGGCGGCCTCGACCTGCTCCGCCGTGGCGTGCGGGTTCGGGGCGGGATCAGTGCTCGGCATAGTGGGCAAGCCTAACTGTTCCCTGCACGCGGACTGGCTGGCGGCGAATACCTCGACGTAGCGGCGGCGCTCCTCGGCGATGTGCTTGGGCCGCGCCGCCACACCGCCGTCGATGACGGCTTTCGCCGCGGCCAGGGCCGCCGGCGGGGCGTCGACGAAGCGCTGCGCCCACGCCGCCGCGGCGTCGTAGACCCCGTCGGGCGCCACCAGCGCGTCGACCAGGCCCAGCGCCGCGGCCTCCTCGGCGTCGACGAACCGCCCGCTGTACACCAGCTCCTTGGCGCGGCTGGCGCCGACAACCCGGGCCAGGCGCGCCATCCCGCCGCCGCCGGGGATCAGCCCGGCGAGGATCTCGGTCGCCCCGACCTTGACGTTGTCCCCACTGATGCGCCAGTCGGCGGCCAGCGCCAGCGTCAGGCCGCTGCCCAGCGCGTAGCCGGTCACGGCGGCGACGGTCGGTTTCGGGATCGCGGCGACCGCCTCGATCGCGTCGTGGCGCACGCCGGCGCCCACGCCGGCCTCCTTGGCCGACAGGGTGCGCAACTCGGGCACGTCGTCGCCGGCGCAGAAGATCTCGTGGCCGCCGAACAGGATCACCGCGGCGATGTCGGCACGTTGCGACACCTCGCCGGCCGCGGCGATCAGTTCGCGGTACACCTGACGGGTCAGGGCGTTGGTCGGCGGGCGGTCGATCAGCACGGTGCCCAGGCCGGGCCGCTCGGCATCGGTGTGGACGGAGACGAACTCGCGCGCCGAGCGTCACGGCGCGCGTCCGGCGCGCGCGGCGTTGTAGCGGCCGCTGTCGAAGAACTCGATCTCCCAATTACCGTCCGCCACAACCAAAGTGGGCTGCACGGCGACGACCTGACGCTGCAGGGCGAGCACCTCCGAGACGGTGCGGCCGGCCAGCGAGTCCAGCTGCGTCCAGGTCGGCGGCAGCAGGAAGCTGCGATGTTCGGCGAAGTCGTGCAGCGCCTGCTCGGGCGTGGCCCACCCGACCTTGTCGGATTCGGTGTTCTCGCCGTCGGCGCGCTGCCCCTCGGGCAGTGCCCCGACGAAGAAGAAGGTGTCGTAGCGGCGGGTGCGCTCCTCCTTCGGGGTCACCCAGTTGGCCCACGGCCGCAGCAGGTCGGCACGCAGCACCAGACCGTGGGCGCGCAGGAAGTCGCCGAACGCCAGCGAGTTGTCGGCCAGGGCCGGCGCGCTCCCGCGCATACACGCCGGCGTCGCTGACGATGCCGTCAGGGTCATCGGCAGGGCCGGCGAACAGCACCCCGGACTCCTCGAACGTCTCGCGGGCGGCCGCGCAGACCAGCGCCAGCGCCAGGTCCTCGTCGACACCGAACCTCTCGGCCCACCACGACGGCGGCGGTCCGTGCCAGTCGATGTCGGCATTGCGATCGCGGTCGTCGACGCCGCCGCCGGGGAACACGACCACCCCGCCGACGAACTCCATCGCCCGGTGCCGGCGCATCAAGAAGACCTCGACACCTTCGTCCCGGGTGTCGCGCACCAGCATCACCGTCGCCGCGGGCCGGGCCGCCAGCGGCACCCGAGCGTCGTGGTCGCTCATGATCGCCTCCTGTGCGCGGCGCGACTACGGACCCGCCGCGCGAAATAGCGGCCGTCGATGACGTCGACGGCGATCCGCTGGCCGAACGCCGTGGACAGGTTCTCGGCGGTCAGGACGTCGGTCAGCAGCCCGGCGGCGACCACCGCGCCCTCCGCGAGGATCAGGCAGTGCGAGAAGCCGGGTGGGATCTCCTCGACGTGATGGGTCACCAGGACCAGGGCGGGCGCGTCGGGATCGGCGGCCAGATCGGCCAACCGGGCCACCAGTTCCTCGCGACCGCCGAGGTCCAGGCCCGCGGCGGGTTCGTCGAGCAGCAGCAGTTCGGGGTCGGTCATCAGTGACCGGGCGATCAGCACGCGTTTGCGCTCGCCCTCCGACAGCGTGCCGTACGTGCGGTCTATCAGGTGTTCGGCGCCCAGGCTTTCCAGAATGTCGGTGGCCTGCGCGTAGTCGACATCCTCGTAGCGCTCCCGCCAGCGGCCCAGCACCGCGTAGCCCGCCGAGACCACCAGGTCGCGCACCACCTCGTCGTCGGGAACCCGCTGCGACAGCGCCGCGCTGGACAGCCCGACCCGGGCGCGCAGCTCGGAGGCGGCCACCTTGCCCAGCCGCTCGCCCAGGATGTAGGCGGTGCCCGACGACGGATGTTCCATCGCGGCGGCGATCCGCAGCAGCGACGTCTTGCCCGCCCCGTTGGGGCCGATGACCACCCAGCGCTCGTCGAGCTCGACCTGCCACGTGACGGGGCCGACGAGCACCCGGCCGCCGCGCCGCAACGAGACCTTGCGGAAGTCGATCATCAGGTCCGGATCGGAATCGGCATCGGCCACCCGACCATGGTAGTCAGGCGATACCCGCGAGCCGCCAGCCGTCCGCACCGTTGACGATGACGCGGTCGGCGGCCCCGACCGTCGCCGACACCACGTCGGCGTTGCGTTGGTCGGTGCCGGCCACCCAGGCGGCGGCCGTCGCGCGGCTCTTGCCGAATTCGACGTGCCGCGCCACCAACCGCTCGACGCGCACGTCCTCGGCGCTGACGACGAACCAGACGCTGTCGATCTGCTGCCGCACGGCCGCCCACGGCGGACTGTCGAGCAGGAGGTAATTGCCCTCGGTGAGGACCAGTCGCGCCTCGGGCTCCACCACGAGCGCGGCCGCCAGGGGCTGTTCGAGGCGACGGTCGAACCCCGGCGCGTACACCGGGTCAGCCGTCCGGTGCCGGACGCGCTGCAACAGACTCGCGTAGCCCGCCGCGTCGAAGGTGTCCGGCGCGCCCTTGCGCTCGAGCAGGCCCAGCCGTTGCAGTTGCGCATCGGCCAGATGAAAGCCGTCCATCGGAACGTGCGCGACCCACGACGGGCCCCGCAGCGCGCGAATCCTGTTGAGCAGCAACTCGGTCAGCGTCGTCTTGCCCGCACCGGGGCAGCCGGCGACACCGAGCACCGCGCGCCGGCCGGGGGCCGCCAGTGCGATCGCGTCACGCGCCAACTGGTCGAGGGTCATCAGCGTGCCGAGCGTACCCGGCCGCCCCGGTGTCCCGGTGGTCCTCGCCGGGCACCGCGTACGTGTTCGCCCAGCCGCTGCGGGCCAGCAGGCTCCGCGGCGTCACGCGCAGGATCATCTGGACCAGCGGGCCGATCCCGAACGCATACACCAGGGTCCCGACGCCGACGGTCCCGCCGAGCAGCCAGCCGACGGCGAGCACGGTGGCTTCGATCGCCGTGCGCACCAACCGAACCGAGAGCCCGGTGCGGGCCACCAACCCGGTCATCAGGCCGTCGCGCGGGCCCGGCCCCAGGCCGGCACCGATGTAGAGGACGGTGGCGAACGCGTTGAGCAGCACCGCGCCGAGCATCATCGCGACACGCACCGGCAGGCCGGCGGGGGTGGGCAGCACCGCAAGTGACGCGTCGACCGTGACGGCGATGACGACGACATTGGCCAGGGTGCCGATGCCGGGCCGGTTCCGCAGCGGAATCCACGCCAGCAGCACCGCCACGCCGACGATCGCCGTGGCGGTCCCGAGGGTCCAGCCGGTGTGCCGGGACAGCCCCTGGTGGAACACGTCCCACGGGTCCAGTCCCAGGCCGGCACGCACCATCAGTGCCATCGAGAAGCCGTAGAGCGCCAGCCCGGCCAGCAGCGCGGCGCCGCGCGTCAGCCCCCTCATGCGTGGTCCGGGAATCGGGCGCGGATGGCGTCGAGTTCGGTGCGGGCGCGACGACTGTCGGCGTCGCCGTCGAACCCGGTGCCGCCGGAGCGCGGTTGCGGCATCCGCAACCACTCTGCGCAGCCGTGGGCGATCCGGACCAGCGGTGGCATCCAGTTCTTCGACATGAGTCCATCTTGGGACCAACTGGCTTGCTCTTCAATATCCAGTTGGTGCAAACTGGCATGAATGACCACAGGAATGGCCGACCGCCGGCTCGATGTGGACCTACTGGTCCGCGAACTGGGCAACTGGCGCACCGCCAGTGCCAGCGGCCCGGTGTACCAGGGGCTGTCCGACGGACTGCGCATGCTGATCGTCGACGGCCGGGTTCCGGTCGGATCCCGGCTGCCCAGCGAACGCGCCCTGGCCGACCGGCTGCGGGTGTCCCGCACCACGGTCACCGCGGCCTATGCCCAGATGCGCGAGGAGGGCTACCTCAACGCCCGCCGGGGCGCGCGCAGCACGACGGCACTGCCAATGAGTTCATCGTCCACACCGGCGACACCCGCGCGGGAACAGCCGGCACGGGTGGCCATCAACCTCGCCGCC
Organism: uncultured Actinomycetota bacterium; assembly: GCA_963779655.1. Lineage (GTDB taxonomy): Bacteria > Actinomycetota > Actinomycetes > Mycobacteriales > Mycobacteriaceae > Mycobacterium. The sequence goes on along the minus strand of CAVZZD010000019.1, from coordinate 170,375 downwards.
GCCACCATGTCGGCTCCGGCGTCGGCGGTGCTCGACGCCTTCGGTGCGGCCGCCGGCGACATCAGCTCATATCTGCACCAGGCCGGCCACGAACTGTACGGCGTGGAACCGCTGCGCGTCGCGATCGCGCAACGCTATTGCGCCCGTGGCCTTCTCACCACGCCGGACCAGATCATGGTCACCACGGGCGCGCTCGGCGCCATCGGCCTGATCCTGTCGACATTCGTCGAACCGGGCGACCGCGTGCTGGTGGAACAGCCCACCTACTCCGGAGCGCTGTCCGCGATGTCTGCCGCCGGCGTGCGCCCGGTCCCCGTGGCCATCGCGCCCGACGAGGGCTGGGATCTCGACGCCATGCACATCGCCATCCGGCAACTTGCCCCCAACCTCGCCTACCTGATCCCCGACCAGCACAACCCGACCGGGCTGACCATGCCCGTTGCCCAGCGGAAACAGTTGGCGCACATCATCTATGAGACCCGGACCCGGACGATCATCGACGAGACCATGACCGACATCTGGCTCGACGAACCGGTTCCCGCACCGGCAGCGGCACAGATGACGCGGCGGCCCGACCTGATGCTGACCATCGGCTCGATGTCGAAATCGTTCTGGGCCGGCCTGCGGATCGGCTGGATCCGTGCCGAGCGGGCCACGCTGGCCACCATCGCGGTGCGCCGGCCGTCGGTGGATCTGGGCACCGCGATCCTCGAACAACTCGCGGCCGCAAGGCTTCTCGCAGTCGCCGACGACGTGCTACCCGAGCGTCGGGAGTTGATCCGGCACCGGCGTGCCCTGCTCAGAACGCTGCTCACCGAACAGCTGCCTGACTGGCGCCCATGCAACGCCGACCTGCCGACCGGCGGACTGGCGGTGTGGATGCGACTGCCGGCGCCGATGAGCTCGGCGCTGTCGGCCGCGGCGTCGCGGCTCGGGGTCGACATTCCACCGGGCCCGCGGTTCGGGGTGGACGGCACGCTCGAGCGCTACATTCGGGTGCCCTACAGCCTGCCGGACGACCAACTGGCCGAAGGGGTGACGCTCCTGGCCCGGGCGTGGGCGCAGATCACCGGCGGCGCCGCGACGGCGGCCATCCCCGACCCGGGCGCCCCGGTGGTCTAGCTTCGGGTCATTCGGGCGGAATCTCGACCCGGCCCCCCACGCCGTCCGCCGCGTCGGCGGCTTCGATCTCGCCACGGGTGACGCCCAGGATGAACAGCACGGTGTCCAGGTATGGATGGCTCAGCGAGGCGTCGGCGACCTCGCGGAGCGCGGGCTTGGCGTTGAACGCCACCCCGAGACCGGCCGCGGCCAGCATGTCGATGTCGTTGGCGCCGTCGCCGACAGCCACCGTCTGTTCCATCGGCACACCGGCCTGATGGGCGAAGTCGCGCAGCGCCTTGGCTTTTCCCGGACGGTCGATGATCGGCCCGATCACCCGCCCGGTGAGCTTGCCGTCGACGATCTCCAGCTGGTTGGCGGCCACGTAGTCGAGCATGAGCTCGTGGGCCAGCGGCTCGATCACCTGACGGAAGCCACCGGACACCACGCCGCAGTGAAAACCCAAGCGCCGCAACGTCCGTAGCGTCGTGCGTGCGCCGGGCATCAGTTCGACCTCGTCGGCCACCTCGTCGACCACTTCGGCAGGCAGCCCCGCCAGGGTGGCCACCCGCTCGCGCAGCGACTCCTCGAAGTCGAGCTCGCCGCGCATGGCGGCCTCGGTGATCTGCACGACCTTGGCCTCTGTGCCGGCGCGCGCGGCCAGCATCTCGATGACCTCGCCCTGGATCAGCGTCGAGTCGACGTCGAACACGATGAGCCGCTTGCCCCGCCGCTCCAGGCTGTAGTTCTCCAGGGCGATGTCCACGCCCTCCTCGGCGGCGACGCCGGCCAGCGCCGTCTGCAGCCGCCGCCCGGCATCCGCCGGCACCGAGACGCGCAGCTCCAGCCCGGTCACCGGATAGTCCGACACACCGCGGATGGTGTCGATGTTGACCCCCAGAGCGGCGGCCTCGCGCGCCAGCGCGCCGAACGCGGTCGCGGTGATCGGGCGGCCCAAGCACCACGATGGTGTGCGTGGACGGCACCCGGATGACCTCGATGTCGTCGCTGCGCTCGATGGTCACCTCGAGGCCGATGCGGTGAATCGCGGTCTGCACCGCGTGACGAAACCCGTTGTCGACGGCCACTTCCGGGGCGCAGGCAATCAGTACGCCCAACGTCAGCCGGTTACGGATCACCACCTGCTCGACGTTGAGCAGATCGACGCGATGGTGGGAGAGCACATCGAACAGCGCCGACGTGACACCCGGTTGATCGATTCCGGTGACGGTGATCAACACCGACACCTTTGACGTGCTCACCGCTTCGTCAGGTGCGAACGTGCTCGTCGTCGAGACGGGTGACGTCGCCGTCGTCCGGTCCGTGCGACCGGCCGACGTGGGCCTCGGCCCGCATCCGCTCGACCATGTGCGGGTAGTGCAACTCGAAGGCCGGGCGCTCCGACCGGATGCGCGGCAGCTCGGTGAAGTTGTGCCGCGGCGGCGGGCAGCTGGTGGCCCACTCCAGGGAGTTTCCGTAGCCCCACGGATCGTCGACCGTCACGACCTCGCCGTAACGCCAGCTCTTGAACACATTCCAGGTGAACGGCAGCGTCGACAGGCCCAGGATGAACGCGCCGATGGTGGACACCACGTTGAGCGTGGTGAACCCGTCGGTGGGCAGGTAGTCGGCGTACCGGCGCGGCATGCCCTCGTTACCGAGCCAGTGCTGTACCAGGAATGTGGTGTGAAAGCCGATGAAGGTCAGCCAGAAGTGGAGCTTGCCGAGCCGCTCGTCGAGCATCCGGCCGGTCATCTTCGGGAACCAGAAGTAGATACCGGCGTAGGTGGCGAACACGATGGTGCCGAACAGCACGTAGTGGAAGTGCGCGACGACGAAGTAGCTGTCGCTGACATGGAAGTCCAGCGGCGGGCTGGCCAGCAGCACACCGGACAGGCCACCGAGCAGGAACGTGACCAGGAAGCCCACCGAGAACAGCATCGGCGTCTCGAACGTCAACTGACCCTTCCACATCGTGCCGATCCAGTTGAAGAACTTGATGCCGGTCGGCACCGCGATCAGGAACGTCATGAACGAGAAGAACGGCAGCAGAACCGCACCGGTGGCATACATGTGGTGCGCCCAGACCGCCACGGAAAGCGCCGCGATCGACAGCGTCGCGTAGATCAGCGTGGTGTAACCGAAGATCGGCTTGCGGCTGAACACCGGGAAGATCTCGCTGACGATGCCGAAGAACGGCAGCGCGATGATGTACACCTCGGGGTGGCCGAAGAACCAGAACAAGTGCTGCCACAGCAGCACGCCGCCGTTGGCCGGGTCGTAGACGTGGGCACCGAGATGGCGGTCGGCGGCCACGCCGAACAGCGCGGCGGTCAGGATCGGGAACGCGAGAAGAACCAGGATCGACGTCACCATGATGTTCCAGGTGAAGATCGGCATCCGGAACATCGTCATGCCCGGCGCGCGCATACACACCACCGTGGTGATCATGTTGACGCCACCGAGGATGGTGCCCAGACCGCCGACGGCCAGGCCCAGGATCCACAGGTCGGCACCCGCGCCCGGCGAGTGGATCGCGTCGGTCAGCGGGGAGTAGGCCGTCCAGCCGAAGTCGGCGGCGCCGCCCGGGGTGATGAAGCCGGCCAGTGCGATCATCGCGCCGAACAGGAACAGCCAGAACGACAACGCGTTCAGGCGCGGGAACGCGACGTCGGGCGCGCCGATCTGCAGCGGCAGCACCAGGTTGGCGAACCCGAACACGATCGGCGTCGCGTAGAACAGCAGCATCACCGTGCCGTGCATGGTGAACAGCTGGTTGAACTGCTCGTTGGACAGGAACTGCAGGCCCGGCATGGCCAGTTCGGTCCGCATGAGCAGCGCCATCAACCCGCCGATGAAGAAGAAGATGAAGCAGGCGACGCAGTACATGATGCCGATCAGCTTGTGATCGGTGGTGGTGACGAGCTTGTAGATCAGGTTGCCCTTCGGGCCCATCCGCTCCTTGAAAGGACGCGTAGCCTCGAGTTCACCAATCGGGGGTGCTTCGGCGGTCAAGAGCTCCTCCAAAAATCGCGGACTTGAGCAGAATCCTAGCCCTCGATACCCCGTCTGTCGGCGCGGGTCCGACAATCTGTCGTAGATGTTGAAACAAGCCGTCCTCAGGTGTTGAAAGCGTCACGTCATTGACCCCTCAGGTGTTGGAACAGCCCCTCCCACGATGTCGGTGTTACCGTCGGGGCCGTGCTCTCGGCCCTGCCACGACCCGGTGTCCTCGCGTCCGCGGCGGCCGTCGTCACAGCCGTGACGGTCACGCTGACCGCCGGCTGCAGCCAGCCGCAGGGCGAGTCGCCCGTCGCCACCACGCGCAGCGTGATCACCAGCGCCACCAAGGTCGCCGGTGCCGGTGTGCTGGGCAATCAGCGCCGGCCGGACGAATCGTGTGCGGCCGAACCCGCGCGGCTGGATCCCGGCGAGTCGACCCGCCGCGTCAACAGCGGAACCGAACGCGGCGACGTCGACGTGCCGGCCGATCCGCAGCGCATCGTCGTGCTCTCCGGTGACCAACTCGACGCGCTGTGCGCGCTGGGCCTGCAGACGCGCATCGTCGCCGCGGCACCGTCGCCGCCTTCCTACCTCGGCACCGTGATCCACGACGTGCCCGCGGTCGGCACCCGCGACAAGCCCGACACCGCCGGCATCGCCGCCGCCAAACCCGACCTCATCCTCGGTTCGCAGGCGCTGACCCCGCAGGCGTTCGGGGAGCTGGCGGCGATCGCGCCGACGGTGTTCACCGGCGATCCGGGCGCGGATTGGGAGCAGACGCTGCGCACCGTCGGCGCCGCGACCGGCCGCGGTGGCGCCGCCGACGACCTGGTCGCCGACTTCACCGAGCAGGCCAGGCAGACCGGTGTCGGCGCCGACGCCGCCCACTACCAGGCGTCGGTGGTGCAGCTGACCGAGAACACCGTCCGGGTCTACGGCGCCGACAACTTCCCGGGCTCGGTGCTGGCCACGGTCGGCGTGGATCGCCCCGCCGCACAGCGCTTCACCGACAAGCCCTACGTCGAGATCGGTTCCGGCGACGCCGAACTGGCCGACGCCGACTTCTCCGCCGCCGACGCCGACATCGTCTATCTGTCCTTCGACTCCCCGGCCGCCAAGGCACGCGCCGACAAGGTGCTCGACAGCGATGCGTGGCGCAGGCTGTCGGCGAATCGGGACAACCGGGTGTTCGCCGTCAACAACGAGATCTGGCAGACCGGCGGTGGCGTGGTCGCCGCACGCGGCATCCTCGGCCGATCTGCGCTGGCTCAACGCGCCGATCAACTGACGGGATTAATCCGCGGACCCTGCGGGGTTGGGTTTCTGTGACCACACGCACTGGCGCGTGGGCTGAATTACTTCGCTAAACTATGTATTTAGTGCACGCCATTGGGTGTGAAACCAACCGTTCGAGGGCAAAGAAGAAGAGATGACTACCACCGTTACCGCCTATGCCGCCACATCTGCAACCGCGCCACTGACCAGGACCACTGTCGAGCGCCGTGACGTCGGCCCGCACGATGTGGCCTTCGACATCAAGTTCGCCGGTATCTGCCACTCCGACATCCACACCGTCAAGGCCGAATGGGGCCAGCCCAACTACCCTGTCGTTCCCGGCCACGAGATCGCCGGCGTGGTGACCGAGGTCGGCACGGAGGTCACCCGGTACAAGGTCGGCGACCACGTCGGCGTCGGCTGTTTCGTCGACTCGTGCCGCGAGTGTGACAACTGCAAGGCCGGGCTGCAGCAGTACTGCACCGGCGAGGGCGGCAAGATCGACACCTACAACGCCACCGGTCGGGACGGAACCCCGACCTACGGCGGCTACAGCACCGCGATCGTGGTCGACGAGAACTACGTTCTGCGCATCCCTGACTCCATTCCGCTGGACAAGGCCGCTCCGCTGCTGTGCGCGGGGGTCACCCTGTATTCGCCGTTGCGGCACTGGGACGCCGGACCCGGCAAGAAGGTCGCGGTCATCGGTCTCGGCGGGCTCGGCCACATGGGCGTCAAGCTCGCGCACGCGCTGGGCGCCCACGTGACGGTGCTTTCCCAGTCACTGAAGAAGATGGAGGACGGCCTGCGCCTGGGCGCCGACGAGTACTACGCGACGAGCGACCCGAACACCTTCACCAAACTGGCCGGAACCTTCGACCTGATCCTCAATACCGTGTCGGCCAACCTCGACATCGGCGACTACCTCGGCCTGCTCGCCACCGACGGCACGCTGGTCGAACTGGGTGCACCGGAAAAGCCGATGGTGGTGCCGTTCTTCCCGCTCGGGGCGTATCGCCGCAACCTGTCCGGTTCGATGATCGGCGGAATCCCGGAGACCCAGGAAATGCTGGACTTCTGCGCCGAGCACGACGTCACCCCGGAGATCGAGGTCATCGACGCGGCCTACGTCAACGAGGCCTACGAGCGCGTGCTGGCGTCGGACGTGCGGTACCGCTTCGTCATCGATACGTCGACGATCTAGGCGTCGAGGTCGCCGATGCCGGCCAGCGGCCAGCCGGCCGCGGCCAGCTTGGCGGCCACCCGGTGAATGTTCTCCGGGCCCGCGTCGTGTTGTACGGCGTCCTTGATGAAAGCCTCGATCTCATCGGGACCGATCTGGCCGGCGGCCAGCGCTTCGGACTCGCTTGCCGTGATGGTGCGGACGATCTCCTTGACCTGTTCCTCGGTCAACGGAGTGCTGCGCAGCAGCGACAGCAGAGGCACCCGGTCGGCGCCCGGAACACCGTCGGGGTAGCCGGCTCGCAGCCAGTTCAGAACGCGGCTCGCCAGTGAGGACGTCGAAGAGGTCGCAGTCACGAGCCAAGTGTGTCGGGTACGCACCACAGACGCCACTGTAGGACGCACAGTTCGCCGGTCATTCACCGGTGGTTCATCACCCGTCCACGACCACCGCGAGCCGACGCGGAATCGCAGAAATCATTCCCACAGTGCGATTCTGCGTCGGCTCGTGGTCAGAACTCCCAGTCCTCGTCGGTGGTGTTGACGGCCTTGCCGATGACATAGCTCGAGCTACCCGACCCGGAGAAGAAGTCGTGGTTCTCGTCGGCGTTCGGTGACAGCGCCGACAGGATGGCCGGGTTGACGTCGGTCTCGTCGCGTGGGAACAGCGCCTCGTAGCCGAGGTTCATCAGCGCCTTGTTGGCGTTGTAGCGCAGGAACTTCTTGACGTCCTCGGTCAGCCCGACTTCGTCGTAGAGGTCCTGGGTGTACTCGACCTCGTTGTCGTAGAGCTCGAACAGCAGCTCGTAGGTGTAGTCCTTGAGCTCCTGTCGGGTGGCCTCGTCCTGCATCGCCAGACCCTTTTGGTACTTGTAGCCGATGTAGTAGCCGTGCACGGCCTCGTCGCGGATGATCAGCCGGATCATGTCGGCGGTGTTGGTCAGCTTGGCCCGGCTGCTCCAGTACATCGGCAGGTAGAAACCGGAGTAGAACAGGAAGCTCTCCAGCAGCGTCGAGGCCACCTTGCGCTTGAGCGGATCGTCGCCCTTGTAGTACTGCAACACGATCTCGGCCTTGCGCTGCAGGTTCGGGTTCTCCTCCGACCAGCGGAACGCCTCGTCGATCTCCACCGTCGAGCACAGCGTCGAGAAGATGTTGCTGTAGCTCTTGGCGTGCACCGACTCCATGAAGGCGATGTTGGTGTAGACCGCCTCCTCGTGCGGTGTCAGCGCGTCGGGGATCAGGCTGACCGCACCGACGGTGCCCTGGATGGTGTCGAGCATCGTCAACCCGGTGAACACCCGCATGGTCAACTGCTTCTCGTTGGCGGTGAGCGTGCCCCACGACGGGATGTCATTCGACACCGGAACCTTCTCCGGCAGCCAGAAGTTGCCGGTCAGCCGGTCCCAGACCTCGGCGTCCTTCTCGTCCTGTACGCGGTTCCAGTTGATGGCCGAAACGCGGTCGATGAGCTTCATTCCGTCGGACACCTGAACCCCTCTTGAAAGCAACGTGGAAAGCAACGTGGATAGAGCCGAGCCTGTGTTCGCAACACTACAACTGGGGTGTGACATCGCGGGCAAACACAAGTTGTTGTGTCGGGCGTGTCGGGTTCTAGTGGCTTTAGTCGACGACTGCCAGTGCCGGCTTCTCGGCACCGATGCCGGAGAACCGGTACTCGGCCGGCTTGAACCTGCGCGTCGCCAACCAGTACTCGGTGGCAAGACCCGACCACAAGGACCGGTTCACGCCGTGGTCGTCGAGGTACCAACTGCGGCAACCGCCGGTGTTCCAGACGGTGGTGGACAGGTCGTGCTGCAGCTTGTCGTTGTATTCGTCCTGTGCGGCCCGGGTCGGGGCCAACGCCTGTGCATTGTGCTTGTCCGCCTCGGCGATCGCAGCGGTGATGTAACGGATCTGCGACTCGATCATGAAGACCACCGAGTTGTGTCCCAGGCCTGTGTTGGGCCCGAGCAGAAAGAACAGGTTCGGCACATCGGCAACGGTGATTCCGCGATGCGCCGCAATCCCTTCCCGCCGCCAGCGGTCCACCAGGTCCTCGCCGTGGGCGCCCTTGAGGTCGAGGTAGTTGAACCAGTCCGTGACATGAAAGCCCGTCGCCAGCACGATCGCATCGACGGCGCGCTCGGTGCCGTCCGCGGTGACGATGCCGCCACGCGTCACCCGGGCGATGCCGTCGGTGATCACTTCGGTTATGGGGTCGGCGACGGCTTGATAGAAGTTGTCGGAGATCAGGATTCGCTTGCAACCGGGGCGGTATCGCGGCGTCAGCTTGGCGCGCAGCGCGGGATCCGTGACATAGCGCCGCATGTTCGCCTTGTACATCCACCCGGCCACCGTCATCAGTTCCGGCCGCTTCGCCAGCGCGATCGCCCTGCTATCCATGGTCCAGTACGTCGCGGCCCGCAATGCGGCACGCACCCCGGGAATCGTCGCAAACGCCTGTCGGGCCACTCTCGGGAAGGTGAAGTTGATCCGCGGCTTGATCCACGCCGCCGTGCGCTGGTAAAGCTGCACCTGGTCGGCGATCTTCACCAACTCGGGTAGTACCTGGATGGCACTGGCCCCGGTTCCGACGACAGCCACTCGTTTCCCGGACAGGTCAACGCTGTGGTCCCACTGCGCGGTGTGAAACACCGGGCCGTCGAAGTCGCCGATGCCCGCGATGTCGGGCAGCGACGGAATGTGCAGCGCGCCAGCACCCGAGATGAGGAACTGCGCAACGTATTCCTGCCCCGACACGGTGAACACGTGCCAGCGGTACTCGCTGTCGTCCCAATGCGCGCGATCGACGAACGAGTTGAAGCGGATGTTTCGACGCAGACCGTGCTTGTCTGCGACGCCTTTGAGGTAATCGAGAATCTCCGGCTGATAGGAGAACACATGGCGCCAACCGGGGTTTGGCTCGAACGAGAACGAATACAGATGCGACGGCACATCGCATGCAGCACCGGGGTACGTGTTGTCACGCCAGGTGCCGCCGACCTCATCGGCCTTCTCCAGGATGAGAAAGTCCACGCCACGTTTCTTCAGCGCGATCGCCATGCCCAAGCCGGAGAATCCGGTGCCGATGATCAGGGCTCGGGTATGCACCGGCGGTTCGACACTCATAGGTTCCACGATAGCCAAATTACGCGGTACCGCCGGTACCAGGTTAGGGCCTTCTGGCCCTATTTGGCCAGCATCGCGATCGAGCGGCGTAACTGCTGCTCGGCCGGGGCGGGCGGTAACGGCTCTGTCGCGCGGCCGGCCGCGAACGCGTCGACCATCAGCGCGGCGAAACGCCGCCACGTGTCGGGCGCCGTCTGGCCCGTCGCCGCCAGCACCCCCGAGTTGGCCAGCAGCATGACCACGACATCGGCCACCGCGACGTCGGCGCGCAGGCTGCCGGCGTGCTGGGCACGGACCATCAGCTCCCGCAGTTTCTCGACGGCCTCCGCGGTGCGCTGCTCCACCACGCTGCTGGACGGGAACGCCGTCGTCAGCATCTCGCGCAGGCCGGCGTCACCGGCCTGCAGTTCGCACAGTTCGAACACCAGGCGGCGGAAGCCCTGCCACGGGTCGGCGGCGGCCAGCGCCCGGTCGACCGCTTCGGTGAACCGCGAGATGTTGCGCTCGAAGGTGGCCGCGGCCAGGTCCGCGCGGGTCGGAAAGCGCCGGTACAGCGTCGCGACGCCGACGCCCGCGCGTCGCGCCACCTCGTCGAGCGGAGCCGAGATCCCGCGCTCGGCGAACAGTTCCGCGGCGGCGTCGAGGATGCGGTCGCGGTTGAGTTGGGCGTCGGCCCGCAGCCGCCGGGCGGGTTCCTGTGGCCCCGGTCGCTTCCGGCGCGCGCCTGCGCGGGAAATCACACCACCAGAATAGCCGTACAAGTGGAGGATGGCCTCCATTTCGGCGTACGCGTCGTAAGCAGTAAGTGGTGGGAACCCTCCACTTAAAGGAACGGAGACACATGACTGTCACAACAGCCCGGGAGAAGAGCGTCGTCCCGGCCCGGCATCGCGCCGAGCACCGCACCAGCCATCGCAAGCACATCCGCGGCAATCCGTGGTGGACTCTGGCCGCGGTGTCGATCGGCGTCATCATGGTCGGCCTGGACGCCTCCGTGGTGGCCATCGCCAACCCGCACATCGCCGCCGACCTGCACGCATCACTGTCGGATCTGCAGTGGATCACCAACGCCTACATGCTGGCGCTGGCCGCCCTGCTGGTCTTCGGCGGCAAGCTAGGCGACCGGTTCGGACGCCGCAAGGTGTTCTTCATCGGTGTCGTCGGTTTCGCGGCCGCGTCGATCGGCATCGGCCTGGCCGGCACCGTCGCCGGTGTCATCGCGCTACGCACCCTGCAGGGCGTGTTCGGCGCACTGCTGATGCCCGCCACCCTGGCCATCATCCGCAGCACCTTCCCGCCCGAGAAGCTCAACACCGCCGTCGGAATCTGGGGCGCGGCCTCCGGTGTGTCGATCGCGGCCGGCCCGATCGTCGGCGGTCTGCTCGTCGAGCACGTCAACTGGGAATCGGTGTTCTACATCAACGCGCCGATCGCCGTCGCAGCGGTGCTCATCGGCGCGCTGGCGATCTCGGAGAGCCGCAGCGGACAGACACACCGGATGGACGTTCCCGGCATCGCCACCCTTTCGGGCGGGCTTTTCCTCGTCGTGTTCGGTCTCGTCAAGGCGCAGACCTGGGGTTGGCTGGCCAGCCAGACCCTCGGCATCATCCTGGCCGGACTCGTGACGCTGGCGGTGTTCGTCGTGATCGAACTGCGCACCGAGGAGCCGCTGCTGCCGATGCACCTGTTCGCCAACCGGTCACTGTCGATCGGCACCGCCGTCGTCGTCATCAATTTCTTCGCGCTGTTCGGCACGTTGTTCTTCATGACCCTCTTCCTGCAGAACGTGCAGGGCATGAGCCCGGTCGAGGCCGGCGTGCGGACGCTGCCGCTGTCGGCGGCGCTGATGGTCACCGCCCCGCTGAGCGGTTTCCTCACCGGGAAGTTCGGGCCGCGCCCGGCGATGGCCGGCGGACTGACCGCTGTCGCGGTCGCACTGGTGTCGCTGAGCACTCTGCACGCCGATTCCGGTTACGGCGCGCTCTGGCCGGCGTTCCTGCTGCTGGGTGCCGGCATCGGCCTGGTGCTCACCGCCAGTTCGGATGCCATCGTCGGCAACGCACCCGTGGACGACGCCGGTATCGCCGGCGGCCTGCAGAGCACCGCGGTGCAGCTGGGCGGGGTGCTCGGCACGACGATCCTCGGTTCGATCCTGTCCAGCCGGGTGGGCTCGGTGCTCGTCGGCGAACTCACCGGCGCGGGGGTGCCCGCCCCGGTGGCCGGGGAACTGCACGCCGCCAAAGAGCTTGTGGCCCAAGGTGTGACGCCTCCGGTGCCCGGCGCACCGGCCGCCCTGACCGAGGCGATCGTGCACGGCAGCCATCAGGCGTTCATGGCCGGACTGCACACGTCGGTGGTGGTGGCCGCAGGCGCGGCGGTAATCGGCGCGGTGCTGGCGCTGTTCGTGCGACGGGCCGAGCCCGTCAGCTGACGGGCTCGGGCTGGGCCGCCTCGTCCGTCGGCGGGATCGTCGACTCGACGCGCGGCACCGCCTTGTGAATGGGCAACGCCGGATCGATCCGGATGCCCAGCAAGGCGGTGGTGCCGATGATGGCGCCCATCATGATGGTCGTCAGATGCGAGATGAACTTGTCCCGCGGCATCCGCCGGGGACTGTCGGGGCCCGGTCCCAGCCACCAGTCGGTGGCTGAGGCCGCGGTCCCGAAGGTGGCGTGGGCGGCCAATTCGAGCGCGTCGCGGTCGAGTTCCATCTCGCGCAGTTCGTTGTTGAACAACTCCGCCATCGCCAGCGTGATCTCGCGGCCCTCGTTGACGGCACGCATGGTGGCCTCGGCCTGCTCGGGGAATCGGCCCTGCAGCACGAACCGCACGACGTTGGGGTGGTTGTCGACGAGGTAGACGTACTGCTCGATGCTCCGCCTGATGACATCGTGGGCCGAATCGGTGGTCAGGTTGATGACCGGATAGATCTCGGCCCACAACATGTCGCGCAGTCGCTCGCCGATGGCCTGGAACAGGTCCGACTTGTCGGTGAAGTGCCGATAGATCTTCGGCTTCGCGGTGCCGGCCTCCTCGGCGATCTCGCGCACGCTGACCTCGGGGCCGTGCAGGTCGATCGCGCGGAATGCGGCGTCGACGATCTCGGCCCGGACCTTCTTGCGGTGCTCGCGCCACCGTTCGCTGCGCGCGTCGACCTTGCCCTCCGCGGATTCCCCGCCGGGCTTCGGTTTGGATCTGGGCACCACGCGCACGGTCGTCAACTGTACCCGTCTATGCGGGCCTGACCTGGTCACATGAGTCAGCCACCGGGTGGTCGCCGAAAGTGCCGGCGGCAAAAGTCCCGACCCATCCACACCGCCAACGTCCACGAATGACTCGAAGTCCGTGCACCGTTCCCGGCACGTCGCGAGATCCGCGAGTTTCGGTTAGCGTCGGTAACGGTCGGGTAGTCCATACTGGAAGACGACCGAAGTGAGATATACCTCGTGACGCAGCGATTCGACCTGGCAATTGTCGGCGGTGGCCCCGCCGGTTCGGCGGCTGCCTGGCAGGCGGTGCAGACCGGCGCCAGGGTGGTCCTACTGGACAAGGCCGAGTTCCCGAGGGACAAACCCTGCGGCGACGGACTGACCGCCCGTGCGGTGAGCTATCTGCAGAAGATGGGTCTGGCCGACGAGATCAGCCGATTCCACCGTGTCGACGGCGTGCGGGTCAGCAGCCCCAGCGAGTGGGAACTGAGTTTTCCGCGCCGGCCCGGAATGCCCGACCACGGCCACGTGGTGCGGCGTCCCGAACTCGACACCCTGCTACTCAAGCACGCGGGCTCCGCGGGTGCCGAGATCCGCCAGTCCGCGGAAGTGGTCGGACCGGTGGTCGACGAGAACGGCCGCGTCACCGGCGTGACGCTGCGTGGCGGCGAGACGGTGCGCGCCGACGCGGTGATCGCCGCCGACGGCGCGTACTCCCCCATCAAGCGCGCGCTGAACCTGGACTCCGAGTACAACGGCTATTCGGCGATCGCGATCCGGGCCGAGATGCCGGCCGACCGCCCGGACTCCAACATGCTGGATATCTACCTGAAGCTGCAGTTCCAGGGCGATCAGCTGCCGGGCTACGGCTGGGTGTTCCCGTTCGGCGACGGGCAGGTGAACATCGGACTGGGCTATGTCAACAGTTACCGCAAGTGGCAGCAGATCAACGCCACCGCGTTTCTGGGCGAGTTCATGGCGACGCTGCCCCCGGAGTGGGGGCTGCCGTCGATCGCAGAGTTGAAGCGGTCCAAGGGAGTTCGCGCGTGGCGGCTGCCGATGGGCTTCACCGCCTGGCCGCCGTGGCGCCCCGGTGTGCTGTTCGCCGGCGACGCGCTGGGCGCGGGCAAGCCGGCGTCGGGCGCCGGGATATCCAAGGCGCTGGAGTCGGGTATGGCCGCCGGCGAGTGCGCCATCGCCGCGCTGACCAACGGCGGCCCCGACGACTTCACCAACTACGCCCAGCGCATGGAGGCCGCCTGGGGCAAGGAGTACCGGCGCGGCCGCCACTTCCACCGACTGCTGGGCCATCCCGCCGTCGCCAACGCGGGCCTCGCGTTGATCGACCACGCGGGTTTCCGCGACCGGATGCTGCGGATGATGTACAAGCGGGCCCAGGGCCCGGCACATGTAGCGGGGTCGGGTACCGGTATCCCCGGCCGGTAGCCGGGTGTCGGCGGGCAGGGTTACCGTCGCGGACATGGACCAGCGCATCAGCCTCATCACCCTCGGCGTCGACGACCTGGCGCGGGCGCGCGACTTCTACGAGCGCGGCCTGGGCTGGACGCCGACGGGTGACTACGACGGCGTCAGCTTCTACCAACTGCCGGGCATCGCTTTTGCGCTGTTCGGCCGCGGCGACCTGGCCGAGGACACCCGGCATCCGATCGACGGGCGGTTCAGCGGGATCACGATCGCGGTCAACCAGCGCTCCGAAGCCGACGTCGACGTGGTGCTGGCCCAGGCCGAGGCCGCCGGTGGCACCGTCCTCAAAGCTGCCGAGCACACCGAATGGGGCGGCTACTCAGGGTATTTCGCCGACCTCGACGGTCACGTCTGGGAGATCGCGGTCAACCCGGCCTGGACCATCAATGAAGACGGCACGCTGACGATCTGAGAGGCCGAACCGAGAGGGTGCCCTACAGCATGCAGGAGACGCAGCCCTCGACCTCGGTGCCCTCCAGCGCCATCTGACGCAGCCGGATGTAGTACAGCGTCTTGATGCCCTTGCGCCACGCGTAGATCTGCGCCTTGTTGACGTCGCGGGTGTTGGCGGTGTCCTTGAAGAACAGCGTCAGGCTCAGCCCCTGGTCCACATGCTGGGTGGCCGCGGCGTAGGTGTCGATGATCTTCTCGTAGCCGATCTCGTACGCATCCTGGTAGTACTCCAGGTTGTCGTTGGTCAGATACGGCGCCGGGTAGTAGGCGCGGCCGATCTTGCCTTCCTTGCGGATCTCGATCCTGCTCGCCACCGGGTGGATCGAACTGGTGGAGTAGTTGATGTAGGAGATCGACCCGGTCGGCGGGACGGCCTGCAGGTTCTGGTTGTAGATGCCGTGCGCCTGCACAGACTCCTTGAGCCGGCCCCAATCCTCCTGCGTCGGGATGGGGATCCCGGCATCGGCGAAGAGCTGGCGCACCTTGTCGGTCTTGGGCTCCCAGACCTGCTCGGTGTACTTGTCGAAGAACTCCCCCGACGCGTACTTCGAGTTCTCGAAGCCCTTGAAGTGCGAACCCCGTTCGATCGCAATGCGATTCGACGCCCGCAGCGCGTGGTAGAGCACGGTGTAGAAGTAGATGTTGGTGAAGTCGATGCCCTCTTCAGAGCCGTAGAGCACGCGCTCGCGCGCCAGGTAGCCGTGCAGGTTCATCTGACCCAGGCCGATCGCGTGCGAATCGTTGTTGCCCTGCTCGATCGACGGCACCGAGGTGATGTGCGTCTGGTCGGACACTGCGGTCAGCGCCCTGATGGACACCTCGATGGTCTGCGCGAAATCGGGCGAGTCCATCGTCTTCGCGATGTTGAGCGAGCCGAGGTTGCACGAAATGTCCTTGCCCACCTTGGAATACGACAGGTCGTCGTTGAACTCCGACGGCGTGGACACCTGCAGGATCTCCGAGCACAGGTTGGAGTGCGTGATCTTGCCGGCGATCGGGTTGGCCCGGTTCACCGTGTCCTCGTACATGATGTACGGGTAGCCCGACTCGAACTGAAGCTCGGCGAGCGTCTGGAAGAACTCGCGGGCCTTGATCTTGGTCTTGCGGATCCGCGCGTCGTCGACCATCTCGTAGTACTTCTCGGTGACCGAGATGTCGGCGAACGGCACCCCGTAGACACGCTCGACGTCGTACGGCGAGAACAGGTACATGTCCTCGTTGCGCTTGGCGAGCTCGAAGGTGATGTCCGGGATCACCACGCCGAGGCTCAGCGTCTTGATGCGGATCTTCTCGTCGGCGTTCTCCCGCTTGGTGTCCAGGAAGCGGTAGATGTCGGGGTGGTGTGCGTGCAGGTACACCGCGCCCGCGCCCTGCCGGGCACCGAGCTGGTTGGCGTAGGAGAACGAATCCTCGAGCAGCTTCATGATCGGGATGACGCCCGAGCTCTGGTTCTCGATGTTCTTGATCGGCGCGCCGTGCTCGCGAATGTTGGTGAGCAGCAACGCGACTCCGCCGCCACGCTTGGACAGCTGCAGAGCGGAGTTGATGGAGCGCCCGATGGACTCCATGTTGTCTTCGATGCGCAGGAGGAAGCAGCTCACCGGCTCACCGCGCTGCTTCTTGCCCGAGTTGAGGAACGTCGGGGTGGCCGGCTGGAACCGGCCGTCGATGATCTCGTCGACGAGCTTCTCGGCCAGGTCGGTGTCACCGGAGGCCAGCGTGAGCGCCACCATGACGACGCGGTCCTCGAAGCGCTCGAGGTAGCGCTTCCCGTCGAACGTCTTCAGCGTGTAGGAGGTGTAGTACTTGAACGCGCCCAGGAACGTCGGGAACCGGAACTTCTTGGCGTAGGCCCGATCGAGCAGCGTCTTGACGAAGTTGCGCGAGTACTGGTCGAGAACCTCACGCTCGTAGTAGTTCTCCTTGACGAGGTAGTCGAGCTTCTCGTCCTGATTGTGGAAGAACACCGTGTTCTGGTTGACGTGCTGCAGAAAGTACTGATGGGCGGCTTCCCGGTCCTTGTCGAACTGGATCTTGCCGTCCGCGTCGTACAGATTCAGCATCGCGTTGAGCGCGTGGTAGTCCGTCTCGCCGGGCAGCGCGTGCGCGCCGGAGGTTACAGGCTCTGCAGCTGTGACGGTTGGTGGCACGTCTGTTCCTTCCAGAAGTCTTCCAGGCCCGCGCGCACGGCGGCGACGTCGTCCTCGGTACCCATGAGTTCAAAGCGGTAGAGATACGGGACGCCGCACTTGCGGGAGACGACGTCCCCGGCGTAGCCGAATTCGGCGCCGAAGTTGGTGTTGCCCGCGGCGATGACGCCGCGGATCAACGACCGGTTCTGCTCGTTGTTGAGGAATGCGATGACCTGCTTGGGGACATAGCCACCGCCGTCGGGATCGGGGCCGTTGGCGTGACCGCCGCCGTACGTGGGCAGTACCAGCACGTACGGCTGGTCCACCTCGATACGGCCGTGCAGGGGGATGCGCGTGGCGGGCAGGCCCAGCTTCTCGACGAAGCGGTGGGTGTTCTCCGACACGCTGGAGAAGTAGACGAGATGTCCCATCACGCTCCCCTCCCCTGCACTTCTACGTTCTGATTCCCTGCCGACCGAGTCGTTACGCGGTGGCCGCGGCGACGCCGGCCAGTGCCTTGATGCGATCCGGCCGGAAGCCCGACCAGTGCTCGCTGCCGGCCACCACCACGGGCGCCTGCAGATAGCCCAGCGCCATCACGTAGTCACGGGCGTCCGCGTTCGCCGTGATGTCGACGACGTCGTAGGCGACACCCTGCTTGTCCAGCGCCTTGTAGGTGGCGTTGCACTGCACGCACGCGGGCTTCGTGTAGACGGTGATCATGTTCGGTAGGGCTCCCCTCAAGCTGGTTCAGCGAAACTTGTCACGCACTGATTCGGGTCGGACTCACTGCTATTCAGCAGACCGCCGGGCCCCGTAATTCCCAGAAATACCCAGAAATATCTTTGTCCGGTTCCGCTTCGGAACGAGCCATCCGTGTCCGGATACTTCGACTTCCGCGGCCCGGCTGACCTGTGAACGCTTGGGGTCTGTCGGCCTGTCAGACACTACACCTAGTGTCCGACAATGCGAAGGGATACCAGATGTTCTGAACAACATTGATGAAATTCCCTGGTCGTAACCTCCGATCCGGGCCTGCCGCCCGGCGTGTCGCAGATCACAACACGCCGGAGATGGCGGTCCCGATACCCATATTTACCACCGGCCACCGACAGAACCGGAGCGCCGGACCACGCCCCGGCTACAGCAAAGCCGCCGACAGGTCAAGAGCGACCCGCCGACGGCTTCTGCGCAGGATCGATCAGCTCGCGTTGGCGACCAGCTTCTCCACCGACTCGCGGACGTCCTGCACCAGCTGAGCGTTCTCCCGCGGGTGCTTACCGTCGAACGTGCCGCTCGGTACGGACACCGTGATGTCCTCGATCACCCGCGCCCCCGCGATGCCGAACGACTTGCGGGTGTCGTCGTGGGCCCAGACGCCGCCGTACTGCCCCAGGGCACTGCCGATGACCGCCAGCGGCTTGTCGTTCAGCGCGCCGGCGCCGTACGGCCGCGACAGCCAGTCGATCGCATTCTTGAGCACCGCGGGGATGGTGCCGTTGTATTCGGGTGTGACCACCAGCACGGCATCGGCCCTGGCCGCCGCCGCCCGCAGCGCCACGACCGCAGCCGGGGCATCGGCGTTATCGGCGACATCCAAGTCCTCGTTGTAGAAGGGCACGTCGCCGAGTCCCTCGTACACCGCCGCGCCGATCCCCTCCGATGCCGCCACCTCGGCGGCCACATCGGCGATCTGGCGATTGACCGAGGCCGCCCGCAGGCTGCCCACCAGTACCAGAATGTCGGTCATTTGAAGTCCCTTCCGAAGTCCATGTCCATCCTGACACGACACAACCGGACCATAGTCCGATTAATTCCGATTGAGTTAAAGTCGGTGAGGTGAACGTCGAGCTGCCCCTGTCGGACGCGGTACCCGCCGAACGCGGTGACGCCGCCCGCAACCGGCAGCTGCTGCTCGACGCCGCCCGCCGGCTGATCGCCGAGCGCGGCGCCCACGCGGTCACGATGGACGATCTCGCCCGGGCCGCCGGTGTCGGCAAGGGCACGGTGTTCCGCCGGTTCGGCAGCCGGGCCGGCCTGATGATGGTGCTTCTCGACGAGGACGAGCGGGCCGCCCAGCAGGCGTTCCTGTTCGGCCCGCCCCCGCTGGGCCCCGCCGCCCCGCCGCTGGAGCGGTTGGTCGCGTTCGGCCGGATCCGCATTCGATTCGCCCACACCCACCACGCGCTGCTGTCGGCGGCCAACCGCGACCCGAGTACCCGTCACAACGCCCCGGCGAACGTGCTGCGCATCCACCTACGGGTGCTGCTGGAGTCGGCGGGCACCACCGGCGACCTCGACGCGCAGGCCGACGCGCTGCTGGCACTGCTCGACGCCGACTACGTCGAATACCGACTGTCCGCGCCCGGGATGACCCTCGACCGACTCGGAGACGCCTGGGAGAGCCTGGCACGCAAACTCTGCGGCCGGTGAGCCATGCGCTGGATCCTGCACGTCGACCTCGATCAGTTCCTGGCCTCGGTGGAGTTGCGCCGCCGGCCCGACCTTGTCGGCCTGCCCGTCATCGTGGGCGGCAACGGAGATCCGGCCGAGCCGCGGAAGGTCGTCACGTGCGCCTCGTACGAGGCCCGCGAGTTCGGCGTACACGCCGGGATGCCGCTGCGTGCCGCCGCCCGCCGCTGCCCCGACGCCATCTTCCTGCCGTCGGACCCGGCGGCCTACGACGCCGCGTCCGCAGAGGTGATGAGCCTGCTGCGCGACCTCGGCCACCCGCTGGAGGTCTGGGGCTGGGACGAGGCCTACCTGGGCGCCGACACCGACGACCCGGTGGCACTCGCCGAGCATGTCCGCACCGTGGTCGCCGCCGAGACGGGGCTGTCGTGTTCGGTCGGCATCAGCGACAACAAGCAGCGGGCCAAGGTTGCGACCGGGTTCGGCAAGCCCGCAGGCGTTTTCACACTCACCGACGCCGACTGGATGGACGTGATGGGCGGGCGGCCGGTTGACGCGCTGTGGGGCGTGGGACCCAAGACCGCGAAAAAGCTTGACGCCCTGGGTATCACGACAGTCCGCGAACTCGCCTACTCCGACGCCGAACTGCTCACCTCCACCTTCGGACCGCGTACCGGGTTGTGGATCCTGCTGCTCGCCAAGGGCGGCGGCGACGCGGAGGTCAGCTCGCAGCCGTGGGTACCACGGTCGCGCAGCCACGTCGTGACCTTCCCGCGCGATCTGACCGACGGCGACGAAATGCGTTCGGCAGTAACCGAACTGGCGCAGCGAGCGCTGGCCGAGATCGTCGAGCAGGACCGCATCGTGACGCGGGTTGCCGTCACGGTCCGCACCGCCACCTTCTACACCCGCACCAAGATTCGTAAGCTCGGGCAACCCAGTGTCGACCCCACGGTGATCACCGACGCCGCGCTGGGAGTGTTCGGGCTGTTCGAACTCGACCGGCCGGTCCGACTGCTGGGTGTCCGCCTCGAACTGGCGATGCCGGACTGACCTCAGGCCCCGTCGGACCCCGACGATTCCGCGAGCGACCGACACGACGGCGCACCGTCGGGCAGGCCGGCCAGCCGGTGCAGAATGCCCCCCGCCACGGCAATCCGCACGGTGCTGACACCCCGGGCGTCGGGCTCACCGATGTGAGCGGCGGTGCCGTCCAGGATCAGCTGGTACTCGCCGTCCCCCGGCGGGTTCCACACCAGCGCCAGGCCGGGATGGGCCGCCAGGTTGGCGCGACTGCCGGCCCCGACATCGATCACCAGGGACTCGCTGTCGACACCGACCACCGCGGTCACGACGTGTGGGCGCAGGGACTCGGCAACCGTGATGACGGTGGCGCGCGGACCGAAGTCGGCCACCGCGCGCCGGACGTCGTCGAACGCCGCGGCATGGGCCATAGCGACATCCTCCCCCAACGTTCGCGCCACGGCCAGCGGCCGCTGACCACGATCCGGTGCGCCGGGAATCGACCTCGAGGCCCGCCACCAGCTACCATCACGGCCCATGGGGGAAGAAGTTGAGCGGCAGGGACTTCGGGAACGCAAGAAGCAGGCGACGCGCGCCAAGCTGATCGACGCGGCCGCCAGCCTGGTCGACGAGCAGGGCTACGAGAACACCACGGTGCAGCAGATCGCCGACGCGGTCGACGTGTCCCCGCGCACCGTCGCGCATTACTTCCCCACCAAGGACCGCATGCTGCTGGCCCAGGTCGATGCCTACGCCGAGGCCCTTGTCGCCGAACTCGCCCAGGTACCCGGTGAGCTGACACCGCTGCAGGCACTCCTGGCGGCCAACGTCGCCCTGCTGGACCGCGCGACGCTGGCGCAGACCCCGGCCACCGCCCGGCGCATCGCCATCCTGCTACGCACGCTGCACGTCTCACCGCCGCTGCATCCGCAGTCGACCAACACCCGGCCCCTGGCCCTGGTCACCGAGATGGCGCGCCGGATGCAGACCGATCCCGGCGACCGCAGCGTGGAGTTGGTCTTCGCCGTGTGGTCGGCCATCGTGATGGCCGGCTGGTCCGGCGTCAGCGATCTGTACACCGCCGGCGAGGTCGACACCGCAGGCCTGCCTGCGGTGTTGCGGCAACGCCTGATCGACACCTTCGACGAGCTTGTCACCCTGACCGATTAGCTTTCGGTCATGTTGTCGACGGTTGCGGTGCGCGGCTACCGCTCGCTACGCGATGTCACGCTGCCGCTGGGCCCGCTGACCGTCATCACCGGCGCCAATGGCACCGGCAAGTCGTCGGTGTACCGCGCGCTTCGACTGCTGGCCGGCTGCGGCCGCGGCGAGGCGATCGGCGCACTGGCCCGCGAGGGCGGGCTGCAGTCCGCCCGGTGGGCAGGCGCGGTCACCCGCAACCGGCCGGCGGAGCTCGAACTCGGCTACGCCGCTGACGATTTCGGCTATCTGGTCGACCTCGGCCTGCCGCAGATGGCCGGCATCGACTCGATGTTCGACCGTGACCCGGAGATCAAGCGGGAGGTGGTGTTCGCCGGAGGAGTGCTACGGCCGGGTTCGACACTGGTCCGCCGCGCGGGCCCGCTCGCCGAGATGCGGGCCGAATCCGGTTCGGGGTTCGACGAATTGACGCGGGCCCTGCCCACCTACCGCAGCGTGCTGGCGGAGTTCGCCGACCCGGGGCGGCTGCCGGAGTTGGCGGCCGTGCGGGACCGCTTGCGCGAGTGGCGGTTCTACGACGGCTTCCGGGTGGACGCCACCGCGCCGGCACGCCAACCCCATGTCGGCACCCGCACACCGGTGCTCGCCGACGACGGCGCCGACCTCGCCGCCGCCATCCAGACGATCGTCGAAGCGGGTTTCGACGACCTGCACCGCGCGGTCGCCGACGCCTTCGACGGCGCGACGCTGTCGGTGGTCGCACACGACGGGTTGTTCGACGTGCAACTGCGGCAACCGGGCGTGCACCGGCCGCTGCGCACCGCCGAATTGTCCGACGGCACACTGCGTTTCCTGCTGTGGGCGGCCGCCCTGCTGAGCCCGCAGCCGCCGTCGCTGATGGTGCTCAACGAACCGGAGACCTCACTGCACCCTGACCTCGTCGGCCCACTGGCCGGCCTGATCCGGTCGGCGGCGCAGGTCACCCAGGTCGTCGTCGTCACCCATTCCCGTGCGCTGCTCGAACTCCTCGGCGACGACACCGTCACACTGGAGCTCGTCAAGAACGACGGCGAGACCCGGGTCGCGGGTCAGGGCCTGCTCAGTGCTCCTGCGTGGCACTGGGGTTCGCGATGACCGCCCGCGGTCGCAATGCGCGGGTGAAGTACACGTTGACCCGGCGCATGGCGACACTGTAGGGCCACCACGCCATCCGCTTGAACGCGTAGAGCGCGCGGATGTCCGGCGAGGTGTAGATCAGGAACCGGTTCTTGTCGATCCCGGCCAGGATCGCCGCGGCCACGTGTTCGGGTGTGACGGCGTGGCCGGCGAACCGGTCCACCCACTGGACGACCTTCGGGTGGTCGCGGTCGACGCCCGCGATCTCGACCGACCGCACCAGTGGCGTCTGCACCGCACCCGGCACCACCACCGAGACGCCGATGCCGTGCCGGGCCAGGTCGAACCGCAGCACCTCCGACAGTCCCCGCAACCCGTACTTGCTGGCGCTGTAGGCGGCGTGCCACGGCAGGGCGACCAGACCGGCGGCCGAGGACACGTTGACCAGCTGACCGCCCCGGCCGGCCGCGATCATCGGCGGGACGAACGTCTCGATCACATGGATGGGGCCCATCAGGTTGACGTCGATCATCGACCGCCACTGCTGGTGGGTCAGCTGATCGACGGTGCCCCACGCGGAGACACCGGCGATGTTCAGCACGACGTCCATCGCCGGATGGCGGGTGTGGATGTCGGCGGCGAAGGCGGCCACCTCGTCGTAGTCGGAGATGTCGAACGCCCGGTGCTCGGCCACGGTGCCGCCCAGCGCCCGCGCGTCGGCGACGGTGATTTCCAGGCCGGCGGCCTCGCGGTCGGTCAGGTAGAGCTCGGCGCCGCGGCGGGCCAGGGCCAGGGCGGTCGCCCGGCCGATCCCGCTGGCGGCACCCGTGAGCAGGCACCGCTTCCCCGCGTAGTCCGACATGGCCGAGACAATACCGATGTGGCACCAGCCGCTACCGGCGGTACCGATCAGCGCGCGGCGCCGCCCCACAACGAGGTGAGCCAGAGCTGCTCGAGAACGCCGACCGCACGGGAGGTGTCGCCGTCGGGCCCCACGAACGTCGAGTCTCCGGACAACGCCATGACGGTGGTGGCGCCCAGCGTGCGGATCAGCATCGGGATGTCATCGCTGATCGGCTGCGCCGTGCCCGCCGCCATCTCGTCCTCGACGATTCGGACGATCTTGTCGATGATCGCGCTGATCTGGTCGTCCTGGATGCGACGGATCTCGGCATCGGTCGCCCGCGCGACGGTGCAGGCCGACAGCACCGGATCGTTATGGGCGAACATGACCGCCGCACTCCCGACCATGCGCTTGGCGAACGCCGCCGGCGTCTCGTCGGCCTCCCGCGGCGCGAAGTAGTGCGTCAACTCCTCGAGTTCCTCGGTGGCCTCGCCGAGAATCTGGGCCAGCACCGCGTACTTGGAGTCGAAGTAGAAGTAGAAGCCGGACCGGGCCACGCCGGCGCGGTCGCTGATCGTGCTCACCGACAGATCGGCGAACGGCGTCTCCTCGAGCAGTTCGCGAACCGCGGCGACGATCGCCATGCGCTGCCGGTCGCCCCGACGGCGGGGCTCCGGCCCACTCTCGGCGGACTGCTGGGAAACGCTCACGGAATCACCTTGCACCACGCCGGGTCCGGAACGAAACTTGACAGGCGTCAAATTGCCCGCTGAAATGATTCTCACGTGGCGCACGCCACAGCCCGCTCAGCGTCCACACCCCGCGCGGGGAGCGTTCAAGGAGTGATCCGCAGTGACCAACGCCACCATCAGCACCCCCGAGTACCTGTTCGGCCAGGCCAAGCGCCGGCTCAAGCCGTCCCTCAACAACTTCCCCGGCATGTACGCCGCCGAGCGCAAGCTGCTGGCCACGGATTTCCCGCAGCGGGTCATGAGCGCACCGCCCGCCGGCAGCGACCTCAAGCCGGTGATGGGCGACGGCGGACTGCCGGTCATCGGCCACATGGTCGAGATGTTCATGGGCAGCCCGGACTATCTGCTGCACCTCTACCGCAACCGCGGCCCGGTCTTCTACGCGCATTCGCCGGTGCTGCCGTCGGTGATGGCGCTCGGCCCCGACGCCACCCAGGAGATCTACACCAACCGCAACAAGGACTACTCCCAGCAGGGCTGGACTCCGGTGATCGGGCCGTTCTTCAACCGGGGCCTGATGCTGCTCGACTTCGACGAGCACATGTATCACCGCCGGATCATGCAGGAGGCGTTCACCCGCAGCCGGTTGGCCGGCTATGTCACACAGGTCGACAAGGTGGCCTCCGACGTCGTCGCCAACGACTGGGCGGTCAACGATGCCCGGTTCCTGCTGTATCCGGCGATGAAGGAGCTGACCCTCGACATCGCCTCGGTGGTGTTCATGGGTCACGAGCCCGGCAGCGACAAGGAACTGGTGACCAAGGTGAACGAGGCGTTCACCACCACCACGCGGGCCGGAAACGCCATCATCCGCACCGGAGTGCCGCCGTTCACGTGGTGGCGCGGACTGAAGGCCCGCAAGCTCCTCGAACACTACTTCGAGGCCCGGGTCGCTGAAGCGCGGCGCAACAGCGACGGCAACGACCTGCTCACCGTGCTGTGTAATGCCGCCGACGAGGACGGCAACCAGTTCAGCGACGCGGACATCGTCAACCACATGATCTTTCTGATGATGGCCGCCCACGACACGTCGACGTCGACCGCGACGACGATGATCCACAACCTGGCGAGCAGTCCCGAATGGCAGGAACGCTGCCGCGACGAATCCGACCGGCTCGGCGACGGACCGCTCGACATCGAGGCACTGGAGAAGCTGGAGAGCCTCGATTTGGTGATGAACGAATCGATCCGGATGGTCACACCCGTGCAGTGGGCCATGCGCCGCACGGTTCGCGACACCAGCCTGCTCGGCCATTACCTGCCGGAGGGCACCAACGTCGTGGCGTACCCCGGGTTGAACCACCGGTTGCCCGAGATCTGGACGGACCCGGAGAAGTTCGACCCGGCCCGGTTCACCGAGCCGCGCAACGAGCACAAGAAGCACCGGTACGCGTACACACCGTTCGGCGGCGGCGCGCACAAGTGCATCGGCATGGTGTTCGGTCAGCTCGAGGTCAAGACGATCATGCACCGACTGCTGCGCAATTACCGCCTGGAGCTTCCGTACGCGGGCTACAAGCCGCGCTGGGACTACGGCGGCATGCCGGTTCCGATGGACGGTATGCGGATCGCGCTGCGGCCGCTGCGCTGACCCGGGTTCAGTTGGCGCCCAACCGGTTCGCGCACGCGATCACCGCGCGCAGCGCCGACTGGGTGGCGTCGACGGCCCAGCCCATTGCCCATTCGGCGCGGGCGCCGTCACTGCCGTGGATGAAGGTGGCGGTGTGCCGTCCGGACCGCAACTGGTGGAACTTCAGCATCTCGACGGCGACACCGCTGTCGTGCAGCATTGCGGTGAGTGCGGCGACCGGCCCGCCCGCCGCCGCCGTCGAGGTGGCGATGCGGTCACCAAAGGCGATGGTGGCCTGGAAGTTACGTGCCTGCGGCCCCAGCTGACCGGCGGGCCGGGCGGCGTCGGTGCATTCCCAGTGCCCCAGCCGCAGCGGGCCCGCGGCGTGGCCGTAGATCGTGAA
Source organism: uncultured Actinomycetota bacterium (assembly GCA_963779655.1). Classification (GTDB taxonomy): domain Bacteria; phylum Actinomycetota; class Actinomycetes; order Mycobacteriales; family Mycobacteriaceae; genus Mycobacterium. Next base: position 144,122 of record CAVZZD010000019.1, on the reverse strand, counting down.
GACGTCGTCGGGTGCCATTCCGGCCGTCTGCTCGCGCAGGCCTGTCGGCAGTGGTGCCGAAAACAGATCCGCGAAGGGCTGGACGGGCTGCGCGGTGCTGGTGTGGGGGATCATGTGCCGGTCTTCTCTGATCAGAGGAATCGACCGACAGGTAGTAGCTTCCGACCCACAGCGGGGGGTCGGTCTGGATCAGACCCCGCTGCGGGTGCTGGCTACTACGAGAAGGAAACGCACGATCGCGGACACTACAGGGCGGCGAGCGCCACCTGCAAACGATTACCGACTTCGTCGGCGATTCCGGCTTGCCTCGCGACCCGGCTCGATCGCCGCTACACGAGCTCGCGGCCCCGATTGCCCTCCCACACGACCATTCTCGTCTGCGCCTTCTCGCCGAGACGCTCCATGATCGGGACCATCAACAGTTCCGCGAGGAAGAACGCCGTGGCCAAACTGTCGAACGGTGAGGGTGAACTCACCGCCGTGCGCAGCACCAGGTCGCTGTGACGGCTGGCCGGCGATTGTTCGGCATCGGTGATCAGCACAGTGGTGGTCCCGCGGCGGCGGATTTCGGCAGCCAAATCGACGGTTTGTTGCTCGTAGCGCTTGACGTCGCACAACACGAAGACGTCGCGTTTGCCGAGGTCGAGCACTCGGGCGAAGTCCGCGCCCCAGGGATCGCGCAGCAGCGCTACCCGTGGCCGAATCTGCTCGAGGTGCCGCGTCAGGTATTCGGCGAGAGCGATCGTGAATCGTCCTCCGGTCAAGTACAGCCACCGGGAACCGTCAGCCAGCAGGTCTACGGCCATGTCGAGATCGGCCGAGGGAATGGACGCCAAGGATTCCAACACGATGTCGCTGAGTTGGCGCGCGCGGGTGTTCAGCAGCTCGGCGTTCGATCCTGGGCCGGATTGCCAGCGTGCCCGGGCGAGCGGACTGGCGGAGTCCCGAGTCAGTTCGGTGCGTAGCTGCAACTGCATGTGGGGAAATCCGGCGAAGCCCAGGCTTTGGGTAAACCGCACAACGGTCGGAGCGCTGACCGACGCGCTTCGGGCCAGGTCTGCAACCGTGCCCAAGCCGGCGCTGGGGTAGTCGGCCAACAGCGCACGGGCAACCTTGCGTTCGGCCGTGGAAAGCTCCGTCAGCAGGTCATGTGCCAGCTGGGCAACGGTAGTGGGTGCGTCGCCGGTCATCCCGATCATCCTTTCAGAGTCCGCCCACGTGCAGCGTCCGTGTCGCAAATCCGTGGTTCCCTTCTCGACGCGGACGCTGTAATGTATGTCTCACTATGTCTATTGATGTGATATCAGAAATATTTGTTTCACCACGGTCGTCGGCCTTAGACGGTCCTCATCGCGATCGAGAGGCTGCTATGACGACGGCATATCCGCTGCCAGTGCTGCCGGCCGCGCTTCAGAAGGAAACGTTGTCCCAGGCCGAAGCCCGGGGTACCGCGCTGGTGATCGGAACCGTGGTTGACATGGCCGGTGTGGCGCACGCCAAAGCCGTCCCCATATCCAGGGCGGCGTCGTTTCACCACTCCGGTATCGGTGCCGCGCCGTCGTGGAACTTGTTCTGCGTCGACAACGACATAGCGTTGACCGCCGATGTCGGCGTCGCGGGGGACATGCGGCTGCGACTCGACTTGTCGGCGTTGACCGTCCTCGACGCCGATGTGGCGTGGGCCCCTGCAGAATTGTTCGACCAGTTCGGTCAGCCGCTAGAGGGCTGCGCCCGTGGGCAACTGCGCAAGATGCAAGCCGATGCCGAGACCCAGTCGATTGCCGTGCTGGTCGGGACGGAAGTGGAGTTCGCGTTGTTCGACGATGGCTCGACGACGTCGGGCTGGCAGGGCTACGGTGCGCGCGCGTTCCTCGAACATCGGGATTTTCTCGTCGATCTCGAACGCACGTTCCGCGCTGCCGAACTCAACCCAGAACAAATCCATGCCGAATACGGCGTAGCCCAGTTCGAGGTCACCTTTCCGCCAACTGATCCGCTCGCCGCGGCCGACAACTGCGTTCTGGCGCGCCTGGTCATCGGCGAGGTGGCCCGCAGACACGGGATGCGGGTGTCGTTCTCGCCGTTACCGGCACCGGAGTACGCCGGCAACGGTGCCCATCTGCACATGTCGTTCGAATGGAACGGACGTCCCCTGCTATCGGGAGGGTCTGGGCCACACGGACTGACCGAGGACGGCGCAGCGGCGATGGCCGGAATCGTGACGGGTTTGCCCGATCTGCTGACCGTGTTCGCCGGCTCGATCTTGTCGACTCATCGTCTTCAGCCGGGTCGATGGGCCGGCGCCCACGCGTGCTGGGGTCTGGAGAACCGCGAGGCCGCGGTACGGCTCTGCGCTGCCACGCCCGCGAATCCCTACGGCGCAAACATAGAACTTAAATGTGTTGACACATCGGCGAACCCGTATCTTTCGGTGCTGGCGATGCTAGGGCTGGCGCTAGCGGGCATCCGCTCGAAGACGCCGCTTCCCGACGAGGTGGCAGGCGATCCCGCACACCTGCCGGCCGGTACCGTGCCCACACTTTCGGCCACTCACACCGAACACCTCGACCGTCTGCAAGCCTCGCAGCTGGCCCGCACGATTCTAGGCAACCGGATCGTCGAGTCCACGCTGGCGGTTCGCAGACACGAATACGACAAGCTGGGCGACCTGACGCTGCAACAGCTTTGCGAACGGCTGCGCTATTGCTGGTCGTCGTAACGACACGACCACTGCCACCACAACTCATCGGACCCCGAAAAGCATTCGTCGCACCGCGACACGACCGTTAGGAAGACCCTTCATGGCAATCACCAAATCCGAAGACACCGATCAACTCCCGCGCCGGCGCCTGCCGTTGTGGGTTGCGCTGGCGCTGTCGGTCGCCACCGTCGGCCCCACACTGGCGATGTCGGGCAACGGGCAGGGCCTCATCGGCACCGTCGGCAAGGCTCTGCCGCTGGTGTTTGTGATCGGTCTGATCGGAGTGTCGTTGGTCGGCTACAGCTTCGTCCGACTGACGCGTCATCTCAACCACGCCGGGTCGGCTTACGCGTTGGTGGGCGGCACGATCGGCCCTCGGGTCGGATTCGTGTCGGGGTTCGCGATGTTGGGTGCCTACGCCGGCTTCGCCATCGGCACGCTGGCGTTGACCGCGGCGTTCGCCAACGCCTTCATCGCCCAGTTGCAGCCGGGCAACCCGCAGCCCTTCCAGGTGCCGTGGCTGCTTGTCGTCGTGGTCGGCGCGGTGATCTCATTCCTGTTGGCAGGCCGCGACATTCAACTGCTCGCCAAGGTGTTGTTGGTCATCGAGGGGATCGGCATCGTGGCCATGGTGGTGCTCGTCGTCGCGATCTTCGCCCACGGCGGCGCGCCTGCGACCGGCATCGACTTGAGCGTCTTCAGTTTCGACGGGGTGTCCGCCTCCGCCGTGATGGGCGGCGTGGTGGCGGCGTTCCTGTCGTGGGCGGGATTCGAGGCGTGCGCGTCGATGGGCGAGGAAACCGACGATCCGGGCCGCAACATTCCTCGCGCCTTGGCCGGGACGCTGGCGCTGACCGGCGTGCTGTTCGTCGTCGTGATGTTCGCGCAGGTGGTCGGTTTCGGCACCGACTCCGCCGGTCTGACGGCGTTTCAGAACTCGGGAAACACTCTGGGCGACTTGGGAAGTACTTACATCGGCCAGTGGTTCAGCTTGCTGATCATCTTTACCGCGACGGTTGCTGCCTTTGGCTGCCATCTGGCCACGGCGGCGACGTCGGGCCGGATGCTCTACGCGTTCAGCCGCGACGGCTTCGGCCCGAAGGCGCTGGCGCACATCCATGAAGCGATTGGCGGCCCCCGCCGCGCCACCCGGCTTGTCGTGGGGGTCTCCGTGGTGAGTGTCCTGATCTGTGGTGCCCTCCGCTGGCCCGTCATGGGCACCGGCAACCCCGCGATCGACACCTACTTCCTGTTCGCGGTCGCCGGCTCAGTGTGCCTGATGCTTTGCTACCTGTTGGTTGAACTCGCCGCCGCTTGGTTCGTGGGTGCACCCAAGTTCGAAGCCGTGCACGGCGGAAAGGGCAAGGTCCTCGGGCTGACACTGCCATTGCTGGGCGCCGTCGTGATCGCCGTGGTGCTGTGGTTCAACGTCAAGGACGCCGAGACGTGGTCAGCCGCACCGCTACTCGGGCTGTACTGGTGCATCGTCGGATTGGTGATCGCTGTCGCCGCCTCGCGTATCGCCAAGCGGGTCGGCGAGTCTCTGACGCAAGAGTTGGACCTGGCCCCACCGGTGGAACAGCACGCCGAGGACGGGCGAACGGTCAGCTCGTGAGCAACGTGTCTTTGTGCGACGACCTCGTGCTGATCGATCATCACTGTCACGGGTTGGTCAGTGGCAACCTCACCGACGCCGAATTTCGGTTGTTGGGAACAGAATCGGACTGGCCGGGCCCCGCGGGTACCGACAGCCTCGACTCACCGTTCGGTTTGGCGGTGCGCAGCATCTGCGCGCCGCTGCTGGGCCTCGACAAACACGTGCCGCTCGATGTCTATCTGGAACATCGCCGCCAGTTGGGAGCCGAGGAGGTGCACCGGGTCCTCGTCACCTCCACGGCAACCGATCACTTCCTCGTGGACACTGGCTTCACCGCCTCACCGGTTGGCGGCCCTGCCGAGATGACGCGCATCACGGGAGTGCGCGCCGATGAGATCGTGCGCATCGAACGAGTCGCCGAGGAAATCAGCTCCGGGTGCGCCGCCGGAGACTTCGCATCGACGTTCCGCACGGCGCTGCACGAGCGCAGCGAACACGCTGTGGGCTTGAAGTCCGTCATTGCCTACCGGTACGGGTTCGATGTCTCACCGCAGCCACCGACGGCGGCCGAGGTGACCCGCGCCGCCGGTCGATACCTGTCGCGATGCGAGGAGCAAGGCGTCTACCGCATGGACGATCCGCTGCTCTTGCAAGCGCTGCTGTGGGAGGCGGTCGACACGCGACTGCCGATCCAATTGCACACCGGCTACGGCGACGGGGACGTCCAGCTCTTCCGCGCGGACCCGTCACGATTGACGAAGTTTCTCGGAGCCACCCGCGAATCGGGTGCACGCTTCATGCTGCTGCACTGCTATCCGTTCGTGCGTGAAGCCGCAATCCTGACTCAGTTGTTCCCGCACGTCTACTGCGACGTCGGACTGGTGAGCCATTACTTGGGACCCAGCAGCGGTGTCGCGGTGCGCCAAGCGATGGAAATCGCGCCGTTCAGCAAAATCCTCTACTCCTCGGACGCCTATGGCTTGGCCGAGCATTACGCAGTCAGCGCGCACCAATGGCGTCACGAGCTCGGCCGCCTGCTCGATGAATGGGTCGCCACGGACTGGATCAGCGTCGCCGATGCCGACCGATATGCCGCGATGATCGCCTCCGGCAATGCCGCGCGCGTGTACGGCCTGTCTTAACCATCCTGATGACCACACGTGCGTTCGACCGCGCAGGAAGCTGGTGACCGATGCCGACCACCTCCGATACCGATGGCCGTACCCGCTGCGCACCGCCGTTGCACCGGCTTCTTCTCGACGAGCTCGAGCAGCGGATGACCGCCGCGTCCTCGCTGCAGGAGCGCCTGCATCGCGAGCCGGCACTCTCGGGTCAGGAGGCACCGACGTTGGCGACGCTGCTGGCGCACATGCCCGTCGGCGCCGAGTGCTCGACGCTTCCCGGCGCGGCCGGCATCGTCCGAATCGGCGGGCCCGGCCCTGCCGTCGCAATCCGCGCCGAGATGGATGCGCTGCCAATCGTCGAGCGCACGGGGATCGGTTGCGCATCCACCAACGGGGCGATGCACGCCTGCGGCCACGACGTCCACATGGCGGCAGCGGTAGCCGTCGCCCACACCATCAACACCCTTGCCGACCCCCCGGCGCCACTCGTCTGCCTCCTGCAGCCACGAGAGGAAACGCATCCTTCGGGGGCCTTGGAGTTCGTCACCAGCGGCGTCCTGCTGGAGCAACAAGTCGCAGCAATCGTCGGTGCTCACGTCCAGCCGGCGTTGAACTCCACGACCATCGCATGCAGTCCAGGTGTGGTCAACGCGGCCTCCGACGAATTCACGGTCACGATGCACGGTTGGGCCGCACATGGCGCCTACCCGCACAACTCTCGAGATCCACTGCTGGCCGCCAGCAGCTTCGTGGTGACCTGCCAGCAGATCGTTTCTCGCAACGCCGATCCCACCGATTCGGCCGTCGTCAGTATCGGCAGCCTGCGCGGCGGCGAAGCCCCGAATGCGATTCCCGGCGAGGCCATCGTGGGCGGCACGATCCGATCCACGTCGACTGAACAACGGCAGATGATCCGCCAACGCATCACCGAGGTCGCCGAGGGCGTAGCCACGGCGCACGGATGCACCAACACCGTGGTGATCCACCCGGGTGAACCGTCACTGGTCAATGACGCCAACCTAGCAGGCGACACGGCGGACCTGTTGCGCTCCGCGGGGTTGACCGTCGGTGACTTCCGGTCCTTCGGCGCCGACGACTTCGCCTATTACAGTGCCGTAGCCCCAAGTCTCATGATGTTCGTCGGCACACCCGAACTCGGCGGTCGCGGACTGCACACGGATACCTACGTGCCCGATCCCGAGGCGCTCTGGCGTGTTGCCTGCAGCATGTTGTGCGGCTATCTGGCGGCGGCGCAACGCATAGGTGCGCCGGCACGATCTGGTGACGGATTGACCTGACGCGCGATCGTGGACTCCTTGAGTGTCGGTCAGGAGGCCGCCGCGAGGTGATCGACGAATGCGTCGCGGCACGCGACGATCGACGGCCGGCGTTCGGCGCCCGCCCGGCACACCATCGAGATGTGGCGCTGCTGGTGGGTGTCGAGCAACGTGGTCGGCGCAAGCCGCACGTCCGCGTCGCGGACCAGCAGATCGGGCAGGAACGCCGCAGCCAAGCCCGCCTGAACCATTCGCAGGTGGAACAACAGGTCGGCGGATTCGTAGGCCACGTCGGGTTCGAAACCGTGTCGCTGGCACAATCCGCGGGTCCAGGCGTGGGCCTCCGTCCCTGCGGGCTCGAGCACCCAGCGCATGCGCCGCAACTCGTCCAGACCGGCGACCTCGGCATCGGCCGGGAGGTAGGCGCGGATCGGGTCCCGGCTCAGCAGGTCGGTGTGCAGGTCCTCGGGCTCGAACCCCGACGTGCCGGGATAAGCATCGGCCACCAGCACGTCGATCCGGCGCGAGGACAGCAGCAGCAGGCCGGTTTCGGGTTCAACTTGGCTGTACCGGACGTCCAGCTCTGGGTGGCGGCGCTGCATAGTGTGCAGCACGCGAGGAACGATCAGGCGGCTGATGGTCGTGAACCCGGCCAGGCGCAACGTACCGCGCACCATGGTGTCACTGGCGGCCAGATCGCTCTCGGCGCGTTCGAGAATGGCCAGGATGTCGTCGGCGTGGCTCGCCAGCTGCTCCGCCGCCTGCGTGAGGCGTACACCCCTGCCCACCTTCTCCAGCAGCGGCACGCCCGCCTCCTTCTCCAGCACACTCAGCTGTTGCGAGACCGCCGAGTGCGTGTAGGCAAGCGCCTGCGCCGCAGCGCTGATGCTGCCGCGTAAGTGGACTTCCCGAAGCATGGTCAGCCGCCGCACGTCCAACATGCACCCTCCACGAGCTCGATGTTTCCATCCGCGCCACAGGCACTGATCTGATTGCGTAAGGAGAGCTTACATATCAACATCGTAAAACGTCGCTTTTATTAAACCATTTGCCGCCGTAGCGTGATTTCAACGAGATCTGACAACGCACAAACGGAGGACATCATGAGTGACGCTCGTGTACCGCTCGCGCGCCGCGCATCAGACCTGGTCGGGTCCATCATCGACTCGTCCACGTCGCTACTTGCCCGCCAGACGCACGACATCGTCCGCTTCGCCATGGGCGCACCCAGTGACGACCTCATTCCGGTGGATTCGCTCGACCATTACGCGGGACGCCGGGTGCCCGGAAAGTACGGCTACGGCTCCAGTGAGGGCGAACCCGCACTCGTCGAGCAGATCGTGAAGTTGCAGGCCGAACACGGCATCACCACCACCGAAGATCGGATCACCATCACCACGGGCGGCATGCAAGGCCTCGACTTGGCCTGCAAGCTGTTCGTCGATCCCGGCGACCTCGTCATCGTCGAAGGCCCGACCTACACCAACGGCAACGCCACCGCGCTCTCCTACGGCGCCGACCTCGTGGAAGCCCCCCTCGACGAGCACGGACTCGTGGTGGAGGCGCTGCCCGACCTGGTTGCCGCGGCCGGCCGCCCACCCAAGGCCATCTACACGATCCCCAACTTCCAGAACCCCTCCGGCGTCACGCAATCGCAGCAGCGCCGCGAACAGCTACTCGACCTGGCCGACCGGTGGGGATCGGTGATCATCGACGACGACCCCTACGGCTTGCTGCGCTTCGACGACGACCCAATTCCCTCGTTCCAGCAGCTGGACCCCGGCAACGGCCGCGTCTTCTCGGTGCGGACCTTCTCCAAGATCCTGGCCCCTGGGCTGCGGATCGGCTGGGTCGACTGCGACCCCGGCCTGCAGCCGCTACTCATCAACGCCAAGCAGGCCATGGACACCTGCACCAGCGTCCCCACCCAGCAAACCGTCACCGACTTCCTGGCCGACGGACACCTCCAGCCTCACCTCGACCGTGTCATCGGCCTGTACCGCGAACGCAAGGACGCGATGCACGCCGCCCTGCGCCGCCACTTCGGCGACGCGGTAACGGCCACCGATCCCGACGGCGGATTCTTCCTCTGGGTCACCTTCGCCGACCCGCGGGTGGACACCCAGGCGCTGTTCGAAACCGCGCTGGCCGAGGGTGTCGCGTACATCCCCGGCCCCGCGTTCTCGGTGAACGACAACTTCCACGACGCGCTGCGACTCTGCTTTGCGACGTCGACACCCGAGCGCATCGACGAGGGTGTCGCGCGACTCAAGCGCGCAATCGACACGGCGGGGGTCGACCGATGAGCCGCCGGACCGCGATCGTCACCGGCTCCACGTCGGGTATCGGTCTTGTCATCGCCAAGCGTCTGCACGCCGACGGACTCAACGTGCTCATCACCGGACGGGACGAACGACGCGGCGGGCAAGTCCGTGAAGAATTGGGCGACAGAACCTCATTCGTCGCGCTCGACCTCACCGCCGAGGGTGCGCCCGCCGCATTGGCGGCCGCTGCCGTCGACACCTTCGGACGGCTCGACGTCGTGGTCAACAATGCCGCCCAAGACCACACCGGTGATCTGCTCGACGTCCCGATCGACGACATCCGTCGAGTCTTCGAAGTGAACACCATCGCCACCATTGCCGTCCTGCAAGCCGCGGCCAAGCGCATGGACGGCGGCGGCGCGATCATCAACGTCAGCTCCCGGCTCGCGACGATCGGCGTTCCCACCATGAGCATCTACAGCGCCACCAAGGGCGCCGTCAACGCGCTCACCACCGCCGCCGCCGTCGAACTCGCCGACCGCAACATCCGGGTCAACGCGGTCGCGCCGGGGATGACCCGCACCCCGCTCTACGACGCCTGGCTCGAGCAGCAAGCCGACCCCGAGCAGACCGAACGCGACGTCCTCGCCGGCATTCCGCTGCATCGACTCGCCGTTCCCGAGGACGTGGCCGCGGCGGTCAGCTTCCTCGCCTCCGAGCAGGCCAGCTACATCACCGGCGTCTGCATCCCGATCGACGGCGGCTACACCGCCCGTTGATCCCGAAGCCACTCACCACGAAAGGCACCACCTCATGTCGGCGAACACCATCCTCGAAGGGCCCGCGCTGTGGTCCGCGCAGGCCCACATCCCCTCCGTGCTGGGTAGACAACTCGTCATCGAGCGCGGCGCGGGCTCCTACATCTACACCACGGACGGACGGCGCCTCTTCGACGGCACCGCCGGGCTGTGGCACGCCAACATCGGGCACGGCAACCCCGCACTCGCCGCGGCGGCGCACGCCCAGATGCTGAAACTGGAGACCTACCACATCTTCGGCAGGTTCCTGAACGACCAGGCACTGGCTCTGGCCTCCCGCCTGGCCGGCCTGTCCCCCATCGCCGACGCCAAGGTGATCCTCAACTCGGGTGGCTCAGACGCCATCGACGTGGCGTGCAAACTCGCTCGACGCCACTGGCAGCGGGCGGGGCGCACCAGCAAGACCACCATCCTCAGCCGTGAGCACGCCTATCACGGCCTGCACGCCTACGGGACCAGCATCGCGGGCCTCGACTTCAATCGCGAGGGCTATGGCACCGAATCGCTCGTACCGGACACGCGGCGCGTCCCCGTCCACGACGTCGACGCGCTCAAGGGCACCATCGCCGACCTGGGCGCCGAGAACATCGCTGCCATCGTGACCGAACCCATCCAGGGCACCGGCGGGGTAAACCCGCCTGCGCCTGGGTATCTCGAGACGCTGCAGCAGCTGTGCCGCGAGAACGACATCCTGATGATCCTCGACGAGGTCATCACCGGGTTCGGGCGGACGGGCGCCATGTTCGCCGCGCAGCGGTTCGGCCTCGACCCCGACCTGATCACGTTCGCCAAGGGCGTGACATCCGGCTATGCGCCGCTGGGCGGGGTGCTGGTGTCGCCTGCCATCTGGCAGCCGTTCTACGTGGACGACGCAGCGACTCCCATCTTCCGGCACGGCGCCACCTACGCCGGTCACGCCACGGCCTGTGCCGTTGCCATGGCCAACCTCGACGTCCTGGAGAACGACCACCTCATACCGCGTGCGGCCGAACTCGAGCGGCTGCTGCGGACCCAACTCACGCAACTGGCCGCGCAGCGACCCAGCGTCACCGACGTCCGGGTAGCCGGCTTCCTCGGCGGTATCACCCTGCGCGACGACGTCGTCGCCGAACACATCGCCGACGAACTCATCGAAATCGGATTCGTCTCCCGCCCGCTGCGCGGCAACACGCTGCAACTCAGTCCGCCGTTCATCACCACCGATGACGAGCTCATCCAGTTCGTCACGGCCATCTCCCACGTCCTGTCCGAGGAGGAAAGCAAGTGAGCACCCGCGGCGCTGCTGCGCTCGGCATGCAGGCCGAGGTGACCGTCCTGGACATCTCGTCCACCCGGGTCGCCGCGTAACCTCGCACCCAACGCGAAAGGAGACGCACCATGTGTTACCCCGTCACCTGCCCACGCTGCGGCAAGACCACCTGGGACGGCTGCGGTGAGCACGTCGCCGAGGTCAAGGCCGCGGTCCCGCCGGCGCAGTGGTGCACGTGTAACACCACCTCGAAGTAGCTCACCGGTTTTGGTGGCAATGCCACACCGACCACTGGTCTTCATCGACACGGAGACGACGGGCCTGCACCGAACCCGCCGACCATGGGAGATCGCGATCATCCGCCGCCACGGTGACGAGCAGACCAGGCTGCATCTGTGTGTCGACGTCGCCGACCTCGACCTGGCATCGGCCGATCCGGCCGGGCTGTCGATCAGCGGCTTCCACCGGCGCCACCCGCAGGCACGACAGCGTCCGTTGCACATCCCGCGCGTCTACCCCGCGGCGCAGGCCGCCGAACTGGTCGATCAGTGGACGGCCGATGCGACGGTGATCGGCGTGATCCCCCGGTTCGACACCGAGTGCCTGGCGGAAATGTTTGGCCGACAAGGACTTACCCCGCGCTGGCAGACCGGCCTCGTCGACGTGGTGCCGCTGGCCGTCGCGGCGGTCCGCGACACCGGCCGCGATCCCGAACCCGACTTCGGCGATCTGTCCCGGCAGTGTGGGGTCAAACCACCCAGCGGAGCGGCGCGCCATACCGCGCTGGGCGACGCGCGGTGGGCCATGCGCTGGTACGACAAACTGACCGCTGCTAGCGGAACGACTGCGTCGACGCCAGATACGTCAGCTTGCGGCTGATGCCGGCCACCTCGCGGGCGACGCTGCGCAGCACTGCACGTTCCTGCGGCGCGGCGTCCGACAGCGACACCACATCGCCGACCCGCTCGCCACGCAGCCACGGACCGACCCGGTGACGCCAGCGGAACCGCAACAGCCATTGAAAACAGTCCCGCAGGCTCGACACGTCGTCGCCGTCGAGGATGTCGGCCGCAGCCGCGGCGTCGAGACGTTCGAGTGTGGACAGCGCATCCGATCCGGCCGACAGCGCGGCCCACCGCGCGATCTTCACGACGGGGTCGACCGCGGCCCGCTTGAGGTCGACGGTGTCGCTCTGCGTCGTGAACATCCGCAACCGGGACGGAAAGCCGGCCCGCATGGTCGTCGCATCCTGCAGCATCGCCTGACCGGGCGGGATAGCTGCGGCCCACCGCGGCCACCGTCTGCGAGCGAAGTGCCGCCTCGCCGAGGCCGCCCTGGCCCGGCACGCCGGTCGAATCGGCGAGCAGGCCGGTCATCACCACGCCCCGGTCCTCCCGCGGGTCGGCGGTCCACGCCTCGATGCCCTCGGACCAGCTGGACATGCGCCGGCAGAACCGCGGCCGACTGGCCAGCACCCCGTTGGCGTCGCCGCGGACTCCGCAGCGCTCCAGCAGCGCGTGCACGTCCGCCGCGCGGGCCAGCAGGGCGATCTTGCCCTCCTCGTCGATGTCGTCGTCGAGGACGACCATCGTTTCGACGTCAGAGCCGGGCGCAACCTCGCCCCGCGCCACGCTGCCGGACACGTACCAGGTCCACGGCTCGTCTCCGGAGACGATCCGGACCGCGCGTCGCGACGCTGTGCCGTAGCACCTCCGACCAGGCCGCCGCCAGCGTCAGCGGCCGGCGTGTGGGCACCCAGTTCGGCCCGGACCGAGTCCAGGGCCGCCTCGACGCCGACGAGCAGAGACGCCTCATCACTGGCAGCATCAATATCCCCGATGGTCGCAGCCAAAGCTCTCAGGGCACTCATGCACCTGATTGTTACCCGCCGACCATCTGGTCACAGAGTTGTGACGCGCTCGAAATGCGGTAAACAAAAACCTGAGTTAATTTCTATCGCATGACAGGTAAGGCCAACCCCAGGAGCGCCACATGACCGCGACCTTCGACCCGGCGATCTCATCCCAGGAGGACGCCGCCACACTTGAGGAACTCGGATACACCCAGGAACTGCACCGCGGCATCGGCGGATACGCGGCGTTCGCGTCCGGTTTCTCCTTCGTTTCGATCCTGACCACGGTGTTCGCCTTCTTCCCGCTGGGCTTTTCCCTCGGCGGACCGGCGTTCTTCTGGACCTGGCCGATCGTGTTCGTCTGTCAGTTCTGCGTGTGCCTGGTATTCGCCGAGCTCTCCGGCAAGTTCCCGGTCGCCGGCGCCATCTACCAGTGGTCACGACGGCTTGGCCGGCAACGCGGTCGGCTGGTTCGCCGGCTGGTTCATGTTGATCGGCTACATCGTGTCGATCGCCGCCCTGGCGATCGCCATGCAGACCGTGCTGCCGCCGATCTGGAGCGGATTCCAGATCATCGACGGCGACATGGACCCGCTGTCGGTCACCGGCGCGGAAAACGGCATCATCCTGGGCTCGATCACCATCGTGCTGTGCACCATCATCAGCGCCGCCGGTGTCGCGTTCATGGGCAAGATCACCGTCACCGGTGTGACCATCGAGATCATCGGCGTGTTCCTCATCATCGGCGCGATGTTCCTCAACGCCGAACGCAACCCGGTGCAGGCGGTGGCCAACTCCGGCGAGCACGGAACCGGCGTCGGCTATCTCCCGGCGTTCCTGGCCTCGATGTTGATGGCCGCCTATGTGATGTACGGGTTCGACAGTGCCGCTGAGCTTTCCGAAGAAACCCGGGATCCGCGGCGGACCGCGCCCAAGGCGATCGTCAACGCGCTGCTGGTGTCGTTCGTCGGTGGCGGTCTGATGATCATCGCGGCACTGATGTCGGCGCCCAACCTCGGCGACGATCTGTCGCGCCGGCGGCATGGCCTGGATCATCGAAAGCCAGCTCGACACCTGGCTGGGCAAGACGCTGTTGGCGCTGGTGGCGGTCGCGATGTTCTCCGCGACGCTGGCCATCCAGGCCTCGGCCTCCCGGGTGATGTTCTCGATGGCCCGCGACAACCGGCTGCCGTTCGGGAAGTTCCTCTCCCAGGTCAACAAGCGCACCGGCACCCCGGTCATCACCGGTATCGCGGTCAGCACGCTGGCCATCGGAGTGCTGCTGGTCAACATCGGTCAGTCCAGCGTGTTCGCCGCCATCGCCTCGGTGTCGGTCGTCATCGTGTACATCGCCTACCTGATGGTCACGGTGCCCGCGCTGGTCCACCGGTTGCGGGGCACCAGCCTGTCCTACGGTCCCCCGGTGATGGACCTCGGCAAGTGGGGCATCCCGGTCAACCTGATCGCGGTGGTGATGGGTGGGCTGTTGGTCGTCAACATCGGCTGGCCTCGCGCCGAGGTGTACGACGTCGCGGGCGCCGGGTGGTTCATGCAGTACTTCGCGCTGATCTTCGTGGCGGCCACCCTGATCGTCGGCTACGTCGCCTACCGCGTCGTCAGGGACCGCGAAGGTGCACCCGATCCGGTCGACGCGCTGGTCGGCAAGAAGAAGTAACGCCGCCCACCCTTTGGCGCCCGAACGTACGTTTGGGCGCCAAAGGCTCAGTGGGCAAAGCCATTTCGTCGATCTCGGCGAACCCTTTGCGCTACATGAAACGGGCTGTCGCCCCCCGCGACGCGCATGCCCAGCCCGATCAGGTTGCTCGCCGAATCATGCAGTCGCTCACCGGCTTCGCGGTGCGCCTGCCCGGCCAGGTACCGCGAATAGGTGCCCTCGATGACGATCGCCAGCTTGAAGCACGCCATCGCGACGTACCAGTCAAGCCGGTCGGTGGGCCGACCGCCGGCGGCGGTGTAGGCGGCCACCAACTCGCCACGGGTGGGCAGCCCGCCCAGGGCCGCCAGTTCGCGTCCGGCGTTGATCGGGTCCGGGTCGTGCGGCCAGCACACCAGGATCCAGCCCAGATCCAGCAGCGGGTCACCGATCGTGCACATCTCCCAGTCGATGAACGCCGCCACCTCGGGTGAGTCCCGGCGCAGCAGCACGTTGTTCAGGTGGGCGTCGCCGTGCATGATGCCGGGCTCACCGTCGGGCGGCCGGTTGCTCTCCAGCCAGTCGGCCAGCCGCCCGACATCGGGCAGTTCGTCGGGCCGGTAGCGGTCGTGACGGTAGCTTTCCAGCAGTGCCTGAAACTGCGGAACCTGCCGTGCCAGAAAAGATCCCGGCCGCTGCAATGCCTCCAGCGGTAGGCCGCGCCACGCGGCGTTACCGAGCCGGGCCAGGTCGGCCGCGTAGTTGAGCCCGACCTGATGGCGCAGACCGGCGTCCCGCACGTAGGCGTCGGCTCACCTCGGTGCCGGGGTTGAAGCCGTCGACGTCCTCCATCACATAGAAGACGACACCGAGGACGTCGAGGTCCTCGCAGCCGGCCACGAACCGGGGATGCGGCACCGAACTGCCGGCCAGGGTGGTCAACACCGCGATCTCGCGCTGCATGGTGCGGTTGCTGTTGGACCGCGGGTGCAAGGGCGGCCGCCGCAGTACCAGGGTGCGGTCGTCGACCGTCAGGCGCACCACGATGTTCTGCGTGCCACCGGTCAACGGCTCGACATCGCTGACCCCCGAACCGATCTCCCGCTCGCGCACCCAGCGGTCGAGAGCCCGAACGCCGGCGTCGGTGAGGGTGTCGCTCGGAGTTGCGGTCACGCGGCCGCGTTGACCGACGCTGATTCGGACCCGGCTTCGGCTGCCGGTCTGGCCTTCTTCTGCGGGCCGGTTCCCGCCCGGCCCGACGGCCTTGTGGAGGGAACATGCGCCTTCGAGCCGGCGGGGGTCCGCTTCGCCGGCGCCTGCGCGGATTTGTCGGTCCTGCTCGGCGGGGCGGACTTCGGCTCAACGGCTTTCGGCTCCTCGGCCGCGGGTGCCCGGTCCGCCGCCTTCGGGCCGTCAACTGCATTCGGACCATCGGACAGGACGGCGTCGTGGGCCACCTTCGGCTTATCGGCCGACTTCGACTCGTCGGCCGACTTCGATTCGGCAATCGTCTTCGGCTCGGCAATTGACTTCGGCTCAGCCGACCCCGAGATGGGCGCACCCGCGCCAAGCGTCGCCGACTGCGTCGATCCGGCAAGCACATCGGCGACGATGGTGGCCGGAGTGCTCACGGCAGGAGGCTTACCGGCGAGAATGCTCACACCGTCCAGAACCGCTTTGGCAAAGGCGGGTACCGCAGCGAGCACCTGGTGCAGCGGCGGCGCGAGACCCACACGAGAGGACTCCCACACCGGGGTGGACCGGTCGTAGCCCAGTTCGATCAGCACGGTCAGCGCGGGGGTGACGGCGTCCAGAAGACGGGCCGGAACCCCCAGCTGGTACAGCGGCTGCAGCAGCGGAAGGTGTTCGGGGGCAATGCTGATGTAGGTGGTTCCGTCCGGTGCCGTCCCCGTCATGTTCGGGTCGACGATCGCGTTGGCGACATCGGCCATCGAGTAGTCCCCGTGGTTGGTGAACCCCAGCAGCGCATTGCCGAGCGCGAGCAGGTTCAGCGGATACTTCGGGAAGTCCGCAATAGGGTCGTACTTCCAGGCGATGTCAGTCAGCGCGTAGTCGGTGTCCGGGTTGCCGCTGCCGTCGAAGGTGGCGCCGATGATAGGGATGTGCAGCCCGGGAATCCGGGTGAACAGGCCGCCGTTGAGCCGGTCCGGGCTGGCGAAAACCAGGAACCGAAGCCGGTCCGATGACGGCGCGGCCGCTCCGCGGGCATCGAGTTCACGGATCGCGCGGATGACCACATCAGCTGACGACGAGTATCCGACGACGGCGAGCCTGGCCTGTGCGTCAGCGATGTAGGCCGCGTCGATCGCGTTGAGGATCGAGGTGACACCGTCGCGCTGCTGGGCGTCGACGCTCGAACCCGAGGCGAACAACTGCGCGTTCCACGGCACGATGTTGAAGGTGTAGCCGGGGAATCCGTAATTGGGGGCCGAGGAATTGAGGTACCCATCGAGCTCATCGCTCATCCCGATACCGTCGGGATTGTCGTTGCCGCCCATCACCAGCAACGTGTCGGCGAGCAGCCGCACCCCGATGCTCAGCGGTGTGACGAATGCAAGCACCGCGACCGCGACGACGGCTACCGACGTCCGCACTGATGTGAGCAACCACCGTGAGTGTCGCAAGAAGACGTCCTTGTCGGGAGGGGGCGGCGGGAATCATAACGAAGCGACTCAGCAGATGCGTGGAAGTTGCTCGCCCAGTTCACGTTCGATCACCCGGGTGGTGCCGAACGGCGTCTTGCCGACGGCCATCCCGGGATGCTCGGTGACGACGCGCCCGATGACGACGGCGCCCGCGCCTTCCGGTCGCGACCGCATCGCGTCCAGCACCGCTTCACTGTGCGCGGGATCGACGAACGCCACCATCTTGCCCTCGTTGGCCACCTGCAGCGGGTCCAGACCCAGGAACGAGCAGGCCGAGGAGACGGTCTCGGGCACCGGGATCTTCGCTTCGTCGAGTTCGACCCCGACCGATGCCGCGCGCGCGATCTCCACGACCGAGGCGACCAGCCCTCCGCGCGTCGGGTCGCGCAACACGTGCACCGCGTCCGGGCCCCGCGCCGACGCGGCGGCCAGCATCGCCGCGACCAGTCGGTGCAGCGGGGCGCTGTCGGTGGTGACGACGGTGCCGAAGTCGATGCCCTCGCGCACGCTCATGATCGCCACGCCGTGTTCACCGAGGTTGCCCGACACGATGATGTGATCGCCCGGGCGTGCGCGTTCGGGCCCGATGTGCACACCCGCCGGCACCACTCCGACACCGGCGGTATTGACGAAAAGCTGGTCGGCACTGCCCCTTCCGACCACCTTGGTGTCACCGGTGACGATCCCGACGCCCGCGTTCGCCGCGGCCTTGCCCATGGTCTGCGCGACGGCGCCGAGCACCTCCAGCTCCAGTCCCTCCTCCAGGATGAACCCGGCCGTCAACCCGATCGGCTGGGCGCCGCTGCACGCCAGATCATTGATGGTGCCGTTGACGGCGAGATCGCCGATGTTGCCGCCCGGGAAGAAAAGCGGTTGCACCACATAGGAATCCGTGGTGACAGCGACCCGGCCCGCCGGAACATCCAGCAGTGCCGAGTCCCGAGCCGGACCGGGCGCCGAGCCGAACGCCGGCAGGAACAGGTTCTCGATCAGTTCCTCCGACAGCACCCCACCGCCGCCGTGCCCCAGCACGATCCGCTTCGTCTCCCGCAGCGGCAACGGGCACACCCAGTCCGCCGGGTCGATGGTCACCGGCGGTTCAGGCATGCGCGGGCGCCTCCAGCCGGCGGAACTGGTAGTACGCCGCGCACGCGCCCTCACTGGACACCATCGTCGCGCCCAGCGGGGTGCGCGGCGTGCAGGATTTCCCGAACGCCGGGCACTCGTTGGGTTTGAGCAGACCCTGCAGCACCTCACCGCTGTGGCATTCGGCGGACTCCTCGACCTGCAGGTGCCCGACCCCGAATTCGAGCTCGGCGTCGAACTCGGCGTACCGCGGTGACAGCGTCCAGCCGGACTTCGGGATCATCCCGATGCCGCGCCACGGCCGGTCGGTGACGACGAAGACGTCGTTCAGCGTCTGCTGCGCAACGACATTGCCGACGTCGCTCACCGCCCGCGGGTAGGCATTGCGCAACTCGGCCTTGCCGTCCTCGAGCAGGTCGACCAGCTGGCGTACCCCTTCGAGCAGATCGAGCGGCTCGAACCCCGACACCACGATCGGGACGCCGAACTTCTCCACCAGCGGGCCGTACTCGGAGGTTCCCATCACCGTGCAGACGTGACCGGCACCGAGGAATCCCTGCACCCGGTTGGTCGGCGAGCTCAGGATCGCCGTCATCGCCGGCGGCACCAGCACATGGGACACCAGCAGGTAGAAGTTCTGTCAGCCCGAGCCGCTGCGCATGCACCACCGACATCGCGTTGGCCGGGGCGGTGGTCTCGAAGCCGACCCCGAAGAACACCACCTTCTTGTCCGGGTTGTCCGCCGCGATCCGGGTGGCGTCCAGCGGCGAGTAGACGATGCGCACGTCACCGCCGCGGGCACGCACGCTGAACAGGTCCTCTCGGCTGCCCGGGCACCCGGAGCATGTCGCCGAACGAACAGAAGATCACGTCGTCGCGAGCCGCGATCTCCAGCGCCCGGTCGATCATCTCCAGCGGGGTCACGCAGACCGGGCAGCCGGGGCCGTGGATGAACTCCACGGCATCGCCGAGCAGTTGGTCGATTCCGTTGCGGATGATCGAATGTGTCTGTCCGCCGCAGACTTCCATGATGGTCCAGGTGCGGGTGGACCGGCGTTTGATCTGCTCGACCAACGTCCGCGCGGCCACCGGGTCACGGAACTCGTCCAGATACTTCATGCCGGATCCCTCCTCGTCTGTCCCTGGTCGCCCGCCAGTTCCGCGTCGAGCACTCCGAGGTCGTCGAACATCTTCAGCGTCTCGTTCGCCGACGCCTCGTCGAGGCGCGCGATCGCGAAACCCGCGTGCACGATCGTGTATTCACCGATCTCCATGTCCGGCAGATAGGCCAGGCACACCGTCTTGGTGGTGCCACCGAAGTCGACGGTCGACATCCGGGTACCCGCGTCGTCCCAGATGTCGACCACCTTGCCGGGAATTCCTAGGCACATACGCCGCTCCCTTGTGCAGATCTCTTCGATGCCGCCGCGATCACGGCCTGCCCCAACGCGATGCCACCGTCGTTGCACGGCAACACCTCATGGGTCAGTACGTCAAAACCGTTGTCGATCAACGCTGTACGCAATCCGCTCAGCAGTATCCGGTTCACGAACACGCCGCCGGTGAGCCCGATCGCCGGAATCCCGGCCGCCCGCGCGACCGAACCCGCCGCGGCCGCGGTGGCATCGATGACGGCGGCGTGGAAGCCGGCGGCAAGATCGGCGCGATCGATACCGGCCCGCAGTCCCGCGACGAGTCCCGGCGATCAGCGGAGCCGGATCGAGCAGCGCGCCCGCGACGCCGAATGCCAGCGGTGCGGGGTCGCCGCGGCGGGCCAGGTGCTCGAGTTCGACGGCCGCCTGGCCCTCGTAGGTGACCTGCTGACAGACGCCGAGGAGACTGGCGACGGCGTCGAACAGCCGGCCCATGCTCGACGTGGGAACCAGGCCGACACCACGGGAAATCTGTTGCGCCAGAATGTGCACACCGGCGTCGCCGACCGCACCGACCGGTGCCAGGTCGTCGCGCCCACTCGATGCCGGCGCGGCGCAGCAGGTCCAGCGCGATGCGGGCGGGGTTGCGCACGGCGCCGTCCCCACCCGGCAGCGCGAACGGGACAAGGTGCCCGGCGCGGGTGAATCGCGCCGGATCGGTGATGACGAGAAGTTCACCGCCCCAGATGCTTCCGTCCGTCCCGTAGCCGGTGCCGTCGTAGGCCACCGCCACCATCGGCGCATCCAGCCGGTCGTGTTCGGCCATCAGCGAGACCGCGTGCGCGTGGTGGTGCTGCACGGCCACCACGTCGAGGTGCTGTCGGTGCGCCCATCCGGTGGTGGCGTACGACGGATGCAGATCGCAGGCGATCATCGCCGGCCGGCGGCCGGTGATGAACGCCATGTGCTGCAGGGCCGCGTCGAAGCAGGCCTGCGTGCGCGGATCGGCCATGTCGCCGAGGTGCGACGACATGTGCGCACGGCCGTCGGAGCCCATCAGGCAGAACGTCGTCTTCAGATCACCGCCGGTCGCCAGGACCGCGGCGGACGGGGCCGCACCGGTGACGGTCACCGGCAGCGGCGCGTACCCGCGGGAGCGACGCACCGGCACACACCGTGCCGTCGGCCGTCACGGCCACCACCGAGTCCTCGCACGGCGACATGGATCGGGCGGTCGTGGGTGAGCACACCGTCGATCAGGCCGTCGAGCCAGTCGATATCGCCGTCGCGGAACACAATCGGCGAGCCACCCTGATTGGCCGACGTCATGACCAGCGGTACCGGGCCGAGCCGGGCGAACAGCAGGTGGTGCACCGGCGTGTAGGGCAGCATCAGCCCGACGTCGGCCAGGCCCGGCGACACCCCGTCGGTCAGCGCCGCCGGCGCGGCGCGGCAGCAACACGATGGGCGCAGCGGGAGAAGCGAGCACGCTCGCCGCCGTCGCGCTGACCATCGCAACCCGGGCGGCGGCCGTCAGGTCGGGCACCATCACCGCAAAGGGCTTGGCGGGCCGTCCCTTTCGCCGTCGCAGCTCCGCCACAACGGCCGCGTCGTCGGCCCGGCAGGCCAGGTGGAAGCCGCCGATCCCCTTGACCGCGACGATCGTGGCCGGCGGCGATCGCGGTTGCCGCGGCGGCCACCGGGTCGGTGCCGTCACCCGGCCCGAGCCACGACAGTGCCGGTCCGCAGTCCGGGCAGGCGATGGTCTGGGCGTGGAACCGCCGGTCGGCGGGATCGTGATATTCGGCGGCGCAGGCGTCGCACATGGGAAAGCCGGCCATCGTGGTGGCCGGGCGGTCGTAGGGCAGGTCGGTGATGACGGTGTAGCGCGGTCCGCAGTTGGTGCACGTGATGAACGGATGCCCGTATCGGCGGTCGGCCGGATCGGTCAGCTCGTGCAGGCAGTCGGCGCAGATCGCGATGTCCGGTGGGATGAGTGTGCGCGCCGCCGGCGCCGGTGCGGCTGTCGATGATCTCGAACGCGGTGGCGCCCCGTGGCGCCACGGTTGTCACCGCCAGGTTGTCGATGCGGGCCATCGGCGGCGCCTGCTGCGCGATGGCCTCGACGGCGGCGTCCACCGACCCGGCGGCGCCCTCCAACTCACAGTGCACCGAACCGGAGTCGTTGAACACGAACCCCGTGACCCCGTGGCGGGCGGCAGTCCGTGCAACGGCAGGCCGGAACCCGACACCCTGGACCACGCCGGTGATGTCGAGGCGCACCCGTACCGTCGCCGATGCCTCGCGAGAGCTCCTCATGGACCTCCTGAGCAGCAGCGAATTTCGCGTCGACTGGGCTGTTCGACGCGGGCCGCTGACCCCAGGTTAGACCCGCCGGACAGGGACGACGATGAGAATGACCCACAGACTTGCGCCGCACCGGGCAGCATGGAAGCGCGTGCACGAACTCTCCCTGTGCGGGGCGATCGCCGGCGTGGTCCGACCGCATGCCGCCGGCCGTCACGTCGATGTCGTGCGGGTCCAGGTCGGTGCGCTGCGCCAGGTGGTGCCCGAATCACTGGAGTTCTGTTGGTCGCTCATCAGGGAGTACGAGGACATGCCCGACGCCGAACTCGAACTCGAGTTCGTGGCCGCCGAGGTGGTATGCCGGTCGTGTGGGCAGCGCTCGGCGATCGAGTCCCGCTGGTCGGTGTGCTGCCCGCAGTGCACCAGCGCCGACGTCGAGGTGGTGCGCGGTAACGAGTTCCTGGTGACATCTCTGGACGTCACCTGAAAGGTTTCACGATGGGCTTTCACGATGGGTTTCACGATGGGTAAGTTCCACCGTCACGAGGACGGCACCGTGCACTCGCACGACCATGCGCACACCCACGGCGACCACAGCGGCTATGACACCGGCACGCAGCGGATCGAGGTGCTGGAGTCGATCTTCGCCGAGAACGATGTGCGGGCCGACATCAACCGGGACATCTTTGCCAGAAATGGGATTCGGGTGCTGAATCTGATGAGCTCCCCCGGTTCGGGCAAGACCGCCGTCCTGTCCGCGACGCTCGACGAACTCGCCGGCGAGGTGGCGGTCGGTGTCATCGAGGGCGATATCGCCACGGACCTCGACGCGGCCAGGCTCGAGGGCCGGGGCGCCCAGATCTCACTGCTCAACACCGCCGACGGGTTCGGCGGTGAGTGCCACCTGGACGCGCCGATGGTCAACCGCGCCATGCAGGGCACTCGACCTGCCCGCCCTGGACCTGGTGATCGTCGAGAACGTCGGAAACCTGGTCTGCCCAGCAGAATTCGATGTCGGCGAGCACGCCAAGGCCATGGTGTACTCGGTGACCGAGGGCGAGGACAAGCCGCTGAAATACCCGGTGATGTTCCGGGCGGTGGACGTGGTGCTGCTCAACAAGATCGATCTGGTGCCGCACCTCGATGTCGACGTCGACACCTACATCGCGAACGTCCGCGAGGTGAACCCGACCGCCGACGTGCTGCCGCTGAGCGCGCGCACCGGGGCCGGCATGCAGGCGTGGTTCGGCTGGCTACGTCATTTCTTGAGGGATGACTGATGCCCGGAGAAGGTGAATTTGACGTCAACGAAGGATGTGCTGACATTTCGTTGACAATCACTACCGGCGCGGAGTAGACCCGGTAATTAGCGTCGCGCAAGTGGGCCGATGGTCGACTCCGGCTGACGTAGGGACCCCAGCCTGGTCCCGGAAAGCTGCAGCATGCCCACGGAAGCAGCAGTCAAGGCGGAAGAGACGTTGATCCATGTTCTCTGGATCAACGCCGGCCTCAGTTGTGATGGCGACTCAGTGGCGTTGACCGCCGCCACCCAGCCCACCATCGAGGAGATCGCCCTGGGCGCCCTCCCGGGTCTGCCGAAGATCGCCGTGCACTGGCCGCTGATCGACTTCGAGTGCGGACCCACGGGCGGAGCCGACGACTTCCTCGAGTGGTTCTTCAAAGCCGATCGCGGTGAGCTCGACCCGTTCGTCCTGGTCGTCGAGGGCTCCATTCCCAACGAGCAACTGCACAACGAGGGGTACTGGTGCGGATTCGGCAACGACCCGGCAACGGGGCAGCCGATGACCACCAGTGAGTGGTTGGACCGGCTGGCGCCCAAGGCCACCGCGATCGTGGCCGTGGGCACCTGCGCCACCTACGGCGGCATCCACGCGATGGCGGGCAACCCGACCGGCGCCATGGGCGTGCCCGACTATCTGGGCTGGGAGTGGAAGAGCAAGGCCGGCATCCCGATCGTCTGTGTACCGGGCTGCCCCGCGCATCCCGACAACATGTCCGAGACGCTGACCTACCTGCTCTACATGGCCACCGGACAGGCGCCGATGATCCCGCTCGACGAAGCCCTGCGGCCGAAGTGGCTGTTCGGCAACACCGTGCACGAGGGCTGCGACCGCGCCGGCTACTACGAACAGGGCGATTTCGCCACCGAGTACGGCTCACCGAAATGCATTGTGAAACTTGGCTGCTGGGGTCCGGTCGTCAAATGCAATGTGCCCAAGCGCGGCTGGATCAACGGAATCGGCGGCTGCCCGAACGTCGGCGGGATCTGCATCGGGTGCACCATGCCGGGCTTCCCGGACAAGTTCATGCCCTTCATGGACGAACCGCCGGGCGGCAAGCTGTCCACCACGGCGTCGGGCCTGTACGGCTCCGTCATCCGCAACCTGCGCCACATCACCGGCAAGACGGTGGACAAAGAGCCCAAGTGGCGGCACAAGGGCAAGGAACTCACCACAGGCGCACGGCGCACCTGGTAGCTCACCGCACTTGACAGCTCACCGCGAGCCATCCAAATCCCACCGGGGCCAAGATAATTCGAAGAGAGAAGTCTGATGACAACCATCATCCCCGAGCCGTCGCAGGTGAAGAACGAGCCCGGCCAGCTGGTCGAGATGGCGTGGGACCCGATCACCCGGATCGTGGGAAGCCTCGGCATCTACACCAAGATCGACTTCGAGAACCGTGAGGTGGTCGAGTGCCACAGCACGTCGTCGATCTTCCGTGGCTACTCGATTTTCATGAAGGGCAAGGATCCCCGCGACGCGCACTTCATCACCAGCCGCATCTGCGGGATCTGTGGCGACAACCACGCCACGTGCTCCTGCTATACGCAGAACATGGCCTACGGCGTCAAGCCGCCGAACCTGGGCGAGTGGATCGTGAACCTCGGCGAGGCCGCGGAATACATGTTCGACCACAACATCTTTCAGGAGAACCTGGTCGGCGTCGACTACTGCGAGAAGATGGTCGCCGAGACCAACCCGAGCGTGCTCGCCAAGGCCGAGAACACGTTGGCACCGAACTCCGAGGCGCACGGCTACCGGACCATCGCCGACATCATGCGCTCGCTGAACCCCTTCACCGGGGAGTTCTACCGGGAGGCGCTGCAGGTCAGTCGGTGGACCCGGGAGATGTTCTGCCTGATGGA
This sequence comes from uncultured Actinomycetota bacterium, assembly GCA_963779655.1. Taxonomy (GTDB): domain Bacteria; phylum Actinomycetota; class Actinomycetes; order Mycobacteriales; family Mycobacteriaceae; genus Mycobacterium. The sequence continues at coordinate 118,985 of CAVZZD010000019.1, read as the reverse complement.
AGGCCGGCACGTCCATCCGTCCACGCTGTATCCCGGTGGTGTCGGAACCGTCGCCACCATCCAGCTGATGACCGACTACATGACCCGGCTGATGCGCTACGTCGAGTTCATGAAGAAGGTCGTGCCCATGCACGACGACCTGTTCGACTTCTTCTACGAGGCGCTGCCCGGTTACGAGAAGGTCGGTCTGCGCCGCACCCTGCTCGGCTGCTGGGGCTCGTTCCAGGACCCCGATGTGTGCAACTTCGCGTACAAGGACATGGAGAAGTGGGGCAACGCGATGTTCGTCACCCCGGGCGTGGTGGTCGACGGCAAGCTGGTCACCCACTCACTGGTGGACATCAACCTCGGTATCCGGATCCTTTTGGGCAGTTCGTATTACGACGACTGGACCGATCAGGAGATGTTCGTCAAGACCGATCCGCTCGGCAATCCGGTGGACCGTCGGCATCCGTGGAACCAGCACACCAACCCCCGGCCGCAGAAGCGCGATATGGACGACAAGTACAGCTGGGTGATGTCACCGCGCTGGTTCGACGGCACGGATCACCTGGCCCTGGACACCGGCGGCGGTCCGCTGGCCCGGCTGTGGTCGACGGCGCTGGCCGGTCTGGTCGACATCGGTTATGTCCAATCCACCGGTCACAGCGTCAAGATCAACCTGCCCAAGACGATCCTCAAGGGTCCGGTCGAGCTGGAGTGGAAGATCCCCGAGCACGGCAGCAACACGCTGGAACGCAACCGGGCCCGGACGTACTTCCAGGCCTACGCGGCCGCCTGTGCGCTGCACTTCGCCGAGAAGGCGCTCGTCGAGATCCGGGCCGGGCGCACCAAGACGTGGGAGAAGTTCACCGTCCCCGACGAAGCCATCGGGTGCGGCTTCACCGAGGCCGTACGAGGGGTCTTGTCCCACCACATGGTGATTCGCGACGGGAAGATCGCGAACTACCACCCGTATCCGCCGACGCCGTGGAACGCCAACCCACGCGACAGCTACGGCACGCCGGGGCCGTACGAGGATGCGGTGCAGGGTCAACCGATCTTTGAGGAGAACGATCGGGAGAACTTCAAGGGCATCGACATCATGCGCACGGTGCGCAGTTTCGATCCGTGCCTGCCGTGTGGGGTCCACATGTACCTCGGCGACGGCAAGACGCTCGAGAAACTGCACTCGCCAACGCAATCCGTTACCGGGGAGTGATGCATGGCCGGTCGTGCTGAGGAAACCCTGGAGTTCGACGAAGAAGGGCAGTGGCGCACGGCGGGCGATCGAATCCAGGTACTGCTGGACGCGAGCGCGGCGGGCGGCGCCGTGGCACGCGAACGCGCTGAGCAACTGGTCCGGGAGATCGTCGACCTCTACGGCGCCGGGCTCGACCGGCTGATCCGGATGGCCGTCGACGTTGATCCCGCGCTGGCCGATCGGTTCGCCTCCGATGACCTGGTCGCCAGCCTGCTCCTGGTCCACGGCCTGCACCCGCACGATGTGCACCGCCGGGTGGAGGATGCGCTGGACAGCGTGCGGCCCTATCTGGGCTCCCACGGCGGCGACGTCGCGCTGCTCGAGGTGGCCGACAGTCCAGCGGGCGGTGTCGTGCGACTGCAGTTCTCGGGCAGCTGCAAGAGCTGTCCGTCGTCATCGGTGACCCTGGAACTGACCGTCGAGGACGCGGTGCGAGCCGCCGCCCCCGAGATCTGCTCGATCGAAGTCGTTGCCGCAGAGCACGATCCGGTCGCCGAAACAGGCACGGTGATCCCCGCTGATTCCTTGATGTCACGCCTGCATTCGACTGGACGCAACTCGGCGACCTGGCATCCGGTGCCCGACCTCACCGATCTGTCCCCCGGGGAGGTCGGCGGATTCCTGGTGGCAGGCACGACAGTGCTGGCCTGCCGGGTGGGCGACGACCTGTTCGCCTACCAGGATCGATGTGGCAGATGCGACGGGTCGTTGGCCGGCGCCGCATTGCATCGCCCGCTGGGCTCGGCCATCGGTGAAGCAGTCTTGCGGTGTCCGCGCTGTCACGCCCACTTCGACGTCGTCCATGCCGGAGCGAGCGCCGACAGGGACGCCGACGTCACCGAGCATCTCGACCCGATCCCGCTGCTGGTGCGCGACGGCGTGCTCTCGATGGCGGTCCTCGACCCCACCGCGGTGGCGTGATGACGGATACCAATTCCGTTACCCCGTACGACGTGCTCGCTCGCATCCGGGCCAACCGGGCACCGCAACCGGCCGGCGAACGCTGCGAGATGTGTGCCGAGCAGATCGCCGACGAGCACTCCCATGTGGTGAATGTCGAAGGCCGCCAGCTGATGTGCGTGTGCCGCGGCTGCTATCTGCTGTTCACCGACAGCCACGCGCAGCTGCGCTATCGGGCCGTACCCGACCGCTACCTGGCCTTCCCCGGCTTCGCGCTGGACCGCCGCGAGTGGGAGGCGCTGCAGATCCCGGTCGGGCTCGCGTTCTTCTTCCGCAACTCGGCGATGGACCGAACGGTCGCGTTCTATCCCGGCCCGGCCGGCGCCACCGAGTCCGAACTGGGCCTCGACTCCTGGAACGCGATCACCGCCGCCGACGCCCGGGTGAGCGTACTGGCTGACGACGTCGAGGCCCTGCTGGTCCGGGTGCCCGACGACGAACAGGCGCCGCCGCAGTGCTTTCTGGTCCCGATTGACGCCTGCTACGAATTCGTCGGCCGACTCCGAATGCTGTGGCGGGGTTTCGACGGCGGGCAGGAGGTCCACCGGTTCATCGACGAATTCTTTGGCCAGGTCGAAGCGCGCAGCAAGACGGTGGCGGAGGTGACACACCCATGAGTGACGTCACCTTCGCCGTCCTCGACGTTGCCCCCGAACCGTATTCGGTGACCCCGGTCCTCACCGCGCGCGTCGGCGTCGTCGCCAGTGGGGACGACCCCGTGCACGCGATCGCGCTGCGGTGCCAGGTGCGCATCGAGCCGTTGCGGCGGGGTTACACCGACGAAGAAGCCGACGGGCTGACCGATCTGTTCGGACCACGCGAACGCTGGGCCAACACTCAACGCACGTTCCTGTGGCAGCACAGCACCGCGATGGTGCAGGGGTTCACCGGCAGCACCCAGGTCGCACTCCCCCTCGAGTGCACCTACGACTTCGAGGTCACTGCGGCCAAATATCTGCACGCCTTGCGCGACGGCAGCATTCCGCTGCAATTCCTTTTCAGCGGAACGGTATTCACCAGGGGACAGAGCGGGTTCTCCGTGCAGCAGGTCCCCTGGGACCGCGAGGACCAATACGACCTGCCGGTCGCGATATGGCGTGATCTGGTCCAGCAGCACTACCCGAACAGCGGGTGGGTGCGGTTGGGGCATGACACGGTCACGGCGCTGGCCTCCTACAAGTCGTCGCGCGGCCTGTTGAACCTCGATGACGCGGTGACCTCGCTGCTGGACAGCACCGGCGTCCGGGCGGAGGTGCCATGACCGCGAGTTGGGGACGGGCCCGCACCATCGCCGACGCCGTACTTTACGAGGGCTACCTGCTCTACCCGTACCGCGCGTCGTCAAGCAAGAACCAGTCCCGTTGGCAGTTCGGCGTTCTGGGGCCGCCGGGTGCGGCGGACGCGGGTATCGGCGAAGACGACACGATGTCGACGCAGTTTCTGGTTCAGCCCGGCACCGGAGCAGAACTCACCCTGGTGGTGCGCTTCCTGCACCTGCAGCGCCGCCGCGCCGAACGCGATCTCGGCGGTCAGAACTACCAGCCTGTCGACGAGCTCACCACGGCGTCCGGTTCGTGGCTGACCTGGGATGAAGCCGTGGAGTCCGAGTTCTCGCTCGGTCCGATGGAATTCGCCGATCCCGCGCAGCCCTGGTCGTGGCCGATCGTGGCGGCCGCGGCCTGCGACATCGAAGCCGTCGACGGCGGGCGGCTGGTGCGAGAGCGCCAAGAGGTCCGGGCCACGGTGACCGTCAGCGTCGAAGCCGTTGGCGTGGTCGACCGGGTGTCGGTGACCGTCCGCAACACCGGCACGTCGGCGGCCACCAAGGAAGAGGCCATCGCCACCTCGCTGATCGGCACCCACGTCATCGGCGAGGCCGTCGGTGGGGAGTTCGTCTCGCTGCTCGAACCCCCGGACGCCGCCGAGGCCGCAGCATCCCAATGCCGCCAGCACCGGTGCTGGCCGGTGCTCGCCGGTCCCCCCGGCGACAACGATCTGCTGCTGATCTCGCCCATCATCCTTTACGACCACCCGGAAGTGGCCGAGCAGAGCGAAGGCGCGCTGTACGACTCCACCGAGATCGACGAGATCCTCACGCTGCGGGTCATGACGATGACCGATGCGGAGAAGGCGCAGGCCCGCGCCACAGATCCGCTGGCGGCGCAGATCATCGACCGCTGCGACAACATGTCACCCGAGGCGATGCAGCGACTGCACGGCGTGTTGCGCGACCCACGCAGTGACACGGGCGCCGGACTCATTCCCGAGATACCCGAAGGTGTCGACTGGTGGGATCCGTTGGCCGACAACGCGGTACGTCCGGATGTCGACGCCGTGCTGGTGAACGGTGTGCGGGTGGCGTGCGGCAGCCGGGTCCGGCTGCGGCCGGGTCGACGCGCGGACGCGCAGGACATGTTCTTCGCCGGCCGGACGGCGCGCGTCACCTCCGTCCATGAGGACGTCGACGGCGAACAACACGTCGGAGTAGTGGTCGAGGACGACCCTGCCGCCGACCTGCACGAGTGGTACGGCCGCTACCTGTACTTCTCCCCCGATGAGATCGAGCCGCTGGACACAGCGGAAATCAGCCCCGAGAAAAGGAGTCCGACATGGACGTGATCGGACGGATCACCACGCTGGTGGTCGCCGCCGCGGTGGTGGCCGGTGTGGTGGTCGGCGTCAAGTCGATGCCCGACGTGCAGCGGTACCTGAAGATGCGCAAGATGTAGCCCGTGCCAAAGGTTCTGGTCGCCGGTATCGGCAACATCTTCTTGCGCGACGACGGCTTCGGTCCCGAGGTGATCCGCCATGTGGCCGCACTCCCGGACAATGTTCGGGTCGTCGACTACGGCATCCGCGGGATGCATCTGGCCTACGACCTGCTCGACGGCTGGGACGCGCTGGTACTCGTCGACGCCGTCCCCGACCGCGGGCGCCCCGGCGAGATCCGGGTGTTCGAGGCCGACCCCGAATCACGCGATGCGCCAGTCGGTCTGGATGCGCACGGCATGGATCCCGGCGCGGTGTTCGCGAGCCTGCGGGCACTCGGCGGCACCCCGCCGCGGACCATCGTCGTCGGCTGCCAGGTCGCGGACATCGGTGACGGCATCGGCCTGTCGGAGCCGGTGCGGGCCGCCGTTCCCGAAGCGGTGCGGGCCGTCGAATCGGCCGTCGCCGTGCTTGTGGGGCAACCGTGTGCCTAGGGATCCCGGGCCGGGTGGTTCGGATGCTCGACGGATACGGCGATCAGCTCGCGCTGATCGAGGTGGCCGGCGAGCACCGCAAGGTCAACGTCGGCATGTTGCCGGAGGAGACGTTCGGGCCCGGCGACTGGGTGATCATCCACATGGGTTTCGTCGTCGAGAAGACCGACGAGGCCGGTGCGGCGGAGGCGTTGGCCGGCCTGGAGTTGCTGCGGTCCGGGAACGATGACGGTTACTGACTAGCGGCTGGGAGGCGTTCGCCGCCTACGCCTATCCACCCAACGAACTGGGTTACTGCGGCCCGCCCGATCCGTCGGTGCTGCTGGCCGGCCGTGGCACCGACGTCGCCGAACACGCGCAGGGATTCGACGGCGCCTGGCCCTATCTGGAGGAGATCGCCGCGGCCGCCGGGATTGCGGACCCGCTCGATGCCGACGTGGTGCGCGCCTACTGGGTGGGCGGGCCGCTGCTGGACCGGGTGGACGCCGCGGCGCTGCTGGCCCGGTTGCGCCGCGCGATGTCGGGCCAGCCGTGCGGGCTGCTCGCCGACGTGACGGCCGACCGCGCGGTGCTGGCCAACCACAGCTTCCATGTGTTCGTCGTCTACCCGTGGGTGCGGTTTCTCGACGCCGACCCGACCACCCCGCTGCGGATCCTGCAGGCGTGCCGGATCCGTTGGGGCACCGTCGATTCCGTGGACGACGAACACGCCGTCATCGCATCGCGTCCGCTCGTGTTCGACGCCGGTGAGCTTTACCTGGGCGAGCCGGTCGACGAGACCGTGCGGTGGCGGTCTGCCGACGGTGCCACGCTCGCACCCCGACCCGCGCAGGGTGCCACGGTCGCCGCGCACTGGGACTGGGTCTGCGGCAGCCTCGACGGGAACGACGTCGACGCGCTGGCGGCGGCCACCGCGTCGACGCTCGAGGTGGTCAGCCGGCTGCGCGCGCGGTGACCAGCAGGTATTCCCACTCCATCGTCGACGTCCCGGCCAGCGCGCGGTCGCCGAGTTCGGCCAGCGCCGTGTCCAGGGCTGCGACGCGCTCGGGTTGGTCGGCGATGCCGCGGTAGGCGGTGATCGTGGGCCCGTAGTTGGCCTTGAAGTAGTCGCGGAACGCCGTGCCGTCGGTGAACCGGTCCACGGTCAGGCACCGCTTCGTGCTCACCACGTCGGTGACCCGGTCGCCGAGCAGTGCGGTGACGTGATCGGTGTTGCCCCACAGTGGCGGCGGCGACACCCCGGGCGGCGGGGCGGGCACGAACGGCTTCATGGTGGCGAACATCTGGCCGATGAAGCCCTCGGGGGTCCAGCTGAGGACGCCGATGGTGCCCCCGGGCCGGCAGACCCGGACCAGTTCGGCGGCCGCCTGCTCGTGATGCGGCGCGAACATCACCCCGATGCAGGACAGCACCGCGTCGAACTCTCCGTCGCCGAACGGCAGCGCCTCGGCATTGGCCTCCTGCCAGACCAGGCCGACACCGGCGGCCGCGGCCAATCGCTGACCCTGCGCCAGCAGATCGGGCACCAGGTCGGTGGCCACCACGTCCGCGCCGGCGAGCGCAGCGGCGATGGCAGCGTTGCCCGTGCCGGCGGCGACGTCGAGCACCCGGGTGCCGGGGCCGATCCCGCTGGCGGCCACGAGTTCCGGCCCCAGCGGTGCCACGACTTCGGCGGCGATGGCGCCGTAGTCGCCCAGCCCCCACAGCGTGCGGTGCCTGCTCGCCAGTTCGTTGTCGACGGTCGTCGTGTGTTGGGCGGTCATGTCGGTTCCTCCTCGGTTCGGTCCGCACATATCGTCTCGCCGGACCGCGGCATGTCGATAGTGCCGAATGTGAACCGGCGCCGATACAACATCTGTACTGGCCAACGCCGGACAACAGGGGTGTAATCGACCTACCGACGGGGAGGTGCACAATGTCGTCATACGGCCAGTTCTGTCCCATGGCAAAGGCCATGGATGTACTCGACGAACGCTGGACGCTGCTGATCGTTCGCGAAATGCTTTTGGGCAGTAGACATTTCAATGATCTGCGGCGAGGTGTTCCCAAGATGTCACCCGCCCTGCTGTCCAAGCGCCTGAAATCGCTGACCCGCGCGGGCGTCATCGAACGCAGCGACACCGACGGCCGCACGTCCTACACGCTGACGCAGTGCGGCCAGGAACTCGCCGGCGTGGTGCAGGCGCTCATGGAGTGGGGCACCCGCTGGGTCGGTGAACTCGGCGAGGAAGACCTCGACCCGCACCTGCTGATGTGGGACATCCGCCGGTCGGTGCCCGTCGACGCCTGGCCCCGGGCGCGCACCGTCGTCGAGTTCCGGCTCACCGGGGTCGCCCCCAAGGCGTCGCGCTGGTGGCTGGTGGTCTCCGAGGGCACGGCCGATATGTGCGATTTCGACCCCGGCTACGACGTCACGGTCACCGTGGACAGCAGCCTGCGCACCCTGACCGAGATCTGGCGTGGTGACGTGTCCTGGTCCCACTGCCTGATGGACGGCAGCGTGACGGTGTCCGGGTCCGCCGACGCACGCCGCGCAGTTCCGGCGTGGCTCGGACAGAGCATGGCGGCGGCCATCCCGCGCCCGGCCTGACAATCAGAGCCGTACCGCTCGCCGAAATGGAACTCCCTGTTGTCGACCCGCGTGCCTGACGACAGGGAGTTCCATTTCGCGGCGGTGGTCAATCGAGAATGCGACGGGCCACGTTGGTGCTGACGAGGCCAGAAGTTCCTCGCCGCGGCCGGCCAGGATGGTCCGGATTGCGTACAGCGACAAGCCCTTCGCCTGTTCGGTCGTGATCGCCGGCGGCGCATGGACAGTTCCTGGCGGGCGGCGACGACGTCGACGACGGCCCGGCCGTCGTGGGCGAAGGCCTCGATGAGCGCCGCGTCCAGGTCGCCGGGCTGCTCGACGCGACGGCCGAACATCCCCATCGCCGACGCGACCGCCGCGAAGTCCGGATTGACGAGGTCGGTGCCGAACGTGACGATCCCGGCGGCTTTCATCTCCAACTCGACGAAGTTCAGCGACGAGTGTTGAACACGATGATCTTGACCGGCTACCGGTTCTGCACCAGCGTCACCAGCTCCCCGAACAATGTTCGTTAGCGGCTGGATCTAGGTGTAGGTGGTTTGACGCCTTCACGCAGGGGTACCACCCTTGCCTCGTCTTCTGCCCAAGACGGTCCTGCTCGCAGCGCCTGTCGGCGATCTCGATGTAGCGGATGTCCGGGTTGCGCTGCGCCGCAGCGCTTTGCCGCATGGGCCAGGCGATGTCCAGACCGGATGAATCGGCCAGCGCGGCGCGGCATCGTTATCCCAAAAGCCTCCCGTCAACCAGGCAGCTATGCCCAGCCGCCCTCGTGTGAACGCTGACGCAGTGTTGGGCCATGTCGTCGAGTAGGTCGACGTCACCGAGGGGCAGGGTGGCCAACAGGTTCGAGGTGAGTGCATGACGTCGAGGTCGAACACCGCGTCGATAAGGCGGCGACGAAGACGCGGCGACGGGTTCCCGGTGGTGACGTCGATGCTGAGCTCGACGGTGGAACCGGTGGGCCGGACGTCGGCATACGCAATGTGGTACGGACCGGCGTCGACGCTGACGTGGTATGCGCTGTGGTCGGCGGCGACGTGAGTCGACAGGGCGTAGGGGTCGGAGCTGGTTTGGGATGCGTTCATCGCTTCTCCCGGTGTGCATCAATTGATATTGAGCCTCGGCGGCCGTGACGGTCCCGACTACGGAGGCCTACAGATACGGTCCCACCAAACTTGGTCAGGGGGAAGTGCCTCCAGCCTTTCCAGGGCGATTCACTTGTTTTTCCGGTGGTCGCTCCGGCTGCGTTGTCAGTCGCTTTGCTTGTCTTCTTGTTGCTTCCGGTGGTCGCCCCGGCAGCATTGCCCGTCGCTGTTGACTCCAAAGTAGATGCTGCGACGCGCGTCCGTTCAGATCGAGTTAGGCGCCGTCGACTCTTTTCGGAGGGCGACCTGGATGAAATAGACCGCCTGGCAGCCTCCGAGGTCGACGTTGACCGACTGCGGGTCTCCGTCGCGCCCATTCACCGACGATGCGCTCGACAACGGCGAGGAGCATCGGTTCCTGGTGGCCGGGTCGTTCCGGTGGTGACCGCGGCCATCGCGTTCGACCGCTCATCGCCGGCGACGCGGCCCAGGTCAACCAATGGCTGGCACCTCGGACTGACGTCCTGCGCGCGTCATCTCCGATCGGCCGACTGCATCGGGAACCTGGAGTTGGTTGAGCAGGCCGCGGATCTGGTCCAGCGTGTCGAGATTCGGCAGCGCCGACATCAGCCGGTTGAACGCAGTCCGCCCCATGCGGAACAGGTGCGCGCACGCCGTGACACTTGGCGTGCGCTCGATCCCGGTGGTCATCACGACACCATCGAGGCCGGCGGACTGCACGTCGGGCGGGATGTCCGTGAGCACCCGCATCCGAATATTGGCGATGTCGATGAGGTCGCCGATCGCCCCGGTCGCCGTGTTCAACCGGCCGAGGTTGACGCTCTCGCCGTCTCCGACGCCTGCGGTGGCGATCACCGCAATCGGCATCCGCTCGCCACGCGGTGCAGCCGTCCACGCTGTGCGCAGGGCGATGGCGGAGGACAGCAGGTCGGTGCCGTCGGCGGGGAACTCCACGATGGTCAGCGGTTCGAAACCGAACCGGTCCAATCGCGCGAACACCCTGGCGAACGCGTTCGCGCCGTTCGTGTCAACCGTTTCGAACGTTCCGGCGATCGACGTGACACTCACCAGATCCTGTTGCTCCGCACCGAGCGTGGCGTGATACCACCGGAACCGCCGCACCGCGACCGGAGTTGGACGCTGCACGGCGACGCACTGCTTGGTGCCGTCGACGGTGGAACATCACCCAGTCCGCATGGGCCGTGATGTGACCGGTGGTGTCGGCGGCCGGGAAGAGCCGGCTCCGCGCGAATTCGGCGAAGCCGTTTTCGCGCTGGCGGGCGGCGAGTTCACCGGCGATCACGTCGATCGCCGCGTTGCCCAGATCGCGTCCGGGCGCACCGATGTCGAGCGCGCCGGGTGCTTCGTCGAGTTCGATGTCGCCGAGGCGGCGTGACTCCGAGCCGGCATCGACGTCGACGATCGCGCTGAAGACTCCGGAGTCGATGAGCGAGGGCACCGGGCGGGCGGTGCCGATGACACCCTCGATGTGGCGTGCGCTTCCCGTCGACTCGGTGAACTTCCCGATCAGCGAACCACCCGCGGGCCTCGGGTCGCCGAAACGGACATCACGCGCTTTCGCGACGGGTCCACCGACACCCGCCACTCGAGCAGCAGATCGCGCAGCGGGAACGGCTGGTCCTGCGTGACTTCGCCACCGACGATGACCAGCGGGTCGACCACACCCTCCACGCGCGTGACAAACACAACCGTGTTCGCGCCGCACCGTCGAACAGGCGATCGAGATGGTCACTGAGCCGGAAGATATTGCCATGCCAAACGCTGGCGACGGTGTAAGTGAGGTCGGAATGCCGACGCCGGCATCGAACATGGAGATGCGGGCATCCGCGGCAGGCACGAATTCGCCCTCCACGTAGGCGACTCCGCCGGCGAACGGGTCACGCTCGTCGAGAAAATAGTCGCTGTATTGGATGCACGCTCCCGCGACGGTCTCTTGGCGGACGTCAGACAGATTCGGGGCAAGAAGCTCGGCCACAGAGATCCCCTTCCTAATATTCAAAAGATGAAAGTTGTTCAAGTTTCATCTACTGGCCAGGTGTTGTCAAGCAATAGGCCGAATTCTCGTGGAACGGATTTCCAACCCCTCCGGCCCGACTGCTACCTCGAGACAGGTGGAAGGAGTCGTCAGTGCCGCGGAACCGGTCGTCGAAGAGGTCGTGCTCGGGCTGACGGTTCGTCGCGCCCGCGTTCGGGCGTCACATCCACCAGGACGACAGCGCCTCCAGGTGACGCCGGAACCGGTGCTGCGCCATGCTGGTGTCCCCCTCGGCGATCGCCTCCGCGATCCGGGTGTGCGCGTGGTGGACGTCCTGCGCGTCGCTGGGACCCGGCATGCTTCGCATCGTCGAAATCCAGTGTCGCCGATACAGTTCGACGAGGATCCGCAGAAACAGGTTCAGCACCCGGTTGCCGGCCAGTTCGGCGAGTTCGGCGTGGAAGAAGAACTCCGCCAGCCCCGCCTTCCGGAAATCCCGGCGGGCGCGCGGTGATTCGGCCCGCTGCGCCGCCAGGAACGCTTCGACATCGGGATCGGATCGCCGGCGGACCACCGTCGCGACATTGCCGACCTCGATGACGTCGCGGACCAGTCGCAGGTCCTCCCGGCTGGGCCGCCGGTACTCCAGGTACAGCGCAATGGTGTCGATGATGGCGTCGGGTTGCGGTTCGGTGATGATCAGCCCGCCACCCGGGCCGCGGCGCATCCGCGCGACAGTATGGTACTCGAGCAGCCGAACCGCTTCGCGCAGAACAGATCTGGAGACCTCGTAGCGCCTCAGCAGGTCGGCCTCGGTGCCGAACACCGTGCCCACCGGCCAGCCGGCGGCGGCGATGTCCTCGTGGATCTCTGCGGCCACCACCTCGGCGCGTTTGCCCGCCCCGGCGGGCGCGCGGCCGCGGCCGCCCGGACGGCCCGGCCGGTACTGCCGGTGCAGCCACCCCGTCACCGTCTGAACATGGTGCTCGGTAAGGGTTTTGGCGAGGGCCGAATCACCACCCGTGACGGCCTCGACGATCGACGCGTGGTCGACGGTCAGGCGCTCGACGGCCTCGGCCGTCACGCCGGCCGAGGCAGCGGCCTCCCCCATGCCCGCCGTGGCCGCGTAGCGGGCGGTCAGCCGGGTCAGCACGTCGACGAACAACTCCAGCACCGGGTTGCCGGTCAGTTCGGCGAGCACCACGTGGAAGTCGTCATCGGCCGGGTCCGGCGGCGCTTCGTGCAGGATGCCGCGCAGCCGGGCGATGCCCGGTTCGTCGATGCGCTCGGCGGCCAGTTCGGAGGCCAGCGGCTCCAAAACCAATCTGGCGTCCAGCAATTCGTCGATGGTGGTGCCCAGGTACTGCAGATAGATCACCATCGCGCGGGTCGCCGGGGCCGCGTCCGGCGCGGTGACCACCAGCCCGCCGCCCGGGCCGCGCCGCATCCGGGCCACCTGATGGTGCTCGGCCAGCCGCACGGCCTCGCGCACCACCGATCGGCTCACACCGTGGGCCTCCTGCAGCGCCTGTTCGGATCCCAGTGACTCGCCCACCGGCCAGCCGCGCCGGATGATGTCGGTCTCGATGCGGCGTGCGATCTGCGCGGCCCGTTTGTCGGGCCGGTCCTGTCCGGCGACGTAACGGCCTGGCCCCGCGCCGTCGCTCACGTCACTTGATCAGCGGATCGCGCGGCATGCCCAGGATCCGCTCGGCGATCTGATTGCGCGTCACCTCGGAGGTGCCACCCGCGATCGCCATGGCGCGCGCACCCATGGCCATCTGGGCCGCGATCGCCGCGGGACCGTCCAGCAGGGCGATGTCCGGGCCGAGCAGCGCGCACGAGATCGCGGCGTACTCGCCCATGTGCTCCGCGAGCTTGAGTTTGGTGATGTTGCCCTCCGGGCCCGGGCCGCCGCCCTCGATGCTGCGCACCGCGCGCCGCAGGTTGAGCAGCCGCATCGCGTGCTCGTCCGACCAGGAAGTTGCCGACCCGGATCTTGGCTCCCGCCAACCGATCCCCGTGCTCGCCCACCAGTGCGATCAACACCGACGGGTTGACGCCGGCGACACCGGAGCCGCCGCCGATGCTGACCCGCTCGTTGCCCAGGGTCGCGCGGGCCACCGTCCAGCCGCTGTTGGGCTCACCCACCACGTCCTCGTCGGGCACGAAGACGTCGTTGAAGAACACCTCGTTGAACTCCGAGCCGCCGTTGATCATCCGCAACGGGCGCACCTGCACCCCGGGTGCGTTCATGTCGATGATCACGGTGGTGATGCCGGCATGCTTGGCCGCTTCGGGATCGGTGCGCACGGTGGCCAGACCGCGCCGGCAGTAGTGCGCCCCGCTGGTCCACACCTTCTGCCCGTTGAGCTTCCAGCCGCCGTCGACGCGGACCGCGCGCGTCTTGATGGCCGCCGCGTCCGAGCCGGCGTCCGGTTCGGAGAACAGCTGGCACCAGATCTCCTCCTTGCGCAGCGCCTTGTCGACGAATCTGTCTATCTGCGAAGGGGTTCCGTGCTGGATCAGGGTCAGGATGACCCATCCGGTGATGCCGTAATCGGGCCGCTTGATCTTGGCGGCGCGGAATTCCTGTTCGATCACCAACTGCTCGACGGCATCGGCGGCCCGGCCCCACGGCTTGGGCCAGTGCGGCATCACGTATCCGGTGGCGATCAGCCGGTCCAGCTGCGGCTGCCCGTCCAGCTTCGCGATCTCGGCGGCGTCGGCGCGCACGCCGGCCCGGAGTTCCTCGGCCGAGGCGGGCAGATCGAGGCTGTTGCTCCGGGTCACCCCGGCGGCGGTCAGGTCGAAGAGGTCGGCCGCCGGACCGTCCCCACCGAGTACCGCGCGCAACGTCATCGCCCGGCGCAGGTGCAGGTGCGCGTCGTGCTCCCAGGTGAAGCCGATACCGCCGTGCACCTGGATGTTGAGTTCGGAGTTGCGCACATACGCGGGAAACGCCGAAGCCGCCGCGGCCGCGGCGAGCAGCCGGAACTGCCGGGAGTCGTCCTCGGCCCGTGCCGCATCCCACACCAGCGCGGTCGCCGTCTCGGCGGCCACCGTCATGTTGGCGCAGTGGTGCTTGATGGCCTGGAACGTCGCGATGGTACGGCCGAACTGCTCGCGCACCTTGGCGTATTCGACCGCGGTGTCCACGCAGTCGGTGGCCCCGCCGACCGCCTCGGCCGCGAACAGCGCGCGGGCATAGGCCAGCGCATCGGCCGCCGCGCCCACCAGGATGTCGGCACCCGGCCACGCCGTCGAGCACCACCCGCCCGGATCGGCGCGCCAGATCGAGGCTGGCCGGTGTCGCTACCGACACGCCGTCACTCGTCCGGTCGATCAGCAGCACGTCCTCGCCCGCGGTGACCAGCAGCAGGTCGGCCAGACCGGCGCCGAGCACCACACCGGCGTCACCGGTGGCGACCCCGCCGGACACCGAAACCGAGCCGCCGAACCCGACGCCCGCGGTGACAGTGCCGTCGATCAGACCCGGCAGCAGTCGCGCCTTCTGCTCATCGGAGCCGCAGCGCGCCAGCACGGCCGAGGCCACCACGGTCGGGACGAAGGGTCCGGGTGCGACCGCCCGGCCGAGCGCCTCGATGACGACGACGAGCTCGGGCAGCCCGAAGCCGGACCCCCCGTACTCCTCATCGATGTGCAGGCCGAGCCAGCCGATCGCGGCGAGGTCCGCCCAGAAGGCCGGGCGGGCCCTCGTCCAGGCGCGTCCAGCAGCTCACGTGCCGCCGCGCGCGCCTTCTGCGCGGTGAGGAAACCGTCGGCCACCCGGCTGAGTTCGCGGTGGTCATCTGTCAGTGCGATACCCATCGGGCCCTACCTCCGGTCAGACGATCTGGAGAAGAGTGTACTGATTACTTCGGGGCGAACCGCTGCCCCGCATCCAGCCGCAGGCACTGCCCGTTGAGCATCGGGTTGTCCACGATCGCGGCGACCAGCTTGGCGAACTCCTCCGGCCGGCCCAGGCGCTTCGGGAACGCCGCATCCTTGGTCAGCGCGGCGGCGAACTCGTCCGGGATGCCCTTGGTCAGGCCCGTCGCGAACAGGCTCGGCGCGATCGCCAGCGCACGGATGCCCAGCGGGCCGAGGTCACGCGCCATGGTCAGGCACATGCCGGCGATGCCGGCCTTGGCCGCGGTGTAGGCGACCTGCCCGATCTGTCCCTCGAACGCCGCGATGGACGCGGTGTTGATGATGACGCCGCGCTCGTCGTCCTCCGGTTCGTTGCGGGCCATGTGGGCCGCCGCGAGCCGGCTGATGTTAAAGGACGCAATGAGATTGAGGTTGATGACGCCCTGGAAGGACTCCAGGCTGTGCGGGCCGTTCTTGCCGAACGTCTTCTCCGCGACGCCGCCGCCCGCGGTGGTCAGCACGACATGCAGGCCGCCGAGATCGTCGACGGCACTGGCCAGCATCTCCTCGGTGCCCGCGAAGTCGGTGACGTCGACGGCGTAGAACTTGCCGCCGATGCCCTCGGCCACCTCCTTGCCGTCGGTGCCCTCGCGGTCCAGGATCGCCACGTTGGCGCCCTTCTCCTTGAGCAGCTCCGCCGACGCGCGACCGAATCCGGACGCCCCGCCGATGACGACGACCTTCTTGCCGTTGATCTCCATGCACACCCTCCTGACGTTGTGGCTTGCCTGACAAAATACCGTGTCGGTGTAAAGGTCCCCGGCCCGGGGGTGCCGGAATTGAGTATGCGGTTCTGCGCCGTTCTCCGGACATGTCGCTGTCCGTGGGTACGTTGGCTGACATGGCCTCGGCCGGCACCACCCGGATGGGCAGCGGCATTGCCGCCGCCGCGGTGGCGCTCGGCGTGACGCAACTGCTCGCCGCGCCGTTCGGACCCGCGGCCGACGCCCGCACCGCGGTCGGGTCGGCCGTCATCGACCTCACCCCCGGCCCGGTCAAGGAATGGGCGATCCAGACCTTCGGCACCGCCGACAAACTCTTTCTCGCGGTGGCCGTCGTCGTGGTGATCGCGGTGATCGCCGCGTTGGCCGCCTCCGCGGAAGCCCCGCGCCGGCCGATCGGCAGCATCGCGATTGCGCTGGCGGGCCTGGCGGGTGCGGCGGCGGTGCTGTCGCGGCCCGACGCAGGCCTCACCGACACCATCCCCGTCCTCATCGGAACCTTGTGCGGTATCGCGGTGCTGCGGCTGCTGACCTCGGGCCGCATCACCGACGGACCCGCGCACACCGACGACGCCGGACCCGACCCCGGACGCCGGCTGTCCCTTGTCACGCTGGGGCTGGCCGGTGCCGGGCTGTTGTCCGGGGTGATCGGCACCGTGTGGTCCCGGCGGCTGCATTCGGTGGCCGGTGACCGGCAGGCGTTCACCGTCCCGCCGGTCAGCGTGCCCGCCCCGCCGATACCGCCGCAGGTACAGCCCGCCGGAGTCGATTTGCCCAGCTTCGTCACCGCCAACGACGACTTCTACCGCATCGACACCGCACTCAGCGTGCCGCAGCTGTCCCGCGAGGACTGGCGCCTGCGCATCCACGGCATGGTGGACCACGAAATCACCTACGGGTTTGACGACCTGCGTGATGTCCCGTTGGTGGAGAAGGTGGTCACGCTGACGTGCGTCTCCAATCCCGTTGGCGGGAACCTGATTTCGAATGCGGTGTGGACCGGTTACCGGGTACGTGACCTGCTGGCGGCCGCGGGTGTGCACCCGGATGCCGACATGGTGCTCTCGACGTCCATCGACGGGTTCACCGCGGGCACGCCCGTCGAGACACTGACCGACGGCCGCGACGCCCTGCTCGCGATCACCATGAACGGCCAGCCGCTGCCCACCGAGCACGGCTACCCCGCGCGACTGGTGGTGCCGGGGTTGTACGGCTACGTCTCGGCCACCAAGTGGGTGGTCGACCTGGAGCTGACCCGGTTCGACCGCGCGCAGGGCTACTGGACCGGGCTGGGCTGGTCGGCGCGCGGCCCGATCAAGACCGAGTCCCGCATCGACGTGCCGCGCAGCGGCGCGGACGTCCCCGTCGGGTGCCGTCACGTTCGGCGGGGTGGCGTGGGCGCAGAACCGCGGCGTCCGCGCCGTCGAGGTCCGCATCGATGACGGGGTCTGGCAGCCCGCGGAACTCGGCGCGAGTTACTCGGGCGATACCTGGCGGCTGTGGAGTTTCCCGTGGCAGGCCACCTCACCCGGGTCTGCACACCATCACGGTGCGGGCCACCGACAACACCGGTGCCGTGCAGACGCAGGACACCGCGGAGCCGGCCCCCGACGGCGCCACCGGGTGGCATCAGGTGGAGTTCTCGGTGCGGTGAGCATGCGACGCGTCGACGTCGCCGTACGTCGTCGGTAAGGCGCAGGACGCCTGGCGTGGCAGAACCTGCCCAGGTCAGCGGTGATTCGCCCTCCTGTATCGATAAGGTGATGCGCGTGGCAGAACGCGTCAGTTTCGTCAGCACCACCGGGCCCACGCTTGGCCGGCATCATCGATGTGCCGCAGGGCGAGGTGCGCGGATGGGGCGTGTTCGCCCACGGATTCACTCTCGGCAAGGACTGCCCGGCAGCGAGCCGGATCTGCAAGCAACTCGCCAGCGAGGGCATCGGCATGCTCCGCTTCGACAATCTCGGCCTGGGCCATTCCGAGGGCGACTGGGGTGACGGTTCGTTTTCCCACAAGGTCGACGACACCGTCCGCGCGGTGGAATTCATGAACGAGTCCGGCCGGGAGGTGCGGCTGCTCGTCGGGCATTCCTTCGGAGGCTCGGCCGCCATCGCCGCGGCGCACGATTGTCCGACTGTCGTGGCGCTGGCCAGTGTCGGGGCGCCGTACCAGCCAGGTCACGTCGAGCACACCTATGACGCGCTGATCCATCGGATCGAGGCCGACGGAGAGGCGCCATTCCTCGCCGGCGGCAAGGCACTCACCCTCAAGCGCCACTTCATCGACGACGTCCGCGCCGCCGATCTGCGCGAGCGGATCAGAACCCTGCGCCGGGCACTGCTCGTCATGCATTCACCCACCGACAACACCGTCGGCATCGCAAACGCGAGCGAGATCTTCCGCACCGCCCGGCACCCTCGCAGCTTCGTCTCGCTCGAAGGTGCCGACCACCTTCTCACCGGCAAGAACCAGGCTGCGCGGGCGGCCCGCATCATCAGCGCCTGGGCCGATCCCTATCTCTGACCTCAGCTGGTGATGTTCTCGCAGGTCAAGCAGCTAGGGAACTCTGCCCAGCCAGACCGGTCCCCGACCTATGATGGGAGCATCCGCAGACCAGCCCGAGGAGGTGCCGGGGTTGGCTGACTTCAGCTATACCGACCTGCTGCCCACCGGCCCTGACAGCACTGAGTACAGGTTGCTGACCAACGACGGGATCAGCGTGCAGCGGGCCCTTGGGCGGGACTTCCTGCGGGTCGAGCCCGAGGTCCTCACCGAGCTCACGGCAGCCGCCATGCACGACATCGCGCACCTGCTCCGGGCCGCCCATCTGCGCCAGCTCCGGTCAATCCTGGACGACCCTGAGGCCAGCGGGA
Organism: uncultured Actinomycetota bacterium; assembly: GCA_963779655.1. Lineage (GTDB taxonomy): Bacteria > Actinomycetota > Actinomycetes > Mycobacteriales > Mycobacteriaceae > Mycobacterium. The sequence goes on along the minus strand of CAVZZD010000019.1, from coordinate 100,359 downwards.
ACGACAAGTTCGTCGCCGGCGATCTACTCAAGAATGCCTGCATCGCGGCCGGCGGTGTGCTGCCGATGTGCCAGGACACCGGCACGGCGATCGTCATGGGCAAACGCGGCCAGCAGGTGCTGACCGATGGCCGCGATGAGGAGCACATCGCCCGCGGCGTCTTCGACGCCTACACGAATCTCAACCTGCGGTACTCGCAGCTGGCTCCGATCACGATGTGGGAGGAACGCAATACCGGCAACAACTTGCCGGCCCAGATCGAGGTCTACGCGACCGGCGGCGACCAGTACACGTTCCTGTTCATGGCCAAGGGCGGCGGCTCGGCCAACAAGTCCTACCTCTACCAAGAGACCAAGGCCGTATTGAGTCCGGCCAGGATGGCCGCGTTCCTGGAAGAGAAGATTCGCTCTGTGGGGACCGCTGCCTGCCCGCCCTACCATCTGGCGATAGTCGTCGGCGGCACGAGCGCCGAGTACGCGCTGAAGACCGCCAAGTATGCCTCGGCGAAATACCTCGACACGTTGCCCACGGCAGGCTCCCCGACGGGACACGGCTTCCGTGACACCGAGCTGGAACAGCAGGTGCTCGAGCTGACGAGGAAGACCGGCATCGGAGCTCAGTTCGGCGGCAAGTACTTCTGCCACGACGTCCGGGTGATCAGACTTCCGCGGCACGGCGCGTCCTGCCCTGTCGCCATCGCTGTCTCCTGCTCCGCGGACCGCCAGGCGACGGCGAAGATCACCAGGGACGGGGTGTTCCTCGAGCAACTGGAAACCGACCCGGCGCAGTATCTTCCGGACACGACAGCGGACGAGCTTGCCGACGACGTCGTCCGCATCGACCTGTCCAGGCCGATGACAGAGATCAGGGCCGAGCTGTCCCGTTACCCGATCAAGACGAGGCTTGCGCTGTCAGGCCCGATGGTGGTGGCACGCGATATAGCCCACGCCAAGATTGCCGAACTGCTTGACGCCGGTCAGCCGATGCCTGCCTACATGCGTGATCACGCTGTGTATTACGCCGGCCCGGCGAAGACTCCGGCCGGCTACGCGTCCGGCTCGTTCGGGCCGACCACGGCAGGCCGGATGGACACCTACGTGGATCGGTTCCAGGCAGCGGGCGGGTCGCTTGTCATGCTCGCCAAGGGCAACCGATCGGCTGGTGTCACCGCGGCGTGCCAGAAGTACGGCGGGTTCTACCTGGGCTCCGTCGGAGGCGCCGCGGCCAAGCTGGCGCAGGACTGCATCACCAAGGTTGAGGTACTTGAATACCCGGAACTCGGCATGGAAGCGGTGTGGCGGATCGAGGTCCGCGATTTTCCGGCGTTCACCGTGATCGATGACAAGGGCAACGACTTTTACGCCGACGTCACCGCGCCCAAGGCTTCGCTGCTGACGATTGGCTCGCCGCCGAGCTGATCCGACCGTCCGCAGTGATGTCGTAGGGCCATGTCAGGCTGGATGGGTGTTGCTGGCTGATGTCGTGACCACCTCGGCGGAGGTCGGCGCCCAATCGTCGCGTCTGGCGAAGGTGACGCGGATCGCCCATCTGCTCAGCGAGGCCGCGCGCGACAGCGACACTCGCGGCATCGCGGTCATCGTGTCCTGGCTGTCCGGGGAACTGCCGCAGCGCCAGATCGGCGTCGGCTGGGCCGCGCTGCGCTCACTGCCGCCCCCTGCGGCGGCACCGGTACTGACCGTGGCGGGCGTCGACGCGGCGTTCACCGAGATCGGCGCCACGGCCGGCAAGGGTTCGCAGGCGCGCCGCGCCGCGTTGGTCGCCGATCTGTTCGGCGCCGCCACCGAGGCCGAGCAGACGTTTCTGCGGCGGCTGCTGGGCGGCGAACTGCGACAGGGCGCGCTGGCCGGTGTGATGGCCGATGCGGTGGCCAGGGCGGCCGGAATCGCCGCGCCGACGGTCCGGCGGGCGGCCATGCTGCGCGGCGATCTGCCGGCCGTCGCCGCCGCGGCGTTGACCCGCGGCGCCGACGCCCTCGCCGATTTCACGCTGCAGGTCGGACAGCCGGTGGGTCCGATGCTCGCGCAGACCGCCATCGGCGTCGTCGATGCGCTCGAAAAGCTCGGCGGCACAGCGATTTTCGAGGCCAAGCTGGACGGCGCCCGGGTGCAGATCCACCGCAGCGGCAGTGACGTGACGGTCTACACCCGCAGCCTCGACGACGTCACCGCCCGGCTGCCCGAAGTGGTCGAGGCGACGCTGGCCCTGCCCGTACACGACCTGATCGCCGACGGCGAGGCCATCGCGCTGCGGCCCGACGGCAGGCCGGAACGCTTCCAGGTCACCGCGTCGCGGTTCGGCCGCCACACCGACGAGCGGCTGTCGGTGTTCTTCTTCGACCTCCTGCATCTCGACGGCACCGACCTGCTCGACGCTCCCACCACCGCGCGGGCGGCGGCGCTGGACGCGGTGGTTCCCGACGGGCTCCGGGTGGACCGCCTGTACACCTCGGATGCCGCTGCGGCGCAACGGTTTCTCGACGCCACGCTGGCCGCGGGCCACGAAGGCGTCATGGCCAAAGCCCCGGACGCGCCGTACGAGGCCGGACGACGCGGCGCCGGATGGCTCAAGGTCAAACCGGTGCACACGCTCGACCTCGTGGTGCTGGCCGTCGAGTGGGGGTCGGGCCGGCGCACCGGCAAGCTGTCCAACATCCACCTCGGCGCCCGCGATCCGGCGACCGGCGGGTTCGTCATGCTGGGCAAGACGTTCAAGGGCATGACCGACGCCATGCTGGACTGGCAGACCGCCCGCTTCCTCGAACTCGCCGACGGGCCCACCGACGGCTACGTCGTCCACGTGCGGCCCGAGCAGGTGGTCGAGATCGCGTTCGACGGCGTGCAGGGCTCGACCCGCTATCCGGGCGGAATGGCGCTGCGGTTCGCGCGGGTGCTGCGCTACCGCGACGACAAGAGCCCCGCCGAGGCCGACACGATCGACACCGTGCGGGCGTTCTGCGAACACTAGAGTCGTGCGAATTGCTCGGAGTCCGAAGCGAATTCGGCGAGCATTGCGGCGGTCAGCGTTGGGCGCACCTCGTCGATCGCCGCCAGGTAGTCCTCGGTGGTGGCCCGGTCGGCGGAGCCCTGTGTGATCTCCCGTTCGAACGCCGCGTGTGCGCCCTTGCGTGACGCGAACTCGATGTCGGCGGGGGTGAAGAGCTCCGAGGCCTCGACCAACCGGTCCACGTCGACGGCGTCCGCGACGGCTCCGAGGTAGCGCCGCCAGACCGCGGCCCGCGCCGGGCGGTCGGGCGGGCCGACGGGGATGACGTAGTCGAACCGGCCGGGCCGAAGGAATGCCGAGTCCAGTGCGTGCACGGAATTGGTGGCGCACACCAGGAGTCGCTTGTCGTGCTCACGGAAGTTGGGGATGAGCTTGAGCAGTTCGTTGGTCACCCCGGTTTCGGCGATGCTGGCACCGGCCCGGGCGGCCGCGATCTCCTCGACCTCGTCGATGAATAGCACCAGTTCGTCGAGTTCGTTGAGGTCACCGAAGGCCTCGCGCAGGGACGCCGCCAGACCACCCGGTGACGCGGCGGCCAGCCGGGACGGGAACAACTCGACGAACGGCCAGCCGAGCCGCGACGAGATGCCCTTCGCGAAGCTCGTTTTGCCGGTGCCGGGCGGCCCGAACAGGATCACCGCCTTCGGGGGCCGGACACCGTGACGCTCGGCGATCTCGGGGTGGGCCAGCGGATCGATGATGCGCCGTTCGATGATCCGCTTCTCGGTCTCCATACCGGCCAGACCGGACCACAATCCGTGCGGCAGCAGGCGGCCGCCGAGTTCGGCCAGCAGGTTGGCCTGATCGGGCCGCAGGTGCTCGAGCAGTTCGTAGTAGACCAGCCCGTCGCGCCGGGCGTAGCCGGAGTTCTCGAAGGCCGCCGTCCCGGTCGCGCCCTCGCCGACGAGTGCGCAGATGCGCCGCACGCCGAGCGTGCGCAGCCGACGTTCCAGGTCTGCCAGCAGGGCGCTGCCGATGCCGCGCTGACGCCAGCGTGCGGCCAGCGCCACCATCATCACCCAGGCCCGGTCGCCCTGGATCCGGGCCACGGCCATGCCGACGATCTCCTCGCCGACCTCGGCCACCACCGCGGGCTGGCCGGCGCGGGCCGCGGCCACCACCTCGGCGACCGGAAACACCGGTTCCAGGGAACCGGGCACCCGACTCTGGTCCCACACCTGAATCGCCTGGTCCAGATCATCGTCGGCGAAGTCACGCAAGCGCCAAACAGGCATGGCCACCTCCTCGTCGGCCTCGTCCGGGTTGACAGAATCACGCAGGATGGCACGAATCGGCCACGGTGTCCTTCGAATCTCCGCACTCACGGCGGCCCCGGTGAAAAGATCAGGAAACACACAGACGACATCGGAGGACTCACCGTGGCAAAACCCGCCGCCGCGCCACTCGAAGAGACCGTCGGAGACATCACCTATATCCGCACCGAGGCGGATCTGCCGCCGGTCGCGGTCATCGACCGCTCCCCGATCACCACCCGGCACAAGGTGATCTTCGCGATCATCGCGTTGATCGGCGCCATCGCCTGGGCGATGATCGCGCTCTTCCGCGGCGAGACGGTCAACGCGGTGTGGTTCGTGATCGCCGCCTTCTGCACCTACGTCATCGGCTTCCGGTTTTACGCGCGCTTCATCGAGATGAAGCTCGTCCAGCCGCGCGACGACCACGCCACACCCGCCGAGATCTTCGAGAACGGCACCGACTACATGCCCACCGACCGGCGGGTGCTGTTCGGTCACCACTTCGCGGCCATCGCGGGCGCGGGCCCGCTGGTCGGTCCGGTGCTCGCGACCCAGATGGGGTACCTGCCGGGCACCATCTGGATCATCATCGGCGCGGTCGTCGCCGGCTGCGTGCAGGACTACCTGGTGCTGTCGATCTCGACGCGGCGACGCGGCCGCTCGCTGGGCCAGATGGCGCGCGACGAACTCGGCCCCGTCGGCGGAGTGGCGGCCATCGTCGGCGTGCTGGTGATCATGACCATTCTGCTGGCCGTGCTGGCGCTGGTGGTGGTCAACGCCCTGGCCGAAAGCCCGTGGGGTGTGTTCTCGATCTCGATGACGATCCCGATCGCCATCTTCATGGGCCTGTACCTCCAGTTCTTCCGGCCCGGCCGGGTGTCGGAGGTGTCGCTGATCGGCGTGGTGCTGTTGCTGCTCGCCGTGGTCTCCGGCGGCTGGGTGGCCGACACATCTTGGGGCGCAGACTGGTTCACGCTGTCAAAGGTCACCCTGTCGTGGTGCATCATCGTCTACGGCCTGGCCGCATCGGTGCTGCCGGTGTGGCTCCTGCTCGCACCGCGCGACTACCTGTCGACGTTCATGAAGGTCGGCACCATCGCGCTGCTGGCCATCGGCATCCTGCTGGCGCGCCCGGTCATGGAGGCACCGGCCGTCTCCCAGTTCGCCACCCGCGGCGACGGCCCGGTGTTCGCCGGCTCGCTGTTCCCGTTCCTGTTCATCACCATCGCCTGCGGTGCGCTGTCGGGGTTCCACTCCCTGATCTCCTCGGGCACCACGCCGAAGCTGCTGGAGAAGGAAAGCCAGATGCGGCTGATCGGCTACGGCGGCATGCTCACCGAGTCGTTCGTGGCGATCATGGCGTTGATCACGGCGTCGATCCTCAATCAGCACCTGTACTTCGCCGATGAACGCGCCGGCCGCGCAGACCGGGGACCACCGCGCAGACGGCCGCCGACTACGTCAACGGACCTCGGGCTGTCCGGCGCGCCGATCACCGGCGCCGAGATCGCCGACACCGCCGCCAGCGTCGGCGAGAAGTCGATCGTCTCGACGCACCGGCGGCGCGCCGACGCTGGCCCTCGGCATGTCCGAGGTGCTGCACCAGGTGTTCGGCGGCGAGAGCCTCAAGGCGTTCTGGTACCACTTCGCGATCATGTTCGAGGCCCTGTTCATCCTGACCACCGTCGATGCCGGCACCCGGGTGGCCCGCTTCATGCTGTCCGACGGGCTGAGCAATCTCGGCGGCCCGTTCAAGAAACTGCGCGATCCGAGCTGGCGGGTCGGCGCGTGGGCCTGCAGCCTGATCGTCGTCGCGGCGTGGGGCTCCATCCTGCTGATGGGCGTGACCGACCCACTGGGCGGCATCAACACGCTGTTCCCGCTGTTCGGTATCGCCAACCAGTTGCTCGCCGCGATCGCGCTGACCGTCGTCACCGTCGTGGTGCATCAAGAAGGGCTTACTGAAATGGGCGTGGATCCCCGCGATTCCGCTGCTGTGGGACTTGACGGTGACCATGACCGCGTCGTGGCAGAAGATCTTCTCCGCCGATCCGAGAGTCGGCTACTGGAAGCAGCACTCCCAGTACGTCGGGGCCAAGGAGGCGGGTAAGTCGGCGTTCGGCGCCGCCAAGACCCCCGACCAGATCGACGCCGTGATCCGCAACACATTCATCCAGGGCACGCTGTCGATCGTGTTCGCCCTGCTGGTCGTCATCGTGTTCGCGGCCGGAGTGATCGCGGCGCTGCGGACCATCCGCGGGGTCGGCCGGCCGCTCACCGAGGACGATCCGGTGCCGTCGCGCATCTTCGCCCCGTCCGGCATGATCCCCACCGCCGCGGAGAAGGAGGTGCAGAAGCAATGGGACGCGCTGCCGAGCTCACACGCCAGATCCGTTGGTACTGGGCATCATTGATGGGCGACAACCACTACCGCCGCTACGTCGAGCACCGCAGGCGCACTCATCCGGGCGAGCCGGTGCTGCACCGAGCGCGAATACTGGCGGATGCGCCACGCCGCCACCGACGCCAACCCGCAGGCCCGCTGCTGCTGAGGGCCGGGTGATCGCCGGCAGTCCCGGCGGCTCATCCTTACTCACGCGCGTCAACAGGTGATGACGCGCGGCGGAGACATGTGTCTCAGCTGCGGTAAGAGGACGGCCGTACGGTATAGTGGGCAACAGGTCGGCGCGCTTCGTGCGGCGCCGACACGTCGTGGAACATCTTCCCCAAGACTTTTCTCGCGGCGATCGATATTGCCCACCGGCAGTCTCGCCCACCTCGTAGTCAGCCTCAGACGCGCTACGTCAGAACCAGAGAGCTTCCCAAAACGTGAATACGCAACCGTCCTTCGCTGACCTCGGCGTGCGCGAACCCCTCGTCGCCGCCCTCGCGGCAAGCGGGATCAACGACCCCTTCCCCATCCAGACCGACACCCTGCCCGACACCCTGGCCGGCCGCGACGTGCTCGGCCGCGGCAAGACCGGCAGCGGCAAGACGCTCGCGTTCGCCCTGCCGCTGGTCAGCCGCCTCGACGGCAGCCGCCGCCGGCCGCAAGCAGCCCGACCGGCCTGGTGCTGGCCCCGACCCGCGAACTCGCCACCCAGATCACCGCCGCCATCGAGCCGCTCGCCGACGGCCTACGGCCTGAAGGTCACCACGATCTTCGGCGGCGTCTCGCAGTCCCGCCAGGTCGCCGCGCTGCGCGCCGGCGTCGACATCGTCGTGGCCTGCCCGGGCCGCCTCGAGGACCTGATGCGCCAGGGCGCGCTGCGCCTCGACGCCGTCGAGATCACCGTGCTCGACGAGGCCGACCACATGGCCGACCTCGGCTTCCTGCCCGGCGTCACGCGCATCCTGACGGCCACCCCGGCCGGCGGGCAGCGCATGCTGTTCTCGGCCACGCTGGACAACGGCGTCGACAAGCTCGTCAACCGCTTCCTGCGCAACCAGGTCTCCCACTCGGTCGACGAGGCCAACTCGCCCGTCGCGGCGATGACCCACCACGTCTTCCACGTGACGGGCGTCGACGCCAAGAGGAAGCTGGTGCATCACGCTCGCCTCGGGCACCGGCCGCCGCATCCTGTTCATGCGCACCAAGCACCAGGCCAAGAAGCTCGCCAAGCAGCTGACCGACGCGGGCATCCCGTCGGTCGACCTGCACGGCAACCTGTCCCAGCCGGCGCGCGACCGCAACCTCGCCGCGTTCTCGTCGGGTGAGGCCCGCGTGCTCGTCGCCACCGACGTCGCCGCGCGCGGCGTGCACGTCGACGACGTCGAGCTCGTCGTGCACGTCGACCCGCCCGCCGAGCACAAGGCGTACCTGCACCGCTCGGGCCGCACCGCGCGCGCCGGCAACGCCGGTGACGTCGTCACCGTGGTGCTGCCCGAGCAGCGCAGGGACACCGCCGCGCTGCTGCGGCGCGCCGGCATCAACGTCAAGCCCCAGGATGTCGCCGCGGATTCGGCACCGGTACAGGCTCTCGTCGGCGAGGTCGCGCCCTACCAGGCACCGGCGGCCAGGCCGGCGCCCGCGCCGGACAAGCCCGCATCCAACCCGTCGGCGGGCCGTCGGCGTGGCGGTCGCACGCGGTGGCGGTCAGCAACGCGGAAGTCGCGGCGGCCGCGGCCGTCAGTCCTCGAGCTTCGGCGCGCACGTAGTCGAGGTTGGCCCGCATGCCCTGCTCCCATTCGGCGAGGCGGCGGGCCACGATGCGGCCTTCGAGTTCGGGACGCGCGTCGATGGCGATGCTGAGGCCGGACGGCGCCGGGCCCATCCGGGCCCACTGCCGGATCAGCACGCCGTCACGGGTCGGGTTCGACCTCGAACGCCCACGTCGCGCCGACCCCGTCGCCGGCCAGCACGTTCCACACCCAGCGCCGCACGGCGCCCTCGTCTGTCACCTCGACGACCTCGCACTCGGTCTCCCAGGTGCCCATCGCGTCGTGATGGTTGTGGCCGCGGAAACGCGCGCCGACACAGACCCGGTCATGGTCACCGACCCATTCAACGGACTGCAGTTCCGCCGAGCAGCGCGCCGGCAGACCGATATCCGTGACCAGTTCCCAGGCGGTGGGCACGTCGCATGCCACCTTCTGGGTGACCTCTACCGTGGGCTGGTCTCGGTACCGCACCCGACACAGCGTGTCACACTGCAATACGTGAAAGTTGGCGTCGCTCGTCGAGCCCCGGCTGCCCGGCGCCGCCGCATTCGCACGTGACGCCGAGCGCCTCGGCGTCGACTCACTGTGGGTGCCCGAGGTGTGGGGTTACGACGCGCTCACCGGGCTGGCCTACCTGGCGGCCGGGACGTCGACGATTCGCCTGGGAACCTTTGTGGTGCAACTGGGTTCACGCAGTCCGGCCTTGCTGGCCACGTCGGCGTTGAGCCTGCAGGAACTGTCCGGCGGCCGGTTCGTCCTCGGCGTCGGCACGTCCGGCCCCCGGGTGATGGAGGGCTGGCACGGTGTCCGGTTCCGCAAGCCGGTGCAGACCACCAGGGAGACCATCGAGATCGTGCGGACCGTCAGCCGCGGCGAGCGACTGGTGCACGACGGTGAGATCTACCCGCTTCCGCTGCCGGACAGCAACGGCGCCGCGCTGGTGCCGATGGTGCGGCCCGCCCACGTGCCCGTCTACGTCGCGGCGATGGGCCCGGCCAATCTGGCGCTGACAGGCGAACTCGCCGACGGCTGGCTGGGCAACGCCTTCATGCCCGAGGCCGCCGAGGTGTTCCTGGGCCCGATCCGCGACGCCGCCACCCGCGCCCACCGCGATCCGGGCGAGCTTGACCTGGTTGCGCCCGTCGCGGTCGAGTTCACCTCCGACGCCGCCGGGGCCGAGACCGCGGCGCGCCGGCACGCCGACGGATACGCGTTCACCATCGGCGCGATGGGAGTCGAGCGGGGCGCAACTTCTACAACGACGCGTTCACCCGCCTCGGTTACGGCCCGCAGGTGGCGGACGGTCGCCGAACTGTGGCAGTCGGGCCGGCGCGACGAAGCCCGCGCGGCCGTGCCGATCGACCTCGGCAGGCTGACCAACCTGGTCGGAACCGCGGACTGGATCACCGACCGCGTGCGGGCCTACGCCGAGACCGGGATCACCACCCTGCTGGCCAAACTGGACGGCGACTTCGCCGCCCAGTTGGCCACGCTGGAGCGTCTGCTCGACGCCGTGTCACGCGCTCAGGCTCTAGGACGCGTGCGGCAGTGTCTCCACCCGCATCCGCGGGATAGCGCGGTCCGCCAGGGCGTCGACCGGCATGCGACACAACGCGCCGCCTCCGGTGCTCAGCCGCGGAACATCCACGACATCCGCGACATCTTCGGCCTCCGGGCCGTAGATCGCCGCCCAGCCCGACATCGCGGTCGGGATCCGGGTAGGCGACCACGACGGCGTCGGCGGGCGTCATCTGGTCCAGCACCGAACCGACGGTGTCCTGCGGTTCGGCCAGGACGACGACGGGCTCGACGCCCGCACCGCAGGCCCGATCGAGGTAGGCGCGCAGTTCCTCCTGCGCCTGCCCGTCCGCCAGCAGCGTCTGCAGGAACATCCGGTCGGCGCCGTGGTCGCGGTGTACCGCACCAACCTTCTCGCGCACCACATTCCGTGCACGACGGTTTCGACGTGCTCGATCACGGGTGGCAGTTCGCGCTGCCCGACGTGCAGCAGGCCGGTCAGGTCGGCCCGGTAGGACGCCCGGGCCTCGGCCAGGGTGTCGGCCGCACCGGCGCACGACGACGGCGTCGAGTGGTACCGGATCGCCGGATCGCTCTCGGGCATGTAGCTGTAGACGACGTTTTCTGTGACGTTCTTGTTCATCCTCGGCCTCCAATGGTGAAGGTGACCTGGCGGCCACCGGGTAGGAACAGTTCGACACGGATCATGCGGTCGCCTCCTTCCTTTGCAGCACAACTGAAATCGTGAGAATCACCAGGCCGAGCGCGGCCAGCGCGGCACCGGCGGCCGCGGGTGCGGTGTAGCCGAGGCCCGCCGCGATGACCAGGCCACCGATCCACGCGCCCGTCGCGTTGGCGATGTTGAGCGCGGAGTGGTTCAGCGCCGCGGCCAGTGTCTGCGCGTCCGCGGCGACGTCCATCAACCGCGTCTGCAGGGCCGGCCCGATCGCGGAGCCGCTCGCGCCGATCGCGAACAGCAGCGCCATCGCGGTGACGGGATTGTGCGCGGCGACGACGAACGCGGCCAGCGCGATTCCCAGTGCCGTCATCGTGAGATAGAGGCTGCGGATCACCGACCAGTCGGCCAGCCGGCCGCCGACCATGTTTCCGACGACCATGCCCGCGCCGAACATCATCAGCGCCAGCGGAACCCAGACACTGGACATCCCGGTGACGTCGGTGAGCGTGGTCGCGATGTAGGTATAGACGGCGAACATCCCGCCGAAGCCGACCATGCCGACGGCCAACGCGAACCACACCTGCGGCCGGCGCAGCGCGCCCAGTTCGGTGACCAGGCTGGAGGCGTGTGTGGCGCCGACGGCGGGCAGCCAGATCCAGATCGCGGCCAGGGTGACCACGCCGATTCCGACGACGAGCCCGAATGCGCTGCGCCAGCCCAGCGCCTGACCCAGCCAGGACGCGATCGGGACGCCGATGACGGTGGCCACCGTGAGGCCGGTCATGACGTACGCGACGGCCTTGGCGCGGTTTCCCGGGCCCATCAGTTTTGCCGCCACCAGTGCGGCGATCCCGAAGTAGGCGCCGTGTGGGAGGCCGGCGACGAACCGCGCCGCGATCAGCGAGCTCGTAGCCCGGCGCCATGACGGTGGCGAGGTTGCCCAGCGCGAAGACGGCCATCAGCGTCATCAGCAGCGTCTTGCGCGGAACCCGCGCGGTGAGTGCGGCGATCAGGGGCGCCCCGATCACCACGCCGAGTGCGTAGGCGGAGATCATGTGGCCGGCGGTCGGCTCGCTGATGTGCAGGCCCGCGGCGATCTCGGGCAGCAGGCCCATCGCGACGAACTCGTTGGTGCCGATGCCGAAGCCGCCGAGCGCCAGCGCGAAGACGGCCAGTTTCAGCGCCGCGGGGTGCGGGGCGACCATCGCCATCGGCTTCGGGCCGGCGGAACGAACTGCTGTGGTGGTCAAGAGGGTCTGCTTTCGGTAATCGTCAGGTTGGCACCTGCTTCGCTGCAGAACACCCGATCCACGTCAAAGGCTAGCCGGACTTTGGCCGCTCTTCCATTCAACTTTTGTCTTTTTCAGGTCAAAGTGATGATCGTTACAGCTCTTGCTGTTCGAATGCTCAGCTTGTTTCAATGTAAAGATGCCGGTCATCCGGGAATCAGTCGTCGAAACCAACCGCCACCGCGGGCGAGGTGTTCGCTCTCATCCGTGACGGAATCGTGACCACCCGGGCCGAGGTGCGGGCCGTCACGGGACTGTCGCGGACCGCGGTGGCCGCCCGGGTCGTCGGCGCTGACCGCGCGCGGACTGGTGACCGAAAAGGCAGGACGGCGCCTCGACCGGCGGCCGTCCCCCGACCCTGCTGCGTTTCGACGCCGACGCCGGCGTGGTGCTGGCGGTGGCGATCGGGCGCAGCCGGACCCAACTGGCGATCGCCAACCTCGCCGGGCGAGATCGGCGCCCACACCGATGTCGATCTGGACGGCGGCGTCGGCCCTGACGACCTCATGCCCGACCTGGTCAAACGGCTCGAAGTGCTGCTGGCCGAGTCCGGGCCATCAGCCCGCGGCCGTCCTCGGCGTGGGGCTGAGCATGCCGGGCACCGTCGACCTGGCCCGCGGCTGCAGCCTCGACTCGCCGATCATGAGCGGCTGGGACGGCATCGCACTGGCGCCGTACTTCCGCGACCTGACCGCCGCACCGGTGGTGGTCGACAATGACGCCAACGTGATGGCACTGGCCCAACGGCACGGCGACTACCGCGATGTGGATGACCTGCTGCTGCTGAAGCTGTCCACCGGTCTCGGGGCGGGCATCATCGCCGGCGGCGCGCTGCAGCGCGGTGCGGTCGGTGCCGCCGGCGAGTTCGGGCACAACAAAGTCGTTGCCGCCGCAGGGCTTCCCGTGCCGGTGCGGCGACACCGGCTGCCTGGAGGCGATCGCCGGCGGGCTGGACGCTGGTGCGCGCGCTGCAGCAGCAGGGCCACGCCGTCGGCCACATCCGTGATGTCGTCGAACTGGCCAACCGCGGCGAACCCGAGGCGCGCCGGCTGATCCGGGAAAGCGGCCGTCACATCGGCGAGGCGATCGCCGCGGCGGTGAACCTGCTCAACCCCGCCGTCGCTCGTGGTCGGCGGCGACATGGCCCGCGCGTACGACATTCTGGTCGCCGGATCTGCGGGAAGCGTTGTACGGCAACGCGACCGCGCTTGGCGACCCGGGTGCTGCAGGTCGTCCCGACGTCGGCACGGCGAACGCTCGGCGGCTGCAGGGTTCGGCCGCCGCTGGTACTCGACCGCATCCTGAGCGCCGACGCCGTCGACGTGGCCCTCGCGTCAGCGGCTGACCGCCTTGCTCGGCGAGGTGCTGCCCGATCGGCAGCGCCGCCGTCGCGGCCGGCGACGGCGAATTCAGCACGTGCAGCATGCGCGCGGTTTCCGCGATGACGAAGTCGTGGATCAGCGTGCCGTCGTTGCGGACGGCCTGCGCGCGGATTCCCGCCTCGTACGGCAGCAGATCGGCCTTCTGCAGCGTGGGCGCGTACTTGCGGCACTCCCGCAGATAGCTGCCCTTGGACAGCGAATTGCGGATCTCGTGCAGACCCACCCCGACGTTGTTGGCGGCGACGCGCCACAGGCCGGGGAATGCGGCCATCCGCGCGACATCACGGGCATTGACGGAGAACTTGGGATAGCCCTCGCGCGCCAGGCCCAGCACGGCGCTGGGGCCGACGGTGATGTCGCCGTTGATCGTCGGGCTCAGATGCACGCCGAGGAACGGCAACTCCGGGTCGGGCACCGGATAGATCAGCCGTTCGACGAACCCTGCCCGGGTGTCGGGCAGGCGGTAGTACTCCCCGCGGAACGGCACGATCTGCACGTCGATGTCCAGGCCGGCCAGTTCGGCCACCCGGTCGGCCTGCAGCCCGGCGCAGACGACCAGCCGCTCGCACGTGACGGTCTCCCGCTCCGTCGAGACCACCACCTGACTCGGAGCCTTCATCGATCTGCACGCACCCGGGCACCGGTGCGCAGGCTCCCGCGGTCACCGGCAACCAGGTCGGCGAGGGTCCGGGCGATGTGCGGGTAGTCCACGATCCCGGTCGCCGGAAGATGCAGCGCGCCAACGCCGATCACGTTGGGCTCCAAGTCGGCCAACTCGGCTCGGCTCACCCGCCGACAGGTGATGCCGTTGACCTCCGCGCGCTGTTCGAGGGCGGCCATCCGTTCGAGTTCCACGGTGGTGGTCGCGACGATCAGCTTGCCGCACTCGGCGAACCGGATGCCGTGTTGCCGGCAGAAGTCCTTGGTGGCACGTTCACCCGCCTTGCTGAACGTCGCCTTCAGGCTGCCGGGCTCGTAGTAGATCCCGGAGTGGATCACCCCGCTGTTGTGGCCCGTCTGGTGCATGCCGACCGCGGCCTCGGCTTCGAGCACCACCACGGACGCTTCTGGGTCGGCGGCCAGCAGGTGATAAGCGGTCGACAGCCCGACGATGCCGGCGCCGATCACGCAGTAGCGGTAGTCGCTCACGACGTGAGCATCTCAGATCCCCTTGCGTACCCTTTCAAGGCCCTAACGTGACACGACGTTGCGCAGCGGTTCGCCGCGCTGCAGCCGTCCGATGTTGGCGGTGATGTCGTCGACGCGGCCCAGGAAGGTATCCCGCGTGACGCCCGAGGAGTGCGGGGTGATCAGCGCGCGGCTGAGCTCGCCGAAGGGCAGCGCGCCGGGCGCGCCGCGGCCGTCCGGCCCGGGGTAGCTGTACCAGACGTCGATCGCCGCTCCCCGGATCGTTCCGTCCAGCAGCGCGTCGTAGAGCGCACGCTCGTCGACCAGCGGCCCGCGGCCGACGTTGACGAGTACGCCGTCGGACCCCAGCGCCCGGAGTTGTGCGGCGCCGATCATGCCCGTGGTGGCCTCGGTCAGTGGAGCGGAGACGACGGCGACGTCCGACTCGCGCAGCAGCCGGTCCAACGCGGTGGTGTCACCCGCCCAGTCCAGTCCGTGCGCGGCCGTATCGACCCGGCCCGAGCCCGTGACGGCGACGCCGGTGCAGCCGAAGGCGCGAAACAGATCCCAGGACCGCTGGCCGATATGGCCGAAGCCGACGAAGCCGATCCGCGCCCCCCGCAGGGTTCCCTGTTGCGGGATGTCCGGGTCGTACACCGAGGTGGCCCACACCCCCGCCCGCAATGCGCGGTCCTGCAGCAGGAAGTCGCGTCGCAGCATCACTGCGGCGGCGGCGACGTACTCGGCGATGGACTGTTCGTGATGGAACGTGTTGGCCACCAGGATGTCCGGCGACAGCGCGGCGAAGTCCACTTTGTCGGTGCCCGCTCCGGCGGCGTGGATCAGCCGCAGCTTTTCGGCCGCCTCGGCCATGGCCGCGGTGAAGCGCCCACCGACGTAGACGTCGGTGTCGCGCAGATCGTCCAGCAGCGCCGCGGCCTCGGACCCGACGTGCCAGACCACCGTCACCCCCGGTGGGACCGCTGCCTCGAACCGGGTCCGATGCGGCACCAGATTCGGATCTGTGACAACGACTTTCATCGCTTCTGAGCCAATGCCGGGCGCTTGCTGTCGAACGTCCAGCCCGGCACCAGGTACTGCATGGCGATGGCGTCGTCGCGGGCCCCCAGGCCCTCCTTCTGGTAGAGCTCGTGTGCGGCGGCAACCGCGTCGTCGTCGAGGTCCACGCCCAGGCCCGGCGCGTCCGGCACGCTGAGGTAGCCGTCGGCAATCTGATAAGGCGCCTTGGTGATTCGCTGACCGTCCTGCCAGATCCAGTGGGTGTCGATCGCGGTGACGTCGCCCGGCGCCGCCGCCGCGACGTGGGTGAACATCGCCAGCGACACGTCGAAGTGGTTGTTGGAGTGCGAGCCCCAGCGCAGGCCCCACGCGTCGCAGAGCTGCGCGACGCGCACCGAACCGTTCATGGTCCAGAAGTGCGGGTCGGCCAGCGGGATGTCGACGGCGCCGGAGCGGATCGCGTGCCCCATCTCGCGCCAGTCGGTGGCGATCATGTTGGTGGCGGTCGGCAGCCCGGTCGCGCGTTTGAACTCGGCCATCACCTCGCGGCCGGAGAACCCGCCCTCCGGTCCCACCGGGTCCTCGGCGTAGGCCAGCACGTCGACCAGCCCGCGACACGTCCTGATCGCGTCGTCCAGCAGCCATCCACCGTTGGGGTCCAGCGTGATTCGAGCCTCCGGGAACCGTTCGGCCAGGGCCACCACCGCCTCGGCCTCCTGCGCCGCGGGCAGCACGCCGCCCTTCAGCTTGAAGTCGGCGAACCCGTAACGCGCGTGGGCCGCCTCGGCCAGGCGCACGACGGCCTGCGGTGTGAGCGCCTCCTCGTGCCGGACCCGCAGCCACTCGTCGCCACCGGCGTCCTCGTCGGACGGCGAGCGGTAGGCCAGATCCGTCTTGGCGCGGTCCCCCACGAAGAAGAGATACCCCAGGGCCTGCACCCGGGTGCGCTGCTGACCGTCGCCCAGCAGCGCGGCCACCGGGACCTCGAGATGCCGGCCCAGCAGATCGAGCAGGGCGGACTCGACGGCGGTCACGGCGTGGACCATGACCCGCAGGTCGAACGTCTGCGCACCCCGCCCACCCGAGTCGCGGTCGGCGAACGCGGCCCGCAACGCGGCGAGCACCGCGTGGTAGCCGCCGATGCTGCTGCCCGACGACCAGCGACCGGGCGTCCTCGAGGGTGCGGCGGATCGGCTCACCGCCGGGCACCTCGCCGACCCCGGTGTTGCCGTCGGAATCGGTGAGCACCACCAGGTTTCGGGTGAAGAACGGGGCGTGAGCACCGCTGAGGTTCAGCAGCATGCTGTCGTGTCCCGCGATGGGGATCACCGTCATATCCGTGACGACCGGGGTGCGTGGGTGAGCGTTCATCATGTTCCAGCCTACGATCGAGTTCGATGCACGTCTAACACTTTCATCGCATTGATTGATGCTGCAACAGCATCGGCGTTGGTGATCACAGCGCAAACCATCTGTCGCCGTTGGCCACCGGCCGCACCACGCGGGACACCTTGTCGCACACCGTGCGCAGGGCTTCGACGATTTCCGCCTCCCGCGCCGGGGTGAGCCGCGCCAGCGGCACCGACGCGCTGATCGCGTCCTGGGAGGGCACGGCGTAGCGCAGCGTCACCGCGAAACACCGCACGCCCTCGGTGTTCTCCTGGTCGTCGGTGGCGTACCCGCGCACCATCACCTCCGAGAGCGTCGCGTCGAGGACCTCGCGGTCGGTGATCGTGTGCGGCGTCAGCGGCTCGAGCACGTGCGGAACGTGCGCGTCCCGGTCGGTGCCGAACCGGTCGGCCAGCAGGGCCTTGCCCAGCGCGGTGGCGTAGGCCGGCAGCCGTCGGCCCACCCGGTTGTGCGACGCGCACATACTGTTTCGACTCGCGGGTAGCCAGGTATACGACATCGGTCCCGTCGAGGCGGCCCAGGTGGAACGTCTCGTCGAGGTCGGCGCGCAACTCGTCCAGGAACGGCGTGATCAGCGGCAGGTACGGATCGCTGTCCAGGTAGCTCGTCCCGACCAGCAGCGCCCGGATGCCGATGCCGTACAGCGTGCCCGAGGCATCCGACCGCACCCAGCCCGCCTCGACCAGGGTGCGCAGCAGGGCGTGCGCGCTGCTGCGCGGCATGTCCAGTGCCGCGCAGATCTCACGGATGCGGGCCGGCCGGTCGTGCCGGTCGGCAAGGAACTCGAGCAGTTCGACGGTGCGCACCGCCGACTTCACCTTGCGCACGCTGACGTCGTTGCCCATGGCCTCTCCCTGTGTCACAACACCTCCCGGACAATGAGCACCGAAGCACCGATCGCCGACACCGCAATCGCCAGCAGACGCAGCCGCGCCGAATCGAGGAACCGGTTGACGTAGCGCGACAGCGCGAACCCGGCCACCGCGGCGGGCACCAGCACGGCGAACGTATGCAGGGTGTGGCCGTCGACGGCACCGGTGAATGCCAACGCCACCAACGACATCACCGAGCCGATCAGGAAGAACCCGCTCATGGTGCCACGCAGGCGCGCGCCGCTGTTGCGCTGCCACACCAGTGCCATCGGCGGGCCGCCGATGGACGTCGCGGTGCCCAGCAGGCCCGACGTGGCACCGGCCAGAACGACATTGCGCCGACGGGCGGCGGGCACCCAGCCGGCACTGGTGAGCACAACGCCCAGGAGCACCACCCCGGCCAGCAGGATCGCCAGACCTCGCTCGGGCAGCGCAGCGAGCAGCAATGCCCCGGCGACGGTGCCGGGCACCCGGCCGACGAGTGCCCACCCGGTGCCGGTGAGGTCGATGTCCTCACGTTCCCGCACGGTCACGATCAGGGTGACCAGGGTGGCCAGCATGATCAGGGTGCCCGGGATCAGCCCGGGGTCGACGATCGCGACGATGGGCGCGGCCAGCATCCCGATGCCGAACCCGATGGAGGCCTGCAGGCATGACGCGAGCAGGATCGCCCCCGCCACCACCGCATAGCCCGCGACGCTCACGCCGGCACGCTGATCTCACTTGCATCGTCGAGGTGCAGCGGATGATGGCATTCGGCGGTGTGGCCCTGACCCACGGGGTCGACCACCAGCGGCGGCCGGGTGGTGGCGCACACCTCGGTGGCCTTCCAGCACCTGGTCCGGAACCGGCATCCCGACGGCGGGTTCAGCGGTGACGGGATCTCGCCAGAGAGCAGGATCTTCTCCTTGCGGTGCGCTGGCATCCAGCTTCGGCGCCGCCGACATCAGCGCGGCGGTGTACGGATGATCGGGATGCTCGAAAACCGCTTCGGTTTGCCCGGATTCGATGATCCGGCCCAGGTACATCACCGACACGCGATCGGCGACATGACGGACCACCGACAGATCGTGGCTGATGAAGATGTAGGAGATCCCCAACTGCTGTTGTAGGTCGTTGAGCAGGTTGAGCACCTGCGCCTGCACCGAGAGGTCCAGTGCCGAGACCGGCTCGTCGCAGATGATGACGTCCGGGTCGAGCGCGAGTGCGCGGGCGATACCGATGCGTTGGCGCTGCCCTCCGGAGAACTCCTGCGGGTACTTGTCAGCCGCACCGGCGCCGAGCCCCACCAGATCGAGCAGACCCCGCATCCGCATCGTCCGGTCGTTGCGCGTCTTGTAGAGCGTCTTGTGGGTGCGCCAGGGTTCGGAGATGATGTCGGCCGCCGTCATCCGGGCATTCAGCGAGGCGTACGGATCCTGGAACACCATCTGCACCCGGCGACGGAACTTCATCAGCTCCTTGCCGCCCAAGGTGAACGGATCGATCCCGTCGAAAGCGACCGTGCCGGAGTCGGGTCGCTCGAGCATCATCAATGTTCTTGCCAGGGTGGACTTTCCGCAGCCGGACTCCCCCACCAGTCCGAGCGTCTCACCGCGCGCCAGATCGAGGCTGATGCCGTCCAGTGCGCAGAGCTCTGTTGTTGGCGCCCTTGCCGCTATGGGGCACCCGGAACGTCTTGGTCAGGTCCCGGACTTCGAGCAGCTTCTCACTTCCTGTTGATCAGACATTTACAACCTCCTCGGGGAAGTGGCACGCGGCCTTGCGTTCCGGGCCGGTCTCACGCAGGTCGGGCCGCGAAGTTCCGCACACCTCCCGGACCAATGGGCAGCGCGCCTGGTAGACGCAGCCGGTCGGGATCGAACGCAGTTCCGGCGGTGACCCGCCGATGGACTTCAGTTCCTCACCGCGGACGACGTCGACCGGCACGGAGTTCAGCAGGCCCTTGGTGTAGGGATGCTTCGGGTTGGCGAAAACCTCTGACACCGTGCCGGTTTCGACGATGTTGCCGGCGTACATGACCGCGACCCGGTCCGCCTCCTCGGCAACCAGCGCGAGGTCGTGGGTGATCAGCACCACCGCCATGTCGTACTCGGAGCGCAAGCCGCGCAGCAGCGCCATGATCTGCGCCTGCACCGTGACGTCCAACGCGGTGGTCGGTTCGTCGGCGATCAGCACGCTGGGATTCAGCGCCACCGCCATGGCGATCAGAAGTCGCTGCCGCATGCCGCCGGAGAACTGGTGCGGGTAGGAGTTCAACCGGGTCTCGGGCTCGGGGATACCGACGCGCGCCATCAGTTCCACGGCCTTGCGCTTGGCCTCCTTGGCCTTCATGCCCTGGTGGATCCGGAACGGCTCGGCGAGTTGGGTACCGACGGTGTAGAGCGGGTTGAGCGCGGTGAGCGCGTCCTGGAACACGATCGCCAGCTCGGTGCCCGCCAGCTCGCGCCGCTTCTTCTTGTCGGCGGCGAACAGGTCGGTATCGGCCAGCACCGCCGAGCCGCCGGTGATCTCGGCGACCGGTTCGAGCAGGCCCACCAGCGCGGTGGCGGTCATCGACTTGCCGCACCCGGATTCGCCGAGCAGCGCCAGGGTTTCGCCGCGGTACGCCTCGAACGACACCCCGTTGACGGCACGCACAGTGCCCTTGATGGTGCGGATGTCGACCGTCAGGCCGTCGACCTTGAGGGCCGAGTCCGCTCGTACGTCGTCGTTGGTGGACATCTGATCGGCTAATACGGTCATGAGAGGGCCTTCGTGGTCTTGGTGAAACGGGACAGGCGCTTCTGCGGGACGGTGAGCCGCCACCGCTGACCGGGATCGGTGGCGATCCGGGCCCAGGCGGCGAGGATGGTCGCCGAGACCGTGGTGATGACGATGGCCACGCCGGGGAAGAACGACAGCCACCAGGCGGTGTGCAGGTAGGTACGGCCCTGCGACACCATCAGGCCCCAGCTGACGTCGGGCGGCTGAATGCCGATGCCCAGGAAGCTCAGCGAGGACTCCGCCAGCATGACGTAGCAGAAGTCCAGCGTGGCCACCGTCAGCAGCGTCGGCAGCACCACCGGAAAGACATGGCGCGTGATGATCGAGGTCGGGCTGGCGCCGAACGTGCGGGCGGCGTCGACGAACACCCGGCTGGCCAGCTCGGCGGACTCGGCGCGGGCGGTGCGCAGGTACACCGGGATGCGGGTGATCGCCAGCACCGCAACGATATTGGCGGCGCTCGGCGAGAACACGTACAGCACCACCACGGCCAGCAGCAGCGACGGGAAACTCATGATCACGTCGGCCACCCGCATGGCCAGCGTCTCGCGCCAGCCGCGGTAGTAGCCGGCCCACATTCCGATCAGGGAGCCGACGACGGCGCTGATGACCACCGCGGGGATGGCCACCGACAACGTGGTCCGGCTCGCCACGATCAGCCGGGCCGATCATGCTGCGCCCGAGCGGGTCGGTGCCCAGCACGTTGGCCCAGCCGTGGGCCAGGGTGAACGGCGCCTGGTTGGAGTTGTCGAGGTCGATGTGGGTGGCCAGGTTGCCGACGAGCATCGGGCCGAAGATCGCGGTCAGGAAGACCAGCCCCAGGACCACGGCGGCCGCCGCGGCCACCCGGTCATTGGCCAGCAGGCGGAACCACTTCGAGCGGTCGCGCCGCTTGCCGGTGCCGGCCTCACCGACGATGGCAGTGGTGGGTTTGGCTGGTATCAGATCGATTTGGGTGCTCATGCGTTGGCTCCTGTCGCCCTAGACCCGTGCCGGTTCCCGCACACGCGCGTCGAGCAGCGCGTAGCAGGCGTCGATGAAAATGTTCAGCAGGAAGATCGACACCGCGGTGAGAAGCACCGCCGCCTGCAGCACCGCGAAGTCGCGCTGCAGGATCGCGTCGATCATCAGCTTGCCGATGCCGGGCCAGCCGAAGATGGCCTCGACCACCACCGCGCCGTTGATCAGGCCGACGGCCAGGTCGCCCGCGACGGTCAGGGCCGGCGCCGCGGCGTTGCGCAGCGCGTGGTGGGTGACGACGCGGACGTCGCTGGCACCCTTGCTGCGCGCCAGCCGCACGTACGGTGCCGAGAGCGCGGAAACCATTGCGCCCCTGACCACCTGGGTCAGCACGCCGAGTGGACGGATCAGCAGCGTCGCGATCGGCAGGATCCAGGACAGCAGGCCCGCGTCGACACCCGAGGTGGGCAGCACGCCGAGTAGGACGGCGAACAGCCACACGCCGGTGATGGCGAACCAGAAGTCCGGGATGCTCGCGGCGGTCATCGACAGCAGGCTGGAGAACCGGTCGGCCAGCGAGTTGGGCCGGTAGGCGGCCCAGCAGCCGATGATCACCGCGCCGACGATCGCCAGAAGCATTGTGGTGAAGGCGAGTTGGAGGGTGGCGGGGAAGGCGCGCAACGCCATCTCCGAAGCCGACTGGCCGGTACGCAGCGAGGAACCGAAGTCCAGGTGGATGACACCCTTGAAGTAGTCGACCAGCTGGGTCAGCAGCGGCTGGTTGAACCCGTGCGACTCGGCGAACGCCGCGCGCTGCGCCTCGGTGGCCGATTCGGGCAGGTACAGGTTGGTGGGGTCACCGGTGAGCCGGGCGAGGAAGAACACGCCGAGCAACACGATGATCAAGGGCAGTGCGCTGGTATACATCCGGCGTCGGACGAATGGGAACATCTGTCTCTCGTTTCGCTCGGGCTGGTGGGTCAGGAGTTGTCGGTGCGGTCAGCGGCGAAGGTCATCTCGGCCAGCCGCATCTCGTCGCCGGTGGCGGAATTGGGTGTGTAGGCGACGCGCGGCGATTTGCCGAGGATCCCCTTCATGTGGGCGAGGTAGGCCATCTGCATGATCTCCTGGGGTTCCTCGGCGAACAGCTGCGCGAAGGCATCCTGGCGGGCCTGCGCCGGTCAGCGCCTCGGCCGCCCGGATCTTCGTGTCGAATTCCGCTGTGCCGTAGGCGGCTTGGGGTCCGTCACTGAGCATGTAGTTGTCCATGGTGAAGGCGGCGTCACCGGCCTGGTTGCCGTGCATGATCATCAGCAGGTACGGGCCGGCGTTCTCCGGGAACGGCCGCATCTGGTATTGCAGCTGGCTGGCGGTGTCCATCATCTCGATCTTGACGTTGAGGCCGATGTCGGCGAGCTCGCTCTGGATGACCTCGATGGTCTCGGCGATCTTGGGGAACTGGGCGGTGCGCCCGATGAGCCGGATCTGCTTGTCCACCGGGACACCGTCGGCCTTGGCCTCGGCGACGAGCTGCTTGGCCTTGTCCGGGTCGTACGGCCACAACGGAAGTTCGTCGTTGTAGCCGACCACACCGGACGGGATCAGCTGAGCGGCCGGGTCACCCAGCCCGCGGAACAACGCCTTGACGATCCCGGTGCGGTTGACCGCGTAGTTGACTGCCTGGCGCACCCGCATGTCGTTCAGCGGCGGCTCGGTCGCTTGCATCCGCAGCGCGGTGGTCTCGTTGTTCTGGAACGGCACACCCAGGTCGCCGGCGCCGTCCTCCGGGTCCGAGCGAGGTGGCGATGTCGGTCTCGTCGTTGGTGATCATCGCCGCGCGGACGCTGCCCTCGCTGCGCCACTGGTATTCGGCGCGGGCGAACGCCGGCTTGGGGCCCCAGTAGGTGTCGTTGCGATGCAGGATCAGTTTCTGGCCGTACTCCCAGTTCTCGACGGCGTAGGGCCCGGTGCCGATCGGCTCGCGGACCTTCTCGGTGGTGCTGGTGGTCCTGGGCACGATCTCGACGAAGGAAACACGCAGCGGCAGAATCGGATCCGGCTTCTCGGTGCCGACAATGAGGGTGTTGTCGTCGGGGGCCGACAGCTTGAGCTTCTCGTCGCCGAACACGTAGCCGTCGACGTTGCACTGCAGTTCGGAGTTGACGGCCCGGTCGATGGAGAACGCCGCGTCCTGCAGCCGTGAACGGTGCGCCGTTGGAGAATTTCACACCGTCGCGGATGTCGAACGCCCACTGCGTGGGCGAGGTCTGACGCCAGCCGGTGGACAGCAGCGGCTGCAGGTTGCCGCTGGTCGGGATCGCGTTCGATCAACGGTTCGGTGATGTTGGACCGCACCACGATGCCCGTCGAGGTCAGCGAGCTCTCGCACGGCTCGAGGGTGGGCGGTTCCTGGGACAGCACGATGCGCAGCGTGTTGGGGTCGTAGCCGCCGTGGCCGGAGTTGGCGACCGTGCATCCGCTGGCGGCGACACACACGGCCGCGAGGGCCACCGTGATGACCCGGGTTCGGGACGGTGCTGCGTGGCTCATGGGTTCCTCCAAAAGACTGGGGCGAACTGGGGCGCGGGCTGGCGCTCTGTGACGTCCACGTATGTAGATGAGATCTGTGATCGCAACCACACGGTAAGAGGGTGCCAAAAGAACCGTCAACCCCAGCGAACGGCGCAAAAAGGCCACATTCGCGGTCCGCCGCCGGGTGCCAGCGATCCACTCGAGTTCGCCTAAAATAGTGCTCTGAGCTGGGATTATTCGCTGCGGTACCGGCCGCCCGGCACATCGGCCGCCGGCCGATTCGGCCAGTTATTCGCATTCAGCATTAATCGATGCTATTTCCGTGTTAGACAGGTATCTGCTGGTGGACCTACGGTGGACATCGTGACCAGTTCGCACACCGCCCCGCCGAATGTTCTCCAGGTGGGCCCGCTGAAGCCCTCGCTCGCCGACACCCTGCGCATCTCCTACGGCGCACTGGAGCTGCCGAGCACACCGGCCGAACGCGCCGCGTTCCTGGCCGAGCACGCCGGGTCGATCACCGCCGCAGTCACCTCCGGTCGCACCGGCGTGGACGCCGCACTGATCTCGGCGCTGCCCCGACTGGGCGCCATCGTGCACTTCGGCGTCGGCTACGACACCACCGACGTCGACGCCGCCGCCGCCCGCGGCATCGCGGTGAGCAACACCCCCGACGTGCTGACCGACTGTGTCGCCGACACCGCCGTCGGCCTCATGATCGACACCCTGCGGCAGTTCTCCGCCGCCGACCGCTACCTGCGCGCCGGCCGGTGGCCGTCGACGGGGAACTACCCGCTGACCCGCCAGGTCAGCGGCAGCCGGGTCGGCATCGTCGGCCTCGGGCGCATCGGCGGCGCGATCGCCACCCGCCTGGCCGCGTTCGGATGCGACATCTCCTACCACAACCGGCGCCCCGTGGCCGGACTCCCCGTTCACCTACGTGGCCTCCGCGGTCGAACTCGCCGGAGCCGTCGACGTGCTGGTCGTCGCCGCCGCCGGCGGAGACGGCACCCGGCATCTGGTGGACGCCGACGTCATCGCGGCGCTCGGGCCGGACGGGTATCTGGTCAACGTGGCCCGCGGCAGCGTCGTCGACGAGGCCGCCCTGGTGCAGGCGCTGGCCACCGGACGACTGGCCGGGGCGGGCCTGGACGTGTTCGCCGACGAACCGAACGTGCCCGACGCTCTGCTCGAGCTCGACAATGTGGTGCTGCTGCCGCACGTGGCCAGTGGCACCGTGCAGACCCGCGCCGCGATGGAGGCGCTGACACTGCGCAACCTGGACAGCTTCCTGACCACCGGCGAACTGGTGACACCGGTTCCGATGCCCGCGGCGGCGGGCGCGACAGGAAGCTAGATGCCGTAACGCAGTTTGACGCTGCGATAGCGGTCGAGCAGCTGCCGCGCGCGCTCGTCCCTTCCGACCATGGCGGTATCGGGCGGCAGCGCGTCGAGCACGTCTGCCCGCTTCACGAGTCGAGTGCGGAAGGCGGCGGACGTTCTGGCTCATCAGATTGCGGTAGGTCAGGTTGCCGTTCGAAAAGCCCTGGGTGTCCAGCCAATTGTGCACGCCGGGGTCATCGTGCGCGATCACGAAGCGCACCACGTCGTCGCTGTCGACGGGTGCGCGCCGGGGTGTAGCTCACCGGGCGGTACAGGAAATCCATGCTGTCCGACGAAGACGCCGCCCATGCCGAAGATCCAGAAGCCGTCGTGGTTGTCCATCTCGACGATCAGCGCCTCGTCGGGCTTCAGCTCCCAGACCATGTGCGCCGCCATCCGGCCGCGTTTGGCGTCGGAATCGGTGTCGGCGATCCTGTCGGGCGGGAACTGGTTGATGAACGCCGGATCGCACACTCCGCCGGAGTGGCTCCACGAATGCTCGGGCCAGTCGCGCATCGCCCCGGTGAGGAACTCGCCCGCCCAGTCCATCGCCTCGACCATCGCGCTCGGCGTCGGCATCGGCGGGGCCGTCCATCCCGACCCGTTCGATGGACAGTGTGGTCGGCGTCTCGAACCACGCGTCGAAAGCCTCGCGGATGAACAGCTTGCGGCGAGCCCGGCGTGGTGGGCAGCCAGTTCTCGGCGCGTTCCGGCCCGCCGACGTAGAGTTCGAAGTTGCCGTCGGCGTCGGTGTTCAGCTGGTGACCGAAGATGTTCGTCTCGGGGATGTCGCCGAAGGGCTCGTGCAGCGACGGCCAGTCGGTGCCGGGGATCTTCTCCGGACGCGGGCCCTGCACCGTGATGTTGAGCCACCGCGCGGTGCCGCGCTTGCCGGTGATCCTGTAGGTGTGGTTGCCGTCGATCCAGGCCTGCCGATAGGTGAAGTCCGCAACGTCTCCGCCCAGCTTGCGGGTCGGCGTGCAGAACGGATGGATCTGCGGGATATGCCGGATCCTTGGTCTCCAGCGCAGATCGAAGGCCTGGCCGAGGTTCTGGGTGAGAAAGCGGAACGCGTCGGCGCGCATGATCGGCGCGCCGGGATTGGCGTCCTTGAACACGCCGTCGCCGGCGATCCTTGAGCCGGTCGCAGAACCGGCTCCACGCTCGCGCAGCGCCTCGTCGGCGGGTCCGTCGCCATAGGCCATCGTCAGGCTCCCAGCCGTGGTGAGAATGTCCGAAATCCGTTGCGCCGCACGCTCGGTGGCAGCGCGGGCGCCCTTCGGCGTCGATGCGCGGACCGACCAGTTCGAGGTCGAACACGCCCTGCGTAGCCGGCCTCGAGCACATCGCCGATGATGCGCTCGAGCGGGATCACGCCGTCGCCGGGCACCGCGCGACAGGGCGCGGTGCGGTCACCCAGCACGTAGTCGCTGACCTGGACCAAGCCCGTGAGCGGGCATGCGCCGCTCGCACGAGGTCGTTCAAGCCCGGCCTCCATCCAGCAGGCGTGACAGCTCGATGCAGACGCCGATCCCGGCCAGTCGCGGCCAGTGTGATCGTGTCGGCGAGGGTGTGGGCGATGTGGATGTCGGCGTTGAACGGCGAGGCGTTCTCGACCAGCAGCGTCACGCCCCAGTCTGCGCCGCGCTGTCCTTACACGGGCGCGATGAGGTCGGCGAAGCGGTCGGCCGCCTGCTCCCAGGTCAGCGAGCCGCGGCCGCCGGTCAGCAGATAGACGGATCGTCGCGCCGAGCGTCGACGGCGATGTCGATGGCCTGCGTACAGCTTCTCCGTCGCCTCGCCCGTCGTCACCTCCAGGTCGGGGTACACGGCGAACGGGTGATTCACCGCGTCGACCCGAGGTCCGTCGCCTGCGAGCGCCCGCTGCGCCTCGTCCACTCCGCCCGGGCGCATCAGTAGCGGGGTGACGAGTGTCAGTGTTCGCACGCCCGAGCGTCGCGACAGTGTTCGACGAACGCCGTCGTGCTCTCGTCGAGGAAGGCGACCTGATGCAGGCTGACGCGTGGGTGCACGCCTAGTCCCGCGTTCTCGATCTCGACGCCGAAGCGCTCGCGGAACGGCCGGAACTCCTCGTGCAGCGCGTCGAGGTCCTCGCCGATGTCGGTCAGCAGCGTCGGTGGAGTACCGGAACTTGCCGTAGCGGTCGCCCTTGTTGTTGGCGAGGTAGTCGCGCATCGCGCGTCTCGGCCTCGGCGTCAGCGTCCGGCCGGCGAATTCGTAATAGCCGCGGATCGTGCCGATCGGGTCGGAGACGAAGTCCGGGTAGCGGACATGGAGGATGCGCGGATCGTCGACCAGCGGATTGGACATCGTGTTGGCGATGCTCGCCCGGGTCATCTCCAGATGCTTCTTCGCCTCGGCCTGCAGGTCGATCGGGCCGACGATGCCTTCGAGGATGTCGGCCATCATCATCGTGCGCGAGGCGGCGACCTGACCGGGATCGCGGTGCAGCCAGACGAGGCTGGCGTCCGGGTAGGTGTCGAAGAACTCCTCGAGCCGAAAGCCGTGGAATCCCTTGAGCACCCAGTACTTCCGTCGGCCGGTTGTACTGGAACTGCTGCAGCATCGCCTTGTGGATGCGGTACTGCGCGGCGGCATCGGTCGGCAGGCCCTGCACCACCGTCTGCATCGGCACCCGCCACCAGGCGGTCGGTGTCATCACCCGGAAGTCGAAGGCCCAGGTGCGCTCGTCCTCGGGCAGGCCGTCGCCGAGCATGTCGTTGTAGGGGTGGCTGTGCAGCCACTTCGGCAGCTTGGCGTTGATCTCGCGCCAGTCGTCATCGGCGCGGGCGCGGCGCGGGTCGTCGGCGCCGGCGAGACCCGGCGGCGGCGACGGGTACATGACCTCCCAGAACCGCAGCGCCCGGGCCTCCGGATCGACCGACATCAGGGCGTGCATCAGCGTGGTGCCGGAGCGCGGTTCGCCGGTCACGAACATCGGTCGCTCGATCACTTCGTCGGCGATCGGGATAGCGCTTGCGATCCTCGAAGAACTCCAGCCGCGACGTCAGCAGCCAGTGACAGACGGCGGCGCCGCTGCCGGCCGGCCGCATCCATGCCTGCGGCGTTGAGATGGTCGACCGCCGCGCCGAACCGTTCGGGCAGCGTGGCGTCGCCCCAGTCGCGACAGCCCGGTCGCAGCCTCGTGCGCCGCGCGAGCATCGCGGCGGCGTCGAGCAGGCGTCCGGCTGTCACTCATGCAGCTCGGCCTCCGACCAGCTTGAGCAGTTCGTCCTCGGTTTCGCGCACCTTGGCCGCGGAACGCGGCGCCGAACTTCAGCCCGCCCATGCCGCCGTAGTCCATCATCTTGAACACCCGCAGGCCGGCATCGCAGAACCCCTTCACTCTGCCGGGCCACCTGTTTTGGTGTGCCGCACGGGAATGATGTCGCAGAATCGCCTGGGTGTCGACCTCGTCGCAGAACTCGATGATCTTCTCGCGGGACAGTTCGACGGGATCGATGTCCATGATATCCGCGCCAGTCCGGCCCCATCGGATGCTCGTAGCCGAACTTGCGCAAGTCTTCGGCGGTCAGCATGCAGCATGATCGCCTTGACCAGCGGCGCCTCGAGCATCTCCGCGATCTCGTCGTCGTCGCCGATCAGGCAGATCTGGGTGATCGCCGGGACGATCGCCATCGGATCGCGGCCGGCCCGCTCGGCCGCACTCGCGGACGACCGTCGAGCTTCGCGGCGTAGTCCTCCGGCGTGTACGCGCCCGCGGGCCACCAGCCGTCGGCATGGCGGCCGGTGATGTCGAGCATCCGCGGCCGGCTGGCGCCGATCCAGATCGGCGGACAGTGCCCGTCGTAGAGTTCGGTGTCCAGGCGCGCATGCTCGCAGGTGATAGAACTCGCCCGTCGAAGTCGACCGGGCCGTCGCTGTCCCACAGCAGCCTGATGACCTTGAGCGCCTCCTCGAAGCGGCCGACCGGCTTCGCGAAGTCGAAACCGTAGGGCACGGTGTTCTCCAGTCTCGCCCGAGCCGAGGCCGAGGATGAAGCGGCCCCTGGACGAGGTGATCGAGGGTCAGCGCCGTCTGCGCCAGCATCGCGGGATGGCGGCGCACCGTGTCGACGACCGTTGGTCACGATCGGCGCGTTCGTCGGTCAGCACCGCCGCCGCGGCGGCCACGGCCATGCCGTCGAGATGGCGGTGCGGCGACGGCGAGACCGTCGCGAGGTCGGTGAACTCCGGCGTCCAGATCGAGTCCGGCCAGAAGCTCACCATGTGATCGGGCAGCCAGATCGAGTGGTAGCGGCCGCAGTCGTACTGCTCGAGCATGTCGATGCCGAGCGGCAAGGTGGTGCGCAGGAATGCGGCCGGCTGAATCTTCATCGGCGGGTCAGGCATTTCAGCACTGACGTCTGTCGCTCGAACCCGATGCGAGCACCCGCTCCAGTCCGGCGATGACGACGGCCACATCGAATTCGAACTGGGCCGCGTCGTGGCCGTGGTCGACGCTGGCAGCGACGACCTGCCGAAGCAGCGGGAAAATCCGCCGCTGCCCGCACTCTCCAAGGCGCCGGCCACCTCGGGCACGTTGGGGTGGACTCGATTCTGGGCGACGCAGCACCGCGGCCCGCCCGGCGGCGTAGGCCGTCTCGGTGATCAAGGTCAGTGCGCGGCCCGCCTGATCGATGTCGAAGCCCGCGTCGACCAGGGCCTGCAGCACGCACTCGACCGGGGCCAGCGCTCCCAATCCGCTGGCCGCGGGGAGGTGGAAGGCGGTCGCCAGGACGCCGAGTTGGGTGAACGCGTCGCGCAACGCCGCGGCGGCTCGACAGTGCTCGCCGGTGCGTCAGCGGCAGCGGCCGCACTGATCGTCGCTCACCGCCGTGATCTGCCACGGCGCCCGTAGACGTCGGCCACTACGGCGGAACCCGTTCAAACGAACATTCGGTGGAGCCAGCGGCAGCTCACCTCACGTTGCAGCCGGCACCCATGTTGTGACAGTGCGCGCCCGAGTTACACGAGCCGCAACCGCAGCCGCACGCGATCTTCGCCTGGGGTCGCGGCCCCGGCTGTGGTTGTTGGATGTATACGTCGCGGTCATGGTCATGGTCCGGACGGTCACGTCGTGGCATGTCAACTCCCTAGAACGGCGTAGTACCCGATAGCTGCAGCGTAGCCCCGTCACACCTGCGGGCACGGGGAATGCCGGGACCGTTACCAATTAGACGACAACCTCTTCCACCAGGTCATCCGTGGTCCATTCCCGGGCCGGCAGCACGTCGCGCAGCAGCCGCAGCAGCGCCGGGTTGGTGCTGTCGCCCCGCCATACGGCGTCGAGTTCGACCGGCCGCTCCCGGAATGCGCCGACCGACCGAAACACCACGTCGTTGGGATGCAGGGTGGCCGCCGACGCGGGCACCAGGGCGATGCCGATCCCGGAACGCACCAGCACCAGCATGGTGTGCACCTGCGTGACGTACTGGACATAGCGGGGGGTGGCCCCCGCGATGGTGAACGTGCTGATCAGCAGCTCGTTGAAGTACCGCGCCTGCACCGGCGAGTACATGATGACGTCCTGCCCGTCGAGGTCGGTCAACGTCAGCTGGCGCGGCAGTGCGGCCAACGGGTGGGCCGACGGGACGGCGGCGACCAGCTGCTCGTGCAGCAACGGCCGCGATACCAGCCCGGGCCGTTTCAGCGGCGGCCGAGCCATCCCCAGGTCGAGTTCGCCGGTCATCAGGCCCTCGATCTGGGCGGCGGTCACCATTTCCCGCAGCTCGAGCTGCACGTCGGGCAGCTGCTCGCGGGCCTTGTCGAGCAGCCGGGGCAGCACGGCGTGCGCGGATGCCGCGGTGAAGCCGACCACGACGGTGCCCAGGTCGCCCGCGGGCACCCGTTTGACCGTGAGCGCGGCGCCCTCGGCCAGCTGCAGGATGCGGCGGGCGTCGGGCAGGAATGCCACTCCCGCCGGGGTCAAGGTCACCGAGCGGGTGGTGCGGTCGATCAGCACCACGCCGAGCTCGTTCTCGAGCTGCTGGATCTGCCGGGACAGCGGCGGCTGCGTCATGTGCAGCCGTTCGGCGGCCCGGCCGAAGTGCAGTTCCTCGGCCACGGCGATGAAGCAGGACAGCCGCGCGAGCGAAAACACCGATGCACTCCTAGCATCACCCGGCCCCGGTTTGGCGCCGATGACGCATGAGTGTAGCTACCAGCGCGGGCTGATGGCCTCGTAATCGGGATCGATGCTCTTCATGTATCCGGTGTCGTCGCGGTCCCGTACGCCACAGCGCAGATACTGCTCGTGCAGTGCGGCCAGTGCTGATTCGTCGATCTCGATACCCAGCCCGGGGTCGTCGGTACGGCCACCGCACCGTCGCGGATCTCGAGCACACCGGGCTTGACGACGTCCTCGGTCTTCCACGGCCAGTGCGTGTCGCAGGCGTAGCGCAGGTTCGGCGTCGCCCCGGCGAGATGCACCATCGCCGCCAGGCTGATGCCCAGATGCGAGTTCGAGTGCATCGACAGGCCCAGACCGAAGGTGTCGCAGATGCCGGCCAGCAGCCGGGACCGCTGCAGTCCGCCCCAGTAATGGTGGTCGGAGAGCACCACTTTCACCGCGTTGGCGGAGACGGCCGGGGCCAGGTGGTCGAAGGCGACGACGCACATGTTGGTCGCCAGCGGCATCGGCGCCTGCTGGGCCACCTCGGCCATCCCCTCGATATCGGGGGTCGGGTCCTCGAGGTACTCGAGAATGCCCGCCAGGCCGGACGCGACCTTCACCGAGGTCTGCGGGGTCCATGCGGCGTTGGGGTCCAGCCGCAGCGGATGATCCGGGAAAGCCGCACGCAGCGCCTCGATGGCGGCCATCTCCTCCTCGGGTGGGAACACCCCGCCCTTGAGTTTGATTGCGGTGAAACCGTATTCACTGACCATGCGCTGCGCTTGGGTGACGATGCCCGCCGGATCCAGGGCCTCGCCCCACGAGTCCGGCTCGCCGCCGGGATGGGCGGCCCATTTGTAGAACAGGTAGGCGGAGAACGGCACCGCATCGCGCACCTTGCCGCCGAGCAGATCCGACACCGGCCTGCCGGTCGCGTGGCCCTGGACGTCCAGGCAGGCCACCTCCAACGGCGAGAACACCCGGTCGACGACGCTCGCCGAGGTGATCATGCCCGCCAGTCCGGATCCGTCGCCGGTGCTGTCGCCGCCGAGGCGGTCGGAGATCGACGGTACGAATAGTGTTGAGCGCGAACACATCCAGGCCGACAATGGCATCGGCGGCGGCTTCCAGACGCTGCAGGTGCACGACGTCGGCGTAGGTCTCCCCCAGCCCGACCAGGCCCGCGTCGGTGTCCAGTTGGATGATGGCCCGCAACGCGTAGGGCTGGTGCACGCCGACGGTGTTGAGCAACGGCGGGTCGACGAACGCGACCGGGGTGATCCGGGCGCCGGTGATCCGGATCGGCCCGGACATCAGTGCGCCGCCTCGACCGCCAACTCGCTGGCGATGACGGCACGGCCGGCCTTGACGATGTCGGCCAGGGTGGCCGTGTCTTCAGCCGACGGCATCACCAGCGGCGGCCGCACCGGTCCCGCGTCGATGCCCTCCATGATCACGCCGGCCTTGATGAGCGATACCGCGTAGCCGGGCACCGTGTCGCGCAGCCGCACCAGCGGGTGGAAGAACTCCCGCAGCAGCGCGGCCACCACCACGTCGTCGTCACGCTCGAGTGCGTTGTAGAACGCCAGCGCGAGTTCGGGGGCGAACGCGAAGGTGGCCGACGAGTACAGCGGCACACCGATCGCCCGGTAGGCCTGCTGGGACACCTCCGCGGTGGGCATGCCGTTGAAGAACTGGAACGGCTTGCCGGTCGGGGCCAGGGCGTCGGTGACCGCGCGCACGATCCGTGCCACCAGGTCGACATCGCCTGTGCCGTCCTTGAATCCGACGACGTTGGGAATCTGGGCCACCTCGACGGCGGATGCCTCGGAGTAACGGGCGTTGCTGCGGTTGTAGACGATCACCGGAAGCGCGGTGGCCTCGGCGACGGCCCGGGTGTAGGCGATCAGACCCTCCTGCGGCATGGTCACCAGGTAGGGCGGCAACAGCAGCAGGCCGTCGGCGCCGACCGCCTCGGCGGCCCGCGCGAAGATCTTGGCCTGGGCGACCGATCCCCCGGCGCCGGCGTAGACGGGCACCCGCCCGGCGACGACCTCGACCGCGGTGCGGACCACGCGGGTGAACTCCTCGGTCTCCAGCGCGTGGAATTCGCCGGTGCCGCAGGCGACGAACACGCCGCCGGGGCCGGCGTCGACGCCCTTGCCGATGTGCGCGGCAAGCTTGTCGAGGTCCACCTCGCCTGCGGCGGTGAACGGGGTGACAGGGAAGAACAGAACGCCGTCAAGCATGGTGGTGGCTCCTTTGATGTGGTGGGGTCAGTCCTGGGCGAGGCGGCCGTCGATGCGCCGCCAGATGTGGTCCGGGTTTCCGTCGGCAATCGCGCTGGGCAGCAACGACTTCGGCACGTCCTGGTAGGCGACCGGACGCAAGAAGCGTTCGATCGCCCTGGCGCCCACCGACGTGGTGCGGGAATCCGACGTCGCGGGGAACGGACCACCGTGCACCATGGCGTGCCCGACCTCGACACCGGTCGGCCAGCCGTTGAACAGGATGCGGCCGGCCCGCAGTTCCAGAATCGGGAGCAGCGTTGCCGCGGTGTCGTGGTCCGACTCGTCGGCGTGCACGGTGGCGGTCAGCTGGCCTTCGAGCCGGGCGGCCACGGAGGCCATTTCGGCGGCGTCGGCGCACCGCACGACCAGGCTGGAGGCGCCGAACACCTCGGCCTGCAACACCTCGGAGGAGCCGAAGCTGGCGGCGTCGGTGGCGAACAGCGCGGCGCGACAGGTGGTCGGCGTGTCACCGGTCTGGCCACGCGCGATGAGGTCGGCGGTGGCGCCGAGATCGCTGACGCCGTTGGCGTAGTTCTCGGCGATTCCCGGCGTCAGCATGGGTGTCGCGGCGGCCGACGCGAGTGCGTCGCGGGCGGCATCGATGAACGTGTCCAGGCCGGGTCCGTCCGCGGCGATGACGAGGCCGGGGTTGGTGCAGAACTGTCCCGACCCCATGGTCAGCGACCCGACGAAGGCCTTGCCCAGGTCGGCAGCGCGGGTGGTGAGCGCACCGTCGAGCAGGAACACCGGATTGATCGAGCTCATCTCGGCGTAGACCGGGATCGGTTCGGGCCGCGCAGCTGCGGCGGCGACCAAAGCGGTTCCGCCGGAACGGGATCCGGTGAAGCCGACGGCCTTGATCCGCGGATCGGTCACCAGGGCGGTGCCGAGTCCGCGACCGGAGCCGAACAGCACGGAGAACGTGCCGGCGGGCAGTCCCGCCGCGGCGACCGCATCGGTGACCGCACGGCCGACGAGTTCGGAGGTTCCGGGGTGCGCGTCGTGCGCCTTGACCACGACGGGGCAGCCGGCGGCCAGGGCCGACGCGGTGTCGCCCCCGGCGACGGAGAACGCGAGCGGGAAGTTGCTGGCGCCGAAGACGGCGACGGGTCCCAGCGGGACCTCGCGCTGCCGGATGTCGGCGCGCGGTGCCGGGGTGCGGTCAGGTTGGGCGGGATCGATGCGGGCGCCGTTCCAGCTGCCTTCGCGCAACACGGCGGCGAACAGCCGCAACTGCCCGGTGGTGCGGCCGACCTCGCCGGAGATCCGGCCTTCGGGCAGACCCGTTTCGGCGACGGCACGGGGCACGAGCACCCCGGCGATGGCCTCGATGTTCTCGGCAATGGTTTCGAGGAACAGCGCGCGCTGCTCGGACGTGGTCGCCCGGTAGCCGGCGAAGGCGGCATCGGCGGCCGCACACGCCGCGTCGACGTGGGAAGCGTCGCCGTGGCGGTAGGCCGGCTCGAGCGGCGTCCCCGTCGCGGGGTTGAACCCCCGCACCGGTTCACCGGTGCCACCGACCAACTCGCCGGCGATGATCATCTGCCCGGTCAGGGAGTGGGTGTCGGACCTCTGCTGCGCTGCCATTGCTGTCACGCGGTCAACGCTAAGCGGGCAATCCATTCATGTCCAAGACTCTTTTTGCCGAGACTAATTCGGAGTTTGCATGAATGTAGGATTTGATCAAATACTGACAAGCCCGACCAACCAGTTGTACGGTCATGGCACTCAGTCCGCCAGACGTAGTCACCAGACGAGGACATTCATGGACCTGGAGTGGTCAGAGCGCGACCGCGCATTCCAAGATGAGGTACGTGCTTTCCTCGACGACAAGCTGACTCCCGATCTGCGGCACGCGGGCCGGCTGATGACCAGCGTGTACGCCGATCACGAGGCCAGCATGGCCTGGCAGGCCGTCCTGCACGAGCGGGGCTGGGCCGCACCCGCCTGGCCCGTCGAGTACGGCGGCTGTGACTGGAGCCTGACCCAGCACTACATCTTCAGCCGCGAGGCGACCCTGGCCGGGGCGCCGTCGCTGTCGCCGATGGGAATCAAGATGGTCGCCCACGCGATCATCCGCTTCGGCACGCAGGAGCAGAAGGACTTCTTCCTGCCCCGCATCCTGACCGGCGAGGTGTTCTTCTGCCAGGGCTATTCGGAACCGGAGTCGGGATCGGACCTGGCGTCGCTGCAGATGGCCGCGGTATCCGATGAGGCAGCCGGAGACCTGGTCTGCACCGGCAGCAAGATCTGGACCACCCATGCCACCGAGGCGAACTGGATGTTCGCCCTGGTCCGCACCTCGCGCATGGAACGCAAGCAGCAGGGCATCACGTTCGTGTTGATCGACATGACCACACCGGGCATCGAGGTCCACCCGCTGGTGATGACCTCGGGCGAGGAAGTGCAGAACCAGGTGTTCTTCTCCCACGTCCGGGTGCCCAAGGCCAATGTCCTCGGCGAGATCGACGACGGCTGGACCGTCGCGAAGTACCTGCTGGAGTTCGAGCGGGGCGGCGGGGCCGTCGCGCCCGCGCTGCAGGTGATGGCCGAGGAGATCGCGGCCGCGGCTGCCGCACAACCCGGGCCCGAGGGGGGCCGGCTGATCGACGATCCGGCGTTCGCACGCAAGCTCGCCGACGCCCGCATCCGCACCGAGGTCCTGGAGATCCTGGAGTTCCGCACGCTGGCCGTCGTGGCCGAGGGCGGCAACCCCGGCCCGGCGTCGTCGATGCTCAAGGTGCTGGCCACCGAGCTGAGCCAGGCCATCACCGAGCTGGCCCTGGAAACCGCGGGGCCGCGCGGCCGGGTCTACCAGCCACACGCCACCGTGCCCGGCGGCCCGGTCACCGAATACGACCCGCCCGCGGACGGGTACGTGAGCGGGGAACCGTGGCAGGCGGTGGCGCCGCTGCGGTACTTCAACGACCGCGCGGGCTCCATCTACGCCGGCAGCAATGAGATTCAGCGCAACATCCTCGCCAAAGCAGCGCTCGGACTATAGGACTCCGCATGGACTTCACCCTCAGCAAGGAACAGCAACTGCTCCGCGACGGGCTCGGCAAGTTCCTCGGCACCCGCTACGACCTGGCCAAGAGCCGCACGGCCGCCAAGACCGGACCCGGTTGGCAGCCCGATGTCTGGCGCGGATTCGCCGACGAACTGGGCATCCTCGGCGCCACCTTCCCCGAGGAGGTCGGCGGAATCGGCGGCGGCCCAACCGAACTCATGGTGATCAGCGAGGCGCTCGGGCACGCTCTGGTGGTCGAACCCTACGTCGGCACGGTGGTGGTGTGCGGCGGCCTGCTGCACCGCGCCGGCACCGCCGCGTCCCACGCCGTGCTGGAGCAGATCGTCGAAGGCACGGCGGTGGTCGCGCTGGCGGACGCCGGCGACGGGACCACCACCGCCGAACGCGACGGCGACGGCTGGGTGCTCAGTGGCGCCAAGACCGTCGTGCTCGACGCGCCCCTGGCCACCCACCTGTTGATCACCGCGCAGACGCCGGACGGGATGTCACTGTTCCTCACCGAGTTCGACGCCGCGTCCCCGCCGCCGGGGATGACGGCGCACTGCTTCCGCACGATCGACGACCGGCGCGCCGCGGATCTGCTGCTGGACGAGGTCCGACTGTCCGGCGACGCGTTGCTCGGCGAGGCGGGGCCGTCGCTGGCCCGGGCGCTCGACGAAGGCGCCGCGGCGGTGTGTTCCGAGGCCGTCGGCTGCATGCGAAAAGTGTTGGCCGACACCGTCGAATACGCCAAGCAGCGCCATCAGTTCGGTCAGCCCATCGGCAGTTTCCAGGTGCTTCAGCACCGCATGGTGGACATGTACATCGAGGTCGAACAGGCCGTCGCCGCCGTCTACCTCGCGGTGCTCAACCTCGACGCCGAGCCGGCACTGCGGGCCCGTGCGGTGTCCGCGGCCAAGGTGACGGTGGGCCGCGCGGCCCGCTTCGTCGGGCAGAACGCCGTCCAACTGCACGGCGGTATGGGCATGACCGAGGAACTCGCGATCGGGCACTACTTCAAGCGGCTGACCGCGATGCAGTACGAGTTCGGCTCGACAGACCACCACCTGAGCAGATACGCGGCATTGACTCAGCCGTCGCGGTGATCAGCGCACGACGGCCTCGACACCCCCGGTGACGGCGAGCAGCTGTTCGTAGGTCAGGGGCATGACCGAATCAGGCGTGCCCGCGGCGGTCCAGACCACGTCGTACCGTGCCAGCGATTCGTCGACGACCGTGCGCAGCCTGCTCGGGTGGCCGGTGGGAGCCACCCCGCCGATGACCTGTCCCGTCGCGCTGCGCACCAGTTGCGGACTCGCCTTGACGATCCGCTGCGCCCCGACGTTGCGGGCCAGCACATCGGTGTCGACGCGGGCCGCGCCGCTGGCCATCACCAGGAGCGGTTCGCCGTCGCACTCGAATACCAGGCTGTTGGCGATGGCCCCGACCTCACAGCCCAGCTGCTCGGCGGCAGCCGCCGCGGTCTTCGCGTCAGCGGCCAGGATCGTGACGGCCGGTTCGATACCGGCGGCGGCCACGGCATCGGCCACTCTGGCGTTGCGTTCGTTCACGGCATTCATTCTCCCCCCGATAGTGAACAGATTCGCTAACTTGTTCACGTGACCCACCCCGACTTCCACGTCGCCGTCATCGGAGCCGGACCCGGCGGTATCACGTGCGGCCACCTGTTGCGGCGACACGGCATCACCGACTTCGTGATCCTCGAACGGGGCGACGACTTCGGCGGGACCTGGCGCGACAACCACTATCCCGGACTGGCCGTCGACATCCCGTCGCTGTGGTACCAGTTCCCCTTCGCACCGAACAGGAACTGGACCCGCTTCTTCGCGCCCGGGCCCGAGATCAACCGGTATCTGCGAGACACCGCGCGCACGCTCAACCTCTATCCGCACCTGCGCACAGGGTGCGAGGTCACCCGGCAGGTCTGGGACGACGCGGAGTCGCTGTGGCGTCTGGAACTGGCCGACGGTGCGGAGATCACCGCCCGGTTCGTCATCAGCGCGGTCGGCGGGTACGTCAACGCCAAACCTCAGGTCGATATCGACGGCCTCGCGGACTTCCGCGGAGAGGTGTTGCGGCCCAACGACTGGGACGACTCCTACGATGTCACCGGAAAACGCGTCGCGGTGATCGGCACCGGTTCCTCAGGTGTGCAGATCGCCGCCGCGCTGTCGGACTCGGTGGCATCGCTGGACGTCTACCAGCGCACGCCCGCCTGGGTGCTGCCCAAGGTGGACTTCGACATTCCACCGGTCATGCGCACGATCTTCCGGGTGCCGGGATCCGTTCGTGCGGTCAATGCGCTCGGCCGCTGGTTGATGGACGCGGCGATGCTGGCGCCGCTGTTCCACGTGTTCAACCGACTGCCCGACCGGATGCTGGTGGCGGCCATGCCCTTCTACGACCGCTGGAGCCGATTCCTGTACCGGCTGCTGCTGCGGGCCACGGTCGACGACCCGGCCACCCGCCGGGCGCTGCTGCCGCGCTACGGCATCATGGCCAAGCGACCGGTCATCTCGAGTACGTTCCTGCCGGCCTTCAACCGGCCCTCGACAAGTCTGATCACCACGCCCATTCGGCGCATCACCGGCACGGGGGTGGAGACCGCCGACGGTGTGCTGCATCCGGCCGACCTGATCGTCACCGCCACCGGCTACGAGCTGTGGACCGATCCCGAGACCTATCGGCCGGGAACGGTGCTGGGGCGCAACGGATTCGACATCGCCGACGAGTACCGGGCGAACGGCCTGCGAGCCTACGCCGGGATGTGCCACCCGCAGGTGCCCAACCGGTGGGAGCTCGTCGGGCCGCTGGGCTTCGTCGGCTTCGCGTGGTTCGACTTCGTCGAGACCATGGCCACCCATGCGGTGCGCGTCATCGCCGAGGCGCGCGGACGTGGGGCGCAGGCGGTCGCCGCCAGCGACGCCGCGTACACCGAATGGAACGCCGAGATGCAGCGTCGGGGCCGAATCGTGCATCTGTATCTGACCGCGTGTAATCCGGGGCTGAACACGTATTTCGTCAACTCGCAAGGGGATACGGTGTATCACCGGCCGCAGACCATCACCGCCTCACGCCGCTTCGCCCGCCGGTCGCCACTGACCGACTACGAGTTCAGCGGCCCGAACACCAACGCCGAACAGCTTTGGGAAGCCAGGGAGTTGCCCGCATGACAACCGATCTGACCGGAAAGGTCGCCTACGTCACCGGCGCGGCGCGCGGGCAGGGCCGCTCGCACTGTGTCCGGCTGGCGCGCGCCGGGGCCGACGTCGTCGCAATCGACGCGTGCGGCCCCGTCGCCCAACACAACGGCTATCCGCACTCGACACCGGAGGATCTCGCCGAGACCGTGCGGCTGGTCGAGAACGAGGGCCGCAAGGTGCTGGCCGCCGAGGTGGACGTGCGCGACGCCGCCGGCCAGCAGCGTGTGGTCGCCGAGGCCGTGCAGCAGTTCGGTCGGCTGGACATCGTGGTCGCCAACGCCGGCGTCCTGAACTGGGGCCGGCTCTGGGAGATTTCCGCCGAGCAGTGGCAGGAAACGCTGGACATCAACCTGACCGGCGTCTGGAACACCATCAGGGCCACCGTGCCCGCGATGATCGACGCCGGCAACGGTGGCTCGATCATCAACATCAGTTCGGCCGCCGGGATCAAGGCGGTGCCGGGGTGCGGGCACTACTGCGCCACCAAGTTCGGTGTCGTCGCGTTGACCAATTCCCTGGCCGTCGAACTCGGCGAGTACGGCATCCGGGTCAACTCGGTGCATCCCTACGGCACCGACACCCCGATGGGCAACGACACGGCGATGTACCAGATGTTCGCCGACCATCAGACCTACATCCACAGCTTCTCCCCCGGCGCGCTGCCCACCGATTCGCTGGCCGCGCCCAACCTGGTGTCCGACATCGTGCTGTGGCTGGCCGGTGACGAGTCGTCGTTGGTGACCGCCGCCCAGATCCCCGCGGACAAGGGCTACCTCAAGATCTGACGGATTCACACCTCCCTAACCGGCGCATAGCCGGGGCCCTCTTTCGGGTCCTACGACGAGATCGCCACCATGGCTGTGGAAACAGCCGGTTCACGGGAAACAGCGACCGTGTTGGCGGTCTCCCCTGAGCACCGGAACAGAGCCTCGGTAGGCAGACAGGACAAAGGCAAAAACTAGAACGTGTTACAGTCCGGGCATGAGCGAGCCGGCCAGCCAGCCCCACGCCCTCGTCGAGCAGCGGGGACACACCCTGA
This sequence comes from uncultured Actinomycetota bacterium, assembly GCA_963779655.1. Taxonomy (GTDB): domain Bacteria; phylum Actinomycetota; class Actinomycetes; order Mycobacteriales; family Mycobacteriaceae; genus Mycobacterium. The sequence goes on along the minus strand of CAVZZD010000019.1, from coordinate 59,280 downwards.
TCGTCACGATGAACCGGCCCGAGCGGCGCAACGCGCTGACCAGCGAAATGCTGGCCACCATGGTCGAAGCGTGGGATCGCGTCGACAGCGACGACGACATCCGCACCTGCATCCTCACCGGCGCCGGCGGCGCGTTCTGCTCGGGCATGGACCTCAAGGGCGCCAACAGCAAGCCGCCGGGCGACACCTTCAAAGAGGGCTACGACCCGTCGCGCATCGACGGTCTGCTCAAGGGCCGGCGGCTCACCAAGCCGCTGATCGCCGCTGTCGAGGGTGCGGCGATCGCCGGCGGCACCGAGATCCTCCAGGGCACCGACATCCGGGTGGCCGGCGAGAGCGCGAAGTTCGGCATCTCCGAGGCGAAGTGGAGCCTGTACCCGATGGGCGGCTCGGCGGTCCGGCTGGTCCGCCAGATTCCGTACACCATCGCCTGTGACCTGCTGCTCACCGGTCGGCACATCACTGCCGCCGAGGCCAGGGAGTTCGGCCTGATCGGGCACGTCGTCCCCGACGGCCAGGCCTTGACCAAGGCGCTGGAGATCGCCGAGGTCATCAACAACAACGGCCCACTGGCCGTCAAGGCGATCCTGAAGACCATCCGGGAATCCGAGGGCATGCACGAAAACGAGGCCTTCGGACCCGACACCCGCAACGGGATTCCGGTGTTCTTGTCCGAGGACTCCAAAGAGGGGCCCCGGGCGTTTGCTGAGAAGCGCACACCGCGCTTCCAGAACCGGTAATCGGGTATCGGTACGATCGCGGCCATGATTCGCGCGATACTCGCGGCACTCGCCGCCGCTGCCGTCCTGTCGGGCTGCGACAACCCCGACGCCACGATTCCCCGGAACGGCACCGTCAGCACGATCCTTCCCTCCGCGCCGGCATCACCGACGACGACGCCGGGGAAGGATCAGGCCACGGAATGGAACAAGCGCACCGCCACGGCCCTGACGGCGCTGCAGCAGACCACTCGCGCGATCGATTTCGCGATGGGTAATCAGGATTTCGACAGCGTCGCCTCGCTGTGCACGCAGCTCGGGGACGCGGGGCGCTCCCTCGGTGGGGCGCTGCCCTCCCCCAACGATGACATCAACTCGTTGGTGTCCGACGCCGTTACGCAGATCGCGTCCGGCGAGCAGATCTGCAAGTCCTACGGCCCCGACACCACCGATACGCAGACCAAGCAGTTCGCCGACGCGATCAACGCCGCCGAGGCGAAGCTGTCGGCGAGCATGCACGTCTGGTGATCCTCGAATCAGGTAGCCCGATACCGATGTGACAACGCGCCAGGTGCGCAATCCTGAACTATGCCCGCAGCGGATGTGCCCTACCGTGCGTACTTTTTCACCCGCACCCAGGTGGCGTGGTTCGACACGACGCCCGACGGTGCCCGGGCCTGGTCGAAGGCCCACAACATCGTCGACATCTGGCCGTCGATGACCGGCATCTTCCCCGACAACGCCGGCGTGGTCAGCGAGGTGGTGCGGGGCCTGCATCCCTCATCGGCGACGGTGCTGTCGATCACCGGCGGCTCCCCCGGATTCGACCCGACCACTCATCTCGATGTGGCCAAGGGCGCACTGACGCCCGACCCACGGATCTTCAGCAATGTCGAGTTCCAGGTGCACATGCCATCCTGGGACGTAGGCCCCATCGTCATGTTGCGCCACGGCGCCACCAACAGTGCGGAACTCGTTGATCTGCGCGACAATTCGGTCGGTCCGCCGATACCCTTCCCGCTGGATGCGACCTCGCCGATGCTTGCGCTGCCCGGCGAACCGTTGCGCTGGTTCACCTCGGACAACCCGCAACGGGTGGCGTTCATCCAGGGCGTGGCAATGGTCACGAAATCTGCGGCCGAGGTATTCCCGGGGCTGCCGCTGACGGACCGGATCGTCGACGCCACCGTGCTTTACGGCACCGTCCGGAACGTCCTCGCCGACGTGACGGCGACGCTGAGTGACGCCGACGTGCGCGCCTTCGTGGACCTGGCCGCCGCACTCAATGCGCCGGGTGAAACGCAGCTGGCGGTCGGCTACCTGCTGTCAGGGCTGCGCCCGAGTGCCTACCATCCGCTGGGCTTCTACGGCATCGCGCAGATGAACACCACCCAACTCGACGCCGGCGGCTGGACCGACCCCCCCGAGACCATCCTCGAGGCCGGGGTGCCCGCCCAGATCGCCATTCTGGCAAGCTATTTGCAGTCGCTGGGCTGGCAGGCCGACCCGGTTTGGCCGTTGGCGGTGCTGCTCAGCGGCGCGCCGGTGGCGGGTCTCGGCGATGCGACGGTGGTCGCGAGCGCGCCCTATCCGCCCCGGTTGCGCGACATCGCCCCCGCGGCCGCCGACGGCACACCGGCAGGCACCCTCACGATCGGCGACCTGCGCAAGGCGATCGACGCGGTGCTGGCCGGCCCCTTGGGCGCAGAACTGCGTCACCGGGCGGCCGGCACCACGCTGGCCTGACCGTCATTCAGCAGGCCTATTCAACGACGGTGTCCCACAGCAGCCCACTGTTCGCCTCCCCGACGCCCGGCCACACGTTGCGCCCGATCCAGCGGTGCCGGCTGCCGTCATGCCAGCGCCCCACCTTGACCCGGCGGTCCAGCGTGAGACCGGCCCGGCCCAGTTCCTCCTCATGGATCCACCAGTCCGCGCCGCCGGCCAGGATCTCGCCGGGCGGGTGCGCCTCGACGACCACGCCATGGGCCCGGCGCACCAGCGCGCGCAGCACCAACTTGATCGAGTCGATGTCCACCGGCTCGGGGGCGAGGGGAAACCAGTTGTCCGCCACCGGTGTTTCGACGAGGTACTGCGGCGGATCCGTCACCGCCGGCATCACCGGCTTGTCGTCGGGCACCCGGAATGTCCGGCCGAACGAATCCCTGGCCTCCTGCACCACGGCCCACGCGGTGTTGGCCATCTCGTCACGGCGGATCGTGACGGTCTCCACCGCCGGACTGACCAGCCGGGCGGCCAGGGTGGGCGCGGACCAGTAGTAGTCCAGACCCAGCTCCGGACGATCGTCGGGGGCCCGCAGCGCATACATCCGCCAGCCCGCACTGGTGCGGGCGAACGGGTTCAACTCGTGCACACCGCCGAACGAGTCGGTGACGCGCACCGCGTCCACCCGGACGAGCGCGCCGACCGGCAGCCGGACCGGGAGGGAGAACCAGTCGTTGCCGTACACCGTGCTGAACTGCACCAGCAACAGCCGCGCCAGGTCCGCCGGGGACGCGTCGATCGACCCGTAGTCGACCGTGGCGTCCTCGAATTCCCAGAACCGGGCCGCGGCCATCCCGGCGAAGGACGTTGGCAGCGGAATGCTGTTCTCCTGCAACGGTTGTGGGGTGGCAAACGGCTCGGGCACGGGGGTTGCCGGCAGGTCCTCGGGCGCGCCGGTGACGGCGTCGGCACTGTGCCAGTCGACCCCGCCACCCGGATACTGATCCAGGTGCAGCCGGACCGTGGGAGCGGCCGCGAACGCCAGCGTGCCGTTGTGCTCGAGCCGGTGCCGATCCCAGGCCGGCGGGTCGGCGGTCGGTGGCGCCGCGTCCACGCCCAGCGCCGCGACCCGCGGTTGCCACCAGGCCAACCACGCTTGCATCGCCTCGACGAACGCCGACTGCTGCACAGCCGTTCCGCCGAGCGCGGCCGGCAGGGCCGCACCGCCCGTCCACGATTCCGCCAGCGGGGCCAGGGCGGCGCCGTCGGCAACGGCTGTCACGCTGAGCGCATCGGCGGCGCCCATTCGGACCGGCGTCTCGTCGGGCCACGGGGCCAGTCCGATCAGCTTGGCCGCCATGGCATTCAGTCCGGCAGCCACCAGCATCCGCCGGGCCCGCGCTCCCCCGTCGATGCGTAACCGGAGGCGGGCGGTGCCCATCTCGGGCTCGGCTTCGATGAGCGTCTCGAGCGGCATGTCGTTCACGGTCCACCGCTGCCATGACGCCGGATCGGCTTCCCGTTCGGGGCGCCACCAGGTCGGGTGGTGCGCGGCCCCGGCGAACGTCACCGAGACCGCCGATCCGGCGTCGTCACCGCGGAATTCCCCGAGTTGCCACTGCCGCGCCAGCATCCACAGCGGGTCGGCCAGCCGGGCGGACAGCCCATCCTCGACGCCCGTGGACCGGGTAACCGGTATGTAGTGCGTGCTCATCCCAAAACCCAACGTAGTTCCGGCAAATCGTCGCAATCCAGTGCGCGCGCCCTGGTCCACCACAGCGTCTCGTCGACCGCCGCGTGCACATCCTCCAGACACCAGCCGCGGCCCCGGTCCGGTGGCGCCACCAACAGCACCGCCTGCGGTGCACATGCGTCGGGCCGATCGAAACGGAACCCCAGGCCCGCTGCCTGCTCGGGCACCGCCTTGCCTTCGCGCGCCGCGGCCGGCACGGTCTCGACCCACTGATCAACCACCAGGAGCGCCCGCGACGGCCCCGCATCCGGGCCGATCCGCATGACGGCAAGGTGCGTGGCCGAGCGCAGACCGGGATGACGCCGGGCCACCCAGCCGGTCTGCGGGTCCCCGTTGGTGGCCAAACGATGCTGGCGCACCAGCCATTTCGGTACACCACTGCCCACCGAGCCGCTGGCCTGCACCGCGTCCAGCAGCGCCGTCACTCCCGACCGCACGTCGCGGTGCTCGCCCAGCCAGTCCTCCACGTCGTCCTGGTCGACCGGGTCACCGGTGGGCTCCTCCCCGCCCAGCGACGACCAGCCGCCGGCGGCATCCGCCCACAGCGGCGCACCGAGGAACCAGCCACCGACCGCCGCACCCACACCGTCGCGCAGCGCGTTCAGCCAGCGGTCGGCGGCCTCCGGGTCCTCCGGGGCGTCCGTCGCAGGGAGCGTGACGGTCGCCCACCGCTGTGCCAGGCTGGCGCCGACCACCGTTGGCGTGTCGAAACCCGCTCCCGCCAAGCCTAATTCGGCCAGAGTGCGCATCGCGGCGGTCTGCTCGTCCGACGACCCGTCCGGCCACGCGGTCAGCGCCTGCTGCACCTTCGCCCACCAGTCGCTGACCCGTGCGGCCACGGCGGTCAGGTCGGCGCTGTCCCCCGGCGCCCGCGGGGTGAGGGCGGCCGCCGACATCGACGCCGGCCGCGCGGCGACGAGCACCTGGCGGATGGTCTGGCTCAGCATCGGCAGCGCCGCGTCACCACCCAGACCGTCGGCGCGAGTGATGCGCACCGTCCCCTCGATGCCGCGCCGCGTACGGATCCGCGCGGCCAGCACACTGCCGTCCACCGGCGCGGTGAGCTCGGCGACCACGTCGATGGCGGCCACCCCGGCATCGCCCAGCGTCGATGAGTCCGGCGCTCCGCCCGCCGGTGTCACCACCACCGTCCAGTCCTCCGGCTCACCCAGTGCCCAGGCGGCGACCATCTCGGCGACGGGGTCCAGTTCGGCGCGTGCCGAGGACGGCCACGGATCCGCCGACGGCGCGACCGCGCAGCCGACGGCGTGGGTGACGGTCACGTGGTTGCGCGGCGTGGCGATGACGTCCAGGCGATCCGGCACCGGATTGGCGCGACCCACCGTGTCGGCGGTGAGCCCGGCCCGCAGCGGCGAACCGCCGACGAGCTGGTGCACCCCCTCGGCCAGTAGCAGATCGCCGACCGCGTCGACGGTGTCGTCGAGCGCAGTGAACAACGGCGCCAACACATCCAGATGCTCCAGCGGCACCTTGATCCGCGGGCCGAACACGATCTTGCCGTCCTCGACGGGCAGCAGTCGGGCCGCCGCGATGAAGCCCGCACCACCGCGCCGGGCCGCGTCGCCGTCGACGACGATCCGACGGCCGTGCTCGGCGCGCGCCTCACTACCGTCACCGAGCGCCGGGTCCACCGGCGGCAGGGGGAACGCTTCCCGCAACGGGGCGATCAGGTCGTCGGCCAGACCGTCGTGCAGCGCACGTTCCAGCTGATAGCCCAGCAGCTCCTCGAGGGTGCGGCCGTCGCGCAGCGCGGTCAGGACGGCCTGCGCGCGGCGTACCCGGTCGGACGTCAGATCGACGGCGAATGCGTCGGGATGCGAATGCGCCGCCCACCCGGAGTGCAGCACCGCGGCGGTGGCCGCGTGCGTCAGGGACGGGGTCAGCACCCATCCGGCGTCGGCCTTGCGGGCGCCGGGGGCGGTCGGTTCGACGTCGACGAGCCAGCCGTAGGCACCGAGCCGGATCCCGGTCTGCTGGCTTTCGCGCAGGGCGCGAAGTCTGGTGGTGGCCAACGACGTCACCCAGGAATCCACCCGGTGGGTCAGCGCTTCGATGGCACCGGCGAACTGGCGGTCGACGGCGCCCTGGTCGACGACCACCTTCGGCTCGAACGTCGCCAGATCGGACAGTGCGTCGCGGAACAACTTGAGCGCGGGGCGACCCTGCTCGACCTTGTCGAGGTCCTCCTGACTGGCGTTCGGCGTCAACTCCACGTCGCGAGCGAACTTGAGGAAGAAGAGCGAGATGAACAGCGCCGTGCCGGCGAAGTCCAGCGTGAGGTTCCAGTACAGCCCCACGGCGGCCCGGGCCGGCGCGTCGAGGCCCGAGCTCCACGTCATCCAGGCGGGCATCGGAGGTGGCGGCGGTTCGTCGGCCAACGTTTCACGTGAGGCCTGGGCCGCTTCGAAGTCGTCGATGAACTTCAGCGACGAGGACGCCACGTCCGGTGTGGGGATGAGCGTGGGCGCGCCCCGCTCGGCCAGTGCGGTGTATCCGTCTACGCGCCACCACAGTTTCGGAAACACGCCGTCGAGCAGTTTCGGTTCGAACAGGCTGAAGCCCACCGTAACCTGGGCGAACCGCACCCCGGCCGACGTCGGTGTGCGCCGGAGCAGCCCCATCAGCACATCGTCCTGGTCGGGCCCGCGACCGACCCGCGGCGACATCGGCAGGTAGCGGCCGATCAGGCCGTGCAGGCGCTGCAACCGGGTCAGGATGTCGGTCGGCAGGACTTCGCCGTCGGCCGGCGCCCACAGCGATAACGGCGTCACCGGTAGCACCCCGTAGGGCTGTCGGCCAATCCTGATGGGGGGCAACGGACCTGCGGGCCTGACCACGTCGACCAGATGGGTGTGTGCAAGGGGGTCGGTCAGCCAACCCGTAGGTTTTTCCTCCCCCCGGTACAGCGATGCGATCATCTCGTGCCCTCGGCGTATCGCGGCATCGTCCCCGGGATCGGTGCCGCCCCGCGCGGCCAGCAGATCGCGCCGCCCCGGAGTCGCTGCCGGTCCGGTCGGACCGAGTCCGAATGCCCGCGAAAGCACCACCCCCGGCTGCGACAGCGTGACGTCCTCGGCGTCGACCGCCGCATCGACCTCCGCGGGTGTGCGCATCGCCGGCGCGCTGCTCCACTCGGAGCGGGTGGCCGTGGTGTTGTTGGTGGGCGAGGCATCGGGGAGGAACGCCAGGCCGCGGGTGTAGAGGTGACCCTGCAGGCTTCGGGCCAGGTCTGTGCTCGCGGTGTCGGGCCGGCGGTCCGACACACCGACGACGACGATCTCGTCGAAGCCGACGTCGGTTCCGGTCAGCGGCACCAGGGCACCCATCCCGACCCGCAGGGCCTCGTCGAAGTCCACCATCCACGCGCTGGCGGCCGACCAGCCCAGCGGATGCTGACCGGGCTGCGACAGGTCGGTCGGGTCCGGGCCGATGGCCAGGTCCGACGGGATGTCGGCGCCGGTGACCTCGAACACCAGCTTTCCGCGCCGCCAGCCCCGGAACACGAAACGGTCCGGCAGCAGCAGGCTGGTCGCCGCCCGGGTCCACGTCGAGGCTCGCCGCCCGACATCGGGGAACTCCAGGACGCCCCCGGCGCCGGTCTGCGGATGCATCGCCTCCACCGCCCACGCGGCGCGGGCCGCACCGAGCTGGCCGAGGATGGTGGTCCACCCGGCGGCGATATCGCGGTCGGTAACGCCGGCAACCGATACGGTGGTCCAATACTGTTGTGCGGCAGCGTGTTCAGCGTCCGTCAGTTCGGCCTCGAAGGAATGCACCGCGATGTCGTCGGGGACCACCCGGATCGCCAGTGCCGGCTCGGCGTCGGGTTGTTGCTCGTTGGGCCGGTAGCGCACCTCCATTCGCACCGGCACCAGCAGCGCCGGTACCAGCGGGGCGTCGGCCCAGATTGCCGGCTCGGCCGTGATCGCCTGCGCTAGTGCCGATCTCGCGTCGTCCAGCCGCTGTTTCGCGGTGGCGCGGGCAGCGCCGAACTTCGCGGCGAGCGGAGGGCTGGTGTTGACCAGGGCGTCGAAGCGGTCGAACTCGATTTCGGCGGCGTCGACCGCCCGCCGCAACGCCGACACCGGGCTGCGCGGCCGGGTCGGCGCGGCGACCCCGGGGATGGCGAGAACCTGTCCGGGGAAGATCAGGTTCGGGTTTCCGATGCCGTTGAACGTGGCGATCACACCGAACTTCAGGCCGTCGCCGTAGAACCGTTGCGCGATGGCGAACAACGTGTCGCCGGGCGCCACGACGTATACGGTGCTGACCGCCGGGATGATCAGCACGCGGCCCACGTTGATGTGGTCGGGGTCGGGGATCTTGTTGAACGCGGCAATGACCGCGAACAGCCGCGCGTTGCCGTAGAACTTCTGCGCGATCGCGGACAGGGTGTCACCGGCGACCACGATGTAGCTCCGCGTGCCCGAAACATCGGTGAGCGGGGTGTCGGGAATGCTCAGAACCTGACCCACTTCGATGTGGTCGGGATTGGGAATTGCGTTGGCGGCGGCGATGACCGGGTACAGGTTGCCGCTGCCGTAGAAGCGTTGCGCCAGGGCCCACAGGGTGTCGCCGGCGACGACGGTGTGACTCTGCATCACACCATCCCCGCGCCCGGGATCATGGTCGCGGCGTGCAGCGCGACGCGGACCGGGCGCTGCAGTGCAATGCGGGCGACGTCGGCCGCGCACGCCGCGCTGCCACCCCAGACCTGCCCCGACGGCGGCGGGTTCTGCACGCTCACGGGCCGGCGCGCGGTGGCGAATCCGCGTTCGTCGATGACGTGGTCCCACGTCAGGTCGTTCCAGTCCCCCGGGGTCGGTGGCGGCGGCGCGGCCGTCGGTGGCTCGGTGCGCAGGTCGAAGCCGAACCGGATGCTGGTGGGTGGCTCGACCATCACGAAGAACCATCCCGGCGCCAGCGCGGTGAGCGGCTGCTGCACCTCGGTGCTCGGCACCGGGAACGCGATCACCCGGGTGCTCGGGTCGATGACGAGGGTGAACACCGGCTTGAGCCAGTTGTCCAGCGAGCCGGCCGGCCGGACGTGGTCGGGGTTCGTCGGGTCCAGTTCGGCGCGCGCGGCCAGCACCACCGTGTTCGGGTAGCGGCGGAAGAGTTCGGCGCGGATCAGGATGATCGTGGTGTTGGACTGGCTGACCGCGGTGGTGTGGGAACCCAGCGGGCCGCTCCACTGATGGATGGGTTTGATGTCGGCGCCCCCGTCGGGGCGCGGCCAGAACCGCCCGATCGGTGTTCCGCGCCGGTCGGTGGGGAACTCGCGCCACAGAAACTCGCCCAGCAGTTCGGTATTCGCGCCCAGCAGCACCGATTCCACGAACGCGTCGTCGGTGGTGAGCAGGTTGGCCCGGTCCATCGGGAACCCGCCGATGCCGGGCAGGAACCACTCGGGATCGCGTTCGAGCATCGCCGTCGACATCGGCACGGGGACCTCCGGGGTGGGCAGCACCGGGTCGAGGTCGGGCATCGGGCTGTCGGCGCGAATGATGTTGGACGCCAGCCGTCGTCGTACCGCCGCGACGGCGTCGAACGAGCCGCGGAGCAGACTGGACAGGGCGCCCGCGGAAATCCGCACGCCGTCCGGGTTGACCGCCACCGCCGAAGCCGTTGCGCTGGAGACCAGTTGGTCGCGGGTGATCGCCAGCGCCAGCTTGGTGCGCACGTCGCGGCTGGCCAGTGTGGTGTGCAGGCTCGACGGTCCGGCAAGCAGGTTGGTCGCGCCGATCACCGTGGTGAAGCTGGCGGACAGGGCGACACCCTGGTTCTGGGCAACCTTGGTGGCCACCCACATCGACGTCGCCGCAGCGGCCGTCGTGTCGATGGTGGCCGTGTTCAACCGCGCTGTCACCACGTCATTCAGTTCGGCCGCGGGCGGTTTCGCCGTGGCGATCGTTGCCAGTTTGGACGTCGAGTAGCCCGTGGTCACCGTCTGGGTGATCTCACCGGCGGTCGCCCTGGACACCAGGGTGGTGGCGCGGGTGGCCCGCCCGACGACACCGGCGGGGCGGATCAGCCGCGCCAGGGTCGTGCTGTGCACACCGGTCGGCGCGACGCTGATCCCCAGCGCGGCCTGCACGGTGGGCTGGTCGACCGCGCCGCCGAGGCGGGCCCGCGCGGCGGCCGGTGCGCTCACCGTGAGCAGTTCGTCGGTGGTCAGGTTGTCGAGGTGACGAGACTGCAGCGATTCGGTGATCGCGACCGCGGCCCGGCTCAGCGCCAGCCGCCTGGCCGCTTCCCGGATCTGGCCGGCCTGCGTCCAGGCCTCGGCCATCAGCTGCTCCTGGTTGGCGATCACCCAGTCCGATCCACGGGCGCCGGCCATCCGGTGGGCCGGATCGCGGTTGGCGTCGTCGAGCCAGTCCCCCCCGGCGGTGACGATCTCGGTGCGCCGGGCGTGCCTGCCGCCCCGCAGTGGTGGGCCGAGGTCGCCGTCGGCGGTCGCCTGCACGGCGTCGGCGATGCGTGTCGCGAATGCCGAAACCTGTTCGGGCGGTAGCGGGGCCGGCGCCGGGCCCAGTGGGCGCAATGCTCCGCCGACCGAGACGACCGCGGAACCGGTGGGGACCGGTTCCTCCCCGGGCCAGGGATTGCTGATGTCGACCCGGCGATAGCCGAAGTCGCCGAGCATCTCCCGGGGTGCCGGCTGGATGCGGCGGGCGAGAAACTCGAAGTCCTCGTCCTTACCCGTCGAGAACTCCCACCAGTCGTACACCGGCAGTACCGCGTCGTCGGGTTGACCGGGGAGCCAGGCCGGGGTGTGCACGGTTGCGGCGACGACAGGTTGATTCAGTCCGGCCTGCACACCGCCGCGGAAGGCGGGCACGACGACGGCGCGCAGCGTGCTGTCGGGTGGCAGCTTGCGCGGGCACAGCAGCCGGGAACGGCCCGTCCCGTCGAGTTGGACGTGCGCCCAGGCCCAACTCTCGGCGAGGTCGGGCAGGTGGCGCACCGGCACGGTCATGGTGGCAAGCGGGGCGGCGGGCATGATCGCGATGTTCGCGGGCACCACCACCAGGACCAGCCAGGGCCGCAACCGCTGTGCGTCGCCGGCCCGCGCCGGGGAGAACCGCCATGGCAGATCGGTCGAATTGAACTCCACCGCAGCGAGATTGACGGCCTCCGAACCGGTCGACCCCGGGACGGGGAACCGGCCGCTGATCTGACCGGCTTCCAGGCCGACGACGCCTTCCGGACCGAGCATCTCGATCACGGTGGTCGGACCCGCCTCCTGCTTGCCACCGGAGACGTCGTCCTGAACCAACGCCACCGGGGCAAGGGCGCGACGGGCCGGCGGGTCGGCGGGGTTGTCCGGCTGGCTGTCGGCGGGATCGACGTCGGCGTCGGCGGCGGCCGTCGCGGGCTGCGACCACGACGCGAAGTTCAGCACACTCATGCCAGCTCCCATTGCTCGACAACGCTTGATCTCGCACCCTGGGCACTGAGCCGGCGTGCGACGTCGATCGCTGACACCTGGGTGTCGAACCGCTCGGAGGACGCATCCGGGACCAGGCCGACCACCGCGGCGTCGGGCACCACCGCGACGGGTGTCTCCGCCAGCACGCTGACCGTCGCCTGCACCGGCCACGCGATGTCGAGCGCCCTCGCGAAACTCGGGACGAGCGGCGCGACGTCGAGGTTGCGCAGCGCGCTCAGATGCGCCGCGTCGAGGACGCCGCGGTGCAGCAGCGGCCGGTCGCGGTTCAGGACGGGGGCGACGACGACGGTCTCCCAGTCCAGGTCGGTGCTGCGGGGCGCCGCGGTGGTAACCCCACCGGCCGTGATGGTGCCGCCGCACGGCTGTTGGCTGAATGATGTTGTGGCCAGCTGCTCTTCGCGGCTCATGGTGCGAAACATGCCGAGCGCGAACTGATCGGTGATCACCTGAGGCGGCAGCGGATCGGCTCCCGCGCGCAGCCTAACCCCGGTGAGCACCCAGCGCTGGGCGGGAACCGCGTAGCCGCCGAACCGGTCGATGGTCACTCCGAACGGGAGCAGCCGCTGGCGCACCTGCAGGCTGCCCGCCGGGTGCAGCAGAGTCCCCTTGGCCACCGATGCCGCCGCGGCGGCGGACAGCACGACGCCGTCGGTGTCGGTGCTGGGTGGGTGCAGCGTCCACGACCCGGGATCAGAGACGGCCTTGACCAGTTCGGCGGCGATGTCCGGCACGAAGGTCAGCGGGGCCGGGCTGTCGCCGAACGATTCGTCGATGCTGATCGACACCGAGACGAGAAGCACCTCCACCTCGCCGCGCGCCTTGACGTGCCAGGGCGACGGCCCCTCCAGGGAGCCCTGCAACCTGATGCCGAGCAGGGTTTCGCCGAACACCTCCACCTCGACGCCGGCGGTGATCCCGACACTGAAGTGGAATCGGGGCAGCCATTCGATGAGTGCGTCGAAGCTGAACCAGCCGTGGATCCCGCAGTCGGCCACCTCGGCGTGCAGCTCGGCCTTCGCGCCGAACTGCACACTGGTGGTGGTGACGGCGAAGTACGACTCGTAGCGGATCTCGCCGAACCCGAACCCCATGGCCGCGCCGATCCGCTGCAACGGCGGGACGCCGGCGGGTGGACGCACGTCGGGGTGGAAACCACCGGCCGACAACACGAATGCCGAATCGGAGCCGCCGCGGATGAGGATGAACAGGTCACCGGTCAGGGTCAGGCCGACGATGTAGGAGCCGGTGAGGCTGGCGACGATCCGCAGTTCCGGAATGCCGAAGTCCGCGATCGCGGCGAAGGTCGCCTGGATGTGGACCAACGCGATGTCGGGGGCCGGCAGGTCGACGACCAGTCGGCCGATGAGGCTCACCTTGATCGGGTCGGGCCCCTCCAGGATCAGTGCGGCCTGACCCTTGAGAAGTCCGCCGGACCAGTTGAGTTCGAGCATCGGCCCGAGCAGGGCCTGACCTGCGCTGCTGGGGGAACATCCGGGGCAGGTTCGCCAGGATGCGTGGCATGTCCCGTTCAGGATCGTTGGGGAACAACAGATTTCCGAGGCTGCCGTCCAGCACGGCCGCGGTCAGCGCGGCGGTGTCGGTGCGGCGGTTCACCCCGAAGATGCCGCCCAGCCCGGACACGGCGAACCCGAATCCGATCTGGATGCCGGGCTGCGGGAAACGTCCGCTCATCACGATGAGGAACGAGTTCGGGCCTCAGCAGTGCGTAGCCGGACACCTTGAGCGGGCCGATGCTCAGCGCCACCGCGCCGCGCCACTCCCCGTCCGGCGAGGATCAACTGCCCGCCGCCGCTGATACCCGGCAGTTCGACCGCGACGGCCGCTCCCGCGGGACCGTCCGGGCCGGTCACCCTGGGCACCACCTCGAAGCCGTCGGCACCGCGGACGAGTTCGAGCACCAGTCCGACCCGCATTTGGTCGACCTCGACCCGGAGCGCGGGCAGCGGCAGTGCGGCGGTGACGCTGAGGTCGATGCCGATCGAACTGTTGGGACCGGCGGGGATGCCGCCGACCGCGAGTTCGACGTCCACAGAAGGCTTTTCGTCCATCGGTATCCTCCTGCCGTCAGCCCAGACCGCGGTGGCCGAGGCTGAACTGCGGACTGCCACCGGCAGTAAGGGTCAACTGGGGTGTGTAGCTCTCGTGCAACGGCGCGATGTCGATGAAGCTGCTGAGCGCATCACCGAGGAACTTGTGCGCGTCGACGCTGGCGTCCAGGCCCGCCGCGCCGTCGGGTGCGCCCAGCCCGAGCGTGATCTGGTAGAGCGGATCGGTGGGCGATGCCAACGCCAGTTGCAGGCACAGCGGGCCGATCTGGAAGCCGACGGGCCCGGCACCGGGGCTCAGGCCCGGATCCCACGGTGTCCACTGCACTCCGATATCGGCCCGCGCCACCGGTCCCGGCGGGGTCATCGGCGCACCGATCGTGTACTTCCAGTCGGCGACGCCGTTGGCTTTCAGCTTCACCCGCAGCGGCCCGGCCCCGAGAGCCATGTCGAAGTCCTTGAGCACCTGCAGCCAGAGTCCGTGCGTGACACCCGGGTCGGTGAGGGCGATGCCCAGGGTGGCTACCACGGTGTTGTCGGGGTCCGCCGCGCTCTCGGAGACATTCAGGGTCACCATTCGCGACCAGCCGGCGGGGTGGCGGTAACCGACCGTCAGGCGGTCGTCGTCGAGCAGGTCGCGGATGCGCAGCAGCGCGAACACCAGCAGCGACCACCAGTCCGGCGGCCGGAACGGCGGCTGCTCGAGTTGGTCGACGAGGTTGTCGGGTATCCGCTTGACGGTGTCGACGATCTTGTTGGCGTCCGCCTCGACCTGCTCGAAGAAGTCGCTGAGGTGGTCCGGTTGCGCGGCGGCCTTGTTGATCGCCTCGTCGACGAGTTGGCGCAGCACCTCGCCGATGTTGGTGGGTGTGGCGGTGACCATCGGCGCCTCCGGGGCAGCGGTGAGGTGGTTGTTGACCATCATTCGCGAGCCGCACGGTTTGCGAACGGATAATGCGCGACTTGAAGTCACAACTGACTGACAGCGTCAGTCCAGACTCGTCGCCTAGCGTCACGACATGGCAAGGCTCTGCGCATGTGTACTGGTCGTCGCTGCCGTCTGGTTGGCGCCTCCGGCCGCGGCCGCCAACGTCGACGCCTTCAACCAGGACCTCGCGGCCGCGGGTATCCCCGCCTACGCCTTCACCACCCTGGCGATGTGGGCCCAGTCCGCGTGCCGCGCGGTACCGAAGTCGGGCGCATACGACGCGCAGGTGATCGCCATGCTTCCCAAAGATGTCCGGGGCAACGACATCGACCTGACCCCGGCGCAGGCCGCGGCGCTGTGGACGTCGGCGAAGGCGAACATCTGCTAGCCCATACCCACGACTTCGGTGTGTTCAGGCGCGCTCAGCGCGCGCATACACACCCGAATCGCCCGGTCGCCGCCGTGTTCGCGGATGATGAATGCGTGAGTGACGAGAAGTTCTTCGGCGTCTATCCGGCTGTCGTGGTTGGAAATCTCGACCCGTTCCAGCGAGGACGCGTTCAGATAGAAACGCCGGGCATCGCCGGCAGTTCCCGCACCTGGGCGACGGTCGTGGGTCGCGGCACAGATCCGCAGGACGTTCCACCGGCGGTAGGAACGGAAGTTGTCGTCGCATTCGGAGCCGGAGATCAGGACCGCCCCTATGTGCTGGGCGCGGTCTCCACGGGCGGGGTGGCACAGGCGCCCAGCGAGGCGCAGACCCTATCGCTGGGCGGCGGCCATCAATTGGTGATCGATCAGAGTGCGCACGAGGTGCGCCTGCGTCACTCGAACGGCACGTCGGTGGTGCTGGGATCCGGCGGCAGTATCACGATCACCGCCAATTCAACGGTCGAGATAACCGCTCCGGCGCTGACCGTGCATGCGCCGATCGCCACATTCGACGGTGTGATCAGCTGTGCCACCATGGTCGCTTCTGCCGGCGTGGTCTCGCCGAGCTATACCCCCGGAGTGGGCAACCTCGAATAGCGGGCCACACCGCCGTCCGCAGGGACCTGCGGACGAGGTTGCCTGCCGCGGGGTAATGTCCACACAAACATAGGGTGTCCTAATAACGGGAGAGAACATGAGCGGTCAGCCTGCCGATGCCGCCGGTTTGCGTCTGCTTGTGGTGGGCGCGTCGTCAGGAATCGGACATGCCGTCGCCCTGAGCGCGGCGGAACGCGGCGCCAAGGTCGGTGTGGCGGCGCGCCGGATGAACCTGCTGACCGAGTTGGCCGACGCCACCGGCGGATCCGCATTCGAACTCGACGTCGAGGACCCGGCGGCCATCCCCGGTGTCGTCGGCGCGGCGGCCAACGCACTCGGCGGCCTTGATGCCGTGGTGTTCACCAGCACCGTCGTACCGTTCGCGCACATCGAGGACACCGACCTCGCCACGTGGATCCACGCGTTCAGCGTCAACACGCTGGGCGCCAACAACGTATTGCGCGCGGCGCTTCCGCACCTGTCCGAGAACGGCGTGGCGTTGGTCGCGTCCAGTAACGACGTCGGCCGTCCTCGCGCGGGTGTCGCCGCCTACGGCGCGAGCAAGGCCGCCCTCGATGAGATCCTGCACTCGTGGCGCGGTGAGCACCCCGAGCTGTCCATCGTGCGAGTCGGCATCGGCCCGACCCAGGACACCGAGATTCTCCGCGGCGCCGACCGCGACCTCCTCGCGCAACTGTTCAAGTCGTGGGTCGAACACGGGCAACTCCCCGCACAGATGTCCGCCCTGCGTGACGTCGCAAACACGTTGGTATCGCTGGTGATAACGGCCTACAGCTATCCGAGCGTCGTGCCGGAAGTCGTGCAACTGGCCCCGCGGATCAGGGATACGGCTCGCGGCACGCCCGACCGCCGGTGATCGCCGACCCCACCGTTTCCCGCCGGCGTGGAACGTCGGCTACAAGTCGATCCGGTCACCCAACACGGCGACGCGATGGCTGCAGAACGCGCTGTCGGTTGTCGGGTTTGGCCCCCCCGATGAGAACGACATGGTCAAGCGGATCATCGCGGTGGGCGGGCAGACGGTGCAGTGCCAGCTGAGCACCGGACTCACGGTGGACGGCAAACCGGTCACCGAGCCGTACCTGGACCCGGCCGCGATGAAGGCCGATCCCCGGGTGTACCCCTGCCTGGGCAACGAGTTCGGCCCGGTCACGGTGCCGGACGGCCGGCTGTGGGTGATGGGAGACAATCGCACACATTCGGCCGATTCGCGCGCGCACTGCACGAGCACGCCGTCCGACGTCCAACGCGGGTTGTTGTGCACCGGCGACCCCACGACGGGAACCGTTCCGATCGACAATGTCATCGGGAAACTGCGGTTCCGCACAGGTGGACGGACACCTCGATGACGACGCGTTCCTGTTGCAGCGCAACGGAATACGTTTACGGAGGCGGATTGCTCCCCGGCTGTTCACCAAGCCGGCGCGCCGGCGCCGACTAGCGTCGGCCCACCCCGACGAGGCTGACGCCGGGCAGTTCGTAGCCATCGGGTCCCGCGTACTCATCAAACGCTGCTTGCGCATCGCCACGGATGGCCTCGGTCATCTCGTCGGGAAGCGAGGCCAGCAAGGGTTGGACCGGACCGGCGAGCGACGGCACCACCGTCCACCACTGTTGGAAAGAGTCCGCGTGCATCGGCGTCTCGACCTCACGGATATCGACATCGCGCAGGCACGCCGAAAGGAGCGCTTCGAGCGACCCCTCGTCGGAAAGAGAAAACGGCCCGGGCACCCCCGGAGGAGGAAACGGAACCCCCAGTCGCCGCGATATGACGTCCAGCAGCACACCCAGCCACGGGTTGCGATCGCGCGGACCCCAAACCGCAAACACCACCCGTCCGCCGGGCAGGACCACGCGACAGGCCTCTGCGACAGCCTTCGCGGTGTCGGGCACGAGCATCAACCCCTCGCGACAGAACACGACGTCGAACGAAGCGTCGGGAAAGTCGATTGCTTCCATGTCGATCTCGCGGATGCTGACATTGCCCAGCGCTCGGGCCTTGGAGCGTTGGTCGGCCAGTGCGATCATCTCGGGTGCGATATCGGACAACACGACGTTGCCATTCGGTCCCACGACCTCTGCCGCAGCCATACCGACGCCCCCCGGCCCGCACGCAAGCTCGAGCACCTGATCGCCGAGACGAAGACTTGCGGCGTCAATCATCGCCCGCGTGACCACCCCGCCACGAGTGTCGAGGAAGTCGGCGTGCGTTCCCCACGACGACGCTGCGGCCGACCAGATGGCTCGCAGCGAGTTCCGCAGGGGATCAGCCGTCATCGGTCCAAAGATACTGTCGCCGACGGGCGTTCGGGTTGAGTTACCGAGAACCAGGGAAACGGCGGCAATCTTGTTCCGCGCGTAGACGCAGAGTTACGCAGCGGATTTCCGGTAGGAAACAAGGTTGACGTCGCAGTATTCGTCGGCGAACATCTGCCGGCAGCCCCGCAGGTATTTCATGTAGCGGTCGTAGACCTCTTGCGACGTGACCTCGATGGCCTCGTCCTTGTTGGCCTCCAGCGCGTCGCCCCAGATGCCGAGGGTCTTGATGTAGTGCGGTCGCAGGGACAGCACCTCGGGGACGACGAACCCGGCCTTCTCGCCGTGTTCCTGCATCATCTTGGCCGTCGGTATCCGGCCGCCCGGGAAGATCTCGGTGATGATGAACTTGACGAACCGCAGGCCCTCGAACGTGATGACCTTCCCGCGCTCTGCCATGTCGTAGGGGTGATAGCTGGTGGTGCTCTGGATCGTCATCCGCCCGTCGTCGGGCATGATGTCGAAGCAGTTCTCGAAGAAGTCGGGGTAACGCTCGAAGCCGAAGTGCTCGAAGGCTTCGATCGACACGATGCGGTCGACGGGGTCGCTGAACTCCTCCCAGCCGTGCAACTGCACCTCGTAGCTGCGCGGGGAATCGACGCGCTCGAGCAGGTCCGTCGTGTATGCGTGCTGGTTGTTGGACAACGTCAGGCCGATGACGTTGACGTCGTACTTCTCCATCGCCCGCTTCATGGTGGCGCCCCAGCCGCAGCCGATGTCGAGCAGCGTCATGCCCGGCTTGAGGTCCAGCTTGTCCAGGTTGAGATCGATCTTGGCGATCTGCGCCTGCTCCAGCGTGAGGTCCGGCGGCTCGAAGTAGGCACAGCTGTAGGTCCGACTCGGATCCTGGAACAGCCCGAAGAATTCGTCGGAGAGGTCGTAGTGGGCCTGGATGTCCTCGAAATGCGGCCGCATCTTCGGCGGGACGGATGGCTTGTCGGACATGTTCCGCACCCTACCCGGGCATGCCTCACTTGACGGCGCTTATTCCGCTGCGGGACGGCCTCACTTGCTTCACATGGAGCGGCCGCTGAGGAGATTTTGTCCGGGTGGCACCGAAAGACGCACGGGCCGAGCGCAACCCGCAGCCGCGGCGGTTGGGTGAGAGCACCCCGCCCCCAGGGCCGGCCGGCTCTGGGGGCGGGTGCGTCCACCATCAAAGAACTGGATCGTCAGACGCTCAGCAGCCGCTGGAAGAACTCCCGGTAACGCATCAGTGCGAGGCGGAGATCCTCGGTGGATGCCTCTTCACCGCGCGCCCATTGTGCTTCGAGCCGCGACCGGGCGTCTGCGAAGCCGGTCGTGATCTGCTCGACGACCTCCGACACGAGGCCGTCGGCCTTATGGACGCAATCCTTGGGATCGTCGACGAAGCCGGCCTGGACATCGTCCCAGCGGGAGCGGAGCCCCGAACGCTCGTTGTCGGCGAAAAGCGATCTCTCGGCCGGTTCTTCGGTCCGCGGGGCCGCCACGTCGGTCTGGCCGACAGCGGGCTGGCCTACGGCGGTCTGGTCGACAGCGGTCTGGTCGATCGACGGGGCGGTCCCCTCCGCCACGGTCGAACGATCGACCGCGTCGGCCGACTGCACCGTCCGCTCGGCCGGACGTACCGCCGGTTCGGCGCCCACCGGTGGAATTTCGGCTCGGGCTGCTGAAGGCCCGAGTTCCTCGGTCGGTTCAATGGTCGTGGTCTGCTGATCCGGGATGGTCATGCGCGTGCCTCCTGTGACGTGTCGGTGTTCTTGTCTGTCTCGAGCAACTTCTCGAAGAGCGCGCGGTAATGGACGAACGCCTGGCGCTGCTCCTCCGTGCCGACGCGGCCGTCCCGTTGCGACAGGTAGATGTCGTGGCCGGCTCGGTAGTTCTCGACGACCTTCGGGTGGTCGACCGAGATGTCCGCCGCCCGCTGGTCGAAGTCGTCAACCGGATACCCACGCTCGCGCATCACCTGGGTCACCAGCCGGTCCGCATCCCCCACCGCGCTCGACGGATTGTCGACGAACGCGGTCTGTACCGTCCGCCAGTGATCGGCATACTTCTCGTGGGACTCCGGGGTCAACGGGACGATGTCGAGTTTGTCCCGCTTTCGTTCGCGTGCGATGAGCTCTTTTTCCGCGGCGCGTTGTTCGCCGGTCTCACCCACGGTCCGGTCGTACTCAGGACCGAACCGTTCTTTGAGGTGTTCTGTTTTCTTGCGACTGCCGACCGAGCGGCCGACAACGATCGCCACCACCGCCATCACGACGACCGCTGCGATCAGAATCCAAACCCAAACAGGCATTTCTCAGACCTCCTCGTCCTCGAATACGGGTTACCCGAGCGGCCTCCACCGAAACGTCAATTTCTGTGTGAAAGCGGGTACGTCGACGAGTGTCGGGCGCATCGGTGTCCCAAAACTCTTGGACACCTTGACCGTTCAGTCCCCCGATGGCGTCCCACGTCGTCGGGGTGCGCTCCCTGCGCACGCTGACGTTTCGGGAATACGTCCGCGGGTACTCAAGGGCAGCATCGCCGCGGTGCTACCCGTCGGGTATTAGGAGGTACTCGCATGGGAGTGGCAGACCGCGTCGATGCGGCGCAGCAGAAGCACCGCGTGCTGGGGTTTCCGCTGGCGGTGCTCTACAAGTACGTCGACGACCAAGGCGGATACCTGGCCGCGCTGATCGCCTATTACGCGTTCCTGTCGCTGTTTCCGCTGCTGCTGTTGTCTTCCACAATCTTAGGTTGGGTGCTACTGGGTGACCCGGCGATGCGCGATCAGCTGATGAACTCGGCATTGAGCGAGTTCCCGGTCATCGGATCGCAACTCGGGCAGCCCAAACAGCTCAGCGGTGGCGTGGCGGGAGTGGTCATCGGTGTGCTCGGGTCGGTGTACGGCGGACTCGGGGTGGGCCAGGCCCTGCAGAACGCCATGAACACGGCATGGGCGGTGCCCCGCAACAACCGGCCCAATCCGCTCGCCGTGCGCGGCCGCAGTGTCTTGCTGTTGACCACTGTCGGTGCGGCGCTACTGGGCACCACCGTCTTGTCCGCGATCAGCGGCGGCTCCGGCGCCTTCGGTGCCGGGGTGAAGGTCGTGGTCTTCGCACTGACGATGGCAGTCAACGCCGGCGCGTTCATCCTGGCATTCCGCATCGCCACGCCAAAAGAGTTGACGGTTAGGCAAGTCGCACCGGGTGCGGTCATCGCCGCGCTCGGCTGGCAACTGCTGCAGTCATTCGGCGCCGTCTACATCGGGCACGTGGTGAAGAGTGCGAGCGCCACGAACGGGGTGTTCGCGTTGGTCATCGGGATGCTGGCGTTCTTCTACATCACCGCGACGCTGGTGGTGCTGTGCGTTGAGATCAATGTCGTCCGTGTCGAGCGGCTACATCCCCGGGCACTGCTGACCCCGTTCACCGATAACGTGGACCTCACCAAGGGTGATCGCGCGACCTACGCCGGCCAGGCAAAGGCACAGCGCAGCAAGGGTTTTGAGAACGTCGACGTCACGTTCGACACACCCCCGCACAGAGAGTCCGGCCCATCAAGCGACGACGAAGGTAGCAAGGACAGCGCTGAGCGTCCGACTGCGCAACCTGTCGAGTGACTCGCCGACACGATCACCGCCAATGGAATCGATAACGAGATCACCTACCGCGCCGGCGCACCCCAGATCACCAACGGCGGCATGTCCAACGTCGTCCGGCCAGGGTGACCGCGCCGGGGCGTGCCTGCGTCATTGCAGCTAGCCGGAAGAACATTGTCGCGTCAGCCCGCACGCACGATGGCAGCCAGCGTTGACGACAGCGGCCGCTGCGACGGGCAGAGTAACTGTCATGCCCGCCGGCACCCCGTCCGAACGGCGGCCAGCCAACATCCAGGAGGCGCAGTCATGACCACATCCATCGCCCGCAGCAGCCACACCCTCTCCCTGCTCGACGGAGAGATCGTGGAGGAGTCCGCCCTGGGCTCGATGCGGCGCGTCACGGCCGACAACCTCCCGATCCTCAAGGGGCTGTCGATCAAGCGGGTGCTGCTCAACCCCGGCACGATGCGCACCCCGCACTGGCACGCCAATGCCAACGAGCTCACCTACTGCGTGTCCGGCACCGCCCTGGTCTCCATCCTCGATGACGGCAGCAAGTTCTCCACCTTCATCGTCACCGCCGGACAGATGTTCCATGCCGCCTCCGGATCGCTGCACCACATCGAGAACATCGGCGCGGACGTCGCCGAGTTCATCATCGCTTTCCGCAACGAACGCCCCGAGGACTTCGGCCTCGGCGCCACCTTCGGCGCGTTCAGTGATGCCGTGCTGGGCAACACTTACGACCTGCCCGCCTCCGACTTCGCCAAGATCCACCGCAGCACCGCCGACCACAAGCTGGCCGCCCGCGTCGGTGATCCCAGCATCCCGGCGGCCGCGTACTTCAACGACCCACACAAGTTCGACATCGAAGCCCAAGCCCCCGGGCTGAACTACGCCAGCGGTAACGCGCGGTTCGCCCGAGACCAGTACTGGCCGGCCCTCAAGGACATCTCGATGTACTCGCTGCGCGTCGCGGACGAAGGGATGCGCGAACCGCACTGGCACCCGGTCACCGCCGAGATGGGTTACGTCCGGCACGGCGACGCCCGCATGACCGTCATGAATCCCGATGGCACGCTGGATACCTGGACGATGACCACCGGCGACATGTATTTCATCCCGCGGGCCTACCCGCACCACATCGAGAACATCGGGTCCGATGACTGGCACTTCCTGATCTTCTTCGACCAGCCGTTCCCCGCCGACATCGGCTACCGTGCGTCGGCGAGCGCGTACTCCCGCGAAGTGCTTGCCGCAGCGTTCAATACGCATATCGACGACCTGCCGAACTTCCCCTTCACCCCCGCCGATCCACTGATCGTCAGCCGCACCAACCCAGTCGACTAATACCGAACAACACCCTCAAGGAGAACGATCATGCCCATCATCACCACCTCAGACGGAACCGAGATCTTCTACAAGGACTGGGGTCAGGGCCAGCCCATCGTCTTCAGTCACGGCTGGCCGCTGTCCTCGGACGACTGGGACAACCAGATGCTGTTCTTCCTGGCCCAGGGCTACCGGGTCATCGCGCACGACCGGCGTGGTCACGGACGCTCGACCCAGACCCCGGACGGGCACGACGCGGACCACTACGCCGACGACCTGGCCGCGGTTGTCGAGCAGCTCGATCTGCACGACGCCATCCACGTCGGGCATTCCACCGGCGGTGGTGAGGTGGTCCGCTACCTCGCCCGCCACGGCGAAAGCCGGGCCGCCAAAGCCGCGCTCATCAGCGCGGTGCCGCCGTTGATGGTGCAGACCGACGCCAACCCAGAAGGTCTGCCCAAGAGCGTGTTCGACGATCTGCAGGCTCAGCTGGCCGCCAATCGTTCCGA
The DNA here is from genome assembly GCA_963779655.1 of uncultured Actinomycetota bacterium. GTDB lineage: Bacteria > Actinomycetota > Actinomycetes > Mycobacteriales > Mycobacteriaceae > Mycobacterium. Next base: position 35,837 of record CAVZZD010000019.1, on the reverse strand, counting down.
GTTCTACCGCGCGTTGCCGTCGGGGCCGTTCTACAACTTCAACAAACCCGGTGTGGAGTCCTCGGAGGCCATCATCGCGAACTGGTGGCGCCAGGGCATGATGGGCGACGCGCTGTCCCACTACGACGGCATCGTCGCCTTCTCGCAGACCGACTTCACCGAGGACCTCAAGAAGATCACGGTGCCGACCTTGGTGATGCACAGTGTGGACGACCAGATCGTCCCGTACGTGGCATCCGGTCCGAAGTCGGCCGCGTTGTTGCAGAACGGAACGCTGAAGACCTACCGCGACAATTTCCCGCACGGCATGCCCACCACGCATGCCGACACCATCAACGCCGATCTCCTGGCATTCCTGAGGGGCTGACCCGGCACGGGCCATCCGTGGAACGCCGCATTCAAAGGGCCGCCGCATTTAATGGGAGAATGTCGGTCGCACGTGACGTCTGCGCTGGGAGGCCATGGTGAGTGCGGTCCAGGTGGTCGTGGCCGATGACGACGTGCTGCTGCGCGAAGGCGTGGCCAGCCTGCTCGACCGATCCGGATTCGACGTCGTCGGACAGGCCGGCGACCGCGACGAACTGCTGGCGGTCGTGCGCGACAAGAGACCCCAACTGGTGGTGACCGATATCCGGATGCCGCCGACGCAGACCAGTGAAGGCCTGGACGCCGCCCAGGTGATCCGGGCCGAGTTTCCGGAGACCGCGATCCTGGTCCTTTCGGCGCACATCGACGTGGACCACGCGATGGAATTACTCGCCGGCGGCCGCGCGATCGGATACCTGCTCAAGACCCGGGTGACCGATGTCGCCGAGTTCGTCGACACCGTGGAACGGATCGCCAACGGAGCGTCCATCGTCGACCCCGCCCTGGTTCAGGAACTGGTCTCGGCACGCCGCCGAAACGACCCGCTGGCGGCACTGAGCAGCCGGGAACGCGAGGTCCTGACGCTGATGGCCGAGGGACTGTCCAACGCGGGCATCGCGCGGAGCATCTGGGTGACCGAAGGCACCGTCGAGAAACACGTCCGCAGCATCCTGACCAAGCTGAACCTGTCCGAGACCGGCGACGATCACCGTCGGGTGCGTGCCGTCATCATGTACCTCGACTCCCGCTGAGCCGGCTACGGCTGCCCGACCATCCGGCGGATCGACTCCGGGGAGAGCGCGAACTTCGGCAGGAACCCCAGCGCGGGACTGTCCGCGATCAGGTCAGCGAAATCCTGTTCCGAGTGCGTCGAGATGAGGATCACCGAGGGCGCCGGTGAACCTTCCCGGTGCAGCGCCTCGGCGACGTCGAACCCGCTCTCGGGGCCCAGGTCGATGTCGACCAGAATCACGTCCGGGTGCAGTTCGCGGTTGCGACTCACCGCCTCGGTGATGTTGCACGCCATGCCCACAACAGTGATCCCGGCGCGTTCGAGCATGGTGCTCGCCGCGTCCCGGAAGGTGGCGCTGTCATCGACGATCAGACAGCGCATGGGATCACACCACTGGCGCACATATATCGAGAGTGACAGACCGAGAGCGCCATGCCATTGCTGCTACCTGGAAGACTTCGTTCCGCACTACGATTTCCAGGTGCTCCGCGGCGATCCCCCAGTGCTTCGCGACCGTCTGCTGGCGCTGGTGCTGCGGCCCACCGCACCGCCGGTCATGTGGGGGGTGGCGACCGCCGCGGTGCTGATCGCCGGCGAAGTGCTCCTGGTGCACCTGCTCAAGCGGATCGCGCCGGACAACGCGTTCGGTGCGGTCTTCCTGCTCGGCGTCCTGGTGGTGTCGGCGGGGTGGGGTTTCGGCCTGGCTCTGGCGACGTCACTGGCCAGCACCCTGGCCTATGTCTGGTTCCACGTCCACGAGGGCAGCGGCAGCCTCGCGCCCGCGGTCATCGTCTTCCTGACGCTCGCGCTGCTCACCAACGTCCTCGTCGGACAGGCCCGGCTGCGCGCCGCGGAGGCGAACCAACGTCGCCGTGAGGCCGATCTGGCCGCGGAGCTGGCGCGCATCATGTTGCGGGCCGTCGATCTCCCCGCCGCGTTGGACGCCGCGGGTCGCAGAATGGCCGACGTCCTGGAACTTCCGTACGCCACCCTCACCGTCGATGCGGTCGCCGCCAACACCGACGACGAGGCGATCCCGCTGCTTGATGCCCAGGTGCCGGTGGGCAGCCTGCAGGTGCCGGCGGGGTTGTCCGCCTCTGCGGCGCAACGTGTTCGCAGAATGGTGCCGTCGCTGGAGGCGCTTCTCGCCGCTGCCCGCGACCGCGAGCAGGTCAACGCCGCCCTGGAGAGCACCCGCGAGCAGGCCCGACGCCAACTCGAGGACAGCCACGTCGCGGTGAGCGCGCTTGCCCAGCAGCAGACGGCGCTGCGCCGGGTGGCCACGCTGGTGGCCCGGCGGGCCGATCCTTGCCGACATCTATCCGGTGGCGGTCACCGAGCTGGCCCGCGGACTCGGGGTGGAACATGTCACCTTGGTGCGCTACGAATCTGGTGACGAATGCGTCGTGGTCGCCTCGAGCGACACCCACCCCGACCGCAAATTCGTTGTCGGTGAACATCTCTCGCTGGCCGGCGACAGCGTGGCGGCGAACGTGCTCCGTTCCGGCACCCCGGCCCGGGTGCACGACTACAGCGACGCGGCCGGGCCGACGGCGCGGCGACTGCATCGACGCGGCCTGGTCTCGGGTGTCGGCGGACCCGTCTCCGTCGACGGCAGAACCTGGGGCGCCCTGATCGTCGGCTCGACAGAGCAGGAGCCGATGCCCCCTGAAACCGAGGCGCGCGTGATGGATTTCGCCGATCTGGTGGCCACCGCGATTCTCAACGCCGAGACCCGCGCCGAGCTCACCGCGTCGCGGGTCCGCATCGTCACCGCGGCGGATCAGGCCCGACGACGGTTCGAGCGGGATCTGCACGACGGGGCGCAGCAGCGCATCGTGTCGCTCGGGCTCGAACTCCGGGCGATCGAGGCGTCGGTGCCCGTCGAGGACGACGGGCTGCACACGCAGCTGAACCAGGTGGTTGACGGTTTGTCCGGCTTGTACGCCGACCTCCAGGAGCTGTCCCGGGGAATCCACCCGGCGATCCTGTCGCGGGGCGGGCTGGGGCCGGCCATCAAGACCCTCGCCCGCCGGTCCCCCGTTCCGGTCGACCTGGCGCTCGACGTGAACGGACATGTTCCCGAATCCGTCGAAGTGGCAGCGTATTACGTGATCGCCGAGGCCCTGACGAACACCGCCAAGTACGCCGAGGCGACCGAAGCGAGGGTGCAGGCGGCATGCCGGGACGGCGTGTTGCACCTCACGATCTCCGACGACGGAATCGGCGGTGCGCACACCGGCGGAGGGTCCGGGCTTATCGGCCTCAAAGACCGCGTCAATGCGCTCTCCGGCGATCTGGCGGTGTCCAGCCCGGTTGGTGGCGGAACCATCATCACCGCCACCATTCCATTGGAGGTCGGGTAGGCGGCTGAGGGACTCCGCGGTGTCCATTGACGGCGGCGCCGCCATGGCCGCACGCTTCTTCCATGCGGTCAACACCCACGTATCTTGTGACGGGCGCCGGCGGCGGCGTCGGGGGCGTCAGCAGGCTCGTCGTCGAACAACTCATCGCCCGCGACGAGACGGTGCGGGCCATGGTGCACCGCGAGGATTCCCGGGCCAACGCCCTTCGGGAGATAGGAGCCCAGGTCGTCGTCGGGGACCTCACCAACCCGGCCGACGTCGCAGCGGCGATGTCCGGTATCACGCGAATGTTCTTCAACATGAGTGTCTCCGCGAGCTACCTGGAGGCCACCGCCGAGGTGTGCGTGGCCGCCGCCGGCCTCGGCGGTCTCGAACTGCTGGTGAACATGTCGCAGATGACAGTCTCCGAGATGACGGCGACCAGCACCGGGGAATCCCGCCAGCATCGGCTGCACTGGCTGGCCGAACACGTCATCAATTGGTCGCCGATCCCCGCGGTCCATGTCCGGCCGACCGTCTTTCTGGACAACCCGCTGTTCACCGTACTGGCGGCGCAGTCGATCCGGGAACACGATCAACTCGCCCTGCCGTTCGGGACGGGACGCACCTCACCGATCGCCGCCGCCGACGTCGCCGATGCCGTTGCCGCCGTATTGGTTTCGCCCCACGAGCACGTCAATGCCGTTTACGAACTCACCGGACCTGCGGCGCTGGATATCGACGGACTCGCCGCCGCATACAGCGCGGCGCTCGGTCGGCGGATTCAGGCAGTCCGGCTGCCGTACGACGAGTGGCTCGACCACCTCGGCGAGGTCGGCCTGGACCCGCACGTGCAGCAACACATCGCCACGATGGCCAAATTGCACCACGACGGCCGCTACAACCGGATGACCACCGACCTGCAGCGCATCACCGGGCACCAGGCCCAGTCCGTCGAGCAGTACATCCGGTTGCACCGCAACAGATTTGGTTTAAGCCCTTGAGTCTGAGGCAGTGGCCGAGGCAGTTAGTCGGTCCGTTCCGGACACCCGGCTGGTAGCCGACGGGCTTGTCTCCCACCTTGGCGCCGGAAGCATTCAGTCCTCGAATGTGCGCTTGATGATCGCCGCCGCATGCTCCATCCCTGCACGGAGCGAATCAACGAGATCGTCGGGCAGCACATCGCGTGACCAGACGAATCGGCAGCGTCCGGGACCGTCCGCGACGGTCTGCATGACCGCGTTGTCGTGATCGGGCCGCACAGTGCCCCCGACTACCGAGTAGGCGATCCGACGCGCGTCATCGTCCCGCGCGACCAGCCGCTCCCGGGCGATGAATCCGTCGGCGAACGTGACGACCCGCGTCGGGCCTTCGGCGCGGCATGAGGTCACGTGGCCGCGGGCCATGTCGGCGGGGCCGTTCGCCCAGTCTCCGACTACTCGCCATACGTCATCGGCGTCGGCCGCGATGACGACTTCGGTGTGTATTGATGCCATGAACGCGAGTCTTGTCATCGAAGCCCACCGAGTCTTGAAGATTCTTGCGTCCGCTGTCGAAAAGATGTCAGTGGCCGCGGATAGCGTCGAAGTGTGCTGGCGACGGCAGTGATCGCGACCGATCCGGACTTCACCGTCCGGACCTGGTGTTGCCGACCGTCGGATACGGACTGGTCGTCGGTCGAGCGACCGACGGAAGCGCGGCTCGTGCTGATCCGGACGGGCCGATTCCGGCGGCAGGCACCCGGTGGCCCGATGGACCTCGACCGAACGGTCGGCTACGTCGGCCCACCCGACGAAGAAGAGCGGTTCGCCCATCCCCACGGCGGGGACGTCTGCACGTCCGTGCAGCTGAGTGGGGTCCTGTGGGGTCAGCTTGTCGGTGCTGCCCGGCCGACACACTCGTCAACCTTCCACGTCGATGCCCGCACTGATCTGGCGCATCGGCGGCTGTTGTCCGCCGGACCGGACGACGTCGAATACGAACTGGCCGACAGCATGCTGCGGTTGTTGGCGACGGCCCTGCGCGGCGCGGCATTCCGGCCGGCGCCGACGCTGCACGCCGCCGGGCAATTCGACCGACGCCTTGTGGAGCGGGCGCGCGCGGCCATCCACGACGGGCACCCGGCGGCGCGCGGACTGTTTCCACTTGCGGATCACCTCGGTTGCTCGCCCTACCGATTGAGCCGGGCGTTCCCACGCGAGCTGGGCGTCTCACTGACCCGATACCGCAACGGATTCCGGGTCGGACTGGCACTTGACCTACTAGAGCGTGATGAGGCCCGCCTTGCCGACGTCGCGGCCTCGCTCGGCTTCGCCGACCAGGCGCACTTCACCCGAGTGGTGCGCGAACACCTCGGCTGTACACCCACGGCACTCCGGGCGGCGTCGCACCCGCGCTCAGGGTGAATCGGATTCACCCCCGGCGCAGCGTCAGCGCCGTGATCTCGCTGGGCGCGAACAACCGGAACGGCGGGCCCCAGAAGCCCGTGCCACGACTGGTGTAGAGCTGAGTCCGGTCGCCATGTCTGCTCAATCCCTGCACCACCGGTTGTTCAAGTCGGACAAGGAGATTGAACGGCCAGATCTGCCCGCCGTGCGTGTGCCCGGAGATCTGCAGATCCACTCCCGCGCTCACCGCCTGCACGACCTGCTTGGGCTGATGCGCGAGCAGCAGCACCGGCAGCGTCGGATCGGCGTCCGCCAGGGCAGCCTCGAGGTTCGAGCCGTGCCCTTGCACGCCGGACCCATGTGCGGTCGCGTCGTCCACGCCGGCGACGACGAGTTCGTCACCGCCGCGCGCGACGACGATGTGCCTGTTGTGCAACGCATCCCAGCCGATGCTGTCCATGTAGTCGAGCCAGCCCTGGGCCTCGCTGAAGTACTCGTGGTTGCCGGTGACGTACACGCGGGCGAGCGTGCCCCGCGCGTCGGCAAGCGGCTGCGCCTGGACCCGGCGCACCTCCACCGTTCCGTCGGCGATGTCGCCGACGTGGCACACGAGGTCGGCGTGCAGCCCGTTGACGCGGTCCACCACCGCTGCCGACCAGCGGCTGCGGTCGATCGGCCCGAAGTGGGTGTCGGTGATCATCGCCACCCGCAGGCCGTCGAGTCCGCTTCCCAGCCCGGGGATCGTGACCTCGACGTGCCTGATGCGCGGGACCCGCATCGCTTCGGCGTAACCCCACACCAGCAGCCCGAGGACGATGGCGACGACCGCGCCGGCCACCACACGGGACCGCGCTGGGTCCTCGACGCCGAGCATGAGCAGCGCCAGCCGTAGCACCTGGCCCAACAGCGACCACACGAACAACACCCAGACAGCACCCAGCAGCGCGTCGGCCGTTGCGGCGGCCCAATCCCAGTGCGAGCGACCGTGCCCGCGCATCATCAACACCGGCAGCGCGACGAAGCCCGCGGCGAACACTACCGATCCGATGACCACCATGGCGGTTGGCCACCGCGTGCCGGCCGACAGCAGCGTCCACCACGGCACCCCGAACAGGAGCGTCATCACCGCGGACACCACCGCCAGGCGGAACCACTTCCGCCGCGATCGCGTGTGCTCGGCGGGTTCGGCCCGAACGGTTTGGGAGTCTGACATCGCGGGACGGCCTCGATCTCTGTATACGTCGTCGGGAATATCGCCGAGGCTACCTGCCTGCGGTGAGGGGTGACAGACTGGCTGTTGGTGGACGCGCGTACAAGAAACAATGTGAACATCGTCGGGAATGAGCAAGGTCCGACGATCATGCTCGCGCACGGTTTCGGCTGCGACCAGAACCTGTGGCGGTTCGTGACAGCGCGGCTCGCTTCCGCGTTTCAGGTGGTGCTGTTCGACCACGTCGGCTCGGGTCAGTCCGATCCCGCAGCGTGGGAACCGGTCCGTTACGCTGCACCTGCAGAGCTACGCCGACGACATCCTCGATGTGGTGCGCCAATTGGATTTGCGTGACGTCGTTTTCGTCGGCCACTCGGTCGCCGCGATGATGGGGGTGCTCGCGGTCGCGACCGATCCGAGCAGATTCGCCAAGCTGGTGATGGTCACCCCGTCGCCGTGTTTCATCAACGACGGTGACTACTACGGCGGGTTTTCGCGTGCGGATATCGACGAACTGCTGACCTCGTTGGAACGGAACTACCTGGGTTGGTCACGGGCGATTGCCCCGACGATCGTGGGTGCCGACCAGCCGGCTGAGCTTCAAGAGGAACTCGCCGACACCTTCTGCCGAACCGATCCGGCCTGCGCACAGGTGTTTGCGCGCACGACCTTTCTGTCGGACAACCGTCGCGACCTGGCGCGGGTGCACACACCGACACTCATCATCGAGTGTGCCCATGACGCGCTTGCTCCCCGCGAAGTCGGCGCGTTCGTCCACGAGCACATCGCCGGCAGCACACTGCTGACCCTCGACGCGACGGGTCACTGCCCGCAGTTCAGCGTTCCCGGCGCCACCGCGGACGCGATCGCCGACTTCGCCGTGAACAGTCACGTTGACCGACGACATGTCTGACGATTTCGAGGACCTCTACGAGAACGCGCCGTGCGGATATTTCACCGCGGGGCCCGACCGACGAATACGCAGCGTCAACCGCGTGCTGTCGCAGTGGCTCGGACATCCCCCGGGCAGTCTGACCGGCGAACCGTTCACCCAGTTGTTCAGCGTCGGGACCCGCATCCACTACGAGACGCACTTCGCCCCGCTGCTTCGGGCCACCGGCGAGCTCAGCGGTATCGAAGTCGAACTGCTCACCGCCGACCGCCGGCGGCTACCGGTGTTCCTGACCGCCAATCTGAGGACCACGCCCGACGGCCGGCCGGATCTGGTGCGCGTGATACTTCATCCGGCCGGCGACCGGCACTCCTACGAGGAGGAGCTGCTGGCCGAACGGCAGCGGGCCGAGCGGGAACGCGCGCAAGTAGAGGTCCTCGCCACGACGCTGCGGGGCTCATTGCTGCCGCCGATGCTGTCGCCGCCTGCCGGCGTCGAAGCGGCCGCCTACTATCACCCGGCATCGGTGCACGAGGTGGGCGGTGACTTCTATGACCTGTTCCCCCTGTCTGAGCGGCGGTGGGGCCTATTCCTCGGGGATGTCTGCGGCAAGGGACCCAGCGCTGCGGTCATCACGTCGCTGACCCGTTACACGCTGCGCGCCGCCGCCGTCTACGACGCGGACCCGGTGACCGTGCTCCACAATCTGGACACGGTCCTACAGCAGCGGCGCGATGCCACCGAGACGTCTTTCTGCACCGCGATTTTCGGACTGCTGGCCCCATCCGGCGCCGGCTTCGACATCGAGCTGGCCAGCGGGGGCCATCCGCCCGCACTGCTGTTGAGCGCCGACGGCACCGCTCGATATGTGGAGACCCCGGGCGGGCAGGCCCTCGGCATCATGCCGGATCCCACTTTCGTCGCCACCCGCATTCACCTGGGCGCGGGCGACACGCTGGTGCTCTACACCGACGGGCTGACCGAGGCGCGCACCGGCGTGGAGACCGCGCGTTTCGATGACGACGGCGCCCTGCTGCGATTCGCCGAAGCCCACGGGCCGACGACGGCGCGCCAGATCGTGGACGACATCGAGCAGCTGTTGGCCCGGTTGGCCGAGGGAGTTCAAGACGACGCCGCCATCCTCGCGATCGGAGTGCCGGCAGACGCGGTCGGGTGATCACCTCCTCAGACGGCGTCGAACGGATCGCCGTCCAGCGCGACCGACGGCCGCCCGTCCGGCCCGGCTGGGACATCGCCGACCAGGGTCACCCGATACAGCCGGCGGTCGTGCTCGAGCGTCAGGTCCGACGGCGCCAGATGCACCGTAGATCGGTTGTCCCAGAACGCAATACTGCCCGGCTCCCACTTGAACCTGACCGTGTACTCGGGGCGGGCCAGCTCGTCGTAGAACAGGCCGAGCAGGCGACGGCTCTCGTGGGGTGAGACATCGACGATGTGGCTGGTGAAACCGGGATTCACATACAGCGCCCGCTCCCCCGTTTCGGGATGCACCCGGACCACGGGATGTTCGGTGACGAGCGGCCGCCGGTTGACCCGTCGCTCGTAGTCCTCGGTCGCCGTCGACCCGTCCGGCGGCGAGAACCGGTGGACGGCACGCAGACCGTCAGCCAGTTTGCGCAACGGCGCCGAGAGTCCCTCGTAGGCCGCGACGGTGTTCGACCACTGGGTGTCGCCGCCGTAGGGCGGGATCACCTCGGCCCGCAGGATTGATGCCGCAGGCGGATTCACCGCCGCCGTGACGTCGGCGTGCCAGCCCGCCTTGTCGTAGCCGCGACTGCTGCCGTAACGGGCCTTGAACCGGTCCCGGAAGATCGGATAGATCGTCGGGTAGTCGGGGTCGGGGATCGCGTCGAACAGTGGGTGCGCCGGCGTCGGAGCACCGAAGGCACGGGCGAAGCGGAGATGGTCGTCGTGGCTGATGAACTGGTCGCGAAAGAACACGACCTTCCATTTCAGCAGTGCCGCGCGAATTTCGGCGACCTGGTCCGCACGCAACTCTGCGGTGAGGTCCACTCCATGGATCTCCGCGCCCGTCCACCCGGACTGCGGCCGCACACCGAGGGCCTCTGCAACCTGTGTCATCGTCTGTCTTCCTTTCTCTTGCAGTGTGTTCTACGACGTGAGTGATTTGGGCTGGACACCGTCCAGGGCATTCTGCGCGGTGACTATCGCGTTGTAGCGGCCGTCGACGTAGGGCGCGAGGTTCACCTGCGTCTTGGTCGTCCCGGTGTCGAACAGTCCGTCGGCGACGGTCTGGAACAGCGCGGTCGAGGCCTGGTCGATCGGGTAATACGCGGCGAGGCCGTCTTCTTCGTACAGCTTTTTTCCCTGCTCGGCGGTGATGCCCTGCTGCTTCACGTAGTACGCGTTGACCCACTGGTCGGGGTGGGTGTCCTTCCAGTTGTTCGCCGCCACCGCCCGTCCGACGTAGTCGCCGATCGCGGCGACCTTGGCGGGGTCATCGAGGACGTCCTTGCGCACGATCAGACTCTGGATGCCGGTGTTGATGCCGGTCCCGTCGCCCAGGACCGGCGGTTCGCCCAACTGGTAGTACTGGTTGCCGAGCACGATCGCGGCGTCGACGGCGCCGGCCGCGAACGTCGGAACCACCTCCGCCCCAGCCAGTTCCACCGGCTGCACGTCCGTCTTGAGGTCCAGTCCCGCCCGCTTCAGCAGCGCCGCGGTGATCATGTGCCGGCCCGATCCCGGCGGATAGGCGACCCGCTTACCGCGCAGGTCCGAGATCGTCTTGATCCCGCTGTCGGGACGCGCGACGAGGAAATAGCCGCCGCTGGTGCCGGGATTGGCTTGCAGGCCGATGGTGACGAGATCGGTGACCCCGCTGTCGACCGCGATCGGGACCGGGGCCTCGCCGATGGAACCCACATCGGCGGCGCCCGAACGCAACGCCTCGATCACAGCGGCGCCGCCACTGAAATCGGCGAATTCGACGCCGTACGGCGCGTCCTTGCCCGCGTCGGCCAGATTCCACGGCAGCGACTGGGTGGCGTTCTGCTCGGCGACGACGATCTTGGTGCCGGCGGGCACGTCCGTGGTGGCCGCGATCTTCACCGAATCGATTGCGGTGCCGGAATCGTCGTGGGAGAGCCCGCAGGCGCTGGCGCACAACGAGACCGCGAGCAGAGCCGCGAGCTTCCAGCGTGTTCGACGGTGTGATGACATTTCTCTTGTCCCCTCTTGTTCTTCGTCAGACCTGGACTTCGTCGACAACACCGAGTTCGGTGAGCAGACGCCTTCGCAGCGTGGTGAATTCGCGCGAGTCACGCGCACGGGGCTTGGGCACCGTGACCTCGACGTCCAGTGAGATCACGCCGTCGGTCAGCACGATCACGCGGTCGGCCAGGGCGATCGCCTCATCGACGTCGTGGGTGACCAGCAGCACGGCCGGCGTGTGCCGGCGGTACAGATCGAGCAGCAGACCGTGCATCTTGATCCTGGTCAGTGCGTCCAGCGCGCCGAACGGCTCGTCGAGCAGTAGCAGTTGCGGTTCGCGCACCAGGGCACGGGCCAGCGCGACGCGCTGCGCCTCGCCGCCGGACAACGTGCGTGGCCACACCTTGGCCTTCGTCGTCAGGTTCACCTCGTCCAGTGCCGCGAGAGCGTGCCGGCGCACCTGCGCCGTCGACGGTAGTCCGATCGTCACGTTCGCCAGCACACGCTGCCAGGGCAGCAGCCGGGGATCCTGGAAGACGATGGCGCGCCGGGCCGGCACCCGAAGGTAGCCGCTGACGTCGCCGTCCAGCGCTCCCAGCGCGCGCAGAAATGTGCTCTTGCCGGATCCACTGCGGCCCAGCATCGCCACGAACTCGCCTGCCCGGATGTCCAGGTCGAGACCGTTGATGACCACGTTGTCGCCGAACACCTTTCGGATGTCACGGGCAACGACCACGGTGTCGGTCAGCGTGTCAGCCGCCATCGTAGGCCCGCCTCCAGGTGAGCAGTCGACCCTCCAGGAAGCGGACGATCAGAACCGATATCAGGCCGAGAATGGCGTACACCGCGATGAGCACGAACACCACGTCGATCTGGAAGTACTCCCGCGCGTCGGTCATCATCCGGCCCAGACCCTTCTTGGCGTTGATGGTCTCGGCGAAGATCAGCGACAACCACGACGCCGTCAACGCGATGCGCAGGCCGACAAGGAAACCCGGTAGCGAACCGGGGATGATCACCCGACGGATCAACTCGGCGCGCCCGGCGCCGAACGATCGCGCGGCCTCCACCAGGCCGGCATCCACGCTGCGGATCGCGCTGAACGTGTTGATGTAGATCGCCACCGCCACCGCGAGTGTGATGAGCAGGATCTTGGGCACCTCGCTGATGCCGAACCACACGATCAGCAGCGGAACCAGGGCGAAATTGGGCACCGCCCGCAACACTTCCATGTTTGCGTCGACGAAATTCTCCCCGACGCGCGACAGCCCGGAGATCAGGGCCAGGACCACCCCCAACGCGATCCCGAAGACCAGTCCGTAGCCGACCCGCAGCAGGCTGATCGACAGGTGTTCCTGCAGCGACCCGTCCGCGATGAGGCGCCACGCGGCACGAACCGCCGTCGTCGGGGCCGGGACCGTGCGTGGGTCGAAGATGCCGGTGCTCGACAGCGTCTGCCACATCACGAGCAGCAGCACCGGTCCGAGCATGCGCTGCAGTGGGCGCGGAATCGACGGCTTGCGCTGCGCCTTGCGGATCACCGCCCTCGGATCGACCAGGCCGACCGCGACGCCCACGCCGTCGGTCGGTGGCCGGGAGAGCACCGTCGCCATGTCAAGCAGCCCCGAAGTACGCACCGGAGATCGACTCGGAGGCACGTCCGTCCGGCCCCACCGGGATGTCACCGACGAGCGTGATGCGGTGCAGCACTCGATCCCCGTCGACATGTTCGAAGTCCCGCGGAGCGAGGTGCAGCGCGGCCCGGTTGTCCCAGAAGGCAACGCTTCCCGGCTCCCATTTGAAGCGGACGGTGTACTCGGGACGACCGATCTGCTCGAACAACAGGTCCAGAATGTGCCTGCTTTCACGCGGGGCAAGGCCCACGATCTCCCGCGTGAAGGACGGATTCACGTAGAGCACCCGCTCTTTGGTCTCCGGATGCACGCGCACCACGGGATGGATCGAGGCCAGCGGATTGGTACGGACGAGATCACCGACCTTCTCGGTGCTTCGCTCCGCGGAAACCGTTGCGCCGAAACGGTGCTCGGCGCGGAGGTCGTCGACAAACGCACGCACCGACGGCGACAGGCCCTGGTACACCGCGGCGACGTTGGTGAACTGGGTATCGCCGCCGTACGGGGGTACCTGCTCGGCGCGCAGGATCGAATGCGACGGCGGGTTGATCAACGGGGTGACGTCCGCGTGCCAGCCGGGACCGTTGGCGCTCTGCTTCTTCCGATACTTGGTTCCGTACCGGTGGTCATAGGCCGCCGGTGACACGGTGTGGATCTGCGGGAAACCCTCCGGGGCAGAATCCCCTTCGTAGGGATGACCGGGCGTCACCTCACCGAACTGCGCGCCGAATGCGATCTGGGCGGCGTGGTCGAGCGGTTGGTCGCGAAAGAACACGACCTTCCACTTGTACAACGCACCCTGGATGGCAGCGACTTCCGCCTCGGACAGCGGCGCTGACAGGTCTACCCCCTCGATGAGCGCTCCGGTCCAACCGGACAGCGGCGTCACCTTCAGCAGGGTTTCGGTTGTGGCGGTCATCTACACGCTCCCTCGAAAGTCATTATCAACAGCAACTATTCGAGGTTAGGCAGTAGCTCTACCCCGATCACCAGTTTGAATCGGCGTGAAAAGAAGATGTCACGGAGCGGCGGGGCAGGTTACGAGAACTGCCTTGCCGGTCTTGGTAACCCGAGGTGATCGCGCAGCGTGGAGAAGTGCGGGATGTCACGTTCGGGTGTCCCGCGCGTACCGGCGGCATCGGGTCTCCGGTGGCTTGCTTCCGGCGCGCGTCAACGATCATTGACGCGCGCGGGCAGAGTGTCCCCACGCGCGCCGACGGGTTGACCATTCACACTGCCCGAGCGCCAGCCGCCGACCTGCTGCCAGACGTCCATTGTCGCCTCGCACTCGTCGGTACCGCTGATGTTTGGTGGGCGATGGACGCGCCCACCACTGCGGCCTGGGCTCGGATCTCGGGGATCGCGGTGCTCTCCCACAGCGTGCCCACCCGGGTCGCGCCGAGCGTGTAGACCCCCGGCACGGCCTGGCCGTCCCGGTCGAGAATCTGGCCGTCCGCGGTCGTGTCCAGCCCCATGCCGACCGGTCCGGGACGCGCGGTCCCGGACTCGAACAGGCTGGTGATCAATGGGTCGCAGACCCTGCGCAGGTCCGTTTCCTGCCCCGTACAGTTCACGACCGCGTCGACGGCCATGGCGCTTCCGTCACTGAGCCCGACGTCGAACCCCGCTTGGGTTGCGGAGGCGGTACGAACCTCACCCGCCTTGATTCGCAGCAGGCCGCCGCCGATCAATTGCTCGATTTCATCGCCGACTCTGCGGGGCCATCCGATGGCGGTGACGGTTCCAGCACGACGACGTCTCCCCGATTGCCCGGGCGCGCCCCTCGTCGGTGAGCCGGCCCCACAGTTGCGCGGTGACGGGCCGCAATCCGTCGAAAGCCGGCCGCCAGTCACCGCATTGATCGGCGCACAGCCCGATGTGGTCGATGACGGCGGCGCGCAGGGCGGCGAAATCCGAATGCTGCGTGAGGGTCTTCGGAGCGGGAATCGGAGGTGCCGGTTCGACGCGGTGTGTGTGGGGCAGTGCCGCCGAGCGCGAGATTGCCGTCAGGCTTCGCCCCCGACGTGCGAGCACAAGGGCGACGTCGACCATGGTCAGTCCGGTACCGACCAAGAGGATCGACCTGGCACCCTCAAGTGGGTCGAGCGCCCGCGGCGCCCATGGGTCTGCCACGAACCTGTCCGCCCGAAGCAGTGCGTCCGGCGCCCAGGCGATCCGTGGTCCGAGATTGCCGACCGCGAGGACCGCCGCATCAACGGCGCGGACCAACCCCGAGCCCAGTGTCAGTTCGATGCCGGCCGCGGTGCGGGACAATCCAACGACTCTGTCTCGCAAGCGCATTGCCGTAGTGCCCGTTTCGTTCACACTGTGGTCCAACGTCGCGGCGAGGTAGTCGCCGAACCACGCCCGCGCAACGAAATCTGTGGCCCCGACTTCCGGGTGCCCGTGCGACCGAAGCCACGTCACGAAATCGTCGGGAGCGTCGGGGTAGGCACCCATTCGCCCGGCCGGCACGTTGAGGAGGTGACGCGACTCTGGCGTCGAGTAGGCGGCGCCCCCGCCCAGCGTCGTCCGCGGATCGATGATCACGATCTCATGGCGCTGGGCAGCCTGCCCCGCTGCCCGGATGAATCCCGTTGCCGCGAGAACGCCGGCAGCGCCCCCGCCGACGATTCCGATCACCGGGCTCATTGCGGACTCCTCGCGGGCAGTGGTCTTTCTGTACTTAGTTGGTAACTCTGACCAACTTAATGATTATGGTCGGGTATTCAATCATCCGCGGTCCGCGCAGTCAACGATTCGGGCCGATTCCGAATGGGGTCAGGCTGCGGTGTCCGCCAATTGGCCGCAGAAGGAGCCGGCGATCGGAAGTTACCTGCTAGCGGTAAGCGCAGTGTGCGGCAACCGCGACCCACAGATGGTGGCCAGCGTCGATGACCTCGCCGCCCCAGCTGGCGAGAGTGATCAGCAGTGCTCACGGGCAACCGCCCGAAGGCCGAGATTATTCCAACTACGAAGGCTGGTGGTCCCCATGACTGATCAAAAGACCGTTCACGACGTCACCTACGATCTGCTCCGAACACTGGGAGTGACAACGGTTTTCGGAAACCCGGGCTCGACCGAGCAGACGTTCTTGCAGGACTTCCCCGACGACTTCACCTACGTGTTGGCGTTGCAGGAGGCGTCGGCGCTGGCCATGGCCGACGGCTTCGCCCAGGCCACCGGCAAGCCGGCCCTGGTCAACCTGCACACCGCGGCGGGCACCGGGAATGCGATGGGCAGCCTGATCGCGGCGTACCGGGCGAATACGCCATTGATCGTCACCGCCGGCCAGCAGACCCGCGAAATGTCTTTGTGTGACCCGTATCTGAACAACCGGGACGCGACTGAGCTGCCCAAGCCATGGGTCAAGTGGTCGTACGAGCCGGCGCGCGCCGAGGACGTGCCCGCCGCCTTCATGCAGGCCTACGCGGTCGCCATGCAGGAGCCCAAGGGCCCGGTGTTCCTGTCGATCCCCCTCGACGACTGGCAGAAGCCGGCCCTGGGACCGGCCGTCGTGCGAACCGTGAGCCAGCGCATTGCCCCGGATGCCGAGCGGCTCCGCGAATTCGCCGACCGGATCAATCGGGCGGAACGGCCACTGCTTGTCTTGGGACCAGAGGTCGACCGGGCCGGCGGGTGGGATGCCGGAATCGCCTTCGCCGAGAAGCTGGGCGCACCCGTCCGTGGCAGCGCGCTGACCGACCGCGTCTCATTCCCGGAGGACCACCCGCTCTACACCGGTCCGATGCCGATGACCATCGCCGAAGTCAACCAGGTGATGGACGGTCACGACCTCGTCATCGTGATCGGCGCGCAGGTCTTCCGCTACTACCCCTATGTGGCCGGCGAATACCTGCCGGAAGGCACCGACCTGATTCAGGTCACCGTCGATCCTCACCTCGCATCGGTCGCCCCCGTCGGTGACAGCCTGCTCGGCGATGTCCGAGTGGCGCTGGAACAACTGGTCGCCCTGATCGACGCCCCCACCGGCCGGCAGGCACCCACCCCACTCAATCGGAACCGCGCCGTGCAGTCCTCGGAACCATCGGAGCCACTGACGGCAGACGAGGTCTACGCGACCTTGAGCACCATCAAGCCCGACGACTCGGCGGTGGTGATGGAATCCACCTCGACGATGGCCGAACTGCTGCAGTGGATGCCCACCACGCGGCCGGGCAGCTTCTTCGCCACCGGAAGCGGCGGCATCGGCTGGGGCGTCCCGGGAGCGGTGGGCGTTGCGCTCGGGGACCGCGAGCGGGGAGCCAAACGACACATCGTCGCCACGATCGGTGACGGCTCGTTCCAGTACTCCATCCAGGCGATCTGGACCGCCGCTCAGCACAAGCTGCCGATCGTGTTCGTGGTGCTGCGTAACGGCGCGTACGCGATCCTCAAGTCCTTCGCATTGCTGGAGAACACTCCGCACGTGCCCGCACTGGACCTGCCCGGGCTCGACATCGCCTCGCTGGCAACCGGATTCGGGTGCCGCACCGCCAACGTCGCCACCACCGATGAGCTCGCCCGCGAGTTCAAGGAAGCGCTGCAGGCGGACGGACCCACCGTCATCGTGGTCCCGACGCAGGCCGAACTGCCGCATCTCGGCTGATGATCTAGCCCGAGCAGTGACGACGAAGCTCGGCGGGGGCCACGACCCCCGCCGAGCCCGCACCGAGAAGGAGAGGGACGCGATGCGGCGCCACCGTCAACTGTTGCGGATTTTGGAGATCAGTTTGGCTTTGGTCAGACCCGAATAGCCGGACAGCCCGATCTCCTTTGCTCGCTTCTTCAGGTCAGCGACAGTCCAGTCGTCATAGGACCCCGACTTCCCACCCTTCTTCGCCACCGCCGACTTCCCTTGCGCTGCGGCGGCGTTGGAGATCCGGGCCGATTTCTGTTTCGAGTTGCCTTCCTTGCGCAGATCCTCGTACATCTTCTCGTTCTTGATCGATGAACTGGGCATCGTGGTCACCTCCTGGGACTGACGGACAGTGCTGCCAGGATGCCCACTCCACCAGGCGGCTAATCCCGACAAAAAGGCAACGACCGGTGAATAGTTCAGCCGGCTCGGGTACGGGGATGTCATGACACGTATCGGCTACTTCCTGTCCTCCGAGCAGTTCGGTCTTCCGCACGAACCGCTGCGCAGGCCAAACGCGCCGAGTTCGCCGGACTGATGCACTGTGGATCTCCGACCACTTTCATCCCTGGAACGACCAGCAGGGTCGGAGTCCTTCGTGTGGGGCGTGACATCATTGCGCAGGCGGCCTCTCCGGCGGCAGTGCAACTCGATCAGGCTTGCGCTATGCGGCGCTACGAAACCTCCCAGGCACTGACGTCACCGAATCGAGGCGAGTTTCCTGTCGCACAGGCGAATCGACACCTATTCGCTGGGCTTCTCGTGACCGTCCGGGACATCTATGGCTTCAGCGTGATTTTGACCGCGCCGTCCTTCTTCTTCTGGAAGATGTCGTACCCATGCGCCGCATCGGCGAGCGGCATCGTGTGGCTGGCGAAGCTGTCGACACCCAGCGGATCGTCATCCGTCAACAGCGGCATGATGTCGTCCACCCACTTCTTGACGTTGGCCTGACCCATCCGCAGCTGCACTTGCTTATCGAACAAAGTCAGCATGGGCAGCGGGTCGGCCATGCCGCCGTAGACACCGATCAGCGAAATCGTGCCGCCGCGTCGCACGATGTCGATTGCCGAATAAAGCGCATCGAGCCGATCCACACCGGCTTTCTGCATGATCGTTTTCGCCACTGCGTCGGGCAATACCCCGGTGAGCTGTTGGGCCAGTTTGGCGACCGGTGAGCCGTGCGCTTCCATTCCGACGGCGTCGATCACGGAATCGGTACCGCGACCGTCTGTGAGGTCGCGGATCAGGTCGCCGAGTTTGTCGCCGGCGTCACGCAGGTCGATGGTGCGGATGCCGCGGGCTTCGGCGCGGGCCAGCCGCTCGGCAACCCGGTCGACGGCGATGACCTCATATCCGAGATGAGCGGCGATACGCGCCGTCATGTCGCCGATGGGACCCAAGCCGAGCACCGTGACGGATCCACCATCGGGAATGGCGGCGTAAGCGACTGCCTGCCAGGCGGTCGGCAACACGTCTGACAGATATACATAACGCGAATCCGGCGGGCCCACAGGCACTTTGATGTGGGTGAACTGAGCCTGCGGGACACGCAACAACTCGGCCTGGCCACCCGGTACCTCGCCGTAGAGTTCGGAATAGCCGAACAGGGCGGCGCCCATCCCCTGATCGCGCACCTGAGTGGTTTCACACTGCGTGTACAACTGCTGATCACACATGTAACAACTGCCACAGGAGATTTGGAAGGGGATCACCACGCGGTCACCGACGGCCAGATTGGTGACCGCACCGCCCACCTCGCGAACAACACCCATCGGTTCATGACCGAGGATGTCGCCCGGTTTCATGAAGGCGCCGAGCACCTCGTAGAGATGCAGGTCGGACCCACAGATGTTGGTGGACGTGATTTCAATGATCGCGTCGGTCGGCTGCTCGATCGTCGGATCGGGCACGTCCTCCACGCGGACATCGCGCTTTCCGTGCCATGTAACTGCCTTCATGGTGGTGCCTCCTCGGATTCGAACAAACCGTCGCTGCCTGGTGCCTACGCGGGCGGCGGCCGAGGCTGCCGACCTCGCCAACGGCTCCGGACCCCAGACGCCGTTCTGGTACCCCGTAATCGCCGGCCGTCAAACTTTCGGGTCGGGGTCGCCGTCTTTTACGACGCGAAAGGGGAAGGTCCCGCCGGGTTGCGCGACTAGACTTTGTCCTGGTTGACATTTGGGTTGGCTCGGTTTTCGGGCTGCCGTTCGGATGCACGGGAGGCACCGATGCGCATCATGCATGACGACGGTGACTATTCCGAGGTGGATTTGGAAGTCGAACACCCCAAGGACCACGCCGCCGGCCCCACCGCGGTGGCGGTCTCGATGAAGCGGGCGCTGGGCCACATGGGCGTGAAGCGCACTGCACAGACCCTGTTGAAGCTGAATCAGGCTGAGGGCTTCGATTGCATGAGCTGCGCGTGGCCCGATCCGGAGGTCGGCCATCGGCACGCCGCCGAGTTCTGCGAGAACGGCGCCAAGGCGGTGGCCGAGGAGGCCACCAAGGCCAGGGCGACACCGAGGTTCTTCGCCGAACACGCAATCACGGAGCTGGACAAGCAGTCCGAACACTGGCTGGGCCAGCAGGGCCGGATCACCCATCCCATGGTAAAGCGCCCGGGCGCCGCCCACTACGCGCCGATCGAGTGGGACGAGGCCTTCGGGCTCATCGCCGCCGAACTGCAACGGCTGGACAGCCCGGACGAGGCTGTTTTCTATACCTCCGGTCGGGCCTCCAACGAAGCAGCCTTCGCCTATCAACTCTTCGCCCGGGCGTTCGGCACCAACAACCTGCCCGACTGCTCGAACATGTGCCACGAGTCGACCAGCATCGCCCTGGCGGAGTCGATCGGGATCGGCAAGGCCAGCGTCGGTATCGAGGACGTCTACCACGCCACGCTGATCATCGTGGCCGGGCAGAATCCCGGCACCAATCACCCCCGGATGCTGTCGGCGCTGGAGATTGCCAAGAACAACGGCGCCAAGATCATCTCGATCAACCCGCTCCGCGAGGCCGGGCTGATCAGGTTCAAGAATCCGCAGGTCCCTAGCGGGGTGGTCGGCAAGGGCACCAAGTTGTCCGACCTGCACCTGCCGATCAAGCTGAACGGCGACTTGGCGCTGTTTCAGGCCATTGGCTCGCTGCTGGTGGAGTGGGACGCCCTCGACCACGACTTCATCGCCAGGTACACCACCGGTTTCGAACGCTGGAAGGCGCACGTCAGCGCCGTCGATTGGGATCTGGTCGTTCAGACCACCGGCTTGACCCGGATGCAGATCATCGAGGCCGCGCGAATGCTCGCCGACTCGGACGCGACCGTGTTCTGCTGGGCGATGGGGCTCACCCAACACCGCAACGCGGTCGCCACCATCAAAGAGGTCGCCAATCTTGCCTTCGCGCAGGGCAACATCGGCAAGCCCGGCGCTGGTTTGTTCCCGGTCCGTGGGCATTCCAACGTGCAGGGCGACCGCACCATGGGCATCTGGGAGCGGGCGCCCGAGCACTTCCTCGACGCCCTGCAAAAGGAGTTCGGCTTCGATCCGCCGCGCCCGCACGGGCTGGATACCGTCGATTCGATCCGCGCTCTTCGGGACGGCGAGGCGCACGTCTTCCTCGGCCTCGGCGGTAATTTTGTGCAGGCCGCATCCGACACCGACGTCGTCGTCGAGGCGATGCACAGAGCACGGATGACGGTGCACATCTCGACCAAGTTGAACCGCTCGCATCTGGTCTGCGGCGAAACCGCGCTGATCTTGCCCACCAAGGGCCGCACCGAGAAGGATATCCAGGCCAGCGGTCCGCAGTGGATCTCGGTGGAGGACTCCACGTGCTGCGTGCATTCCTCGCGCGGACCGCTCGAACCGGCCAGTCCGCATCTGAAGTCAGAGGTGGAAATCATCTGCCGTATCGCGGAGGCCACCATCGGGGATCGGCACAACATTGCCTGGCACGCCATGCGTGAGGATTACAGCGTTATTCGGACGCACATCTCCCGGGTGGTGCCCGGCTGCGAGTCCTACGAGGTGAACGTCCACCGCCCGGGTGGTTTCGTCATGCCGCATCCGCCGCGCGACTCCCGGACTTTCGAAACCACATCCGGCAAGGCGGAATTCGTCGCCTCGCCGATCGATGTGCTGCAGGTGCCCGACGGCCACTTGGTCCTGCAGACACTCCGCAGCCACGACCAGTTCAACACCACGATCTACGGTCTGAGCGACCGGTACCGCGGCATTGAGGGCGGCCGGAAGGTGATCTTCTTGCACGCCGACGACATCAAGTACCTTGGCTTCGCCAACGGGGACGTCGTCGACATCGTCACCCACTGGCCCGATGACGACCGGAAACGCATCGTCAAGCAATTCCGCATTGTCGAGTACGACACGCCGCGCGGTTCAGCGGCCGCGTACTACCCGGAAACGAATCCGCTGATCCCCCTGGACTCCACCGCGCTCGCCAGCAACACCCCGACGTCGAAGTCGATCATCGTCAAACTGCTACCCGCCGGCCGTGGGGAGACGGGTGGCCACGGCACCGGCAGCCAGCATTCCACCGGAGGGTCCCACAAGTCCGAGCCGCAACCACACCACCTGTCCTGACGAACATAATTTGAAACCCGAACCTCTGTACCAGCTTTAGCTGAACGCTGACCGGCACTCTCTCAACCCCCTCATTGATTTGACTGGCAAGGCGAGGCCCGACTCGACTCCGAACCGGTACTAAGAACCCCCTTCGGCGGGCCAGGCCGTGCGGGCGGTTGCCTCGCGGCCGGCGCGCGAGTCTGACTCCGCTGCTGCTCGCTCGTGCCGCCGGGCGTGTCAACCGCGCCGACGTCGATGTCGCCCCGGACGACGAGGTCGTGCTGGCCCCGGACGACGAGCTGCTGCTTGTCGGCTGGCCGTCCGCGCGGCGCCTGCTCGACGCCACGCTCCTGGTCGACGCCACCCGAGAGTACGTCGTGCATGGACGGCACGTGCCCTCCAGTTGGGTTTGGCGCAAGCTCACCCGACGTCCCGCCTGACTTCCGCTGGTGAATCAGCGCCTCTATTCTTTTGTTCCCCAGTGCTTTTGGTTGAACCGCGCTGACGAGGGAATTAGAGTCGCAGCACGATCCGCAGCGCCGCGTCAACGCGGCGCATCTCATCGGAGACTCAGGTATTCCGCACTCTTGCCGAGCCGGCCGGGGTCGATAGCCATGGCATGTTCAGTCGGCCGTGCCGGCAGCAGCTACACCCAGCACAGGAGCACCCTGGGAACAGGCGCAGGCGGTTACGGCTTCTGCAGTTCCACCCGTTCGCTGACTGCGGGGACACTTTCCGGCACATCGCTTTCCGGGTGCGCGTCGGATTCGGGCCCGCGGTCCGCCGTCTCCGCCATCAACTGGTCGACGACGTCCGTGAGGCGTCCGCGCCGACGCAGCGCCCATCGCTGTCGCGCGGCCGAACTACCCGCGGCCAGCACCCGCCGAGTCAGTGTGCTCACGAGCGGCCAGTCCCCCGCGTCCTCCAGCTGTGGGCGCAGTGAAGCCACCAGCCCCGCGACCACGTCTGCGGCCGGGCGGCTCACCGGAACGTTGACGTCGATCAGTTCCCCTTCCAGCCCCGAACGCGCCGCCCGCCAGATCGCCGCGCGCCCCAGCGTCGGCGATACGACGGTCGCCGGAGTCCCAGCGTGCAGCGCCGTCGCTTCGCGTTCGACGAGTGCTCGGAACAGCCCGGCGATGACCACGATGGTATCCACCGACGGGCAGCTGTCACAGATCCGCAGCTCCAGGGTTGGCGCTGAATTCGCCGGGCGCACATCGAAATACATCATGCCCACATCGGTGATCACCCCGGTGGCGACAAGGTCGGCCACCAATTCGTCGTACTCGGCGGCGGTGGCCACCGGCGGCACCAAGCCGGTGGTCGGCCACCGTTGCCACACCAGCGTGCGCGCACTGGAATAGCCGGTGTCCGAGCCATCGGCCAAGAACGGTGAGCTCGCACTGAGCGCCAGCAGGATCGGGAGATACGGCGCCACTCGATTCGCCACCGCGACCGCCTCGTCGCGGCCGTCGACACCCACATGCACCTGGGTGCCGCAAATCAGTTGCTCGCGGGCCAGCAACTGGTAGTCGGCCAGCATTCGGTGGTAGCGCGCAGTATCGGTGACCTGCATCTCGGCGGGCACCGCCAACGGCACGGCACCGGCGGCGACCACCCCGATCCCCAGCGTCGCGGCGGCATTCACCAGAACCCTGCGCTGATCGCGCAAATCGGCGCTCAACCCCCGCAACGTGTCCGCCACGTTGCTGTTGATCTCGACGACACATCGCTGAAGCTCGGGCACATACGTGTCGGACAAACCGCGCAGAACTTCCTGCGCGCGCGCTGTGAGCCGCCGCGTCTGGAGGTCCACCAGGTGGAACTCCTCCTCGACCCCCAAGCTTCGCGGCATGGCACTCCTGCGGTTCAAAAGGTATTGACAGCAACGAGATCGGAGTACCCGAGTCCCGTGGCCTCAATCAAATGTGGTCGAGCTTTGCGTCGTAAAGGTCGTTGAGTAGATGGATGGCACCCGGGCCGGAGGTGGCCATGCACACGCCGACAGATCGGGATAACGTCGCGTAGCCGACGGCCTCGAATGCAGCCATCTCCTCATGCCGTGCCTGGATGAGCTTGGGGTCGTTGTCGGCGCGGCCGAACGCGCCTTTGAGTCCGTTGATGCCGTCGCCGGGATAGCCGAAGACGTGGCGAACTCCCCACTCTCGTAGGCGGGACAGGATGTAGTCGGCGACGGTCGAGGTCACGTCCACTCCTTCACTGTCGGGGATTCACGCGTGGGTGCCGGATACCCGTGGGATCGGTGGCGAAACGCATGTCGGACCCAGGTTGGATTGCCGAAACGTGGAATACTCTGGTGCCTATCGCTTTTCGGCGACATCAATAATGCGGACCAGGACGATATCGGCCGGGTGGCGCAATTTGGTAGAACCAGCTGTCAACATCGGTCAATGAATTGTCGTGTGACGAAGTGAGGGGTACCGTCAATTAAGGTTGAGTTCACAGCCGCCGGGAAGCGTCAATGACGTGCGAGGCTTGTCAAGGACTCTCGCACGGAGGCTTTAAGCCGCTAGAGCCAGTCTGATGCGGGCCCAAGTACGAATACGCCCGCCCTACTGATGGAGTTCACCGTGTCTGTCGGCAATATCGACCCCAGTTCTTCCGATCCCTGCCGTCCCGGCAGCCAGGATGACCGTCATCGAGTGCAGCTGGCCGCCAGCCGTATGGGTTCGTCCACCGTCATCGCCGGACGGGGCGAAGTCGATGCGTGCAATACGCACGACGTGGCGGCGTATGTGGTGAGCCACCTTGATGAGTGCAATCAGCTGTCGCTGGATTTCAGCGAACTGGAATTCTTTGGCATACAAGGCTTTTCGGTATTGCACCATGTAAACGTCGAGTGTGCACAGCGCGGAATCTCCTGGAGCTTGATCCCGTCCGCCGAGGTTTGGCGGGTGCTCCGGCTCTGCGACCCTGACGGCGAACTGCCCGTGACACCTGCCACAGCCGTCGACCTCCAGGAGCCTGGCCCTCGCCGGCACCTACGGCTGTTGTAGCGCCTCGTTCGGTTGCGGTCGCTGGGCGTAGAGGAGAAGCTCGATGCTGCTCGACGGGTTGAACCACATTGCCCTGATATCGAATGATGTTGCGCGTCTTGGCGCGTTCTACGCGGAGGTGTTCGACGCCGACGTCGGCGAAACCCGTCCGCACGGGCAAGGCGGCGGCGAGACGATGACCGTCATCCGCATCGGTCCGCACACCGAACTGAATGTCTTCGTGATCGACGGCAACACTGAGGCGGACCGACAGACTCCGATGTGGGGTCGCGGCCGCATCGACCATCTGGGTCTGCAAGCCGTTTCCTTGGAGGCGTTCGACACCATCCGGCAACGGCTCATCGAGGCCGGAGCCGGCGATGGCGTCGTGAACGACTTCGGCTCAGTCCAGAGCACCTTCTTCCGCGACCCCGACGGCTTGGAAGGCGAGGTACTGGCTCCCAAAGACGACGCCTAGAGGTTCGGGTCAGTCCCGATCCCACGGGGCGGTTTCCCCCATCTTCGCGTAGTACTTGGCCAGGTGGCTCTTCACCCGGGCAATGTCGTCCTTGGGCAGATCGACACCCCCGCGTGAACCCTGCATCACTGCGGCGGCCGCCATTACCCCGCGGGGGACCGCGGTGAGCTTGCCGTCGACGACGTCGGCGATCAGCAGTTTGTAGGCACCGAAATTGTCTTTGTGGTCTTTGTCGTACCAGACGTGGGCATCGCGATACTTGGCGTCGGGTTCGTCTTCGGCGTCAGCCCATTTCCGCACCCGCTTGTCGGCAGCGTCACCGTCCCACTCCCGATCCCGATCGGCTAGGGGAAAATCTTGAAATACAGTGACCGACATGGTTTTACCTCCCTAGCGCGGAACCGACTGAATTCCCTTCCCCGCGACGAATCAAACGTCGCGCACGCGGCTCCAGTAAGCTCGGTGATGTCGGGACAATCCGGGTATACCGCCACACATGGTGGTCCATGTAGGTACATCGGGCTGGTCCTACGACCATTGGAGTGGTGTGCTGTATGAGTCCGGCCTGCCGACAGCCAAACGGCTGAGCGCGTATGTCGCTGAGTTCGACACGGTCGAGCTCAATGCCAGCTTCTACCGCTGGCCGAAGGACGCGACGTTCGCGCAGTGGCGGGAGCGGCTGCCCGAAGGCTTTCGGATGTCGGTGAAGGCTGCCCGCGGGCTGACGCACGCGCGACGGCTGCGCTCTCCCGAGCAGTGGATCGACCGCATCGCCGGCGGCCTGCGCGCAGCTCGGGGACCGTCGGGCGGCGTTGCTGGTGCAGCTGCATCCCGCACAGCAACGCGACGATGCCCGAATGGACTACTTCCTCGGTCGACTGCCGGCCGGGTTGACGGTAGCGGTCGAATTTCGCCACCCGTCCTGGGACGACCCGGCGGTCTACGCCTTGCTGGAACGTCACGGGGCGTCTTATGTGGTGATGAGCGGGGCGGGGTTACCGTGCGTGCTGAAGGCAACCGCCGACCTGGTCTACATCCGGCTGCACGGGCCCGACCGGGGTCATCTGTATGCGGGGTCCTACAGCTCCGACGACCTGTGCTGGTGGGCCGACCGAATCTGCGAATGGGACCAGAAAAACCTCAACGTGCTGGCGTATTTCAACAATGACGGCGAGGGCAACGCAGTAAGCAATGCCCGCGAACTGCGCGCAATCCTGCGCCACGCAGGAGTGTGTAGCGCCGCTCTCTATCAATAGCCAACCGCTGCAAGCAGTTCCGAGTTCGTGGTCTTCGGCGGCCACAACGTCGTGCTCGCCTTCGGCTCGCGTTGGCGGGCGAGATGCGGCGGCGTCAGACCGCGGCGGCCCGCAGTGCCGCGAGCAGCGGTGTTGCCGCTTCTTTGAGGAAGAGGTCCTGACCCTCGTCGCCGATCTGGACGAGCGCGATATCGGTGAAGCCGGCTTTCCAGTAGGCGCGCACCGAGTCGACGATCGCGTCGAGATCGGGGCCACAGGGAATGGCCTCGGCGACATCCTCCGGACGCACGAACTGGGTGGCCCCGGCGAATCCGGCGGTGGTCGGAAGGTCGGCGTTCACATCCCAGCCTCCGCCGAACCACCGGAACTGCTCGTGCGCCCGCGCTATCGCGGCATCGCGGTCGGGATCCCAGCAGATGGGGACCTGCCCGACGACCCGCACGCCGCCCGGCAATCCCGTGGCGCGGCGGGCGGCGTGCCACGCGTCCACGAGGTCCTTGTCAGGTTCCACCGCGATCATGTGGTCCGCCAGCGGGGCGAAAATCTCGATCGACTGATCCCCGGACACCGCTGCGGCGATGGCGACCGGAACGTCGGGGACGTCCCACAGTCGGGCCGAGTCGACCTGGTAATACTCGCCCTTCCAGTCGACCAGCTCACCGGTGAACAGTTCGCGGATGATCTCGATCGCTTCACGAAGCATGTCCTGCCTGCGCCGGACGGTGGGCCATCCCTTACCGACGACATGTTCGTTGAGATTCTCCCCGCTCCCGAGTCCGAGCGTGAAGCGCCCGTCGGCGAGTATCTGCAGGGTCGTCGCCTGCTGCGCCACGACAGCCGGGTGGTATCGCATCGTCGGGCACGTGACGTAGCTGAACAACTCGACGGCATCGGTGACCTGGGCAACCGCACCCAACACCGCCCAAGCGTTGGGAGCGTGCCCCTGCGCCGCCAGCCATGGCGAGAAGTGGTCGCTGCACACCTCGAACTCGAAACCCGCATGCTCGGCTGAAACGGAATAGCGGACAAGCTCTTTGGGACCGCTCTGCTCGGTCATCAGGGTGTAGCCGAACCGTGTCATGCTGGACGAATACCCGCACGTACCCGACGTAAACGGTCGCAGTGTTTACCTTGGCCTGACACAGTCACGTTCAGGAGTGGGTACACCTTCACCCATGGCGAAAGTTGACGTATGGGAGTCCTCGACTCTGACTCCCGAACAGGCCTGGGCGCTGGCCTCCGATCTTGGGCGCTTCGAGGAGTGGTTGACCATCTTCGGCGGCTGGCGCGGACCCGTGCCCGACACCGTCGGTGCGGGCACCGCGGTGTCATCAATGATCAAGGTCAAGGGTTTCCGCAACGTCATCCACTGGGAGGTGACCGGCTACGACGAGCCCCGACGCATCCAGTTGCGGGGCTGCGGTCGCGGCGGAGTCAGGATCGATCTCGACATGAGCGTCGTCGACAACCGGCCGGGTTCGACGTTCCACTTGGTGGCCGAAATCTCCGGAGGTCTGCTAAGCGGCCCCGTGGGCCGACTGGTGGCGAAGGTGCTGACGTCCGATGTGCGCAAGTCGGTCCGGAACCTGGCCGCGTTGACACCCGCGGCCCGTCCGACCGAACGCCACTCCCCTCACTGAACAGGGCTGCCATACGTCGACACGAGCGACGACGTTGGAGTTCAATTCGTCATTTTGGGCAACCCTCCTTCGGCCCATCGGGCGCTGCACAGTGCCGGCGCTGCGGCGACGAGGCCGGAGAAAAGCAGTATCCGACAGCGCAGGCCACCGAGCGCTACGCGGCCGCCTTCAATCGACACGGCACCGACGACCTGGGCAAGCGCGCTCCGCTGATCGGACTGCTGCCGCTGCGGCTGTGGCGCCGGTTCCGCCGGTGAGAGGCATTCTATTCGGCACGTTGTTTTCGCGGCGGCGGCTGCGGGGTAATTACGTGGAGATGACCAGTGAACCGAATGAACCCGCTCCCGAGCGGATCGCGCCCGTCGAGGTACCGGAACGGCTTGCACCGGTGGAAGTTCCGGAGCGGCTGGCTCCCGCGGACCCACCGGACCTGCCGATCCCCCCGCCCGAGCCGGCCGAGCCGGGGCCACCGGACGAGGAATGAACACCACCCGTTCCCCCGCGGTGTTGTTCGACGTCGACGGTACTTTGGTCGATTCCAACTATCTGCACGTACATGCCTGGCAGCGAGCATTCCATGCCGAGGATGTGGCGGTGGAAGCGTGGCGTATCCACCGCTGCATCGGGATGGACGGCTCGAAGCTGGTGCGCACGCTGGCCGGCAACGCCGGAGAAGACGCCGGCGAGCGCCTCGAGGATCTGCACACCCGTTATTACCGGGAAACAGCATCACTGCTGCGGCCGCTGCCGGGAGCGCAGGAACTCCTGAAGAGGGTGGCCGACCTGGGCCTGCAGGTGGTGTTGGCTACGTCGGCGCCCGAGGATGAACTCGCCATCCTCCGGAAGGTCCTTGCCTGTGACGACGTCATCTCGGGGGTCACGTCGTCAGGCGACGTCGACACCGCCAAACCCGAGCCCGACATCGTCGAGGTCGCCCTGGGCCGGGCGCACGTGACCGCCCAGCGTGCTGTGTTCGTCGGTGATGCGGTGTGGGATGCCGAGGCCAGCGCCCGCGCACAGGTGCCCAGCATCGGCCTGCTCAGCGGCGGGGTCAGCCGAGACGAGCTAGAAACTGCGGGCGCCACAGAGGTTTTCGAGAACCCGGTGGAACTTCTCGTCCAACTCGACCACTCTTTGATCGCGAGACTGGTCGCGGCTGGATGACCCGTGACGGATCATCTGTCCGGTCCCCGCCATCGCATCGCCAATGGCCACACCACCCAGAACAACGCGAACGCCCCCAACGCACACGCCCCGGCGACAATTGCGACGTGCCGATCGGCGACGGCATCGAAAACCACGGTCGTCACGCCGGCCAGCGCGACGCCGAGCAGCAGCAGTCCCCCATAGGCGCACCGATGCGCCGCGGCTACCAGAACCTTGAGGCGGTGGCGACGGAACAGCACCCGGTGCATCCCGACCGGGGCGGCGAGTAGCACCGTGGAAGCCACTGAGGACGCCACCGTCGCCAGGTAGACGATCTGCATATCTTCATCGAGGATGTCGAAGCGCTGCTGGAACGGCAGCGTCAGCAGTAGACCCGTCAGCAGTTGCACACCGGTCTGTACGACCCGCAGCTCCTGCAACAGACTGGCCCAATTGCGATCCAGCCGTTCTGTTTCGGTCTCGGAGCGCGCAGCGCGATCCCACTGCTGATCGTCCTCGGGGTGGTCGACGTCCACATCGACGATCATCGCACCTCGCAGTGTGCCGCCGGAACCGGTGTGCGAGCGGGCGGCAGCGGGTATGCGGCAACGATGCAGACGCCGGGCCTGATCGTGATCGGCAGCGGGCCGGCGGGCGTCGGCGCCGCTGAGGCGTTTCGCACCCACGATGATGTCCAGCCGGTGCGAATCCTGACCGACGATCCCGACCCGCCCTACGCGCGGCCCCCGCTGAGCAAGGACTACCTGCGCGGCGAGGTCGACGACGTGACGCTGCACCCGCCACAGTGGTTCCGTGAACGCTCGATCGAGGTGAAGCACGGCGCCCCCCTTGAACACATCGACGTCACCGAGCGCCGGGTTGTCGCCGGCGGGACGGAGTACCCCTACGACACACTGGTGCTTGCCTGCGGTGCGAGCCCAACCCTGCTGCCCGTTCCCGGCGGAGAATCCGCACTGCAATTGCGGTCGCTGGCCGACGCCGCCCGACTGCGCCGCGCGTCGGCCAACGCGCGATCGGCGATGGTCATCGGTGCCGGATTCATCGGCTGCGAGGCCGCGGCCTCGATGGCACTGCGAGGCGTCAATGTGACCGTGGTGGCCCCGGAGGCGCTCCCCCAGGAACCGAGACTGGGCAGCGAGGCCGGTGAGCGGCTGCTCCGGCTGCTCCACGAGGCCGGCGTCCGCTACATCGGTGGGGTCGCGGTCGAGGCGGTCGACGACGGGGCGGTCACGCTCGACGACGGCGTCACCATCAACACCGACCTTGTGCTCGCCGCGACCGGCGTGACGCCCAACAGTTCCGCCGCCCAGGCAGCTGGTCTAGACGTCGAGCAGTCCCGCATCGTTGTCGGAGCCGACATGCGCACCTCGGACGAAAGAATCTATGCCGCAGGCGATGTCGGGTGGGCCCTGAACGCCACGGCGGGGCGTCATTTGGCCGTCGAGCACTGGCAGGACGCCGCCGACCAGGGTGCCGTGGCCGGCGCCAGAGCGGCCGGTCACCCCGCGGCCTGGGAAGGGGTGCCCGGGTTCTGGACCACCATCGGGACCACCACCGTCAAGTACCACGCCTGGGGGGACGGCTATCAGCGCAGCCGACTGCTGGAGCGCGATGGCGGTTTCACCGTCTGGTACGAGACCGACGGCGCGACGGTCGGCGTGCTCACCTGCAATGCCGACGGCGAGTATGACCTCGGCGAGACGCTGATCGCCGAGGCGAAGCCGCCTCCAGTCTCGCTGGACTGAGGCGCCCACGCTCGTCAGGGCAGCAGATATGTTCGTGACCAACGGGTTTCGCCCGTGTGGCCCGGTCCTGGTTGGGCACTGGCACAACCGGGTACAACCTAACCATCGTCGATGCCCTACCCGGGAGGACACCATGAGCAGACAGTCCAAGGTGCTGTATCGGCCGCTGTCGCTGGCCACCAGTGTCGCCGGTGGGGTTTTGGCGGGTGCGGTGTTCAACCAGGCCTGGAAGCGTCTCGGCGACCACGACCAGCCACCGCCGGACCCCAAGGATTTGAACCGTTCCACGCGTGCGGTGCTGCTGGCAGCCGGCTTACAGGGCTTGGTTTTCGGTCTGGTGCGCGCTGCCGTCGACCGTGCCGGCGCCCGCGGCTATCGGGCCGTCACGAACGAGTCGCCGGTCTAGTTGTACCGCCATCGGGCAATCCGAGCACGGGCACTATGCCACGACTGCGTCAATCCGGCGGTTCTTGTGCGTGGCGCGTGGAGTAGTCGTCGGCCGCGATCTTGTTGGTCGACGGGTCCTCTTCGGGCTCATCGGTTGTCGTGGGCGAATCGCCTGGGTAGTCCGCGGCGAAGTTTCGTCGATGCAGTGTTGGGGCACTGCGTTTGGAGCACGCAAACGGTTTGGCGGATCGCCGGAGAGGAGACGTGCAGATGTGGAGATCAGACAGTGCGACGGGGGCCGCGCCATGAGTGTGCAGGACAACCCCACAGCGAATGCGTCGATTCCTGAGTTGGTGAGTCAGCTCTCGGCGCAGACGAGTCGCTTGGTGCGTGACGAGATGCGCTTGGCGCAGAAGGAATTCCAGGAATCGGCCCGCCACGCCGGCATCGGCGCCGGGCTCATCAGCATCGCTGGACTATTCGCGGTTCTAGGCGCCGCGACTCTGGTCGCGGCGGCTGTGGCGGCGCTCTCGTTGGTACTGGCGGTGTGGGCGGCAGCGGTCATCGTCGCCGCGGCGCTCTTCCTGTGTGCGCTCGTGGCGGCGCTCATCAGCCGCAGGCAGGTGCAACAGGTACCAACGCCCGCCGCCGAGTCGGTTGACAGCGTGAAACTCGACATCGAAGAGATCAAGGACGCCAGCCATGGCCACCACTGACGGCCCCGCCCCCGAACCCGGTCCCGACGCCGGTATCGACGAACTTCAGGCCGACATCGAGCAGACCCGTGCTGAACTCGGCGAAACCGTGGGCGCGCTTTCGGACAAGCTTGACGTCAAGGGCCGGGCCCAGCAGCAAGTCTCCGACACCAAAGATGCGGTGGTGCATCGCGCGCACGAGGTGACCGAACGAGCCAGGACGCACCCAGTGATTCCTGCCGGAATCGCGTTGGCTGTGCTGGCCGCGGTCGGGGTAGCCATTTGGGCGCGCAGACGCTGACGATCCGTTGTCTCACAAGTCACAGTTTGATCACGCCCGAGATCACGATCGTTTAAGAGATCGCGGGCAGCCCTAAGAGAATCGGCCGCCTCCGACCGAATTCTTATCGAAATCGATGCCGATGAGGTCGAACTCACGTCGTTCTCCTGTAACGTGCCGCCGTTTCGCTGTGCGCGAATATTCGGCCCAGTGAGCTTCAATTCACTTGACGTACTCTGGTTTTCGGGAAGGGGATCGGCAATTCATGCACCACCCAAAAGGAACAAATGATCATGAAAATCAATCGTAGAAACGCGCGCCAAGGCGTCGTCGGGTTCTCGGCCGGATGCGTCCTGGCCGGAGCGGTTGCGGCCCTTGTCGCCGCGCCCACCGCGTCGGCGGCCCCCGATTGCAGCCCAAGCGGAGTGGCCAACACGGTCAGCTCCGCGACGGGCTCCGCTCAGGGCTACCTCAACAACCATCCGGGTGCCAACCAGGTGGTGACCGCTGCCTACTCCCAGCCGCAACCGGTGGCCGCGAGC
Source organism: uncultured Actinomycetota bacterium (assembly GCA_963779655.1). GTDB lineage: Bacteria > Actinomycetota > Actinomycetes > Mycobacteriales > Mycobacteriaceae > Mycobacterium. The sequence goes on along the minus strand of CAVZZD010000019.1, from coordinate 2,664 downwards.
AACCTGCGCTCCTACTTCACCGCGAACCCGACCGAGTACTACGAACTGCGGGGCATTCTGGCCCCGATCGGTGACACCCAGCGTCAGTGCAACGTCGCGGTGCTTCCGCCCGGGTTGGCCACGGCCTATGACGAGTTCATGGCCGGCTGACCGGTGATCCGACGCCCGCCGCCGTCTCGGTGACCAAGCGGCGGCGGGTGGTGCTCAGCCCAGACAGTCGGCGGCGTCGGCGAGGTGGGCACCCATATTGCGTTCCATCATCTGCAGCGCCGCATGACCGAGTTCGGCGTCGATGTGGGCGACGGCGTCTGCCGCCACGATCACGTCGAAGTGCCGGATATAGGCATCGAGCGCGCTGTACAGAATGCACTGCTCGGTGACCTCCCCGGTGAGCACCACCCGCTGAGTTCCGAGCCGTCCGAGCAGATAGTCAAGCGGCGTCGCGTAGAACACGCTGTGGCGAACCTTGGTCAGAAATCGCAGGCTTCGGTGGGGACAATCGGCTTCACCAAGTCGGGCCGTTCTCCGGCGAGGGCCGAACGCACGATGTCACTCGGCTCGGCGGTGAAGTCTCCGTAGTTGTCGTTGACGTAGATCAAGTCCACGTCGTCCCGCTGGCGGGCGCACGCGATGACGTCGGTCAGCGGCTCGATGATTGCGGCGACGTTCGGGATCAGCAGTTCGGCGTCCGGATGTCGGTAGGCGTTCCTCATGTCGATGACCAGCAGGGTGGTGTCAGCCATGTTTCGGTGATCCCTCGAGCCGCTCGGGCGTCAGTCGTGTCAATGTGTGATCCCAAGCCGGTCCGCCAACACCAGGAACGCTGTGGCGAAGTCGTTGTCGGCGGTCAACTTTCGCACTTGCTCCCAGTCAATGCGCTCGCGGACGGCCCGCACGGCGGGCAGCTCCGCCGCTAGGTGTTTTGGGGACAGCCCCGACGTTGGGAAGCTAGCGCCCGCCTCGTCGACATCGCCGCTGCTTGGTTTGATCACTCGTGTTTCGGTGGTACTCGAAGACGTGACGCGTGATCTCCTGCCCGCCATGCACACCGCTGCGGATGCCCGTGATTGCGGAATCTGGGTGTTTCGGTGCTTGCAGAGGGCGGTCATTGATCGGCGGATGCGCGACACGGAGAGTGACGACGAGGGAACGCCCGCGAATGAGGAGCGCCATCACCATGGGTACCGGTACAAGCAATAGCCCGCTGGGTCGTGACCGGAACCTAGGAGGCCGACGGATTCTGGATCTGGCCGAGGGAATCCTGATCGGGTCACGTCGATACTCGACCGAAGCCGCGTTCGAGGAACTCGCCGCCATGGCCCGCCGGCACGGCGTGTCTGTCTGGGCCGTCGCCGAAGCGTTGGTGGCGCTCGCGACCGGGGATGGCGACGTGGCCGAATCCCAGCAAGGGGCCGCGTTGGCTACCCAACTCGACTGGAAAGACTTATTCACCCGAAACATTCAGCCCTAGACATCCCAGGTGCCGTAAGTTGTCAAGCGGCTGCTGGCATGCGGTGTGCCCAGGCTTTGTGTTCGTCGTAGGGCGTGTGGTGGCGGAGGCAGCCGTGAAGGATCCCGACGAGTCGGTTGCCGAGGGCGCGTAGGGCTTGATGGTGGGTGTCGCCAGCGGCGCGGTGCTGGTCGTAGAAGGTGCGAGCACCGGGACTTCGGGTCAGCGCACAGAAGGCCCATTGATCGAGCGCGTCGTAGAGCCGTTTGTTGCGGACGTGGCGGGCCAGCACGGCACGTTTTCGGCCCGACGCGATGGTCAATGGTGAGGTTCCGGCGTAGTTCTTGCGACACTTGGCTGTGCTGTACCGGTTCGGGTCGTCCCCGAACTCACCGAGCACCCGGGCGCCGAGTACGACACCAAGTCCTGGCAGGGAGCGGTAGATGTCGGCGTCCGGGTGTTTCTCAAAATGGTCGGCCAAGACTGCCTCGAGTTCGGCGATCTGGGTGTTCAGTGCCGCGATGACGTGGACCGCTGCGGTCGTGGTGGCCCCGAACGCTGCTGCCACCGTAGGGGATGCCGTGAGGTGCTCGCGGCGCAGGATGTCCTGGATCTCGACAGCTCGTGTCTCGACATTGCGTTGTCGGCCAGCAGCTTTGAGTGCTGAGCCGATCTTGGCCAGACTCAACCGGGCGCCCTGTTCGGGAGTCGGTGCGCGACCCAACACGGCCAACGCGTCGTCGGCGCTGAGTGAATCGAAGGCTTCCAGGGCTGCGGGGTAGTACTCCCGCAATCCGCTGCGCAGCATATTGGCATGCCGAGTCCGTGCCCAGATCAGGCTTTGATGGGTGCGGGCCAGCACTTTGATTGCCTCGGCGTCAGGGGTGTCCCCGGCGATTGGCGATGGTTGTGCCGGTCGGTGCGGACCAGATCGGCCAGCAACTTGGCGTCGGAGGCATCGGATTTCGCGCCCGAAACATGATGACGGTCGCGGTAGCGGGCCGCCGCCATCGGGTTGATCGCCCACACTTGATAACCGGATGCCGTCAACGCCGAGACCCACAGGCCACGATCGGTTTCGATGCCGATCATCACCTGGTCGGGTTCTTCGGAGTGCGCGGCGATCAGTTCGTGCAGGCCGCGGATACCGGATAGGCCCTCGGGTAATCGCCGGGTTGCCAAGCGTTGGCCGGCCTCGTCCATCAGATGCACGT
>CAVZZD010000018.1:0-75192 GCA_963779655.1 uncultured Actinomycetota bacterium | reverse complement strand
GGCAAGGAGGCCGGTGGCGACCTCGACCGCCGCGTGCCGACCTGGCCGGTGATCGAGTGGCTGGCCATGCGGCCCGGCTCTCGTGAGATGTGGCTCTCCGAGCTGACGTCGAGTGCCGAGCTGCAGGCCGACCTGGTGCACAGCGGGGCCACCCGGGCCGCCCGCGCCGTCGCACTCGACGCCGCTGAAACGGCCTGCCGGGCAACGGAAGTGTTCCCGCCCTCCCCCGCGCGTGAACACCTGCGCGAACTCCTGGTACGGGTGGTGTCCCGATGAGCGGGGGGCAGCTCGTCGCCCTGGCCCACGGGCTGCGGCACCTGCGCCGCCCACCGGATCTGGCCGCGCTGCGGGCGGCCCGGTCACCGGATGAGCTGGCCCGGCTGGCGCTGGTCCCGGCGGCCCGGAACCTGGGCATCGCGGCTCGGCTTCCTCCCGCGGATCTGCGGGCCGAGGCCACCGCCGCCCTGTTGGCCTGCCGGGTGCTCGACGCCTACGAGGACCTCAGCGACCGCCCACTTGCCGGCGCCGCCGTTCTCGCCGCCGTGGGCTACCTGAACGGCGACCACCGACACACCGCCCCCGCCGCTGCACGCGGTCGCCGCCCGGGACAGCGAAGCCGTCGACCTGGTGCTGGCCGAGCGGATCCGCGACGTCCGGGCGCTACTGTCGGCGCTGCCCTTCGAGGGACGCGAACGGGTCGGCCAGATGCTGGTCGACGTCGGCCGCGTGATGGCGCGGAACCTCGATTCACCCCTGCCGCGGGCCGCCTACGGCGAGGGCGTGCTCGGGCGGGTGGTGCTCTACGCATGCTCACTGGTCGCCGAAGACGCCTGCGCCGAGACCGATCTGGGCGAGTTGGCCGGATGCGTCGGCGTCACCGCCCAACTGGCCAACGACCTGCGCGACGGCGAACTGGCGCTGTACGGCGCCGGCGACCGCGAGGAACTGACCCGGGCGGTGATGCTGCGGCTGCTGGCCCCGGCGCTGGGCGGTTTCGCGCTATTGGCCCGGCTCGGCCCGCGCACCCCCAGTCGCGGGGCCCGGGCGGCCATGGCCTACATGACCATCACGACGACCGCGTTCCTGTGCGCCGCCGTCGGGGCGCCCGCGCCCTACCGGCGGCGGCTGCGGCTCGGCGCGGCCGTGCTGGCCGCCCGGTCACCTGCTCACTGGACCACGATGCTGGACCGGGTGCGGCGTTCCGTCGATGGGGCGATCCACCGGCTGCTCGATGCGTCACCCGACCTTCTGCCGAGGCTGGCCTCGCTGCCGGTCGAGCCCGGCTGCGGAGGTGCTCGGTCTGGGTGATCCGCTCGATGTCGCCCTCGATGGGGCCGCTGATCGTCGGCGCCACCTTCGCCATCGTCGAGGCCCTGCCGGAAGAACCCCTGACCGGCGAACTGCCCGACCCCCAGGTGCGCCGCATGATGATCGCCGACCATCTGGCCTTCGGCGCCCTGGAACGGCTGCGACCCCGCGACGCCGACGCGATGCGGGCCCTCGCAACGCAATTCCAGCTCGCCGCCCTCGACACCGCTATCCGAGGAGCCCGCCCATGACCACCGAATTGACCGGTACCAACACCGGAAAGCCCGCCGCTTCATCGGCACGAGCCGAGCCCGAAAAAATGCCATTCAGCCGGCGGGTGTTGAAGCTCGAGCACCCGGCGAATATCGGCCCGCTGTTGCATATCGTGTGCTGGGTCGGGCTGCTGGCCTTCGGCCTGCTCGTGCCCGCCGCCACGAACTGGTATCTGGCGGTGCCGCTGATCGCCGCGCTGACGATGGTGAACCTCTCGATCACCATCGGCGTGCTCCATATGCACACCCATCGGCCGCTGTTCGTGTCGCGGCGGGTGAACCGGGTGGTCGACGTGCTGTGCTGCATGCCCGGCGCGCTGACGGCGGCCGACATGCGTGAGGTGCACGTCCTCAACCACCACCGCTTCAACGACGGCCCAGGCGACGTCACCTCCACCGAGGGCCGCGACCGAGGGCTACGCGCCGTCTGGTACTGGATCAGGTACGCCGCCATCGTCAAGAACCACACCGTACGAACGATTTTCGCAGCCAATCCGTCGGCCGGCCGGCGCAAGCGGCGCCACCAGTTCGTGCTCGACTTCACGCTGGTCGTAGCGCTGATCGTGATCACCTGGTCTCACCGACACCACCCGGTTCACCCTCTTCTACGTGATCCCGTTCCTCGTCACCCAGGTGAACTCCGGCTACTTCGCCTGGCTGACCCACGCCCCGGCGCGGGTCTTCGACGACGATCCGAGCAAGTCGATGAACACGGTTGGCAACTTGCTCAACTTCTTCATCTTCAACCAGGGCTACCACAGCGTGCACCATCGCTACCCGGGCATCCACTGGAGCCAGATCCCCGACAAGCTCGACTTCATGCGGCAGGTCGAGCCCGACGTCGTGGTGCCCTACTGGATGGTGCTCACTTCGGCCTGGCGCCTGGTCGTGCCCGGAGCGCTTCCTCGACGCGACCTACGGCGAGCGGTGGAAGGCCAAGCTGGAGAAGCGCATTGAGGAGGGCAGCGTCCGCTCGCGGTACCTGCCCTGGTTCGCATGGATCTGACCACGCCCCCAGTTGCGGGGCGTGCTGACCGACCGCCGTCGACTCGTCCCGGTCCTGCTGGCGTTCGCCGGATACGCCTTCGCCGGAGTGACCGTGCCCCTGCTGCTGCTGTTCGCCGGCGGCTGGTGGCTGCCGAAGACGGTCGACACCGGGCCGCACCTGTCGACCGCCCCGTCGGTCGTGATCAACGTCCTGTTGCTGGCGCTGTTCGGCCTGCAGCACTCGGGCATGGCCCGGCCCGCCTTCAAGGCGTTCATCACCCGCTGGGTGCCAGACGCCTTGGAGCGCACCCTTTACATCGTGATGGCCAGCCTGGCCGTGTGGGTGCTCTGCTTGGGCTGGCAGCCCCTGCCGTACCGGATCTGGTCGACGGACGGCGTCGTCGGGGCGGTGCTCGACGGCGGGTTCTGGCTCGGCTTCGCGCTGGTCTATGCGGCCACCCTGCTGCTGAACCACTTCTACCTGCTCGGCCTCAGCCAGGCGTACCGCGCCTACGTGACCCGGGTACCTGGCGTGACCGTCGATCGGCTTCAGGTGCACGGGCCCTACCGCCTGGTGCGCCATCCGCTGATGACCGGCCTGCTGCTCTGCTTCTGGTGCGCAAGCACATTCACCGCTGGGCACCTGCTGTGGGCGGGTGGGCTGACCGGCTACATCCTGCTGGGCACGTTCCTGGAGGAGCGCGACCTCATCGCACGCTTCGGCGCGGCCTACCGGGCCTACGCCGCCCAGGTGCCCGCGTTCTTTCCCAAATTTCGCCGCTCCGGATCGCGTCCATTCGGTAGACAATATAAATAAAAAAAAAAAAAAACATCGACACCGAAAACCGCGCCGAAAGACGTTGTGAGGCAACGGGGGCTTCAGCTCCGAGTGGGACGAGGCAACCTCCCGCCGGCACCTGCGGGTGTCGCAACCCATGATCACCGCCCGCTACGGGAGGCCCCGCAGGTCACATCCGACGATGCAAAATTCTACGTGTCACTTGTGGCATTCTGCGTGAATGCCTGCATGTCGCGCCTTCGGCGGCGGTGACATTTCTGTTCACCGACATCGGGGTTCGACGCGTCGGTGGGAGGCCGACGCCGACGGGATGCGAGTCGCGCTCGCCGCCCACGACGGGATACTGCGTGACGCGATCGAGGCGCACGGAGGCTGGTTGTTCAAGCACACCGGCGACGGCGTGTGCGCTGCGTTCGCGTCGCCTCGGGCCGCGGTCGATGCGGCGATGGCCGCGCAGCGGGCACTCGAGTTGCCGGTGCGGATGGGCATCGCGACCGGCGAGGCCGAGTTGCGCGGCGGCGGACTATTTCGGTCCGCCGCTCAATCGTGCGGCACGGGTGATGGCGGCCGGCCACGGCGGTCAGATCCTGCTGGCCGATTCGACGGCGACGCTGCTCAGCGGCGTTGACCTCCTTGACTGGGACCACGACGACTGCGGGATCTACCGATGGCGATCGAGGTGTTCCAAGTGCGGGCAACCGGCTTGCGTACGGACTTTCCGCCGTTGCGGGCGCTGGAAGCGAGTCCGGGCAACCTGCGGCCTCGGGCCGGCAGTCTCATCGGGCGCCAGTCTCGAGCTCACCGAGGTGGCAGCGGCGCTGCGGGGGCATCGGCTGGTGACGTTGACGGGCGTGGGCGGGGTCGGCAAGACCAGCCTGGCGCTGCGAGGTCGCCGGACAGCTTGCCGATGAGTTCCCCGAAGGCGTCTGGCTTTTCGAGCTGGCCGCGGTCAACGATCCGGCCGCGGTCCCTGACGCTGTGGCGTCAGTGCTGGGTGTCACCCAGCAGCCGGGAAAGAGCTTGACCGAGAGCCTGGCCAGTGCGCTGGAGGGCAGAGTCAGGCTACTGGTTTTCGACAACTGTGAGCACGTCCTCGATGCCGCCGCCGACCTGATCGAAGCGATCCTCGCGCAGTCGACGACGGTGAAGCTCCTGGCCACCAGCCGCGAGGGGCTCGGAATGGTCGACGAGCAGCTGTGGCCGGTGCCCTCGCTGGACGTGGGTGCCGGGATCGACTCGTCCGCGGTGGCCTTGTTCGTTGAGCGTGCCCGTAGCGTGGCGCCGCACTTCTCGGTCAACGCGGCCGACGAGGCGATGCGGTGGTGGAGATCTGCCGCCGCCTCGACGGATCCCGTTGGCCATCGAGTTGGCGGCCTCGCGGATGGCGTCGATGACGGCGACCGAAGTGCGCGATCGTCTCGATCACCGATTCCGGCTGCTGGTCGGGCCGCGGCGCGGACTGCCGCAACGCCACCAGACGCTGCGTCAAACGGTGGCATGGTCCTACGACCAACTCGATGATGAGGAGAAGGCTCTGCTGGACCGGTGCTCGGTCTTCGTCGGCGGATTCGATCTCGACAGCGCCTGTGCGGTGGCCGGATCCGACGAGACAGACGTCCCCGACACCTATGCCGTCCTGGATCTGCTCGATGCCCTCGTGCGGAAGTCGCTGATGGTCGCTGACCGGTCATCGGGGCGGACCCGATTCTCGATGCTGGAAACCATTCGTCAGTTCGCCGACGAACAACTGGCCGCCCGCGGAGCGGCTGACCTCGTCCGAACCGCGCATGCCCGCTACTTCGCCGGCCGCGAAGCCGACGTCCTCGCCCGCTGGGACAGCCCCCGCCAACCGGAGGCCTACAACTGGTTCGCCGTCGAGCTGCCCAATCTGCGCACGGCGTTCCGGTGGGCAGCCGACCACGACGACCTGGACGTCGCCGCCGGCATCGCCACGTACGCGGCATTCATCGGCCTGTGGGTCGAGAACTATGAACCGATCGCCTGGGCCGAAGAGCTCATCGAGCCGGCACTGGCCGTCGACCATCCGCGGCTGGCGTTCCTGTACGTGACGGCGTCGCAGTGCTGGAATCCCGGGCGCATCGAGGAAGCCATTCGGTACAGCGACGATGGCCAGACGGTGATCGCCCGTGGCCGCTACGAGATGCCCTTCGGCGGCGAAGGCTGGCTTGGCACTGTGTATCTGATCCTGGGACAGCCCGAACGGTTGGTCGAGTGGTGCCGCTCCCAGCTCGAACGCGGACGCGACACGCACTGTCTCACCAGGACGAACATGATCTTCGCGTTGGCGGTCGCCGGTCGGACCGAAGAAGCGATGGCCGAGGCCGCAGACCTGATCCCTGCCGCCGAAGCCACCGACAATCCGTATGTCCTGTCGTTCGCGCTGTGGGTTTACGGCTACGCCTTCCGCGCCGCCGATCCCGTTGGAGCGTTGGACGCCCTGCGCCGGGGCATGGTGATCGCTCAAGAGACGGACAACCGCGCCAACGAGACCTATCTGGCGGGCAATCTGCCGCTGCTCGAGGCCGGGTACGGCGACCCGCTTGCCGCGTTCGATTTCAGCACGCTGGTGATCCGCAACTTCCACGACGCGGGCAACACCATCATGATCCACACGTCGCTCGCCGTCCTCGCCGCGCTGTTCGACCGACTCGGGCGCTACGAACCCGCCGCCACCATCGCCGGGTTCGCCATCAGCCCGATGACCGCGACGCTCATCCCCGAACTGAGCACCGCGATCACCCACCTCCGCGATACCCTCGGCGACCCGGTCTACGAATCACTTGCCGTTGAGGGCGAGAACATGACGACCGCCGCCATGGTGAGGCACGCATACGACCAGATCGACCAGGCCCGAACCAGCCTCAAACCCACCAGGTGAGTTTCAGCCAGAGCAGAGGTGTTGTCGGTCAGCCGGCGCTCGACACCCAATTGCCGTGAAATCCGCTGGGCACCCGATGCGGCAGTTTGATGCTGGCGACGTTCTGCATGGTTTGCGCGTCGAGGATCGCCAACTCGCTGCGATCGGTGGCCCGGTCATGGACGTAGCCCATGAGCACGCCATCGTCCTCTGCGGATCCGCCTGACGATGGGTGGAAGACGAACTCTCCCAACGCCTTTTCGGCACCGAACGAGCGCGTTTGCGTGCTACCACCTACGAAATCGTGCTTCAGCAGGTCGCCGGTGCCCGTCATGCCGTCCCCGAACGCCGGCGCATAGCCGTACCGATGGCGCTTGCCAACCAGGCGCTCGTTCACGCGGGGGAACTCCTGGCGCCGATCGTCGAAGCGTGATTCGCGCACCTTGCCGTCGGCGAGATCGACGGTCCAGCGGTCGAGTGTGGACGCGCCTTCGTTCGGGGCGAGGCGCTCGTTGTCGAACATCTTGGGGTGCCGCACCACGTCGAGGACGATGGTGTCGTCTTCGTCATAGGCATTCATCGGGTGGAACACGAAACACGGTTCCACGTCGAACCAGCGCACGTCGGCATTGCCGCCCTCGCGTGGCATCACCCCGACGCGGGCGGGGTATTTCGGGTTCCACGAGTAGGGGAGCCGCCGGTCTGATCCTTTCGCACGTGGCTGAAGCGCGGCGATGGGGTCCGGGATGCGAACCCGGCCGACCAAGGCCGACAGCATCAGCCGGGCGGGCAGCCGAAGCGCGCGTGGCGCGGCCATCGCTGCGGCTTGTCGGACGTCGAACGTGACCGGCAGATCGTAGAAGACGACGTGCCGCTCGGTCAACGAGAAGTCGTGCATCATCGGGCTGCCGCTCACCTCGATGTCCACGGTGCGGCGCGCCCGACCCTCGACATCGATGATCGAGTACTGCACCGTGTTGCCCCGGTGCACGCTGTACGAAACCGCATGCAGCTCACCGGTTTCCGGGTCATGGTGGGGGTGCGCGGTATACCCACCGGTCAGCGTTCCGTCGAAGTCGCATACGCCAACGGTGTCCAACTCGTCGGTCAGTTCGTAGATCGACAGACCGCCTTCCATCAGCGCAAGGGTCATGCCTACGTGTCCGATCACGTTGGTGTTGGCACCGACGAGCGAGGGGCCGGAATGGCCGGCCGGTGAGCGTTCGCCCAGCGCCTCGCGCGCTTGGGGTCCGCGCACCCAGCGATTGCGGTACCACTCTGCCTTGCCGTCGCGGATGCGGATGCCGTGCACCATGCCGTCACCCATGAACCAGTGGTAGAGCTCGGGGTCGACCTCGCCGATCGGATTGGCTCCGTTTCGCAGGTACCGCCCGTCGAGATGGTCCGGGATTCTCCCGGTGACCTCGAGGTCGGTAAGCGTGTACTCCTCGTGCAGCGGGGCGAATTCGCCCTCGAGATACCGGCTCGTCATGGCGGAACCCCTCATGTCAGTGTGCCGGCTCCAGCGTAAGGCGCTTCATCGACAGGTAGCGGGCAACTCGGGACAACGAGTAGTGGGCTACTCGCGACGAGAACTTTCATCGCGACCAGACTTGTCATCGCTGCCAGAAGCGGCAGAGGTTGCGATACACCGATATCCGAGGTCGAGGCGGGGATCCAATGTCCATTAGCTATCTGGATTGTGATGATACGGATGAAGCATGGGGTTCAACCGATATCCTTGGCCGGATCCGGGGACCGGGTGACTTGCGCGGGTTGTCGCGCGACGAGTTGACAGAGCTCGCAGATGCGATCAGAGCATTCCTCGTCGAGAAGATATCGGTGTCAGGCGGGCACCTCGGCCCGAACCTCGGTGTGGTCGAGTTGACCATCGCGCTTCATCGCGTATTCGAATCACCGCGTGATGCGTTGATCTTCGACACCGGCCATCAGGCCTACCCGCACAAGATCTTGACGGGCCGCCAGGACGACTTCGACCATTTGCGCGCCTACGGCGGACTTTCGGGGTATCCGTCGCGAGCAGAAAGCGAGCACGACTGGGTCGAGTCTTCGCATGCGTCTGCTGCGCTTTCCTATGCTGACGGGTTGGCCAAAGCATTCGAACTCAGCGGTCAAGATCGCCGCGTGGTCGCCATCGTCGGTGACGGCGCCCTCACCGGTGGAATGTGCTGGGAGGCATTGAACAACATCGCTGCCGGCAAGAGCCGTGATGTCGTTGTCGTCGTCAACGACAACGGCCGGTCTTATGCACCGACGATCGGTGGACTCGCCGATCGTCTGACGAGCCTGCGGATGCGTCCCGGTTACGAGCGGCTCCTGGCCTCGGCGAAAACGGGAGCTGACCAAACTGCCGCTGCTCGGTCGACCCACCTACTCGGTACTGCACGCCGTCAAGGAAGGCTTGAAGGATGCACTGAGTCCGCAGATGTTGTTCTCGGACTTGGGCATCAAGTATCTCGGCCCGATCGACGGACACGATATCTCTCGCGCTGGAGAAGGCCCTTCGGATGGCAAAGGATGTCGGCGGCCCGGTCATCGTCCACACCGTCACCCGCAAGGGAATGGGATACCGCCCGGCGGAGGAAGATCAGGCCGACCGCATGCATGCCTGCGGTCCGATCAATCCTCGAACCGGCAAACCGAAGTCACCCAGCGGCGCTGGGCAGTGGACGGACGTCTTTGCCGATGAGCTGATCCAATGGGGTAGGCGCCGAGACGACGTCGTCGCGATCACGGCGGCGATGCCGGGGCCGACCGGTCTGGCGGCGTTCGGCGCGCAGTTCCCGAACGCGGATGTTCGATGTGGGGATCGCCGAGCAACACGCTGTCACATCCGCGGCGGGGCTGGCGCTCGGCGGCATGCATCCGGTGGTCGCTGTCTACTCCACGTTCCTGAACCGGGCCTTCGACCAGGTGATCATGGATGTCGCACTGCTGAAATTGCCGGTGACGTTCGTCCTGGACCGGGCAGGCATCACCGGGCCCGATGGCGCCAGCCATAACGGCGTCTGGGACTTGTCGCTGCTGGGCATCGTGCCCGGTATGCGCGTTGCCGCCCCGCGCGATACTGCCTCGCTCCGTGAACAACTCGGCGAGGCACTTGCGGTCGATGACGGCCCGACCGCGATCCGGTTTCCGAAGGGATCGGTGGGCGCCGACATCGAAGCCGAGGAACGAGTCGAGGGCGTGGACGTGCTTTGCGGCCCGCAGGATCCGGATGTTCTGCTGGTCGCGGTCGGGCCGATGGCGGCGATCGCGCTGACGGCGGCGGCGACACTGAGGGAGCGTGGGGTGTCCGTCGCGGTGGTGGATCCCCGGTGGGTGCTGCCGGTGCCCGAGCAGGTGGTGAAGCTCGCCAGCGATGTGCGGCTGGTCGTGACGCTGGAGGAGTCGGGGCTACACGGCGGGGTCGGATCGGCAGTGGCGGCCCGGATGCGGGAGGCGCGTGTCGACACGCCGGTACGCAGTGTCGGTGTGCCGCAACGATTCCTCGCTCACGGCTCGCGCAGCGAGATCCACGCCGACCTCGGACTGACGGCCGCCGACCTGGTCACCAGCATCAGCTCCTGGGTTGAGGGGCCGTTTGACTCCGGTATGGGCCGAGGCGAATAGCAATGCACAACAAGGCATCTGCCGCGGCTGAGGGTTCGATGCCGTCACACCCGCGCCCTCCCGGGAAGCGAGTACTGCTCGCGCAGCCGCGCGGCTACTGCGCCGGCGTGGATCGTGCCGTCGTGACCGTCGAGCAAGCATTGGAAAAACACGGCCCTCCGGTGTACGTGCGCCACGAGATCGTGCACAACCGACACGTCGTGTCAGCGCTCCGCGAGCGCGGTGCGATCTTCGTCAAGGACACCGATGAGGTGCCGCGCGGTTCGGTGATGATTCTTTCCGCCCACGGTGTTTCGCCCAGTGTGCGGACAGCGGCCCGACAGCGCGGCCTGCAAGTGATCGATGCCACCTGCCCGCTCGTCACGAAGGTGCACAACGAGGTGAATCGTTTCGCGCGCCGGGACTACGACATCCTGCTCATCGGCCACGACGGGCACGAAGAGGTTGAAGGAACGCGCGGAGAGGCTCCCGAGAATGTGCAGGTGGTCGATGGAGACGCCGCCGTCGACGACGTCGTGGTGCGTGACGAATCAAAGGTGATCTGGTTGTCGCAGACCACGTTGAGTGTCGATCAGACCATGGCCACCGTCAACAAGCTCCGGCAGCGGTTCCCGTTGCTGCAGGATCCCCCCGGCGACGATATCTGCTATGCCACCCAGAATCGCCAGGTGGCCGTGAAAGCGTTGGCACCGCAGTGCGATCTGGTCATCGTGGTCGGGTCACACACCTCATCGAATTCGATCCGATTGGTCGAAGTCGCGCTTCAGGCCGGCGCGCCGGAAGCGTATCGCGTCGATGACGCCGGCGAGATCGAGCTGAGCTGGCTGCAGGAAGCATCGACAGTCGGGGTTACGTCGGGTGCGTCGGTCCCCGAAATTCTGGTGCGCGACGTGCTCACATTGCTGGCGGACAACGGATTCAACGACGTGCAGCCCGTCCGCACCACCCAGGAATCTGTAGTCTTCGCGCTCCCGCGTGAACTACGCAAGTGATTGGAAGAACGATGACAGCTGCCACTTTGCTGGGTATGCCCGGCCTTTCGGACCAGTCCGCACAGCTGGCGCGCCGGCGAAAGACACGTCAGCTCCGAATCGGTGACGTCGGTGTGGGCAGCGACCACCCTGTTTCGGTGCAGTCGATGACCACAACACGAACTCACGACGTCAACTCCACATTGCAACAGATCGCCGAGCTGACGGCGTCAGGGTGTGACATCGTGCGGGTCGCATGTCCGCGGCAAGAGGACGCGGACGCGCTGGCCACCATCGCCAAGAAGTCGCCGATCCCGATTGTCGCGGACATCCATTTCCAGCCGAAGTACATCTTCGCCGCCATCGACGCCGGATGTTCTGGGGTGCGCGTCAACCCCGGAAACATCAAGGAGTTCGACGGCCGGGTCAAGGAAGTCGCGAAAGCTGCTGCAGCGGCCGGTATCCCGATCCGCATCGGGGTAAACGCCGGATCCCTGGACCAACGATTGCTGCGCAAGTACGGCAAGCCCACCGCCGAAGCCCTGGTTGAATCCGCGCTGTGGGAGGCGAGCCTGTTCGAAGACCATGGGTTCGGCGACATCAAGATCTCGGTGAAGCACAGTGATCCCGTGGTCATGGTGAACGCGTATCGCAGGCTTGCCGCGCAATGCGACTATCCGCTGCACCTGGGCGTCACCGAGGCTGGACCGGCGTTCCAGGGCACAATCAAGTCGGCGGTCGCGTTCGCAGCGCTGCTCAGTGAGGGCATCGGCGACACAATCCGCGTTTCGCTCTCGGCGCCACCTATCGAGGAAGTCAAGGTCGGCACGCATATCCTGCAATCGCTGAACCTACGGCCACGCAAATTCGAGATCGTCTCCTGCCCGTCGTGCGGACGCGCCCAGGTGGATGTGTACCGCTTGGCAAACGAGGTCACCGCGGGTCTGGAAGGTATCGACACTCCGCTTCGGGTCGCGGTCATGGGATGCGTCGTCAATGGACCGGGTGAGGCGCGTGAGGCTGATCTCGGGGTGGCTTCCGGTAACGGCAAGGGCCAGATCTTCGTCAAGGGGCAGGTGATCAAGACGGTGCCGGAGGCAAAGATCGTTGAGACGCTGATCGAGGAGGCTCTGCGGATCGCGCACAGCTCCTCCGACAGCAGTACCTGAGATCCGCCACCCAAGCCATGCAGTTCGCCGCCTCAGTACTGCGGTCGGCATCCGCATCCTCACGGTCGCAAATCAGTATCGAGCTTCGGCACACGACCCACGGAGGGCAATCGCGGCCAATGTCACAGTCATGACTGATCTGATCGGCACGCGACCGCCGAAGGAGCGTCGCACATCGGAAGCCTTGCCGTGCATCGCGAGAGTAGCCATGATCCGACGGGTGCGGGCCCTTGAGCACAGCGAACGGCGGACCGTGCATGATGTGGCGGGGATGCCGGCTCGATTCACGGGCCGCTACGCCGCCTGGATTGTCGTCGTCTGGTTAGTCGGCGCCGGCGCTGCGACCCTCACGATGCCGCAGCTTGAACGGGTCGTGGAAACGCACTCCCGCGCCTTCATACCCGCCGACTCAGCCAGTTCCGTCACGGAGCAACGAGCAGCGGAATTACTCGGCGAACCACCCAGCAACAATCTCAATTATCTACTGCTGGAACGTGATCAGCCCCTCAATGACGCCGACCGCCAATACTACGAGAGGCTCGTCGCGGCGTTACGCGCCGACACCGAGCATGTGGGTGCAGTGACCGATCTCTGGTCGGACCCGACGACCGCGGCAGCGGCACAGAGCGCCGACGGCCGGGCGGTCACGGTCAGGATGCGGCTGTCCGGGATGATCGGTACCTCGCAGGCAAACGATTCGGTTTCCGCACTGCGCGACACGATCACGCGATTGGGGCCACCGGAAGGCTTGCGGACCTACGTCACTGGGCCGGGTGCCACCATCTCCGACGAGTTCGCGGCGATCGACCGGCAGTTGTTGCGCATCACCGCTGCGACCGTCGGATTCATCCTGTTGCTACTGCTCGTCGTCTACCGCTCGCCCGTCGGCGCGGCGATCCCGCTGATGTCTGTGGGCATCGCCATCGCGGTGGCCCGTCCGATAATCGCAGCGCTCGGCGACGCCGGGCTCGTCGAGGTGTCGCTGTTCTCCGTCGCGCTGTTGGCCGCGATGATGCTCGGCGCCGGCACCGACTACGCGATCTTTCTGATCGGCCGTTACCGCGAGGGTCGGGTTCGCGGCCTCGCCCCGGACGAATCACTGCTGGGCGCCTATCGTGGTGTCGCCCCGGTGATCGTGGGATCGGCCCTCACGATCGCGGCGGCGTTGGCGTGCCTGAGCTTCGCACGGGTAGGCGTGTTCCGCAGCACCGGAATTCCCTGCGCGATAGGCATTCTGGTGGTGATGCTGGTCTCGCTGACCTTGACGCCGGCATTGATCGCTCTCGCCGGACGTCGAGGCTGGCTCGAGCCTCGCCCTTCTCGGTATCACCCGGCGCTGGCGGCGTATCGGAGTGAGTGTGGCGCGTTGGCCCGGACCGATCCTGGCCGTCAGTGGGGCGCTCATCGTCGTCGCGGCGCTGCCGATTGCTCGGGCTGCGCATCGGCTGGAACGAGCCGGCCGCCACCCCGGCCGGCACCGAGTCCAACCGCGGCTACCAGGCCGCCGACCGGCACTTCCCGACGAACCATCTGTTGCCGACGGTGGTCACCGTCTCGGCGGACCACGACATCCGCAACCCTGCCGGGCTGATCGCCGTCGAGCGGATCACCCGGCAGATCATGGCCATACCCGGCGTGCGGATGGTGCAGTCGGCCAGCCGACCGGCGGGCACCGTCCCCGACGAAGCCACCTTGAGCGGGTTGGTCGGCGTCATCGGCCGACAGCTCGACACCACATTCGACACGGTCACCGAGCGACTGGGCCGCGTCGCGCGATCTTGACACCGCGCTCGCGGCGATGACTACGGATGTCAGGCGGCTTTCCGCCGGTCTACAAGGCAGCGCCGACGGATTGCGTGGGATCGGCTCGGCCGCCGAGGATATGCGTGGCGGGATGGCGGGGTTGCAGACCAATCTGACGACGGTGTCGGGCTATCTCGACCCGCTCCGCGCCTTCGTTTCGGGAACACCGGACTGCCCGAACAATCCGATCTGCTCGGCGGTTGCCAAGGTGGTGCAGCCCGTCGACGACTTGCAGCACAGTTCCGACCAACTCGCCAGCGGCGCAGACAAACTCACCGCCGGTGCCGGAAACGCAACCGATGCGCTCGCCGGCCTGCCTGCGGCAGTCAACTCGATGGCCGAGGCGATCCGGCGGGCCCGCGCCGCGACCGCTGACCTGACCGGCCTCACCCAGTCGTTGGGCCCCCAGGTGCACGAGTTGACCGACTACCTGCAGGAAATCGACACGCAGTTTCAGGGCAGCGCCGCCGGCGGTTTCTACATGCCGCAACGGGCGCTGGCAGATCCGCGGTTGCGGGCCGCGCTGGACAAGTTGATGTCGCCCGACGGCCGCTCCACCTACCTGCTGGTCTACGGCGACGGACACGAATGGGGTGGAGACGGCGCGCAACGAGCCCGTCAGATCGAGACCGCAGTGCACGAAGCGACGAAGGAGGGCACGCTCACCCCCACCGCCGTGTATGTCGGCGGCGTCGGACCCACCACCCTCGACCTGCAGAACCTGGTCGACCGCGACCTGAAGATGCTGATGGCGATCACACTGGTGTTGATCTTCCTGATCGTCGCGCTGATGCTGCGCAGCCCCGTCGCCGGCGTGGTCGTCGTTGGCACGGTCGCGGTGTCCTACGCCTCTGCGCTGGGCGCCAGCATCCTCATCTGGCAGCACCTGCTGCATCACGAACTGCACTGGGCGGTCGCACCGATCTCCTTCATCGCGCTGGTGGCCGTCGGGGCCGACTACAACCTGTTGCTGGCCATGCGAATTCGCGAAGAAGCGCGCGCCGGCCTCGGCACCGGCATCATCCGCGCATTCGCCGCCACCGGCGGGGTGGTCACCACCGCCGGAATCGTCTTCGGCATCACCATGTTCGCCCTCGCCGGCAGCAGCGTGCTCAGCGTGGCCCAGATCGGGGTGACGATCGGCGTTGGCCTGCTCCTGGACACCCTCGTCGTGCGCACCTTCGTCCTGCCGTCGATCGTGGCATTGCTCGGCCGGTGGTTCTGGTGGCCGACCCGGATACCGACGAAAGTGGCTGAGCCAGAACCGATCATGTAGGTGATGCGGCGGTCAGGCGCTGGCTGATTCGGGTGTCGGCTCCCGGACTTCGAGAGCGTTGATCGCGGCGGCGGTGAGGCTCTTCTGGATGTGCCGGCGCGTCAGATCGCGGGCGCCGGCGGCGTCTTTGGCGATGACGAGGTCGAGGATCTGGTGGTGTTCCTCGAGGTCGATGGTGCGGGGTTCTTCGCCCGCGGGTAGTTCCAGACCGAGGCGGCGGTAGCGGTCGGATTTGGCCCAGAGGTCGTCCAGCATCTTGATCAGCACGTCATTGTGTGAGGCCAGATAAAGCGCTCGGTGGAAGTCGCTGTGCGCCGTGAGTGCGTCTTCGCCCCATTTTCGGGTGACCGGTAGGAGTCGCGCGACGGTGGTGCGCATGAGAGCGATGTCATCGTCGGTGCGCCGCTCGGCCGCCAACTCGACCGCGGCGGGATCCAGGGCCAACCGAACCTCGAAGAGCTGACGTGCCTCGGGTGCGCTGATCGTGGAGACCCGGGCGTCTTTGTGGTTGTCGAGTTCGATGAGGTCCTCGCTGCTGAGGCGGCGGATCGCCTCCCGCAGCGGGGTGATGCTCATCTGCAGCTTCTCGGCGAGGACGTACTGAGCCAGTCGTGAGCCGGCGGGGAGTTCGCCGCTGAGGATCATTCTGCGCAGTTCGTGGTAGGCGACGTCACTCTTGCTGGAAAAGACGTTCGTGACCTGCGGTGTTGTCATGTGCGCCTCGTCTCACTCGAATCCGTTGACGTGACCAGTGTCACAAATAAGCCCTTGTGCTGACGGTCACGTGGAGTCTAGCATCGTCACTCATCAGTTACATCTCACATCTTATAAGATACAAGAAAGGTGCAAGACCATGAAGATCCTCTCCGTTCACGAGGGCGTCGTTCCGATCAGTTCCTCGATCCGCAACGCCTGGATCGACTTCAGTTCGATGGACTGCTCCATCGTCGCGATCGTCAGCGACGTGGTCGTCGATGGCGAACCGGTCATCGGATACGGCTTCAACTCCAATGGCCGTTACAGCGCGGGGGAGATCCTGCGCCGCCGCGCCATCCCGCGCCTGCTCGACGCCGCACCGGAGAGCCTGCTCAACGAGGCCGGCGACCTGGACCCGACCCTGGCGTGGCCGATCATGATGAACAACGAGAAGCCCGGCGGTCATGGCGAACGGTCGGTGGCGATCGGTGTCTTGGACATGGCGCTGTTCGACCTGGCGTCCAAGATCGCCGGCCAGCCGCTCTACCGCTACCTCTCCGATCGCTACGGCGACGGCCAACCCGATGACTCGGTGTTCGTCTACGCCGCCGGCGGCTACTACGCACCCGGCAAGACGCTCTCAGACCTGCAGGACGAGATGCGCCGCTTCCTCGATATGGGCTACTCGGTGGTGAAGATGAAGATCGGCGGCACCGACCTCGCCGATGATCTCAAGCGCATCGAGGCCGTCCTGGAGGTCCTCGACGGCGACGGATCCCGGCTGGCGGTCGATGTGAACGGCCGCTTCGATCTGCAGACCGCCCTGGATTACGGCCGGGCCATCGAGCCCTACGGCCTGTTCTGGTACGAGGAGGTCGGCGACCCGCTCGACTACCGCCTCAACGCGATCCTCTCGGAGAACTACCGCGGCCCGATCGCGACCGGGGAGAATCTGTTCTCCGTCCAGGACGCCCGCAACCTGATCCGCTACGGCGGCATGCGCCCCGACCGCGACTACATCCAGGTCGACCCCGCACTGAGCTACGGACTCACCGAATACCTGCGGGTCCAGCAGATGCTGCGTGAGCACGGCTGGTCCTCACGCCGCTGCATCCCCCACGGCGGACACCAGTTCTCGCTGCACATCGCCGCTGCCCTCAAGCTCGGCGGCAACGAGTCCTACCCGGGCGAGTTCCAGCCGACCGGCGGCTTCGCGGACGACGCCGTGGTGTCCAACAGCCAAGTCGGACTGACCGAAATCCCCGGCATCGGCTTCGAAGCCAAGAGCGCCTTCTACAAGGTGCTGCGCGAACTGCACCACTGACCGACCGCTTCCTCGGTGCCCCTGGTGTTCACGGCCGGGCGGCGCGCACGTTGATCGCTGCCCGGCCACCGGCCGCCGCCCAGCACGCACCCATCACGGCCGGCAACACCTGTCGCATCGCACCACAAGGAGCACCCATCATGTCCACCTCAGCCACCACCACCGCCGAAACCCCACAACGGAGATCCCGATTCGGCGCCCTGATCCGCCAACTCTGGTTCCAGGTCGTCGTCGGCGCCGTCCTCGGCATCGCCGTGGGCCTTCTGCTCCCCGATGTCGGCAAGGCCGTGAGCCCACTCAATGACTGGTTCATCGGACTGGTCAAGATGATCGTCGTCCCGGTGGTGTTCTGCGTCGTCACCCTCGGCATCGCCTCCATGGACAGCCTGCGCAAAGCCGGCCGCATCGGCGTCAAAGCGCTGAGCTACTTCCTCGTCCTGTCGCTGGGGTCGATGCTCATCGGGCTGGCCGTCGCCAACATCTTCAAACCCGGCGCCGGCATGAACATCGACATCTCCACCCTGGACGCCAGCAAGATCCCCGGCGTCGACTCCGGGGAGAAGATCGGCTTCGTCCAGTTCGTCACCAACGTGATCCCCGACTCGCTGTTCGGCGCGATCACCGGGCACACGATCCTCTCCGCACTGCTGGTATCGCTGCTGTTCGGCTGCGCACTCAACGTCACCAAGGCGCACAGCGCCCCGATCACCGCGCTCATCGAATCGATGTCACACGTCGTGTTCAAGATCGTCGGCTGGGTCATGCGCCTGGCCCCCATCGGTACCTTCGGCGCCCTGGCCTCGGTCGTCGCCAAGTACGGGGCGTCCAGCCTGCAGCAACTCGGATTCCTGGTGCTGCTGTTCACCGCGACCTGCGTCATCTATGTGATCGTCATCCTGGGCCTGATCTCCCGGGCTTGCGGCCTGAACGTGTTCACCCTGATGCGCTACTTCAAGACCGAACTGCTCATCGCCCTGTCCACCTGCTCCAGTGAAGCCGTGCTGCCGCAGTTGGTCCGCAAGCTCGAACACCTCGGCGTCGAACGCTCCGTGGTCGGTCTGGTCATCCCGGCCGGGTTCTCCTTCAACCTCGACGGTTCCGCGATCTACTTGACCATGGCCTCGCTGTTCCTCGCCCAAGCCGTCGGAATCGACCTGACCTGGCAGCAACAGCTGATCATGGTCGGAGTGATGATGCTGACCAGCAAGGGCACCGCGGGGATTGCCGGCGGCGCGTTCATCGTGCTCGCCTCCACCATCACTGCGGTCGGGCATGTTCCGCTGGCCGCGCTGGCCCTCATCGTCGGTATCGACCGCCTGCTCAACGAGGGCCGGGTGTTCATCAATGTGCTGGGCAACGCGCTCGGTGCGATCGTGGTCGGCAAGTGGGAGAACGGGTTCGACGGCGATCGGGCCCGCGAAGTCCTCGCCGGGCGCCTCGAGTTCAACATCGAAGACGAGGACGACGACATCAACCAACCGGCTCCGATCGAACAGCCGGCCGCCATCGAAGAACACGCAGTCGTGTCCACGTCGCCGGCGCGCGTCAAAGCGCACGCATCCTAAACGTCTGATCAGGAAGGAATCCCGATGTCCCGCGTTCTGGTGACCACCGACTACCTACACCCCGGAGACGAAGTGGATGCGCTGCTGCGCAAGCACGGCCACCAGGTCAGCTACCGCCCTGCCGTGGGGCCGCGGGACCCCGAGGAGGCGCTCGCCCTGTTCGACGGAATTGACGGCGCGATCGTGGCGAGCGAACCGGTCACCGCCGAGATGCTCGATCGCGCAACCGATCTGACGGTTCTCGCGCGCAGCGGCGTCGGCTACGACTCGATCGACGTGACCGCTGCCGTCGCTCGCGGGATCCGGGTGTGCAACACCCCCGGAGTGAACCACGACGCGGTCGCCGAACTGACCATCGCCTTGATGCTCATGGCCGCCCGCCGCCTCACCGCCGTCATCGACGGGGTGCAGGCGGGTCGGTGGCCACGCGACGCCGGCCACGAAGTGCGCGGCGCCACCCTCGGGGTCCTCGGGTACGGGCCCAGTGGGCGTGCCGTCGCACGACTGGGCGCCGCGTTCGGGATGACCGTCCTGGTCAACACCGCCCACCCCGACCCCACCGCGGCGGGTGTGGAATTCGTCGACCGCGACACCGCGATCGCGGCCGCGGACTACCTCAGCCTGCACACCCGGGCCGAAGCAACGAAAGGGCGAATGATCGACAGCGAGTGTGCTGAGCGCGATGAAACCCACCGCAGTGCTGATCAACACCGCCCGCGGTTCCCTGGTCGACGAGAACGCACTCGCCGATGCTCTGGAGTCGGGCCAAATCGCCGGTGCCGCACTCGACGTCGTCGACGTTGAACCGCTCCCGGTCGGCAGCCGTCTGCGCAGTCTCGACAACGTCATCATCACCTCACACCTGGCCGGCCAAACCGTCGAGGCCCGCGCCCGCGCCGGCCTGGCCGCCGCCCACGCCGTCATCGACGTCCTCGACGGCCGTGAACCCAGCCATCCCGTCGACCGCATCTGAGCAGCCTCGCCGCACCACCGAAAGGAATCCTGCAATGCCTACCACCCATCGCATCGCCGTCATCCCGGGCGACGGAATCGGCACCGAGGTCGTCCCCGAAGGCTTGCGCGTTCTGGCCGCCGCGGCTGGCGCGTTCGACCTGAAGCTCGACTTCGAGCACTTCGACCACTCCAGTGCCGACTACTACCTCAAGCACGGGAAGATGCTGCCCGACAACTGGTTCGAGGAACTTCGCGGCTTCGACGCGATCTTCTTCGGCGCCGTCGGGTGGCCCGAGGTGGTGCCCGACCACATCTCACTGTGGGGCAGCCTGCTGCAGTTCCGCCGCGCGTTCGATCAGTACGTGAACCTGCGGCCAGTCCGGCTGATGCCCGGCGTGCCCAGCCCACTGGCCGGACGGAACCCCGGCGACGTCGACTTCTGGGTCGTCCGCGAGAACACCGAAGGCGAATACTCCAGCGTCGGTGGCAAGATCTTCGAAGGCACCGACCGCGAAACCGTGCTCCAGGAAACGGTTATGACCCGTGTCGGCGTGGACCGGATCCTCAAATTCGCGTTCGACCTCGCACAGACCCGCCCGAAGAAGCACCTCACCTCAGCCACCAAGAGCAACGGCATCTCCATCTCGATGCCCTACTGGGACGAACGCGTGCAGGCGATGGCCGCCAACTACCCGGACATCGAGGTGGACAAGTACCACATCGACATCCTGACGGCGAACTTCGTGATGCACCCGGACTGGTTCGACGTCGTCGTCGCCTCAAACCTGTTCGGCGACATCCTTTCTGACCTCGGTCCGGCCTGCACGGGCACGATCGGCATCGCCCCCAGCGCCAACATCAACCCCGAACGCACCTTCCCCAGCTTGTTCGAACCCGTGCATGGCTCCGCCCCCGACATCGCCGGACGCGGGATCGCCAATCCCGTCGGCCAGATCTGGTGTGCATCCATGATGCTGGAGCACCTCGGCGAACCGGCCGCTGCCGCGGCCGTCCTCGCCGCGGTCGAGACGGTCCTGGCCCGCGGTGGCGACGCCCTCACCCCCGACATGGGCGGTACCGCCACCACTGAGGCCCTCGGCAAGGCTGTCGCCGAAGCCGTGACCGCACAATGAAACTCCACCGCCGGACGCCAGGACGTCACACTCACCCCACGCGAAGCGGCCGCTACTCGGTAACGGCCCCGTCCAATCCCACCCAGACCCACGACTGGTCCTTCGACGACCGGTCTTCGCACGTACGCGGGTACCGAAAGCCAAATGTCGAGTAGCGCACTACGCTAACCCCTTCTGCTGTCGGCCCGGATCATTGTGGTTGTCAATTCAACAACTGTGAGTTGTTGTCAACCAACAACTCCGACACGGGGGGAAATCACCATGAGTGATCCGATCATCAAGTTGGGCTCAACAGGCGAGGCAGTCAAGAAGGCCCAGCAGGAGCTCATATTTCGTTACTATCTGCCGGCGGGAACTGACGACGGAATCTTCGGTCCTGTCACACGCCACCGAGTTCTGCAGTACCAGCTCGACCGCAGCGTCGGCGAGTACAACGCGTATTCATTTCCACTGGAGGTGGACGGCATTGTCGGTCCGCAGACCTGGGCGCGGCTGGCTCCGCCCACCATCAAGCAGGGTGACACCGGGAATCACGTCTACCTGGTGCAAGAGATCCTCAAGAGCTACAGCTACCCGCCCTTCGACCCGGGACCGGTCGACGGCATCTTCGGCCCGCTCACCAAAGCCGCCGTCGAGAATTACCAGGACGGCGCCGTCGACTACTTCGGCAACGAGTTGAAGGTCGACGGCGTGGTCGGACCGGTGACCTGGCGGGCGATCTTCAGCTGAGCCACGCGTTTCGCCGTTCCCCAGCCGCGGTTGGGCTGGGGAACGGTGGAACTGCGCGCGTACCTCGAAGTCGGCTGCGCGGCAATTGCACCCGATGGGCGAACGAATCCCTTCTGCAGATCGACCAAGAAGTCCCGAGAAGCGCGGGGTGGAAGTCAGAATGGGCGAATGCGCTTCGGAAACTTCATGGCACCCTTCCACCCGGTCGGGCAGAACCCGACACTCGCGATCGAGCGAGACCTCGACCTGATTGTGGCGATGGACGGCCTCGGGTTCGAGGAGGCCTGGATCGGCGAGCACCACTCCGCCGGGTTCGAGATCATCTCATCGCCCGAGGTCTTCATCGCCGTCGCCGCGGAGCGGACCAAGCACATCAAGCTCGGCACCGGGGTGAGCTCACTGCCCTACCACAACCCCTTGATCCTCGCCGACCGCATGGTGCTGCTCGATCACCTCACCCGAGGCCGGGTGATGCTCGGCTGCGGCCCGGGCCAGCTCACGTCGGACGCACACATGCTCGGGATCCCGGCGGACGAGCAGCGGCCGCGCATGGAGCAGAGCCTCGACGCGATCATGCGCCTGCTCCGCGGCGAGACCGTCACCATGCACACCGACGGGTTCACGCTCCAGGATGCGCGCCTGCAATTGAAGCCTTACAGCGACAACGGTTTCGACGTCGCGGTGGCGGCCTCCTTCTCACCCACCGGCCCGCGCGGCGCGGGCAGGCACGGCATCGGGATGCTGTCGATCGCCGCGACGGCGCGACAGGGCATGGACCTCCTGTCCCAACATTGGACGACGTGGGAGGAGGTGGCGCTCGAGCACGGTCACGTCGCCGACCGGTCGAAGTGGCGGCTCGTCGGTCCGATGCACCTCGCCGACACTCGCGCGCAGGCCGAGCGCGACGTCGAGCACGGCATCGCGGAGTTCTCGCGCTACTTCAAACACCTTCTCCCCGCCGGCCCGGTGCAGGGTGAGACGCCGGCGGAGATCATCGCCAATAACCATGAGTCCGGCTTCGCGGTGATCGGCACGCCGGAGGATGCGGTGGCCAAGATCGAGGAGCTGGTCGAGGCGAGCAACGGCGGCTTCGGTGCGTTCCTGCTCTTCGACCACAACTGGGCCCCGCCCGCTGCGAAGCGCCACAGTTACGAGCTCTTCGCGCAGTACGTGATGCCGCACTTCACCGGTCATCTCGAGGGACCGGCCGCGTCGTACGACTGGGTCGTCGGCAGCGGGACCGAGTTTGTGGACCGGGCTGCCCACGCGATCGGCAAGGCGATCGAGGACCACGCCGCCGAGCAGAAGGCCAAGCGGACCCCCGCGGTTTCCTAGCGGTTGCGGGGTCTCGTTCGGCAGGGTGAAGCGCGCCATTCGCAACACCCAGACACCCGTCATCTCGGCGCAGGAGCGGCTTGCTTGAGGCCGGACGCCGTGACGAGCCCCCCTAGGACGACCGCCACGACAAGCAGCACTGGAACGTCTCCCGCCATGTGCCCCATATGGTGCCCGCCGCCGAAAGACTGCACGGTCATGATTGCCGCATGCACAACGCTCGACCACACGGTGAACCAGATCAGGCTCAGGTTTGCCTGCGGGTTTCGCGCTGCGTTGAGCACGAAGACGCCGAGCGTGGCATACAGGCCCACGATCATCATGAAGTAGAGCGACTGGTAGGGGGCGCCCGAATGCCACGCCCAACCCGAGGGCCACACCACGGCCAGTGGATAGAGAAAGAGGAACGCCGCGCCGAACACCGCGAGCGCGAACTGTAGCAATTTGTATGCAGATGGCATTTCATGGCTCCGGTCTTGTCGTGGTGTGGGGCTTGTGGTGCGGACTGATGTTCATCGACTACGTCTCTAGCATCGCTTGGGCAGTGGCATCCCGAATCCGGTGCCCCACCTAGCTTTTAAAGCGCGCCGCACGAGATAGCTCTGTTTCAGAGCAATTCTGCGAGCATCGCCGCTGCCCGTGCCGCGCCGTCGGTTTCGACGGGGCGAAACGATGTTGTCCGTGAAGATGCTTCCTCAACGATGGCCTGCGCCAGCCGATCGGGGTCAGCAGCGTCGGCGTAGCTCATCGCCCGTCCCGCCCCGTACTGCTCCAAGCGATGCCGGACGTGAAAGTTCTGCTCGAAGTGATGCTCCAGGGGCACGTAGATGAAAGGCGTTCCGGCGGCGGTGAGTTCCATGCACGTGCTCAAGCCGCCCTGGACCACGGCGACGTCGCACGCGGCGAGGTACTGGTCGAGATCGGGCAGGAAGCCACGCACGCGGACCCCGGTTCGTCGCGGCAGCGACGCGGGATCGATTCGTGGCCCCGTGACGATCAGGAAATGCAGTTCGGGCATGAGTCGGCGCGCTATCGGCACCGCATCGAGCACCCGACGCAACAACGACTCCCCGACCGCGGTTCCGCCGACGGTGACCACGCACAGCCGCTGGTCCGGTTTCAGGCCGAGCCGTCTTCGCAGCGTTGCGCGTTCGGGTGCCGACGGGGGCAGTCCGCCAACGACGTAGCCGGAGAACTCGAAGTTCTGCTCGGTCCACTCGCGGATACCCGGCAATCCCGGCCCGAACGGATCGGCGACCACGTCGGCGGGATTGCCGACGAAGATGGAGCGGTCCCGCAGTCGTGGGAACCGGGCTCGGTGTTCGATCATCTCGCTGTTGTAGTCCGCCGTGAGTGCCGCCTCGGTGTCCCCGCCGTCGGGCATCGGGAGGTAGCCGACGAAGTCGGTCAGCCAGGCGAAGGCGAAACGCTTCAGTTCAGGGTTCTCGTGCAGAAAGTAGTCCACCTCCCATGCCTCGTCGCCGATCACCAAGTCGGGCATGTCGGTTCGGATCACCTCGTCGAACAGCATGAAGTTGGCGACCAGGATCTCGTCCATCCGACGAAGCGCCTCGAAGGCGTGCAGGTCGTGCTCGCCGGCCTCGGCCTCGATGTGCCCGGACTCGGTGAGCAGGTGGCGCGACGCCGGGTGCACGCGCTCACCGGCGGCGTCCAGCACCCGGGTGACGGGGCTCTGTGCGAGCCATTCGATGTCCAGATCCGGTCGCGCCCGGCGTAATTGCTGCGCGATCGCCACGTCGCGGCGCGCGTGTCCCAGGCCGATCGGCGAGGACAGGTAGAGAACACGGCGGCGTCGTCGCAGCGCGCGGGTCCAGGTGACCTGCTGTGCCGGGGGAGGGGCTATCGCGTCGACGAACTCGCGGATCAAGGTGTTGATGAGGACGGGGTCGCGGCCGGCGAGCCCGTGGCCGGCCTGTTCGACCAGGGTGAGGCGGCCACCGGTGAGTTCGGCCAGGCGTTCCCCGATGCTCCACGCGCGCAACCGATCATCGGTTCCGTGCACCACGTGGACCGGGCACTGCACCTTCGGCGCGATGTCGTCGATGAGCTCGACCGGCTGTTCTGCGCCCAGCCGCGCGGCGGTGGTGTCGACGAATGTCTGGGCATCGGTCTCGGCCGACCAGAGCAGGGCGTCCTCGATCTGTTTGGTGGAATGCGGCTCGGAGAACATCTCGGTGAAATAGAACTCCCGGAAATCCGCCAGGTCACCGTGCAGCCAGTTGTGCCGGGTGTATTTCTGCCAGCCCTGCGGATCGTCGAAAGTCTTTTGCCAGCGGGCAAGTTCGACGTCCGGGCGGGTGATCCTCAGCCCGCACGCCGGGGCGATGGCAACGACGCCCAGCGCCCGCTCCGGGTGCGCGGCGGCCAGGTGGACCGCCCAGGTGGCTCCGCAGGAGAAGCCGACCAGCACCGCTCGCTCGGTCTCGGTGGCGTCGAGAACGGCGAGGGCGTCGGCCGCGAATTCTCGATCGGCGAAGGCGGCGGCGCCGCGCGGTCGGCTGGATCGGCCCGCGCCGCGGCCGTCGAAGGTGATGACCCGATAGTGCCGGGCCAGGAACGCCACCTGTGCCTTCCAGAACCGCGACGGTACGACGGACCAGGTCGGCAGCAGCATGACCGTCGTGGCGGCGTCACCGTGGATGTCGTCGCCGTAGATGTCGTAGTGCAGCGAGACGCCGTCGCGACTCGCTGCACCCGAGCGGTCCGGAAGGCGGGCGGGCCGCTGTTCGGCCTTCACGCATCCATCGTCGCCCATCATCGCGGTGTTTAGGGCCGGACCTCGAACACATTGTTGAACGGTGTCTGCGCGGCAATCCGGAAACGGGTGAAGCCGGCCGCCGACACGACGTCGCGGATGCGTGCCGGGCCCGCCTGCGTTCCCAGTGCCAGTCCGACCGGCTGCGACAGGGACGACGGGGTGCACAACAACGTCGAGAATCCGTAGTAGGTGCGCCCGACCGGATTCAGGTTGTCCTCGACGTGGTCCCCGGCGATCGGTTCGACGATCATCCACGTGCCGTCGTCGGCGATCACCTCGCGGACATGACGGGCGGCGCCGACCGGATCGCCCATGTCGTGCAGGCAGTCGAACATCGTCACCAAGTCGTAGGGGCCGCCGCTGAAGGCGTCCGCGTCGGCGGTCTCGAATTCGATCTGCGAGGTCGATCCCGTCTGGGCCGCGCGGGCCCGCGCGGTCGCGATCGATCCGGAGTGGCAATCGGTGCCACGCACCCGTGAGTTCGGAAAGGATTGGGCCATCAGAATTGTCGATGCGCCGTGTCCGCAGCCGACATCAGCGACCGAGGCCCCCTTGGACAACTTGTCGACGACACCGTCGAGGGCGGGCAGCCAGTCCGCGACCAGGTGTGCGTTGTAGGTCGGCGCGAAGAATCGTTCGCACCCCACGTGCACGTCGGAGTTGTGGTCGCCCCAGCCCACCCCGTCGCCGGTGCGCGCCGCGTCCAGGATTCTGGCCGAGTCGCACACGGTTCCGTGCGCGATCTGGAACAGGCCGCCGACGAACGCCGGACTGGTCTCGTCGGTCAATGCGACGGCATGCTCGGGCGGCAACTCGTAGCGACCGGTCGACGGGTCGTAGGTGACGAATGATCCCGCGGCCTGCGCGTTGAGCCATTCGCGCGCGTAGTGCTGATCGGTGTCGGTTCGTTCGGCCAGTTCGGCGGGTGTGCTCGGGCCCTGGTCGGCCAAGCTTCGGTAGTAGCCGAGACGGTCACCCATCACGACCAGGGCGCCGTTCAGTACCGCGCCGACCTCTTCGACCGCTTTGAACACAAAGGCCATCAACTTGTCCGTGTCGACCGCAGGTGCGGTAGTGGTGTTGTTCATGAGGTGTCCTTTCTCGACACCGTCACCGTCGCAGCCCAGTGCGCCCCACCGAATCAGGTGACCCCCCTGGTAATTCTCTTCTACGATCGGTCAATGCTGGTCGGTCGCGAACCCGAACAGCAGCGGATCGCGACGCTGGTCGCCGGCGCGCGGGTGCGGCAAAGTGGCGTGCTGGTCATCTCAGGTGAGGCCGGGATCGGCAAGACGGCGCTGCTCGAGGACTCGGTGCGCACGGCCGATGAGATGCAGGTGCTGCGGGCCTCGGGAAGCGAGTTCGAAGCCGGCCTCGGGTTCTCCGGCCTGCACCAACTTCTGCTGCCGGTCCTCGGATTGCTCGACCATCTGCCCCCGCAGTTACGCGACGCGCTGGAAGTCGCCCTGACGCTGCGCAGCGGTCCGGCACCGGAGCGGTTCGCGGTCGGGGTCGCCACGCTGAGCCTGTTGAGCCGGTCCGCCGAAGACCGTCCGCTGCTGCTGCTCATCGACGACGCGCACCTGCTGGATCCCGCGACCGCGGAAACCATCCGCTTCGTCGCGCGTCGCCTGGTGGCCGACCCGATCGCGCTACTCGTCTTTCTGCGGCCAGAACCCGATGCCATCCTCAACACCGCAGATCTGCCCAGGCTGGAACTGACCGGTGTCGGTATCGACGCGGCACGGGCATTGATCGCCAAGCGGCACGGCCGAACGTCAGCACCCGAGAATGCGGTGGCCCTGCATCGCGCGACCGCGGGTAACCCGCTTGCGCTACTGGAGCTTTCGCAGGATCTCGAGAGCATCGCCCGCCTGCCTCCCGAATTACCCGTCGCCGTTCCCGACGCCATCGCCCGGGCGTTCGGCGGCCGGGTGTCATCGTTGACCGAGTCCGCACAGCGCGCGCTGCTGATCGCCGCCATCGCGGACGGCGATCTGGCCACCGACCGCGCAGGCCGCGGCAGCGCTGGGATGCACCGTCGACGAACTGGTGGAGGCCGAGACGATCGGTCTGCTGCATCTGGTCGGCGACCGCGCCGTGTTCCGGCACCCGCTGGTACGCCCGGCCATCTATTCGACCGCGACGCCCGGCCTGCGCCGCGACGTGCACCGCGCCGTCGCCGCCGCATTGCCGGAGTCCTCGGCCGACCTGCGGGCCTGGCACCTCAGCCAAGCCTGCGTCGGCCCGGACGATGACGTCGCCGACGCCCTTGCCGCGGTGGCCGACAGCGCACGCGCGCGCGGAGCCCACGGGGCAGCGGTCACCGCGTTCGCCCGGTCCGCCGAACTCACGACGCAGCATGGGCTGCGGGCGACCCGGATGCTCAGCGCCGGGGAGTCGGCGTGGCTCGCCGGACAGCCGGTCAGGGCCGACGCCTTGCTGGAGAAGGCGACCGTGCTCGCGACCGACCGCGCCACCCTCGCCGAGATCGACGATCTGCGGGGAAATCTGGCCCTGCTCTCAGGATCCTTGGACGAAGGTCGCGAAATGCTGCTTCGCGCAGCAGAACTCAGTGAGTCCTCAGATCCCGACGCCGCGGTGATGCGACTTGCTGACGTGATCTCCGGATGCTTCTACCAGTGCAACACCGCTGGCGCCCTTGCCGCCGCCGACCACGTGGAGCGACTCATCGGCGCCTGCAGGACCGACCTCGCGCGCATCCGCGGTCAGATGGTGATCGGGGTAGCACGCGTGCTCGCCGGCGCCCCGGGCGTGGAATGGATTCGCACCGCGGTCGATGAGTTGACGATCCATCCTGATCTACCGGAGGACCCGCGACGTCCGCATTGGCAAGTGATCGGCACCTTGTTCCTGCGGGAGGCGGGATCGGGCCGCGACCTCATGAGTCGAGCCATCAATGATGACCGCACCAGAACGGCGCTCGGAGCGCTGCCCACCCTGCTGTTTCACACCGCACGGGACGACGCGACAACCGACCGCTGGGCGTCGGGCATGGCCGCCTACGACGAAAGTATGGCCCTGGCAAGAGAAACCGGCCAGACCACCGACCTGGCTATGTCACTGGCCGGGCTGGCCTGGTTGCAGGCCAGGATGGGCCGCGCCGCGGAATGTCAGGCCAACGCCGACGAAGCGCTCACCCTTGCCGAAAATCACGGCATCACCTTGGCCAAGCTGTGGGCACAGTTCGCGCTGGGCGATCTGCATCTCGCCACGGGAGATGCGCCGGCCGCCGCCGACTGGTTCCAGCGGCTGCAAACCACGCTGCACCAGATCGCCTTCCTGGACGTCGATCTCGCGCCCGGACCTGAACTCGCCGAAGCGCAACTGCGCAACGGCGATGTGTCAGGCTCGGCCGCGACCGCTCGTGACTACCTGACTCGGGCGACGGACAAGGGCCAACCGTGGGCGCTGGCTCGTGCGCACCGCGCGGTCGCACTGACCTGTTCCGAGGCGACGGAACGAACATCGTTGTTCGAACGAGCTCTCGAATTGCACAGTGGCAGTCCGGATCTGTTCGAAGAAGCCCGAACGCGCCTCGCCTATGGCGCGACTCTGCGCCGCAACCGCAGCCGGGTGGCGGCCCGGCCCCAGCTCCGCCTGGCTCTCGAGGCATTCGAACGACTCGGGGCACGTCCCTGGGCCGACCTGGCAGCGACCGAGCTCGACGCGACAGGCGAGAAGGTTCGCCGCGGAAGCGACGGCTACCTCGGGGTGCTCACCTCCCAGGAGATCCGGATCGCCCGAATGCTCAGCGACGGACGAACGACGAAAGAGACTGCGGTAGCGCTGTTCCTGAGCCCCAAGACCGTCGAATACCACTTGCGTCACGTCTACCAGAAGCTGCAGATTCGCTCGCGGGACGAACTGAGCGCCGCGATGGCGCAAGAGGATTGACGAGGGTCCGGTAGCCCTCCGCCTTCAACCTGCGACTTCCGCTCCCGTGGCAACCGTCAGTTGTCCGCGACGCCAAACCCGTCTCCCGGCCAAGACCCGCCCGCCGGGTAAGAACCGCCCGCCGGGTAAGACGAGGCCTTCGGATAAGACGCGGCCGGCGCAGACGCGTGGGGCGAGTCCGACGACGTGTCGTATGACTGGACGGCGGGCTTCCAGTCCACTCCGCGCCGTTCGGGGCCGTCGGCTGCCCCCCAGGTCCCGTCCGGATTGACCACATTGTGTCCGTCGGCAGCGGCGGTGCCGCCACCGGCAAGCACGCCGAGAACGGCAGCGGCGGTTATCCCCAACGCCTGGGCAAGTACCTTTATCTTGGTGCTGCGTGTGGTGTTCATGATGTTGTCTCCCCCTTTTCTCTGGCCCCGAAGGCCAGTCACAACATCAGCGTCACCCCGTCGGACCCGCAGCAGATAAGTGGTCGACCACGCGATTCCCGCAGCACATAGGTGCTCGACTACTTGCTCGACCGCTCGGAGAGACGCGAGTACCTAACCCTTTCGCGCAGAGGGGTTTTCCCCTTGCTTATGCAGGGCGAACTGGGACGTGTCAGCGGCCGCTCAAGGAGCGGTATCCGACATATCAAGTTGCACGGGGCACGGCATACCTGCGCCACGTAGATCCACCTGCCGGGCGCGCCAGTCGCAGTGATCGCGGCGTGGATCGCGCACGAGGATCGCGAACCATGCGCGGGCCAAACATCTGCGGCACCAGTTCGACAACGAGCCCCCTCACATCGCTTCGGCCGTCGCGATGTGTCCTTCGAAGCCAAGCGATTCCGCCATCGCGTGATAGCGCCCCGCCAAGTCGCGGTAGGCAACGTCGTCGTCGCGGGCCCGGGCTAGCAGCGCCCGCAGCCGCAGCAGCGTGATCTCGCGCATCGCCGAACCGTGATCGGCGCGCAGGTTGGCCAACCCGTCGATCGCTTCTTGGGCTTCCGCCAGGTCGCCCTCTGCTCCACGCTCCAGCAGCGTCTCCACCAGAACGCCGCTGCCCCAAACGCCGTAGAAGAGCCGTCCTGCCTCGTGCAGCTCGTCCACGGCTTTGCGCATCATCGCAATGGCAGCATCGCGGTCGCCGCGCCGGGCCCGCTCCCGGGCGGCCCACAAGTCGGCGACCGGGACCATGAAGAGAGCACCCTCGCGCAGCCAGATGTCGCGGGCGTGCATCATCGGTTCCAGCCCGCGGTGACGGTCGGCCGCGGCGTCCCGACTCAGCAGCGCGACACCCAGCGTGTACTCAGCCAAGCTCAGTGCGACAACGTTGCTGGATCCCTCGGCGGTCTGCACCGCCTCCTCGATTGCGCGCACCGCGGCGTCATCGGCCCGAAGCACCCCGTAGTGAATCGCGAATCCGTAGGTCCAGGCGACGACGCTGGCGAGGGTTTCGGGGGTGCTGTGTCGGGCCATCGTGACGGCGTCGTGGAGGTCTTGGCGCCATCCGGGACGGCCCAGCCACCATCGAGCAGTGCCGCGGAATGCCACGGCGACCGCCAGTGGTGATCCCACACCGAAGCCGGCGCCCTTGGCGGGGTCGCCGGCGGCCAGGTCGATGACCGTCTGCGAGCACCGTAAGAGCTCGCCGAATTCGCCGCCATCGAACCAGGTGCAGAACGATCCGAACGCCAACCCCATGATCGGGGTGGGATCGTCCATCGACTCAAGCAACGCCATCTGCTCGGATGCCAGCCGCGACCCCTCACGCGAACGCCCGGCTGTAAAGCAGCTCGGCTACTGGCCCGGTCATGCCGATGGCCAGCGACACCGTGTCCCCTGCCGCGCTGCACAACGCCCGTAGCTCCGCGAAGCGGCCCCGGGTTACCGCAATTGCCGAGCCCAACCCGTCGGTGACACACAGCATGGTGCGGGGGGCGATCCGCATCGACAATTGGTCGGGGTCTTGGCCGGGTCGGGGTCGAGTGCGTCGGCGATGCGGCGGGCCCGCTCCCAGCTGAGCCGGGCGGCGCCGAGATCGCGGTTGGTCGACCATGCGGCGGCGCGCATGTGCCAGCCATACGCCGCGTGCAGCTCGCCGGCGGCCTCAAGTGCTCGGCGATCAGCGCCGCGTTCTCCTCCACCGACCCCGGCTCACGCTCTTGGATCGCCGCGGCCAGGCGCCGATGCCACTGGGCGCGATCGGATTTCAGCTGCGATTCGTAGGCCACCGTGCGGATCAGTGGGTGGTGGAAGGCGTACTCGGCGCTCGGGGTGAACCGCACCTGATCGATCAGCTCCGCATCGAGCAGCTCGTCGAACACCGGATCGATGCCCAGCGCGGCGAGCAGCTCGGCGCCGAAGCGGGCACCGATCACCGACGCCGCATGCACCGTCCGCTTGGCCTGGGTGCTCAGCCGGTCGATGCGCGCCGCGATGGCCGCCTGCACCGTCGCCGGCACCGCGACGTCGGCGACATCCGCGCGACAGACATAGCCACCGCGCTCGCCGGCCAGCACCCCGCGCTGCGCCAACTCGCGCACCATCTCCTCGGCGAAGAACGGGTTCCCGGCGGCCCGGTCGGCGATGGCCGCCGCCAGCTCGCCGACCGAGGGATCCGACCCCAGCAGCTCACCGATCAGCGCCGCGGTAGTCCGAATCACCCAGTGGGGCAAGCGTTATCGTCTGGGCGCCGGGCACCCGCGTCAGCGCCCCTCTCATATTCGGGGCGGGAGGTGATCAGCACCATCGACGGGGCCTGGGGGATCACCGTCAAGAAGTCGGCCAGCATCGACTCGCTGACCGCATCGATCCAGTGCGCATCCTCGATGATGAACAGCGCCGGTTCGGTGCGGGCCAGCGTCGCGGCGTTGATCAGTGCGGTCAACCGGCGCCGCCGCGCGTCCGGGTCGATCTGGGGCAGCGCGCACCTCCGGGTCGGCGATGCCCAGCAGGTCATCGAGCAGCAGCAGATCCTGCGTGTCGGCAGCCGGGACTTGTTCCCGGACCCGGGCCCGGGCGGCTGGTCCATCCAGGTCAGCCACGCCGGTGCCCGCGCGCAGCAGCCGCGTCACCGCATGGAAGGGGATGTCACGGGTATGCGATTCGCAGAAGGCCCACACCACCTCGACCGCGCGGCCGGACGCGGCCGCCGCGGCCTCCCGGGCCATCCGGCTCTTGCCGATGCCTGGCGGTCCAACCACATTGACGACGCCACCGCGGCCACCGATCGTGCGGTCCACCAGGGCGTCGAGGGCCGCCATCTCCGGACGCCGACCGACCAGGCTCGCCTCGGCGCGCCCGGCGAGGCCCTGCCGCGGCTTGATCGCCACCAGTCGGCGCGCGGAAACCGGTTCGTCGGCGCCCTTGATGTGCACTTGCTCCCGGTCACCCAGCAGCACGAGGTGCTCGACCAGCTGCGCGGTCGACTCCGACAACAGCACTCCCCCCGGCGGGGCCACCGATTCCATCCGCTGCGCCATCCCGACCTGCTGCCCGGTCGCGGCGTACCCCAGCGATCCCGAACCGATCTCACCGGCGATCACCCGCCCCGAATTCAGGCCCACCCGCACACGCAACTCCAGACCATCGTGGTTCTGGACCTCGACAGCGAGCCGCTTCGCCTCGTCCTGAATCGCCAAGGCCGCAAGACAGGCACGAAAAGCGTGATCCTCCAACGCCATCGGGGCACCGAACAGCGCCATCACCCCGTCACCGGTGAACTCGACCGTGCCGCCGTAGCGCTGTACCACCGCCACCGAGCGGTCCACCAGCTCGGTCATGATCTCGCGAAAGCGCTCCATCTCCAGCGCGGCCGCGATGTCCATCGAGCGCACCACATCGGCGAACAACACCGTCACCTGCTTGAACTCGGCGTGCTCGGTGGCCGGTGAAATGGGCGAACCGCAGGCGTCACAAAACCGCGCACCCTCCCGCGGCTCGGTGCCACACGTGCGGCACTCAGTCGCTGCGGTCATAAGACCCCCCGCAGCCCAGGCCCCAGCATCTCCAGGGTTCTCCCAGCATAGGGCGGCCGGCCGGGATGACGAGGCGGCTTTATGAGGTATCAGCTGCCCGGTGGGGCCGCTACTGCCGGACCGGCGGTGTAGTTGTCGGCCTCGATGCACGCACGCAATACCCGTTCGCGTGGAGCGCCGGCCGTGGGCACAGCCGACATGTGGTGTTCATCGCGATGAGGCCTGGTGGCGGGGTTGGCGGGTTGCTTGGCTCTGGTGGGTGCAGACGGTTGCTGAATTTGCGGCTCAACGCGCGCGCCGACCCTCGAGCGACGCCATGTCACCGTTTGGAAACGATCCGGTGCGGCGCGCTCGTTTTCCACATCGGCGCTGCTCCAATTTGAGGCGGCCATCAATTGTGGCGGTCCACACGACGTCGGTAAGGAGTTGACGTTGAGTACGATCTTCGATCGGTTCAACATCGAAATAGTTGCCAGCGCTGGGCTGTGCGCAGCCGCCATGGCGTTGGGCCCGGAGGCAGCAGCCGCCCCGCTGATAGAGGGCGGCTACGCCTGCATCGCGTCGTCGGCGGGCGCCGCTGCCGCGCCGGTCGCCGCTGCCGCCCCGGTCGCCGCTGCCGCGCCGGTCGCCGCCGGCGGGGCGGCGGCCGCGGACGTGTGCAGTCCCGCTAGCGCTCCGGTCGCTGACATGGCCGGCATCCCGTTCGCTTTGCCTGGGCCGCTTCCGGCGGGTGCTCCGGTGGGTGCGCCGGTTCCGGTGGCTGCGCCGGTGGGTGCGCCGGTTCCGGTGGCTGCGCCAGTGGGTGCGCCCGTGCCGGTGGGAGCTCCGGTGCCGGTGGCTGCGCCGGTTCCGGTGGCTGCTCCGGTGGGTGCTCCACTAATCGACATGGCTGGGAGCTATGGAGGTAAGGGTGCGCCGACTGGTCCGCCACCGGTGGGTGCGCCGCTGCCCGGTCAGCCGATTGTGCCCGGTCCATCGGCTGCGGGCTGAAGCTGTCCTGGTGCGGGTTGTGTCGCTGGGCCAGGATCTGATCCGGCGGTACGACCCAGCCCAGCACTACTCCATCGTTTCCTGGACGTGCGCATCATTAATGGCGAGGTGCGCGCAGCAGAATCAGGTTGCCGGACGGGCTCCCGGCAGACAAGGCACAACGGGGAGTGACCGAATTCCTCATGCGCGCTTGGACTCCCATCCTTCGTGTCGCCACCATCACAATGACCACATTTGTCACACCAATGAGAGCGGGAGCCATGCGGACGGCTGTTCGGTGCGTTGTCGCGGTGATCGCGACCGCTGCGAGTGTCGTTGCGGGTCCGG
This sequence comes from uncultured Actinomycetota bacterium, assembly GCA_963779655.1. GTDB lineage: Bacteria > Actinomycetota > Actinomycetes > Mycobacteriales > Mycobacteriaceae > Mycobacterium. The sequence continues at coordinate 40,382 of CAVZZD010000018.1, read as the reverse complement.
CCGATGCAACGCTGGCGGCGGCGAATCAGTCGAACGGGTTCGCCGTCGCGTCGGTGCTGCCAACGCAGGGCGAGGTGGTGGGTGTAGCGCATCCCGTGGTGGTGACGTTCAGGTCGCCCATCGCCAACCGGCGCGCTGCCGAGCGTGCGATGGACGTCAAGTCGGCGCCCGCGATGACGGGCAAGTTCGAATGGCTCGACAACGACGTCGTGCAGTGGGTTCCCGACCGATTCTGGCCCGCGCACAGCACGGTGGCACTTTCGGTGGGCCGCCTGCCCACGAACTTTGCCACAGGTCCTGCCGTCATTGGCGTTGCCAATATCTCCGACCATACGTTCACCGTGAGCATCGACGGAGTCGACGCGGGATCGCTACCGGCGCCGCATCACCGACCTCTCTGGGGAAGAACGGCGTGATGCCGGCGTCGATGGGTAGGCCGGAGTACCCGACGCCGGTCGGTACCTACACGGTCCTGGCCAAGGAACGCTCGGTCACTATGGATTCGAGCAGTGTCGGCATCCCCGTCGATGCTGCTGACGGTTATCTGCTCAAGGTGGATTTCGCCGTACGTTTCACCAGCCGTGGCCTCTTCGTGCATTCAGCTCCGTGGGCCGTCAATTCAATGGGGTACGAGAATGTCAGCCACGGCTGCATCAGCCTGAGCCCCGAGGACGCAGAGTGGTACTACGACACTGTCAACGTCGGCGACCCGATCATCGTGCGGGAGAACAGCGTCGAAATTCCTCGAGTGGTTTCGGCGCCGGCTCGGATCAGCTGAATCCGATCACGCAGGAGCAGCGAGCATCTCGTTGCTGAGGTCCCACGGCCTCGTTGGACAGGATGCCTCGCTGGTGTGGGTGAGCACGATCTCTTCCCGGGGTTGGTAGTCGGGGCCGTTCGAATGGCCTCATCACGCGTTCCACGCCTCGCGAAAGACGCGCATCCAGTTGCCGCCGAAGACTTTCTGGATATCGACATCGGAGTAGCCCCGGCTGACGAGCTCGCTGCGCAGAGCGGGCAGGTCGAGCGCGCTGGAGAAGCCCTTGGTGTAGACGGCCCCGTTGGGCATGTTGTAGAACACCTCCGGCGGAAATTGCCAATCGATGGACGGATTCGCTGTCAGGAAGTCGCTGACGAACGGCACCATCCAGGAAATCGACGACGAAAACGAGGACGAGGACGAGGATTGACGATGGTGGCTCGCGATGGCGGTTAGGCTACGGCGGGAGGCTTCCCGCAGGGATAGTGGCTACCCAGCCGACGGCGTCGACCACACCTTGTCGACGCTGATCTTCAACCGCGTGCTGAACGCGGCGAGATACTCGTCGCCCATCCCGATGCTGACGGCGTAATCGTGGTACTTGGCTTGATATTGCTCGTCCGCGAGCGAATCGGCCCCGACCGCGTCGACCCTGGCCGCACCGGCGACCACGACGGTCCCCCTACCGTTGCCATCGGAATCCAAATTCAGGCTGACCTGCGGGCGGGCCGTGATGTGCGCGATCTTCGCGGCTTTCGGCATCGAATACACCGTCACCTCCTTGCCGTCGAAGAAGAACCACACGAGCCTTGGTACCGGCTGGCCGGATTTCGCCACGGTGGTCAACCACACGTAGCGATCCGATTCGAGCCTGCGGGAAACCTCTTGCGTCAGTTCGACCGTCATGATCGCGAATCTAGTCCTAATCAGTACTGTTCGGTCCTGATCGTGGTGTCGTCGCCGTGACCGGTGGACACCACCGTCGAATCGCGGTATACCTCCTTGTCAGGGCGAGCGTGACGTGTTGAAGTCCGTATAGCGCTGCTCGTACACGCCGTCGCGTTCGGCGAACCGGAGCGGTTTCGTGGCGTCCACGACAATCTCGGTCGCCTTGGGCTCCTCGGTCAGCAGCGCCATCGTCTCGGCGATGTATTCATCGAGGGGCACAGCGTCGGGTTCGTTGACTCGCTCGTCACGCAGGCCGGTCTGGACCCCCGGCGGGATGATCTCGATCACCTGGACCGCGGTGTTCTGTAGTTGAAACCGCAGCGATTGGGTGTAGGAGTGCAGCGCGGCCTTGGTGGCGCAATAGGTTGGCACCTGCGCCTTGGGCAGGAAGGCCAATGCCGAGGTGACGTTCAGAACGGCCGAACGGGGCTGAGCGAGTAGGCGCGGCAGCAACGCACCAGTCAGGCGGATGGGACCAAGTAGGTTCGTGATGATCATCGCCTCCGCTTCGGCGACATCGCCGGCGGTGAGGTCCTCGCTGTATTGAATACCCGCGTTGTTGATCAGAACGTTGAGTTCCGGGTGGCGTTGTGTCGCCTCCATGGCGAAACGCTCGATGTCTGCCGCATCGCTCTGATCCAAGGTCAGCAATTCCATTCCGGGATTGGCCGCTGCCACGCTCTCCAGCTGCTCACGGCGGCGGCCGGCGATGATCACCTGGTTGCCCAGACGATGAAACGATTCAGCCAGGCCACGACCGATCCCCGACCCGCCACCGGTCACCAGAATCGTGTTCTGGGCTGTCTGCATGGCTGCCCCCCGCCAAGTCGGTGATGACAGAAAATCTAGCACTCGACCGCTGCCTGGGTTAGACAAATGAAGCGCGGGGTCGTCTGGATGAATTGTCGGACATCGCATTTGCTCCAACCCCGGTGCGCTATCTGGACGGCAGATCAACGAGCCAGGGTTGCTCGGCGATCGGGGTTCGTGAAATATGAACCGGGGGTAGTGTCGCGTACACCGGACCAAGCGAACTGGAGAATCTGATGTCGGGAAACGATCGTGACTGGACCAAGCCCGCGGCGATGGCCATCCCGAAAGAGGGCTATTTCGAGCTCGAACGAGGACGCTACGGCCCACTCTTTCCCAGGACACCGGCCTGCCACGGGTTCTCCATCATCGCGAAGGTGAAGGAGGGCCACGAGGAAACGATGCGCGCGTACGGCAAGACCATCGAAGAGACCATCGCGGCGAGTCCGGAGGCGTTGGCACCGCTCAAGTTGCACTACTTGCGGTGGAATCTCTTCGACGTCGGTTCTGGTCTGCACTTCCAGTACATGGGCATCTTCGACACCGACTTCGACAAGTACACCGAGGACGCGGTTCGGCTGTTCAGCGCGACCGGGATCACCACCGCTTTCACCAATCTCGAAGGATTCCCGGAGGATTGGAAGGAGAACCCCGAGGCTTTCATCAAATTCGTTCGGGATCATCAGGTTCCGAGCTTCCTCGAGTACGGGGAGTACCCGTACGTCACGGCCGACGAGATCAAAAAGGCGCTGAAGTTGAAGGCGGCCTTCTCGACCATGCTCGACCAGATGCAGTAGATGCTCGAGTTTGACGACATTCAGCACATCCTGCTGACCCGCACGCCCGCCATCACCGGACGCTACGAGTTCCTGACGTTCGACACCCCGGCAGGCGGGCGTGCGTGGTTGTCGGAGTTGATCGATCGGGTGCAGTCGGCCACCGACGCGAAAGCCACGATGGACGAGTCCGATCGCTGGATCACGTTGGCGTTCACGTGGACTGGCCTGCGTGCGCTCGGAGTACCCGAGGATTCGTTGGCGACGTTTCCCGACGCGTTCCGCGAGGGCATGCCATCGCGGGCCAGCATCCTCGGCGACACCGGCCCCAACGCACCGGAACACTGGGTCGGCGGACTGGCGGGTGACGACGTGCATGCGATCGCGATCCTGTTCTCGCGCACCGATGAACAGAACGGCCTGTCGATCGCCGAGCACGACAAGTTGCTCGCGAGAACCGACGGCGTCCGCAGCCTGTCGTTCCTCGACCTCAATGCGATCGCCGCCGTTCAACTACGCCCACGACCACTTCGGCTTCCGCGACCGCCTGTCGCAGCCGGTGATGAAGGGATCCGGCGAGGAGCCGACCCCAGGTTCCGGGGCAGCGCTGGAACCGGGCGAGTTCATCCTCGGCTATCCCGATGAGGACGGGCCGGTCGCCAATCTGCCTGAGCCCGAGGTGCTGTCGCGCAACGGTAGCTACATGGCGTACCGGCGGCTGGAGGAACACGTCGCCGTCTTCCGCGATTATCTGCGCGAGAACTCCGAGACACCGGACGACGAGGAGTTGCTCGCGGCGAAGTTCATGGGGCGATGGCGCAGCGGCGCTCCTCTGGTATTGGCACCAGACAAAGACGACCCCGAGTTGGGCGCAGATCCCATGCGCAACAACGACTTCAACTACAAGGATGACGATCCGTTCGGCTACGCGTGCCCGCTCGGCTCGCACGCTCGGCGGCTTAATCCGCGTGATACCGCGCATTACATGAACCGTCGCCGGATGATCCGGCGGGGCGCGACCTATGGGCCTGCACTGCCCGACGGCGCACCGGACGACGGCGTGGATCGCGGAATCGCGGCGTTCATCATCTGCGCGAACCTCGTACGCCAGTTCGAGTTCGCCCAGAACGTGTGGATCAACGACAAGCACTTCCACGAACTCGGCAACGAACACGACCCGATTTGCGGGGTCCAGGACGGCACGCTCGACTACACCGTGCCCAAGCGCCCGATCCGAAAGGTGCACAAGGGAATTCCGGCTTTCACGACGCTGAGGGGCGGCGCGTACTTCTTCCTGCCGGGGATCAACGCGATGCGCTATCTGCTCACGCTTGGCGACTGAAGGATCAACGATGACAGCAATACCGAGGCCACGCACCTACAACCAGAACCACGTCGCCCGGCCGCATACCGGGGGACGTCGCATCAGCATCTACTGGACGTGGAGCTACCCCTGGGAAGCACAACGAGATCCGGCCTCCATGACGAACCGGTTCTCGACCATCACCGAGGTGCGCAACGTCTTGTGGCCCGCCTACGAGACGCCGGAGTATGACGCGGCGAACTTCCTGCAGGGCATCGCGGGCACCCTGGAACTGTTCCACCGATCCGCCCTGGCGTTCCAGGAACTGGCCGAGGAGGCCACCGGCCACCCAGTCGCGGTGTTACCAGCGCATCGACCAAGCCGGTTACAAGCTCCCGATCGACGAACGGGTGCTGGCCGACACCGACACGCTCATGGTGTTCGGTCTCGACCATCTGCTCGGCGAAGAAGAAGCCGCCCCCGAAGAGATCGCCGCGATCACCGAGTGGCTCAAACGCGAGGGCACCTGCCTGCTTCTGGCGCCGCACCACGACGTCGGCTTCACCGACGACTCTGGCCCAACGCCAGATGGAGTACGAACACCACGGCGACCGACTGGTGCCCCGCCAGCAGCGCTTCAGCCGCGTACACCCGGTCGCTGATGAAGGCACTCGACGTGCCCGTGCACAACATCTGGGGACTGCGACCCGCCGTCGTCGAGGGCACCAAGGACATCGCGCCACTGACCGCCATCCGCGACCTCGACGCCCGCGACTGCTCGACAACGTCACCACGTTCAACTTCCACCCGCACCTGCCGCACTACGAACTCACCGCGCCCGAGGGCGACGACCTACGGGTGCTCGGGCGCCAACGCGTCGACCCGAACCGGCCGCATCCCTTCACCGCGGCGGGAAACACCGAGTTCAACGCGCTGATCTGGATGCCGCCCGCCGCCCAGCGCGCGGGCGACATCGTGCTCATCGACTCCACGCACTTCACCACCCTGTTCGGCGGTACCGACAGCCTTCGCAACCTTTGGCACAACCTCGCCACAATGAAATGACGTTCCAACGGCCACCCCTACCCAATGAAGTGACGAAAGGCGGCAACGGTGGCACTGACCGACCTGCTGATCCGGGGCTCGAGTGTGGCTGTCGTCGTCTTCGTGGTGTCGAGCACACTGAGTGTTGGCCTGAGTCTGACCGTGGGCCAGATCCTGGCCCCGCTGAAGAACACCCGGCTGGTGGTGCTGTCCCTCGTGGCGAACTTCGTCCTGGCGCCTCTGGTAGCGCTCGGGCTGTGGCGGGTTCTCGATCTCGACGAGCCGCTGGGGATCGGCCTGCTGCTGTGTGGGCTGGCGGCGGGCGCGCCGTTTCTGATCAAGCTCGCGGAGTTCGCCAAGGCCGATCTGGCCTTCGCTGTGGGCCTGATGGTGCTGCTGATGATCGTCACCGTGGGCTACCTGCCCCTCGCTCTGCCGTACTTCCTCGAGGGAATCACGGTCAACCCGATGAAGATCGCGCGGTCGCTCATCGTGCTGATGCTCATCCCGCTGGCCGTGGGTCTCCTGGTCCGGGCCCGCCGCCCAGGCGCGGCCAGCCGCATCCGACCCACAATCGGATGGATCTCCAACATCAGCATGATCCTCGTGGTGGTGCTGACCCTGGCTGGCCACTTCAAGAGTGTCCTGTCGGTATTCGGTACCTTCGGCGTCTTGGCCGCCGTCGTGTACACGGTGGTCTGCGTCGGTATCGGGTGGCTGCTTGGAGGACCCGCGAAGAGCACTCGGGGGGTGCTGGCTCTAGGGACGGCGCAGAGAAACGCCGCCGCTGCATTCGTGGTCGCCGGGCAGAACTTCGATGACGCGAGGGTCATCGTGATGATCACCGTCGTCTTGATTGTCGACTTCCTGATGCTGCTGCCGTTCGCTCGCATGCTCGCGAGGGGGCACTCGAAAACGATGGGTTGATGCCAGGGCTGCTACCCGTGAGCGGGCCAGTCACGACTAAGACGAAGGGAGTTCGCCGAGTCGGACGACGAGTTTTGACCTCCGTCCGTCGTGCCTGGCGCCACCGAGGGAGCCGAGAACCGCTGCCGACGTGGACGGCGCGATCCCGAAACGCCCGAAGGGCAGCCGGGCTCGGCTGAGTATCCCGAGTTGACCCTCGTGACACCGAGGCTGTGTTCCACCGCGAACCCGCGCCGCCGTCAGTCGTTACCGAGTGCGATGCCGAGGCCTTGGTCGCATAGCCAGTCCACACCACAGTCAACGGGGATATAAGGAGTGGCCCTAGGGACGGGTGACGTGTTGCTCTTCCGGGATTCACCCTGCGAGCACAGGGTGACGGGGTCGGGCCCGCGGGCCGAGATACAGTCGGCGCGCAGCTGGTGGTGCGGCGGCAAGAGTGGACGCCAGAGCGGCGGACGCCGCCGCGAGCGTCGCGGTGAGATAAATGTTCCCGATCCGCATTTCTAGATCCTTCCCTCCGACGACGTCGAACCGCAGAATACAGCTGCGTTGCAAGAAAAGTCGGGATACATTCTGTTAGCTTGTCGTTGCCGCCAAACCGTGACCGGATACGGCCACTTGATCACCCGATGAAGGAGCCCGCCATGTTGCCCGCAGCACGTTCCGCGCGCCGCGCGGTAGTGGGAGCGATTGGTACCGGCCTCGTGGCTGGTGCAATGCTTTTCGGTGCCGCCACCGCGATGGCTGAGCCGCCGCCACCCCCAGTTCCGCCGCCGTGCACGGCCGCCGAAATGGCGCGCGTGATGTCAGGCGTCACGTTCGACACGTCGAACTACCTGACCCTCCACCCCGACGTGAACGACTTCTTCACCAGCCTCAAAGGCCAACCCAGGGATCAGATCCGGGATCAGGTCCAGAGTTATCTGGACGCCAATCCGCAAGCCCAGGACGAGCTTCGGGCCATCCGGCAACCCTCGGTCGACTTCCGCGAACGCTGTGGGCTTCCGGAGACCCCCTGACCGTTTCGGCGGTGTGGTTTGTGGCGCAAGGCCGTTCGGTCGCGGCGCCATTGCGGCTGGAATTGCCCGTCCGCCAACAGATCTCGCCGGACCGAAGTGTCTGCGCGTCTCGGGTGGGGGCTGACCGTCTCCCCGTGGCTTCGGTAGGCTCGTTTCTCAGCTTCGCGTCCAGAACCGAGGCCTGATCACGTCCCGCGGTCGATCGAGTCGAAAACGACTCAGTGATTGCTCGAACGGTTCGGAAGTGACGCCCAACTGGTTCCCGAAGGGATGGTCGAGCCAGTAGACGATGAACAGCAGCAGGCCGAGCAGGACGGCGACCGCGCTCAGCAGGCCGAAATGGGCACGTACGCTCCCCAGGTGCATGAATCCGCCGAGCCCCAGCAGGACGACACCGCCGAAAAGCAGCCCGGTCCACAGCAAGCCGGGTATTCGCGGGTGGCGTCCAGGATTCGCTGATTGCGCTGCGACGCCAATGTGCTCAGCTGGTCGAGAAACTTCTGACTTATCGGGCTCGACGCGACGCTGGACTGCGCACTGCCGAGCACGCGGTACATCTCGTTGAGCGCGTCTCGCGCGCCTTCGGTTCCGCTGCCGACCCGTATTGCATTCTCCCATTCAGGGCCCTCGACCGCGTTCGTGTATTTGCGTAGCAGTACCCGCATCTGGGTCTGCTCTGGGACGGGCATGCCGACGGTCTGCCGGTACATCGTTATGAGAGTGGAGGCTTCGTTGGAGACGTTGGCCTCCGCGGAGGAGAACTGCTCCCAGGCGACCACGATGGTGAATCCAAGCAGGGCGCCGTAAACCAGTCCGACACAAGTCATGAACGGCGACAGCGCCCCGTTGTGGCCTGTCGGAACCGGTTTGGACAGGGTGCGATCCGCCAGCCACATACTGCCAGCCCCGACCAATACCGACACGACAAGGGCCACGGCCAGAAGCAGCCACAAACCCGCTTTCCCGAATTCGCCCATGGTTTAACCTTCGCATGTCGGTCGCCAAACCAACCATGGGGAGGCACGCTGCCCAAGGGCTACTTATCGGTGGGCTGAGCTTCATCATTGTTCTCGGGCTAGGGACCGGCGTGGCCGGGGCGCGGCCAACCCCAACCCCGCTTCCCACGCCCTACCTGCCCTTAATTCCTGATCCAGGGCCAGTCGATGAGTACGGGCGCGTCCACCTGGATGACATGTTCGGGCCGGTCTGCGACAACGCCGGCGTCGTCTGTCCCCCATGACTTAACTGGCCGACACCAACCGCTGCGGGCAGGAGCGCCTCTCAGTGAATGGTCTGCATCTGGTGTATCGGACGGACGAGGAGGACGGATAGTGGCTACCAGCGAGCAGGACAAGCGGCTGCGTGCCTAACTCGCCCAGGGGTTGGGGTATTTCCCAGCGAGCCTCGGCGCCGAAATGTCGCCCGGTATCGCGAGCAGATCGCGAAGCGCAAGGCACGACAGGACGCCGGTCAACGCGATGGCTGGGCGCCGGGCGGCTACCGTTGGCGCCAGTGGGATCACCTCAGGGAAAGAACGGCGCCGCACCGAGATCGAAACTCAGGGACGCGCATCGGAAGCTGGAGGGAAGCCCGGCCAGATTCTCGGCGACCTCATCGGCGCCCTCAGTGGTGAGTGGGCAGATCTACCCGCAGTGCCAGGTGCTCATCGAGTATCCGGCGCAGTGCGGCGTCCATCGGATGCGCGGATGTGAGGTCGCGGCCAAACCGACTGTCCACCATGACTACCGCGCCCTCACGCAGTCCGGCGGTGTCGACTTGATCGACGAACGGATCGAACAGTGCGTACGGCGTGGACAGGTAATACAGCGCCCGCCGCGACTCGTTCAACCCGGCGGCATAGACAAGTCCGTGTTGGGTGATCACGAAGAGTTCCGAGGTGATCCTGGCGTTCGGGTTCTCGGCTTTGGCCCATGCCGTTGCGGCACACCGGGTCTGCGCCAATCTATCGGGGACGTCGTCACTCAGAGTGAATAACCTTTCGACGAGTACTCCACCCATTCGCGGATATGTGTCGATGGCGGGTATGAAGTATCGCTGGAAGATCTCGCCGAAAAAGTCGTACAGTCGCTCGCTCATCACAGTTCCACCCAGCTTTCAGACTGACCTCCATTGTGCGCCCGCACCGTCAGCTGAGCACCCGTTCGGCCAGGACTGCGGCCTCGCTGGTGTCGATTGTCGATGCCGTTGTTCGCGGTGAGCACGGGCCTCGCCCGTCCAAAGGCAAACCTCGGCGCCAGCACCCACACTCACCACCGCGTTCCCGCCGACCGCGTCGACCAAGCCGGGTTGCGCGGCTGCGCGTGAAGTACTGTGACGCCCTTGCGGATGGCTCGAAAGAGACGAGGTTGAGAGACGCTCCAAGCTCTGGCTCGTATGCCCGCCACGGCTGCGGATCTCCGCGAGGAAGTAGCGCCCTTTGCGTCCAGTCGTGCTGTTACCCCTGTTCGGGCCAGTCGCCGTGTGGGTCCAGGCCGCCGTCCCAGTCGTCCCAGTTGTCGCGTCTACCGCGGGGGGCGACGATCCGCCGTCGTAGCTCCAGCAACAACTCCTCGGTGGACACCTGCGAGAGGGCGTTGGGGTTGGTCGGGCGCAATGCGTATCCCTGGGGCGAGGCGGTGGGGCTGCTCCGGCGCAGTCGCCACTACCTCGTGGGGTTCCCCACCGGCGAGGATGGTGTCGATGCTGCCGGGCGCCCAGGCCAACTTGTTCTCCAGCATGGCGTAGGTGCCGGGGCTGGCCTTGCGGACGCCGTGCTCGATGTCGGCCAGGGTGCGCACGGTGAACTGCAGACTGCTGGCCAGGTCGATACGGGTGCGGAAACCCAGCGCTACCCGTCGGCTCACGACGTGATGGCCCAGCCGTTCCAGGGCGCGTGAATCCATGCAGGCATCATGCCGCACCCGAGTGGCAATGTCGAGTCGCTGTGTCCGATGCTTTCCATATGTTGCGCGAACGAGCGGAGATCATTTCCTGGGTACCCCGGCCAACTCGGCCCTGACCTGGGTAACCGTGTCCCAGAACAGTTCCTCCACCTTGTCCTTGGAGGACCCGACCACTTCGATCCGGGGTACCCCGGCCAGTTCCCGGCGCACCACCGTGGCCTCCGGCAGGGCCTCCCCAGACCACCATTGTTGACGGATGGCGAAGTCATCGAACCGTTCGCCCTCGTCGGTATGCCGCAACTGCGCGCGCCGCTTGCTGGCCGGCACCCGCGCCCACCACTCCGCCCGCCAGTACGGGCCGTCGTAGACCGACGGCGGGGCACCGACCTGCCATTCCTCCACCTGCACCGGTTCCACCGGGGCAATGCCGTTGTAGTCCTGGGCGAACCCGTACGCCTGGTCGCCGTCGAGGTAGATCCGCTCGATGCGGTAACTGTCGCCGCTACCCGCCGTGACCACGTACACCGTCGCCATCGCGTCCCCCGTCTCCGCTGTTGGGCCTCAGTCTGACAGCACGCCGATGACCTCGTCCGACAAACCAGTGTTCGAGCAAGTCGCGGGCAGCCGGCATAGATCCGCCACCCTCAGGTGTGCCGTCGGTTGCCAATGGTGAGACAGATCACTACGGAAGATATTTCCGTATTATTGACACAGTTGCCTTTTGTTTCCTATTGTTGCCGGGTGCTGCCGCTAGCGGAGGGGGCTAGCGGCGCCACACCGGACGACACCACGAAGGAGAACCTTGTGATACAGAATCTTGGGTGCAGCGGCAACCAGATCGCGCCCGCCGTGCTAGAAACCACCCCCGCGAACGGCTTCGTCGCCGCCGGAGTCGAGAAGTGCTGGTCACCGCTTGACCAGCATGAGATGCATGACATTTTCATCGTCATCAGCGAAGGCCGCGATGGGAAACACATCGCGCGGACGTTCTACGCCGCCGATCTAGACGACGCGCGCCGCACCCACCAGGAGATCTACGCCGACGAGCCCCTCGTCGCGGTTTGCCAGTGAACATGCCCGGATCGTCACATTCGCGGCGGCGAGGTCACACCGAGCCGTTCGGGCAGGCACGTCTGACGGGCATATGGCCAGGCTCGGCGTCGAGGTACTGGGAATTGAGCTGACCGAGGGCCAACCGGACGCTTCGGCAAACAATGCAAACCAAAAGAAACCCTAGTCTCGGAAATCCACACACATGAAGAGTCAACGGAGAGAAATGCGCAACATCAAGAAAGCCGCGCTTCTGAGCGCGGACGCGGTGAGCTTTGCCGCGACGGCAGTCGTGGGCCTGACGGTCGCGGCGGGGGTGCTGGCAGCACCGGCCCAGGCCGAGTACAGCTGGGTCGGCGACGAGAGCGCGGGCATCTGCAACGCCATGTCACTGGTGCACAGCGGATACAGCGACTGGGCGTCCATCGAGATCTCGTCGCTGCAGCTGACCCAGAACATCTCACGGTCGGAGGCCGTGGCGGGCATCCGGCAGGCAGCGAGCGGCTACTGCCCCGAGTACCTCTCGGTGGTCCCAGCCAGATGATGAAGAAGCTGATCGGCGGCGGACTCGCCGCCCTCGCGATCGCCCTGGCTCCAGCCGCCCACGCTGACTCGTCCTGGACGATGCCCAACCTGGTCGGCACGGACCTACAGGGTGCTCAGGACGCCATTCAGTCGCTGACCCACGACGCAGTGTGGTTGAGCACCTCGACGGATCTCACCGGCAAGGGCCGCGCGCAGATCGTGGACCGCAACTGGATTGTCTGCACCTCGACGCCGACACCAGGCACGACGTTCACGGCCACCACGGCGATCGACTTCGGGGTCGTCCGCGACACGGAAGTGTGCCCATGATCGGCCCGAAGGGATGGTTCCCGGACCCACAGGGCCAGCCGGGTCAGCGCTACTTCGACGGCCAGCGCTGGACCGAACACTTCACAGCCCCGGCACCTCCTCCTCCGCCGGTGTCGGTCGTTGTCAACAACAACATCGCCACCCCGGCCCCCTCGGTCGCAGTAGCGGTGTCCGCCGGAGGAACGAATCACGCGCTGCACCTCATCCTGACGGTGCTCACCTGCGGGATGTGGCTGCCGGTCTGGCTGCTGATCGCCATCGTCAGCGGTAGCTCATCGTCCTCGGTGGCCGTCGCCGGTCCCGGCGGCGTGGTCGCCGACACGGGGGCGAAGAACCGGACGGCACTGATCGTCGGTGCCGTCTTCCTCGCCATCGTAATTCTCGGCAACGCCATTGAGCACCCCTGGCTGTTCGTCCCGATATTCCTGCTGGCCGGTGCTGGCGGAGCGTTCTTCTGGAAGCAGAAGGCCGCCAAGGACGCCCAGAAGCTAGAGGTACTGGAGAACTATCGCCGCGACGTCGTCGCCCACCGGGCTGACACGGAAAACAAGTTCGCCCAGGAAGGTGATCCGCGTGGCACCTACGGTGACTTTCCCCCACCACCGGACCTGCGATGAAACGCCTGATCGTCGCGATCGGTGGTGCTGGCTGGGCTTGTACTGGCCAGCCCCGCCCACGCGTATCCGACGATGCCGCAAGGGATTCAGGGACCGTACACGGTGGTCAAGGCCGTCGACGGCGACACGATCCACGTGGACGCCAACGGCCAGCGTCTCAACATCCGCATGATCGGGCTGGACACTCCCGAGTCAGTCGATCCGCGTAAACCGTTGCAGTGCTTCGGCTTAGAAGCATAGCCCAGGCCAAGACCATCCTCGGTGGCCAGTCGGTGTATCTGGAAACCGATCCGTCGCAGGACTCCGTCGACCACTTCGGTCGCACGCTGGTCTATGTCTGGACCGAATCAGGGCGGCTGTTCAATCTCGACATGATCGCCGCCGGCTACGCGCATGAGTACACCTACGACCTGCCCTATCGCTATCGGCACGTCTTTCGGACCGCCGACCGAGATGCCCGCACTCAGGAACGCGGGCTGTGGTCACCGAATACCTGTGCGGCATAACAGACTTGGGTAAGTGGCCCTGAGAGAATGAGAAAACAGTGAAGACGAAGATGATCATCGCCGTTGCGCTGGCGGGAGCCGCGCTGGCGGGGGCGGGGACGGCCAGTGCCAGCAACGATGCCGTCACCCACGTGCGCTGGACGGGTGCCAAGTGCATCGACGTCGAGGTCACCTCATACGCCAACCCGCGCATCACCGCCACCCGCATGATTTGCGGCGGCGATTGGAGCCTCGGCGAGGGCAACATCTGGTCCGGTGACCTGTTCGGTGCCAATCCGATTATGGGCGCAGCCGACCACATCGAGTGCTGGATAGAACGCGGCGACTGGGTCGTCTGGTCATCCGGTGCCAACGCGGGCGACGGCCACGATGTCAACTGCCTGAGGCGGGCCACATGAGACGCGCACAAAAGATCACGGCAGCGGTGGCGAAGCGCCGACTGCGTATGGGTGCGAGCTGCTCCCTGGTCCACCTCGCTGTCGACTACTTATGCCCAGAGGTGGGCTACCCATGAGAAGCAAGGCGCTGGCGTCAGCGCTTTCAGTGATGGCGCTGGCGTCGATGTCGATCGGGGCGACCATGAGCGCAGCGCCCGCTCATGCGTGTGTCCCCGGCGAGGACGTCAACATCCTGTGCTCAAACGAGCAGGCACTTGTCGATGACCTGGCGGTTGCCGGGATCACGCCCGTCAAGAATCCGAGAACATCGGTAAACCTGGCCTGGCGTATCTGTGGAGAGCTCTACGGTGGCACCCCGTACGACGTAGAAGTGCAGAAGGTCTACCGCGACAACCGCCTTCAGCTTCATCAAGCCCAAGCCATCGTGTCGGCAACAGTGCGCAATCTGTGCCCCCAGTACAACCAGTACCAATAGACGAAAAACCAAGATGACGAAGACAGAGGCAGACGCCGAAAGGCACAAGCGCAACATCACGAGAGCCTACGACGGGTGTTCGCTCACGTGGACCGCATCGGCTAGCCCCGGCCCTGGTGAGCCTGGGTACTGCGGTGCAGCGTTGTCGCAGTTCATCGTGGAGCCGATGACGGGAATCGAACCCGCGTATTCAGCTTGGGAAGCTGATGTTCTGCCATTGAACTACATCGGCGGTGGTGGTCACAGAGGTTAGCACCACCAGCCGATACGCTCGTCGGGTGCTGCTCTCCGATCGCGACATCCGGGCCGAATTCGCCGCCGGCCGCCTGGGAATCGACCCCTTCGACGATGCCCTGGTCCAGCCGTCCAGCGTCGACGTCCGCCTCGACAGCCTGTTCCGCGTGTTCAACAACACCCGCTACACGCACATCGACCCGGCGCAGCGCCAGGACGACCTGACCAGCCTGGTCGAACCCGAGGAGGGCGAGCCGTTCGTGCTGCACCCGGGGGAGTTCGTGCTCGGCTCGACGCTGGAGGTCTGCTCGCTGCCCGACGATCTGGCCGGCCGGCTGGAGGGCAAGTCGTCGCTGGGCCGCCTCGGCCTGCTGACCCACTCGACGGCGGGCTTCATCGACCCGGGCTTTTCCGGCCACATCACGCTGGAACTGTCCAACGTCGCCAACCTGCCGATCACCTTGTGGCCGGGCATGAAGATCGGGCAGCTGTGCCTGCTGCGGCTGACCAGTCCCGCCGAACATCCTTACGGCAGTGCGAAAGTCGGCTCCAAGTACCAGGGTCAGCGCGGCCCGACACCGTCGAAGTCGTACGAGAACTTCATCAAGTCGGGGTAGTCAGCTTCTCGACATCGATCACCTCACCGCGGTTGATGCTGACCCAGTCCCGGCCGTCGAGATAGGGCCGCAGGCTGCGACCGATCAACTCGGCGTCGGCGGCGCTCTTGGGCCGCTGCAACTCGTAGACGTGAGGCAGTTCGGCCATGCCGGTCACGACGTCCCACAGTCGCAGCGCGGCCGGTCCGGTCGGCGGGTCCACGAGCACCGGTCCGAACAGGCACTGGCCGCCGAGGAACAGCGTCGGCACCCCGTATCCGCCGGCGTCCAGCACCCTCTGGTGGTCGGCGCGGACGTCGTCATGTGTCGTGGGGTCGGCCAGGGCGGCGTCGAAAACATCGTCGGGCGCACCGATCTCAGTGAGCAAACGCCGGGCCACGGCGGGGTCGTGCGGCTTGCCGCCGAGGGTGTGCAATTCATGCCCGATCGCCGCGTACCAGCGGTCCAGCAGATCGCCGTCGGTGCGGCGCAGCAACGCCCCGATCCGCATCAGCGACCACCCGTAGGACCAGTCCCGCTCCCACGGGTGCTTCTTGCCCTCGACGCGGTTGACCTCCTCGAGGCTGAAGAACCGCCAGTCGACGGTGAGGCCGGTTTGCTCGCGGACGTCGCGTATCCACAGCGACGTCTGGTAGGCGAACGGGCACATCGGATCGAAGTGGAAATCCACGCTGACGCTCACCTGTCCAGGATCGCACGGGTAAGGTCGTAGCTACCGGGTCTCGGGGGGCCTGAACCGCGGTGCACGGCACAGGGAATTCATAGCTGCCGTCGCTGTAACACTGCAGGTGGCGGCACCGATGTACTTTCCAGGTGACTGCATTGGCGGTGCAAGTGCCCGGTGCTGAAACCAAACGCACAGCAAACTGATTTGGAGGGGTAGTGGACATCGCGCTTGGTGTGTCGATGACACCAACCACGGTCCGCATGGTGCTGGTTGAAGGGGAAAACGCCGACGGGGTCACGGTTGATCACGATGTCTTCGACATCACCTCCGACCACACCTCGGCAACGGCGCCCGAGCAGGTGGTGGCCGCGATCCTGGGCACCCGGGAGAGCGCGGCCGAGGGCGGTCATCGCCTCGTTTCGACCGGTGTGACGTGGAGCGACCACGACGACGCCACCCGCCTGCGGGAGGCCCTGGCCGCGCACGACATCGACGACGTCATGCTCGTCTCGGAGTTGCACGCCGCGGGCTCGTTGGCCCAGGCGGCCGGCAGCGCCGTGGGCTACCAGCGGACGGCCCTGATGTTCCTGGACGGGGACACCGCAACGCTGTCGGTGGTCGAGGCGGCCGACGGCTCGATCGTCCGGGTCGAGCGCCAGGATCTGCACACCGAGGACGCCGTCGCCCGACTGACGTCGATGGTCGCCGCACTGGAGGATCTGCCCGCGCCGCCGCAGGGCGTGTTCGTGGTCGGCTCCGGGGTCAGCGTGGCCGCCTTGAAGCTGCAACTCGAATCCGCCACGTCCCTGCCGGTCAGTGCTCCCGACGAACCAGGGCTGGCGCTGGCCCGAGGCGCCGCGCTGGCCAGCGTCCGGGCACCGCTGTTCGAGGCGTCGACGGTCGCGCGGGCGTACGCGCAGGACGGTGACGAGGGTCCGACCGCCGCCTCCGACCATGCCGTGGGGTACGCGGCCGCACCGGCGGCGCTGGCCTACAGCGAGGTCGAACCGGACGACGAACCGGACTTCGCTGTTGTGCCGGGCGCTGGTGATGCCGCGGTTGCCCGGCAGGAGCGGAAGCCGTTCCTCCTGGTGGGCAGTGCCGTGACCGGCATTTTCGTGCTTGGCGTTGCCGCTCTGGTGATCTCCTTGGCGGTCAGCATCCGCCCCACCGTCGATCAGCGGCCCAGCCCGGCCGAGTCGGTGATCGTGCCGACGCACGCGCCGGCTCCCGCCGCCGCCGTGCCGGCCGCACCGCCTCCTCCGGCGGCGCCGTTGGAGACCATTCAGGCGCCGATCCCCGTCGTTCAGGAGGCTCCGCAGCCGCAGCCGCAGGCTCCGCCCCGCACGGTCTTCGTCGAACAACCGGCCGCGCCGGCGCCCGCTCCCGCCGCACCACCGCCGGCTCCCGCGCCCGCAGCCCCGCCCCCGGCACCGGTGGCGCCGCCGGTGATCGCGCCCGTCGTCCCCGCGCCGGTCGTGGTGCCGCGGCTGCCGATCATTCGCTGGCCGTGGGAGCGCCAGAACCAGTACCCGCAAAACCCGCCCCAGCAGCAGTGGCCGCCGCAGCAGCAGAATCCGTGGTATCCGCCGCAGCAGCAGAATCCACCGCAGTGGGACCCGCCGCAGAGCGACGACCCGCCGTGGAAGCCGCCGAAGCAGGACAAGCCGCCGGCCTGGGATCCGCCCGGCAAGGACGACTCACCGTCCTGGAATCCGCCGAAGCAGCAGTGGCCGGAGTCCGGGTCCGGACGGGGTTCGGGTTCGCGCGACGACGGCGGTGGCTCGGGTTCCGGCTCCGGAGGCAACCGGGGCTCCAACGGCGGCGGCAACACGCTGTGGCCGTGGCCGAACTGGGGCAACTGACCGCCGCCCCGGCTGGTCACCTCTCGTTAGCCTGCCGCTCAGTGTCGCGACGCGGTTAGCTCATCCGGGCCGCATATACAGGCCCTATGCGATGCACCGTCTTCGGTACGGGTTACCTGGGGGCCACGCACGCCGCCGGGATGGCGGAACTGGGGCATGACGTCGTCGGCGTCGACATCGACCCGGGCAAGGTTGCCAAGCTCTCGGCCGGCGAGGTCCCGTTCTACGAGCCCGGCCTTCGAAAGATGTTGAGCGACAACCTCGCCGCGGGCCGGCTACGGTTCACCACCGACTACGACGTCGCCGCCGACTTCGCCGATGTCCACTTCCTCGGTGTCGGAACCCCGCAGAAGAAGGGTGAATACGGCGCCGATCTGCGACACGTGCACTCCGTCATCGACGAACTGGTGCCCCGGCTGACGCGGCCTGCGGTGATCGTCGGCAAGTCGACCGTACCGGTGGGCACGGCAGCCGAATTGGGCCGGCGGGCAAGGGCGCTCGCGCCGTACGGCGTCGACGTCGAGGTGGCGTGGAACCCCGAGTTCCTGCGGGAAGGCTTCGCCGTTCAGGACACCCTGCACCCCGATCGGATCGTGCTTGGGGTGCAACGGGATTCACGGCGTGCGGAGTCCGCGGTCCGGGAACTGTATGCGCCGCTGCTCGACGACGGCGTGCCGTTCCTGCTCACCGATCTACAGACCGCGGAGCTGGTCAAGGTCTCCGCGAATGCTTTTCTGGCGACCAAGATCTCGTTCATCAACGCGATCTCCGAAGTGTGTGAGGCCGCCGACGCAGACGTGACTGTGCTGGCCGATGCGCTGGGCTATGACCCGCGCATCGGCCGGCGATTTCTCAATGCGGGACTGGGCTTCGGCGGAGGGTGCCTGCCCAAGGACATCCGCGCGTTCATGGCCCGCGCCGGCGAACTGGGTGCCAACCACGCGCTGACGTTCCTGCGTGAGGTCGACAGCATCAACATGCGGCGCCGGACCCGGATGGTCGAACTCACCACCATGGCCTGCGGCGGATCGTTGCTGGGTGCCAACATCGCCGTCCTTGGCGCGGCCTTCAAACCTGAGTCCGACGACGTGCGCGACTCACCGGCCCTCAACGTCGCGGGGATGCTGCAACTCAACGGCGCGACGGTCAACGTGTACGACCCACAGGCGCTGGAGAATTCGCGCCGGGTGTTCCCGACGCTGAACTACTCGACCTCGGTCACCGAGGCGTGCCACCGCGCCGACGCGGTCCTGGTGCTCACCGAGTGGCAGGAGTTCGTCGACCTCGACCCCGACGACCTCGCCGACGTGGTGCGGGCCCGGGTCGTCGTCGACGGGCGCAACTGCCTGGATGTCCGGCGCTGGAGCGCCGCCGATTGGCAGGTGCATTGCCTGGGGCGGCGGCTGCAAAAGGTCTAACCTGAAGTTCGTGGATCTCGCCCATGAATTCATCAACGAGACCAGGGTGTTCGGGGACCTGATCGCGGCGGGCAACCCGTCGGCTCCGGTGCGGACCTGCCCGGGCTGGAATCTGACCCAGTTGCTCAAGCATGTCGGTCGCGGCAACAGGTGGGCGGCCGAGATCGTCCTGCACCGCCACCAGGAGGCGATCGACCCGAGCACCGTGCCCGAGGGCAAGCCGCCCCGCGACCTGGACGGCGCCATCGAATGGCTGCACGCCGGAGCGCTCCACCTCAACGACGCCGTCGCCGAAGAGCACGACGCCGTGGTGTGGACGTTCACCGGGCCGCAGCCGGCCGTCTGGTGGGTCCGGCGGCGGCTGCACGAGACCGTCGTGCACCGCGCCGACGCCGCGATCGCGGTCGGTACAAAGTTCGTCGTCGACCCGGTGGTCGGCGCCGACACGATCAGCGAATGGCTGGATCTCGCCACGAATCGCGGTGGGGTGCCGTGGGACACGATCCACCTGCACGCCGTCGACAGCGATCTGAACACCACCGGGGAGTGGACCATCGCCGACGGACTCTGGTCGCACGAGCACGCCAAGGGTGATGTCGCGTTGCGTGGCCACGTGACGGATCTGCTGCTGGCGCTCACTCGCCGAAAAGCCGTCGGTGACACCGACCTCGAGGTCTTCGGCGACCCGGCGGTGTGGCAATCCTGGCTGGACGCGACACCGTTCTGATCGCGGACGGGTAACTTGCACACCATGAGTACATCGGAGATCGCGACGGTCCTCGCCTGGACCGATGCACTGAGCGCCAAGGACCTCGACACCCTGGTCGACCTGTCCAGCGATGACATCGAGATCGGCGACGCGCACGGTGCGGGTCAGGGCCTGGAGGCATTGCGCACCTGGGCGCAGAAGTTCTCCGCAACCGTGACGGTCGGCCGGATGTATGTCCACGACGGCGTTGTCGTCGCCGAAGAGACGCTGTCCGACGGGACCACCGAGGCGTCGGCCTTCCGGGTGGTCCACGACCACGTCACCTCGGTGTTCCGCCACGACGACCTGGCGGCGGCGCTGGCGGCCACCGACCTGACCGAGGACGATCTGGACGCCTGATGCGGGGCATCATCCTGGCCGGCGGTTCGGGCACCCGGCTCTACCCGATCACGATGGGTGTCAGCAAGCAGTTGCTGCCCGTCTACGACAAACCGATGATCTACTACCCGCTGTCGACGCTGATCATGGCCGGTATCCGCGACATCCTGGTGATCACCACCACCGATGACGCACCCGGCATTCCAGCGACTGCTCGGGGACGGCTCGGAACTGGGCATCGCAATCAGCTACGCGACGCAGGATCAACCCGACGGGCTGGCCCAGGCATTCGTGATCGGAGCCGAGCTACATCGGCGCCGAGAAAGTGGCATTGGCGTTGGGGGACAACATCTTCCATGGCCCAGGACTGGGCACCAGTCTGAGCCGGTTCGGCGACGTCGACGGCGGAGCGATCTTCGCCTACCGGGTGGCCGACCCGTCCGCGTACGGCGTCATCGAGTTCGGAGCTGACGGAACTGCGCTGTCGCTGGAGGAGAAGCCGGCCAAACCGAAATCCCACTACGCGGTGCCGGGCCTCTACTTCTACGACAACGACGTCATCGACATCGCCAAGGCGTTGAAGCCTTCAGCGCGCGGCGAATACGAGATCACCGAGATCAACCAGACGTACCTGGCGCAGGGCCGGCTCAACGTAGAGGTGCTTGCGCGTGGCACCGCCTGGCTGGACACCGGAACGTTCGACTCCCTTTTGGACGCCGCGATTTCGTCCGCACCATCGAACGCCGCCAGGGTCTGAAGATCTCGATTCCCGAAGAGGTGGCCTGGCGGATGGGTTTCATCGACGACGGGCAACTCGAGCGGCGCGCGCACGCGCTGCTCAAATCTGGCTATGGCGCCTACCTGTTGGAGCTGCTGGACCGGGACTAGCCAGTGCCGCGGCGATCGCGGTCGTCAACGGTACCGACAGCGCCAGGGCGATGCCGCCGACCGCCGACCGGGCCACCTCGATGGCCACGCTCTCACTGGTCAGCACATCGCCCAGTGACCGCCCGGCCACACTGAACAGCAACAGCAGCGGCAGCGAACTGCCCGCATAGGCCAGCACCAAGGTGTAAACCGTGCTGGCGATGTGATCCCGGCCCACCCGCATCGCGCTGGTGAAAATCTGACGGCGCGAAGCTGTTTCGCTGACACCGGCCAGCTCGAACACCGTTGACGCCTGCGTGACGGTGACGTCGTTGAGCACGCCGAGTGAGCCGATGATGAACCCGGCGAGCAGCAGGCCGGTGATCGACACATGCCCCAGGTAGGCCGCGACCTCGTTGTTCTGGTCCTCCGACAGTCCGGTCAGATGCGCCAGTTCGATTGCCGCCCAGGACAGTACGGCCGCGAGCAGCAGCGAGGTCAGGGTGCCCAGCAGTGCCGCACTCGTGCGCAGGCTGACACCGTGCGCCAGGTAGATCACGGCGTAGAGGATGGCCGCCGATGCGACCACGGCGGCGGGGACCGCGGGGGCGCCGTCGCGCAGGGCCGGAAGCAGGAACACCACCAGCACCAGGAATGCGACCACGATGCCGACGAGGGCACGCAGGCCGCGCCAGCGGGCCACCGCCACAATCACCAGGGCGAACGCGGCGGCCAGGCCGATCAGCGGCCAGGTGCGCTCGTAGTCGTAGAACGCGTAGCTGGTGGTGCCCTGCTGGTCGACCTGCCGAATCAACCGAATGTGCTCGCCGGCAAGCAGATTAGGCTGACCCGGGCCGGGGGTGAACTCGAATTGTGTGGTGGCGCCGCTGTTGGGCCCGGAGTCGATGGCGATCTGATTCAGCACGCACTGACCGGCTCCCGGTATCCCGGGCGCGGGCGCAGATGTCAGCACCTGGCCCGTCGAGGGGCTGCCGCAGTCGCCCAGGGCGCTGGACACCACGTGGCCGGCTTCGGTGGTGACCGCGCCGCCGGACGCGTTCTGGAAGGGCAGCGGGATGTCCACCTTCTGCTGACTGGGCCACAGCAGGGCCGCGCCGGCGATCACGGCGACGCCGATGGCGACCAGGAGACCGACGACGATCTTGGCGGCCAGCGGGCCTAGCGGAGCCGGGCCATCGTGCGAATGTGTATGCGAATGGGCCACATTCGGCTACTGGCGGTAGGACGCCAGGAAGTTACCGAGTCGTTCGATCGCATTGGCCAGGTCGCGCGACCACGGCAGCGTCACGACGCGCAGGTGATCCGGGTTGGGCCAGTTGAAGCCGGTGCCCTGCACCACCAGGATCTTCTCCTGCAGCAACAGATCCAGGACCAGTTGCTCGTCGTCCTGGATGTCATGCACCTCGGGGTCCAACCGCGGGAAGGCGTACAGCGCGCCCTTCGGCTTGACGCACGACACCCCGGGGATCTCATTGAGTGCGGTCCACGCGACGTCACGCTGCTCGAGCAGCCGGCCACCGGGCAGCACCAGATCGTCGATGCTCTGGTGTCCGCCGAGTGCGACCTGAATCGCGTACTGCGCAGGCACATTCGGGCACAGCCGCATGTTCGACAGCAGATTGATGCCCTCGATGAAACTGCTCGCGTGTTCCTTGGGGCCGGTGATGACCAGCCAGCCCGATCGGTACCCGGCCACCCGGTAGGCCTTGGACAGGCCGTTGAACGTCAGCGTCAACACGTCCGGGGCGACCGACGCCATGCTGATGTGCTGGGCGTCGTCGTAGAGGATCTTGTCGTAGATCTCGTCGGCGAGCAGCAGCAGCTGATGCTTGCGGGCCAGGGCGGCGATCTGCTCGAGGACCTCGCGGCTGTAGACCGCGCCGGTCGGGTTGTTGGGGTTGATCACGACGAGCGCCTTGGTGCGCTCGGTGATCTTGGACTCCATGTCGGCGATATCGGGCTGCCAGCCCTGCGTCTCGTCGCACAGGTAGTGCACCGGGGTGCCGCCGGCCAGCGAGGTCGACGCCGTCCACAGCGGATAGTCCGGGGCGGGAATGAGCACCTGGTCGCCGTTGTCGAGCAGGGCCTGCAGCGTCATGGTGATCAGTTCGGAGACGCCGTTGCCGAGATAGACGTCGTCGATGTCGAACCGCGGGAAGCCGTCGACCAGTTCATACCGGGTGAACACCGCGCGGCGCGCGCTCACGATGCCCTGCGAATCGGAGTAACCCTGGGCGTAGGGAAGTGCCTGGATCATGTCGCGCATGATCACGTCGGGCGCCTCGAAGCCGAACGGCGCGGGGTTGCCGATGTTGAGCTTCAGGATCCGGTGACCCTCGGCCTCCAGCCGCGCAGCGTGGGCATGTACCGGCCCGCGGATCTCGTACAGGACGTCCTGCAGCTTGGTCGACTGCGTGAAGACGCGCTGTCGGTTGTGGTGGCCGGTCGAATGCCACGGCAACTGGTGAGTGGTCACGTCCACCATGGTCGCATTCTTGTCTACTGAAATTACAGCTGAACGGGTGAGTTCAGCGCTTGCCGGGCGGTCGGGCGCCCCTGGCCAGGCCGAGTCCGACGACCGGGACCTCCGGTGCGGCGGGCGCGGCTTCGGTGGGCTCGGGGTCCGAGGCGGGGACCGATTCGGCCGCCGGGGCTGCCGGCTCCGCGGGAGCTGTCGATGTTGCGGGGGCCTTCTTGGCCCCCGGGCGTCGTGCGCCCGCGGCGATGCCCAGCCCCACGACCGGCGGCTCCGGCTTGGCCGGTTCCGCCGCCGCGGGCTCGGGGGCGGCGGGTTCGGCAGCCGCCGGCTCGGCAGCCGGCGCTGCGGCTGTCTTCTTGGCGCCGGGTCGCTTGGCTCCGGCGGCCATGCCGAGGCCGACAGTGGGCGCCGCAGCCGCCGCAGGCGCAGCGGGCGCAGCAGGCGCGGCGGCGGCAGGCTCGGCAGCAGGTGCCGCGGCGCTCTTGGCGCCCGGTCGCTTGGCTCCGGCGGCCATGCCCAGGCCCTTGGCCGGCGCAGCAGGCGCGGCTGGGTGGAGCTTCAGCGGCTTCAGCCGCAGGTGCTGCGGCTGTCTTCTTGGCGCCGGGGCGCTTTGCCCCGCCGGCCATGCCGAGCCCCTTGACCAGGTGCAGCGGGTGCCGCGGGTGCGGCGGCTTCGGCCGCAGCGGGGGCCTTCTTGGCGCCTGGCCGTTTGGCTCCGCCGGCGATTCCCAGGCCTGTCACGGCCTTGGCCTCGGCGGGCTCCCCGGCAGCCACCGTGTCGTCGACGGCGTCATCCTCGTCGACCTCGGGTGCCGGGGCCGGCTTGCTGGCCTCGATCGCGGCGGCCCGCGCGGCCGCGGCCTCGGCGGCCGCACCCTTCGCCGGCAGTTTGACCGAACTCAGGTCGAGGGACCCCAGCAGCAGCTGGGCCACGTCGAGCACCTCGACCTTTTCCACGTCCCTGGTCGCTGCGACGTCGTCGACTCCGTCGCTCATCATCACCCGGCAGAACGGGCAACCGGTGGCGATCTTGGAGGCGCCGGTGTCCATGGCTTCCTCGGTGCGCTCGACGTTCACGCGCTTGCCGATGTGCTCTTCCATCCACATCCGCGCGCCACCCGCGCCGCAGCACAGAGCGCGGTCGGCGTGGCGTGGCATCTCGGTCAGCGTCGCACCGGAGGCGCCGACCAGCTCCCGCGGCGCGTCGTAGACCTTGTTGTGCCTGCCCAGGTAGCAGGGGTCGTGGTAGGTGATGTCTTGAGACACCGGGGACACCGCGACCAGCTTCTTGTCCCGAACGAGGCGGTTCAACAGCTGGGTGTGGTGCAGCACCGAGTAGTTGGCACCGGTCTGGCTGTACTCACGACCCAGGGTGTTGAAGCAGTGCGGGCAGGTGACGACGATCTTGCGGTCGACGGTCTCGACACCCTCGAAAACGCCGTCGATGGTCTCGATGTTCTGCGCGGCCAGCTGCTGGAACAGGAACTCGTTGCCCGAGCGCCGGGCCGAGTCGCCGGTGCAGGTCTCACCGTCGCCGAGCACCAGGTACTTCACGCCGGCCACCGCCAGCAGTTCGGCCACGGCCTTGGTGGTCTTCTTGGCGCGGTCCTCGTAGGCGCCGGCGCAGCCGACCCAGAACAGGTACTCGAAGCCGTCGAAGGAATCGACGTCCTTGCCGTAGACCGGTACGTCGAACTCGACCTCGTTGATCCAGTTGAGCCGGTCCTTCGAGTTCTGGCCCCAGGGGTTGCCCTTGTTCTCCAGGTTCTTGAACAGCACGCCGAGTTCGGAGGGGAACTCCGACTCCATCAGCACCTGGTAGCGGCGCATGTCGACGATGTGGTCGATGTGCTCGATGTCCACGGGGCACTGCTCGACGCAGGCGCCGCAGGTGGTGCACGACCACAGCACGTCGGGGTCGATCACGCCGCCCTGCTCGGCGGTGCCGACCAGCGGCCGGACGGCCTGCTCGGGACCCGAGCCGGGGACGCGGCCGAAGCCGGACTCCGGAACGTGGTGGCCCTCCTCGTGGACGGTCTCCATGTCGAGACCCTCGAGCGGCGTCGGCTTGCCGCCGATGATGTAGGGCGCCTTGGCGAACAGGTGGTCGCGCAGGTCCATGATCACGAGCTTGGGCGACAGCGGCTTACCGGTGTTCCACGCCGGGCACTGCGACTGGCAACGCCCGCACTCGGTGCAGGTGGCCATGTCGAGGTAGCCCTTCCAGGTGAAGTCCTCGATCTTGCCGCGGCCCAGCGTGGCGTCCTCGGCCGGATCCTCGAAGTCGATGGGCTCGCCCTTGAACTCCATCGGCAGCAGCGGGCCGAGGCCGTCGGGCAGCCGCTTGAAGGTGACGTTGACCGGGGCCAGGCCGATGTGCAGGTGCTTGGAGTGCAGCACGATCAGCAGGAAGGCCAGCATGACGCCGATGTGGCCGAGCAGCGCCACGGTCTCGATGATGTGGTTGGCAGTGTGCCCCAGCGGATGCAGCAGCTGCGCCACGCCGTGGGAGAAGAATGCGCCCCAGCCGTACGGGAAGTCCTCGCCCAGGTTGTTGACCGCGGCACCGCGGAAGATCGCGAAGGTCAGGATGACGAGGAAGATCATGAAGAGGATCAGCCACGCGCCGCCGGTGTGCGAGCCGTAGAAGCGGGACGAGCGGCCGTAGTCCTTGGGCTCGGAGCGCAGCCGGATGATCGCGAACACGATGATGCCGAGCAGAACGGCGACGGCGAAGAAGTCCTGCAGGAAGCCCAGGGCGTCCCAGCGGCCGACGAACGGGATGTGGAACTCCGGGTTGAACAGCACGCCGTAGGCCTCGAGGTACACCGATGCCCAGGATGAAGAAGCCCCACATGGTGAAGAAGTGGGCGAGGCCGGGGATCGACCACTTCAGCAGTTTGGTCTGACCGAAGACCTCTTTGAACTGGTTCAGGAAGCGCTCGGAGATGTTGTCCTTGCGGCCGCTCTCGTCGCTGATGGGCTGGCCCGACCGGATGAGGTTGGTGAGGAACAGCACGCGCTTGGCGGCGAACCCGAGCACGATGACCGTCGCGGCCAGCCCCAGTGCGAGCCTGATCCACTCGAGAGTGCCCACGACGTGCCTCCATTCCAAGTTACTCACTGGTAACTCAGCCTTGTTACTGGCCGGTAACTAGACGACGATTCTGCTCATAGTGACATTCCGCCGATTAACGCCGCTACCGAGGCTTACCTAACTTCCAGCGCGAATGTGGTAGGGGTCTCACCTTTGCGGTGCGAGCATCGTGCGCAACATTGACAACATTTCTGACCGCGATTCGGCGCCCAGGCGCCGCCGGATCCGGGCCACGTGATGCTCGACTGTCTTGGCCGAGATGAACAACTGCGCGCCGATGTCGCGGTAGGGCATGCCGAGTAGAAGGAGTTCGGCGACCTCGCGTTCCCGCTCGGACAGCGGCGACCTGCCGGCCGCCGGCGGGCGCCGTGGCGCGGGGTTCGGCAGCTCCGGGTTCGTCGGGGAGGTCCGGAATGTCCGTCGTCAGCTTGAGGTCGCGGGCGATCTGGAGCATGGCTCCGGACACCCGTGGGTCCGGGGCCTGCAGCGCCGCCTGCCCCGCCAACCGGGTGGCGTCCCAGGTCAGGCCGAACTGGGCCAGGCCGCGGGCGGCGGCGGCCACCTCGTCGACGTCGACCTGGCGGGCCAGCACCCGCAGCCAGGACCGGCCGGCACCCGCCAGTGCGGCGGCGAAGCCGTTGGACTCCGCGGCCGCGGTCAGCGCCTGGCCGTGCGGGGCCATGGCTTCCGGCGAGTTGGTCAGGATCGCGGCATGCACACCCGCCCAGTGCAGCGGCAGTGACCAAGCCGGCGGGTCACCGAGGGCCGCCAACAGCCCGAACGCCTGCTCCAGGGCATAGGACAGCCGGTCCGTCTGGCGCAGCCGCGCGGCCGCCACCCACAACTCGCCGAGCGGCAGCAGGCAGAACAGGTCGATCGAGTATTCGGCGAGCACGTCCACACCGGCGAACCAGTGCTTCGACAACGCCCCGCTGTCGCCGGTGCGCCGCGCGATCGCGGTCTGCAGGGCGGCCATCCACAGGGCATCCCGCCGGTGCAGGCTCGACCGACGGCGACGGCGGCGACGTCGGTGGCGGCTGCAGGCAGTTGTCCGTCCTGCATCCGGGTCCACGCCTGAAGCAGGCGGTGCCGGTGCCCGAACATCGCGTCGTCGGCACCGACGGTCACGGCCCGCCCGATGACGGTGCGCGCCCGGACCGCGTCGCCGGCATGCAGCGCCGTCAGGGTGACGAGCGCCGGCGCGCTGTCCGGCATTGCCTCTGACGCACGCGCGTCGGCGCCGACGGCCTGGCCCAGCCGGGCCGCCGCGACCGCGTAAGGCCGGTCCAGCGTCAGCAGCACGCCCTCGGCCAGGCTGCGGGTGGCGCGGGCGGTCAAGGTGGGCGGGCCCGCGCCCCGGCTTTCGGCCATCTCGCGCGCCTCGGCCGCCTGCCCCGCCGCGACGAACACGATCACACCGGCTGCCCCGACGGTCGCGTCGCCGTGGGGCCCTGCACCCGAGGCCAGCCAACTGAACAACTCGGCGGCCTGGCCGGTGTTTCCGTCGTGGGTGGCGACGCTGGCGGCCACCCGCACCGCACCGGCCCGCTGCGCGGGGTCGGCGGTCCCCAACAGGCTGTCGGCCCGTGCCGCGGCGGACGCACAGTCGCCGCCGAGTGCCAGCGCATCGGCGAGACGGATCTCCAGCGCGGCTCCGTCGGCGCCGGCGCTCAGGGCGGCCCGCAGCAACCGTGCCGTCTCGGCGGGGCACCGGGCGCGCGCCGCGCGTTCTTCCAGCGCCGCCGCCAGGTGTGGATCACGCAACCCGTGCTCGGCCAGCGCCAGCGCCAAATCTGTTGACAGCGTTGATATCTCGGTCTGCGTGCGCAGCAGCTCGGATTCGATCTCGTGGTGTCGTGCGGCGCCGGTGAGCGAGGCCAGCGCGCGGTGCAGCGACGCGGCGAAGCGGGCGCCGTGCTGGAGATCGTGCTGGAGATCCTCGAAGGGGCCGAGCAGGCCGGTCGCATACGCCCGGTCGACGGTGTTGCCGGCGGCCCCGACGTCGATCCCCAGCGCCGCGGCGACATCGGCCGGGCCGAGACCCGGGCTCAGCGACATGATCAGCAGGGCCGACAGCACCGGCTCGTCCAGGCGCCGCAGTCGCTCGGTCAGGGCAATGGCAGCGGCCCGGGTGATGCCGTCCGCGGACCACCCCGCGGCGCTCGCGGGCTGCACCAGGAACGGCAGTCCCGCCGTGGCCGCCATCAGTGTTTCCAGCGTGGCCGGATCGCCGACGGCCAGCCGACGGCTGAGTTCGGCGCGCGGCCACGGGCCGAGGGTGATCCGCGGGCTCTCCCGCTCGATGGTCCTCGCCAGCGCACGCAGGCGCGAATCGTGTTCGCGCGGTTCGGCGGCCGCGACAACGGTGGTCGCCGGGTCGGCGGCCAGGTCGGTGAGGGCGCGCAACTGTGCATCGGTAAGCAGGTGGGCGTCGTCGACCACCACGGCGGCCGGGGTCTCGCCCGGTTCCGGTGGTCGGGTCGAGCACGGCGACCCCGGCGCCCCGCAGGACGTCGCGCACGGCCGCCAGGGTGGTGGATTTCCCCGTCCCGACCCCGCCGACGATCAGAAGTTTCACCGGTTTCGCGGGATCGGCCGCCAATCCGCTGAGCGCGGCCTGCGCCGCCGGTGAAACCTCGGTCACGGCTATGTCAGCGGGGGGACCGAGACGGTGGGTGGCGCCACGGTCGGAACTTCGGCCGGCGGTTCCGGCACCGTCACCTCGGGTTTGGGTAACGAAACCTCGGGGGTGACCGGCTCGGCCGGCACGGTGGTGGTCGGCGGCTTGACGGTGGTCGTGGGCGGTGCCTGGGTCGTGGTCGGCGGCTTCGTCGTGGTGGTGACCGGCGGGGCTGTGGTGGTTGTGGTGGTTGTCGTCGGCGGTGTGGTTGTGGTGGTGGTGGTTGACGTCGTCGTGGTGGTGGTTGTGGTCGTCGTCGTCGTGGTGGTCGGCGACGTGGTGGTCGTCGTCGGAGACGTGGTGGTTGTCGTCGGCTCCGTCGTCGTGGTGGTCACCGGCGGCGGTACGACTGACGTCGTGACCTCGCCATTGGTTCCGGTGTAGGTCATGGTCGCGCTGGTCGGCGATTCGAAGACGGTGGAGGTGACCTCGCCGTTGGGCAGCGTGATCGTCGTGGTCACCGGACCCGAGGTGCTGTCACTGGAGGTCAGCGTGACGGCCAGGCCGCCGGCGGCCAGCAGGGCAGCGGCCGCGGCGGCGCCGAACAGCAGCGGCGGCCGCTTGTACCAGGGCAGCGGCGGGGGATCGGTGGCCGCGTGCTCGTCGGTGTAGTGCTCGAACTCCACCGGTGGACGCGCGGAGGTCGCGCCCTGGTTCGGGTCGAACGTGTAGTCCTCACCGGAGTAGGGCACCGGTTCACCCGCCGGCTCGTCGTCCTGCGACCACGCCAGCGCGCGGTAGGTCGCCGACGGCGATCCGTCACTGGCCGACTGGGTGGCCGCGGCGCCCGCGGCGCCCGCCGCCCAGGCAGCGGTCGCCAGGCCGGTGGGGAAATCCGACGCCTGGGCGAGTCCGGTCGGAGCGTCGGCGGATGGTCCCAGTTCCGCCAGCACCGCGGCCCCTGTCGCCGCCGCCAACCCGGGTTGCGGGCAGCGTGACGATGGGGACCCGCAGCTGCTCGGACAGTCGCTGGGTGATCAACGGGATCGCCGCGCCGCCGCCGACGGTCGCGACTGCCGACAGGCTGGCGACCGGAATTCTGTTGCGCTCCAACATATCTCCGAGCGCATCCAGGAAGCCGGCCAGCGGTTGGTCCAGCAGGCTCTCCAGCTCAGCGCGGGTGACACGCACATCGGACACCGATCCGGGCAGCTCCACCGGGATGGTCGTCGCGGTCTCCGCCGACAGCCGTTCCTTGGCGGCCCGGCACTCACCGCGCAGCCGGGTCAGCGAACCGACTGCGGCCGTTCCCGCGGGATCGGCGTCACCGGCGTCGGCCAGCCCGGCCAGCACGTGGTTGAGGACGGCCTGGTCGATCTGCTCACCCGACAGGTCCCCGTACCGCAGCACCTCGCCGATGGGCTGCAATCCCGTGGCCGCGTCGGCCAGCGCGATGGTGGAGCCGTTGCCGCCGAAGTCGCACAGCGCGACGACGCCGGTGGACGGCAGACCGGGCCCGGTCGCCAGGGCGGCCAGCGCGGCGGCGGCATCGGAGATCAACTCGGGGGGTGCGCCGTCGGCCAGCAGGTCCCGCTTGGACCGAAGGGCACCGCGAAGTGCGCCGAGCGCCGCGGGCCCCCAGTACGCCGGGACCGCGATCATGATGCGGGTCGGAGGCGGTGGCGTTCCGGCGCCGACGGCGCGGGCCAGTGACTCGAGAGCGTCCGCGGTCAGTGCGTCACCGCGGTGCGCCGACCCGTCCTGCGCGATCAGGGGGATCGGATCGCCCACCCGCTCGACGAATCCCCACATCACCATGCCGTGCTCGGTGAGGTTCGGATTCTCGCTGGGCAGGCCGACCTCCGGCGGGCGGTGGTCGAACAGCGTCAGGACCGCGCGACGACGCGCGGCGCCACGACCCGTGCGCTCGGCCACAAGGTTGGTCGTACCGATCGACAACCCGAGCGTGTCGCTCATTGCGAGATACCCCTCACGTCAATCTCCCGACGGCAGGCAGGCCGTTCTTCACCATAGCGGCTCCCGACGCGCGCACCGGGCAATCGGCGCGCGTTCCCCCTAATGCAACCAACCCCCTAACGGGCAGTCCCCTAACGCGTTGGCGCGGGCCGTGGGATCAACACCGATCACAGGCGCGCCCCGGCTGGATAGCATGTGGGAACCAACTGGACTTTCGCTGTGACTATCGGCGCACGGGGAGAAAGCGTGACATGGCAAACGAGCTGCTGGACTTCGTGATCTCGCTGGTGCGCGACCCCGATGCCGCCGCCCGCTATGCCGCCGATCCGGGCCGGGCCATTGCCGACGCCCATCTCACCGGCGTGACCAGCGCCGACGTGAACAACCTGTTGCCCATGGTGTCGGATTCGCTGTCCATGGCCGCACCGCGGATCGGTGTCACCGATGCCGGCGACGGCGGCGTCTGGACCAGTGGTGCGGCCACCGCGGCATTCGATGCGTTCACCCCGCACCCCACCCTGAACGACGCGGTGATCCACCATCCGGAGCCGGCCGTGATCGACGCTTCAGCGCTGCCGGAGCGGCACGATGATGCGTCGGCGTTCGACGGATTCGACACGTCGGCGCAGTTCGGCGGCTCAGAGGTGGCTGACCCGACGTTCGACGACGGTGTGCCGGGCGGAGAACACCACGCCGACGACGCCGACCACGATGCCTGGGGCACGTGGGAGCACGGGCATCACGGAACCGACGCCGGCCATTCCGGCTTCGAGATCCACGACTAGCGCCCTGAACTGCGCAAACATCAGACATCCCCCGTTGGCACCCCTATGTCCCCGATCATCCCCTAATCCCCTAACGAGGTACCCTCGGAAACCCCTGGGGGATGGCCCCGAAGGACGGGATTTCGCCCCGTTTCCGGGCCGGGGCGGCGTCCATAACGTTGTTGCCAGATCGCCGGACGAGCCGGCGGAATCCCGAAAGGTACTCACATGATCAACATCATCGACTGGCTTCTGGACCTGTTCCGGCACGAGGATGCGGCACGTGCCTTCGTCGCCGCCCCCGAGCAGACACTGCGTGACGCCGGCCTGGCGGGCGTGCCCGCCGCACAGCTGTCCGCCGTCGCGGCCACCGCGGTCCCCGGCATGGTGCTCGGTGACGGCGACCCGGTCGTCGGCCTGCAGCGGGCGGTGTCGAACCACTACGGGTTCGCCCCGGCCACCGAGTGGTCCCCGAACTACGCGCCGTCCTTCGCGCCGTCGCCGACGTTCGCCCCGCAGACCGATCTGGCGAGCCACAACCAGACCGACCTGCTGAGCCACAACGACACCGCGCTTCTGAGCCCCGATCAGTCGGCCGGCGCCAACTCACAGCAGGGCGGGTTCAACCTCGGGTTCGGCGACATCGTTCTGGGCGGCAGCAAGACCACCGCCAACGGCGACGGAGCCGTCGCGGTCAGCGGCCACGTGCACGGCAGCATCGTGAGCGGTGACGGCGCGGTGCTCGGCAACGACAACAACGTGAACAACGGCGACGTGTGGGCCGGCACCGGCTCGAACGTCTCCGTCGGACACGGCGGCATCGAGGACCACGGCACCACCAACACCGGCAGCGGTTCGGTCATCAAGGACAACGGCGGTTCGGTGTTCCAGGACGTCGACGCCAGCGGTGGCCACGGCGGCGGTGCCAGCGGCGGCGACAGCCTGATCGGCATCGGCAGCGGCAACTCGCACGGCGGCGACGCCGGCGGTGGCGGCATCATCGTCGTCAGCAAGGACACCACCAACGTGGCCGGCGACCAGACACACGTCGGTGGCGACAGTGGAAGCGGCAACTCGGTCAGTTCCTCGACGCACACGGTGACCGAAAGCCACGCCACCACCACGGTCGCCGACTATTCGGACCATTCGTCGAGCGCGGTCGTCGACAACTCGACGCAGCACAGCGCGTCGGTGTTCGACAACAGCCACGACACGTCGCTGGCCGACAGCACGCTGGACAACAGCCACGACCTGGCGCTGGCGTCCGGCCACCACTTGCTCGGGTTCTGACCCGACACAACACGAGGGGTAACGGCGGGGACCGTCACGGTCCCCGCCGTTCGGGCGCTTACCGTGAACCAAGACAGTTAGGACGGGCCAGTGACGCAACCGGACGACCCGCGCCGGGTGAAGGTGATCGTCGAACTGATCGATCACACCGGCAGGATTGCCGACCTCAACAACCGCGCGGATCTGCGTGCGCGACTCGACGTCGCCCGGGAGCGCATCACCGACCCGCAGATCCGGGTGGTGATCGCCGGCCAGCTCAAGCAGGGTAAGAGCCAACTGCTCAACTCGCTGCTGAACATGCCCGTCGCCCGCGTCGGCGACGACGAGACCACCGCGCTCGTCACGATCGTCACCTACGGCGAAAAGCCGTCGGCCCGGATCGTCGTCGCGGCCGCGCCGGGCTCCGACTATCCGGAGACCATCGAGGTTCCGATCGACGACATCCGGAACGACCTGCGCCGCGCGCCGCAGGCCCGGGGCCGGCAGGTGTTGCGGATCGAGGTGAGCGCCCCCAGCCCGCTGCTGCAGGGTGGGCTGGCGTTCGTCGACACCCCGGGGGTGGGCGGTCACGGGCAGCCGCACCTGTCGGCCACGCTCGGACTGCTGCCCGATGCCGACGCGCTGCTGATGGTGTCCGACACCAGCCAGGAGTTCACCGAACCGGAGATGCGGTTCCTGCGCCAGGCCCATGAGATCTGCCCGGTCGGCGCGGTCATCGCGACCAAGACGGATCTGTACCCGCATTGGCGCCAGATCGTCGACGCCAACACCGCGCACCTGGGACGTGCGGGCCTTTCGCTGCCGATGATTCCGGCGTCGTCGTTGCTGCGCACCCACGCGGTGCAGCAGGGCGACCAGGAACTCAACGAGGAGTCGAACTTCCCGGCGATCGTCCGGTTTCTCTCCGAGAAGGTGCTGTCCCGGGAGAACGACCGGGTACGCGATCAGGTTATCGCCGAAATCGCTTCTGCCACTGAACATCTCACCCTCGCGGTGCGCTCGGAGCTGTCGGCGATCAACGATCCCGAGGACGTCCGACGGCTCACCGAGGATCTCGAGCGGCGCAAGCAGGAGGCTTCCGACGCGCTGCAGCACACCGCGCTGTGGCAGCAGGTGCTCAACGACGGGATCGCCGACCTGACCGCCGATGTGGACCATGATCTGCGGTCCCGGTTCCGGGCCATCACCCAGCACACCGAGGGTGTGATCGACTCGTGCGATCCGACCCAACACTGGGCCGAGATCGGTGCCGAGGTGGAGAACGCGGTGGCCACCGCCGTCGGCGACAACTTCGTGTGGGCCTATCAACGCGCCGGAACGCTGACCCGGGAGGTGGCCCGCACGTTCGTGGAGGCCGGCCTGGACGCGGTCAAGATGCCCGAGGTGAGCGCGCGGGAAATGGGTGCGGGATTCGACGGACTGAAGTCGTTGGCGCGGCTGGAGTCCAAGCCGAGCGGCGTGGGGCACAAGGCGATCACCAGCATGCGCGGTTCCTACGGTGGCGTGCTGATGTTCGGCATGCTGACCTCGGTCGCCGGCCTGGGCATGTTCAACCCGATCTCCCTGGGCGCGGGCCTGCTGCTGGGCCGCAAGTCCTACAAGGAGGACATGGAGAACCGGATGCTGCGGGTGCGCAACGAGGCCAAGACCAACGTGCGGCGGTTCGTCGACGACGTGTCATTCGTGGTGGGCAAGGAGTCGCGCGACCGGCTCAAGGCCATCCAGCGCCAGCTTCGCGACCACTACCGCGAGATCGCGAACCAGGCGACCCGCTCGCTCAACGAGTCGCTGCAGGCCGCTGTGGCGGCGGCGCGGCTGGAGGAGACCGAGCGCAACACCCGGGTACGTGAACTGGAGCGTCAGCTCGACATCCTGACCCAGGT
Organism: uncultured Actinomycetota bacterium; assembly: GCA_963779655.1. Classification (GTDB taxonomy): domain Bacteria; phylum Actinomycetota; class Actinomycetes; order Mycobacteriales; family Mycobacteriaceae; genus Mycobacterium. The sequence continues at coordinate 5,105 of CAVZZD010000018.1, read as the reverse complement.
GAGCGACAACGTCGACAAGCTGCGGGCTCGCTAGCCCGGGCTGTACGTACGAGTTTCGTTGTACCGCGGCCGGTTTCGGGTGGTCCGGGTCTCGCCCGGAGTGTCACCCGAGGTTTCGCCCGGTCGGCGTTGCGACGGGAATGTGGTCGGCATGTCGGTGCCCGACGGGGGTGGCTGGCCGGCCCCGGGAGTGGTCTCCGATGAGCTGTCGGTGGTCGTGGTGTCGGTTCCCGATGTGGTGGCGTCGGTGGGGTTGCCGATCTCCGTCGTGGACAGCGGGACGCTGGTGGTGAACGTGGTGGAGGTGTCTGACGGCGTGATGACGAACGTCTGCTTGTCGCGTGTCTCCGTGGGTGCCGACTGCGTGGTCACCGGCGTGGTCAACACGGTGTTCTGCGGAGTGCTCCACTCGTCGGACATCTGCACCACGGTGTACACCAGGGCGGCGATGAGAGCGGCCCCGAAACCCCCGGCGGTGAACGTGGCCGCCGGCGTCCGATACCAAGGCTGGTCGCCCGGCCCGTTGTGTGGCGCCACGGCCGCCGATCCTAGCCCTGCCCGATTCGCCCGTACACTCGACGACCGATGAGCACGAGCGATCAGGTGCGCGCCATCCTGGGCGGAACGATCCGCGCCTACCAGGGCGAACCGGCCTACCGTCGGCGGGCCGACGTGTTCGACGAACTCGACCGGATCGCCCGGCGCCTCAACCAGCCCATCCGGATCGCGCTGGCCGGCACCCTCAAGGCCGGCAAGTCCACCCTGGTCAACGCGCTGGTCGGCGAGAACATCGCCCCCACGGACGCCACCGAGGCCACCCGTATCGTCACCTGGTTCCGGCACGGGCCGACGCCGAAGGTGACCGCCAACCACTACGGCGGGGCGCACACCTTCGTCCCGATCACCCGCGACGGCGGCGGGGGCGGCCTGACCTTCGACTTCGGTTCGCTGAACCCCGATGCCGTCGCCGACCTCGACGTCGAGTGGCCGGCCGCCGAACTGATCGACGCGACGATCATCGACACCCCGGGCACGTCGTCGCTGTCGCGGGACGTCTCCGAGCGCACCCTGCGACTGCTGGTTCCCGACGACGGCGTGCCCCGCGTCGATGCGGTGGTGTTCCTGTTGCGCACCCTCAACGCCGCCGATATCGCGCTGCTGCGGCAGATCGGGGATCTGGTCGGCGGGTCGGCGGGCGCGCTCGGCGTGATCGGGGTGGCCTCGCGTGCCGACGAGATCGGTGCGGGCCGTATCGACGCCATGCTGTCGGCCAAGGATGTGGCCGCCCGGTTCACCACCGAGATGGACCAGACCGGCATCTGCCAGGCGGTGGTGCCGGTGGCGGGACTGCTCGCGCTGACCGCGCGCACCCTGCGCCAGAGCGAGTTCGTGGCGCTGGAGAAGCTGTCCGGCGTCGATGCGGCCGAGTTGAACAAGGCCATGCTGAGCGTCGACCGGTTCGTCCGTGCGGACAGCGCGCTACCGGTGGACGCGGCCACCCGCGCGCAACTGCTCGACAGGTTCGGCATGTTCGGCATCCGGATGGCTATCGCGGTGCTGCGCTCCGGCGTCACCGACTCGGCGTCGCTGGCCGACGAACTGCTCGAGCGAAGCGGGTTGGTGGCGTTGCGTGATGTCATCGACCAGCAGTTCGCGCAGCGCTCCGAGTTGCTCAAGGCCCACACCGCGCTGCTGTCGCTGCGACGCCTGGTCGAGGTCAACCCGATACCCGCGACACCGCACATCGTCGCCGACATCGACCCGCTGCTGGCAGACACGCACGCCTTCGAGGAGTTGCGGCTGTTGTCCCAGTTGCATTCGCGTCCAACGACTTTGAACGACGACGAGATGGCGTCGCTGCGCCGGATCATCGGCGGGTCGGGCACCGACGGGGCCAGCCGGCTGGGCCTGACGGCCGAGCAGCCCTATGACGGCCCGCGGGCGGCGTTCGCGGCCACCCAACGGTGGCGGCGCCGGGCCGAGCATCCGCTCAACGATCCGTTCACCACGCGGGCCTGCCGCGCGGCGGTGCGCAGCGCCGAGGCGATGGTGGCGGAGTTCGCGGCCCGGGGCTACTGACCGGCGACGATAAAGCCGCGGAGCTTGCGGAGCGGCGGTGAGGAGCCGGTCGATCGGGCTACTGACCGCCTTGTTCCAAGGTCGGGCGTGGGAACAGCGTCGGCCAGGTGGGCCGGGGCCGGGTCTGCGTCACGGTTTCGGTGACGGTGCTGGTACTGATCTCTGCGCGACGGGGTGGTGGTCGGTGCCTCGGTGGTCGTCGTCGGCGCCTCGGTGGTGGTCTGCGGTGCCTCGGTGGTGGTCGGCGACGCCGTCACCGTATCGGTCTGCCCGGGCGGCGGCGCCGGTGCCTCGGTGGTGACCGCCGGACCTCCGCTGGGGCGGGTGCGGTGGTGGTGACGGTGGTGGTGCCCGCGGGCGTGGTGTCACCCGAGCCGCCCACCAGGCTGACGATCGCGTAGATGATCAGCCCGGTGATGATGACGCCCAGCGCGCCGAGCGCGACGAGGCCCGCAGGCTTGCGATGCCACGGTTCGGGCGGTTGCGGTGCGGGCGCTTGACCGGTCGGGTAGCCGCCCGGTTGGTACGGCGGCTGCGGGGGGTATTCGCTGTAGGCCTGGCCACCGGATCCGTAGTCGCCGTACTGCGTCGGTTCGCTGTAGGCCTGGCCACCGGAGCCGCTGTAGTCGGCGTACTGGGTCGGTTCGCCGTAGTACTCATCGTCGGGATTTCCGTTACGCGCCACGGCGTCCGATAGTAACGCGGACCGCTGCCGGCCCCGTCACTCCTCCTACTGCTCGCCGGCCTGGCCGGGGAACGCCGGGCGGTGCGTCGGGCGCACGCTGATGTCCGGCGGACGGGTCTCCGGAGTGGTGACATTGCGCCGGCCGTCCTGCGTCTGACGTGGGTAAACGGGCGCGTAGGTGTTGCCGGGGTTCGCCGGTGCCCGGTTCTGCGGCGCTTCCGCCGGCGGGGGCGGTGGTGGCGGCGGGGGCGGGGGCGGCGGGCTGGTCAACGGCGTCGTGGCGGGCGCCGACGTGGTGGCATCGGGCGTGGGCGCAGGCGACGTGTCGGTGTCCGAACCGGTGCCGACGGTCCACTTGCCGGACAGCAGCAGGAAGGCGGCGATCAGGACGGCCGCCACTGCCAGCATGATCGCGCCCAGCGCCGCCAATGCCGACGGCCTGCGGTACCAGGGCGTCAGGGGCCGGTACGCGTCGGCGGCGAACGGATCGAAGGCGTCCGAGGACTCCGACAACGCGGGCATCTCGGGGTCAGTGGGCGGATCGAAGGCGTCCGGGATCCGACAGCGCGGGCATCTCGGGGTCGGTGGGCGGATCGGTGTCCTCGGCGGAGGCGGGGCGAGCCGACGGGTAGGGCTCAGGGGGAAGCGCCGGAAACGGGTCGGGGTAGGCAACGGTCGAGGACCATCGGCGCGATGGTCGCTGGCCCGGGACGGGTCGAGAGTTGCCACGGCCAGACATTTTACTGCGACTGCCGTGCGACTTCGCTGGCAAACAGTTCCAAATGGTCCAGATCGGCCATATCGAGCATTTGCAGGTACACCCGCTGCACGCCGACCTGCGTGAACGCGGCCAGTTTGTCGACGATCTCGGCCGGGGTGCCGACCAGCGGACTGTTGCCGCGCAGTTCGTCGACGTCCCGGCCGATCGCGGCCGCGCGCCGGGCGACCTCGGCGTCGTCGCGGCCCGCGCACACCACGAAGCACGCCGAATAGGTCATCGAGTCGGCGGGCCGGGCCTCCCGCTGCAGTGCCGCGGACACCCGGTCGAATTGCGCCTTCACGACGTCCACCGGCTGGAAGGGCACGTTGAATTCGTCGGCGATAGCGGGCCGCGAGCGCCGGGGTCCGCTTGGCGCCGAGGCCTCCGATGACGATCGGTGGGTGCGGCCGTTGGACCGGCTTGGGCAGCGCCGGGGAGTCGGTGACGGTGTAGTGCGTGCCGGCGTAACTGAAGGTTTCGCCGACGGGCGTCGTCCACAGACCGGTGAGGATGTCGAGTTGCTCGGCCAGCCGCTCGAAACGCTCGCCCAGCGGCGGGAAGGGGATGGCGTAGCCGGCGTGCTCGCTCTCGAACCAACCCGCCCCGATGCCGAGATCGACACGGCCCCCGCTCATTTCGTCGACCTGGGCCACCGAGATGGCCAGCGGCCCGGGGTAGCGGAAGGTCGCCGACGTCACCATGGTGCCGAGCCTGATGGTGTCCGTCTCGCGGGCCAGGGCGCCCAGCGTCACCCAGGAGTCGGTGGGCCCGGGCAGGCCGTCACCGCTCATCGCGACGTAGTGGTCGGAGCGGAAGAACGCGGAGTAGCCCAGTGCTTCGGCGACTTTCGCGACGGCGAGTTGATCGGCGTAGCTGGCACCCTGCTGAGGTTCGACGAATACCCGGAAGTCCACGGCCGCCAGCTTAGAAGGACTGCACGCCTTCCACCGCCACGAACATTCCGTGCCCGGTCGCGTCGTTGGTGAATCGGGTGCCGTTGGCGTCGGCCGCAATGGTCCAGCCCGCCGCCGAATACGTGCCGTAGTCCAGGGTGACGGTGGGAATTTCGCCGAGATTGCCGACGACCCAGCGCACCGTCCCGCCGGCCGTGACGCTCACCCCGTTGGCCGGCTCGCCGTCGACCACGGGGGAGTTCTCGAACTGCGACTCACACCCGACGGACTCGCTGTTGAGTTCGCAGCGCGTCTTCCCGGACTTGGTCTCGACGTAGACGTAGCCCTGGTCATTGCTGGGCAGGGTTTCCCCGGGTCCCGGGGCGGCGGTCCCGCCGGGGCCCGGTGCGGGTGTCGCCGGGGGTGCGGGCGTGGACGTCGAGATCGACGGGGGAGGGGTCGGAAAGCTGGGTTCGGCGACCGTGCCGCAGCCGGGGCAGACGGCCGTGCCGCCTGTGGTGTTGCCGCAGCTGACCAGGGCGGCGGCCGCGGCGATGGCGGCGCCGGCCAGCGTCAGTCGGGTGTTGACGGTTGCGCGCACAGTGCTCCTCGGGCGTTATGCAACACGGTACCCAGCCTGTTGCAGGAGTTAAACCTGTGACCAGTGATGTTTATGAAGTTGTGAACA
>CAVZZD010000017.1:0-114245 GCA_963779655.1 uncultured Actinomycetota bacterium | reverse complement strand
TGTCAATCCGTCACGAGCGGATGCAGCGAAATCGACAACTCGCGCATCGAGACGGCGGCGACGCACTCGGGCGGCAGCGGCTGCCATCCAGGTCCCCGAAGCCGGTGGAGCCGATCACCAAGGTGTCGTCATCCGGACGGGCCAGCCGCAACGCGAAGTAGTCCTCGAGGTGCTCCGCGGGCAGATCCGCGGCACTGATCTCCTCGATGTCCTCGTCGAGCAGTCGGCTTCTGGCATGCGCGTGTACGACGATCAGCTGGTCCTCGCCGAGGATGAGTGCGTTGAGGCTGGCGTCGGGATATATCTCCCGCAGCTGTGCCACCGCTCGCCTGACGGCCTCGGGGAGATCGGGCGCGGCGCGGCGGTGTTGGCGGATCAGACCGAAGTAGCGTTCGCTGTCGGTGGTGCCGCGCAACGACGCGGCGATATCCGCTTCGAGCAGTTCCTCCATCGGGCCGATCGGCTTGATGGAGCCGTTGTGCGCCATGGCCAGGCCGTCGGCGACGAACGGGTGTGAGTTCTGCGGCTGCACCGCGAGTCCGCTTGTCGCCCAGCGCAAGTGGACCAGGCTGGCGGCGTTCCGCTGGTCGTGGGTGGCGGCGGTGAACGCCGGATCGTCCAGCGCGCTGCCTGCTGACACCTTGGCCGTCGGGTCCTCGCCGGGTCGGGCGACGGTCGCGACGCCCCAGCCGTCACCGTGCACCTTGGTGAGTGCCACGAAGTCCTTCAGCACGTCGTCGCCGACCGCGTCCACCACGGCGATCGGTTTGGTGGAGACGACGCCCAGCAGTCGGCACATGTGCGGCATCCTCCATTCCGAATTTTATGAATCAATCCTAATGCAGCGATTTTAAAGAATCTGAAACATTCATGACATAGCTTGCTCGGAGACTCAACATGTCTGAGGAGGTCGCATGCCCGCGTCCAGCGACGCCGCCGCGGACCACCGCTGTGATGCGCGGACTCTGATGCACGACGCCGCACCGCTTTTCGAATCGCTGCGGCGATTCGTCGAGCGCGACCAGGCGCCGTTCTACAGTCCGGGCCACAAGGGCGGCCGCACTCTCGACCCCTGGTTCCGCACGCACATCGCCGCGGTCGACCTCAACAACCTGCCGGATACCGATACCCTGCACTGCCCGGAGGGGCCGATCCTGGAAGCCGAGCGCCTGATCGCCGATGCCTGGGGTGTCGGGCAGAGCTTCATCCTGGTTCAGGGCTCGACGAGCGGCAACATCGCGATCGCGCTGTCGGCTCTTCGGCCCGACGAGCCGGTCCTGGTGGCCCGCAATGCGCACAAGTCCGTATTGGCGGGCCTGGTGCAGGTCGGTGCGCGGCCCGTCTGGCTCGAACCACGATGGGATGACCGCTTCGGTGTCGCGCACGGCTTGGACGCCGACGTGGTCGAGCGCGGGTTCGCCGACAGCGGGGCGAAAGCCCTCTGGGTGCTACACCCGACCTACTACGGCACCGCCGGCGACATCGCGGCCCTCTCTGAGTTGTGTCGTCGTCACGACGCCACACTCCTGGTCGACGGCGCGCATTCACCGCACTTCGCCTTCCATCCGGAGCTACCGACACCCGGCGAAAAGGCCGGTGCGGCAGCGACCGTGCAATCGGTACACAAGATCCTGTCCGGCCTGAGCCAGGCGGCGGTGCTGCACATCGACCCGGCGGTGCTCGATCCGGCATCGGTGCGCCGGGCGCTGCAACTGATCCAGACCACCAGCCCGCACTTCGCGATCATGGCGTCGATCGATCTCGCCCGGCGTCAGATGATGCACGAGCGGCCGCCGGCTTCTGGAGGAGACGCTCGATCGGGCGCGCCGCGCTGCGACCCGACTGGCGGCCATCCCGGGTCTGCAAGTGCTGCGTCCGGAGCATCTTGCCGGCGCAGGCACCGGGCTGCACCAACTCGATGAGACCAAGCTCTTGATCGGAACCGGGGGTCTGGCTGCGCCGGCCCACGATATCGTGGCGCGGCTCAACCGGGTGCACGGTGTCCAACCGGAGCTCAGTGGCACCGGCCACGTTCTCTGCATCACCACGATCGGCAACTCCGACAACGACATTGACCGCTTGGTCGCGGGCTTCGACGAAGTCGCCAGACACGTCGGGCGGGATGGCGGCGTGGCGAAGACCGAGTGATCACCGATCTGTTCGCGGTCCGTCCGCAGACGGTCCTCACGCCGCGGCAGGCGTTCTTCGCGGCGGACGAGGCGGTGCCGCTGTCGCAGGCAGTCGGGCGAATCGCCGCCGAGGCGATCACGCCCTACCCGCCGGGCATCCCGCTGGTGATGCCGGGTGAACTACTCAGCGACGACGTCATCGAGTTGCTGCTGGCGCTGCGTGCCACCGGCAACCCGATCAGTGCTTCGGATCCGACGATGGATCGTGTCAAGGTCGTTCGCTGATTGTGCGTCGGCTGATCATCCACGGCCCGGCGGGAGGGGTGGCATCCGCCGGGCGCGCGATGGGGGAGGGACGTCAGGCGGGGACCGGTGTGCCGCGGTATCGGGGGCGAGAACGAATCATCACCGGACCGGGGTCAGCGGCGGATTCCCGGCGAGCACGGCCGCCGCGTTGTCCACTGCGAGGATGCCCATGGTGTCCCGGGTCGCTTCGCCGGCGCTGGCCGTATGCGGGGTGAGAACGAGACCGGGAGCGTCCAGTAGCGCCGGGTTGACCCGCGGCTCACCTTCGAACACATCCAGAGCGGCACCGCGGATCTGGCCGCTGTGCAGGGCGGCGATCAACGCCTCCTCGTCGACGACGCCACCGCGGGCGGTGTTGATCAGGTAGGCGGTCGGCTTCATCAGCCGTAGCGCGGCGGCGTCGATCAAGTGGTGCGTCTCGGCGCTGAGAGGGGTGTGCACGGTGACGACGTCGCTGTCGGCCAACAGGGTGGCGGTGTCGACGAAGGTGACACCGTTCTCGACGCTGCCGGGGGTTCGACTGCGCGAGGACGCGATCACGGTCATGTCGAAGGCGTGCGCCCGGCGCGCGACTGCCTGGCCGATGCGGCCGTAGCCGAGGATGCCGAGGGTGGCGCCGGCGCTGATGTCGAGTCCGACCAGCATCCGCGGCCCCCACACCCAGGGCTGCCGGCTGCGGATCAGCCGGTCGCCCTCGGTGATCCGCCGGGTGGCGTCGAGAATCAACGCGAAGGTGTGGTCCGCGGAGGCGCGGTCGAGGACGCCGGGAGTGTTGGTGACGGTCACTCCCGCAGCTTCGGCCGCGGCCAGGTCGATGTTGTCGAACCCGACCGCCACGTTGGCGATGACCTTCAGCTGCGGCCCGGCGGCGGCCAGGAGATCGGCGTCGACGCGCTCGGTCAGGGTGATGACCGCGGCACTGGCGCCCGCGATGCCCGCTTCGAGTTCGGCGCGACTCGGTGGTGCCTCCGTCCCGACCCGGACCGGGGCGCCCAGCGAGTGCAGGTGAGCCATCGCATGGTCGGTGAGAAGCCGTGAAACATAGATCAATCCGGTCGCCGACCGGGTCGGGGGAGGCGAGATCGTCACGTGAGGACGCTCCTACTGAGGCTCGGCGGTCTGGGTTCGGGCCGGGCGGGGACAAGTGTTTCGATGGATTCGTCGAGTGTGCTCGGCGGCGAGGTCTGCGTCACGGTCGACCAGATCTCCCGGTACTGCTGCCAGCGCTGGGCCACCAGGCTCCGCCATTCCGGGCGCGGTTGCACACGGCGGGCCTGCGGTGGCGCGACGACGTGTCCGTCGAGGACTTCGACGCACATCGCGGCCGCGCCGATGGCGGGCAGGTGACTCTCGTCGACGACCAGGATGTCGCGGTCCAGGATGTCGGCGAGCAGCTGGGGCATCTCGGGTTCGAAGCCGAAAGCGCCACTGACGTAGAGGGTTCGCTGGTCCGCCGCGATGCACGATTCGATGATCATCCGGTCGGCGAACAGCACGCCTTCGACGACTCCGCGGGCGGCTGCGGGTGCCGCAGGGTCAGGGATGGCGCCGAGCAAGGCCGTGCGGGGCTCGGCGAACCAGAGCGGGCCGCGTTCGGGCCGGGTGTGCGGGATGAACACCGGCGCGTCCGCCATCTGGTCTGGCCGGGTCTGGAATGCGGTGCCCACCAGGGCTTCCACCGCGATATCGCCCTGCCCGTAGCCGAGGCGCGCGGCACCCTCGGCCAGCGCATCGCCGCCGTTGATGACGCCGTTGATCAGCCACCGGCCCGCATGGACGTCGACCCGCTGCAGCGCCTTGGCGCGTGGATCGGGCACGGCCAGGGCATTGGACACCACGTGCGTGGTGCCCATGATGAGAAGCGGCCGTCCGCCCGGCTCGGTGCCCAGCGCGTAGGAGGCCGCGGGTGTGTCGCCGGATCCGACCATGACCGGAATACCCTGCGGCAGGCCGAGAGTCGCGGCTGCAGTGCGCCTGCAGCGGGCCGAGCACACTCAGCGACGGCCGCACCGGCGGCAGCTGCTCCGGTGGAATTCCCAGCCGCTGCAATACATCCAGCAGCCAGCGGCAGGAACCGTCGGTGCTGGCCATCAGGCCCGTGTAGGAGGCCTGGGTGGGGTCGATGGCGCGCTCTCCGGTGAGCCACTGCCCGAGCCAGGTGCCGGCGAGGCCGAATGTGCGATGCCGCTGCGGCGGCTTCAGGTTCGATGGTCTGCAGGAGCCGGTGGGCCGCTCCCATCGCGGTGGCCGGCATCAGATGATTGCCGAGCAGACGCCGATGAGAAGGCTCGAGCGCGGCGATGAGCTGCGCGGTTGGCTCGGCCAACCCGGGGTGATCCCAGGTGATGCCCGCCGTCAACGGCTCGCCGGTGGCGTCGAGCAACAAGGCGGTGGGGCAGTGCGTGTCCATACCGACACCGCGGACTGCTCGCGGTGTGCGGGGCCAACTCGCGGACGGCGGCGGTGATGCTGGTTCGCCAGGCCGACGGGTCGGCCCGCCCGGCCCCGGCTCCGCGCGCCAACGGGTGCGGAATCCGGGACCGGGCGACGACCGTGCCGTCAGAGGCGAGGATCACTGCCTTGGTGGCAGAGGTGCCGACGTCGATTCCGAGGTAGGTCACAGGAGCGGCGTTCTGCGGTTCCCTTGTCATCGAAACCCACCTCTTTTCGAGCGTCGCGTGCGGATCTGGTCGGTTCTACGGTTGCGGGTCGCGTCAGTCGAGCAGCTTTGCCGCGACCTCGGGGCTGTCGCCGCCGTGGATGACGGCCTTGAGTGCGGCGACCATCTTGCCGGGATCTGTTGCCTGCCAGATGTTTCGGCCGGCGGTCATCCCGTGCGCGCCGGCCTCGACGACAGAGGCGGCCTGCTTGAGCACATCGAGCGGGCTGTTGGCGGGAGCGCCGCCTGCGGCCACCACGATGGCCGGGGTGCCCTCGACGACCTTGGCGAACTCCGCGGTGGAGCCGGTGTACCAGGTCTTGACGATGTCGGTGCCGAGTTCGGCTGCGGCGCGGGACGCGTAGAGCACCGATTCGGTGGAACCCTTCCTGTCGCCCCACATCTCACCGGACGGGTAGGCGTGGCACACCACCGGAAGACCCCAGGTGTGCGCCTCTTCCACCACGCGGGTGAGCATCTCGAACATGGCGACCTGGTTGGACGAACCGGCGGAGATGCCGACGGCGACGGCGTCGGCGCCCAACCGCACGGCGTCCTGCACGGTGGCGATGGTGGCGTCGTAGGTCGGGTGGAACTCGACGGAGAACATCGAGGCCTTGAGGATCCACGGCAGCGGGGCGCGGTCGCCCCCGAGCAGCGGACCGGCCAGACCCTTGGTGATGGTGACGGCGTCCGGCTCGCCTTCGGCGATGCTGGCGAAGGTGGTGCCGATGGTGGCCAGCCGGGGGGCGACGCCACGGGGCACGGCCTGGTCCAGCGCCACGGTGAGGGTGCGGCCGTCGGCGCCGAAAAGCCTACGCAGGCGCAGGTTTCGGCCCAGGGCGGCGGTGGTCCCGGTCGGGTTGATGTCGAACGCGGGGGTGAAGGTGGTGGTCATCTGCGTGGTGCTCCTTTTATGTGAGGGGACGAGCGTGATGGGGACGAGGGTCTGTGGATTCAGGCCCAGGGATTGACGCCGACACGCATGTCAGCGCCGGAACCGGCGAGGTCGAGGGCCTCGACGGCACGGTCCAGCGGCAGCTGGGTGCCGATCAGTTCGGCGACCGGCAGCGCGCCGGAAGCGACCATGGGGGCGACGGCATGGAAGCCGTCGAGCCGGCACGACGAGGCGCCGACGATGTTCCATTCGTTGTAGTGCACGTCGTTGGCGGATACCGCCAGGTCGGCGTCGGCACCGAATCCGGCGAACACCGACACGCTTGCGCCGGGCGCAAGGCAGCCCAAATATGGGGTCAGCGCATCGATTCGGCCGATGGCCATCACCAGTACATCGATGCCGCCGTCGCTGAACTCGTTGAGCGCATCGGCGGTCTCCGGGCCAGGCTCCAGGACCAGATCGGCCCCGAAACGGGTTGCCATCGTTCGGCGTTGGGCGATCGGATCGACGGCGGCGACCTTCTGTACGCCGAAGCTCTTGGCCAGGCCGGCGTGGATCAGGCCGAGTGGCCCGCAGCCGACGATCAGTGCCGTCTCAGCGCGCGACATACCGGCAAGCTTCTGCCCGTTGTAGGCGCACGCGACCGGTTCGATGATGGCGGCCTCGGCGGCTGACACCCCGGGCACCGGCACCAGGTTCTGCCTCGCCACCGCCGGGACCCGCACGAACTGGGACAAACCGCCGGTTAGTTGGTAGCCGAACGCTTTCCGGTTGCGGCAGATGTTCTCGTGGCCCTTGCGGCAGGCCGCGCATGCTCCGCAGGTCACCAACGGGTACACGGCGACCTGGTCTCCCATTGCCACACCGTCGGGCAGCGGGCCGTTCGCGTCCACCACGGTGCCGGCGAACTCGTGTCCGAGCACGGTCGGGAACGTGACGTTCTTCTGCTTGCGACCTTCGTAGATGCGAACGTCGGTGCCGCACAACAGGGCTGCGTCCACCCGAAGAAGTACGTCACCCGGTTCCAGCGTCGGCATCGGTACTTCCTCGATCCTGAGATCGTTCGGCTGGTGCAGCACGGCCTGACGCAGCGTGCGGTCCGAGTAGGGGACCGACTGAGCGGAAGCGACGGAGTCCGAAGTGGTGGTCACGGCTGGTTGCCTTTCAAGTTGACGGTCTCGGTGAGGGCTCGCAGGGGTTGGGCGAGATCGATCTGTGCCCCGGTCTTGCGGAGTTCGTCCAGCGCGGCCGGGTCGGCGGCGTCGTCGGTGATCAACCGCCACCGCGCCGGTGTCGGCGACCAGTAGTTGAACTGGTCGGTGCTGACCTTGCGCTGGTCGGCGACGACCACGATCTGGCGTGCGCGCTGCATCATCAAAGTCTTGAGGCGGCTCTGCTCGAGGGTGCGCGAGGCGACGCCGTATTGCGGGTGCACGGCGTCCGCGCCGATGAACGCGAAGTCCGCGACGACCGATTGGAGCATGTGTTCGGCTTCGGCTCCGCTGATCGTCTGGTTCACCGCCCGTAGCCGGCCACCCAGGACGACCACCGAGACATCCTCTTTGTTGAGCAAGACGTTGATCGCGCCGATGCCGTTGGTGAAGACGGTGATATCGGCGGCGTCCAGGTGCCGGGCGACGAACTCGGTGGTGGTGCCGGCGTCCAGGATCACCACCGCGCCGTCGCCGACCAGTCCGGCGGCCTGACGGCCGATGGCGTCCTTCTCGGCGGTGAACTCCAAGTGCCGCTGGTGGATCGACAACTCGGCCGGGCCGGTCAACGCGACTCCGCCGTAGGTGCGGGTGATGTGCCGGTCCTGGTGCAGCCGACTGAGGTCGCGTCGCACCGTGGCGAAGGAGACGTCGAACCGCTCGGCGATCTCCTCCACGCTCAGTGCAGCCGGATTCGACTGTCTGGAGGAGCTGCAGAATCTGCTCTCGCCGCTTCGCGCCGCGGACATCGCGGCGACGTGCGACCAGTTCATCGTCGGCGCTTTCGTCCACGGCGGTGGGTCCGGTGCTCTCCCCGTCGCTTCTCTGCTCGTCTTCGCTCACGGTTACCGACGCTACATGCGCGATGTGTGCAAGTCAACCTTATATGCGCAAATCGAGCATCTAAGTTGTGCACCGCGCATATGGATGTCGATATGTGCGCACACAAGCGTGTTCCCGATCACTACTTGACAACTTAGATGATTGGTTCGATCATATGAGACGAGGATCCTGATTGTGTCGCGCACCACAGCGGCGCCCAACCAGCGTCCGCCTCTCACCTCGCGGTGAGCGAAACAATCAAACAGTCCAACTTGGAGACACAGATGACTAGCATTCCGGCTACGAAATCGGACACCGCTGAACCCAACCCATCCGGGCGAAGCCGCGCCAGCAAGGTGCGGTGGGCCGTCGCGGTGTTCTGCGCGTTCGGCCTCGCGATCAACTACATCGACCGGTCGGCCATCTCGGTCAGCCTGCCGTTCATGACCCAGGACTTCACCCTGACGCCCACCGAGAAGGGCCTGATCCTGAGCGCCTTCTCCTGGAGCTACGCGTTGATGCAGATCCCGGCGGGCCGGCTCATCGACCGATTCGGCGAACGCGTGATGTTCGGCGCCTCGGTGCTGGTCTGGTCGCTGTTCACCGCCGCCACCGCCGGGGTCTCGAGCTTCGCCGCGCTCCTCGGCCTGCGCCTCGGGTTGGGCGTCGGCGAAGCCGGGGCGTACCCCGCCGCCGCCAAAACCGTGTCGCAGTGGTTCCCGCTGCGGCTGCGTGGTCGGGCCACCTCGGTCTACGACAGCGGTGCCCGCATCGGCAGCGCCGCGGCAACACCGATCATCGCGCTCATCATCGGCCTGTTCGGTTGGCGAGCCGCGTTCATCTTCGCCGGCGGACTCGGCATCCTGTGGGCGATCGGCTGGTGGGCCTGGTACCGGCGGCCGGAGAACAAGGCCGGGGTCAACGAGGCCGAACTGGAGATCATCCACGAGAGCCACCGCGAGCAGAGTTCCAACAACCTCAACCCCGACGCCAAGCCGATGCGCATCGCCGAACTGTTCAAGCAGCGCACCGTCTGGGGCATGATGCTCGGATTCTTCTGCCTGAACTTCATGATCACCTTCTTCCTCACCTGGTTCCCCTCGTACCTGGTCGAGGAGCGCGGCTTCAGCCTGCTCAAGCTCGGTGCCTTCGGCATGATCCCGCCGCTGGCGGCCATCCTCGGCAGCTGGGCGGGCGGCCTGATCGGCGACTATCTGCTGGCTCGGGGCTGGTCACTGAACAAGGTCCGCAAGACCTGCCTCGTCGGCGGCATGCTGGTCTGCTCGGTGATCGCGCTGGCCGCCATCGCACCGGAGGCCTGGCAGGCGCTCGTGCTGATGTCGATCTCGTATGCGGCGGCGGCGTTCACCATCGTCTCCATCTGGTGCCTGCCCGCCGACGTCGTCGACTCCAGCACGGTCGCCAGCCTGGGCTCGACGCAGAACTTCTTCTCCAACATCGGCAGCGCGCTGAGCCCGATCGTCATCGGGGCGCTCTACGGTGCGACCGGCTCGTTCACGGTGCCGCTGCTGCTCACCGCGGTGATCGTCGTCGCCGGTGCGCTGTGCTTCGGCCTGCTGATCAAGAAGGTCGAGCCGATCCGCCGCCCCGGCCTCGAAGGCGTGGCTGCCTGAACCACTCCCCAAATAGCGACGACGGCCTCCGCCACTGGCGGAGGCCGTCGTTTCTCCCGGCGCAGTCTGGTCTACGCCGCGACCGCGGCGGTTTCGGAGGGGACCGGACGTCGGGACCGGCCGAAGTCGTTCGGCAGCGAGAGCCGGAACACCTTCTTCCACGCCGAGCCGACCTGCTTGACCATCGGGCCGCTGACGTAGGTCAGGCCGTAACGCTCGAAGAGGTCCTGGATCTTCGGCGCGATCTCCTGGTACCGGTTGCTCGGCAGGTCGGGAAACAGATGGTGTTCGATCTGGAAGGACAGATTGCCGGTCATGAAGTGCAGCAACCGACTTCCGCTGATATTCGCCGAGCCGAGCATCTGCCGCAGGTACCACTCACCGCGGGTTTCGCCGTCGATCGACTTCTTCTCGAAGGTCTGAACACCTTCGGGGAAGTGCCCGCACATGATGACCGAGTGCGTCCACAGGTTGCGCACCAGGTTGGCGGTCAGGTTCGCGGTCAGTGTGGTGACCGCTGACGGACCGGACAGCAACGGGTGCAGGACGTAGTCCTTCGTCACCTGCTTGCGGATCTTGCCGAGGACCTTCTTGCCCTGGCGACGGAATTCGTCTTTGTCCGTCTTGCCCTTGAAGTACTTGCCGAGCTTGAGGTCGTAGGCCGCGATGCCGTATTGGAACAAGCACGCGTTGAGGAAGTTCCACAGCGGCTGGGCGAGATAGAACGGCACCCAGCGTTGATCTTCGTCGACCCGCATGATGCCGTAGCCGAGGTCCTCGTCCTTGCCGACGACGTTGGTGTAGGTGTGGTGAATCTCGTTGTGCGAGTGCTTCCACATGTCTGCGGGGGACGCGTTGTCCCACTCCCAGGTGGTGGAATGGATCTTGGGATCGCGCATCCAGTCCCACTGGCCGTGCATCACGTTGTGGCCGATCTCCATGTTCTCGATGATCTTGGAGACCGACAGCCCGGCCGTGCCCACCAGCCATGCCGGCGGAAACAGCGAGAACAACAGCACCGCGCGGCTGCCCAGTTCCAGTTTGCGCTGAAGGCCGATGACGCGTCGGATGTAGTCCGCGTCGCGCTCGCCGCGACTGTCGAGCACCTGCTGGCGGATGGCGTCGAGTTCACGGCCGAGGTTGGTGATGTCGTCGTCGCTGAGGTGGGCGATCGGATTGTGTTGCCGGCGTTGCAATGTGGTCATGTCAGAATCCTTCTGAGTTCTCAGAGATCGATGTCGCAGGTGCCTGCTGCTGCAGACACACACGTTTGGATGAGGACGCCGTCACCGGGTGCGGCGGTCGTGATGTCGCCGTTGCGGAGGTCGCGCACGGCTCCTTGTCGAAGCGGCGCCACGCAGCCGAAGCAGATACCCATCCGGCAGCCCGACGGCATCAGGACGCCGGCGGCCTCGCCGGCATCGAGCAGCGTCTGGTCGCCGGGAGCGTCGAGGACGGTCGCGGACTTGGTGAAGGTGACGGTGCCACCGTCGCCGGCGGTCACCACGGTCGGGCGGAATCGTTCGGTGTGCAGGCGCTCGGGCATCCCGTTGTCGTTCCAGTGCCGCTCGAGTGCGTCGAGCATGCCGGTCGGTCCGCATGCCCAGGTTTCGCGCTCGGCGAGATCGTCGACGAGTGCGTCGAGCTCGGCGGTGTCGAGCATGCCGTCGGTGTCGGTGTGCTTCTCGATCAAGCGGATTCGGCCCTGGCGGGCCAGCATGCGCAGTTCGCCGGCGAAGATCACGTCTTCGGGGGTGGGGGCACTGTGTACGACCACCACATCGGCGATGTGCGCGGGCAGGTTTCGCAGCATTCCCATCACCGGGGTGATGCCGCTGCCCGCGGTGAGGAACAGGATCTTGCGCGGTGTGGCCGCGGGCAAGGTGAATTCCCCTGCGGCGTGGTCGAGTTGGACGATGGTGCCGACGGTGGCGCGGCGCACCAGGTGGTTGGAGACCTTGCCGTCGGGGATGGCCTTGACGGTGATCGCTATGAAGCCGTCGGGCCGGTCGGTTTCGGAGGTCAGCGAGTATGCGCGCCATTGACGGACGCCGTCGACGTCGACACCGATGCGGATGTACTGGCCGGGCGTATGGGCGCGCCAGCCGCGGCCCGGCTTGATGACCAGGCTGACGGCGTCTCGGGTTTCGGGATGAATCGCCACGATCCGGCCGCGCAGGTCCGCGCCGGACCGCAAGGGATCGATGATGTCGAGGTAATCGGCCGGGAGCAGGGGCGTGGTGACCCGCTCGGCAAGGCTGATGAACCGGTCGCGCAGCGTGCCCATCGGGGTGGCCCTGGGTGCTGTGGTTGTCATATGACCACTATCGCGTGATTCTGGGTATAAAATCTTGACCGTTAGGGGTGAACTACTACCAGTATTTTGTGCGTAAGGAATAGTTTTGGACGACTCGCGGATAGGCGGCGAGAGCCGGCGGGTGAGCGGTCTGGCACTGAACGACCAGGTGATTGCCGCTTTACAGGCGGGGCTGCCCGAGGTCGCTGAACGCACTGTGGCCGCCGTCACCGTCGAAGTGCCCAGCTACGCGGACGCCTTCAGCGGTCGGATGGGCCAACGGATCGAGGGCGCCGTACAGATGGCGCTCGGGGCCTTCCTGCAACTGGCTGCCCGTTCGGACGAGTCCGACCCCGAGCCGCCGCTGTCTGCTGCGCTCGATGGCGCTTACGAACTCGGCCGCGGCGAGGCTCGTCAGGGACGGTCGATGGACGCGCTGCTGGCGGCGTACCGTGTCGGTGCCCGAGTGGCATGGCGTGAGCTTTCGGGTACCGCCGTCAACGGGGGATTGCCACCGCTGACGATCGCACGGTTCGCGGAGTTGGTGTTCGCGTTCATCGACGAGCTGTCCGCCGCGAGCGTTTCGGGGCACGCCGACGAACTCGCGTCATCGGATCGTGAGCGCCGGCGCGGTCTCGACCGTCTCGGTCGGCAGCTGTTGGCGGGTGCGCCAATCGACACGCTGCTGTCGAGCGCGGAAACCGTGGGATGGCCGCCACCGGAAACTCTGACTGCGGTGTTGGTGCCGTCGGCGCAGATGCGCGGGGTCCTGTCCCGATTCGGGCATTCCACGCTCCAACTCAGCGAAGACCTGCCGGGCATTGACCCCGCCGATCCCGTCGTCCTGCTGTTGATCTCAGACATGCACGGTCCCAACCGTTCCCGGCTGCTGCGAGACTTGCAGGGCCGCCGGGCGGTGGTGGGTCCGGCTCGCCCCTGGGCGCAGGCGCAGGCCTCCTACCAACGAATCCTGCAAGCCCGCGAAGTGCTGCCGCCCGGTGAAGGCGGCGATGTGCTCGATACCGAAGCGCACCTCGTGGAGCTCGTCCTCGGCGCCAATCGCGAAGTCGCGGCGGAGTTGCGCCGGAACGTACTCGCGCCGCTGTCGCACCTTCGCCCCAACACCGCCGAACGGCTGGCCGAAACGTTGCGGTCCTGGCTGTTGCATCAGGGCCAACGCGATGCCGTGGCCGCCGATCTGATCGTCCACGCCCAGACGGTCCGATACCGGATGTCCCAGCTGCGGGAGATCTTCGGCGAACGCCTCAACGACCCCCACAGCGTCCTGGAACTCATTGTGGCCCTGTCTATCCCGGACGCAGAACCTGCAACTGAGCCGGCCTAGCCGAGCCGCTGATCAACCGGCCTTGGCGGCGCTGACGGAGTCGGCGGGCTGCCTCAGCCCGAGATGGTCGCGCAGGGTGCTGCCCTGGTACTCGGTGCGGAACACGCCGCGTTCCTGCAACAGCGGCACCACCTGGTCGACGAACGGGTCGAGTCCGCCCGGCGTCACGTGCGGGACGAGGATGTATCCGTCGCTGGCGTCGGACTGCACCAGGTGGTTGATCGTCTCGGCGATGGTGGCCGCAGACCCGATGAAGTTCTGGCGGCCGGTGACCTCGATGATCAGCTCCCGGGTGGTCAACTTCTCGGCTTCGGCCCTGGCGCGCCACTCGTTGGCCGTCGCGACGGGGTCGCGGTACATCCGCACGCTGGCCCGGCCGCGCGCGATGGTGTTCTCGCCGACCACCGGGTCCACCGACGGCAGCGGCCCGTCGGGGTCGTGGTCGGACAGGTCGCGGTTCCACAGCTGTTCGAGGAACTTGATCGCCGTCTGCGGTGAGACCTGAGCCAAGCGGACGTCGTGGGCGATGTCGGCGGCCTCGGCGTCGGTGTCGCCGAGGACGAACGTCGCGGCGGGCAGGATGAGCAGTTCGTCGTGGCGGCGCCCGTACTTGGCCAGGCGGCCCTTGACGTCGGCGAAGAACGCCTGGCCCTCCGCGAGGGTCCCGTACCGGGAGAAAATGGCGTCGGCCGCGGACGCCGCGAACTCGCGACCGTGGTCGGAGTCGCCTGCCTGGAAGATGACCGGCCTGCCCTGCGGGCTGCGGGGCACGTTGAACCGGCCGCTGATGTCGAAATGTGCGTTCTGGTAGGCGAACTCGCCGGCGTGCGGGTCGGACAGGAACACGCCGCGGTCCTTGTCGGCCACGATCTCGTCTCCGCGCCAGGAGTCGAACAGCGCGTGTGTCGCCTCGAGGAAGCTCTCGGCGCGCTCGTAGCGCTGGTCCTCGGCGAGGAAGCCCCCGCGGCGAAAGTTCTCTCCGGTGAACGCATCCCACGACGTCACGACGTTCCAGGCGGCACGGCCGTCGGACAGGTGGTCCAGGGACGCGAACTGCCGGGCGACCTCGTACGGTTCGTTGAAGGTCGAGTTGATGGTGCCGGTCAGGCCGAGGCGATCCGTCACCGCGGCCAGGGCGGCGAGCACCGTGAAGGTGTCCGGGCGGCCGACCACGTCGAGGTCGTAGATCTCACCGCCCTGCTCGCGCAGGCGCAGGCCCTCGGCGAGGAACAGGAAGTCGAACTTGCCGCGTTCGGCGGTCTGGGCGAAGTGCACGAACGAGCCGAACTCGATGTGACTTCCCGACGCGGGGTCGCTCCAGACGGTGGTGTTGTTGACGCCGGGAAAGTGTGCGGCGAGGTGAATCTGCTTCAGTGGCTTGCTCATTGGACTTCCTGGCGGTCAGACGGCGGCATAGCGGTTGGCGGGGCGGGACAGGCCGAGCGTGTCCCGCAGGGTGCCGGCGCGGTAGGCGTCACGGAACACTCCGCGACGCTGCAACTCCGGCACCAGCCCGTCGGTGATCCCGGTGAGGTCATGGGGGAGGACGGCCGGACGCAGGCGGAATCCCGCCGCGCCCGCCGTGTGCCACTCCTCGATGAGGTCGGCGAGCTGCGCCGGAGTGCCGGCGAAGATCTCTGCGTCACTGGTGAATCCGCCGGCGCGGTCGTCGAGTCGATGCCGTCGCGCCCGGGCCGCGTCCACGCTGTCGTCGAGGAAGACCACGAGGTCGGCGAACACGCGGACCGGCGGTAGACCGGCGTCTCGCCGCGACGAGATGGCGTCGACGACCGCGGTGACCTCCGAGGCGTCGTGGGGTGTGGTGAATCCGACGTCGGCGCTCGCCGCGATGAGGGCGTACGCGGGATCACCGTGGCCCAGCGCGGCGACGATGGGTTGACCCTGCGGCGGCCTCGGCGTGATCGACGGTCCCCGGACGGAGAACGTGGCCCCTTCGAAGTCGATGTAGTGCAGCTTGGCCCGGTCGACGAAGCGGCCCGACGCCACGTCGCGGATCTCGGCGTCGTCCTCCCAGCTGTCCCACAGCCGGCGCAGCACCTCGACGTAGTCCGCCGCCTCGGCGAGCAGGTCGGCCCCCGACGTCTGGGTGACGTCGCGGCGGCCGAAGTGGCGCGCCGCCTCGGGGCTCGCGGTTACCTGGACCCGGATCCCCGCCCGGCCCGAGCTGACGTAGTCGAGCGTGGCAATGGCCTTCGAGAGGTGGAAGGGCTCGGTGTGCGTGACGACCGCGGTCGGCACCAGGCCGATGTGGCGGGTCAGCGGTGCCACCCGCGATGCGATCAGCACGGCATCGAGACGGCCGCGGACGCGGTCCACCCGGTCGTCGGCGTGTGACGGATCGTCGTACTGCGGCGTGAGCGCGTCCTCGATGGTGACGAAGTCCAGCAGGCCGCGTTCCGCCTGGACGATGAGGTCGGTCCAGTACCGGGCGGTCAGCAGATCGGTGGGCCGGGCGTCGGGCTCGCGCCAGGACGCCGGGTGCCATCCCGTGCCGTCGAGTGCGACGGCGAGGTGCAGGGGTCGGGAATCGTTGGACACGGACGGTGCTCGCTTTCGTTCGTGGTCCTGGGGACTGTGCTCCTCCGGACAACGGCGAGCCGTGCCCGGTTGATTCCGGACGGATCGCGCCGGGTCGCATCGGCACGGGGTTCGCCACGACCAGTCTGCGCGGCCGGCGGGCGTCCGGAAAGAGATGCGCGCACCGTGATTCCTCGGCTCCTGGCCAGCTGAACCATCGTCTCTGCGACACTGCAGACATGAGCGATCATGCTGCTCCCGGCATCACCGGGATACACCACATCTCCGTCACCGTCACCGACATCGAAGCCAGCCTGGACTGGTACCAACGGCTCCTCGGCGCGGACCGGGTGCCGATGAAGTTCCCCCATTACGAACGGGAGGACACCGGATACGGCGAGCTGCTGATCGATCCGCGCTCAGGCGTCATCATCGGCCTGCACACCAACATCGCCAACGACGGGCAACCCTTCGACGAAGCCCGCACCGGATTGGATCACGTGGCACTCAACGTGGCTACGCGTGCGGATCTCGAGGCGTGGACGCACTGGCTCGACGAGCTCGGCATCGAGCACTCCGGCATCAGGGCCGGCGACGTACCGTTCGCGTTCGCGACAGTGGTGTTCCGCGATCCCGACAACATCCAGATCGAGCTCTTCGCCGTCGGCTGATGGCGAACAGCTACTCCCGCTGATCTTCCTCGTCCCGCCGCGCGCGGGCGCGGCGCTTCCCTTCGTGCATGGCGGCCACGCGCGCGACGGGAATGGTGCGGCCATGCTCGATGAGGTCGCTCGGCAGGCGCTGCGGCGCGGGCATCGAGTCGGCCCACGGATCACGTCCGGCGAGGACGTCGAGCGCCGTGTGCACCGTGAAGTCGGCCGGCACAACTCGATCCAGATCGGACCATGCCAACGGGAATGACACCGGTGTGCCCGGCCGCAGCCGGGGGCTGTAGGCCGCGGCGACGGTCGCGCCACCGGCGCGGGTGGAGTCGACGAATACCTTGCCTGCCCGGTCTTCCACGATGAACGCCGTTGTCGCGATGGAGGGATCGAGCGATTCAGCCCGGACGGCCAGCGCGCGGGTGGCCGCCGCCACGTCGTCGACCGGTGCGCTGTCGTCGATGGGTACGAATATGTGTACGCCCCGTGAGCCACTGGTCTTGACCGCGCCGCTCAGTCCGCAATCGGCCAGGGCTTGCCGCACCAGGTGCGCGACGGCCACCACCGCGGCGAAGTCGGTGTCGGTGGGCGGGTCGAGGTCCAGCACCAGGTGCGTGGGCCGGTAGATGTTGTCGGCGAGGCCGAGGGTGGGGTGGTATTCGATGGCGCGCTGATTGGCCAGCCACAACAGGGTTCGGCGGTCGTCGCACAGCGCGTAATGGACTTCTCGCTTGGAGGCCTCCGCCCAGATCGGCACCGTTCGCACCCAGTCGGGCGTGTACTTGGGAACGTTCTTCTGCATGAACGGTTTACGCCCGCGCAGCGCGCGCAGCACGGTGAGCGGCCGGCCGACCAGTCCGGGCAGGATGCGGTCGGCGACACCGTCCAGGTAGTCCACGAGATCACGTTTGGTGGCACCGGCATCAGGTCCCAGCGGCTGGTCGAGATTGGTCAGCTCGACTCCGGCGCGCTGCTCCGCGGCTTTCATTCAGCCACCCTACGGCCAATGCTGCATCGTCCGGTCAGACGCATTGACGAAGCCTGAGCCTGCGTAGCGGGTCCCGATCTGAATCCCGATGTGCTGCAGGAGTTCTGCAGTGCGTTGCGGGTCGCGGGAGGTGTCGGTGTCGGTGAGGTCGGCGACGGCGAAGACGTCGTCGAACCCGGTGGCGGTATCTCTGTCCAGGTCGTTGCAGCCGACGACGGCGATCACCGGTACCGGCGCGGCGCGTAGTGCGACGGCGGCGGGCAACTTTCCTTGCAGGGTCTGGCTGTCGAGCCGACCTTCGCCGGTGATGACCAGGTCGGCGTCAGCGACGTGGCGGTCGAAATCAAGCAGGTCCAGGAAGTATTCGGCCCCCGAGGCGGTGGTGGCGCCGAGCAGCGAGGTCGCAAAGCCGAGACCGCCGGCGGCACCCGAGCCCGGGGCATGGGCTGCAGCGTCTGCGCCCGGATACCCGGAGCGGGTGAAGGCGACGACAAGGTTCTCGAGCCCGGCGTCGAGTTCTGCGACCTGGGCTTCATTGGCCCCCTTTTGGGGGCCGAAAACGACAGCGGCGCCGGTCAATCCGAGTAGGGGACTGGTGACGTCGCCGGCGACGATGAGCTCGATGCCCTGAAGGTCGATTGCGCGGCTGCGGTCGACGCAGTGAATGCGGGCCAGGTTGTCGGCGGTGGGGGCGAGCAGATCGCCGGCCCTGTCGAGGAAGCGGTATCCGAGCGCGGCGATCATGCCGATTCCGCCGTCGGTGCTGGCGCTGCCGCCGAGGGCGAGCACCATGCGCTTGCGGGCCAGGGTCAGTGCCGCCCGGATGGCTTCGCCGAATCCGTAGCTCGACGCCGCCATGGGGGCCAGGACCCCGCCTGGCAGCGTGGCGAGCCCGCAGGTGTTGGCGACTTCGACGATGGTGGTGTCGGCGTCGAAGGCGACCATGCTGCGGTGGCTCTGCCCGGCCGCCCCGTGCACATCGACTGGGAGAGAACCGAATCCGGCGGCCACGGCGGCGGCGACGCTACCGTCGCCGCCGTCGGCCAGCGGAAGGGTCCTGCTGTGTGCACCGGCCTCGGCGAGGCCTTTCGCCAAGTGGTCGGCGACCTCGGCAGCGGTGAGGCTGCCCTTGAACTTGTCGGGTGCGACGAGGACTCTCATGGTCTTCCATCTCTCCTGTGGGAATTGAGTGCGCGGGGCGGGCGGTGAGCGGTTACTGCGCTGGTGTCTGCCCGTTGGGACTCGCGTCCTTGTCGGAGGGGGCTCCGGCCATGGCCAGTTGCGCTCCGGTGTTGGCCCGGACGAGTTCGTGATCGGTCGGGTCATACGGGTTGACGTCGAGGTCCTCGCTGGGATCGAACAGCGGTTCCACGTCCTTGCCGGCGAACACGGCCCGGGCGCGGACCACGTCGAGTTCGTGGTTCCACTTCGCGACGAACAGGGTGGCCACCGCGTTGCCGATGAAGTTGACCAGCGCCCGGCACTCGGACATGAACTTGTCGATACCGAAGATCAACATGATCCCGACCACCGGGATGTGCCCGATCGTGCTCAATGTGGCTGTCAGGGCGATGAATCCGCCGCCGGCCACACCGGCCGCACCCTTGGAGGTCAGCAACATCACCGCGAGCAGGCCGATCTGCTGGCCGATCGTGAGGTAGGTGTTGGTGGCCTGGGCGATGTAGAGCGCCGCCAAGGAGAGGTAGATCGCGGCACCGTCGAGGTTGAAGCTGTACCCGGTGGGTACGACGAGCCCGACGGTGGGCTTGGGCACGCCGGCGTACTCCATCTTGCGGATCAAACCGGGAAGTGCCGGCTCGGCGGTCGAGGTGCCCAGGATCAGCAGCAACTCCTCGCGCAGGTACTTGAGCATGTGCCAGATGTTGAGCCGCAGGTAGGCCATGACCGAGCCCAGAACCACGAAGACAAAGAGTGCGGAGGTCACATAGAAGAGCAGGATCAACGAGCCCAGGCTGGTCAGCGTGGACACCCCGTACTTGCCGATCGCGTAGGCCATCGCGCCGAAGGCGCCCAGCGGTGCGAGCTTCATGATGTAGTTCAGGATCTTGAACACGATCTGGGTGACGCGGTTGATCAAGTCCAGCACCGGGCCGCCGATGTGGCCGACGGCGTTCAGCGCGACGCCGAACAGTACGGCCATGAAGATGATCTGCAGGATGTCGCCTTCGACGAACGGGCCCACCACGCTGTCTGGGACGAGATGGGTGATGAACTCCCACCACTGCTTGGTCTCGCCGCTGGTGATCAGCTTCTGCGCGGATTCGCTGGTCTCGATCTTGCCGGGATCGGCGTTCACGCCGTCGCCGACGCGGAAGATGTTGATCGCGACCAGGCCGAAGATCATCGCGAGGATGGTGCCGACCTGGAAGTAGGTCAGCGCCTTCAAACCGGTCAGGCCGACCTTCTTCAGATCCGCGACGCTGGCGATGCCGCCGACGATGGTGAGGAAGACGATCGGGCCGATCAGCATCTTCATCGCGGTGACGAAGGTGGTGCCGATCGGTTCCATCGCGACCCCCGCGGATGGGCTCAGCCATCCGAGGAGGACGCCGATGATGATCGCTAGTAGTACGTAGAAGTAGAGCTGTTGGTACCAGCGTTTCTTGACGTGATTAGGGCGGTACGCCCCCGAAGAGATAGTGGTGTGAGTGTCCATGACGTCACCTCTGTATGTGCGTGTGAATTGTGTCTAGCAGGAAGGCCGATGGCACCGGCCGTTATTTGGAGAGCTGCGCCGCACGGAGGTGGCGCCGTGGCGCGGGTGGATCAGGCCGGGGCCAGTGCCTTCGTCAGTGCGGTGATGATGGCGTCGGTCACCTGATCGGTGTTCGACGTTCCGCCGATGTCGCGGGTGCGAACCCCGCTGCCGGTGGCGGTTTCGATGGCGGCCTCGACGCGGCGGGCCTCGTCGTGCAGGCCGAAGTGATCGAGCATCAGGGCGGCGCTGGCGATCGCACCGACGGGATTGGAGATGCCGTCGCCGGCGATGTCGGGGGCCGATCCGTGGACCGGCTCGAACATGCTGGGGAAGCGACGTTCCGGGTTGAGGTTGGCGCTCGCCGCGATGCCGAGGCTGCCCGCCAGCGCGGAACCCAGATCCGAGAGGATGTCGGCGTTGAGGTTGGACGCGACGACGACCGAGAGCTCCTCGGGATGCAGGACGAACTTCGCGCTCATCGCGTCGACGAGAACGCTTTCGGTCTCGACGTCCGGGTAGTCCAGGGCGACCCGCTTGAAGACGTCGTCCCACAGCACCATGCCGTATTGCTGGGCGTTGGACTTGGTGACGCTGGAGACCTTCTTCACGGTGCGGGTGCGGGCCAGGTCGAACGCGAACCGCATGATGCGTTCGCAACCCTTGTCGGTGAACAACGCGGTCTGGAGGGCGATCTCGTTGCCGGGTCCGCGGCCGCTGAGGTTGCGTCCGCCCAGGCCGGCGTATTCGCCTTCGCTGTTCTCACGGACGACGATCCAGTCGAGCTCGGTGTCGTCAGCCTTGCGTAGCGGGGAGACGATGCCTGGCAGGAACTTCACCGGGCGGATGTTGGCCCACTGGTCGAAGTTCTGGGTGATGTTCAGCCGCAGGCCCCACAGGCTGATGTGGTCGGGCACGTTGCGCCAGCCGACGGCGCCGAAGTAGATGGCGTCGAAGGCCTTCAAGGTGTCCAGGCCGTCGTCGGCCATCATCTTGCCGGTCTGCTCGTAGTATTCGCTGCCCCAGGGGAATTCCTCCCAGTCGAAGGCGAACTTGCCCTCGGAATGTGCGGCCAGCGTGTCGAGCACCCGGCGGCCCGCGGCCACGACCTCTTTGCCGACGCCGTCGGCGGGGATCGCGGCGATCTTGAATGTCTGCTCCGGGGCGAGCGGGGAGTTCTGGGTCATGATGTCCTCTGCTTGTCAGGTGGTGTGGATCACAATCTGTGATCACTCCATTAGCGATCACAGCCTTTGATTCGTCTAAGACCGAATTTCGATCCGGCGGATAGGCTGGACCTATCTATGCAGGCGGGAGGCGCGACAATGGACGTCAGACAGCTGAGGTACTTCCTTGCGGTGGTCGATCACAACGGCATCAGCCGGGCCGCCGAGCAGCTGAGGGTGGCCCAGCCGTCGCTGTCGCAGGCGATCGCCACCTTCGAACGTGAACTGGGAATGCCGCTGTTTCACCGGATCGGTCGCGGCCTTGTCCTCAGTGAGGCCGGCATCGCACTGGTCGGCCCGGCCCGGGTGGTGCTGCGGGATCTCGACGAGGCAAAAGCCGTCATGAGCTCGCTCAAAGGGCTGCGCGGCGGGCGGATCGATATCGTCACCATGCCGTCTCCCGGTATGGAGCCGCTCACCACCATCCTCACCACATTCTCTCGGGCGCATCCCGAGGTGACCGTCAACGCCGAAGCCGCGTTCACTCCCGAGGAGGTGCTGGGGTTGGTCCGCTCCGGTTCCGCCGAGATCGGCGTCCTGGGTTCCGCGGAGCCCACCGCAGCGGCCGACCTCGACATCGTGCCGCTGGAACGTCAAGCCCTGGTGCTGATCTCGGGTCCCCAAGACGTGCCTGCCGACGAGCCAGTGGCGGAGTCCATTTCGCGCGAGGATCTCACCGGCTGCCGGCTCATCGTCTCGCAACGCGGATCGCTGATGCGGGCGCTCGTCGACGACGTCCTCGCCAGCGGCATCGAAGTCAGCATTGTCGCCGAAATCGCCCACCGCACTTCGATTCTGCCGATGGTGCTCAACGGGTTGGGCCGCGCGGTGATGCCCGCGTCCTGGACCGAATCAGCCCGACGCTCCGGTGCCCGCGTACAGACCATCACACCCGAGTCTTACCTGCACGTCGCCGCAGTGAGCCGGCGGGCCCATCTCACCACCCCGGCGAGTGCTCTGATGATGGAAGCCCGTGCCTACGCGGCCCAAGCGGGGCGGACGCCTTGAGGTTCTTCGCAAGCTGAAGCATTCCGTGGATTCGCCCTTGCCGATCGTCTTTTCGGCGTAGCGTCCCCTGGCGCAATCCCGATCCAGCAAGGAGTCACGATGGGTTGTGCCAGTTGTGTAGGCCGGGTCGGCGCGTTGGCGGTCGCGCTGGGGCTGGGCGTGGCGATCACCAACAGCCCGGGGATTGCACTGGCCGAGCCGAGTAGTGCTTCCTCAACTGATTCCTCGACCAGCTCGACGGCGGCCGATTCCCCGTCTGCGGATTCCTCCGCGAACTCGCCCGTCGCTTCCCCGTCATCGGTGTCGTCACCGAGCACCGGCAACCCGAGCACGGGCACGGCATCGTCGTCCAGCGAGGCATCAACGAGTTCGTCGACTCAGCCGGGATCATCGACCGACCCAACCTCTGGTGTCGTGCAGGCCTCCGGCGGTGCCAACACCTCCGTGACGGGCTCCGGCACGACTATTCCGGCCACGGCCCCGCTGAGCACCCCCGACATCACGAAGCCTGCTGCTGACCCCCCGTTGACAGCATCGACGCCGGCACACACCGCCGCGTCACCGTCAGCGAGGGTGAAGACATCGACTTCGCCTGCCGGCAACACTGACTCGAACGTGTCAACGGCCACCGCGCAGGACGTGTCCTCGGCGGCCGGATCGCCGACACACAGCGCCGTCACTTCGAAAATTTCGGCGAGGGTGGCCAACACCACCGCGCCGGCGGTATCCCTGCCGAAGCCTGCCGCAGCGGCAAGCGTCCCCACGACGAGCGCACCACGGACGGTGACCGTGGCCGCCACACCGGCTGTCGCGACCGCCACCTCCCAGGCCAAGACGGCAGCTGTCGTCACCCCGTCCGTGCCGGCCGCGGTGAGCGTCCCCACCAGCCCGGGCAACTTCGTCGTCAGCCTCGTCTCCGGGGTGTTGTCCGCAATCGGATTCAACCCGCAGGCCGCGAACGGCCCGGGAGCTCCCACTCAGGCGCCCATGTTGTGGACCGTGCTGGCCTGGGTGCGCCGCGAGATCGAGCGGAGCTTGTCCACGTTGACGCCGCCCGCTGCCGTGCAACACGTCAGCGCGCCCGCGGTTCAAAGCCCGAATCTGCTGGTGAATCCGGGCGCCGAACTCGGCGACCCGTCACTGTCGGGGTACAGCTCGGTGACCGTGCCGGGCTGGACGGTGACCGGCACACCGACCGTCATCGACTATGGCACCCTGCGCCGTCTGCCATGGCCACTCGGGTCCCCGGGGCCGACGCTGCCGGCGTGCCTGGGATTCCCGAGCTCGAACAGCGTGCCCCAAGGCGGCGCGCAGTTCTTCGGCGGTGGGAACGTCGCCACTTCCACACTCACCCAAACCGTCGACCTCAGCGCCGCAGCGTCCGACATCGACTCAGGCACAGTGCCTTTCACGCTGAGTGGACGACTCGGCGGATTCCTGTTGGACCCGTCGGCGGCCTCGGTCACCGTCGACTTCCTGGATTCCAACGACTTGTGGCTGGGCACCGGCAAGATTCGGCCGGTCGGTGTGCTCGATCGCTGGCTTCGGACCGGTCTACTCGAACGCCAGACGTCCGGGGCGATTCCAGAGGGCACGCGCAGCGCGCGTGTGGTCGTGACCTTCACGGACTGCAATCCGCTACCGGGCAACTACAACAACGCCTACGCCGACAACCTCTCGTTCACTGTCGGTGCTGCACTGCCCGCCCCACCGCCACCCACGCCGCCGGTGTCGACGGTCGGCGACCTCGATCACGTATTCATGGTCTACCTGGAGAACAAGGGCTTTACCGACATCGTCGGCAGCCCCAACGCGCCGTACCTCAACAGCGTCATCAACGCCTACGGGTTGGGATCGAACTACTACGCCCTGACCCATCCCAGCGACCCG
This sequence comes from uncultured Actinomycetota bacterium, assembly GCA_963779655.1. Classification (GTDB taxonomy): domain Bacteria; phylum Actinomycetota; class Actinomycetes; order Mycobacteriales; family Mycobacteriaceae; genus Mycobacterium. Next base: position 89,917 of record CAVZZD010000017.1, on the reverse strand, counting down.
AACTACTACCCGATCATCGGCGGCACCGACTTCGGTACCAACTACAACTGCCCCGCGAACTGCTTCGACCAGCCCAACCTGGCCGACAGCATCGAGGCGGCGGGCAAGACGTGGGCCGGTTACGCGGAAGGTGGGGGCGGCTACAGCACCCCCACCGACCGCCTACCGTTCCTCGCCTTCAGCGACATTTACAACGACCCTGCCCGTGTCGCGGCACACCTGTTCGATCTGACGCAGCTGCAATCGGACCTCGACGTGGCTGCCAACACCCCGAACTTCGTGTGGTTCGCCGCGGACGACGCCACCAACATGGAAGGCCCCACCGATACGGTTGTCGGCGCCATCCAGTGGGCGATAAGCCAACTCACCGATCATCAGTACAACGTCGCGGCTGGCGACAAGTGGATCCAGGACACGTTGTCCGTCATCTTGGACTCGCCCGTCTGGCAGGACCCCACGCAGAGAAGCGCCATCTTCCTGACGTTCGACGAGGACTACAACAACCTGTCGACGGGCATCGGCAACCAAGGCAACCACATCGTCATGGTCGTCCTCCCGTCACCAGGGGCGGTGAACTCCGGTATGCAGCAAGGCCATTTCATCGCCGATGACTATGCCAATCACTACAGTCTGCTGCGCACCATCGAAGACGCCCTCGGACTTCCCCCACTCACCAACAATGACAAGTACGCCCAACCCATGAACGAATACTGGCTGTAACCGCTCGACTGTGCGCGTCTGTCCGCGACACGCCGCGCGGGGCGTGTAGATCCGCACATTCGACGCCGCTACCTCGTCAGCGACAAACCGAACATCGCGAACACTTGGGGTTCGAGGAACACGGTGATCGCCGCGATCCCACCGCCATGGGCCGTCAACACGTGCAGCGCATGGGCGGTCAGCACGCCGTCGGCGTTGCGCCGGTAGTCGGCGACCGCGGGTTGGGCATTGGCGGTCGTCGGGACCATCGCCACGTCGCCCGGTGCGGAGAACGCACGGGCGGCGAGGAACCGCAACACCGCGTCGCGCCCGTCGAACCACACGGGATGGGGCGGCATTTCGAGTTTGACGTCCGCGCGCAGCAAGTCGGTGAGGGCCGCGACGTCGCCGTTCTCGAAGGCCGCGCAGTACCGGTCGAGAAGTCGCCGTACTTCCCCGTCGTCGGGTTCTGCCACGAAGTCCTCGGCGGGCGCGGCCTCGGCCAGGTGCGAGCGCGCCCGCTGCAGTGCGCTGTTGACCGCCGCCGGGGTGGTCTCCAGCAGCTCGGCGACCTCCGCCGCACTGAACTGAACCACGTCCCGCAGGATCAGAACGGCGCGCTGACGGGCGGGCAGCTCCTGCATCGCGGTGACCACTGCCAGCCGCACGCTGTGTCGCGCGGCGAACGCCGACTCCGGCGTAAACGTGTCGGGGAGCGGCTCGAGCCACGGATGCGCTGCGCCCAGACCTCCGTCGAGATCGACGTCGGGGTCGACCGAACCCGCGCCCAGTCCGGCGGGCAGCACCCGTCGGGCGCGGTTCTCCAGCGCCCTTAGGCATGCCGTCGTTGCGATGCGGTACAACCAGGTGCGCAGCGCGGCCCGCTCCTCGAAGTTCGCGTACCCACGCCATCCGCGCAGGTACGTCTCCTGCACCAAGTCCTCCGCGTCGTGCACCGAACCGAGCATGCGGTAGCAGTGCGCTATCAGCTCGGCCCGAAACGGCGCGGCCTGCGCGATGAACTCCTCTTGCACCGGCACGGTGATGCTCCTTGGTCGTCCTGATGAAGATCCCGTCACGAATACAGATCCGTCCGCCGGGCGAAACTCATCGTTGCCACACCGATGAGTTCCGACGGTGCGACGGATCTGAACCAGTGAAGAACAAAACCTCGACACCGAAGGCAGGACCTGTGAACGACTCGAGAGAACCCAAACAGCTCGACGGCACAACGGCCGTCGTCACCGGAGCCAGTCGCGGCTTCGGCCGAAGCGTCGCCGCCGCGCTCGTCGCCGCGGGTGCGCACGTGGTTGGTGTTGCGCGCTCCGCCGGTCCGCTGGCCGCGCTGGGCGACCAACTGGGTGGCGGCTTCACCGCAGTAGTGGCCGACGCCGCAGACCCGGCAACCGCGCACCGACTCATTGGCGAGCACCGTCCGACCACGGTGGTGCTGTGCGCCGGCGCCGCGCCGACGATGACGGCCCTGCAGGACCAGACGTGGGAGACGTTCAGCGAGAACTGGAACGTCGACGTCGCGCAGGCGTTTCACTGGACCCGCGCTGCGCTGGCACTTCCGCTTGCGCCGGGCAGTTCGGTGATCGCCGTGTCCAGTGGCGCCGCACTGAAAGGTTCGCCACTGAGCGGCGGCTACGCCGGAGCCAAGGCGACGGTCCGATTCATCACGAGCTACGCGGCGGGCGAATCGCAGCGCAACGGCCTCGGCATCGAATTCGTCTCCGTGCTTCCGCAATTGACACCGGGCACCGACCTCGGTCTGGCGGCGGTCCGGGCCTATGCCGGGCGGCAGGGCGTCGACGTCGACGCGTTCGTGCAGTCGATGGCGCCTGTGCTGACCGCCGAGCAGGTCGGCAAGACCGTGCTCGACATCGCCACCGGGGGGTTGCTCGGTCACCACTCCTACGCGCTCGCTTCGGCCGGTGCCACAGCACTTGATTGAGGAGACCGAAACATTATGGGAGAGAACTGGAAGGACTCTCCCGACGGTTACCCGCAGAGCGCGCCGTATGAATGGTGGAACTGGCACGACGCGTACCGCAGCCGTGAGTCGTCACGGTCCGACGGCGCAGGGCGCTGATTGACGGCACGGAAGACGGCTACGCGTCCACCACGCGGAGACGAGAGTTGCGGTTACACTGACGTCGGTCAGTCAGATGTAGCTCACCGTTCACGGGGAGGGGCATCGAATCCATCGGACGGCGCGCTCTCACCCCGCCGGCGGACCCCGATCAGGAGAATGCGTGAACATTCCATCGTTGAGCCGTCGCAGTCATCCTTCGAGTGACGTGTCGGCGCGGCCGACCGACGGCGGGCGCGGCCCGTCCCTCGACGAGCACATGGAAGAATCCCGGCTGGCTCAGCGACGGGCCGACAAGTGGCTCATCTCCGGCTCCTTGCTGATAGGCACCGCGGCACTCGGTATCTTCGGGCTGCCGCTGTTCCTGCGTGGCGTCTGGCTACTGCGGCGGGCGCAGCGGGACGGGCTGTCGGTTCGGCCGATGCTGGTCACCCTGATCGGCTACCTGGTCATCATCGATGCCGCCATCAATACCGTGGGGTGGGCGCTGGATCTGGTTGGAAATCACACACTTCTGGCCCGGGTGCTCCTCAACGGGTGGGGCAACATGTTCGACGCGGGCTACTTCTGGCACTACAACGAGCTGTGGCTCGGGGGTGCGGCGGGACCGGGGGAGAAGGCCATGGAGGTGGGGTTGATCCTCACCGTCTTCACGATGCGGATCGCCGCGGCGATCGGGTTCCTGCAGATGAAGCGCTGGGGTCAACAGTGGATGATCATCACCTGCTGGATGGGCGTGGTGATCTGGACCGCCTACGTCTTCAACATGACGATGTTCGCCGACGTCCGTTTCGCCGGTGTGGTGCTCCCAGTGGTCGGATGGTGGCTCTACGACATCTTCTACATCACTCCGTTCCTCGCGATCCCCTACCTGCACACGGTGAACCGCGAAATCTTCTCGGACTGATCGCCCGGCCGATGAGCGGGTCCGCGCCGGCGATGGATACATGTCAATGACTGATATCACTGACTGAAGCCGAGAAGCTCAGCGCGTTTCGTCGGCCAAAGTGCCTGTAAATGCCGCAATACAAACAGAAATAGCAGAAGCCAACGAAAACTCTATTGACTTCAGTCAATAACCGGATTAGACATAGCTCTCATGACGGCACAGGTCGCGTCGTCCTCGCGCGAAGCCCGTCGGCTGCTGACCCGAGAGCGCATTCTCGGCGCGGCAATCGCCGAGTTCAAACATGCGGGCATGGCCGGCGCTGATGTGGGTGCGATCGTGGCCGCCGCGGGTGTCGCACACGGCACCTTCTACTTCCATTTCCCGACCAAGGGTCACATCCTGCTGGAACTGGAAACGCGCGAGGAACGCCACTTGGCCGCGGACTTCGCCCGGTTCCTCGACGGCCCGCACGACCTGGCCTCCGCGTTGGCAGAAGTCGCCGGACTGGTGATGGGACTCCAGCAGCAACTCGGCAGGACGCTCTTCAAAGAGTTGTTGGCGCTGCACTTTTCACCGTCGCGATCCCAGCCCGACGAATGGGCCGATCATCCGCTGATCGTCCAGCTGATCCGCGAGATCGAACGGTCGCGCCGGGAAGGTGAGCTGCATCCCGAGGTGGACGCGTTCTACAGCGCGATGTTCTTCCTGCTCGGGATCTACGGGGTGCTCAGTGCCACAGACGGTGTCGAAGATCGAGACAGCATGATCGAAAAGCTGGTCGCGTCTACCGTTCGCGGGCTGGAGGTGCGATGACCTCACCGCTCGCGCCGAACACGGGTGCATTCGTTCTGAACCCATCAACGAGGAGGTCGGACAATGGATTACGTCTGGGAGGGGCTTCGGTATCTCGCCGCGTGGGGCGGGACCGGGCTGATCATCTGGTTCTGGTACTGGATGTTCTCGAACATCGGTACCTTCTGACCGGCTCACCCGGGCCGGTCAGGCGCGGACGTCCGTCTGGTCCGACCCATGGGTGAACTGTCGGACACCCATGCGATGAGCGTCGAACGCAGTTGTGCCGTGACAGCGGTGGCGCTGAGTGGTCAACGGCGCGACGGCGCGCGGCTGGTGACCGGTGACAGGCGCGTCTTCGGATTGAACGCGTCGCTGAAGTTCGTGCACGTTCCCTACCCGACGATCCCGCGGGCTTGGACACGCAGGACCGTGACATGTGGTGTTGCCCTGCAGTGTTCGCCGTCGAAGGAGCGTGTGACCGACTATCGGCTGAACGAGCTGTCAGCGCGCGAACTGCGTGCACTGACCAACGTCGAAGGCGGCGTCGCTGTCGGATGGATCGCGGCGCGCTGGCCTGGTCTGCTCGCCGAGACACGGCGAGTGCTGCCCGATCTCGAGATCGCCTCCGGTGACATGGACGCTCAGGAGATGCTCAACCGTGCCATCGAATTGGCCGGCAGCGGGCGACCGCTCGATGTTCATCCGCTGCTCGGTGACCTGCCGTTCGCGTACACGGCACCACAGGGATTGACGGAGAAGTTGCGGCGCAGTTTCGGCAGGATGCCCTGGACCACGACGCAGAAGCGACTTCCGCGGCCGCATTCGGTGCCTGTGGGCGGTGACGGTGGCGTCCGAAATCCGAACCTGCCGCCACCGAGCAGGCCGCAGGACAACGACTTCGACATCACTCCCGAGCACCGGCCCGGTATTCCGTACCCCGAATGGAACGCCTGGACGAAGAGCTTCCTGCGTGACCATGTCGCGGTACTCGAGCGCGTCCACGCCGGTCGCAGTCGCCAGCCGGTGCCGGGCGCCGCCGACCTACGGAAGTGGTTCGAGGAACACACGCATCGGGCGATGACGAGCCACCTCGAAGACGGCTCCGATCTCGACGTCGACCAGTACGTCAGCCACTACATCGATCTGGCCTCGGGCGACGCTCGTGAGCCGCGCATCTTTCGCGAACTACTGCCGAGCAGCCGTGACGTCACCACGGCACTCCTGCTGGACGGCAGTTCGTCGTTGGGTGTCCACGGTGGCCGGATCTTCAAGCTGGAACTGGCTTGTGCGGACGCGCTTTCGAAGGCGATGACGTTCGCCCGCGAGCGGCACGGAGTCTTCGTGTTCACCGGCAACACCCGCCATCGGGTCGAGGTGCAGTGCCTGAAGGACTTCGAGGATCCACGGCTCGTGCCGCCCAGCACGGCGGGTCTGCAGGCGGGCGGGTACACCCGACTCGGCGCGCCCCTGCGCCATCTGACGAGCCGACTTCTGGGGCAGCCGTCCGAGCGGCGTCTGCTCATCGTCATCGGCGACGGCCTGATCTCCGATGAGGGCTACGAGGGCCGTTACGCATGGGCCGACGCGGCGCACGCCGTCGAGGAGGCCAACGATGCGGGCGTCGCCATCTACTACGTCGGCGTCGGACCGGCCCGGGTCGATCCGCTGCCGGAAGTGTTCGGACCTCGCCGTTCCCAACGTATTCGGCGAGTGGAGGAGCTTCCGCGGGTGTTGGCCCATGTCCATCGAGAGCTCGTCGCAGCGTGACCCCGGACCGATCGAGGAGAGATGACCACCGAGACCTACTTCGCCAACGGCAATGAAGTCCAGCTGTTCGAGCAGGCATTCCGTCAGCACGTACCCGTCATGCTCACCGGCCCGACGGGGTGCGGCAAGACCCGGTTCGTCGAGCACATGGGTCTGCTGCTGCGCCGGCCCGTGGTGACCATCAGCTGCCATGACGATCTGACCAGTTCGGATCTCGTCGGCCGTTTCATGGTCACCGGCGGCGACGTCGTGTGGACCGACGGGCCCCTCACCAGAGCGGTGAAGGCCGGCGCGATCTGCTATCTCGACGAGGTCGTGGAAGCCCGCCACGATTCGCTGGCGATCCTGCATTCGCTGACCGATCACCGGCGGGCGTTGTACCTGGACCGGGCCAACGAGATCGTCGAGGCGCCGGACACATTCATGCTCGTCTGCTCCTACAACCCCGCCTATCGCAGCTCGCTCAAGGAGCTCAAACCATCGTTCCGGCAGCGATTCGCCACGCTCCCGATGAGGTATCTGCCCCCCGGCCGGGAGGCCGAGGTGGTCGTCGCCGAAGCCGGCATCGCCTTGACGACGGCACAGCGGCTCGTCCAGTGTGCCGTCGCCATCCGTACCGCCGATGGCGCCTTCCACTTCGAGCCGCCGTCCACCAGGGTTCTGGTCACCGCCGCACAGTTGATTGCCGCCGGCGCAACCGAATTGGAGGCGGCCGAGGCCTGCATTCTCGCGCCGCTGAGCACCGACGGCGCCATCACCGATGGATTACGGGAGATCGCGGCGGCCTGTCTGCTCGCGGTCGATGCGTCGAGCACGTCACTCTAGGAAGGGGTCACAGGGCATGGACCAGAAGGAACGGAAGCGCAAGAGGGCACTCATCGTCTTCCAAATCGTCATCTACGGCTATCTGCTGACCATGTTCCTCATCCAGCTCTACATGTCCTTCGCCCGAGGCTGGTGGGACCTGTGAAAGCAGCCGTCGGTGACGGCTCTGTCAGTCTTGAGGATCACCACGACGAGTCGAAGGTGGCGCAGCGCCGGGCCGACAAGTGGATGATCACCGGTGCGGCGTTGATGGGGATGTGGGCACCCGGCCTCATCGGGTTTCCGATATTCATGCGCGGGGTGTGGCTGCAGCGGCAGGCATTGAGAGCAGGACTTTCGGTCCGGCCGATGATCGTCACCCTGATCGGCTACCTGGTGTTGATCGACGGAATGCTCAACAGCCTGGGCTGGGCGCTCGACCTGGTCGCCAACCACACCTTGATCAACCGGGTGCTGATGGTCGGCTGGGGCAACATGTTCGACGCGGGCTACTTCTGGCACTACAACGAACTGTGGATCGGTGGCGCGGCAGGACCGGGTGAAAAGGCCTATGTGGCCGGACTGATTCTGACCGTCTTCGCGATGCGGGTCGCCGCGGCAATCGGGTTCCTGCAGATGAAGCGGTGGGGTCATCAGTGGCTCATCGTCACCTGCTGGATGGGCGTGGTGATCTGGACCGCCTACATATTCAACATGACGATGTTCGCCGACGTCCGTTACGCGGGCGTGGTGTTCCCGGTCATCGGATGGTGGCTCTACGACATCTTCTACATCACCCCCTTCCTTGCGATCCCGTACCTGCACACGGTCAACCGCGAGATCTTCTCCGACTGAAAACCGCTGAAGGAGTACAACTGTGACCACGTCGTCACCCACCGAGGAACAGATCGCTGCGGACGATCTCCCGCCCGGCACCACCCCCTATTACGCGAACATGCACAAGTGGATCAAACGCGCGGTACTCGTCTGCCTGGTCGCCCTGGTCATCGAGGGCGCCTTCACGTTGCCGTTCATGGCGGTCTACTACGGCTACCCGACCCTGAGCCTGAAAGAAGTCTGCAGCGAGCTGCTGAAGGTGCGCTACTCCGACGACACCCTGGAGTGCAAGTACCCGTATCCGCCGCTCGGGCCACCGGAGGGCGCCGAAGGCAAGGACACCGCCCAGGACGTGTGGGGCATCCAGCCGACGCCGAAATACCACCGGCTGGGTTTCCGCGAGCTGGTGCGTATCCACGACGAACGGCTGGCTCGTCAGGCCGCCGAACAGCACGCGGAGCAGTCACCATGACGGGGCGACTACGAGTCATCCAGTGTGCCACCGGAAACGTCGGTAGCCACGCGGTCCAGCGCAGGCCCTTTCTTGCACGGGCCCCGTCGTCCTCGACGTCACGCCGAACTAACTGCCGTAGAGATGTAGGGCCCGGGCTGCCACGGTGGCCACTTCGCCGCTCAGCTTGGCGATCGGTGGACCGCCGCGCTGATGGATCACGTTCGCGAGGACAACCACGTAGGTGTCCGACCCCGGGTCCACCCACAGCGTGGTTCCGGTGAAGCCGGTGTGGCCGAAGCTGCCGACGGGAAAGATCATGCCGCGCGGTCTGGACTGGTCGGTATCGATGTCCCAGCCGAAGCCGCGGAGGTCTTGTCCCGGTATCGCCGGATAGTCCGGTGCGAGCAGGGGATCGGTTGTGTTGGGGGTCTTTTCGACGGCTTCCCGGGTGGCGTTGTTCGCCGCCTCGAGTTGTGCAGCGTTGTGCCCGGGCTGCTGCGGAGTCGTCATCAATTCCGAGGTGGATTGCGTCAACGGGAACGGGCTCGGCCGGCCGGCGAGACGATCGAGAAGCGCCTGGGCGTACCGGCCGATATCGTCGACCGTCGAGAACACCCCGGCACTGCCGGCCACCCCGCCCATGCGTCGTGCCGTCGGGTCGTGCACGGTACCGCGAAGCAGGTGGTCGTAGTCAGGGTTGATGCCCGGAGTGTCGTTGTCATGCGCCGTCGGTGCGACGCGCGCCAACAGATCGGTGCTCCAGGTACCTGCCGGGCACTCGCCCACCCAGGGTGCGTTCTGACCGAGAGTGATTGCCGTCCCGATGATCTGATGCGGGCCGCAGGCTTTGGCGGCCGGGAGATAGCGGGTATCGGACATGCCCAGCGGCGCAAAGACATTCGCCGGCACATAGGTATCCAACGGCTCGCCGGTGATCTTCTCGATGATCGCGCCAACCAGAATGAAGTTGATGTCGGAGTAGTGGAACGCCTCGCCGGGATCGAACACCACCCACGCGGCGAGTGCACGGCGAACGCCTTCGGCCTTGTCGGCCTGGTCCAGCCCCCACGGACCGTCCAGGCTCAGATCTCCCGCTATGCCCGACGTGTGCGTGAGCAACATGCGAAGCGTCACCTGGGCCCGCCGTGGGTCGCTGGTGGGGTTGAAAGTCCGGCAGGTACGTCTGCACGGGTTCATCGATCGCAACCAGGCCCTTTTCGTACAGCTGCAGAAAGGCCGTGGTCGTGGCCACGCTCTTGGTCAACGACGCCAGGTCGAAGATCGTGTCCTCGGTCATCGGCTCGGCGGGCGCGGGTGACCCATCCAGTCCCGGTTCGTCCGCGAGCTTGCGCCAGCCGAAGGCCTGACGGAAGACGACCTGGCCGGCGTGCCCGATCTGGACCACCGCACCGGGCATCCGATGCGCCGCAATCGCATCGCTCACGAGGCGGGAGACAGGTTCGAAATCGCCCGCGGGAGCCACCTCCGGAGCCATCTCCGGAGGCATCTCCGGAGCCACCTCCAGAGTGGTCGTCGCCGGCGTGGTGGTGCTCAGCGGTGGGTGCACGGGGTGTCCGCACGAAGGGACCGCAGCGAGGGCGAGCAAGACGGTTCCAACGGCGCAGAACCGGGCGACGCGCGATCTTGACACCGTCACCCGTCGACGGTAGCCGATGGCCGTATTGACTTGTGATGGAAAGGCTCAGCGAGCCTGCAGGCTACGCAGCGTCCTCGTCAGATAGTCATCGATCACCGCGTCACGGGTGGCCCACGCGTGCATCGTCGTGAGCAGACCGTAAAGCCCGAGGAGAAAGAAGACCGCGCTGTTCATCGGGTTGACGTCGGGTGCGACGTCGCCGCGATCCTGCGCAAGCTGGAACTCACGGGCCACCAGCACGATCAAGGGGTGATCCTCGCCGCCCTCGCCCGGGGGTCGCGTCTGCGAGAAGTGCAGGGCAAGTACGTCTCTGAACAGGACGGGGCCCAAGCGCCGCTCCAGGGCCATGATCAGCCGCATCGCTTCCTGCAGGGCAGAGAGGAGATCGTGGTCGTTGCTGACATATCGGCCGAACTGGTTGGCGACCCGCGCTTCCTCGCGATTCTCCAACTCGAGCAGCACGTGTTCCTTGGTGGGGAAGTGAAAGAAGAAGGTCCCGTGCGCCACACCCGCGGCCGCGACTATCGCGCCCACGTCGGCCTCGGCGATGCCGGCTCGCTTGAACTCGGCGATCGCCGCGCCGAACAGACGCTCGCGAGTCTGCAAGCGCTTGGCCTGCCGCACTGGCAGACCGCCCGTCACCGCCATGCTCACGTTTCCCATCTGCCCGCCGACCCAACTCAACGAGGGTGTCCGTCAAAACAGTATCTCGTGACAGTTGATCGGCCGCGCTGCCGCGATGACGCGCGCATAGTTGAGCAGTAAATGGTCCGGACAGCGCCGCCTCAAGATCGAGAAGGAACCCGAGCGATGGCAACGTTGATATCGGTGAACGTCGGTACGCCCAGAGACGTCGCCGTGGAACAACCGCACCGTGTACACCGGTGCCTGGAAGCAACCTGTTGCCGGGCCCCGCATGGTTCGGCGACTCAACGTCGACGGGGACGGGCAGGGTGACCTCGGGGGCCACGGCGGGGAGAACCGCGCCGTACTGGTTTACCAGATCGACTCATACCGGCACTGGGCCAGTGAATTCAACCGCGACGACCTCCTGCCCGGGTATCTCGGGGAGAACTTCACCGTCGACGGATTGCCCGACGACGAGGTCTGCATCGGGGACCGATACCAGATCGGCGAGGCGATCTTCGAAGTCACCCAGCCGAGGGTCACCTGCTACCGGGCAGGTATGCGCATCGGGGAACCCCGGATGGCGGCACTGCTGGTATCGCACCGGCGCCCGGGGTTCTACTGCCGCGTCATCGCCGAGGGAGAGGTGGAGGCCGGTCAGGAGATCGTCAAGATAGCGTCTGGGCCGGAACAGGTGACGGTCGCCGAGATCGACGCCCTGCTCTACCTTCCGGGGCACGCGCGTGACGCGCTCGAACGCGCCCTTCGCATTCCGGCACTCAGTCCGGGCTGGAAGGCGTCCCTGCAGAGTCTCGCGGACCAGAACGGTGGCGCAGCGACGTCGTCGGGCAACACCGGATTGACGGCCGCCGCCAGCAGCCCACCGCCGTCCTGGCCGGGGTTTCGGCCCCTTCGGGTGACCGCCGTCCACGACGAAAGCCGCGCCGTGCGGTCGGTGTCCCTCGCTGACCCCGACGGTGTGAAACTGCCGGAATGGCTTCCGGGCCAATCGATCACGCTGCGGCTCCACCCCGAATCCAGCGAAGCCGCGCTGATCCGCAACTATTCGCTGTCCAACCGGCCCGGCTCCGACGACTACCGGATCAGCGTCAAGCGGGAACCGCACGGGGCCGCCAGCGGATACATCCACGCCCACGTGAAGGTTGGCGATCTGATCGACGTCGCCGCACCGCGGGGGACGTTCTTCCTCACCGACAGCGAGGCGCCGGTCATCCTGCTGTCCGCCGGCGTCGGAGCCACCCCCGTGCTCTCCATGCTGCATGCGCTTGTCAAGGCCGGATCGACTCGTGAGGTCTGGTGGCTGCACGGCGCCCGCAACGGTGACGAGCATCCGTTCGCGGAGGAGAGTCGCGCACTGCTTGATCGGTTGCCCAACAGTCGATCTCGCGTCTACTACAGCCGCCCGGGGTCCGCCGATCGGCAGGGCGTGGACTTCACCGCGGAGGGGCGGCTGTCGATCGGTCCGGGACTCGGCCTGCCGTCCGACGCGGAGGCCTACCTGTGTGGCCCGGCTTCCTTCATGAACGATCTCAGTGCCGGGCTCGCGACCTACGGCCTGGAGTCCGCGCACATCCACACGGAAACATTCGGCGCCACAGCAGCACTCACACCCGGTATCGCCGCGACGTCGGTGCCGCCGCACCTGCCGCCGGGACCACTCGGGCCGGGGCCCGAGGTCCAGTTCGCGCGCAGCGCCATCTCGGCGCCGTGGGGACCGCCATACGCGAGCCTGCTCGAGTTCGCCGAAGCATGCGACGTTCCGACTCGATGGTCCTGCCGGACCGGGGTTTGTCACAACTGCGAAACCGCACTGCTCGCCGGGGCTGTCCGCTACGACCCCGAGCCGCTGGAACCTCCCGCGCAGGGAAACATCCTGATCTGCTGCGCGCAACCCACCGAGGCGGTGGTTGTCGACCTCTGAGCGCAGCACCGGGATGAATCCGTGAGCGTCCATCCGTTCTGGCGGTCAGGGAGCTGTCACCGACAGCCGATCGACACGAAAACGGAAGGCTCAAAATGAGAATCGTCGTAATCGGAGGAACCGGCCTGGTCGGGTCGAAGCTGGTGCACACGTTGACCGAACACGGTCATGACGCCATCGCCGCCGCCCCGTCGACCGGTGTGAACACCGTCACCGGGCAGGGCCTGTCCGACGTTCTGAGCGGCGCCTCGGTGGTGGTCGACGTGACGAACTCGCCGTCCTTCGAGGAGGCCGCGGCCACCGAGTTCTTCAACAGGTCGACCATGAATCTGCTCACCGCCGAAGCCGAAGCCGGTGTCGCCCATCATGTTGCGCTGTCGGTCGTCGGCACCGATCGGCTGGCGCCGCAGAGCGGATACTTCCGGGCGAAGCTGGCGCAGGAGGCGCTCCTCGGCGCCGGGCGGATTCCGTATTCCATCGTGCACGCCACGCAGTTCTTCGAGTTCCTCACGACCATCGCCGACTCCGCGACGGTGGGTGACATGGTGCGACTGCCGTCGGCGCTCATCCAGCCGATGGCATCTGCCGACGTCGCCGAGGCCGTCGCCATTGCCGCGATCGGTGACCCGGTGAACGGCATCACCGAGGTCGGCGGGCCGGAACAGTTCCGCCTTCCCGATCTCATCCGGACCGCGCTGACCGCTCACGGTGACAGTCGCCAGGTCGTCGCCGACCCCGCGGCCCAGTACTGGGGCGTCGACATCGACGAGCGCACCCTCGTTCCCGGTGACGGCGCGACTCTCTTCGACATCCGGTTCGAGGACTGGATGCTCGAAGCCGCGGCCAAGGCGTAGCCAGAAGGGCTCGGCGCCAGAAAAATTCGTCAACGAAGGGACGGGCCACAGATTCCGTGAATCCGGTGTCACGTGTCACGTGTCACGGCGGGCGGTCGCGGCGCGACCGCAGCGGCATGTCGCCGCGGGCCGTCACCACCTGTTGACGCTCGCGGGAGCCGAGCCGTCGGGACGGCGTGAGTTCTCCGTCGTCGAAAACCGCACCGGCTCGACCACCCAAGCCCCGACACGTCACACCCTACAGACGCCAAACCGGTAAGGTGCACTGGAAACGTATGTGGTGGTGGCTATGTCGAGCCCGGGTCCGGGGCAGCGTCTGCGCGGTCGCGCTAGTGAGTGCCTGGCACTTCAGGGTCTGATATCGACCGCCCGATCGGGCAGCTGTCAGGTGCTGGTGCTCCGCGGGGAGGCCGGCGTCGGCAAGACGGCTCTGCTCGAGCACGTGTCAGAGCTGGCGTCGGGATTCCGCGTCGTGCAGGTGGCCGGCGTGGAGTCCGACATGGAGCTCGCATTCGCCGGGCTGCAGCAGTTGTGCGCACCGCTGATGAACCACCTTGATGAGCTGCCGGAACCGCAGCGCGAGGCGCTGAACGTCGCTTTCGGCCGCGGCGCCGGGGAGACCCCGGATCGTTTCCTGGTCGGGTTGGCGGTGCTGAGCCTGATGGCCGCCGCCGCCGATGACCAACCTCTGCTCTGTCTCGTCGACGACGCGCAGTGGCTCGACCAGGTGTCGGTGCAGACGCTCGGGTTCGTCTCCAGGCGGCTGCTGGCCGAGCCGGTCGCGTTGGTGTTCTCCGTGCGAGATTCCCCCGACGGTATTGGCGGGCCTGCCGGCGCTCGAGATCGAAGGTCTGTCCGACGCCGATTCACGCGAGCTGCTGGAGTCGGTGATGTTGGGCGGAATCGACCCGAAGGTGCGAGATCGCATCGTCGCGGAGACCCGCGGCATTCCGCTGGCCATCCTCGAGGTGCCGCGAAGTGTCTCCGCGACGGAGCTCGCCGGCGGGTTCTGGATCGCGGGCAAGCGGTCGTCGGCGGCAGCGATGGAGGGGGGCTTTGTCCGTCGGATCCACGACCTCCCTGCCGAGACTCAGCAGCTGTTGCTCATCGCGGCGGCCGAGCCGCTCGGTGACGCTGCGCTGTTTCTCCGGGCGGCCGCACAGCTGGGCATTCCGGTCGGCGCGCTGGGCCCGGCAGAAGCGGCGGGAGTGATCGAGTTCGGCCCGCGCATGCGCTTTCACCATCCGTTGATGCGCTCGGCCGCCTACCGGGCAGCGGATCTGACCGAACGCCGGGTTGCGCACCGGGTATTGGCCGACGTGACCGATCCCGACGTCGATCCCGACCGCCGGGCGTGGCACGCCGCCAACGCCGCGGCCGGACCCGACGATGCGGTGGCCGCCGAGTTGGAGACCTCGGCAGGCCGGGCCCAGAGCAGGGGCGGTGTCGCCGCAGCGGCCGCCTTCCTCGAGCGCGCGGCCATCCTGACGTCGGATCCGGCGCTTCGCGGATCCAGGGCAATCGCCGCAGCGCAGGCCAAACGAGATGCCGCGGCGCCGGACGCGGCGCACGAGCTTCTCGCGATAGCCGAGTTGGGACCGCTGTCCGAACTCCAGCGCGCCCAAGTGGCCCGGATGCGCGCTCAGATGGAGTTCGTCCGTAGCCGAGGAGGCGAGGCGGGCGCACTGAAGACGACCGACGCCGCAGCGCAATTGCTCAGCGCCGCCAAGGGACTCGAGAACCTCGACGACGACCTTGCTCGGGAGACTTACCTCGAGGCGCTCTCCGCTGCTATGTACGCGGGTCGACTCGGCGAGCCTGGCCGACTTGCCGAGATCGCCGGCGCTGCCCGCGGCGCGGTCGACCGGGTGCCTGAATTGCAAAGGCCGATCGACTTCCTGCTGAGTGGCATGGCCAGTCGGATCATCGATGGTCCGGGTGCCGGGTCCGACCACATGCGCTCCGCGCTGGAGCTTTGGAACGACCACACGCAGCAAGGCGACGGCAAACCCGCGGTGTGGCCGTTCCCGATCGCGCAGGAAAGCGCCGCTCACGAACTCTGGGATGACGCCGTCCTGCAGCAGATCGCCACCGACATGGTCCGGCGCGCACGTGACACCGGAGCTCTCGCGGTGATACCACCAGCGCTGGCCTACCGGGCCGGCGTCCACGTGTACAGAGGCGAATTGGCCACGGCGGCAAGGTTCATCGAAGAGGCCAACGCAATCACGGCGTCGACTGGCCACACGCCGGTGAAGTATCACTCGTTGAATCTCGCGGCGTGGCGGGGGATTCCCGCCGACGCGGTGGACTTGATCGAGGCGGCCGCGGCGGATGGAGTCGCCAGGGGCGAAGGCCGATTGGTCGGGCTGAGCAGATTTACCGCTGCCGTCCTCTTCAACGGTCTCGGTCGGTACGAAGAAGCGTTCGCGGCCGCCCGTGAGTGCTGTGAGTATGAGGATCTGGGTTTCCACAGCTGGTGCCTCTTCGAACTCATCGAAGCCGCGACACACCTGGGCGACCAGGCATCCGCCGCGTCGGCCCTGCCCCGCTTCCAGGAGCGGGCGGGCTCGGGTGGAACCGACTGGGGGTTGGGTGCGGTGGCGGGTGCGCGAGCCCTGCTCGCCTCCAACGAGGACGCCGAAGGCCTGTTCATCGAGGCCATTGAGCGTCTCGAACGCGCGAACATCGTGCTGCACTTGGCGCGTACGCGGTTGTCGTACGGCGAATGGCTGAGGCGAATGAATCGCCGGCTGGACGCCCGCCGGCAGCTCAACAGCGCTCACGAGATGTTCACCCGAATGGGTGCGCAGGGCTTCGCGGAACGTGCGCGACGGGAACTGCTCGCGACCGGCGAGAAGGTGCGCAAACAGCAACTCAGCTCGGGCGATGAGCTGACCGCCCAAGAGGCGCAGATCGCCCGGCTGGCGGCCGACGGTCTGACCAACGCCGAGATCGGAGCGCAGCTGTTCATCAGCACGCATACCGTCGAATGGCACCTGCGGAAGGTGTTCGTCAAGCTCGGCATCACTTCGCGCAGGCAGCTTCGCACCGTGTCATGGGCGAGCTAGGCCCCCGGCCCCAGGCCTGCTGAAGCTTCCGTCCTCCGCCACGGACTACGGATTACGGACTACGGACTTCCAAGGGTTCGCTTCACCTTCCCGGCCGCCAGTCTGAATTGGTAGCACGAACGGCAACCGAACCACTGGAGGATCAGCATGAAGGTCGTAGTCATCGGCGGCACCGGGCTCATCGGCTCGAAGGTGGTGGCCAAACTCACCGAGCACGGTCACGAGGCGATCGCGGCCTCACCGGCATCGGGCGTCAACACCCTGACCGGCGAAGGTCTGGACCAGGTGCTGACCGGCGCCCAGGTCGTGGTCGACGTCGCCAACTCGCCGTCCTTCGAGGACGGGCCGGCATGGGACTTCTTCACCACCGGCACCGGCAACCTGCTGACCGCAGCCGAGGCGGCCGGGGTATCCCACCATGTCGCACTGTCCGTGGTGGGAACCGACCGGTTGCTCGCCAGCGGCTACTTCCGCGCCAAGGACGTGCAGGAAAAGCTCATCAGGGAAGCAGCCATCCCGTTCTCGATCGTGCGCGCGACCCAGTTCTACGAGTTCGTGGGACGCATCGCCGATTCGGCGACCGACGGCGACTCCGTACGGATCGCGCCCGCGCTCAGCCAGCCGATGGCGGCCGATGACGTCGCAACCGCTGTCGCCCGCACCGCGGTCGGCCGGCCCGTGGGCGGCGTCCTCGAAGTCGCCGGCCCCGACCGGTATCCACTCGACGACCTCGTTCGGGCCCGTCTGCGCGCGAGCACCGACACCCGCCGCGTCGTCACGGATCCGCAGGCACGCTACTTCGGTGTTCTGCTCGACGACCACACCCTGGTCCCCGGCCCCTCTGCGACGGTGTTCGGAACCCGCTTCGCGGACTGGCTGATCGACAATGCGCCCGTCCCGGCCCGCTAACACGCCGGCGCGAAGCACTGAGGAGATTTCGTCATGACAATCACTTCCGTACAAAGCACGTCGGAGTCGGACAACGATCGTGCCGCGCGTTTCGCCCGCGAAGCGGAGCCCCTGTTCGATGTCCTTTCCCGTGGCGCGCGCAGGCTGACCCGCAGCGACGCTGACGCCGAGGACCTGCTGCAGGACGCACTGCTGCACGCCTACTCGGGCTTTCACACTTTCCAGCAGGGCACCAACCTCAAGGCGTGGCTGTTCCGGATCCTCTATAACCGGTGGGTCAGCACGTACCGCGCCAAGGAGCGCCGCCCATCGGAGGTATCGGTCGACGAGATCACCGAGCGGCACCTGGCCGATGGCACCGCCCGACTACCGGCAGGGCTGCGCTCCGCTGAGGCAGAGGTGCTGGATGCGCTGCCCGACACCGACATCAAGGCAGCGATGGACGCCCTGCCGGACGGCTTCCGGAGGGCGATGTATTACGCGGACGTGCAGGGTTACACCTACGCGGAGACCGCCGTGATTATCGACATCCCGATGGGGACCGTCATGTCGCGGGTGTCACGTGGCCGGCAACGGCTGCGCATCGCATTGGCCCACCTCGACCACGGCCGAGGCGGCCTCGCCGCCGCCGAACAGCGCATCGCGTAACCGGTTGGTGTGCAATGGATACAGAGGAACTATCCAACCAGACCGCGTTGATCACCGGCGGAACCGCGGGTATCGGCCTGGCGTGCGCCCGGTTGCTGGCAGGTGAGGGCGCGTCGGTCATCATCACCGGCAGAGACGTACAGCGCGGGGAGGCCGCGGCCGCGGAAATCGGCGGGAACGCCCGCTTCGTGCAGGCCGATCTGTCGGATACCGATTCGGTGAAATCGCTTGTCCACCAGGCAGGGAACGTCGACATTCTGGTCAACAACGCTGCGAGCTTTCCGGCGGCACTGACCGTCGACCAGGAACTCATGTCATTCGAGAAGACGTTCGACACCAACGTGCGCGGCTCCTACTTCCTGGCCGCCGGCCTGGTGCCCGGGATGCTCGAGCGCGGCCACGGCAGCATCATCAACATCACCAGCATGGTCGCCTCGAAGGGCGTTCCCGGCGCATCCGCCTACAGCGCCTCCAAGGCCGCCGTGGAATCCCTCACCCGCACCTGGGCCGCCGAGTTCGGGTCCCGGGGGATCCGGGTCAACAGCGTCGCGCCCGGTCCCACCAAAACCGATGGCGTCGAAGCGGAATGGGGCGAGACCAATGAGGAACTCGGCCGGGCGCTGCCGTTGGGTCGCACCGCCGAACCCGAGGAGATCGCCCATGCGGTGCTCTTCCTCGCCTCACCACGCTCGAGTTTCATCACGGGCTCCACCCTGCACGCCGACGGCGGCGGCTGTGCCATCTGAATCGGTCTGAAATCACAACCAAGGAGGAATGATGTCGAAGAAGTATGACGCCGCATGGGAGAACGCGTTGACCGTCGTGCAGGAAGTGCGGCCGCCGTTCATCCCTGAGGGCGCCGAAGTCATGACCGTTGTCGTCAGCTACCCGCCGGGCAATGCGGGCGCCCCGCCGCACCGGCATCCGAGCGGTCCGGCCTTCGGCTACATGCTGGAAGGCGAAATGCTGTTCGAACTGGAGGGGCAGCCGCCGCGGGTCATCTACGCAGGAGAGGCGTTCTGGGAGCCCGGCGGCGATGTCATCCATTACTCGGATGGCAACAACCGGGATGACATCCCGAGCCGTTTCGTCGTCACCATGCTCTGCGTCCCGGGCCAGCCGATGCTCACCCTCGTCGACGAGGAAGAACTCGCCGCGCGCCGGCACCTGCGCGTACCCGCCGAGTCAAGCACACCGAAATCCGTTGACAGGGAGTGATTTCCGATGTCGAGAATCTTGCTGCAGACGACGATTACGGCCAACCTCGACGACTGGGAGATCAGCCGCTTTTCGTTGCTGGCGGACGAACTGCGGGCCGCCGGCCACGAAGTGGTCGCGCGCAACCGCGCCGATCGCGGCGATGACGATCCCGTTTTGAGTCATGTCGACGAGCTGGGCTTCGACCAGCTGTGGCTGATGGCCGTCGATGTCGGTGATGGGCTGACCGACGCCGAAGCCGACGCCATCGTACGGTTCCGCGAGAACGGGGGAGGGGTGCTCACCGCGCGCGATCACGAGGACCTCGGCCGGTGCCTGCTGCGGCTCGGTTCGGTGGGCCTGGTCAACCTGTTTCACGACAAGGACGTCGACCCCGCCACGATGTGCGACGACCAGGACACCCCGACCATCTCGTGGCCGAACTACCATTCCGGCGCCAACGGCGACTACCAGCAAGTACTCACCGGCGAACCGGTACATCCGCTGCTGCGCACCACACGCTCGGCGAGCGGACGGATCGAATGGTTTCCGGCCCACCCACACGAGGGTGGGGTGGCGGCCCGCGCCCCGTTCGCCACTGTGCTCGCGCAGGGAAGAAGCACCGCAACCGGACGGCATTTCAACCTCGCCGTGGCGCTCGACGGCGAGGTCACACCGGATGGCCGGCCTATGGGCCGGGCGCTGGCCGAGTCGACGTTCCACCACTTCGCCGACTACAACTGGGATCTCGATCGCGGCGCGCCCTCGTTCGTCACCGAGACGCCGGGCACGCAGATCAAATGCGACCCGGCGCGCCTGGAAGTCTTCAAGGACTACGTTCGCAACATCGCGACCTGGCTGCAGCCCGTGACCAGCGGGCACCGGTCGAGGGTCGCCAACCGGATGGCGGTTCAGCCGATATGACCGTCACGTACCGGCCCAGCCCCAGTGACCGGGCGCGGGAGCAGGTGGCGATTTACGAGGCCACCGACGGGCGAGAGGGCGCCAGCCTGGACGGTAGGCCGGTGGTAATCCTGACCACGACCGGAGCCAGAACCGGCAGCATTCGCAAGAACCCCGTCATGCGAATCAAGCTGGGCGACAACTACATTGCGGTGGCGTCCAATGGCGGTGCCACCGTCGACCCCGCGTGGTACCGCAACCTCGTGGTAAACCCGGAGGTGTCGCTGCAGGACGGCGCGACGGTGTACCGATTGCGTGCCAGGGAGGTGCGTGGCGAAGAGAAGACTTTCTGCTGGCAGGCTGCGGACCGCGCCTGGCCGGGTTTTGCGGAATTTCGTGCCCGGGCCGTTGACCGGCAGATACCCGTGATGATGCTGGAGCACATCCCCCTCACCTTCAACATATAGCGCACCGGGGGGCTTGCGGCAAGACCCGGGTGGTGGCGCAGAATCGCTGGCCGAAGCCAGAACCTGCGGAAAGGGGAGTCGGAAGTGCGTGTGACGGAAACCGATGTGATCGTCGTGGGCGCAGGCCCGATCGGGCTGATGCTGGCCGTTGAACTGCGTCTGGCCGGAGTGCGAACTCTGGTGTTGGAGCGGCGACCGCAGATCTGGGACATCCCGAAGGCCGGCGGTCTCGGCGGGCAGACCCTGCACCTGTTGCACTACCGCGGCCTGCTGGACCGATTCGAGGCGGCCGGCGGCCACCCCCGCCCGACTCCGCGATTCCCGTTCGGCGGCTTGCATATTGACTTCACGCCTCTCGACGAGTCCCCGATGCAGGCGGTGCGCCTCCCGCAACCGCAACTCGAGCGCCTGCTCTCCGAAATCGCGGGCGAACGCGGTGCCGACATCCGCCGGGGGCATGAGGTGGTCGGGCTGAGCCAGGATCAGCACCGCCGTGACCGCGGATGTGCGCGGGCCCGACGGGCCGTATCTGCTGACTGCGCGATACCTCGTCGGCTGCGACGGCGTCAACAGCCGGGTCCGGCAGATGGCCCGGATCCGCGTTCCCGGGCATCACCTATCCCGAGGTCAACCGGCTCGGCCAGTTCACCATGGCCGATTCGGTGACACTGCGCGACGACGGTGACTATGAGGTCCCCGGCCTCGGCCGGCTGCGCGCGGGCTTCACCCGCACGGCGCGAGGCGAATTCGCGATCGCGTCGTACACCCCGAACGATGTGGGCGTCTTCACCAGCGAAGAGGAGGCACGACAATACGACGATGACACGCCGATGACCGTGACCGAACTCCAGGACAGCATCCGTCGCGTGCTCGGAGCGGAGTTGCCTCTGGGTGAACCGACTCGGCTGTCACGCTTCACCTTTCACGCTCGGCATGCCGAACGGTACCGCGCCGGGCGGATCCTGGTGGCCGGCGATGCGGCTCATCAGTTCCCGGCCCCGGGCGTGGCACTCAACGCCGGGTTGATGGACACGGTCAACCTGGCTTGGAAGCTGGCCGCCGATATCCACGGCTGGGCGCCGCCCGGCCTGATGGACACGTATCACGACGAACGCCACCTCGCGGGTGAACGTACGCTGCTGCACACCCAGGCTCAGGTGGCGCTGCGGCGCGGACACGATCCGGCCGCCGAAGCGCTTCGGGAGCTCTTCTCCGAACTGATGGTCGACGAGCAGCCATTGCGCCGGATGGCGGCCCTCATCGGCGGCACCGACCTTCGCTATCCGATGCCCGGCTCCGGCCAACACGCGATGGCCGGCACCTTCGCCCCCGACCTCACCCTGCACACCGACCGGGGCGCAACGAGCGTCGCGGAACTGATGCACGCCGCACGGCCGGTGCTCCTCGACCTCGCCGATCGCCGGGATCTGCGCGAGGCGGCCTGTGGCTGGCGGCATCGCGTCGACATCTGCCCGGCCAGAGCCGATCACCGGCCGGCGGATGCCCTCCTGATCCGCCCCGACGCCTACGTCGCCTGGGCCGCAGCCATCGACGAACCCACCGACACGGCTGCGCCCGCGCTGCGGGAAGCGCTCTCCTGCTGGTTCGGCACATCCGTGGAAACGACCCAGCGCGTTTAGTGGGCATCCTTCTTGCCGAAGGGCAGCACGTGCATGATCGCCACCACCAGGGCGCCGACGATCAGGCCGATCACCGCGGATGCCCCGGTATTGACCAGCCAGGCGAGCACACCGCCGACGCCTTCCACGGCGTCATGCACGTACTCCTCGCCGTGGTGGACCACGCCGTAGGGCCAGTGCCAGCCGAGGGTGTCCGCGCCGACGAGCAGGATGTGGCCGCCGACCCAGAGCATCGCGACGGTGCCGATGGCCGACAGCGCCGCCAGCACCTTGGGCATCGCGGCGACCAGGCCGCGGCCGAACTTCTGGGCGAATCGCGACGAGCGCTGGGCGAGGCTGAGGCCGATGTCGTCCATCTTGACGATCAGGGCGACCACCCCGTACACCGCGACGGTGATGACCAGGGCGACGACGACGAGGATGATCAGCCGCGGCACGAATGCCTGGTCGGCCACCTCGTTGAGTGCGATCACCATGATCTCGGCGGACAGGATGAAGTCGGTGCGGATGGCCCCGGCCGTCATCTGGCGCTCGGCGTCCTCACCGACGGCCGCGGTGGGCGCGGCGTGGCTGTCGTGGCCCTCGAATCCGGCCCCACACCTTCTCGGCGCCCTCATAGCAGAGGTAGGTGGCGCCGAGCATCAGGATCGGCGTCAGCAGCCATGGCAGGAACTGACTGAGCAGCAGGGCGGCGGGCAGGATGAACAGCAGTTTGTTGCGCAGGGAGCCGATCGCGATCCGCTTGATCATCGGCAGTTCGCGGTCGGCGGTGATCCCGTGGACGTACTGCGGTGTCACCGCGGTGTCGTCGATGACAACGCCGGCCGCCTTCGCGGTCGCGCGGCCGGCGGCGGCGCCGATGTCGTCCACCGACGCGGCCGCGAGCCGGGCCAGCGCCGCGACATCGTCGAGAAGACCGAACAGACCTGCACTCATCGCGTCCCCGTCATGACATCGAAGGTTAGCCGTCCCCGGCAGCTATCTGGTGGGAGTAAACCGGATGGCGCCCAGGTGATTGACTTTCGCTGCCTCGGCGAACTCCTCGACCGTCGGTAGGCGCTGATCGCGGAACTTCAGCCCCATCATTCGCTGTGCGGTCTTGACCCCGTATTGCTCGGCGCTGCGGCGGGACAGATCGGCCACGGCTGACGGGTCCTCGATGAGTTCGCCGCGCATCGTCGTCGTCTTCCCGCCATGTAACACCTCCGCATCGGCGCCACCGCGGAAGTTCAGCCGCCACGGCGCGCCGGCCAGGGCGTAGAGATCGTTGTCGATCTGATGGGCGCTCACCGGAACCGAGTACCGTCGCCCGCTCTTGCGTCCGGTGAAGCTCAACACCATCATCGATTTTCCCGCGGCGCCCAGGACCGGAGCGCGCAACAGAAGCCCCAGGAGCGGGTTGACGGCACGCAGCATCGCAGCGGGCGGATGAGAAACCGTGACCGCAGGTGTCTGTTCTGTCATGACCTCACCGTAGAGCCGATCGGAGAGTTCGGTCCGGGGATTGCGCCCGGTCACCCGTTGGTCGTGGCCGATTCGAATGCTGCGGCGAGTTCGGCGATCTTCTGCGCCCGGCCGAGCCGAGGCAGGTCGCTCCCGTCGCGCACGACACGACCGCGGGCTTCGAAGTCGGCAAGGAAGTTCCGTGCCCATGCCGCGTCGGATGGGGTGGGGCTGAGGGCTTCGTTGATCACCGGTGGTTGCTCGGGGTCGAGGCACAGTTTGCCGGTCAGGCCGAGCGATACGGTCATTGCGGATTGCTCGCGCAGGACGCGGTGACTGTTGCTGACCGTGGGTCCGTCGATCGGGCCGGGGAGATCACCGATGCGGCTGGCGATCACGAGCCGGGACCGCGGATAGGCCATCGCCAGATCGTCGGAGCTGGCGCCGGTGTCGCGTCGGTAGTCTCCACTACCGAAGGCCAGCCGTAACACGCCGCGGGCACGTGCGATCGTGGGTGCCTCTTCGATGCCGAGGGCAGACTCGAGGAGCGCGAGGACCGGCGTCGTGCCGCCCAACCGGTCGAACGTCTCTGTCACGTGATCGGCGGACTCGGTCTTGGCGAGCACCACGCCGACCAACCCGGGCAGCCCGTTGAGCAGGTCGACGTCGTCGGACCAGAACGGAGTGGATCGGTCGTTGATCCTGACCCACCCCGATTTGTTCTGCAGCCACGTCGCGACGTCGTCGCGGGCACGCGGCTTCAGTTTGGGGTCGACGGCGTCCTCGATGTCGAGGATTATCTGGTCGGCATCGGACTGATCGGCCTGGTCGAAGAGATCGGTTCTGGTCGCGTTGACCAGCAACCAGGACCGGGCGATCGTCGCGTCGATCGGGCGCGGCGTCGCCGGCGTGTTGTGCATCGAATCCTCTCCGGCCACTCGTCTTTCACGCCCAATTCTTTCGACGCCCAATGTGTTACTGCCCGAGCGCATCCAATGTTCGGGCCATCCCGCGCTCCACGGCCGCGATGATGCTCGGGCGCAACTCGTTGGCCGGAACGATCGCGTGGACCGAACCGACCTGCTTGGCCCGCTCCACGTTGTGCACCGCTTCGAACTCCGCCGCCACCTCGCCGAGCTTGTCGGAACGTACCGCCGTGCGGGTGGCGTCGAGCTTTACCCGCAGGTCGGCGGTTTCTCGCGGCATCCGTGCTGGCGGCAAGTTGCGCTTCGAGCTCGCTGCACGGCCGGGTCCGCGGCGGTACGCCCGTTGACGTCTCGGGTGAACACCACCGCCGCCGCGGGTGCACCGCCGATGACCGAGGAGAACGATCCCTCGACGGCGAGCACTTCCATGTTCTCGTTCAGCGCGTTGGAGAACACCACGAACGCTCCGCCGTGATAGCGCGACACCACGCAGAACACGATCGGGCCGTCGAAGTTGACGATGGCCCGGCCGATTTCGGCTCCGTTCTCGAGCTGGATGTTCCGCAGGGACTCGGGTGAACCGTCGAAGCCGGACAGATTTGCCAGCACCACCAGGGGTCGATTTCCGCTCGCGGCGTTGATGGCGCGCGCGGTCTTCTTCGAGGACTGGGGGAACAGCGTTCCCGAGGTCCACTGGTCCGGCCCGTCGGCGGGGTGCCACCCCTTGCGCGGGACGACGCGCGATTCGATCCCGATGACGCACACCGGAATTCCAGCCAAATGCGCATCGAACACCACGGAGGTGTCGGCGTCGGCCATGTCGGCCCACCGCTCGAGGACCGGATGGTCCTGGTCGACCACCGCACGCATGACGGTCCGGATGTCGAATGGCTTCTTGCGGTCCTTGTTGGTGCTCGCGGAGAAGATGTCGCCGACGGTGGTGAATTCGCTCGACGGATGCACGTGCGGGAAGCTTCGAACGTCACGGTCCGCGGGGTCGGAACTGGCGGCCTGACGCGGGAAGCGTTCTCCCGGAGCGATATACGCGTGATCGTAGTGCGCGAAGAGCACGTCACACGCCGCCTGGAGGTTCGGCGCCCAGTACTGGGCTTGACCGTTGGGTCCCATCACGCGGTCGTAGCCGCCGATGCCGAAGTTGTCCTCCGCCGAAACGCCACCGGAGTAATCGAGCGATTGCTTGCCGGTGAGCACCATCGCGCTGTCCGGCGTCATCACCAGAATGCCCTTGGTGTGCATCAGCATGGTCGCTTCGGCGTTCCAATACGGTTGTGCGCCAACGTTGATTCCCGCGACGATGACGTTGATCTCGCCGCCGCTCTGGGTGAACGTGATGATCCGGCGAAGCGCGCGGGACACCCAGTCCATGTTCTCGGTGCCACTCTGCATCGAAATGGTGGCGCCGGAGGACAAGGCGAACCACTCGACCGGCGCCGACAGCTTTTCGGCGAGATCGAGCGCCGCGACCACGCGCGCGCATTCGGCTTCGGCCACCGTGCCCAGGGCTTTCGTCGGGTCGCCGAACAAGGCGACGCGGGTCATGCCCTCGGGGTAGCGGTCCGTGGGCCGCGTCACCACGCCGACGATGAGGCCGGCGGTGTTGCGCCCATAGGGACGGTCCACCGGTACCAGCGCGCCGGACTCGTCGAGGTCGTATTCGACGAAGCTGCCGCCGGGGCCGGTGAGAGTCGGGATCAACTCGTACGGGTACACCAAGCCGCGAGCCTGGGAGCGTTGCACCTTCTGCGCGTACCCGTCGAGCGGGCGCAACGGCTCGGTCGGGGGCTCCGTCACATTGCGCGACGATGCCGGCGCCCGGGCTGTACGAGAAGCGAATCGCCACCCGTCTGGGCTGCGACGTCTGGTCGTCCTTGATGCTCGCCAGGATGGTGATCTCTTCCAGCCCGGCGTCGACCGCCAGTGGCGCCAGGCGCCGGGTGATCGCCGGGAGCCGGTCGTTGGGGATGTCCAGCACCGGCCACACATAAAGGGCGACGCGGTTGGCGTCGAGCCGCTTCTTCCCCCGCTGGGCCTGCGCGCGGCGAATGCCGTCGAGACACGCCGCCAGGGCGCGCTCGAGGGCCGGAACCCCGATCACCTCACCGGACTCGTTGAGCTGGGGGGTCACGTCACGGACCTCTGCCAGCGCGATGAGGCGCTCATCGGACGGATTCTCTTTGGCCACCACGTGGAACAGGTACGTTCCCGCCGCGGCGGGCAGGCGAGTGCCGTCGAAGTTCTTCATCCGCCACAAATCGAGGCGTTGCCCGGTGAGCGGGTGCATGTCGCGGATGGTCGGGTCCTCCGCCAGGCCACCGTCTGGCGCCGGACGGAACGTCATCTGATGGAGATCGGCACCGACCACCGTCACCGTCACTCGGCGCCAGCTGGACGTACTGGGGTGCGCGGCGAGCACATCAGCCAAGGCGGCAGAGATTTCGTCGCCGTCGGTGGGGGCGTCCGGCCAGGACAGATAGATGTCGACAACCAGGTTGTCAGCCTTCGGTCCGGCGATTCCATCGATCGTGTCGAGCGTTGCCGACAACCGCGCTCGGTCCGTGACAGTCGACACGAGGTGCAGCTGCTCGCCGGCCAACTCGTAGCTGCCGGTGACGAACTGGCCGCCCGCCTTGTCGAAGGTCTTGACGTCTTCGAGCGCACGGATCTCGTAGTACCGGCGCGTGATGACCTCGAGCAGCGCACCGGGACTCGAAATGCGTTCTGCCAGAAGGTCGATGAGCAATTCCGGCGTGTCGAGGAGTTCGTTGATGCGGGCCGCGTAGTCCGGCGCGTCGGGATGGTCGGCAAGATACTGCAGACCGTCGCGCACGCCGTCGTAGACCTGCTCGCGCGCCTTGGCGATCTGCGGCTCGTCGAACAAGCGGAACCGCAGATTGCGGGCGATATCGCCGATCACCGGGTAGCGCACCTGCGTCGCGATGATCAGCCGGTCCAGTACCTCGCCCACGGCACTGGTCGAAGCGGTGGGAATATCGTCAGCGCTGAGCCAGCGGCCGAGCAGTGCGCTGATCACCGGTACGTGGTTCTCCATCCGCTGCAGCGCAAGAAACAGCCGGTAAACCGCCTCTTCCAACTCGGGTCCGGGCTCCAGGGTGGTGACGTCGTAGTTCGCGCAGCGCGCGAGTGATCTTGGACCGGAACGCGTCTGGAAGCCCCTCCACCTCGGCGTCGAGGGAATGCAGGAACGAGTGGAAGTACTCGCGTGGGCTGTGAACGCTCTCGTCGGAACTCTCTTCGTCCAGAGTCGGGCGATTGCGCGAAAGCTCGCAGATGTCGGCGAAGGTGTCCAGCAGTCCGATTTCCGCCTCGACGAGTTCCTGGTCGTCACGCGGCAGGCGGTGACGAAGGCCGTCGTACTTCGCCAGCAGGACGCGTGCGCGCTCGGCCACTTACGTCGTAACCGGTGATCAGCGAGCGGAGTTCGTCGAGCGCCGCGCGGGCCTCGGCGCGCACGTCCGCATCCTCGCTTCTCGGCTCGGCGCGGAACTCAACTCGTGGCACGGCTTCGGCTGCTGCACTTTCGCCGGCCTGGTCGAAGCGCAGCAACGCGGCGCCCGCATCGACCTGACTGTTGACGACGGCATACACCTCACGAACCCGCCCCGCGGCGGGTGCGCGCAGTGCGGTTTCCATCTTCATGCTTTCCAGCACCACCAGAGTGGCACCGGCCTCGACCTCGTCGCCCACCGCCACCGGCATGGCGACGACAACGGCCGGAGACGCGGCGCGGACCAGGCCGGCTTCGTCCTGGCTGATGCGGTGACTTGTCCCGTCCACCTCGACCAGGAACCCGGTGGGGCCCGCGACCGTGACGACCTGGAAGCGGTGATCGCCGAGGATCAGTCGACTCTCGTATTCACCGAGCCGTTCGACCTCGACGACGAGATCGCCACAATCACCGACGATGCGGTAGCCGCGCGGACCGATCTGCCCCACCGTGAGGCCGTAGGCCTGGCCCTGGTAGTTGAGTTCCACCTTGCGGCCGATGGCGTGGCTGGCACGTGGTCGACCACCGCGCGCCGAGGCCAGGAAACCGGCACGCTCGAGGCTTTCTTCGGCTTCATACGCATCGACCGCGGCAGCGATCAGCGCGATATCGGCGGTCGGCGTCGGCCCGGTCGGCGTTCCGGCGCCGCTGCGGTCCAGCCAGCCGGTATCGGCCGAGGCGGAGATGACCTCATCACGGTCGAGGAGGTCGAGGAGGAAGGACTTGTTGGTGGTGCCTCCGTCGATGACGACGGTGGTCTCACGCAACGCGGTGCGTAACCGGGCCAGTGCTTCGCTTCGGTCGCGGCCCCACGCGATGATCTTGGCGACCATCGAGTCGTAGTCGGGCGGGATGACGTCGCCTTGGGCAATGCCGGTGTCGACGCGCAGACCGGAGCCGAGCGGGAACTTCAGCAGCCGCACGGTGCCCGGAGCGGGCGCAAAATCGTTGTCGGCATCCTCGGCGTTGAGCCGGGCCTCGACGGCATGGCCGAACTCGCCGGGGCATTCGCCATCCAGAGTTCCGCCGCTGGCAACGAAGATCTGCAGCTTGACCAGGTCGATGCCGGTGGTGGCCTCGGTGATCGGGTGCTCGACCTGCAGCCGGGTGTTGACCTCGAGGAACGTGAACACCTTTTGGTCCGGCTGGTACAGGTACTCGACGGTGCCCGCGCCGCGGTATCCGGCGGTGCGGACCAGGTCGGCCGACACGGTCCGAAGATGGTCGGCCTGTTCCTTGGTCATCACCGGGGAGCTGGACTCCTCGATCACCTTCTGATTGCGGCGCTGGATGGAGCAGTCGCGCACTCCCGGCGCCCAGACGTTGCCGTAGTTGTCGGCGACCACCTGCACCTCGACGTGGCGGGCGTCGGTGACAAGGCGTTCGAGGAACACGACCGGGTCGCCGAACGAGCGCTCGGCTTCGCCCTGCGTGCGCTCGAGTGCGAGTTCCAGTTCGTCGGGCGGCGAACACCTTGCGGATACCGCGGCCGCCGCCACCGCTACGGGCCTTGATGATCAGCGGGTAGCCGATGGCTTCTGCGTGACGGCGGGCGTCCTCGCGGGTGTGGACGGGGCCACCGCTCCACGGCGCGAGCGGAACGCCCACCTTTTCGGCCAGCAGTTTGGCTTCGACCTTGTCACCCAGTGCCTTCATCGCGGCCGGCGGTGGCCCGATGAACGTGAGCTTCAGGCGCTCGCAGAGCTCGGCGAACGCAATGTCTTCGGCCACGAAACCCCAGCCCACCCACACCGCGTCGGCCTTGGACTCCAGCAGGGCTCGTTCGAGTTCGGCGTGGTCCAGGTAAACGATGCCGGCCGAGGTCTTGCGGAGCGTGACGGCTTCGTCGGCTTGGCGGACGAACATGGCCCGGCGCTCGGCGTCGGTGTGAAGAGCGATGGTCGTTATGCCGTATCCGTACTCGGCATTCAATTCGCGTACGGCCCGGATCAGCCGTACCGCGGCTTCACCTCTGTTGACCACTGCAATTCGTCGGGGGAACGTGACGGTCGATTGGTCGGGGTCAGGCATTCGCTCAGTGTAGGTGCCAAGGTGGGGGCCAAGGATTGATTCGGCGACTGCGCTGCACGCGAACCGGTTGTCTGACGCGTGCTGTCGGCGTATGACTGAGGTGTCCAAACCCCTATCTCAGTCAGATTGAGCGGAGGTTGTCCGGAGCCCTCGGCCCGAGTGCGCGTGGCCCCCGACTGGCCCAGCCGCAGCAGCGGGCGCTCCTCGCTGTGTACCGTTGCTATCGAAGCGAACGGTCACCGGTCAGTAGATGATGTGGCGGGTAATCTGACTTCGACAACACGACCCGTCACCCAGCGCGAGCGCCTCGCCAACCCGGTTCCACAATCACCTATGGGCCGACGCGTTCGCCCCGCATACTGGTCAGTACATGAGCCAGCAGAGAATTCGCCTGCCCGCTGAATCGAAGGATACCCATGACGACGTCTAATGCGTCCGCACGTCTCTCGTCGCGTCCACTTCTCGATCTGGTCGGGATCGCCGAGAACGTCACCTCAGTAGCCGACCCGGCCGCTCTGGTTCGGGAGCTGTTGGCCGCCTCAGTGCAGACGCTCAAGAATCCGGCCGGACTAATCGCTGCCAACGCGCGTCTGGCCTGGGGTTCTGCGGGGGCGCTTCGAGCCGCCGCTGAACGAGCGATCGGCATTGACAATCCCGGTCCCGTCGCGATCGCCCGTGGCGACAAGCGGTTCTCCGATCTCGCCTATGAGCAAAATCCGGCGTACTTCCTGCTGGTTCAGCAGTATCTGCTGTTCAGCCAACTCGTCGCGGAACTCATCGACACCGCCGGAGTGAGCGGAACGCAAGAAGCCAAGGCGCGCTTCGCCGCCAAGTTTCTTGTCGATGCGCTCGCCCCGTCGAACACGCTGGCCGGTAACCCCGCGGCTATCCGCAAGGCGTTCGACACCGGCGGCAAGAGCATCGGCAACGGCCTCAAGAACATGGTTCACGATCTTCGCCACAACGGTGGATGGCCGTCACAAGTCGACCTTTCCGGATTCGAGGTCGGCGTCAACATGGGTGCCACACCGGGGAGCGTCGTCTACCGCAGCGAACTCATCGAGCTCATCCAATACACGCCACAGACACCGGATACGCACGCGGTTCCATTGCTGTTCTGCCCACCGTGGATCAACAAGTTCTACATCATGGATTTGGCGCCGGGAAAGAGTCTCATCGAGTGGGCCGTCCAACACGGTCATACGTGTTTTGCGATCAGCTACCGCGATGCGGACAAGTCGATGAGCGGGCTCGGATTCCGCGACTACCTGTTCCAAGGACCGCTGGACGCCGTCCGAGTCGTTCGTGACATCACCGGTGCCCCCGCAGTGAACACGGTATCGGTGTGTCTGGGTGGAACGCTCACCGCAATCGGGCTGGCCTACAACGCGGCACGAGGTGACGATTCCATCGCTTCCGCGACATTCCTCAATACTCATACCGATTTCACGCAACCGGGATTGCTCGGCACGTTTACCGACGAGGCAACGGTCGCCGGACTTGAGAAAGAGATGTCGAAGAAGGGTTATCTCGACTCGACGACCATGGCACGGACCTTCAGTGCGTTGCGACCAAACGACCTGATCTTCCAGTACGTGGTCAACAATTGGCTGCTCGGCAACAAACCACCCTCGTTCGACCTGCTGGCGTGGAACGAAGACTCGACCCGAATGCCGGCCCGGATGCATTCGGAGTACTTGCGCTCTTGCTATCTGCACAACGAATTTGCCCGAGGTGAGTTCGAAATCGAGGGCAACCGTGTCGACCCCAGCCAAGTCGACATCGACACATACGTATTGGCGGCGGTGGACGACCATGTAGTCCCGTGGACATCGGGCTACAAGACCACACAGCTGCTGGGTGGTAAGAGCAGGTTCGTCCTGAGTTCGTCCGGTCACATAGCCGGTATCGTCAACCCTCCAAATCCCAAGGCCAAGCATTGGGTAAACGACAGTCTTCCCGCCGACCCGCATAAGTGGAGAGAGCACGCGCAATTGGTGGAAGCCACCTGGTGGCAGGACTGGACCGCGTGGATCGCCGAACGGGGCGGGGACATGGTCCCTGCGCCCGAGCAGCTCGGAAACGACGCCTATCCACCCATCGAGGACGCCCCGGGGAGCTACGTTCTGGCCACCTCGTGACCCACCCCTCGGCGAGCGTCGAATCGGACACGTTCATGCTTTCGATTCGCGGTCTGCGCATTGCGGCGCGGACCACCGGATCGGGCGATCCGGTGTTGTTGCTCAACGGCATGTCCCGCCCGATGGCGAGCTGGTCGTATTTCACCGACGCGCTTCGAGACAGAACTGTCATTACCTTCGACGGTCCCGGGGTCGGCGCGAGCGAAACCCCGGTCGTGCCGTACTCGATGCCGATGTTGGCGGACGTCGCGGTACGGGTCCTCGATGCGGTGGGCGTCGAGAAAGCGGATGTCGTCGGGTACTCCCACGGCGGCGCAGTTGCCCAGCAGATCGCGATCGGCCATCCCACCCGCGTGAACCGGCTGGTGCTGCTGTCGACTTCGTGTGGTCTCGGGGCGGTGCCGGGCCGCGGCCGCGATGCAACCCGCATCATGCTTGACCCGAGCCGCGCAACACGGTGGCCGCGACCGGATCCGTTGGGCTTGCTCTGGCAGATCGCGGCCATCTCGACCTGGACCAGTATCCCCGTTCTCGGCTGCATCGACGCGCCGACTCTCGTCGTCTGCGGTGACTACGACACCGCCGTCCCGCCGGCGAACAGCAGAATACTTGCGGCGCGCATCCCCGACGCCCGCCTTGTCACGATCCCGGCCGGACACGATCTGCAACTGCCCGTCCCGGCGGCCACTGTGGCCGAACTGGTGACGCAGTTTGTCGATTCGGAAACCTCGTGACAGGGCGAGACAGCCGAATGAAGGGCTGTCATCCGAAGGCAAGGGCCATATCGACCCCGGCAGGTATGTCGGGCGACTCGGGAACCGTGTCCGATTCGTCCGTCGACGCAACGGCCTGGTCGTCGGGTGCGATGACCGCCGGATCGATTCGAAGAACCCCATAACCGGCAACCGCGCCTGCGCCGAAACCCGGGGCGAAAACCCTTGTCGGCTTTGTGATCACCTGGTCGCGGACCGCGTCGTGGATTGCCAGCGGAATACTCGCCGAGGAGGCGTTCCCCATCCGCTCGATGTTGAAATACAGCTGATCGGGGGAGAGCCCCGCGCCGGTCGCGAGGTCGACCACCATGGTCTTGTTCGCCTGGTGCGGGACGATCAGTTCGATGCTGGCCAGGAGTGACTCGGCGACACCATCCGGATCGGGCAGGGCCCTGATGTCATCGAGCATCTGGACGAGGTAGCGTCCGGCGAGCGCCTTCACCTCGGGGCCGAAGACGGTGATGTTGTTGCCGAACTCGGGGTTGGGCCACAAGATCGAGTTGACCTGGCTCGTCGGACCGCTGGCATACGTCTGCATGTACTCGATGTCCGGCGGCGAACCCTCGGGTGCGACGCCGATGATAATGGCCGCTGCGCCGTCGCCGAAGATCATCCGGGATGGTCGGACGTTCCCGATCTTGTCGGAGAACTTTTCCGCGCAGACCACCAGCACCGGCCGCTGAACCAATTGGAGCACCCTGGTGGCTTCAGTCAGCCCGTAGCTGAGGCCGGCGCACGCGGCGACGAGGTCGACTGAGGTGTGCGTCTGCTGGATGCCCAACGCGCCGGACAGCCACGTCGCGATCGACGGTATCAGCCGGGAGCTGGTGCAGGTGCAGACGATAACCGCACCGATCTCCTCGGGACCCACCTTGGCGTGCGCCATCGCCGACCGGGCAGCCCGCAACGAGAGGTTCTCGAGGGTGTCGGACGTGTAGCGACGCTCTTCGATGCCGGTCTTGGCGGTGATCTCGTCCGCGGACATGGGCGACCAGTTGTAGGCGCTGTTGCGGATCAGGTCCTCGTTGGTGCACACCTGATCGCCTTCGGCCACGGCGATGGCCTCGATGCGCGGTTGCACAGCAAAGTCTTTGCGCACGTTGATGGCCGGATACGGGCGAATGGGCGCGGCAACCTCGGGGGGCGCCGGATGGGTCTTCTTCGGGACCTGCCCCGAGGCGATGCGGGACAGGAAAAGTTCGACCTCGGGATCACGCGGATGAAACACCACCACGTAGTCGTCGTCCCGCAATTCTCCGTTGGCGACCAGGGCGGCCTCGCTGCGATCCCAGGGATACTGGTTGTGCAAGACCATCGACCAGCGGCGTAGCGCCTCCAGTTCGGCCACATCCTCGTTGCAGTCGATGATCTCGGTGTAGCTGTACCGGCGGAAGTCAGGGTCATACCGATTCAGCCGGAGCGTTTGATTACCGGGATCAGAAAGCAGATCGGCAACCGTGGGTATGCCGGCCGACAGCTTGGTCGCGTGGTTTCGGCGATGACCGAACACGTCGAAGAGGATCTCGAAGATGCTGTCCTCCACTTCGGCGTCCCACTGCGCGGGAAGATTCGGGTAGGCAGACTGCACCGCGGCCACCTTCGTTTCGCTGTCTTGCCACGGCGTCAGGATGGGTACGAAGACGTCGTCGCGGCTACGCGGCACGTCGGCCCAGCGGGTTGGCCGGACCTCGTACATGGTTATCTTGAAACGATTGGCCCAGAACAGGTTCAGTGCCATATCTCGCATCAGCTCGAACTTGCTTTGGTAGGCGCCGGCCTTGATCCGTTCGAGGATGTCGGTGCCTGTTGGTGCTTTCGAATCGAAGTCCCGCCGGACGACCGCTTCGAGCTGCTTGAGACTTTCCAAGGTGGAGAAGTCGAGATCGGGAAAACAATTGGACGGAAAGACGATCTTGCCATGCTTGTTGATTTCATAGGAATGCATTGCCGATCACCTTTTCGATGAGACGTCTTGCGAATGTGAATGAACGCTAGCGATGGAGGGGCGGAACCGGATCGGAATCACATGTCCAGCCCGCCGTTGACCCCCCAAACCTGTCCGGTGATGTAGCTCGAGGCGTCCGCGGCCAGGAAATGCACCACTCGTGCGACCTCCCACGGCTGGGCCAGCCGGCCCATGGGGATGGTGCCCTTGATGCGGTCGAGGACCTTCTCGGGGATGGACTCGACCATCTCGGTCGACACGAACCCGGGGGTGATCGCGTTGACCGTGACGCCGATACCGCCTTCGGTCAGCTTGCCCGCGCGCCCCATCTGGAAACAGGCCTCGCGCGCGAGTGTCTTCGTCAGGCCGAACAGCCCGGCCTTGGAAGCCGCGTAGTTCGCCTGACCGATGGCGCCGGTCTCCCCGATCACCGAGGAGACCATGACGATTCGGCCGCTGCCGCGCTCGAGCATGTGCGCCAGCGCGGCCTGGGCCAGGAAGAACGCCCCGGACAGGTTGACGCCGATGACCTTGTTCCATTCGTCTTCGGTCATTTTGGCCACGGTTTTGTCGATCGTGATGCCGGCGTTGTTGATCAGGATGTCCAGGCGGCCGTGCTGGTCGATGACTTCCTGGATGGTTCGTCGGCAGTCCTCGGCGCTGGCGACGTCGCCGTGATGAACGCTGACCTTGGCGCCGTCACTGGCCGCCGTCAACTCGGCGAGGAATTTCTGTGCGTGTTCGCTGTTCCTGCCGTATCCCGCGGCCACCGTTGCGCCCTGGCTGACCAGGCTCTTACTGATCGCCGCACCGATCCCGCGGGTGCCACCCGTCACGAAGGCAACGCGCCCACGGAGCTTGGCACCCCGAGCCTCCGCGGATCGGCGCTCGTCGAGGTCATCCGTAGTAACCGTCGCCGTCATGATGATCTCCTCGCCGATCTACTAGCGATCATTCTTGTCCTCAGAAATGTGTGCCGACTGCCGATTGGCCAAAGTGGTCCTGAGTTAACGTCTGCGTTACGGGACGGACCGGCCCCCAGGACCTCACCTCGGATTCGAAGCGTTGTCAACGACGACAGCAGGCCGCGTTCCCACGATCGAGCCCGGACGCAGCCAAGCACGCGACGCAGCAACGACATTGGCGGCGAGCGTGATTCGACCACCCGGGCTCGCCTGAGACGGAGCGCGGCGCTCAGAGTTTCGGACGTCGGGCTTCAAGTCCCGGCAGCCTGCGCACTGGTGTGGTTGTGCAGTTCACAGGGCATACCCGATATTCTGGCTGTTCTCGATGGCCTTTCTCAATGGCATCCCAACCAGCGGGATCGCGGTGACAGCCGCGCCACCACACGACCCCATCTTCGATCGAGAACACGGACCAGGGAACCATCAGGCAGGGACGAGCGTTGGGGTATCGATCGGTCACATCTTTCATGGGACGCGCCTGCGGGCATGGGAAATGACCGCCAGGGCGTTCCCGAGCTGATCTTCGACGGGCTTACCTACACCGCAACGAGTTTCACCGCGCTGTGCAACAGCTCGGGGAGTCGCAATCGATGAGCCGGGCGGTGCGTGTTTCGACAACACCGCCGCAGAGGCGTTCTTCTCGGGAAGCTTCGGCCTGATGCGAACGAGGAAATGTAAACGGGCGCAGTATCAGTCGCGTGGTCGTACTCGCGTCGCCGGGAAGCGCGTTTGCCACACTTGCCGTCGTGGTCCGGGTCAATCGCCCCAATCATCGGCCACCCGCTCCCGCTGTACAGGCGACGGCGGATGCAGCAGCGGGATTGCTGGCCTTATATCTGACCTGCATCGCGTTCGTATTCGGCGTGCTGGGGCGCTGCTGCGGGTGGTCGCCGGGGTGTCGATCTTCAAGCTGGTGCGCTACCTGGCCGCGAGTACCTGCTGATCGTCGCGACGTCGTCACCATCGCCGACGACATGGGGGGCGGCGCGATGGGTGGTGCGGGCCGTCGATTGGGACCCGCGGGTCTACGCCACCGTGTCAGAATAGTGACCAGAATCACACATCCGTGCAGGCTCCTCGCAGGTTGCCGCTCGTTCGGGTGAGTGCGTTCAGCCGCCAAGGCCGTCGGTTCCACTGGGAGGGCTCATGTCTGATTCAGCCACAACCACCGCCGAGAAGAAAGGGTCGGCGAGGTCGATTCGGACCAGGCCTAAGCGTGTGCTCGACGGGGAGGACCCGTTCGACGAGGCGACCATGATCGACGGTGAGGAGCCCCCGGCGCTTGCCGAGCACCCAGCTGCCGGCCATCCGACGGCCAAGTCCCTCGAGGACGGAAGACACGACCTCCGTCTCACTGACCACCCACCCGTCAGCTAAGCGTCCGCGAGCGGACTGCCCGGCAAGAGGAGACGAATCCCATGCGCAATGACGTCGATCCGGTGGAGACCAGCGAGTGGCGGGACGCGTTCGACTCGGTCATCGAGTTTGACGGGGCGGACCGCGCGGCGTTCCTGCTGGAGGACCTGGTCGGCGAGGCCCGGCGCAACGGGGTGCCGGTGCCGTACTCGGCGACCACGCCGTATCTGAACACGATCCCGCCGCACGCACAGCCGCCGCACCCGGGTGACGCAGCGATCGAGCAGCGGATCCGGTCGCTGATCCGGTGGAACGCGGTGGCGATCGTATTGCGCGCCAACAAGGAATCCTCCGAGTTGGGCGGGCACATCGCCAGCTTCCAGTCCGCGGCGACGCTATATGACACCGGGTTCAACCACTTCTGGCACGCCCCGTCCGAGGATCACGGCGGCGACCTGGTGTTCGTGCAGGGCCACTGCTCGCCCGGTATCTACGCGCGTTCGTTCGTGGAGGGGCGGCTGACCGAGGAGCAGCTGCTCGGGTTCCGGCGGGAGGTCGGCGGCGGCGGTCTGTCGTCCTATCCGCACCCGTGGCTGATGCCGGATTACTGGCAGTTCCCCACGGTGTCGATGGGGTTGGGCCCGCTGATGGCCATCTACCAGGCCCGGTTCCTCAAGTACCTGGCCAACCGGGAGCTGGCCGACACCGCGAACCGGCACGTGTGGGCGTTCCTCGGCGACGGCGAGATGGACGAGCCCGAGTCGTTGGGCGCGATCTCGTTGGCCGGCCGGGAGAAGCTGGACAACCTGATCTTCGTGGTGAACTGCAACCTGCAGCGCCTGGACGGCCCGGTGCGCGGCAACGGGAAGATCATCCAGGAGCTTGAGGGCCTCTTCCGGGGCGCCGGCTGGAACGTGGTCAAGGTGATCTGGGGATCCGGCTGGGACCCGCTGATCGCCGCGGACAAGTCCGGGCTGCTGCTCAAGCGCATGGAGGAGTGTGTCGACGGCGAGTACCAGGACTTCAAGTCCAAGAACGGCGCCTACGTGCGCAAGCACTTCTTCGGCACGTACCCCGAGCTGCTGGACCTGGTCGCGGATATGTCCGACGACGAGATCTGGGCGCTGAGCCGGGGCGGGCACGATCCGGGCAAGGTGTACGCGGCGTACAAGGCGGCGGTGGACAATGTCGGCTCGCCCACCGTGATCCTGGCCAAGACGGTCAAGGGCTACGGCATGGGTGAGGCGGGTGAGGGCCAGAACATCACCCACCAGCAGAAGAAGATGGGTGAGGACGTGCTGCGTGCGTTCCGCGACCGGTTCTCCATCGACCTGGCCGACGACAAGATCGCCGACGTGCCGTTCCTGCAGCTGCCCGCAGGCGGCCCCGAGGAGCGCTACCTGCGGGAGCGGCGCACCGCGCTCGGCGGGACGTTTCCGGTGCGGCGGCAGCGCTCGCAAGATCTCACGGTGCCGGGGCTCTCGGCCTTCGCGGCCCAGCTCAAGCCCACCGGCGACCGCGAGATCTCTACCACGATGGCGTTCGTCCGGATCCTGACCACCCTGTTACGGGACAAGGCGATCGGCAAGCACGTGGTGCCGATCGTGCCCGATGAGTCCCGCACGTTCGGCATGGAGGGCCTGTTCCGGCAGTTCGGGATCTTCTCCCAGGTCGGGCAGCTGTATCAGCCCGAGGACGCCAAGCAGCTCATGTACTACAGGGAGGACCGCTCCGGTCAGATGCTGCAGGAGGGCATCAACGAACCCGGCGCGATGTCGTCCTGGATCGCCGCGGCGACCAGCTACAGCGTGTCCGACACTCCGATGATCCCGTTCTACATCTACTACTCGATGTTCGGGTTCCAGCGGATCGGCGACCTGGCCTGGGCGGCCGGCGACTCGCGGGCCCGCGGCTTCCTGGTCGGCGGCACCGCCGGGCGCACCACGCTCAACGGCGAGGGCCTGCAACACGAGGACGGCCACTCGCACCTGGTGTCGGCCACCATCCCGAACTGCGTCTCCTACGACCCGACCTTCGCGCACGAGGTCGCGGTGATCGTGCACGACGGCTTGCGCCGTATGTACGCCGAACAGGAGGACGTCTTCTACTACCTGACGGTGATGAACGAGAACTATCAGCATCCGGGCATGCCGGAGGGCCGCGAGGACGAGGTTAGCGAGGGCATCATCCGCGGCATGTACCTGCTGCGGGAGGCGCCGGCCGCGAAGACGGACGCACCCCGGGTTCAGCTGCTGGGCTCCGGCACCATCCTGCGCGAGGTGATCACGGCCGCCGAGCTGCTGGAACAGGACTTCGGCGTGACCGCCGACGTGTGGAGCGTGCCCAGCTTCACCGAGCTGCGCCGCGACGGCATCGACGTCGACCGCTGGAACATGCTGCATCCAGGCGAGGCGCGGCGGCTCAGCTTCGTCCAGCAGTGCCTGGCCGGGCGCCCGGCCGGCCCGGTGGTCGCCGCGACCGACTACATGCAGGCATTCGCCGACCAGATCCGGCCGTTCATGGACCGCCGGTACCGGGTGCTCGGCACCGACGGGTTCGGGCGCTCGGACTACCGGCGCAACCTGCGCCGGCACTTCGAGGTCAACCGGCACTACGTCGCGCTCGCCGCGCTGACCGAGCTGGCCGCCGAGGGCGCCGTCCCGGCCTCGGCTGCAGCGGACGCCATCGCCCGCTACGACATCGACCCCGACAAGACCGCACCCGCGCTCGCCTGAGCATTCGGACCCGATCAGGAAAGAGGCGATCGACATGACAGCTCCTACCGAGGTCAACGTTCCCGACATCGGCGACTTCGGCGTTGTGCCGATCATCGAGGTGCACGTCAGCGCCGGCGATCAGGTCAACGCCGAGGACCCGCTGGTCACCCTCGAATCCGACAAAGCCACCATGGACATACCCGCCCCGGTCGCCGGCTCGGTGGCCGAGGTCCTGGTCAAGGTCGGCGACGAGGTCAGCCAGGGCAGCCCCATCCTGCTGCTCATTCCCGGCACCGGCGCGGTCAGCACCCCGCCGTCACTGGTCGAACAGCAGGAGCCCGCACCCGCCGCGGCCGGCGCGGCGGCCCCCGCGCCCGCGCCCGCCGCACCGGCCGCGGTCCCAGCGGCGGGTGGAGTCGACACCCCCGCCGGGATACACGCCGGGCCCTCCGTGCGGCGCACCGCCCGGGAGTTGGGCGTGGACCTGGCCGCGGTCACCCCGACCGGGCCCAAGGGCCGCATCACCAAGGACGACCTGCTGGGGTTCCTGAAGGGCCCGGCCCAAGCCGCCGCCGCGGCCGGCGCGGGGATCCCGGAGATCCCCGCGCAGGACTTCTCCACGTTCGGGCCCATCGACACCGCGCCGCTGCCGCGGATCAAGAGACTCTCCGGACCGTTCCTGCACCGCTCCTGGCTCAACGTTCCCCACGTCACGCACAACGACGAAGCCGACATCACCGACCTGGACCGCTACCGCAAAGAACTCGACACCGCCGCCAAGAACGACCGCAACCCCTACCGGGTCACCCTGCTCGCGTTCCTGGTCAAGGCCTGCGTCGCCGCCCTCAAAAAGTTCCCCGAGTTCAACTCCTCACTGTCCCCGGAGAAAGACGCGCTGATCCTCAAGCACTACTACAACATCGGCATCGCCGTGGACACCCCCGGCGGCCTGGTGGTCCCGGTCGTCAAGGACGCCGACCGCAAGGGCATCGTGGAACTGTCCCGGGAGTTCATGTCGATCTCCGCCACGGCCCGCGACGGCAAGCTCGGGCCGGCGGACCTGGCCGGTGGCACGTTCACCATCTCCAGCCTCGGCGGCATCGGCGGCACCAGCTTCACCCCCATCGTCAACGCCCCCGAAGTCGCCATCCTCGGCGTCGTCCGCTCCAAGCTGAGCCCCATCTGGAACGGCACCGAGTTCACCGCCCGCAACATGCTGCCCCTTTCCCTGTCCTATGACCACCGCGTCATCGACGGTGCGCTGGCCGCCCGCTTCGCCCGCCACCTGTGCTACCTGCTCGAAGACGACCGACGGCTGCTGCTGTGACCGCCTTCGCGGCTGACCACTTCGACAACCCGGGAGCAACTCGATGAGCGCGCAGGAGATCAAGGTCCCCGACATCGGCGACTTCTCGGAGATCCCGGTGATCGAGATCCACGTCGCGGCGGGCGACACCGTCGCGGCCGAGGATCCGTTGGTCACGCTGGAATCGGACAAGGCCACGCTCGATGTACCAGCCCCGGTAGCCGGGACGGTGACCGATCTGCGGGTCGCCGTGGGCGACACCGTGTCCGAAGGCAGCGTGATCATGGTGATCGACGCCGCAAGCGGCGACGCCGCGCCGGCAGCGTCGGCCACGACACCGATCCAGCAGGTCACCGAGACCGCAGCCGCGCAGCCGGCGGCCGCGGCTCCGGCGGCGCCGGCGGCCGCCGCGAACATCGGACGCGGCGACCAGCACGCCGAGGTGCTCGTGCTCGGCGCCGGGCCGGGCGGCTACACCGCAGCGTTCCGGGCCGCCGACCTCGGCAAGCAGGTCGTCATGATCGACAGCCGCGGCCCGCTCGGCGGGGTGTGCCTGAACGTGGGCTGCATCCCGTCCAAGGCGCTGCTGCACGCGGCCAAGGTGATCGCCGAGACCAAGGAGATGTCCGGCAACGGGCTGGCCTTCGCCGCGCCGACCGTCGACCTCGACGCGCTGCGCGGCTGGAAACAGAGCGTGGTCGACCGGCTCACCGGTGGGCTGTCCGGGTTGGCCAAACAGCGCAAGGTCACCACCCTGGTCGGCACCGGCAAGTTCACCTCGCCGCACATGGTCGAGGTCACCGCCGCCGACGGGTCGATCAGCACGGTCAGCTTCCAGCAGGCCATCATCGCCGCCGGCTCCGAGCCGGTCACGCTGCCGTTCGTCCCGCACGACGATCCCCGGGTGATCAACTCCGCCGGCGCGCTGGAGCTCGATGGCATCCCGCAGCGGCTGCTCATCCTGGGCGGCGGGATCATCGGCCTGGAGATGGCGACCGTCTACCACGAGCTGGGCTCGACGGTCAGCGTGGTGGAGCTGCTGGACCAGCTCATCCCCGGCGCGGACGCGGACCTGGTCAAGCCGCTGACCCGGTGGCTGTCCAAGCGCTACCAGGACATCTGGGTCAAGACCAAGGTCACCAACGTGCAGGCCGAACCGGATGGTCTGACCGTTTACTTCGAGGGCGGCAAGGCCCCCGAGTCGGCGGTGTTCGACAAGGTCCTGGTCGCGGTCGGGCGCAAGCCCAACGGGAAGGTGATCGGCGCCGAGGCCGCGGGCGTGCAGGTCGACGAACGCGGGTTCATCCCGGTGGACAAGCAGCAGCGCACAAACGTGGGGCACATCTTCGCCATCGGCGACGTCGTCGGCCAGCCGATGCTCGCGCACAAGGCCACCCACGAGGGCAAGGTCGCCGCCGAGGTCACCGCCGGGCACAACAGCTATTTCGACGCCACCGTCATCCCCTCGGTGGCCTACACCGACCCCGAGGTGGCCTGG
Source organism: uncultured Actinomycetota bacterium (assembly GCA_963779655.1). GTDB lineage: Bacteria > Actinomycetota > Actinomycetes > Mycobacteriales > Mycobacteriaceae > Mycobacterium. Next base: position 47,035 of record CAVZZD010000017.1, on the reverse strand, counting down.
GTCGGCGTCACCGAAAACGAGGCGAAGGCCGCCGGCATCAAATACGGCACGGCGACCTTCCCGTGGGCGGCCAGCGGCCGTTCGCTGTCGCTGGGCCGCGACGAGGGCATGACCAAGGTGATCTTCGACGAGACCACCGACCGCATCATCGGCTGCGGCATCGTCGGGCCGAATGCCGGCGACCTGATCGCCGAAGCCGCGCTGGCCATCGAGCTTGGCGCGGACGCGGCCGACATCGCGCTGACCATCCACCCGCACCCCACCCTCTCCGAAACCGTGGCGATGGCCGCCGAAGCCTTCGAGGGCACCATCACCGACCTCTACATGCCCAAGAAGGCGTCGAGATGACCCACGCCGCGGCGGCAGAACCGGTGCCCAGCAACGACACGGCCACGAACGACTTGGACTTTGTGCCCAGCCCTCGCATTGCAGCAAACCGACGATGGGAGGATCGGCGTTTATTCACGGGAAGATTTTGGGCGCGGTCCCCGATGTGCGCCGCCGAACCACGACACCGATGAGAAGGGCCGGATGAAGACGCCGGCCTTCCTGCTCACCGGCCACAAGGCGAACTGAGCTCAGCGGGCAGTCGACTACACGTGGGCCGGCGGCCGGTTATCCCCTCCTTGCGCCGGGAGGGGATGGTCGTCGACCATGGTTAGTTCGTCGAACGGGTTCCTTCCGTCCAGAGTTTCCGACATGACCGCCGAGTCCATCGTCTTGGTCCACGCCCCGATCACGATGGTGGCCACGGCGTTGCCGGAGAAGTTGGTCACCGCGCGAGCTTCGGACATGAACCGGTCGATGCCAACGATCAGCCCGATGCCGTCGAGCAATTCCGGCCGATGGCTCTGCAGACCCCCGGCCAGCACCGCCAGTCCGGCGCCACTGACGCCCGCCGCGCCCTTGGACGCGACGATCATGAACGCCAGCAGCGACAACTGTTCCCCTATCGCCAGCGGGTCACCCATCGCATCGGCGATGAACAGCGACGCCATGGTCAAGTAGATCGCGGTGCCGTCCAGGTTGAACGAATAACCGGTCGGCACCACGATGCCCACGGTGGTCTGCTGCACACCGGCGTGTTCGAGTTTGGCGATCAGCCGGGGCAGCGCCGACTCCGACGACGACGTCGCGACGATCAGCAGGTACTCGCGGGCCAGGTAGCGCACCAGCTTGAAGATCGACACCTTGGCAACCACCCGCAGCAGCGCCCCCAGCACGCCGAACACGAAGATGATGCAGGTCAGATAGAAGGCCAGCATCAGCACGCCCAGTTGGACGACCGCGTCGAAACCGGTGTCGCCGACCACCTTCGCCATCGCGCCGAACGCGCCGATCGGTGCCAGCCACAGGATGCCGGTCAAGATGCGGAAGACCAGCTTCTGGATCAGCCCGATGCCGCGCAGGACCGGCTCCCCGGACGGGCCCATCGCCTGAAGCCCGAACCCGACCAGCAGCGCCACGAACAGGGTCTGCAGCACGTTGCCCTCGGTGAGCGAGGACAGCAGCGAGGTGGGGATGATGTGTTCGAAGAATTCCATCGCCCCGCCCGCGCCGTGTGCCTGCTCGGCCAGCTTGGCGCCCGCGTCGGAATTGCCGGAAATGTTGAGCCCCGTTCCGGGGCTGATCAGGTTGCCGACCAACAGCCCGATCGCCAGGGCCACGGTCGACATGGTCAGGAAGTAGGCCATCGCCAACCCGCCGACTTTGCCCACCGACGCGGCGTTGCGGACCGATCCGATGCCCAGCACGATCGTGCAGAAGATGATCGGACTGATCATCATCTTGATCAGGCTCACGAACAACGTGCCGAGGATCCCGAGCGCGGACCCGAAATCGGGCGCCACCAGACCGACGATCACACCGGCGACGACCGCCACGATCACCGCGATGTAGAGCCAATGCGTTCGATCGCGTTGTTGCTTCTTCGGTTCGCTATCGGCGGGCGGCTCCGCCGCGGCGTCTGTCGGCTGTGTCATCGTCGGCTCCTCGCGTCGTGAGATATAGGGTAGTCAAGTGTGAGACAGATCACACCGTGAATGCGGCCGCCGACTATCGGCGACTCGACCCGGCCGTCGCCGTCGACCGGCAACACGCGCACATCGAAATTTCGCCCGTACTCGCCAGTCGGGCAGCCAGCGTGCGGGACCCCTGCCAGGCGAGCGCCAAGCAGAGGTCCGGCCGATCCTCAGGGATCCGCATTCAGCAGCAACGAACCTCATGACGACCAGCCTTCACCTGGGCTGTAGCGGGATCTAGCGGATGACGACCGAGAGGGAGAGGCCTTGAAATGACGACTGCACCGTATGAGCTGGTCCCCGAACCGGGTGGCGTGCTGGCGCGGATCAATGTCCGGGGTAGCGCTGTTCTCGCGTCACCCTGCAATCAACCGTGGGACGGCGTTCTCCCTTGACGAGCGGGAGGCCCTGGGTCTGGACGGTTTGTTGCCCACCGGGGTGACCACGTTGGAGGTGCAGTCTCGTCGGGTCTACGCCCAATACCTCGAGCAGGCCGACCCGCTTCGGAAGTGGGTGTTTCTGGCGAACCTTCGAGACCGCAACGAGGTGTTGTTTTACCGGCTGCTGAGTGAGCACATCTCCGAAATGTTGCCGGTGGTGTATACGCCCACGGTGGGATTGGCGATCGAACGGTTCAGTCATGAGTTCCGCCGGCCCCGCGGTGTCTACCTATCCGTTGATCGACCCGACAGCGTCGAGTCCGCCTTCCGCAACACCGGTCTGGGACCCGACGACGTGGACCTGCTGGTTGCCACTGACTCCGAAGGAGTTTTGGGAATTGGGGATCAAGGCGTCGGCGGCGATCGAAATCGCCATCGGCAAACTGGCCGTTTACACCGCGGCCGCCGGGATCCATCCACGGCGGGTATTGCCCGTGGTGCTGGATATGGGCACCGACAATCTCACATTGCTCAACGATGAGATGTATCTGGGTGCGCGGCATTCCCGTGTTCGCGACCAACGCTACGACGACCTCATCGATGCCTATGTCAGCGCCGTCAAGACGTTCTTCCCGAACGCGATGCTGCACTGGGAGGACTTCGGTGCGGCCAATGCCCGGCGCATCCTGATCAAGTACGCCGATCAGGTCTGTTCCTTCAACGACGACATGCAGGGTACTGCGGCGACCGTGCTGGCCGCCGCGTTCTCGGCGGTGCGAGCCGCGGGATCCCGGATCCGTGATCAACGTGTGGTGATCTACGGCGCCGGCACCGCGGGGCTGGGCATTGCGGACATGATGCGTGCGCAGATGATCCGCGAAGGCCTGTCCCCCCAAGAGGCGACGAGCAGGTTCTACCCCTTGTCCAGCCAAGGGTTGTTGCTCGGCGACACTCCGGGTTTGCTCGATTTCCAGCAGCCCTACACGCGGTCGCGGGATGAGGTCAGCAGTTGGGCCGGTGGTGACGCCGCGGCACCGATTGGTCTCGCCGACGTGGTAGCCCACGCTCATCCCACGATGTTGATCGGCACCTCCACGCACGCCGGCGCGTTCACCGAGGCCATCGTCAAGGACATGGCCGCCCACACCGATCGGCCGATCATCATGCCGCTGTCGAACCCGACCTCGAAATGTGAGGCGTTGCCAGAGGACCTCATCGCGTGGACCAACGGCCGTGTCCTGACGGCCACCGGCAGCCCCTTCCCGCCGGTCGTTCTTGACGGTCGGACCTACCAGATCGCGCAGGCAAACAACGCCCTGGTATTTCCTGGTCTCGGGTTGGGTGTCATCGTCGCGAAAGCCCGGCGGATCAGTGATCCCATGATCGCCGCCGCCGCCGACGCCGTGGCCCGCATCTCCGACGCGTCCGCAGTCGGGTCGCCACTGCTTCCCCCGATGACGGACCTGCGGGCAGTCTCTGCAGCGGTGGCAATCGCCGTCGCCGAGGCGGCGGCGACCGAAGGCCTGGCCCAAGCCGAGTTGCACGACCCGATCCAGCAGGTCCACGACGCCATGTGGCGGCCCGTTTACCCGCGGATCGAACTCAAAGGAGACTGAGCGATCCGGATGGCGCTACCGGGACGAGGCGGGGAGAGGCCGGAACGTGCAGAACATCTCAGCTGCAACCGATCTCGTGGAGAAGTTCGCGGAGGCCGACGGTCGCCGGCCGCGGATCCTGGTGGCCAAGATGGGTCAGGACGGGCACGACCGCGGGCAGAAGGTGATCGCGACCGCGTTCGCCGATATCGGTTTCGACGTCGACGTCGGTTCGCTGTTCTCGACGCCTGAGGAGGTCGCGCGGCAGGCGGTTGACAACGACGTGCATGTCGTCGGGGTGTCGTCGCTGGCGGCCGGTCACCTCACGCTGGTGCCCGCGCTACGCGACGCGCTCGCCGAGGCCGGCCGGCCCGACATCATGGTGGTCGTCGGCGGCGTCATCCCGCCGGGTGACTTCGACGAGCTCTACGCCGCGGGTGCAACGGCGATCTTCCCGCCCGGCACCGTGATCGCCGACGCCGCGATCGGGCTGCTGAACAAGCTCGCCGGGCGCCTGGGATACGACCTGAACAAGTGGCGGCCGAGGACGGTGTCTTTACTCCGGCCGCAGCAGAGGAATTCAACTGCGCTGGTGCTCGTCCCCGCCTTTGAGCATCAACGATGCGGCATCCGTGTTCCGGCCACCTGGTGCGAGGAAGGCGGGCAATCGATTCCGTCCTCGCCGGGTGTGAAACCCGGCCGAATTACTGCACCCGAATTATTGACTCGCGACACACCAGGGGATCGCGCCAATCGCTGGATGAGTCAATGTCGAGGGAGGCCATGCTCACCAAGTACCCCTGACAACGCGTGCGCATAGGTCCATGGCCGAGTTCGACGGAAAGCGGACGGGATCGGAATCACATGTCCAGCCCGCCGTTGACCCCCCAAACCTGTCCGGTGATGTAGCTGGAGGCGTCGGCGGCCAGGAAATGGACCACTCGTGCGACCTCCCACGGCTGGGCCAGCCGGCCCATGGGGATGGTGCCCTTGATCCGGTCGAGGACCTTCTCGGGAATGGCCTCGACCATCTCGGTCGACACGAACCCGGGCGTGATCGCGTTGACCGTGACGCCGATACCGCCTTCGGTCAGCTTGCCGGCGCGCCCCATCTGGAAACAGGCCTCGCGCGCCAGTGTCTTCGTCAGGCCGAACAGCCCGGCCTTGGACGCCGCGTAGTTCGCCTGACCGATGGCGCCGGTCTCCCCGATCACCGAGGAGACCATGACGATTCGGCCGCTGCCGCGCTCGAGCATGTGCGCCAGCGCGGCCTGGGCCAGGAAGAACGCGCCGGACAGGTTGACGCCGATGACCTTGTTCCATTCGTCTTCGGTCATTTTGGCCACGGTTTTGTCGATCGTGATGCCGGCGTTGTTGATCAGGATGTCCAGGCGGCCGTGCTGGTCGATGACTTCCTGGATGGTGCGTCGGCAGTCCTCGGCGCTGGCGACGTCGCCGTGATGAACGCTGACCTTGGCGCCGTCACTGGCCGCCGTCAACTCGGCCAGGAATTTCTGTGCGTGTTCGCTGTTCCTGCCGTATCCCGCGGCCACCGTGGCGCCCTGGCTGACCAGGCTCTTACTGATCGCCGCACCGATCCCGCGGGTGCCACCCGTCACGAAGGCAACGCGCCCACGGAGCTTGGCACCCCGAGCCTCCGCGGATCGGCGCTCGTCGAGGTCATCCGTAGGAACCGTCGCCGTCATGATGATCTCCTCGCCGTCGCTCTACTGATGATCATTCGTCTGCGCTGGAGTCTGTGCAGCGGTTCCGCCCGAATTCGCACCGCACAGCCCGCCGGTAGTCGTCATACCTGGCCAAATGTCCAGACTTGCCTGTCTGCGACCAGAGCAGAAGCCGCTGGGCGTGTCTTCCCACTCGCCGGAACGACACGGTATGCCGACCGGTGACGCAAGCGGTCCAGATGTCGGTCGGGACCGCGTGCACCGTCGTAGGAGAAAGTGTGGGTGTGGCCTACCGGGACGGACGGAGGGCCGCGTACTTCTTCCAACATGGCGTGCAGACCAGCAGGGGCGTTGATGCGGAACGCGCAAGCCGTGACACTGGGTCGGGGCGAAGGGGGAGAACGTGATGAGACCTCCATGCAAGATGGACATCCAGCTGCTGGAGTCGCGTGACGCCAAGAACGAGTGCAACGCCATCCGGCGTTGTGGCGGTCACGTCTACCAGTTCACCCGACTGGACGACGCGAAGTGGATCGCCACGCATCGGTTCAACGGCGGTCCGGTGGAGATCATCGCCAACGCGGTCGCGGCTCAGACCGCTTACAACGTGGTGATGGAGCACCACAGGAACACACATCAGGCCGGGTGAGAGATCCGCCGTTAGACAGGAATTGCTGATTACGGCCTCTGGATCTCTGTACGGTCGGAGTCGTTCTCCCGTCAATGGGAGGCAGCGCGTTGATCAGCCCGTCAACGCCGGTCGGGGAGAGGACCGAACATGCGCATTGTGGTGGATTTGAATCGGTGCCTCGGGTATGCGCAGTGCGTCCCGCTGGCGCCTGAAGTGCTCCGGCTCCAGGGCGAGGAAGCCCTCGCATATGACCCGAATCCCGATGAGTCCCAACGCCAGCAGGTCGCGCGGGCCGTCGCATCCTGCCCGGTGCAGGCGATCATCGCCGAGATGGATCCGCCGTCGGACAGGTCGACGAAGTGAGGACCCACCCCCTGATCGACGAGCTCGTCCGCACCTTCAAGGCCGAGGGCCGGATCGTCATCGTGGGCGCTTCGCTGGCTGGGTTGCGCGCCGCGGAAGCACTGCGTGACGAGGGTTTCACCGGATCGCTGACGATCATCGGCGACGAAGTTCACGAGCCCTACGACCGCCCGCCGTTGTCCAAGCAGGTGCTCAAAGGGTGGGTGCCGGCCGGGAACACCAAGCTGCCACGACTGCGGACAGTCGACGCCGACTGGCGCCTGGGCGTCGCGGCCACCGGCCTGGACCGTGAGAACAGGGAAGTGCTGCTGGCCAACGGCGACAAGGTGCCCTATGACCGGCTGCTGATCGCGACCGGCGTGCGGTCCCGCGCGTGGTTCAACGCGGAAGAGGCCAAGCTGAAGGGCCTGTATACGCTGCGCACCTGCGATGACGCCGCCGAGATACAGGCGGCGTTCACAGGCGAAGCCCAAGCGGGTGCTGATCGTCGGAGCCGGCTTCATCGGCTCCGAAATGGCATCGGTCTGCCGCGATCTCGGGCCTGGAGGTGACGGTCGCGGAGCGATCCAGTGCGCCCTTGGTCGGCGCGCTCGGCGGGGTGATCGGCGACATCGCGGCCAAGATGCAGCGCGACGCCGGCGTCGACCTGCGGACCGGGGTGGCGGTGGAGGCGCTCGAGGGCGACGCCGACGGACACGTCCGGCGCGCCAAGCTCTCGGATGGAACGACGCTGGACGTCGACGTGGTGGTGGCGTCGCTGGGCTCCATCCGCAACATCGAATGGCTCGAAGGCGCGGAACTGGCCACCGGGTTCTGGGGTGTGGCCTGCGACGCCGGTTGCCGGGCGTTCGACATCAACGGCGTGGTGACCGACAACATCTTCGTCGCCGGCGACATCGCGCGGGCCCCACACGTGCTCTACGAGTATCAGTTCATGTCCATCGAGCACGTGGATGCCGCGGTGCTGGGCGCCCAGACCGCGGCGCACAACATGGTCAACCTCGAGATGGGGCGTCGCCCGCACCTGCCGCTGCCGCAGTTCTGGTCCGGCCAGTTCGGCGTCAACATCAAGGGCTGTGGCGTGTGCTCCTTCGGCGACGAGATCGTGTTCACCCAGGGCTCGGTGGAGGACCTCCGCTTCGCCGCCGCCTTCGGTAAGAACGGCCGGATCGTCGGGGCCATCACCTTCAACCACGGAAAATGGCTGGAGTACTACGCGGCGATGATCGAACGGTCCGCGCCGTTCCCGCCGCCGCCGGCGGGCTATGACGTGCCCGCGAACTCAAAACCGATGTCGGCCCGCTTCCCGGATCCGCGCGAGCCGACCGGAATTCCCGATGTTGTTCTCACCGGCCATGATCCGACATCGCGTGGCGCCGAGTTCCGCCCGAAGAGCCGTTGAGGAGGCGACCATGACAACCGCAGAGACGGCCTGGACCGAGGCGATGAAGTACGAGAACCGCCACGACCCGTACCGGTTCTTCGACGAGCTTCGCAAGACACCCGTCGTGCAGGTGGCCGACAGGGTCTACGTCGTGACCGGATATCGCGAGCTGCTGCAGCTCGCGCACGACCCGCACGTCAGTTCCGACATGAGTCGAAGTCCGATCTCGGCCAACCCCGCGGCTGACGCGCCACCCGACGTCGGCGCGGAACACATGCAGGCCTACGGGACCGAGCCGAGCCTCATTGTGTCCGATCCGGCCAGGCACGACAGGGCGCGACGTCAGGTGATGCGGCACTTCGCGCCACCGCACTCGCCGAACGTCATTCCGAACATGGCGGCCGACATCCAGACGTTGTGCAATGAGCTCGCTGGACAAGGTGAAAGCCAACGGCGGCAACACTTTCGACGTCGTCGACGACTACGCCTACCCGGTGCCGGTGGCGGTCATCTGCCAGATCCTGGGTGTGCCGGTGCAGGACGAACCCACCTTCCACAAGTGGATCTTCGACTTCATGGCCGGCACCGACTTGGGACCGGATGCCAAAACCGAGGAAGGAAAGGCGCGCCTGGAAAAGGGCCGCGAGAGCATGGCGGCAATGAAGCAGTACATGGCCGGCCTGATCGAGGGGTACGTGAAGGAGCCCGGCGACAACGTGTTGTCGAAGCTGGTGAGCGACACCGACGGCCCAGACGGTGCCATGGCACCCGCCGAGGCTGCGGCCAATGCACAGCTGCTCCTGATTGCCGGGCACGACTCCACGGTCAACACCATCGCGCACTGTGTGTTGCTCCTGCTGCGCAACCCCGAGTCGCTGGATCTGCTGCGGGAGAAGCCGGAACTGATCCCGAAGGCGATCGAGGAAGTCCTGCGGTTGCAGTCGGCCGTGCAGTTCTTCCCGAGCCGCAGCGTCACCGCCGACATTGAAGTGGGAGGGACGATAATCCCGGCCGGCTCCGCGGTGCATCTGCTGTACGGCGCCGCAAACCGCGACCCGAAGCGGTTCCCGGACCCGGAGAAGTTCGATATCCAGCGCAAGGACAACCAGCATGTGGGCTGGGGCCGCGGAGTACACAGCTGTGTCGGCGGTCCGCTGGCTCGCCTCGAAGTCAACATCGCGGTGGAGACGTTCCTGCGCCGTGTGGAGAACCCGCGTCTGGTGGTCGACCCGCCGCCCTACCGGCAGAACCAGATCTTCCGCGGGCCGTTGCATCTGGAGGTCGAGTTCGACCGGATCGCGAACTGAACCACCCGTGAAGGCCTTCCGGTTCGTCGAATGGCAACAGCCGGGCCAACTCCGGGACGTCCCGGTGCCCGAACCGGGGCCGGGGGAGGTGCTGATCAGAGTCGGTGGCGCCGGTGCGTGCCACTCGGATCTGCATCTGCTCGAACTGCCCGCCGGGGCCCGGTCATTCACGCTGCCGTTCACCCTGGGACACGAGAATGCCGGCTGGGTCGAGACGATGGGCGCCGGCGCAACGGGTTTCGCGCCCGGGGATCCCGTCATCGTCTACGGCCCCTGGGGTTGCGGCCTGTGCATGAACTGCCGCCAGGGCATGGAGAACTACTGCGAAACCCCCGGGAAGCCGAGCCCGGGCGGGCTGGGCGGCACCGACGGCGGCATGGCGGAATATCTCCTCGTTCCGTCCACGCGTTATCTGATTCCGTTGGGCGACTTGGACCCCCGTGAGGCAGCGCCGCTCAGCGACGCCGGACTCACCAGTTATCACGCGGTGAAGCGTTCGCTTCATCTGCTGGGTCCGGGGTCGACGGCGGTGGTCATCGGCGCGGGGGGACTGGGTCAGATGGCCATCCAGGTGCTCAATGCACTGGCCTCGGCGACAACGGTTGTGGCGGTGGATACTTCGGAAGGCAAGCTGAAGATCGCCAAGAGCATGGGCGCCGACGAGGCACTGATCTCCGGTGACGATGCGGTCAAGCGCATCAAGGACATCACCCGGGGTCAGGGTGCGGAGCTCGTGCTCGACCTGGTCGGTGTCAATCCGACCCTGAGCATGGCCGCACAGGTCGCACGGGTTCTCGGCCATCTCACCATCGTCGGGGTCGGCAACGCGTCACTGCCGGTCAACTTCGCCAGCCCACCGCACGAATGCTCCGTCGCCTCACCGTTCTGGGGCACCATCCCCGAGCTGATCGAGGTGATCAGCCTCGCCCAGACCGGCAAGATCAAGATGCTCGTGGAGCACTTCCCCCTCGACCGCGCTGCCGAAGCCTACGACCTGCTACATCACGGAAAGATCCAGGGACGCGCCGTGATAACGCCCAACGGCTGAGAACTTCGGGGTGCTCGGCAGCGGCTAGGCCGACTGCTCCAGGTGGGCGAGCGCGTCGGCACCCTCTTCGGCGAAGAAGACCAACTCCGCCAACGGCACGGGCAGGAAGCCGTCCTCGTCCATCCGCTTGAGTTGGATGATCAACCCGTCGTAGAAGCCTGCGGTGTTCAGCAGCACGACCCGCTTGTTGTGCAGTCCGTGCTTCCTCAGCTCCAGGATTTCGGTTGCTTCGTCCAGCGTGCCGAGGCCGCCGACCATCACCACGACCGCATCAGACCTGGCGAGCAGCAGCGCCTTCCGTTCGGCGAGATCCTTGGCGAACACCATCTCGTCGGCATCCTTGCGGGCCAATTCGCGGAACAGCTCGACCGAGATACCGACCAGCCGGCCGCCTGCTTCCTGCACGCCGTCGGCGACGACCTTCATCAACCCGGTGTCGGATCCGCCCCACACCAGAGTGTGGCCGCCGTTGCCGATCGCCGCGGCGAACTCGGCGCGCCGGTTGGGTGTATCGCTCATCGAGATCTGCGGCGGAAAGGAAGACGCAAATGTTCATGTTGGCCGTCCCTTTCGGTGGGTGGCACGTCCGGCGGGTCAGTTGTCGACGACCGTCAGGATGCCAGAAGCGGCATCAAGGGCATCGAGGGTTCGACCGACGGCTACGTCGATGTGCACGCGCGGCGCCGCGGGAAGTTCGGTCGTGTAGTAGGTGCCAGGCCCGTACAACATTCCGTACCGCAGAACGACGCCGTCCGCCGCGAGCACGGTCTCCTCGAGTGAGGCGACCGCGTCGGCCTCCGGACCGGGGCTCATTTCCCACGCGACGCTTTGCGCCACGATTTTTGGCTGCGCCAAGCCCTCGAGCGCGTCGAGGAGATTGCGGGTGCCCTCGGATCGAATTCTGGCGTTGAGCAGCGAAACCCGCGGCAGGTCCGCCAGATTGTCGGGAAGGTCCGTCAACTCGTGCAGCAAGAGGTCGGGCGAAAACGCTTGGATGGCATCCCTGAGGCCCTGGCGGTCGAAAACGTCGCAGACGATGGGTTGTGCACCGAGAGACGCAAGCCGGTCCGCCTTATCGGCCGACCTCGTCATAGCGCCGACGCTGTGGCCGGCGCCGATAAGCAATGGCACGAGTCGGCTGCCTATGACACCAGTTGCACCAGCGAAGAAGATCCGCTTGGGCGCCGATGCGGTCCAGTGGTGTGAAGTAGTCATCACTGAGACGCCTTGTTCGCGAAGAGGTGAACAGTCGCGGGCGGAACAAAGTTCGTGATACCGGCATCACCGGGAGAATGGCACGCGGTTCCCGTGTCGGTGCCGAGGCAGATCTTCGGGAGCGGCGTGGCAGCGGCCATCGGTTGGGCGGTGATTGCCACCGCAGCTGCCCCTGCCGCCAAAAGTGTTGAAATGTAAGTCATTTTCGTTCGCATGGTGTTACTCCTCTGGTGGATGGTCGCCGAACGAGCCGGTGGTGGATCGAGACCCCGAGTAGTGCTCCCACGATCGGCGCGACGAGATAGATCAACAGGTCTGTGGTTTGCCCGGCGAGCGCAGCAGGACCGAACTGGCGGGCGGGGTTGATGGAGCCGCCACTGCGGGGACCGAGGAACGCGATCACGAGGGCGACGGACAGTCCTATGCCGTACGGCAGGAGGCGGGCACAGCCGGGATGGGTCAGCAGGAATCCGACAATCAGGACCAGGATGACCATGCAGCCGGCCTCGGCCAGAAAGACGGAAGCGGGTTGCCAGGTAGCCGATGACCTGATCGCGGCGTATTCAACCGGTGGAAGAGACACCGCGCGTCCCCATAGCAGGCGCGCGAGACCCGTGCCCGCCACCGAACCCGCAAGTTGGGCCACCACGTAAGGCGCCACTCGGCGACCGGGGAACACGTCCATTCGCCACAGGGCGACCGTCACGGCGGGATTCATGTGCGCTCCGCTGCGTCTGCCTGGCGGAGTGAACATCAGGCCGGTGACGATGCTCCCGCTCAGGACGCCGATGACGGTGAATGCGACGCCAAGGTCGGGGATGTAGAGGATCGATCCCGGATCACGCAGCCACCTGCCGACGGTCACGACGAGGAACAGCAGGACCGTCGTCAGCGCGAACTCGTCGGTGGCGTGCGCCCGCGTCAGCCCGACGCGCTGGCGCGTTGGGCGGCCGGCGTAAGCCCTCGTCAATGTCATGACTGAAACGCTACGCGCGAAGTGGCATAGGTATATGGTCCATTTACATGACAGATGATTGGGCCACTTTGGATGCCGATCAGTCTTCTACATACGGCGCCGACCTGCATTTGGAACTGAGCGGACCTGGCCTGCGCGCCGGACTCCTGGAGGCGCTGCGGCAGGCAGTTCGCACCGGGCGTCTGGCTCCCGGCAGGAGGCTGCCATCGTCTCGTTCACTGGCTGCCGATCTCGGCGTCGCACGGAATACCGTGGCCGACGCCTACGCCGAATTGATCGCCGAGGGTTGGCTCGTCGGTCGGCAGGGTTCCGGGACTCGGGTGGCAATGCGTGCCGAGCCGCGTCGGACGGTGCCCGCCGCTGCCCATGCCGGGCGTGCGCTTGGCCGTCCCGCGTACGGGCTGATGCCAGGAACGCCGGACCTCGCGGAATTCCCTCGCACGCAGTGGCTCGCCGCGGCCCGGCGGTCGCTGACCGCGGCACCCAACGAGGCCTTCGGCTATGGCGATGCGCGGGGCCGGATAGAGCTGCGGACGGTCCTGTCCGACTACGTGTCGCGAGTCCGTGGGGTGTACGCCGAACCGGAGCGGGTCGTCATCTGCTCGGGTTTTCACCACGGCCTGCAACTGATTGCGCGGGCACTCCGGGCGCGCCGCGTGCGGGCGATTGCCGTGGAGTCCTACGGCTTCGACATGTATCGAGACCTGCTGAGCTCTGTCGGCCTACGCATCCCGCCCGTCTATGTCGACGAACATGGTGCGCGCACTGAGGATTTGGCGCAGCTGCCAGGAGTCGGCGCGGTGCTGATGACGCCCGCGCATCAGTATCCGACGGGTGTTGCGTTGCGCCCGGACCGGCGCGCCGCTGCGGTGGACTGGGCGCGCGCCACCCGCGGGCTGATCTTGGAAGACGACTACGACGGAGAGTTCAGATACGACCGTGAGCCGGTGGGCGCCCTGCAGAGCCTTGATCCGGATCGGGTGGTGTACTTCGGTTCGGCGAGCAAGTCGCTGGCGCCGGGCCTGCGGCTCGCCTGGATGGTGCTGCCCGAAGAACTGGTCCCGGAGATCGTGGCAGCCAAAGGACACGTCGACTGGTCGAGCGCACTCGAGCAGCTCACACTCGCGGAATTCATTGCCTCGGGCGCCTACGACCGTCATGTGCGGTCGATGCGGTTGCGCTACCGGCGGCGCCGCGACCAGTTGGTGGCGGCCCTGGCGCAGGAGGCACCCGATGTCCGCGTCACCGGCCTGGACGCCGGACTGCAGGCGGTCGTGGAACTCCCGCGGGGCTCCGAGCACTCGGTGGTGCAAGCGGCAGCGCGCCGAGGTTTGGCGGTCAGCGGGATGGCGGAATTCCGCTACGAGGCAACGGGCACCGGGTGGCGGTTGCCCCTCCGGGACGCGCTGGTGGTGGGCTACGCAGCACCCTCGGACAGTGCATGGCCGGGCGCTCTGGACGCACTGTGCACAGTCCTGCGTCAGGGCCGGACGACTCAAATGTCCCGTTGAAAGATGTCGAACTTCGGCGCGCTCAGGTGGTTTGGCGCTGTTTCACGGTTGCGCGTTTCCGGGGACCCCCGGCACGGAGCGGATTATGGTGCGCAACGGGGGCGGCCGCACTGTACGGGTGGCAGGTGGCGCACGAGGTACACGGGCAATGGCAAGCGGTTGGCGGTTCGACAAGGCCAGTTGGTCGGACGGCCTGCCGCCACCCGACGAGCACGCCGGGGGCAGGGTGTCGGTTGCCAGGACACGCTCGGGTGGCGTGACGATCACCCACGCCGATCCCTACATCCTGGTGGAATCCGAGCACCTCTACCTGATCATTGAAGGCAGCGGCCCGAGTTGGGCGTCCTTGCATGCGCCGGAGCCAGAACTCGGAGAATGTGCTCGCCGATGACATGGCGGAGGGGGGGATTCGTCGGATGGGCGGTGCACATCGACGCTGAGAACCGCAGCCTTGTGTATCGGCTGACCGCCTACCGGCAGAGCACCGCGTCTCTACGAGGCGCATCGGCAACGTTGATGCGCTGTTCCACAACGGAACTCCGCAAAGTAGCGACCCAGTGTCGGTGACGGCTATCGGGGGAGCTGGAGGTAGCGATGCACGAAGGCGATCGCCATGCCACCCTCACCGACGGCTGCCGCCACGCGCTTCACTGATCCAGAGCGGATGTCGCCGACGGCGAAGATTCCCGGCGCGCTCGTTTCGAGAGCGATCGGCTCGCGATCGGCCGTCCACTGTCCCTGCTGCATCGCGTCGGCTCCGGTCAAGATGAAGCCGTGCCCGTCGCGCGCGATCGCCGGGGGGAGCCAGTCGGTCGCCGCCTCGGCGCCGATGAGGACGAAGAGCACCGTCGCTGCCCGTCGCGACGTGGTGCCGGCCCGTCGGTCGATGACCTCGATCTCCTCGAGTCGTTCGTCGCCATGCACTGCGACAACCTCGGATCGTGTCTCCACCCGGATGTTCGCTTTCGTCGCGATCTGCTCGATGAGGTAGTGAGACATGGTCGCTGCCAGCGACTCGCCGCGCACGAGGAGCGTCACGGATCGGGCGTGGTTGGAGAAGAAGATGGCGGCCTGGCCGGCAGAATTGCCCGCCCCGATCAGATACACATCGCTGCCCTGCGCCAAACCAGCGTCGCTGCGTGCCGCCCCGTAGTAAATGCCGGAGCCGACGAATCGATCGACCGACTCGACGTCGAGGCGCCGCCACTGGACGCCCATCGCGAGGACGATCGACCGTGTTCGCAGGACATCGCCGCCATCCAGCGTGACCGTCATTTCGACCGGGTCGATCCCTTCGACCCGGCGGGTCACGACGATCTCCGCGCCCAGCCGCTTCGCCTGTTGCAGCGCCCGGCTCGCGAGTTCGTCCCCGGAGACGCCGAACGGAAACCCCGTGTAGTTCTCGATCCGCGTCGAGGTACCTGCCTGCCCGCCCGGCGCGAAGGACTCGATCAGCCCCGTCTGCAGGCCCTCCGATGCGCCGTTGACCGCCGCCGTCAGGCCCGCCGGCCCACCGCCCACGACCACCACGTCGTAACGCGACCGGCCTGGCGTGACCGTCAAGCCGGCGACCGTGGCAACGACACGCATCGTCGGAGCGATCAGCCGAGTGCCGTCGCGCAGCGCCACCACCGGATAGGGGGCAGGTACCGCGCCTGCGCCGCCGGTGAGCGCAATAGCGGCCGGGTCGCCCGGATCAAGGTGACTGTAGGGAATCTGGTTGCGATGCAGGAAGCTGTCGCATCCGTGGACGCCGGGGTCAAGGCGCGGGCCGATGACGAACATCGCCGGCTCGCGCGCTTGCGCGGTGGCGTTTCTGAGCATCTCCATGCGTTCCAACGCGGCGGCACCGACGGTTGCGGAGACCTCGGGGGCCATGGCGGCAAGCGTGTGGAACACCTCGACCGTCACCTTGAGCACGCGCGACGGCTCGATGGCCCGCATGCTGGCGGGCAACGGGGTGCCGAGCGTCATCGGGATCTCGCCTCCGAGCTCTCCTGGGAGCCGGACGCCGATCACCTGCTCTACTCCGTCCACCAGTTTCGTCAGTTCGGCCTTGCCCTCGACCACGATGGCCAGGGCGCGGCCTTCGCCTTCGTGGGCCACGTACTCGCCGGGCGTGAGGTGGATGTCCTCAACTTCGCCGGCAAGGTACTCCAGTGCTTTGTCCTCGAGCGCCGAGAAGAGTGGAATCGCGGCGATCTCATCGACAGTGAACATGATTGCCTCTCAATCCTTTCCGCCTGCGCCCGAAGCCTGACAGTGCGGTGGTCAACATGGCCATGCAGTCATTGTCAACCGGGCAACCACCGCGGCACATGAGGCATCCGCCCCAAACGCGCCTCGGCCTCAGCCGGCGGATGTCTCAGCCGGTGTAGCAGTACGAGTCACTGGACGCGTCACCGCCCTGGAGCCGGGTCTGGTGGACCCGCAGGCCGCGGAACGCATCGTCGTGCGGGAAGAACCGAGCATCGGGGACAAGGCCTCCCGCGGAGACGTCGGCGTCAAGCTTGGCCATCCATGCCCCGACCCCGTCGGGATAGAAGACCTCGTCCCACGCCGCGTACAACGAGTTGGTGGCATAGACCCGGCGGCCGTCGCGGCTGATCTCCACCATCTGCGGCCCACCGCCGAGCGGCATCTCGGGTGCTGCCGGGTGCGGCTTGCGCCCGACGATCCCGCCGAGTCGAACGGATGCCGTCTCGCGCGGGTGGAATGGGTCGCTGACGTCGTACTGTTTGAGTTCACCTGTGCCCCAGCAGGATACGTACAGCCAGCGATCGTCGACCGACAGGTCGATGTCGGTGACGAGTGGTGGAACCGCGCCGAACGGCTTCAGTGCCGGCGGCAGGTCGTCGGCCTCAGCGGGCTGGGCCGGGATGGTGATCACCTTGTCGACCGCCCAAACGGGACCGTCGCGGTGCCACAGCCACACCGACGCCGACAGATCCTCGACGCTGATCACCACCCCCACGAAGCCGAACGCCTTGGACGGGTTGTGCGCCGGGCGCAGCTCGAGCACCATCTGATGCTGGTCGCCGAGGTCGACGCGCTGGGTCAGCTTGCGCTCGGACATGCTCCAGAAGTTCACATGGTGGCCGAACTTACGGCCGAGCAGATCCTCGGGGTTGAGCCCGTTCTCGATCATCGACGGCGACGCCCACTCCGACGTCAGCACCGTGTCGTACTGCAGATGCCACCACACGTCGTAGGAAAAGAATTGCGATCCCCGGTCCAGCTCCCACGGCCCGATGACCTCGAACGTGTCGTGGTCGATCAGCGCGACGCCGCCGGGACCTTCATCGCCGCCTGCGCCACCCAACGCGGACATGAAGATGCCGTCGGGTCCACAGTGCACCGTGTGCGGGCGGGAGTACCCGGCCTTGGCGGCCAGCTCCGCGGCCTCGATGGTGTGCGTGAGCACGGGGTTACGAGGGTCGGGTTTGGTGTCGAGGACATAGGTGGTCGACGAGCGCAGGCCGGGTACGAGCAGGTAACGACGTTCGAGCGGCCCCCCGTGATGCCCGTCGTGGCCGCCATGGCCGTTGTGGCAGAGCGCGCTCGAGCATGCGCTCCACCCGAAGTGGTGCAGTTCGTTGCCCGCCGTCGGCAGCTCGGTCCAGCCGACGACATTGCCGTATGCCGGGGACTCGGGGTCGCAGTCCACCACGGCGAGTGCGTCTTTCGCCCGGCCCGCGGGATCGAAGGCGGCGACATAGGCGATCTGCTCGGGCGGGGCCTCCACGGCGGCGCCCGGACTGCGGTAGAACGTGGCATCTGTCGCAGGCATGATTTCTTCCCTTTCTCGCGACCATGTTCTGGAGTCGGCGTGACGGCGCGTCGGCCAATCCGAAAGGCGCGCTGAACCACCGGCACGCACGCCGTGTGGCCCACGTGGCGGGTGATGATGTCGCTCGGCGGATCTCTACCCGGCTGCGACTTCCTTCTTCCCGTAGAGGCGTTCCATCATCGCCGTGTCTCCATACACCTGGACCCGGACCGTCTTGCCATCGCGGACGGTGTACACCTCGACGTCTCCGGCCGTTTCGTCGCCGATGTGTGTCTCACTGAGCACGACGACCATGTCGCCGTCGGCGAAGTAGCGGGCCGGCGTGACCGTCGGCGCCTTCTCTGCCAACCGCGAGAGATACTCGGCGAGTTCACCTTTGCCGTGAAAGGTACCGCTGATCGTGCTATCGCCCGGTTGTACCCACTCGATGTTGTCGTCGAACAGATTCATCAGCGTTTCGACGTCACCGGCGGCAAACGCTGCGTAACCCTTCTTGACGAGCTCGATGTTCTGCTCAGACATCCCCGACTCCCTTCATGTGCTTCCGAACGTTCGGCCGCGACGGGGCTTGGCGGGTCTGGGGCTCGCGCAACGAGGATCTCGGATCAGTCAGACTCATTCGCCGCCGAGTCGATTATCAGCCTCGGTCCACCCGAATGTCGATCTTAGTTGCGGTTTCACGTACCTTCGGACGGGCTCGCGTCCACGGCGCTCAGTCCGCCCGGAGCAGCAGCGAGGCAAGCTGGTCGCGGGCACCGTCCGGTATCGGTGTCGGGCCGTCGTCGTCGAGCATCACGAGCACCGCGTCGCACAGACCGATGCACGCGTCGTCGATGAACAGGGCAGTCGACGCGACATAAGAGGTCCGGCCGATGCGGCCGATACCGATCGCGGTCTGAATTGTCGCCGGCCAGTGCGCTTCTCGGAGGAAATGCACGACATTGGACGCCGTGACGATGCGTAGCCCTCGCGACGCGCGGTCGTACACACCGGGAAACACGCGCGCATTGAGCGTTGCGCGGGTGTTCTCATGCAGCGACTCCAGGGCGAGATTGTTGAGATGCCCGTTGGCGTCCATGTCCCCGTAGCGCGCGTCGATGGAGTGGCGGATCGGATACGTGGTGGCTACTTGTCGTACCGGATGCGGCCGCGACGCCGTGCTGACGAACGGGCTCGGACCAGATTCCATGCGTCAAAACTATCCGCCGTTGTGCGCGGAAGCCGCACCGGCGCCGCTATCGCAGTACGTCCATCGCGCTGCTTCTTCGAGGCAGCAAACCGGTAGGCGGCAGCAGGCCCTTACTCAGGCGTCGAAATCCCGTCCTGCGCCGTTGCGGCCTATTCTTGGGCAATCGGGGCTGGGCGCGACGCGAGATCGGTGGAGCTTGGATGGCGGCGGGCGTGGTGTGCGGGTCCTGTGGCACTGGGTTGCGCGAGAACGCCAAGTTCTGTGACGAGTGTGGTGCCCCGACGGCGGTTTCGGTGGACGCTGCGGAGTACAAGCAGGTGACGGTGCTGTTTGCTGATGTGGTGCGGTCGATGGACCTCGCGGCGGTCTTGGATGCGGAGCGGTTGCGCGAGGTGATGACCGCGTTGGTGGAGCGGTCGGCGGTGGTGGTGCACCACTTCGGGGGGTCGGTGGAGTTCACCGGTGACGGGGTGATGGCGTTGTTCGGTGCCCCGGTTGCGTTGGAGGATCATGCTTTTCGGGGTTGTCTGGCGGCGGTGGCCATCCAGGAGGAGGCGAGCCGGTTGGCGGCCGAGGTTCAGCGCCGTGATGGCTTGGCGTTGCGGGTGCGGGTGGGCCTGAATTCGGGTCGGGTGATCGTCGGTGACATCGGTTCCGGGTCGTTGGGGTACGCCGCGACCGGGGCGCAGGTGGGGATGGCGCAGCGGATGGAAGCGGCGGCGCCACCGGGTGGGGTGATGCTCTCGGAGTCCACCGCACGTCTGGTCGAGCACATCGTGGTGTTGGCGGAACCGGAGTGGGTGCGCATCAAGGGGTCCGATGAACCGGTGTCCGCGCGGAGGCTGGTGGCGATCGGGCCGCGGGAGGGGGTGGTCGGGCGCACCGAATCGAGTCTGGTTGGTCGGCACGCGGTGATGGCCGCTCTGGAGGCCGTGGTGGATGGCGCCGCCGGGGGCCGCGGTGCCGTGGTCGGGGTGTTGGGAGCGCCCGGAATCGGCAAGTCCCGGGCGGCTCGGGAAGCCGCGGCGCTGGCGGTGGGTCGTGGGGTCGAGGTGTTTTGGGCGTTCTGCGAGTCGCATGCGCGTGATGTCCCGTTCCGCGCCGTGACGCGGCTGCTGCGGGCGGGCCTCGGCGTGTCTGGCCTCGACGACGACGCCGCCCGCGACCGGGTGCGGGCCAGTGTGCCCGCCGATGCCGACCCGCAGGATCTACTGCTGCTCGATGACCTGCTCGGCATCGCCGATCCCGAGGTATCGCTGCCGCAGATCGATCCGGATGCGCGGCGGCGCCGGTTGACCGCGCTGATCAACGCTGCGTCGCTGGCGCGTACCGACCCGGCGCTGTTCATCATCGAGGATGCGCAGTGGATCGATGCGGTCAGTGAGTCGATGCTGGCCGACTTCTTGACGGTGATCCCGCAGACCCCGTTGATGGTGCTGATCACCGCCCGCCCCGAGTACCAGGGCACGTTGACGCGGGGGCCCGACGCGCACACGATAACGCTTGCTCCACTGGATGATTCAGACACCACGGCGTTGCTAGGTGAACTGTTGGGTGCAGATTCTTCGGTCGCCGAGCTGGCGGTGGCCATCGCCGAACGGGCCGCCGGGAACCCTTTTTTCGCCGAGGAGATCGTCCGGGAGTTGGTCCAGCGCGGGGTGCTGACCGGTGAGCGCGGTGGCTACGTCTGTGGCGTGGATGTTGCCGACGTGAGCGTGCCGGCCACCGTGCAGGCGGCCATCGAGGCGCGTATCGACCGCTTGAACAGCCGTGCCAAGCGGACGTTGAACGCGGCGTCGGTGATCGGCGCCCGCTTCGGGACGGATCTGCTGGCCGCACTCGGGTTCGATCCGGCGTTCGATGAGCTGCTCAGTGCGGAGTTGATCGATCAGGTGCGGTTCACCCCGAGCGCCGAGTACGCCTTCCACCATCCGTTGATCCGCGCGGTGGCCTACGAATCGCAGCTGAAATCCGATCGCGCCCAGTGGCACCGGCGTCTTGCTGCGGCGATCCAAGAGCGTGCGCCGGGAGCGGTGGAGGACAGCGCGGCGCTGATCGCCGAACATCTGGAGGCCGCCGGCGAGCTGCACGCCGCCTATGGCTGGCACATGCGCGCCGCCGCTTGGTCAACCAACCGTGACATCGCCGCCGCCCGGCTCAGTTGGGAGCGGGCCCGCCGGATCGCCGACGCACTACCCGGCCCCGACTCCGGCCAAGAACCCGATCAGCTGGCGATGCGCATCGCCCCCCGCACCATGCTGTGTGCCACCGACTGGCAGGGCCACCAAGCAATCCAGGAAAGCCGGGGCCGCTTCGCGGAGCTGCGGGAGTTGTGCAGCGCGGCCGGGGACAAGGTCTCGCTGGCCATCGGCATGAGCGGGCTGGTCAGCGAGCTCCTGATGACTGGGAGTTCGCAGGGGTCGAGGCTGGCATCCGAACAGGTGGCGCTGCTCGAGTCGATCGGCGATGCCACCTTGACCATCGGGTTGGCGTTCATGGCGTTCTCCAACTGGTTCAATACCGGTGAATTCGCCGAGATCTTGCGGTGGTCGCAGACCGTCATCGACCTGGCCGGGGGCGACCCCACCAAGGGCGCCGGCTTCGGTATCGGATCACCGCTGGCGATCGCGGTGGCATTCCGCGGCATTGCCCGGTGGTCGCTGGGCCGTCCCGGCTGGCGGCAAGACCTCCACGACGCCGTCGCGATGGCCCGGAACAGCGACCCGGCAACCCTCGCGCTTGTCGTCGTCTGGACCTACGGTGGGATACCGTACGGCGTGCTTCGGGCCGATGACGCTGCGCTGCGCGCGAGCGAGGAGGCGGTGCAGACCGCCCAACGGGCCAGCAGCGATCACGCCGTGTTCTACGCCGAGTACGCGTTGGGTGCCGTGCTGCTGTACCGGAATGCCGCGGCCGACCGTCATCGCGGTTTGGAGCTGATGGTGCGGGCCCGCGAATGGCAGCGCGAGCAAGCTCCCTCCCTGGTTCCGGTCACCGAGTTGGTGGTCACCCGGGAGTGGGCCAGGCGCGGCGACCGCGATGCTGCCATTGCGGTGATGCGCCAATCAGTGGACGAGCTGCACCGGGCAGGCCGGTTCGGGTATTGCGTTTTCGGCACCGGCATCCTGGTGGAGACACTGCTGGAGCGTGGCGCCGAGGGCGACCTGGCAGAAGCCCAAGAGGCGTTCGACTGGTTGGCCAGCCAGTCAGCGGACGATGGTTCGGCGATACTCGAGATCACGCTGCTGCGCTTGCGGGCGCTGCTAGCCAGGGCCCGCGGCGACGACGCCGCCTATCGGGACTTGTTGAGTCGCTATCGCGCGATGGCGGAATCGCTTGGCTTCGAAGGACACATCGACTGGGCCGAGGCGATGTCTGACATGAATTGACGCCAGCCCACCCCTCCCAGGCTGGCGTCAAATCACGCTCAAATCGTTAGGAATCGCCCGCGTCGCCGCCCGCTGAGTCGCCGCCTTATCGCCGGTAGGTGCGGTCTCGAGCTGGGCCGAGTCGCGTCAGCACACCTGGTTCCACCTGGTCATTTGCCCACCGCGCCGCTGCGCGGTGTACCTCCTCGTCTGAACCCCTGACCTGCTCAATGACGCGCAGGTTCCGGTCGTAGTGCGTGGCGACCCAGCCGATGCCGCGTTCGAAGTCGACGCGCAGCAGGGTGCTCGTTCTTGGCCCATTCGTGGCCGGTCGCGTGTGGAGCGATCATCGTCGTCCCGCTGCCGCGACCGGCTAATCCTGCGGTACTCATCGTCGTTCTCACCTCTGTCATGGCGGAAGGATCGCCACAGCGTCGGGTCCAGGTCCGCAATGGAATCGTCACTCGGATTGGGGTGGGTCCAGTTCAGTAGCGCGCCACTGCAATATCGCCCGGTTTCGGGGCGCTACTACTTATTGGTTGCGATCTCCAGCTCGGCGTCTACCCCAGCCGGCGACAGAGGCGTGCGTCAGCCGCACTCGTCGCGGCGGCCAGCTGTCGCCCTCTGCGCCGCGACGAGTTTTGCCTCAGCGATGCGGTAAAGGCCGTCCAGGGCGGCCCGGTCGACGTCGACGTACTGGCAGATCACGTCGGCGGCGACGCCGGCGTCGCGCAGTCTCAATGCAAGTGAGTACGGCAATGGCAGCCTGCGTAGCGCCTGCTCCCGTTCCCTGAGTTCATCGGCCATCTGAGTAGGGTGCACCGATGTTGCTTGTGCGGTGTCAGTAGTGGAGTACTGAATCAGCGCCGACACCCGTTCGCTGACCTCATCGCCTCGGCCATCGCCATGTGGCCTTCGAAGCCCTGCGATTTCGCCATAGCGCGGTAGTGATCCGTCAAGTCACGGTAGGCGATCTCGTCGCCGCGGGCGCGAGCCAGCAGGGCACGCAGCCGCAGAAGCCAGATGTCGCGCAGCACCAAACCTTCGTCAGCCGGCAGCTTGGCCGCACGGTCGATCGCGCTCTGGGCTTCGGCCAGGTCACCATCGGTGCCACGGCCCAGCAGCGCCTCCACCAGCAAGGCTGTGCCATAAGCCCCGTACGCGAGTTGTTCTGCTGCGAAGAAGTCGCCCACGGCATCTCTCAGTAACGGGATCGCGACATCGAGGTCGCCGCACCGGGCCTTTTCCACCGCGTCGGCAGCCTCCAGGCCCGGCAATTCGCTCTGGTAGAACCGCTGGTGCTCGCACATGTCGCGGACCTGCGCCAGCAACTCCAGTCCGCGCTGATGGTCGGCTGCGACGTCCCGAAGCGACAGTACGATACCCAGCACGTACCTGGCGAGTCCGAGTGCGGTGTCGTCGCCCGATCGTTCGGCGACCTGCAGCGCGTCGTCGAGTTCGCGCACCGCGGCGTCGTCGGCGAGGAGCACCCCGTTTGTAATCGTCCAACCGTACTTCCAGAAGACGACCAGGGTGTGGGTTGCCAAGTCGCTGTTCCGGGCCATCGCGGTTGCATCGTCGAGGTCCTGCCGCCACCCGCCGCGGCCCAGCCAGAAGCGAGCCACGCCGCGCCACACCAACGCCACCGCCAGCGGCGATCCCACGACGAGGTTGCCCTTGGCAGGGTCACCGTCGGCCCAGTCGATGACGGCCTGCGACCACTGAAGTACGTCGGCGATCTCGCCGGCTCGGTACTTCATGAGGATCGCCATGGACCCCGCCCCAACGGTCAGGGCCGGATCGCCGATCGACTCGAGCAGCGCCATCTGTTCGGACGCCAATCGCGATGCTTCGCGCAAGCGGGCATGCATCATGTGATCCATCACCATGCCGGTCATGCCGATGGTCAGTGAGGCCTTGTCGCCGGCGAGCGCACACAGGTCCCGCAACTCCTCGAAGTGGCCGGCGATGTGCGCGTCGACTCGCCAGCCGGCTCCGCACAGCATCGTGCGGGGTGCGATGCGCATCGCGGTGCGGCCCGGGTCGTCATCGGGCAGCGCATCGGCGATCTGGCGCGCCCGCTCCCAACTGACCCGCGCCGCAGCGATGTCACGATGGGTCGACCACGCACCGGCGCGCATGTGCCAGCCATACGCGGCATGCCGGTCGCCTGCTGCCTCCAAGTGCTCGGCGATCAGCGCAGCGTTTTGGTCGGCTGATTCCGGGTTGCCCGATTCGATCGCCGCGGCCAGCCGCCGGTGCACCTCGGCGCGAGCCGATTTCAGTTGTGATTCGTAGGCCACCGCCCGGATCAGCGGATGGTGAAACGCGTACTCGGCGCGCGGGCTGAACTGCACTTGATCGATGAGCTCCGTCCCGAGCAGCTCGTCGAACACGGGCGCGACACCGATGCTGGTCAGCAGCTGCGCGCCGAAACGGGCTCCGATCACCGACGCCGCGTGCACCGTCCGCTTGGCCGCGCTGTCTAGCCGGTCGATGCGCGCCTCGATGGCCGCCTGTACCGTCGCGGGCACACTCACCTCGGCGATATCGGCGCGACAGACGTAGCCACCCCGCTCGCCGGCGAGCACGCCGCGCTGCACCAACTCCCGCACCATCTCCTCGGCGAAAAACGGGTTCCCGACGGCCCGTTCGACGATGGCCGCCGCCACGTCGCTGATCGAGGAATCCGAACCCAACAGCTCATCAAGTAGTGTCCTGATTTCCGAATCACTCAGCGGGACAAGCGATATCGTCTGCATTCCAGGAACTCTGCTCAGTGCCCCCTGGTATTCGGGACGGCAGCTGATCAGCACCATTGACGGGGTGTGCGGGATGATCGTGAGGAAATCGGCCAGCATCGACTCGCTTACCTCGTCGATCCAGTGCACGTCCTCGATGACGACTATCGACGGTTCGGTGCGGGCGCGCGAAGCGGCGTTGATCAGCGCGGTCAATCGGCGTCGCCGGGCATCGGGGTCGATCTTGGGCAGCGCCACCTCGGGGTCGGCGATGCCTAGCAGATCATCGAGCAGCAGCAGATCCTGCGGATCGGCGTCGGATACCCGCGCCCGCACCCGATCGCGGGCGGCGCCGCCGTCCAGGTCGGTCACGCCGATGCCGGCCCGCAGCAGTCGCGTCACTGCCTGGAAGGGGATGTCGCTGGCATGCGACTCGCAAAACGCCCACACCACCTCGGCCCCGCGACCGGCCGCCAGCGCTGCGGCTTCCCGCAACACTCTGCTCTTGCCGACGCCCGGCGCGCCCACCACCCGCACCACAGCCCCGTGCCCACCGATCGCACGGTCCAGCATGGCGTCTAGGGTGGCCATCTCCCAGCGCCGACTGACCAGGGTTGACTCAGTGCGCCTGACGAGGCTGTGCCGCGGCGCGATCGCCACCAGCCGACGGGCGGGTACCGGGTCGTCGACCCCCTTGATGCGCACTTGCTCCGGTTCGGCCAGCCTCACGGTGTGTTCGACCAGTCGCGCGGTCGATTCGGACAGCATCACCCCGCCCGGCGGCGCCACCGACTCCATTCGTTGTGCCAACCCCACCGACGCGCCGATGGCGTGATAACCCGCAACGCCCGAACCGATCTCACCGGCGATCACCTGCCCCGAATTCAGGCCCACCCGCATGCGCAGCGCCACACCGTCGTGGCGTTGCACCTCGGCGGCCAACCGCTTCGCCTCCTCCTGAATGGCCACCGCCGCCAGACAGGCCCGGAAAGCGTGATCCTCCAACGCCACCGGTGCCCCGAACAGCGCCATCACGCCGTCCCCGGTGAACTTCCACCGTGCCGCCGTAGCGGTGCACCACCGCGGCCGAGCGTCCCAGCAGATCGTTCATGACCTCGCGCAACCGCTCCATATCCAGAGCGGCTGCGAGGTCCATCGAGCGCACCACATCGGCGAACAGCACCGTCACCTGCTTGTACTCCGCAGCGTCGGCCTTGGACGTCCTGGCAGCCACCAGCGATGCCCCGCACGCGTCGCAGAATCGGGCGCCCTCGTGTAGCGCGGCCCCACACGACCGGCACACCGTTGCTGCCGTCATCCGACTCCCCGCCGATCCTGCGGCCCTGACTGATTGCCCGATCGGCCAAGGGTATGGCCTATCGGGGGAAGCAGAGGGAGTTTCGGTACGCAGCGCCAACACCGAGCGCACGCCGTCAGGGCGAGAAATGCACTTAGTCGGTTGGCGCCCGGTGTGGGGGTAGCAGGGCGGCGAGTTCGTCGCGGCTGGTGGTTCCGGTCTTCGCCATGGCCCGGTAGATGTGGCTTTCGACGGTGCGCACGGACAGCGTCAGCTTCTCGGCAACCGCGTGGTTGGACAATCCTGCAGCGATCAGCATCACGATCTCCCGTTCGCGATCGGTCAGCGGCAGCGGCTCGCTGGCCTGGCGAAGCGCCGGGGTGCTGGCGCCGCCGCATTGTTCGGCCAGGACATCCGCGCGTGTCGAGTTCGCCAACGCCGAGCCGCGCAGGTCTTTTCGGCGATACGCGATGGCGGCCTGCGCGGCCGCATCGACGGCGGCAACGAGGTCGCCCATGCGCTCGAAGTCCTCTGACACCGCGGCCAGTTCAGCCGCGTCGCCGTCGCGTAACGCCTCGGCGAACCGGGCCGCAAGGCCGCCGCGGGGCCCCTCGACGATCGATGCGAGCTCGCGCAATCGGGGTGCGCAGGACCGGTCCCCGAACTGGGTGGCAGTCTGCAGGCAGAGCACCTCCAACGCGAATTCCCGGTTAGCTGCGGCTCTTTCGGCCGCCGACAACACGACAGTGATCGCCTCACTGACAGCGCCCTGGCCAACGGCCACCCAGGCCTGGGCCACGCTCCGCTCATAATCCAGCTTGCGGAAAGGGCGTCGCCGGTTGTCCAGCGCGGCGAGCGCGGCGGCCGCCTCGCCAGAGCGACCGCGCATCGCGAGCGCAGTCGCCAGTGGGATGTGATACCGGTACCCCCAGCCGATGGCATGGCCCGAAGCGGATAGCCCCACTGCGGCCTGTTCGAGCAGCGAGCACGCGGAATCCAGGCGGCCCGCCCCCAGTGCGGCCCGACCCGCAACTGCGGCACCGAGCAATTGAGCCGCCCCCGGAAGATCGGCTGCCTGCTGGCGCACGCGCTCGGCCACGTCGAGGGCGTCCGTAACCCGACCGGACAGCAGCAGTGCGCTGACATGGGCGTCCGCGATGTTGAACCTCATCTGCGGAGCATCGAGAGAGCGGGTCGCGACGGTGTATCCCGCGTCGGCAACGGCGACGGCTTCTGTCGTGCGCCCCGCGTCCGCGGCTATCGCGGCGAGCGCCCAGGCCATCTCGGCGCCAACAATCTCCGGCAGGCTGTCCAATGTAAGGTCGTTCGACGCTTGCATGGCCAAATCGGGCCGGTCCAATGCAAACCAATACATCGTCAGGAAGGCGTCGATGTAACTGCGTGCCTGCGGCGGTGTGGCGCGCGCAGCGTCGTCGATGATCTCTTTCGCACGCGCGGGGTCGGCAAGCGCCCAGAGCATGTTGCTGGCCCGTAGGAACGCGAATCTGGCGTTCTCGCCGTCGGTCAGCTCGCTGGTGCGAATCTCGGCGAGCACCGCGTCTGCCGCCTCGCCCTGGCTTAGCCACGAAAGGGCATGCGCGCGAACAAAGTTCGGTTCCGGTCCCGCGCCGGCGCGGATTGCCGCCTCCGCGAGTCGATCGGCGAGGGGCAGATCCGCCAGCCAGACCGCGCCATGGGCTGCCCTCACGAGCAGGTCGGTGTCGGGTGGGAGGTCGGAGCCGAGACTCAATGTGGCGCGGCGTACCACAACTCGGATGTCGTCGCGGTCATCGGATGCCGCGAGCTCGGCGGCCACCAGCCCGCGCAGCCGCCGCAGACTGGTGGGTGGCGCGCGCCGGCGCCGCACCTCGCCGTACAGCGGATGCGCTACCCGCACCTCCACGCCGCGATCGACGGGCTCGAGCAGGATGAGGCCTCGCCTGTCGGCCTCCTCGACCGCCGCCGGATCGGTGATCCGTTGTAGCGACGCCAACTCGATCGGCTCCCCGACCGCCAACACATCGATCACATCTCCGACTGACGTGGGGAGGGCGCCGATGCGCGATTCGATCAGTTCGACCAAGCCCGGCGGCACGATCGGATCGCCGCTCCACCTCCAGCAGCCGTGCTGCCGCGCGAGCCGGCCGTCACCGACTTCCTGCTCGACGATGTTGCGCAGGTACAGAACATTGCCGCGAGTTAACTTCCATAGCCGTTGAGCGGCATCTGGATCCACCGATCCATTCAGCGCCGCCGATAGCAGCGCGGTGGATTCGTGAGGCGATAGTGGCTGCAGGTCGAGCCGGTCAAACTGGCCGAGCTGGCAGATCTCATGGACCGCGACGGGAATCTGTTCACCATCGCGAACGGTGAGCACCACTTTCGCCGCACCCCGCTGCACGATCTGATGCACGACGAACGTCGAAAGGTCATCGAGCAGATGCACGTCGTCGACACCGACCACCACCGTCGTCCCGGGGGGTGCGGCAGTCAGCGACTCGATCACCCGCCGCAACAACTCGACGGTGTCGGTGACACCCGGTTGCGCCCACGCCGTAAAGGCGCCCAGCGGGATCGCCCGCGCCGAGGAACTGCCGACCGCCCACCGGCCTTCGCAGCCCTGCGACGCGACGACCGACAATGCCTCACGGGCGATCCGGCTCTTGCCCACACCTGCCGCCCCGCATACAACGATCCCGGAAGTGCCCGGGGCCAGGATGGCGGCCTCGATGGTTCGCATCTCCTCCATGCGGCCGATCAACGGCCACGACAATCGCACCCCAGAAGCCTATGCGTGATCACCGCTGACATTGGCGCTTAACGCGCCAAGGACAGCTTTTCGAGCGCCGACAGTGGCCGTGGCGGATGCGGTGACGACGCCGGGTCAGACGTTGGCGGGCGCCGCCTGCGTTTGCACCGCGAGGATCGGCGACCCGGCACTCACCTCGCCGGAGGCGGCGGGGTCGACGGACGCGAACTTCTTTCCGTTCAGCACGATCACCGGGGTGATCAACGAGTAGCCGGCGTCCTCGATGACCTTGCGGTCGAACGTCACCAGCGGTGTGCCCACAGTGACCTTGTCGCCCTTCTTCACGTGCACCTGGAAGCCATCGCCCTTGAGTTGCACGGTGTCGATGCCGACATGGATCAGGACCTCGATGCCGCCGTCGAGCACCAGGCCGAACGCGTGACCGGTCGGCTGCGCCGCGACGACGATCCCGTTTCCGGGGGAGTACGCGGTGTCACCTGAGGGCATCACCGCGATGCCGGGTCCCATGGTGCCCCTGCTGAACACCGGGTCGGGCACGTCGGCCAGTGACACCACCGTGCCGTCGAGTGGGGACGCGATCTCGGTGATCACGCCGGCGTCGTCGGCCGCCTTGGTGGCGGAAGCGGCGGCAATCGTGCCCGCGCTGGCGCCCCGGGGTGCGGTCTCCAGGTCCGCGACGGGCACCCGGGCGGCCTCGAACTCGGCCTGCTGCTCGGGCGTCTTGTAGCCGGAGATGATCACCAGGATCATCGCCGTGAGGAAGGCCGCGGTGACGGCGATGGCATACAGCGCCATGTTGGAGAACGCCGGGATGGTCAGCAGCGAGGTGAACACGAACGCGCTGGTCTTCACACCGCCGCCGAGTCCGATGATGACGCCGCCGACCAGACACCCGACCAGCATGCGCGGATATATTCGCTTGAACCGCAAGTGAATACCGTAGAGCGACGGTTCGGAGATACCGCCGAGCAGGCCGGCGGCCAGCGCGCCGGTCGCGGTCTGCCTCATCTGCGCGTCGCGTTCCCGCCAGGCCAGGAGCAGCACGCCGGCGGTGGCGCCGAAGCAGGCGAAGTTCCAGGCGCCCATCGGGCCCTGGATGAAGTCGTAGCCCAAGGTCTGGATGTTGATGAGCATGATCGCGTTGATCGGCCAGTGCAGACCCAGCGGCACCATGAACGGATACGCCAACGGGATGACGATGGCGAAGATCAGCGGCGAGAAGTCGTTGATCGACTTGAGCAGATGACCCAGGCCGGCGCCGGCGTACACGCCGATCGGGCCGATCAGGAACGCCGTCAGCGGGATCATGATGAGCATCGCCAGGAACGGCACGAAGATCAGCTGGACGTTCTCAGGGATGAGCCGCTTCAGGCCCTTGTACAGCGGCCCGAGCACCGCGGCCATCAGTAGCGGCGGGAACACCTGCGAGCTGTAGTTGAACACGGTCAGCGGGACACCGAAGATGTGCACGATGTCGACCTCTGAGCCGAACACCGTGAGCTTCTGCGCGACGTCCTTGAAGGCGGTGAAGCCGGGCAGCATCACGACGGCCATGATGGCGAAACCCACCCACGGGTCAGCATCGAGCTTCTTCGAAGCGTTGTAGGCCACCATCAACGGCAGGAAGACGAACACGCACTGCCACATCAGGTTCACGAACTGCCACGACGGCGACAGCTCGGTGCGCGGGTCGGCCCAGTTCGGGATGACGCCCAGGGTGCTCATCAGCGCCATGAAGGTGATGAACAGCGAGGCGCCGAGCAGGGCGGGCAGGAGCGGGCGGAACGAGTCGGACAGGAACTCGAAGAAGCCGTCCAGCCAGGCGAACTTGCCGCGGGGGCCCTTCGCGCGGGCGGCGGCCTTGATCGCCGCCGCGTCGGTGGGGCTGCCGCCGTCGCCTATGCCCGGCAGTTTCATGATGTCGTTGTAGACGTTCTGCACTCCGCCGCCGATGACGACCTGGAACCGGTCACCGGCCTGCGGGACGGCCCCCATCACGCCGGGTACGGCCTCGACCACCGACTGCTGAACTCCCGATGCGTCGCGCAGCTGAAACCTCAACCGGGTGGCGCAGTGGCTGAGGCTTTCGATGTTGGCGGCACCGCCAACGCTCTTGACGATCGCGGCGGCCGTGTCCGAAGCCATAGGACCATCCCCTTTGAGTTGCCCTCGGCCCCGAAACGTGGCCGGCGAAGCTGATGTTATCGCCGGGTGGCGCGCCGTGGGGCCGGTTAGCTCCCGTTGCCGTACCAGTGGTCGGCTTCGGGGCCCATCTGCGCCCGTACCTGGCCCTCCACCGACGGCGACGCGTAGAACCGCATCGCGATGACGACCAGTTCGCCCGCGCCGAACGGGTCCAGGCCGAGTTTCTGCTGATTGAGCTTCTGGACGTCATGGAACGCCCGCAGGGTGGGGTAGGCGGTCATGTACTCGGCCGCCGACTTGCCGACCTGGATCTGGTTGTCGGGGGCGCCCGCGTTGATGGGCGTGGCCGGTTGGTCCGGGCAGCAGAGCGTGCCGTGGTTCATTGCCGCCAGGTAGGCGTTGTCGGCGTCGCTGTCCGGCGCGGCGTGAACGGACGGTGCGATACCCACCGTGAGCACCGCGGATGCAAGCGCTCCAAGGGCAGCTCGTCGAATCCACATTGCCGTCTCACCTCCATGTCGGCGCTTTCCTGCTTGTGCCATCATCGCCGCATGGACCTTCGCCTGCGCGCACGGGGTATCGGTGCGGGTTCGGAACGCGGGGGATAAGTCCATGCCAGAACTCATCTCGACGACGCTCCTGCCGTTACTCGCCGGCGCAGCGGTCAAGGCACTGATCACCGGCCAGCCGCCCGATCCCGGCGACTGGGCCGCTGCGACCACCTCGATCCTGCAGGCGCTGCTCGACCGGGAGGACGAGGTCACCGAGGCGCTTGACCGCATCGAGCACAAGGTCGACGAGTTGAGCCAGCTCAGTTTCCGGCAGGCCTTCGGGGCGGGCCGCTACAACCTGAACCAGGCGCGCACGGCGCGCCGGGACGACGAGCGGCTGAGGAACCTGGACAAGGCGCGGGACAAGTTCGTCGACGCGCTGCAGGTCACCTACACCCAGGCGGAACCTCAACTCGCACAAGCGATTGTGCACTGGCACCTCGGCATGGTGTACCTGCTCATGGGGTCGGCTGCCGAGAGCCGGCAGGCGCTCGTCGATGCGCGCGACGAGGCGGCGCGGGCGGTATTGGCCAGAGTCGCCGACTGGGAGGGCAGCGCCGCGGATCACCAGAACCTGGCGTTGCAACGTCGTCCCCGCGGACTGGCCCACCGGCTGGGGCAACCCCCTACGGCCACCCAACTGGAGGACGCGCGTCGCGCATTCATCGATGCCCGCGCCCGAAACTGTCAGCAGTATGTCGAGTTTCAGACGGCACTGGAAGAGGTACGCCGGCAGCTGGGTGAACCGGCGGGGGCGTGCCTCGCACTGACGGTGCGCACACCGGCAGCGCCGTGGCGCTACGAGGAGCCGCCGGAAGCGTCGGTGCAATTGATCGTCGGTCGAAATGACGTATTCCACACGGCAATACACGTGCATGGCGCCGTCGTCGGGAAAACGGGCGATGTGCCGTTCATTCGTGGCTACCTGGTCCAGGAGTACGTCGACGTCGACCTCGAACTGGAGTTTGCCCCGGGGGCCGGTTCGGTCGACTGCGTGGCGGATATCGAGTACCTCAGGCCTGCGCCGCAGCTGCCGCCACTGCCGGAACCCGGCTTTCCCACCCGATCGCCGTCGCCGCTGGTGCTCGTCGGGCAAGCCGGCGAATCGGTCAGGGGTTGGGTGCGCCTGGCCAGTGAGCGGGGACGATGGCCGCGAACGTTCGAATTGCATCTTTGGCCGTTCGGGCCCAATTCCGGCCGGGTGTGCGCGGTGGCCGGTATCGGCGAAATCGCTGACACCACCGCGCTATAGCTTCACCAGGCGTCTTTGGTCGCCTTGATGTCGTTGACAGCGTCCTTCATGTCCATCAGGAAGGAATCCGTCTGGCTCTTCGACAGGCCCGGGCCCCAGCTCTTGCACTTCAGCGCACCGGCCTTGATGCTGTTGGCCGCCTGACGAAACAGGGTGTCGACCTGCTTGTTGGGCGCGGGCAGCGACTGGGTGATCGCCTCACCGATGGCGCCGACCAGGACGCAGTCATTGCGGACGTTCGTGACATCGCGTTTCCGCACGGACTTGGCCATCTCCTCGACCACCTGCTTGAGCGTGTCGATCGCGCCGGCGCCGCGGGCGCGCCACAACTGGGCCAAACCGATGGCCTCCGGCGACGAGGGGTCGATGGCGGCCTGCGGGGACGGGGCTGCGGCTGCGGGCTTGGGTGCCGGGACGAGTGCCGCGGCCTTGGTCGTCGGCGCAACAGCGACGGGCTTGGGCGCCGGTGCGGCAGCGGGTTTGGGAGCAGGCGCGGCGGGCAGTGCCGCCACACCGGAAGCGAACCGCTGCGCGGTCAGGGGTGCCGGGGGCGGTTGCGCCTGCCGCGGAATCGGCTGCTCGACTGCGGCGGGTGTGGGAGCGGCTACGGAGCCCAGACGCACGCCGGAGGTCACGCTCGAAGAGGACATACCGATCAACGCGACGACGGTCGCCGCGGCGATGACCAGCTTCACGCGAGCGAACGTTACACCAGGTAGAAGCCCAAAGTTGACGCGTCCGTCAATCGAAATTCGACTCCCGCGCGCCGACGAATTCAATCAGATTTGCGTCATCCGACCGCAGCAAATCGATCTGCTCCCCGCCATCGCATCGGAACAGGCCCACCGTCAAACTTCCACCGCCCCGGCCAATTACACGCCACAGGCCACCTGCGGACTCCCAGCGCAGCAAAGTTTCTACGGGATCGTCGCTCACAAAGGACATTGTCGTCCGTCGCGGGACTGACGTCACTACCGGCGGGACCCTGGTCCCTTGCGGGTTCCTGACCGGGATGTTGAACTTGCCCATATGAATACGGTTCGGGTGTACGACGCCGTCCGCCCCGCTGACGGGACGCGGGTGCTGGTGGACCGGCTATGGCCCAGGGGCATCCGCAAGGACGACCCGCGAGTGGGCCGATGGCTCAAGAACGTTGCGCCGTCAACGGAATTGCGGCACTGGTATAGCCACGACCCGGCAAAGTTCGATGAATTCGCGCGACGCTATACCGCAGAGCTCCACCAACCGGCCGCCGCGGCGGCCCTTGACGAACTCAAGGCTCTGACGGCGGCCGGCGCCGTCACCTTGGTGACCGCCACCAAGGAACTCGATCTCAGTCACCTTGCCGTGCTGGCGGACTTGCTGGAGGCGGAGCGGTGAGCGCGGCGTGGTCCGTCGCTGTCGCCGCGGTGTTCGTCTGGTTGGGCATGGTGCTGGCGATCTCGTTCCTCGAGGCGCCGCTCAAGTTCCGCGCGCCGGGCATCACGCTGCCACTCGGACTGGGTATCGGACGGTTGGTGTTCCGCGCGCTCAACATCTGTGAGGCGGTGCTCGCGGCGGTGATCCTGGTGGCGCTGTTCCTCGACGTGCCGTCCGCTTCGGTCGAAGCGGCGATCCTGGCGGCGGTGGCGGCACTCATGATCCAGGTGTTGGTGGTGCGCGGCGCCCTGACCCGGAGGACGGACGCGGTGCTGGCCGGCGCCGAGGGGCCGCGATCCAATGCGCATTACGTATATGTCGTACTCGAAGTGGCCAAGGTGGTTGGCTTGGTGGTGACGGGCGTGCTGTTGATGGCGGCCTGAGGCGAAAGCAGGCGAGCGGAGAAACGATGGAATCCCTTTCACTGACCGGTGTGATCGACGAGCAGATCGCCGCCGCCAGGTCGGCCCACAGCGGCCGGGCAGCCCATACCGTTTACGGCGGCCACGAACACTCTCTGCGCCAGACCGTGATCGCGTTGGCGGCCGGGCAGGAACTTGCCGAGCACGAGACCCCCGGCGAGGCCACCCTGCTGGTGCTGCGCGGTCATGTGCGCTTGATCGCGGGCGCCGACAGCGTCGACGGCTCCGTCGGCGACTATCTGGTGGTTCCACCGGACCGGCACAGCCTGTCGGCCATCGAGGACTCCGCGGTGTTGTTCACCGTGCTCTCCGATCAGGGAAGCCAAACCTAGCCTAACCTCTCGGGTAGGCTCAGCCCTCACGATGACTGAGGAGATCCTGGGCGCCGACCTCCCGATCCTGGCCCGCGAGTTGACGGAGTTGTCCGACGAGGTCGCCGCCGTGCCGCCGCCGCCGATCCCGGTGTTCGCCGAGCCGTACGGCATTCGTGTTGTCGATCCCGACGTCGACGCCGAGACGGTCTCGGGGTGGATGAACCGGCCGCACCTCGCCGAGGCCTGGGAGTACGACTGGCCGCCGGAGCGGTGGCGTGGATATCTGCGCGCCCAACTCGCGGGAAGCTATTCGCGGCCGCTGATCGGCAGCCTGCGCGGTCAGGAGCACGGCTACGTCGAGGTCTACCGGGCGGCCAAGGATTCCATCGCGCCGCGGTATGACGCCGACCCGTATGACCTCGGTCTGCACGCCGCGATCGCCGATCTCAACATCGTCAACCGCGGGTTCGGCCCGTTGCTGCTGCCGCGGCTCACGGCAAGCCTCTTCCAGATCGAAACCCGTTGCCGCCGAATCATGTTCGATCCAGACCACCGAAACACTGCGGCCCGCCGGCTGTGCGAATTCGCCGGCTGTGAGTTCCTCGGCGAGCACGATATGGCCAACCGGCGGATGGCGCTCTACGCGTTGCATCGCCGGTAGAGGCGTGCGCCTCAGCCGCCGATCAGCTCGGCGTAGCCGTCGTGGTCGGGCCGCATGGCCGCGGCCACCAGCTCCCAGAGCACCTCGTCGGTGCCACCGCCGACGCGGGCCAGCTTCATATCCCGCCACCACCGGCCCAGCGGCGTCTCGTCGACGAGATAGCCGGCCCCGCCGAAGAGGTGCATGCACTCCGACAGCACCTCCTCGCCGAGCCGGGCCGCGGTGACCTTGACGGCGGCGGCCGAACGCAGGTCCAGCCGACCATCTGCGGCAATCCCGTTGAGGCCGTGGCGAAGTAGATCGACGCGGGCCTGCATGTCGGCCATCCGCATGCGCAGCGCCTGGTGCTCGAAGAGGGTCGCGCCGAACTGGCGGCGGTGGATCATCCGGGCGTGCGTGATGCCCAGCACCCGCTGGCACGACGATGCCACCTGCCCGGCGATCGACATCCGCTCATGGGCCAGGCCCCAAGAGATGGCGGCCAGGCCGGTACCCGCCCGCGCGACCAACGCGTCGGCAGGCACCCACGTGTCGATGTGCACGGCGGCGGTGTCCAGCGGTCCCGCTCCCACCTTGCGGTAGGGGGTCTGCACGTCGACCTGGGACGTCGGGACGGCGATCACCAGGACGCTGCCGTGCCGGCTGTTCGGATCGTGGTCGACACTGCGTGCCACCACCATGATGTGATCGGAGATGGGGGACAGCGAGACGAACTTCTTGATCCCGCGGACCTCGAAACCGCCTCGTGCCGAACGCACTTCGGTCTCGCAGATCTGAAGGTCGGAACCGCCGGACTCCTCGGAGGCGCCGATGCACAGGACGGCTTCGCCCCGGGTCGCGGCGTCGGCGATGGCCTTGAGGTAATCGGACCTGCCGAACCTGCGCAGGATCGCGATCGCCGAGTCGTGCAGGCTGACGCCGACGCCGATGCCGGCCGAGCCGAGATGGCCCAGCTGGTAGGCGAGCTCGAGCAGCTTGCCGACATCCGGCTGGATCTGGTCGCCCCACTTGCCGGTGAAGACGCCGGAAGCGCCCAGATACTCGATCAGCTTGCGCGGAAAGCGTTCGGTTGCTTCGGCTTCCGCGGTCCAGGCGACCACCTGCTCGTCGAACACCTCGTCCAGCAGTGCGCGGTACCCGGCAACATCGAGCGCGACGGATGCGGTCATGACCGCGCCACCTCCAGGTTTCGTTTGACCTCGAGTCGCCGCAGCTTGCCCGACGACGTCCGCGGCAGTGTTCCCGGCGAGACGAATACGACATCTGAAGGCACGACGCCGCACTCGGACGCGATCCGCTGCACCAGCTCACTGCGGGCACCCGCTTCGTCGGGACCGCGGAACTCGGCGGTGATCACCAGCCCGGGCCGCACCGAAGCCCCGTCGGCGCCCACGGCCACCACCGCGCCCTCCCGGACGCCACGGACCTGCGCGGCGACGCGCTCGACCTCGGTCGGGAACACGTTTCGGCCGGCGACGGTGATGAGTTCCTTGACCCGGCCGCATACCACCAGACCGCCGTCGGTCAGATAACCCAGATCGCCGGTGGGGAACCAGGTCTCGGGATCGACCGGGTCGGCGCCGAGATACCCCGACATCATCGAAGGGCCCCGGATCTCGATCTCGCCGACCTCGCGGTCCGGGATGTCGATGCCCTGGCTGTCCGAGGGCAGGAGTCGCAGCTGCATGCCCGCAATGGGATCCCCGAGCATCGCGTGCTTGTGCACGGAGTCGGTTCCGGTCGAACGGATCTCGTCGTAGCGCAGGCCCGTTCCGGGCATCGGCGCGGTGACGGCGCAGGTGGCCTCCGCCAGTCCATAGGACGGGGCGGCGGCATGCGGATCGAGCCCGAACCGGCCCATCTCGGTCAGGAATGTCGCAAAGCCGTCACAGTCGATCGGCTCGCCGCCGTTGAGGGCGAACCGCAACGCGCCGAGGTCGACATCGGAAACCCGGCGCGCATACCTGCCGAGCACGGTGTAGGCGAAGTTCGGTGCGGCCGTCATGGACGCGCGACTCTCGGACAGCCAGTGCAGCCATCGGAACGGCGATGCGGAGAATGCCGCGGTGGGCGCCAGCCACTGTTCGGCGCCGCTGAGCGCGCCGCTGAGCAGGAAGGACAATCCCATGTCGTGGTAGAGCGGCAGCCAGGTGCAGCCGACGTCGACCGAGGGGTCCACCCGCGTGTGCGCGAGCAGTCCGGTGACGTTGTTGAGCACCGCCTCGGGCGACAGCAGCGCGGTGCGCGGTGAGCCCGTCGACCCGGCGGTGCCCTGCAGCACGGCGGGGGCATCGGAGTCCGGCATCGCCGCGGCGCGGCTGCCGACACGGGCGACGGTCAGCACGTCGTGCACCGGCAGGCCGGAGGTGTTGTCGCACAAGGCGTCCCGCACCGTACCGTGGCTGAAGACCACCCGCACACCGACGCCGGTGAAGCGATCGAGGGTGGCGCGCGCCCAGTGCGAGACGTCGGCACCCCGTACCGGTCCCTGCAGGATCGACAGGGCGCGCCCCGCCATCCAGGTGCCCGCGATGGCGGCGACCAATTCGACGGTCGGCTCGCCAACCAGCCCGACGGCACCGTCGGGTCCGTCGAGGATGCGGGCCGCAACGGATTCGGCGCGCGCGTGCACCTCGGTCCACGGGTACCGGTTCCAATTGCCGCTGTCGCGGTCGAGAACCACCAGATCGTGTGTCGACTCCGTCATCGCCCGCGACAGCGCGGTCGCGAGCACGTTCACCGGGCTGCCTCGCCCCGCATCGTCGACTCGGGGGTTCTCATCGCTCGCTCCTCAGCGGGGCTCGTCCCTCGCCCCGCATCGTCGACTCGCGGGCGGCCGGAACCTTTGCCAGGATGGCGTTTTCGAGGTCGCCGACCGTATCGCAGGTCAGCAGATCCTCCTCGGACAGCGCAACGCCGAGCTTGTCCTCAATCGCGACCATGCCCACCGCGAACGCCACCGAGTCCAGGCCGACGTCGTCGATCAGGCGGGAGTCACCGGTGACGCGGCTGGTGTCGACGTTGAGATCGTCGCGCAGGATCTCTTCGAGGGCGGCGCTCACCGCGGCCGGACCAGACGTCTCCATGGCGTGGGACGGTACACGGCCAGGTAAGCCAAGGCTAGGCTTACCCGATCAGTATCGGTGCCGCGCCAACCGGGTGCCGCCCCGTCGATTCCCGCCGTCGAGGGCCAACATGGCGGGCACCATCTCGCTGGTCACCAAACCGTGCTCGGCGGTGAGTTCGTCGACGATGTCGAAGCTGGTTGCGATGGCATCCGGGGTGTCGACCAGGACGGTGGCGACCGGAACACTTCGGCCCAGCCGGAACATCCGGTCGCCGTGCGGCGGTCGGTCATCGGCGAACCCCCACAGGCCGCGAAGCACGGTGGCGCCGCTGGCGTGATGGGATTCGCGGAGCCGGCGTACCAGGGCGCGGTGGATGGGCTGGCCGTCGTGGCGGGCGTCCTCGTCGGTGAAGACCGTGAGTTTCTGGAACAGATGTAGGCCATCGGCGTCGGCGGCGGGGAATGCGTGCGGGCGGTCGAACAGCTGCCCGGCGCGCTTGCAGACCCGGATCCGCTCGACGGTCAGGAACGGTTCGGGGATGAGCCGGGCCAGTTCCGCGACGGCCGACTCGGCCTGGGCGGCCGTGCCGACCGCGACCAGCATCATCGGGACGTCGACGTTGCGGCTGAGGAACTTCGCGCGCCGGCGTTGGCCCCCGACGGTGCCGTCGACGCCGAGGTAGACGATGGCGCCCGCGAAACCGAGACGGTGAAAGACCGCGCAGGCGGCGACATGGGCCGCGACGCCGCCGGCGCGCTGCTGACGGCCGACGTAGAGCGTCATCCGCACCGCATCGCCTCCGTCGACGACGGGGAACTCACCGTCGACGAGCCTGGCCCGTTCCAGGGTGAGCAGGCCGCGGCCGATCAGTGCCACCACGTCATCCATCAGGGCGCCGATCACCTCGGGGGTGTCCACCGCGGCGATCGTGACGGGCAGATCCTCCGACAGGCTCAGCGACTCGTCGGTGCGGACGATGTTGCGCGGACCGAAGCTGGCGATGCCGCGCAGCAGCACGCTGGTGGCGACTCCTCGGGCGGCGAACAGGTCCAGCATCGCGTCGGTGACGAACCGGCCGCCGGCGCGTTCCCGCTCGGCGAGATAAGTGGTGAGTTTGTTCACCTCGTTCCCGTCGCTCGCTGCGCTGCTCCGCTCCGGCTCACGGGAGGCCGGCCAACAGTGCGCCGAGCATCGCGGCGGCCACGCCCAGCGCCACGCTGACCACGATGTTGGCGGCCGCCGGCCAGAACTGGCGTTCCTCGGCCAGGCGGTGCGTCTCGAACATCCACGTGGAGAACGTCGTGTAGGCGCCGACGAAAGCGGTGCCTGCCAGCAACGCGGCCTGGTGACTGAGCGTCAACCCGCTGATGAATCCCAGCAGCACCGCGCCCGACACGTTGACCGCCAGCGTGCCGAACGGGAACGGTCGCGCCGTGCGCCGCGCCACCGCGCGGTCGACCACGAAGCGGGCCACCGCACCGAACCCGCCGAT
The DNA here is from genome assembly GCA_963779655.1 of uncultured Actinomycetota bacterium. Taxonomy (GTDB): domain Bacteria; phylum Actinomycetota; class Actinomycetes; order Mycobacteriales; family Mycobacteriaceae; genus Mycobacterium. The sequence continues at coordinate 6,440 of CAVZZD010000017.1, read as the reverse complement.
GACGAATACTCCCGCCCACACTGCGACACTCATGCGCGCACCCGTGCCCGCCGCACCAGGCCCGTGGCGAGGTGCACCGCGGCGAATCCGGCGATCAAACTCACCGCGGTGTAGCTGATGGCCAGGCCGTAGTGGTGATGCTCCAGCATGCGCAGCGTCTCGACCTGCATCGTCGAGAAGGTCGTCAGTCCGCCGCACAACCCGGTCCCCAGCAGCGGGCGACGGTAACTCGACTGCGGAAGCCGTTCCAGCAGCCGCGTGCTGAAATAGCCCAGCAGGAATGCGCCGACGATGTTGACCACGAACGTCGGCCAGGGCCAGTGCGCGGGATCGGGAACGGCCAGGGTTGCCAGCGCGGCGCGGGCGACGGTGCCCAGTGCGCCGCCGACGAAGACGGCCGCCAGCTCCCGGTTGTCGTGACCGAACACGCCGCCAGTATGAACGGCAAGGCCGACCGCCAGACACAGGCAGTCCGTTGAGAGCAGAATCAATCCCATGGCAGCCAATCCGCGGGCCGGGCAACCGGCGCAACCCGAAGACCTGATCGATGTGGCCCACCTCGTCACCGACTACTACACCGTGCTGCCCGATCCCGACGACATCAACCAGCAGGTGGCGTTCGGCACGTCGGGGCACCGGGGCTCGAGCCTGGACGGTGCGTTCAACGAGAACCACATCCTGGCGACCACCCAGGCGATCGTCGAATACCGCGCCGCGCAGGGCACCACCGGCCCGCTGTTCATCGGCCGCGACACGCACGGGCTGTCCGAGCCCGCCTGGGTGTCGGCGCTGGAGGTGCTGGCCGCCAATGACGTTGTGGCGATGATCGATTCGGCCGACCGGTACACCCCGACGCCGGCGGTCAGCCACGCGATCCTGGCGTTCAACCGCGGCCGCGACGCCGACCTGGCCGACGGCATCGTCGTCACGCCGTCGCACAACCCGCCGCGCGACGGCGGCTTCAAGTACAACCCGCCCAACGGCGGCCCGGCCGACACCGATGCCACCGGGGTTATCGCCAAGCGCGCCAACGAGATTCTGCGCGACGGGCTCAAGGACGTGAAGCGGGTGCCGCTGGCCCGGGCGCTGGGCACCGCACAGAAGCACGACTACATGGACGCCTACGTCAGTGACCTGCCCAACGTCGTCGACATCCACGCGATTCGCGCGGAGGGCATCCGGATCGGCGCCGACCCGCTCGGTGGTGCCAGCGTCGACTACTGGGGTGCGATCGCCGAGGCGCACAACCTGGAGTTGACGGTGGTCAACCCACTGGTCGACCCGACGTGGCGGTTCATGACCCTGGACACCGACGGCAAGATCCGGATGGACTGCAGTTCACCCAATGCGATGGCCTCGCTGATCGGCAAGATCGGGAACTACCAGATCGCCACCGGCAACGACGCCGACTCCGACCGGCACGGCATCGTCACCCCCGACGGCGGGCTGATGAACCCGAACCACTACCTGGCGGTCGCGATCGACTACCTCTACACCCACCGGCCGGACTGGCCGGACACCGTGGCCGTCGGCAAGACCGCGGTGAGCAGTTCGATCATCGACCGGGTGGTGGCGGGTATCGGCCGCAAGCTGCTCGAGGTACCGGTCGGCTTCAAGTGGTTCGTCGACGGATTGATCAGCGGCACAATCGGTTTCGGCGGTGAAGAATCTGCGGGCGCGTCGTTCCTGCGTAAGGACGGAACCACCTGGACCACCGACAAGGACGGCATCATTCTGGCGCTGCTGGCATCGGAGATCCTGGCGGTCACCGGCAAGACGCCGTCGCAGCGCTACGCCGAACTGGCCGAGAAGTACGGTGCGCCGACCTACGCCCGCATCGACGCACCCGCCAACCGCGAGCAGAAGGCGCGGCTGGGCAAGCTGTCGCCCGAGCAGGTCAGCGCCACCGAACTGGCCGGCGAGGCGATCACCGCCAAACTGACCACCGCGCCGGGCAACGGCGCCGCGCTGGGCGGGCTGAAGGTGACGACGGAGAACGCGTGGTTCGCCGCGCGGCCGTCGGGCACCGAGGACGTCTACAAGATCTACGCCGAGTCGTTCAAGGGACCCGAGCATCTGGCACAGGTGCAGGACGCCGCCCGCGAGGTGGTGAATACAGTCATCGCGTGACCGAGTCCGACAAGCCCAGTCTTCCGTCGGAGGTCTGGCTGCTGGTCAGCGCGAACGCGGTGGTTGCGCTCGGCTACGGCGTGGTGGCGCCCGTGCTGCCGCAGTACGCCCGGCACTTCGGCGTCAGCATCAGCGCCGCGACCTTCGTCATCACCGCGTTCGCGGTGATGCGCTTGGTCGGGGCACCGCCGGCCGGGCTGTTGGTGCAGCGGCTGGGGGAGCGGCGGGTCTACATCACCGGCCTGTTGATCGTCGCGCTGTCGACCGGGGCGTGCGCGTTCGCGCAGACGTACTGGCAGCTGCTGTTGTTCCGCTCGCTGGGTGGCTTGGGCTCGGCGATGTTCACGGTGTCGTCGCTGGGCCTGATGATCCGGATCTCACCCGCGGATGCACGCGGCCGCGTGGCGGGGCTGTTCTCGTCGGCGTTCCTGGTGGGGTCCGTCGGCGGCCCGGTGCTCGGCAGCCTCACCGCGGGTCTGGGGCTGTCCGCGCCGTTCCTCATCTACGGGACGGCGCTGCTCGTCGCCGCGGCAGTGGTGTTCTTCAGTCTGCGGAATTCGCCGATCGGCGCGCCCGAAGTGAGCACCGAACCGGCGGTGTCGGTGCGCACCGTGCTGCGCCACCCGGCCTACCGGGCCGCGCTGTTGTCGAACTTCGCGACGGGGTGGTCGGCGTTCGGGTTGCGGATCGCGCTGGTGCCGCTGTTCGTGGTCGATGTGCTCGGCCGTGGCGCCGGCATGGCGGGCTTGGCGCTGGCGACGTTCGCGATCGGCAACGTCTCGGCGGTGATCCCGAGCGGCTACCTGTCCGACCGGGTCGGCCGGCGGCTGCTGCTCATCGTCGGGCTGATGGTGTCGGCGGTGGCGACCGCTCTGGTGGGCTTCACGTCCTCGCTGCCGGTGTTCCTGGCCGCCGCGTACGTCACGGGCGCGGCGACCGGCATGTTCATCTCCCCGCAGCAGGCCGCGGTGGCCGACATCGTGGGCAGCAAGGCCCGCGGCGGAACCGCGGTGGCGACGTTTCAGATGATGTCGGATTTCGGCGCGATCCTCGGCTCACTGGCGGTGGGCTATATCGCCCAGCACCTGTCGTTCAACATGGCGTTCGTGATCAGCGGCGTGATCCTGCTGGCCGCCGGCATCGGCTGGGTGTTCGCGCCGGAAACCCGTCCGAAGTCGTCGACCGAGCACACGCCGGCGCGTCCGCTCGGCCCGGAGGCCGCGCGGCGAGCTGCCGTGAGCAGCGGTTTTGAACCGGAAGTACTGGTTGGTGTAGCTTCGACGAGCACGACTTCAGGGGCTATGGCGCAGTTGGTAGCGCACCACACTGGCAGTGTGGGGGTCAGGGGTTCGAATCCCCTTAGCTCCACGTCGAAAACCCGCTCTGACCAGGGTCGGAGCGGGTTTTCTTGTTAGCCGGATCGAGCCGCAGGACAGCCTTGTGTCCTAAATCTGTCCTACCGCGGAGGAGAAGACGTCCGCGGCTGCGGTCAGGCGGTCGTCGGTGACCCGCCCATAGACGGCCTGGGTCATGCGCTCGGTATGGCCGTGCCAGGCGGCAACCACATCGGCGGCGATGCCTGCCGCGCGCATCCGTGAGATGTTGCTGTGCCGCAGCTTGCCGAGCGTGATCGCCTCGAGCCCGGCGGCGGTGCGTTGGGCGGCAAACTCGCGCGAGTATTCGCGCACCGGTAGCCACGTTCCATCGACGCGTGACAGCAATAGGTCGGCGTCGGTGAGTGGTCGGCCCACCGCCAGGCGCTCGCGCAGGTGTACCGAGCGCATCGCCTTGAGCATCGCCAGCTCGCGCGGCGGCACCGGGAGACCGCGGGCACTGCGCTCAGTCTTGGTGGGCACGATGGTGTCGCGGCCGTTCACGTCGACGCGGGCCCGACGGATGTGCAGCGCGCCGGTGTCTAGTTCGATGTCCGACCAGCGCAGTCCACCGACCTCTTCACGGCGCAACCCCAGCAGCGTCAACGCGAAGCACCCGCCGAGGCGGTGGGCGGTGACGTGATCGAGGAACTTGGCCATCTGCGCGGGTGTCCATATGTCGTCGGCCGCGGTCGCGGTGACCGCCCTCTGTTCGGGCGAGTCCAGATCAGCCGCGGGGTCATAGGTCAGCCAGCGCATCTTGCGCGCATGGACCATGACCGACTTGACCCGAACGATCGCGCGGCGTTTCGTGGCCGGTGCCAGCACCTTGCCGTCCTTGCCGGTCAGCGTGGCCGACCAGTCGGCCAAGGCGGCGGGCGTGAGCTTCTGCACCGGCACCGCTCCGAATGCCCTGCGGGCGTAAGCCAGCGACTCGCGGTCCGCGCGCACCGTGTTCGGCCCGATTGACGGATCGGCCGCGCGCAGCGTCAGCCAGTGATCGGCGACCTCATCGAACGTGCGGGTGGACTTGGGTGTCCATGCCGCCGTACTCCACTGGCTGCGCTGCTCGGTGACCCAATCCTGAGCGGCCTTCTTGGTCGCGAACACCTTGGTTGGCCGGACTTGCTTTCCGGTCACCGGATCGGTGCCGAGTGTTGGCCGGGCGCGCCACCCCTTGCCGTTGGGCAGCTTCTTGACTGAGTTGTCGGTGCGCTCGCCGCGTCGCTTTGGCGCTTCCCCTGTGGGAGTGGTCATCTCGTTGTGTCCTTACGTGGTTTGGGCATGCTGGCGAGTCTCTGCTTGAAGGTGGCCGACCTTACGTGCGCGGGCGCGCCACTTGTTCGCAACCTCAGGTGTGATGTTGCGTTTTCGCTGCGATCGCCGCACGAACCCTCAGGCCGGTCCGGGTGGCGGTCACGGTGGGCTTGCTTGGCGAACTCGGCTATGTCGGCATAGACGCCGTCCTAGTGCCCACGCCGCCCCGGGCTTTTGGCGGCGGCGTCCGCGAGCCGGTCGAGATACCGCGCAAGCTTGCGGTGGTCGTCAGGTGTAAGCGGAACATCGTTCTCCAGCGAGTCGATATGCAGCTGAACAAACTGGCGTCTGACACGATGCGCTCGTGTCCGTGCTACTTGCGTTTACGCGCGTCGCTGACGATGCCGCTGATGACCGGCAAGACGAACGTACGCACAGTTGATGGCCCAGCCGTGACCGACCGCGATAAGCACTAGGCCGAGGATGTAAACGATATGACCCAGAAGTGGACGGTCCTCGCCTAGGCGCTTCCCCCACACCGAGGCAGCAGCGCCAGCCGGACCTATCAGGAACCACCAAAAGGGTCGTCGGCTGAGGAAGCTCAACGAGGTGGTGTCGTCTGCCATTTCTGTTGCCGCTCCACTTACATGGCCTGTTGTCCAGCTTAGAGTGCACAACCAAAACATTCATTGGGGCCATCGGCGGTCCTGATTGCCCGTACGCCGTCGACCAACGGGTGTTCCCACAGTGTGATCCGCCTGTGGATCCTGGGAATGGTCGTCGCGGACGCGCGTGCCGTCAGGGTTGTCCCGAAGCCGCGTGTGCACCTTGCCCACCACGACACTGACTAGTGAGATCTGCCCGGCGACCGTAGCGGGACGTAGGAAATCGAGCTGATTCGCGGCGACTGGCCAACTGCCGATGATAGGTGCCACCGCGAGAGACCGATCCCTTCATGATGCGACCAGCTCTCGAAGCTGGGCCGTGACGACGTAGACACGGCCGCCGAGCCTGCGCACCGGCAACTCGCCCGACGCTGCGAGTCGATATGCCGCTGCGCGGCTGATGCCCAGGATGGCTGCAGCGCGGGGGACTGCAAGCAGCAAGGGCAGGTGGTCAAAGACTTTGGTTTCCAATTGATTTACCATCCTTCGATATTCGCTGTCATCTGGTCGATCGACAGTGGCCGCTTCTGCGGACTGCAGCGGGGGCAGAATGCCGCCGCCTCAGTTCCGTCCGGGAGTGTGACGGTGATGGTCCGGGATTGCTCGTCTTCGCACTCGCCGCACCAGGGCGTCTTGCGCCGGAGCGAGGGACTTGGCGGCGTGGGTAACACCGCGAGACGCCGTGCAAGGTAGCGAGAGAACTTCTCGTCTGCCTTGTTTGCGAGCAGAATGAGTATGAGCCTCATCGTCGGCGAGCCGACGCGGATGCCTGTCGCCCAGTCGAGGGCTTTCCAACTCATGCTTGCGGTGTGGTCGAAGGCATCGCGCGGCCGGCCGCGCTGTGATGATCTGTCGTACGGTGTTCCACGTTTGTCACAGTAGGACCGGCCGATTCGAACCGTCTACAACAGCACCGATATTCGACGACAGATTCATCAAATGAGTCCAAATTCAACCCTTTTCGCCCGGCCGTGTTGAATCCAACGTGTGGTTGGCGTCTCATCGCTCGGGCACC
>CAVZZD010000016.1:0-334593 GCA_963779655.1 uncultured Actinomycetota bacterium | reverse complement strand
CAAGGGGACCATGGTCGAACACCGCCGACGCGGCGACAAACTCGGGCGATCAATGCGTAATGAACATCGATCATCCCAGTTCAGAGAGCACTTTCCTCGATTCAACACCCCGAACCCCACACAATGTATCGGTGGATCGGTGGATCGAGGCTTAGGGCCGTCATCGCTTCTGTGCGGCGGAGGCCGTCGTACGTCGTACGATCCCGAAATGTGGGACGCCGACCTGCCGAGTGGGACGGTCACCTTCATGCTGACCGATGTGGAGGGCTCGACCCGACTCTGGGAGGCCCACACTCGGGAGATGGAGCGGGCCCTGGCCCGCCACGACCGGATCGTCGCCGACGTGGTGGCCGCGCACGGCGGCACGCTCGTCAAGCACAAAGGTGAGGGCGACAGCGCCTTCGGCGCCTTCACCCGGGCCAGCGATGCCGCCGCCGCGGCATTGGCTCTGCAACGGGCGCTGCTGTCCGAAGCATGGCCGGAGGTAATCGACCTGCGGGTCCGGATCGCCATCCACACCGGCGAGGCCGAACTTCGCGAGGGCGACTACTTCGGCCCCGTCGTCAACCGTACGGCCCGGCTGCGCGGGACCGCGCACGGCGGCCAGATCGTGCTGTCGCAGACGACCGCCGACCTGGTTCGCGATCATCTGCCGGACGGGTCGACGCTGAATGACCTTGGCGCGCATCGGTTACCGGATCTGGGCCGGCCCGAGACCATCTTCGGGCTCAGCCATCCGGATCTGCATTCCGACTTCCCGCCGTTGCGTTCCCTGGACGCATTTCCGGGCAACCTGCCGGTACAGCAGACGAGCTTCGTCGGCCGCGACCGCGAGTTGACGCTGATCGCCGACGGACTGAACTCGGCACGGGTCGTCACCCTGACCGGAATGGGCGGGGTGGGCAAGACGCGGCTGGCTCTGCACGCTGCCGCCGAGGTGCTCGCGGGCTATCCGGACGGGGTGTGGCTATGCGAGTTGGCCGCGGCCGCCGACCCGTCATCGATGCTGCAGGTCGTCGCGACGAGCCTGGGCCTGGCGCGAGGATCGGGCGACGTGACGGTCTGGAGTATCGCGGAATTCGTCGGCAGTCGCCGCCTTCTCATCGTGCTCGACAACTGCGAGCACCTGCTCGATGCTGCCGCCAGCCTGGTGGACGCCATCCTGGCGCGGTGTCCGTTCGCGCGCGTCCTGGCCACCAGCCGAGAAGCGCTCGACGTGCCGGGCGAGCAGGTCGTCCGCCTGCGGTCGCTGACGGTGCCGGACGCAGTTGCGGGCCTGGAAGACCTGACCCGGGCCGACGCCACCCGACTATTCGTCGAGCGAGCATCCGCGCTGGGATCACAAACCTTCGATGCGTCTGATGCACAGGCGATCGTTGAGATCTGCCGCCGCCTCGACGGCATTCCGTTGGCCATCGAGCTGGCGGCGGCTCGAGTCGTGGCGTTGAGCCCGTCGGAGATCGCCGGCCTTCTCGACGAGAGGTTTCGGCTGCTCACCGGCGGACGCCGCGCGTCGGTGGAACGCCACCACACCCTGCGTGCCGCGATCGATTGGTCCTACTCGCTGCTCGGGGACACCGAACGGAAAGTCTTCGATCGGCTGGGGGTCTTCCCGGCCACCTTCGACGCCGCGGCGGCCCAAGCGGTGGCCGCCGACGAGATCGAGAACTGGGACGTCATCGATGCGCTCTCCAGCCTGGTGGCCAAATCGATGTTGGTAGCCGACCGGACGTCGACCGGCTCAACCCGATACCAGATGCTCGAAACGATGCGCCAGTACGCCCGCGAAAGGCTCGACGCTGCGGACTCAGCGGATACCTACCGCCGCCGTCACGCCCAGCATTACGCCGACATTGTCCGCAGAAGCCGGAGGGACGTACGAAACGTTGACGAACTGGCGAGGTGGTCGCGCCTGCGGGTCGAGGTCGACAACCTCCGGGGAGCCGTCGCTTGGGCGCTTGACTCCGCCGATGAGAGAGACGGCGACCTGGCGCTTCGCATCACCGCCGACTTGTGCCGAGACACCTTCGAAGAGTGGTCCGGAGTCTTCTCCTGGGCCGATCAGGCCGTCGAGCGCGCCGAGCGCGCCAGCCCCGGAGTGCGGAGCGTGGTGCTCGCGGTCGCATCCACGAGCGCGTGGTACCAGGCAGATTATGTGCGGGCTCACAAGCTCGCCCGGGACGCGCTGCGTGACCCGATCTCTGCCGACTCGCCCGCCCCTGAACTTCCCTACATGGCCCTGATTCTCAGCAGCCGGCCCGACCAGATGCGCGGCATCCTGACCGAAGGCCTGGCCGCACTCGATGCCATCGACGCAGATTCGTTGTCCCGCGCCAGACTGCACTCCGCCGCAGCGGGGTACAGCGCCCAGATCGGCGACCTCGAGTTTGCCGCGGTCGAGGCGCAGGAGACCCTGCGGATCGGCCGCGAGGGACGCTTCCGATTCTTCATCATGACGGGGCTGTACCTGGTGGCGCTGACGTCATGGGGTACCGCGCCCGGGAACGCCCTCGCTGCCCTGGAAGAGAGCATCGCGCTGAGTCGCCGGGAATCGCTCTCGGCCAACTGGCGAGGCCGGGCGCTTGCCCTCGCCGCCCAGCTCCGCGCCCAGAAAGGGGACGCCCCTGGCGGATTGTCGGCATTGCAGGAATCGATCACCGAGAGTCACCGCACGGGCGAGCGCACCGCGGTCGCGACCGCGCTCGACCGAGGTATCCAAGTGCTCGCGTCAACGGGCAACCATGAGTTGGCAGCGCTCCTTGGCGGGGTCGTGACCGAAGGGGTATTCGCCAACACATACGGCGTGCCCGCCCCCGAAGTGCCCGATCGGCAACGCGCGCTCGAGCGCCTCGAAACCGAGCTCGGCGCCGACACCTACGCCGCGGCGATCGAACGCGGTGCGGCCATGACCTACGACGAGGCGCTGGACTCGACCACCCGCGCGCTCGACGCGCTGCTGCACTCCGACGTCACGCCTTAGCGATCGCCACCCGGACGCCATCGCCGATCGCTGCGTCTTCCGCCAACCCATCGGCCTCGACGAATTCGAAACTCGTAGCGAGGATCTCACCGGCGATCAGGTCACGGTGGGTCTGCGCCCAGTCGGCCTTCTCCGCCGGAACCGACATGGTCACCCTGATCCGGTCCGAGACGTCAAGCCCGCTGGACTTGCGCAGGTCCTGCAGTTCGCGGATGCGGTCCTTGGCCCAGCCCTCGGCCTCCAGTTCGGGCGTGACGGTGCCGTCGAGCACCACCAGGCCGGCCCCGTCCGGCAGGGCCGCGGTCCATTCGGGTTCGGCGGCAACGAGTTTGGAACTGTACTCCTCGGGCAGTAGCGTCGCGGGGCCCGCGGTGAGCGTGCCGTCGTCATTGAGCACGCCCTCGCCGGCTTTGACGGCCTTGATCGCGGCCTGCACGTCCTTGCCGATCCGCGGTCCGGCGGCCCGGGCGTTGACGGTCAGCTCGAACCGCCCGTAGGTGTCGATATCGTCGGTCAGCTCCACGGCTTTCACGTTGAGCTCGTCGGCGATCAGGTCGGTGAACGGAGCCAGCTGGGCCGGACTGTCCACCGCAACAGTAAGTTTCGGCAGTGGCAGCCGCACGCGGAGTTTTTTGGCCTTGCGCAGCGACGACCCGACCGAGCAGACTTCGCGCACCTGGTCCATCGCCGCCACCAGATCGGCATCCTTGGGCAGCAGGTCGGCCTCCGGCCAGTCGGTCAGGTGCACCGAACGGCCGCCGGTGATCCCGCGCCAGATCACCTCGGTCGACAGCGGTAGCAGTGGCGCCGCCAGCCGTGCCGTGACCTCGAGCACCGTGTGCAGGGTGTCGATGGCCTCGGCGTCCTCCTCCCAGAACCGGTTGCGAGACCGGCGAACGTACCAGTTGGTCAGCGCGTCGGTGAACTGGCGCAGCTGCTCGCAGGCACCGGAGATGTCACAGACGTCCATCGCGCCGGTGAGGTCGTCGCGCAGCTGCGCGAGCTTGGCCAGGATGTAGCGGTCCAGCACATTCGCCGAATCCGTGCGCCAGGTACCGACTTTCGGGGCGTAGAGGGTCAGGAAGGTGTAGGCGTTCCAGAACGGCAGCAACACCTGACGCACACCCTCGCGGATGCCCTGCTCGGTGACGATCAGGTTGCCGCCGCGCAGGATCGGCGAGGCCATCAGGAACCACCGCATGGCGTCGGAGCCGTCGCGGTCGAACACCTCCGACACGTCGGGATAGTTGCGCAACGACTTGCTCATCTTCTGACCGTCATTGCCGAGCACGATGCCGTGTGCCACACAGGTTTTGAAGGCGGGCTTGTCGAACAGCGCGGTGGCCAGCACGTGCAGCGTGTAGAACCAGCCGCGCGTCTGGCCGATGTACTCGACGATGAAATCACCCGGGAAGTGCGTGTCGAACCAATCGACGCTTTCGAAGGGGTAGTGCACCTGGGCGTACGGCATCGACCCGGAGTCGAACCACACGTCGAAGACATCCTCGATCCGCCGCATGGTCGACTTCCCGGTCGGGTCGTCGGGATTGGGCCGGGTGAGTTCGTCGATGTAGGGCCGGTGCAGGTCGACCGGACGCACCCCGAAGTCACGCTCGAGTTCGTCCAGGCTGCCGTATACATCGATCCTCGGGTACGCGGGGTCATCCGACTTCCACACCGGAATCGGGCTGCCCCAGTATCGGTTCCGCGAGATCGACCAGTCGCGGGCGCCCTGCAGCCATTTGCCGAACTGACCGTCCTTGACGTGTTCTGGGTACCAGGTGATCTGCTGGTTGAGTTCCACCATCCGGTCCCGGAACTCGGTGACCTTGACGAACCACGACGACACCGCCCGGTAGATCAACGGACTACGGCAGCGCCAGCAGTGCGGGTAGGAGTGCTCGTAGGTCTCATGACGCAACAGCACCGCGCCGTTGGCCTGCGCCGGACCGGAGTGGTTCTTCAGGTCGCGGATGATCTGCGGGTTGGCGTCGAAGACGTGCTGACCCTGATAGTCCGGAACCGACGCGTCGAAGCGCCCCTTGGAGTCGACCGGCGTGACCGGCTCGATGCCCACGGTGTCGGTGGTCGCCATGTCGTCCTCACCGTATGCCGGCGACATGTGCACGATGCCGGTGCCGTCCTCGGTGGTGACGAAGTCGCCGCGGAGCACCTGAAAAGCGTTGGGCGAGTGCATGAAATACGGGAAGGGCGGTAGGTACCGCATACCGAGCAGGTCGGCTCCGGCGTGGGTTCCCAACACCACCGGCTCCTCGCCGAACTCGCGGGTGTAGGCGGCCAACCGGGCTTGCGCGAGCACGTAGCGGTGGCCGTCCGGACCGGCCACTTCCACGTAGTCGACATCGGGGTTGACGGCCACGGCCTGGTTGGACGGCAGCGTCCACGGGGTCGTCGTCCAGACCAGGAGGTGCGCGCCCGCGAGCGGACCGCCGGCATCCCCGTCGATCTTGAATCCCACGGTGATCGCCGGATCCTGGCGGCTCTGGTAGACGTCGTCGTCCATCCGCAGTTCGTGACTCGACAACGGCGTCTCGTCGTTCCAGCAGTACGGCAGTACGCGCACGCCCTCATACGCCAAGCCCTTGTCCCACAACTGTTTGAAGGCCCAGATCACCGACTCCATGAACGTCGGATCCAGCGTCTTGTAGTCGTTGTCGAAGTCGACCCAGCGGGCCTGGCGGGTGACATAGGCACGCCACTCGTCGGTGTACTTCAGCACCGAGTCCCGGCAGGCATCGTTGAACTTTCCGATGCCCATCTCTTCGATCTGCGCCTTGTCGGTGATGCCGAGTTGGCGCTGCACCTCGAGTTCGGCGGGCAGGCCGTGGGTGTCCCAGCCGAATCTGCGGTACACCAGATAGCCGCGCATGGTCCGGTACCGCGGCACGATGTCCTTGACATAGCCGGTCAGCAGATGGCCGTAGTGCGGCAGGCCGTTGGCGAACGGCGGTCCGTCGTAGAAGACGTATTCCGGGGCGTCCGCGCGCCGGGCGATACTTGCCCGGAAGGTGTCGTCGGTGTCCCAGTATTCGAGTACCCCGGCCTCCAGCGCCGGGAAATTCGGAGCCCCGCCGGCCGGCTTCGGGTAGGTCCTGCCCACGTCGTCTCCTGCGCCCACGTCGTCTCCTGTGCCAACAGTGCTACCTGGCACGGGGACGACGACGCGCGGTCTGCGCGAGCGCCGCGGTACCACCCCGCTTGCGTGCGCACGGCACGCCGCTCAACTTTGGCTGTGACGGGCCTACCCGTTCGGTTCTACTTGGCTTTGGCTCCGAGATCGGATCCGGTGGCCGTTCTTCCGAAGGCTCCCCGGTGATGGCCGGATCGATGCCGCAGAAACGATCTTACTGACCAGCGCAAATCGACTTCCGGCCGCCGGCCACCCCGTCCGAGGCCAACTCGATGACCGCCAGCGGGAACTGCCCGGCCAACTCCTCGACCGTGCTGCGGTCGAAGCTGCGGATGTCATACCACCAGTCCAGGTGCACGACCTCGGGCCCGCGGGGGTCGCGACAGGCGTGCAGCGCCAGCAGGTGACCGGTGTCCGGCGCAGGCCCGGGGAACGCCGTGCGGTAGCTGAACCGGACGTCGGCCTGGAATGTCCGGGCGGCCTCAACCGGCTCGACAGTCCGCAGGGCTTCGCGGCCGGCCGACAGCAGCGTCGTCGCCGACAGGCCCCGCTGTGCCCTGCACTGCAGGCCCGCCCGTCCGGTCGCCGGATTGCCGTCGCCGTCGACGTCCACATCCACGTCGAGCCGACCGTCACCGACCGCGCGCGCGACCGCCCGGCCGAACGCGGCCAGCAGCACCTCGACGGCGGTCGCCGCCAGCTCGGCCTGCGCCGCGGCGAACTCCACCGAAAGCACGTCGCCCAGCGGGTTCGACAGGCCTGCGATATCGGTCGGGGCGGGCGAACCGGTGACGAGGTAGTCCGTGATCCAGGACGACGCCCGCACCGTACGCGGCGGGATGACAGCAACCATGCGCTCATATGTATCAGCTGTGTCCCAGATTTGGGATACCTGTCTCATAACTCTGACAAGGGTGTCAATTTCGGAAGTGATCTCCGGGCGGCGGCTATGGTTGGGTGATGCCTCGCACCGACGAGAACGGCCGCCAGCTCAAGGCGCTTCTCGACTACCTCCTCGACGGCGACGTCGAGGCCAAGGACATCTACGGCGCGCTCGGCACCTCCAGTAGCACCTACTACCGGCGGATCAAGGACAGCGACTATCCGAACGCCGAGGAACTGAGGCTGGTGGCGGACAGGTTCGGGCTCAGCTATCCGGACATGCAGGTGCGGTTCGGGCTGATGAGCCGCCAGGAGGTGTGGCGGTACGTCGAATCCGACCACGTCCGGGTGGCCACCGCCGAATCCCCGCCGCAGACCCGGCGAACGGTCCAGAAGCTGTCCGAATCCACACCGCGCCGGGACGCACCGCCGCTCTAGCTTTACACTTGCGGCCAACGTCGGCGCGGATCGAAGGCAGCAGATTTCCAGATGGCTCTGGCAGTACTCCTCGCGATCACGATTGGTTGCATGGCGTGGAGTCTGTGGATTCGCCGCGTGACCTGGGCGTGTCGCTGGGAGGTGGCCGCCACCCTCAACATCGCGCTGCAAACTCTGGCGGTGCTGCTGATGTCGCCGCTGGCATCGGAGACGGTCGGCCACCTGCTGTATGACCTGACCGGCAAGTGGAACCTCGAGGACTACCTCGGTCACGACGCCTACATCGTCGCGGCGTCGGCGATCGTCTACAACGCACTGGGCCGGCTGCAGGATGACGACGTGATGCAGGCGTCGTTCCGGCAATACGTGCAACGCCCGGCCACGCTGTGTATCCCGTTGCTGCTGGCCACTTTCTCGCTCGGTAACGGCGCCGCCGTCTACCGGCCCGACTTCTTCCAGGTGCCGACCGATTTATGGCTCAGCGCGTACTGGATCCTGCTGTGCACCATCCTGATGTACCTGCTGGGCTACGGGGCACGGGCGATGTTCATCCTGCGGCGCGACCCGCGCTCCCGGCGGATCGCCAACATCTACCTCGTCGCGTCGGTGAGCGGCATGCTGGCCTGCGCGGTGCGTATCGCGACGGCATGCGTGGCGCCGTTGCAGACACCCGCCGGGGCGATGCTGGTGTGGTTGTTCGCCTGCGCGTGCGGCATCGTGTTCGCGCTCGCGTCGGCCCACTCCTGGCGAATCAAGACCAGATGGCTGACCCGGGCCCGATACTGATCCGGTGACCGACCGTGCCGAGCAGGAACCGGACTACCGTTTCACGCTGGCCAACGAACGCACCTTCCTGGCCTGGATCCGGACGTCGCTGGCGCTGATCGCGGGTGCGGTCGCACTGGTCCAACTGGTGCCCTCATTCGGCATTCCCGGCATTCGGCACGGGCTGAGCCTGTTCCTGTTGATCGTCGCGGGCCTGCTGTCGGTGCAGTCGGTGCGGCGCTGGCGGGAGGTTCAGACGGCGATGCGCCGGGACGTCGCCCTGCCGCCGAGTTGGCTTCCGGTGGGGCTGGGATTCGCGATTCTGATCGTGACGGTGCTGATGTTCATCCTGGTGATCGTCTGGCCGAATCCGCGCTGACTCGCCATGACAGCGGCAGAGCCAGCCAACCCGAAGCCGGGTCTGCAGACCCAGCGGACCCGGCTGTCCTGGGAGCGCACCGCGATCAGCTTCGTGGCGGTCGCCGGGGTGCTGATGTTGCGCCGCGACGATCCGCTGGGCTGGGACCGGCCCGCGCTTGCCGCTCTGACAACGACGATGGGCCTGCTGGTGTTGTGGATCGGCCGGTCGCGCGGGCGCCTGCCGATGCACACCGATGCCGCCGGCCTCTCGGTGATCCGCGACCCGCGGCGGGCCGTTCAGCTGATCGGCTGGGCCACAACGGTTCTGGCGGCGGCCGTCGCCGTCATGGTGATGGTCGGCTGACCAGGTAGGCGCGCCCCATCAGAAGCCGTAGCGGAGCACCATGGTGCGCATGATCCGGGAAGCCCGCGCACTCCGCGCCACCAGGCGGGATGTCAACCGGCCGAGCGGCGTCAGATCCGCAACCTCGGGTACCCGAGTGAGGAAGATTTCGTCGAGCAGCGTCAGACCGTCAACCCAGCGTTCGAGCTGCCGGGGATCGTTGAAACCATCGTTGATCACGCCGACTGCAATGGGAGCCATTGCGCGGGTGTGCTTGAACGCCCAGAGGGCGTAAGTGGTGTACGCGTTGAGGACCAGCTCGCCGTTGGGGAAGTGGTTGGTGACTCGGTTGAGCAGAGACACAAAATCGTTGTGGGTGAGAAATGGGACGAGGCCGTCGGCGACGAGCAACGTCGGCCGGTCGTTGGGGATGCGGTGCAGCCAGTCCGAATCAGTCAGGTCCGCGCCGATGCCGTGGGCCTGGGCGGACACCGGCAACAGTTTCCGGCGAAGTTCGACGACCTCGGGGAAATCGATGTCATACCAATCGATCGTGGGTGGCGGGTTGACCCGGAACATCCTGCCGTCCAGGCCCGCACCCAGATCCAGCACTATCGGCATCCGGTTGGCGGAGCACGAACTGGCGGACCATCTCGTCGAATCTCTTGGCCCGTACCGCGACGTCGAAGACCTTGGACCTTTGGTCCAGGCTGTTGGTGTTGAGTGTGGGGAACTTATCGAGACCGTAACCGATCGTTGTGATGATCTCGTCGGCCATGGTGTCGCCCAAGAACGGGCGCGCCAGACGACTGTCCAGCGCCCTGCTCCCCAACGTGAGGAACAGACTCTCTTGCGCCGGCGTGAACTCCGGAAGCGTCATGCCCATGTGTCGTCAGTCTTACTTCTGTTCGGTTGAGGAACAACAACTTTGGTGGAGCGCCGGGCACCGGAGCGGAGAATCCGACGTTCACCGGCATCGCCAGGGCGGCGAGATCGGGTACGGACAGAGGTTCAGGAACGCTTCGTCCCAACAGCATGTTGCATGTCGAGCAAGGGCGTAAAGCATTGATACGGAGTGGTTTTCACTGCGATAGCCCTATTTCTTCCTGCGATCCTGGCGTGCCTGCTCCGACGCTGAGCAGGCACGCCAGGTTACTGGCCCTTGACGGCGTGATGCTTACTCGGCCCGGTGCCGGCCGCCCTTGCCGGCGTCACTCTTACCGGCGTCGCTCTTGTCCGCGTCACTCTTGCCGGCGTCACTCTTGCCGGCGTCGCTCTTGCCGGCGTCACTCTTGCCGGCGCGGTGTTTACCCGCCGCGTTCCCTTCGCCCGCCTTGCCTCCGCCGGTGTCGCCATCATCGCTACCGGTTTCGCCTTTGCCGGCCTTGGCACCGTTCGTCAAACCGCCACCGGACTTGGTGCCGTCGCCGTCGGCCTTTCCTGATGCTGCCGGGCCGCCCTCCGTGGTCGCATCGGTTGACGTCGTGTCGGTCGCCGTGGTGTCGGTCGACGTGGTGGTCGTCGGCGCCGGCTTCTCGACAGGCTCGCTCGCGGATTCCAGTGTTTGGCCCGCCGTCGGATCTGCCTTGCTCGGCGCGGCGTCAGCGTTGACGGCAGCCCCGTCCGCGGAGGGTTCGATTGACTCGGATGCCTTCTCAGTCAGCGTGGAGACGTCCGTGGTCACTTCGCTGTCCGCCTCCACGGGAGTGGCCTTCACGTCAAGAGTTACGGCGTTCGCCGTGAGCGAGGGGATCGACGTTGCCGAAACCGGCTGCCCCGCTTGACTCGTGGTCTTCTGCGTCAGCGACGCCAGGAGAGCCGTGGGTGTGGTGTCGCTCGACGTGCCGTCCGTGGGCGTGGTGTCGCTCGGCGTGTCGATGCCGAACAGTTCGTTGAGGTCCTTCGTCAGCGCGTCGCGGTCGGGGTGTGCCCAGCAATCCGCTGTCGGCGGCGAGGCGCGGCAGTAACGGATGGATCTTCGCCAGCAGTGCGTTGATCGCCGCTGTCGTTTCCGGTTTGAAGGTGAAGATTCCTGTTTGTAGCAGTTTCACGACGCCCGGGACTTGCGCGGGCGTGGTGCCGTTGGCCAGGCCCTGCTTCTCGAGGTCCAGCCATTTCTCGATGAGGGGATTTCCGGGCCACACGTCTGAGATGAATTTGACGATGACCGGGGTGGTGATGCCGGACGGACTCGGGAGGTGCATAGCCCCGGGCATACGGGGCTTCCCGGAACAAACGGGTTGAAGTCGACGACCAGGCCGGCGAGAAGAGACTGGAAGGCCCGGGCGATCTCCCCGAGGCTGGGGATATGGATGCCGGTGCCGAAGACGCCGGTGGTGTCGGGATCCGCCGTCAAACTGTCGTAGAAACTCTTCAAGGGCAAGAGTGGATCCCACTTGAATGTCGTGCCGGACCACGGCATCACATTCTCACCGGTTACGGGGTCGACGTGCGTACCTTCCCAGCCGAATCCGTCTGGGACGGCTCCGTTTTCGCCAACACCCGCGGAGGGGCTGACGACGGTGGGAAAGGTGTACCCGGCGAGCAACTCGGCAAGCGGTACCTTGAGCCAGCCGTCGATGAGCGGTTGGCTCCGCAGCCCGGTCAGTACCAACGCCAATTGGATGGCGCTGTCAAGCCCCGTGAGGCCGATGATGGGATCCACCGGGCTCTGGGGAAAGCAGCTCTCCACGTCACAGGCTTCGGAACTCACGGGGAGTTCGGCCGCCGCGATCATGGCCAGTTGATGGCCGAGGACGTTGGACAGCGCCGGGAACGGGATGAGCAAGTTGGCAAGGGACTCGAAATGCCCCGGGTCTGCGGGGTCCGTTCCCCAGATGTTCGTGGCGCTGGGTGCAAACCAGTTCCCGGTGTAGAACAGCGAAGCCGAGAACTGGTTCAAGGCCTGAATCTCGCTGTACGGAATGTTGGCGATCGCATTGAAGAGGTTGGTGGGAATATTGAAGATGGAGTTGGCCAGGCGTACTTCCAGTTTGGCGGCGTCGATGGCGGGCGGCGTTGGCGGCGGCGGCGCGATCGGAGCGACGGCGATGGCGCTGGCCCCCGCAAGTGCGATCCCGGCCGCGATGTGTCGCCGTACGGCGGTTTTCATACGAACCCTCTCGAGTGATGTGTCCTAATGGCGCGAAAGAAGACCCCCGACGCGAATCAGCCCAAACCCAACGGACGGTTCGCCCAGGCCAGGCTAGAAGTCGGCTCGCCGCTGCGTCAACCCGAGAATGCGCACCTTCCCTCAGGCGCCGAGCCAAGGCTGATTGCCGTAGGCATCCAGGTGCAGCACCTGCCCGACCGGTTTGCGGGTCGTCGGCCCGTAGCGTCCGCGCGGCCAACCGAGGGCCACGACGCAGCACGGGGTGACGGCGTGCGGCAGCCCGAGGGTTCTGCGCGCCGAACCCACTCTCCACAGCGGCAGGGTGATCAGGGACGCACCCAGACCCATGGCGCGTGCGGCCAGTAGCAGGTTCTGCACGCTGGGGTAGATCGACCCGTAGTAGGCCGACTCGACCGCATGAGGCAGGCGTACGAACGGCACCCTGCCCTCGAGGGCGCCAAGGCGCAGACAGGCCACCACCAGGACCGGGATCTCGGTGAAGTGGTCGGCCTGCCACTGCACCGCACGCACGGTCTTGGCCATCGACTCGTCGCGGGCAGCTATCCGCCGGATCATCATGCGGTAGCTGATCTTCCAGAGCTGCCGGTTCCGCTTGGCGAGCTTCTCCTTGACGTGGGGATCCTTGACGACGATGAACTCCCAGTTCTGCCCGTTGTTGCCGGTCGGTGCGCGCAGCGCCAGCTCGATGCACTTCAACACCACCGCGTCGTCGACCGGGTCAGGGAGGATGCGTCGGATCGAGCGCTGCGTCATCATCGCCTCGGAGCAGCGACATGTCCAGGCCGGCCAGCGCCTCGGCCGCAGTTCGCACTCCCCCTGGCGCGCCGGAGGCGGAAGTGTCGGTGGGCGGCGTGTCGGTCATGCCGGGAACGCTACCCAACAGGCCTCCCGATGTATTCGGGCGGATTGTCGGCGTTCGGTCTGACGACATCGCTTACAGCCGGTGCGTGCCGAGCCAGGTATGGATTCGTTCAGCGACGGCATCCCACCCGGGCTCCAGCATCATGTCGTGACCCATGCTGGGGAAGAATTCTGCTTCGGTGCCATATGCACGCGCCGTCGCACGCACTTCTTTGCGGGTGTGCGCGCCGTCATCGTCGGCGCCCAAGACCAGCAACGGCGTCGTCACCCGTTTCGGCCGGGGCAAGCGGAGCACAAGACAGTCGATGCCGACGCGCGAGCTGTCCTCTTGGAGGCGTGCCGCGTAGTCCACAACCTGGGAATCCGGCATCTGTGCGGAGAAGAATCTCTCCCGCGCGAGCTGTGGAGTGCTGATGTACGGCAACGCCTTACCGGTGATCGTCATTTTGGCGAAATGCCACGGGTGCTGCCTCATCCAGCGAAGGGACGACCCGAGGTTTCCCTGCGGAGGCATGGACGTCATCAACACGCCGGCAGGAGAGTTGTGCACCTCCAGATACTTCTGCACGATGAAACCGCCCATGGAGTGACCGATGACCACCGGCGGTGTGGGCAGACTGTCGGCAACCACGCTGATGTCCTGGACATAGTCGGCGACCGAACACGCACGCAGGGGCTTGTCCGTCGAGCTGCCGCCGTGGCCGCGAAAGCTGGGCGCCAGAGCGCGATAACCCTTGTCGGCGAAGAAGTTCAGGAAATATTCGTCCCAACACCAGGCCGCATGCCAGGCACCGTGGACGAAGAGAAGCGGGACAGGGTGGGCGGCACTGACAGAGCCCTTGTCGATCACCTCAAGCATGTCGGCCCCTCCAACGGCTCAGACAGGCCACCAGCGGGGCCCTCCCCCGGCGAAGGTTTCGTCAGGCAATCGCGGAGACCGTGAAAGTGTAGTCCGACAACGGGAATCGCTCCTGTTCCTTGACCGCGTCACGCACCGACGTCGGCCGGAAAAGCGGTGCTTCCCCCTTGCCGGTGTGGTCCCTGAACCAATACGACCGCGAGGTTGCGCAGCTGCCGAGCTGAAACACCGAATCTTCGAGCAGCGTGGTCATCCGATCCAGGAAGCGGGTGTTGGCCTGTTCGGTGACCTCGAAGGTGCGCAGCACCGCGTCGTTGGAGTTCGCCGAACAGCCGATCCATGTGGCGCATCTGGTATTCCACCGTGTTGAACCACGACAACCCCACCCACGCGTAGGGGCTGGCCATGGTCAAGAAGTTGGGGAAGTCAGGTACCGAAACACCTTCGTAGGCCTGGAACCTCGTCTCGCGCCACCACTTTCCAAGGTTCCGGCCCTCCCGGCCGATCACCTCGATCGCCGGTAGGTTGGCGTCCCACACGTCGAAACCGGTCGCAAGGACCAGGGTGTCGATGAACGCGTTTGGTGCCGTCGCGCGCGACGATGCCGTCGGGCTCGATCCGCTCGATGCCATTGGTTTCCAGATGCACATGCGGCTTGGTGAAGGCCCGGTAATACGAGTTCGAGATTGTCGGCCGCTTGCAACCGAAGTCGAAATCCGGGTTCAGGGTGCGGGACAGCTCCTTGTCGCGCACCAACATCAACCGATACATCTGTGACACAGCCGATATGGCTTTGTTGATCAGCCTGAAGCGCCGGTAATTCCACATCGTGATGACCATCATGAATTCCAGGCTGACGTCGGTGAACCACCGCACGATGCGCTGGGTGAGTGGCAACCTGGCGAAAAGCCGCTGCACCACGGGCGGGAACGGGACATCCAGCTTGGGCATCACCCAGATCGGGGTGCGCTGATACACGGTGAGCTCGGCGACCTCCTTGGCCAGCTCCGGAACGACCTGCACACCGGTAGAACCGGTTCCGATGACCGCCGCGCGGCGTTGCGTCAGCGAGTAACTGTCATCCCAGGCAGCCGTGTGGATGATGCGCCCACCGAACGTCTCGATACCCGGAATGTCCGGGGTTTTCGGCTGGCACAGGAAGCCGGTCGCGGCGATCAGGAACTGCGCGCTCAGCGTCTCTCCACCGGCGAGTGCAACTCGCCAGACGTGGGCATCGTCGTCCCACCGCGCGCCTTCGACGGTGGTGTTGAACCGCATGTAGCGGCGCACGTCATACTTGTCGGCCACATGCTCGGCGTAGCGCTTCAGTTCGGCGCCCGGCGCATACAGCCGAGACCAGTGCGGGTTCGGCTCGAACCAGTAGGAATATGTGGGCGACGGTTGATCGACGGCCAGGCCCGGATAGCGGTTGACATGCCACGTTCCACCCAGGTCGTCCTCGCGGTCGACGATCAAAATGTTGTCGTACCCCAGGCGGTTGAGTTGGATCGCCGCGCCGATTCCGCCGAAACCCGCCCCGACGACGATCGCGTCGAACTGCCGCTCTCCCATAACCACCAAACGGTACCAGGGGTGCCGCCGTGCCGATTCTGCCGATGCCCGCCCCGGAGGCCCGCGATGGCCGGCGCCTGCGATACTGCCTGCATGAGAGCCCTGCTCCGATGAAAGCCAAGCCGATTGCTTTGGTCACCGGGGCCACCAGCGGCATCGGTAAGGCCACGGCCTCCAGGCTGCATGACCGAAATTATGTGGTGTTCGCGGTGGGCCGCAATCCGGCTGCGCTCGATGCCCTGCGGTCGCGGGGCATGCAGGCCCGCGCGCTCGACGTCACCGACGAGGCCGCGGTGGCCCGACTGGTCGAGGAGATCAACACCGACTATGGGGGCGTGGACGTTCTGGTCAACAACGCCGGACTCGGGCTTTCCAGCCCTGTCGAACAGGTGGCGCTGAGCGACCTGCGACGCCTCTTTGAGACCAATGTGGTTGCGATGATGAATCTTTCACAAGCCGTATTACCCGGCATGCGCGCTCGTGGAGTCGGCACGATCGTCAACATCGGCAGCATAGCCGGACGGTTCGTCACTCCCGGCGCGGGCGCCTACCACATCAGCAAGTACGGCGTCACAGCCCTCTCGCTGGCGCTCCGGGCCGAAGTGAGGCCGTTCGGTGTCCGCGTCGTGCTGATCGAGCCCACCGGGGTCCGTGATACGAGCTTCTTCGAAGCCCGGATCGGGGCGCCGCGACCTGGCGCCGATCACGATCCGTACGCCGATGACGATCCGTACGCCCAGTTCAAGCGCGGTTACGAAAAGACCACGGGCGCGCTGGCGGAGATGCCCGTCGTGACGGTCCCGGCCGACACTGTCGCCCGCGCGGTTATCCGGGCGATCGAAGCCAAGGATCCCAAACCCCGCTACCTCGTCGGGGTGTCCGGGAAGGCCTCTGCGCTTGCCCGACTGCTCCTGACCGACCGGATGTGGGATCGGATCCTGATGAAGGGCCTGAGGCCCTAGCGGGTATCAGGCATGTTCGGTGATCCACCGAGTGGTGAAGAGCTGAATATCCGGGATCCCTTGGGCGAATTGGCGCGCGACGAAGCTCTCGACCTTGCCCCCGATCAACGGGACTTTGAACTCCACCGTTGCATTGAACTCCAGCCGCGAGCCCTCCCCCGACGGGGTGAGCAGAGCGTGACCACGGCCCGATCCCAGCGCCGCGGGCGCCGAGACGGTGACCAGCCCATGCACCTGGCGGTCACCGACCGGTCGCCAGGTCTCCGAGTGCAGTATTCGCAGATCGCCCGGAACCAGTTTGGCGATCAGCCCGGGCAGCAGCTGACGGCCCAGGTGTTGAGTGACGCCCACCGTCACGGTGCCGTCGGCGTCGACGATCAGCGAATCCAGCGTGCTATCGGCACCGAAGGCCGCGAACCGGGCCAGCCAATAGTCCTCGTCGCTGAACGCGGCATGAACCTGTTCGACGCTGGCGGGCGATTCGAACGGCACCTCGAATGAACGCGGCATAGCCGGCCAACCTACCGGGATGACCCGTCGCCCGGGCTCGGCGGTCCCGCCCCGAGCAATCGATCCGCGAGGCCGGACGCGAAGGTCCGCGTCTGCTCCAGCTGCTCCGGCTGGATGTTGGTCGGCGGAATGCGCACGCCCAGGTACCGGTCGCGGTATTCGACCGCTGCCCAGGTAGCTGGTCAGCGACAGCATGGAGCGAACCGGGTCACCGGGATAGGTGAAGTGGATTCCGCCGACGTACCGACCGCCCTGCTGCTCCGCAAGCTGCTGCACCTCCGCCAGGTTCTCGCGCCAGTACTGACGACAAACGACGAACACAGCAAAAGGCTTGCCCACGAGAAGCTTTCGTGCTTCATCCGACTTCAGGAAGGAGCGCATCGGCATGCTCACGGTCTGCCACCACGTCGGTGAGCCGATGCAGATCAGGTCGTAGTCGCCATCGCGCACGGTATCCGGGGTCCGGATCTCCCCGGTGGCACGACGCTTCTGGGCCGGCAGCACGCTGAGCATGTCGGGCCACACGTGCCGCATCGGAAAGCGCGAGAACCGTTGCGAAAAACGCGGATCGGTGAACTCGATCTCCGCCTTGTGCACCTCGCATCCCCGCTCGCGCAAGACCTCTCCCGCGGCCTCGAGCACCCTGTGCGACTGCCCCGTGTAGCTGTAATACAGCAGCAGGACGCGCAGCGGTCTTTCGCCGCGCTGGTCGCCGGTCACGTCCGTCATCGCGCCTCCTTCATCGAACGTCTGGCGGCATCCATGGCACGCCGCGCGTCACACCAGCGCGAGGCTCCAGGATCGTGCGGATTACCCTCGACGACGTACCGTGAACGACAAGGTTCGCGTCGAACTCAGCGGCGCTGCGCAGACGATGTTGGGAACTTTGTATCTCAAAGCGCTGGACGCCGATTTCGACCGGCCCGTCCTGGGTGACCGATTCGCCAAGGAAGCGGTCAGCCGCCTCGATTACGATTTCCACGAGATCGGCATGACCGCAAAGTGGGCGCCGCTGATCACGGTGCGCACCGCCCAGTACGACATCTGGGCGAGCCAGTTCCTGGCCGTTCACCCGCACTGCACTGTCGTCCACGTCGGATGCGGTCTGGACAGCAGGGTTTTCCGGCTGGACCCCGGTCCCGGTGTGGATTGGTATGACGTCGACTATCCAGCCGTTATCGCGTTGCGCGAGAAGGTCTATCCGTCCCGGGAGCGGTACCACCTCGTTGCCACCTCCGCGACGGATCCGTCCTGGCTCGACCAGATTCCCGCGGATCGACCCGTGCTGCTGTTGGCCGAGGGCATCAGCATGTACCTGACCGAATCCGACGGCCTCGCACTGCTGCGCCACGTCGTCGACCGGTTCCCGTCCGGCGAACTGCAGATCGACTTCTACAACTGGCTCGCCGTCAAGACTCAGAAGACGCAGACATTGATGCGGCGTACCGGCTCGAGGCTGTACTGGGTGGTCAACGAACCGCAGGACATCCTGGAGCGGGTTTCGGGACTGCGCTTGCTGACCGCGGTGACGTTCTTCGACGCGAGCACGTTCAGCCGGGCGTCGACGGCCTTCCGGTTGGCGAAACGTCTGGTTACGTGCGGTCCCGCCGCTGCGCCGAACACTGCAATACCACCGCTACGCGTTCGGGCCGGTCAGCTGACACCGGTTGCGACCTGCTCCTCGGCAATGGCGCAGAACAGCGACCGCATCACCTCGACCGACCTCTCCGGCGCGGGCCCGTGCGAGTGGTATTCGATGTTCAGTTTCCCGGCGAATATCTGGGTGAAATAGATCTCGATTCCAGCGCTGACCGCGAAGTACAACTCGCCGTGGATACCGGTCAGTTCCACATCGGGAGGTGTCCGCACGGGAGGGACCATTCCGTTGTCGGAATGCATGACCACATCGGGCATGCCCGGTGGATTCCCGACGTATTGCGGGCTGAAGTGAAGCCGAGACTGCTGGATCACACCGTCGGACAGGTCTTTCCGAAAAGTCTCTGCGATATCGCGGGCAAGGTCGACCACCCGGGTCCTGTGGTCGATCTCGGCGAGATAGGTCGCCAAACCCACCGGGTTGGTGCACCCGGTCGCGGACACCGGCGGTGACAAGAAGTACCGGAGATCGACTGTGTAGACGTAGGGAACCGGGATGTTCGGCGTGCCCCGAAGTTGCCACTCCGCCAGCAGGAGAACCGCGGAGATCACCGAGCTCAAGCTCAGCTGATTTGCCCGGCAGAACGCGAGCACGTGTTCGGTTTCCCGCTCGCTCAGCCAGCTCGACACCATCGGAACACGCACGGGCGACGCAGGTGTGACGTCGGTGGTGGCTCGCCGGGATGGCGGAAGGTCGTAGGCGAACATCGCCGGCATGAGCCGCTCCACCCCCGAACGGTTCTGTTTGTGGATGCCCCGTTCGGCGAGCACAGCCTCCAACGATTCCGGCGTGGGCTCGACGGTGACCGGCCGGATACGTCCGGTGCCGACCATGTCGGTGTAATAGGAGAGCAGTTCCTCGACGAGGCTGTGCATGTGATGACCGTCGGCGAGGCTGTGATGAACGTAGAGGATCGGCGTGCGCCTGTCCGTCGCCGATGATCAGCCGGAGGTGCACCAGTGACTCGTTCTGGTCGAAGTGCAGCGGGGGGCCGTCGGACTGGGGATCGTCGACCTCTACCACCTCGATTTCTGCGGGAAGAAGGTCGTCGGTGACGATCTGATGCCGCCCGTCGGGGCACCGCTCGAGGTGCGTGACGAGGACCGGGTGTGCTTCGAGCAACGCATCGTAGGCAGCCGACAGGGCGTCGATGTCGATCGGACCCGTGACGTGTGCGCTGAGCCCCACGAAATTGTGTGTCTCAGCGAGCATTTCCTCGCTGCGCGCCAGCTTCCGAATGACCGACGATGGAAACACTTTCAGACTCCCTGATGGTTTGCGAACACGAGATCAGCCACGCCTGCTGGCCTTTCGATAGCCGATCGCCATCGGTATCGCGCATGCGGCGACGATGCCGGCGGTCCAGAGCAGCATTTCGACAAGCGGTGCCAACACCGGACCACCGAGGACAAACCGCGCATCACATCGACCGCACAGCTCACCGGCTGATGCTGGACGACCGGCTGAATCCAGCTCGGGTACTGCTCGAGCGGCATGAAGCCGGTGGAGAAGAACATCAGCGCCGCCCAGATGACCTCGGTGGCCTCCACCATGATCGTGCTCGGCGCGTACAACGCGATGGTGATGACAATCGCCGAGAACGCCAGCCCCAGGCAAGCCGGTATGAACAGCCACGCCACCGACTCCAGGAGTCCCTGCCGGAATCGGAATCCCAGCAGCAGCCCGGTGCAGAGGATGCAGGCGGTGAGTACCACAATCCGAACCACATCGGCGGCCAGTCTCGCGAGCAGACCCGATGCCCGGTGCACGGGCAGCACCCACAATCGGGAAAGCAAGCCGGCGGTGCGCTCACCCATGAGACCGATCCCGCCGATCATCCCCCCGGTCATGGCTCCGACCATCGCGACGAGAGGGACGCTGCCATATAGCGCGCTGTGCCCGGTGACCTGCGAAATAGCGTCCCCCAGGACGATGTCCAGGGTCACCAGCAGCACGATGGGAATGACCAGCGACTCGAACACGGTCGCTGGGTCACGGCTCCACCGACGAAGAATTCGGTTGGTGAGCACCCAGGTGTGCGGGACGAGCCGCCGCCAAGCGTTCTCCGAAGTCGGTCCCGTTCGTCGATGCCGGCCCTGACGGTACGACGTCGACGGGATTGCAGCGAGTTGCGAATCCTCGAATGTCAGCGACATCATCGCCGCCTTGAGGACACTCGCGCGTGCAGCGGAATCACAATGACCATCATGCCCACTATCCAAGCCAGTGCCGGACCGATCACAGACCATGTCACCTCGCCGGCCGCCGGCGTGCTGTCCCCCGCCAATGCGCGCAGCGCGTAGACGAACTGCGATGCCGGTTGATTGCGGACAAATGGGTGGATCCACTCCGGAAAACGTTCGACCGGTTGCAGCCCGACCGACAACAGACCGAAGACCAGCTGTGGCACCAGCATTATCGGCATGGTGGCCTCCGGACTCTTGTTGGCAGCACCGATCAGGTCTCCGAGCAACGACAGCGCCGCACCGATCAGCACCGCCAAAACGCAGAACCCCACGGTGTGCGCCACGCCGCTGTAGAACCGGAATCCGATGACGTGACCGCAGATCAGCGAAACGGCAAGCGCAATGAGGCAGCGGTACATGCTGGCCGACATGCGGGCGGCCAGCGGTGTCAGCGGGGCGATCGGCATGGAGTCGAATCGCCGGTTGATGCCCCGCACCGAGTCCGTTGCTGCCCGGAACGCCGCCGATACGGCGGCGAACGCGATCGCTTGCAGCATGATCAGCGGCGTCAGGTACTGCGCATAGCTACTCATGCCCTGGATGAACGGGCTCATGATCTTCTTGAGCGGGATGTAGAAACCGACCGTGAAGATGATCGACGCGAACGCCTGGGTGAGCAACTCCCCGTTGCGGAGCGTGGGAATGATCGTGCGAACCGTCAGCACCCACCACTGCTGAACAGATGAAGTCGCCGGCCGGACAGCCGGCCGCGTACAGGCGGGCGCGGTTGCGGTATCGGTCACGAGAACGATTCCGCGTCAACGTGCGTTGCGGACCCATCGCCGTTGTGCGGCAACGACTGTCCGCCCCGACGTGTGTTCGGATTCCCCGAATTCGACCTGCACCGCCGACTCGTCGCGGTCGTCCCGGTTTGTCAGCGCGAAAAACACCTCGTCGAGCGAGGGCCGTCGCAGCGCGATGTCGAGAAGCTCGATGTTGGCCTCGTTCAACTGATGCAGGGCCTGCAGCAGCGTCTTCGGCCCGTCGACGGCGGGTATGGCGACGCGGTCGGATCCGGTTATCACCGCCGCACGGTTGTTCTCCGGCAGCAGCAAACCGAGCGCCCTGGCCGCTGCGGGCAGATCGTCCAGGTGGCGCGGCACGATTTCGCAGTACGTCGCCCCGGTACGCTCCTTGAGCTCGTCGGCGGTTCCCTCCGCGATGATCGTGCCGTGGTCGATCACGATGATGCGGTCACTGAGCGCGTCGGCCTCCTCCAGGTACTGCGTGGTCAACAGCGTGGTGATGCCCGCATCTTTGAAGTCGGACACGAGCTCCCAGATACTCTGCCTGCTGCGCGGATCCAGTCCGGTGGTGGGCTCGTCCAGGAAGACGACTTCCGGGCGGACCACCAATCCGCAGGCAATATCGATCCGGCGGCGCATCCCACCGGAATACGTACTGACCCTCCGGTCTGCCGCATTGACCAAGTCGAACTGGTCGAGGAGTTCCGTCGCCCGCGATTTCGCCGATGCCTTCTTGAGCCCCTGCAGACGACCGAACATCACTAGGTTCTCGCGGCCGGTCAGCATGTCGTCGAGCGCCACCTGCTGGCCGGTGAGCATGATCGACCGTCGCACCCCGGCCGGATCTGACACCACGTCATGCCCGGCCACCTCGGCGCGGCCTTCATCGGGCCGCGTCAGCGTCGACAGAATGTCCACCATGGTGGTCTTGCCGGCGCCGTTGGGACCCAGCAGGCCGAGCACGTCGCCGTGACCCACCGTGAAGCTGATGCCGCGAAGCGCTTGAACCGAACCGAAACTCTTCCGTATCCCGTCGACGACTACTGCGTTATCTGTGTTGGACATTCAGTTCTCCTATGCCTCGGTCTAGGACAAGTCCACCAGGGTCAGTTCATCGCCGGCCGAGTCCATTTCATCTTCCACGATCGCCTCCCGGGTCAGCTCCATCAGCGCGCGGGAGAACCCGTCGGCGAGCGACTCCGCCACGGACGACTCGATCCTGCGGCGGTCATACCACCAATCAAGGTGCAGCACACCATCGCAGCGATACGCCCGAAGCTCCACAGCGTGCCCGAAGCCCGGAATCTCCTCGCGCAACGACCTCGCGGTGTCGGCGTCGAACTGAATGGGCGCTTCGTCGGATGACACCGATGGCAGCTCCGGAACAGTGCCCGCGTAGGCGAAGAAGATGTCGGCGGGGCGGGCGGCGCCGAGCAACCGTGCGGTCGGTGCGTAGAGGTAACGCAGCAGCCCGTACCCGATTCCGTAGTGCGGGACGGCGTTCAGCGTGTCGTGCACGTCGCCGAACAGTTGGCTCGCGCTGACGCCTTGATCCTTCGCGCAGGTGATCACGACGGGATAAAGGCTGGTGAACCAGCCGACCGTCCGGCGCAGGTCGACATCGGGCCTGAGCACCGATCGGGCCTGTCCGCCGAGATCGACGGCGACTTCACCGTGGCCGACCGTGGCTGCGATCGTCCGGCTCAGCGCAGCCAGCAGGAGTGCCTCGATCGGCCGCTGGCTCCGACGCCGCGCATCGTCGATCTCGCCTGTCTCGGAGACAGTCAGCGCCGACGACAACCTCGCCAGGTCGGCCACCCCCGGTGGTTCCGGGACTTCCGAGCCGATGCGCAGGTCCGCTTTCGCGGCGGTATCCAGCCAGAAGTCGCGGCTTTCCACCACCGCCGGATGCGTGGCAAGCGCGGCGCAGCGCTGTGACCACTCGGCCCACGATGTGCTGACCGGTTGCAGCGCAATGTCTTCGCCTGCCAGCCTTTGCCCGAACGCCGTGAAGATGTCGGTGAGCAGGATGTCGCGCGACGCGTTGTCGCCCACGACCCCGTGAACGCTGATCGCGAGATAGCACGGACCGCCCGGCGCCGCCGCGGACATAGGTGGCGGTCAGCGGCGGGCTCGACAGGTCCTGTTCGCGGATCTGCTCCTGGCAGATGCCGAATACCGCTTCGCGCTCCTCGGCGGTTCCGGGAGCAATGCCGTCGGGAAGCGACCGGGTGGCCAGCTCGGCGAATTCCTTCGGGTCACCGATGTGCTGCTCCCATATTCCCGCGCGTTCGACGATCTGCAGCCGCAGCGCGTCGTGGTGATTGCTCACGGCGGTGAGCACCGAACGGACGTCCTCGACGGACACATCGGAGCGAAGCTGCAGGATCACGGGGATACGCCAGCGACCGGCCTCTCGGAGGCCGTTTTCGAGGAAGTACAAGACGTTCGGCGGAAGTGGAGGATGTACCACGTCGCTCGGCGACTGGCGCGCCAGGCCGCCCGCCGTGTACCGCGCAACCAGGGCCTTGGCGAGCGCGGCCACGTTCTGGTTGTCGTACAGGTCCTGCGGCGTGAGGTCCAGCCCTTCTTGTGAGGCGGCCATGGCGACGCTGATGGCGACCAGCGAGTCGCCGCCGAGTTCGAAGAAATTGGCGTTTCGGTCGACCGAGCCGACACCGAGGCACTGTGCCCAGATGCGCTGCAACGTCGCTTCCATCGGCGAACCGCCGTTGGCGACGGCCTGGGCCTGGCCGGCATCCCCATTCGACGGTCCGGCGGCGGTCCCGTTCGCCGCGGCGGCAGCACCTTCCACCCACCTTGCGGATGCGTTGTGGTCGACCCAATGGCGTTGCCGCTCAAAGGGATAGCCGGGAAGCGAAACAAGCTGCGGCCGGTGATCGCCACGCAGGGGCGTCCAGTCGACATCGATGCCCGCGGACCAGAGCTGCCCCAGCGCGAGCAGGAAGGTGTCGCGATCACCTCGGTTCTGGGCCTGGTGGCGCATGAGCCGAACGGCACGATGACCTTCCGACCACTTCGGGTGACGCGTGGCGGAGGCTGTCAGGGTTCCGCCGGGACCCACCTCGACGAACACCCGGCCCGGATTCGTCAGCAAGGCGTCGAGCTCGTCGGAAAACCTTACCGTCGACCGTATTTGGCGGGCCCACGTTGCCGGGTTGGTCGCCTCGCCGGGCGCGAACCACGTCCCGGTGAGGTTCGACAGCATCGGTATCTGCGGTTCGTGAAGCGTCAGGCGGGACAGGAAGGCGGTGAACTCCGGGAGCACCGACTCCATCAACCGCGAGTGGAAGGCGTGTGAGGTGCGGACCCGGCGGGCGGTGATCCCCGCATCGGTGAGGCGACCCTGGAACGCGCGGATGCTCTCCTCGGTCCCGGCGACAACGCAGCCGCCCGGGTCGTTCACCGTGGCGAGGTCGACATCGGCTGAAAGGTATTCGCCGATGGCATCGGGACCCAGCGCCACCGCGACCATGACCCCGCGGGGCGCGGCGTGCATCAGCCGTGCCCGCATCGACACCACCTTGATGGCGGTCGCAAGGTCGAAGACGCCCGCGATGGTGGCGGCAACGTATTCGCCGATACTGTGACCCGCCAACGCCGCCGGGCGAACGCCGTAAGACTCGATCAGCTTCGCGAGCGCATATTCCACCGCGAACAACGCCGGTTGGGTGCGGTCGGTGCGCTCCAGGTTTCGCGCGGTTCCGTCGAACACCTCCGCGCGCAGATCGATACCCAGCTCCTCACCGAACCCTGCGGCGCACTGATCGAAGTGCTCGGCGAACACCGGCTCGGATTCGTACAGGCCACGCGCCATCCCGATGTGCTGAGCGCCCTGGCCCGGGAACAGAAAAACGACTCGGTCCGAGTTGTCGGCGCTCTGCACCGATTCACCGACGAACACGTTGTCGTGTTCTTCCGCGGTGAGCACCGTTGCCGCGTCCGCCCGGTCGGCGACGACCGCGGCCATGCGGATGGTTTCCTTCCGGCGGCGTTCGAGGGTGTAGGCGACGTCGGGCAGGTGCGGCCCCGTCCGGGCCGGACAGTTCGGCGGCCAGCGCGGAGCGCGACTGCTGCAACGCCTCGGCGGTTCGAGCCGACAACAACAGCACCTGTGGACCGGGTCGGGTGACGGATGGCAGAACCGCCGGCGCCTCTTCCAAGACGACGTGCGCGTTGGTGCCACCGACACCGAACGAGCTGACCCCGGCGCGTCGAATGCCGTCCCATTCCCACGGGCCGTACTCGCTGCGTACGACGAAGGGCCCCTGGTCCAAATGCAGTTCGGGGTTGGGGCTGGTGTAGTGCAGAGTTGCCGGAATCGCCCGGTGCTTGAGGCAGAGAA
The DNA here is from genome assembly GCA_963779655.1 of uncultured Actinomycetota bacterium. Taxonomy (GTDB): domain Bacteria; phylum Actinomycetota; class Actinomycetes; order Mycobacteriales; family Mycobacteriaceae; genus Mycobacterium. Next base: position 308,762 of record CAVZZD010000016.1, on the reverse strand, counting down.
TCGTCTTGATCAGACTCGCCATCCCGGCCGCCGACTCCAGGTGACCGATGTTGGACTTGACCGAACCGACGAAGCACGGGCCGGGTCGGTCTCCGTCGAGACATCGAATGCCTGTCGCAGGCCTTCGATCTCGATCGGGTCGCCGAGCGGCGTGCCGGTTCCATGGGTCTCGACGTAACTCACGGTCGAGGCGTCGACCTCCGCGATCGCATGCGCCTCGGCGATGACGTCTGCTTGACCTGCCGCGTTGGGCGCGGCGTAGGTCATCTTCGTCGATCCGTCGTTGTTGAGCGCCGATCCCCTGATCACCGCGTGAATACGGTCCCCGTCGTCGACGGCGGCCTGCAGCGACTTGAGCACCACGACACCGACTCCGCTGCTGAAGATGGTGCCGTCGGCCCGCACGTCGAACGGGCGGCAGTGGCCGGTCGCCGACACCATCGAACCCGGCTGCGTGCCAGTACCCGACGTGGTGCGGGATTCGAAGCGACGCGCCACCGGCCAGCGCCATGTCGGATTCACCGTTCAAGATGCTCTGGCAGGCCAGATGAACCGCGACCAGAGACGACGAGCATGCCGTCTGAACCGACAGCGCGGGGCCCCGCAGATTGAACTGATGCGCCACCCGCGTCGCCAGATAATCCTTGTCGTTGTGCAACGACAGGTTGACCATCTCGAAGGTGACACCTTCCCCGATGATCGCGTTCGGATCGAGGTGCGACATGAGGTTGTGCAGTAGGTATCCGCTGGTTGTGCTGGTCGCATACACGCCGACTGAACCGTCGATGTCGGCCGGGTCGTAGCCGGCGTCTTCCAGCGCATGCCACGCACACTGCAGGAACAACCGGTGTTGCGGATCCATCGTCCGGGCGGCCTGGGCGGTGAAGCCGAAGAAGTCGGCATCGAATTCGTCTATCCCGCTCATCAGTGCGGCGCGCCGCACGTACGCGTGATTCGCGAGAGCCTTCTCGCTGACGCCGGCGGCGAGAAGGTCCTCCTCCGACAGTGTGACGATCGACTCCTCACCGCGCCGCAGGTTGTCCCAGAACGCCGACACCGAGTCGGCACCGGGAAACTTCCCGGCCATGCCGACGACCGCAATCGCATTGGGCGGCAACGAATCCGGTTCGCTGTAGCTGGTCACGCTCGGTCCCCTACCTTTCGCCGCATTGCGGCTCGCTGCCGCGCCGCGGCACGTTGCTGGGCGCGATCACGAACACCGTTCGCGCTCTCGGTGCCGGTCTGTCCGTTGAGGCCGAGTTGACGGATGAGATCGGCCGTCAGGTCGGCCAGCGAGGCACCCTGCAACAACAGTGCCACCGGCGGTTCCACACCCAAGTCTGCGCGAACGGTGTTCCGGATCCGCACGGCCAGCAGGGAATCCATTCCCAGTTCGGTCAATGGCTGATCCGCGTCGAGAGTGCTGTCCTTGGGGTGGCCCATGATGGCCAGAATGCGTCCGCCCAGACGCGCGGTGACGACTCGGTTGGCCTCCCCGGCATCCATATCGCGAAGCGCATCGGGGCCCGCCCAGTCGTCGTCGCTCTCCACGTCCAGTTCCTCGGCGAGGGTTGCGAAGTATCCGAGATCCCGGATCTCCGGGAATGCGGCCGCAGCGCGATCCAGGCGCAGCCGTGCGACACCCACCCGGGCCAGGTCGCCGGCAAGCACCGCCTCCAAAGCCTCGATGCCTTCGGCAGGACCGATGGGATCGAGAGCACTGAAGGTCAATGAGCGAGCCACGCCGATGTCGGACCACTGGCCCCAATTGATCGTGGTGGCAGGCAATCCCGATGCACGTCGCCACTCGACCAAGGCATCGAGCCACGCGCTCGCGCAGGCGTAGGCAGCCTGCCCGGGCGAACCCAACAGCGACGACGTCGAGGAGAACCCGACCCACCAGTCGAGCTCTCGGCCGGCCGTGGCGAGGTGCAGCCGCAAGGCGCCGGCTGCCTTCGGTGCCCAGACGCGTTCCAGGCTCTCCTTGCTGAGGGCGGCGACGATCTGGTCGTCGATCACGGCTGCGCTGTGCACAACGCCCCGCAAGGCCAGTCCGGTCTCTTCGCCGGCCGTCACGAGTCGCTCGGCCACTCCTGGTGCGGAGATATCGCCGCACACGACAGCGATCTGCGCGCGTTCTTCGAGCTCCGCGAGGACCTTGCGCTGCTCATCGGAGGGCTCGGATCGACCGTTCAGGACGATGCGCCCGGCGCCGCTGTCGGCGAGCCAGCGGGCAACGACCAGACCGATACCGCCGAGACCGCCGGTGACGACGTAGGCGCCATCCGGTCGAACGACCGGGTCTTGTTTACGCGCACCGAGTGTCGCGCGCGAAAGACGTTCGACATACCGGTGCCCGTGGCGCCAGGCGATCACATCATCGTTGCCTGCCAACCCCAGCTCGCTCATCAACGGTGCGAATGCGTCGTCCGTTGAATCTGAATCCAGCGTTGAATCCAGATCAACCAAGCGTGGTGTGCAGATCCGGATGTTCGTAGGCAAGTACCCGGACGAGCCCCCTGAGCGCGCCGATCGCGGGATCGCCCGCCTCGTCGGCGTTGACCGCCAGACCATTGCGGGTCACCAGCCACAGCCGTGGCGACTTCCCATGCCATCCGCCGACCATCGCGCGCACGGTAGCCGAGATGGCCCAGGCCAATTCGCGCCCACGCGTCAGCGCCTCATCGGACGTCGGCATCGGACGAGCGCTGCCCGGCGAAGACGATCACGCCGACCGGCGGAAGCTCCGGGTCCCCCGCGGTTGTCGCGAAAGCCTCCATCACCGCGGACTCAGCTGACAGGTCCGCGCTGATCACTCGCCGGGTCGGTGAGGCGAATCGGCTGACGAAATCGCGTGCGATCTCCTCCGCCTCGGCGCCTTCGGTCAACACCAACCAGCTCCCGTCGGACGGGACCGGCGGCGGGTCGGTCTGGGGCGGGCTCGGAACCCAGGTGGTGTCGAAGATCTTCTGCGTCAACGGCAATGGCACCGTGCGGCGTTGCATGCGTTGCAGGTAGATACCGGTGACCTCAGCAGTCGGATTCCCCGCGTCATCCATCAGGACCACGCGGCCGAGCTTGCCGGCACCGTCGCCGTCGAGGTCGGTCAACTCGGCGTGGCACCGGGCCCGCCGGCCGACTTCACCGAACACCCGGATCGTCTCCAATGAAACCGGCAGATAGGTGGCCTCGCTCGAATCCGCCAGGGAGTCGGCAGACATCGCCGCGGCCAGGCCCTGCAACGCCGCATCGAGCATCACCGGATGAATCCGATAGCTTCGGTGCGGAGCGGCCTCGTCGGGCAGGACGATCTCGACCTCCGAAGAACCGCCGGGCCCGCGAACGATCCGCGTCAAAGCGGCGAACGCCTGCCCGTGATGCAAACCGGTGCGGCGCAACGCGGCGTAGAGGTCTGCCGGCGGCACCGCGAGTGCCTTCCGCGGTGGAACTCGACCCGCTTCGTGGGCACCTCGGGCTGCGCTACCTCGATTCGGGCGACCGCATGCCGATGCCAATTGCCGTCGGCCGAGCGTGAATGGATCTCGACCCGACTGCCGTCGACGGGGCCTTCAGCGCCTTGCCCACCCTGGATCAGTTGCGTCGTCACCTGCGTCGATCCTCCAGGCGAAGCATCTGTTCGACCTCGACCCGGTTCACGGCTATGGCATTGGCCGGCAGGCCGAAGGCTTCGCATCCGGCCGCGAGCGCCATCTCGGCGAAACCCGTAGCCGGCATGACGACTTGGCCGTGCACCTTGTGGTCTGCCAGCCAGGGGATCAGCAGGGTTCCGACATCCGCCTGCCACACATGATCGCGGCCGGAGGGCAATTCGACGTGTGTCCCGAGCAACGGATGAGCATTGGCCGATTGCCGGTTGGCGGACGAGGGCGCGGCCCAGTACTTCGAATGCAGCCACGGCGTCGGCGGGATGTCCACGACTCTTCTTGCGTCGCCTGCAGTTTCCGGAATCGCGGCGGACGGCGGCCGAACCATCGCCACGTGGGTGTGGAAGGTGAGCGTCTCGGCGGTTGTCCCGATTCAACGTCGCCGCCACCTGGAAGCCGCCGCGCGGCCTGGCCGATTCCATGTTCCCGCCGATGGCATGGGTGAGCAGCGGATGCGGGCTGACCTCGATGAAGGTGTCATAGCTTTCCGCAGCGGCCACCACGGCCTGGCTGAAGCGAACCGGTTTGCGCAGATTGGTCACCCAGTAGTCGGCATCGAACGTCGGCGCCGACCCGTTTGTCTGTTCGACCGTGCTGATGAGCGGGATCTTTGGCGCAAGGGGCGTCAAATCCGCCAGCGCACTTCGCAATTCGGGCAATATCGGATCAACTGTGGGATGGTGCGACGCCACGTCCACCTCGATTCGTCGCGCCAGCCGGCCCCGGGCGTCCACCACCGCGACCACCGCATCGACCTGGTCGGGCGGCCCGGCGATCACCGTCTGCTGCGGTGCGGCATACACCGCCACCGTCACATCCGGGTAGCCGGCGATCACCGTCTTGGTGGCCTCGGCGTCCAGTTCCAGCAGCGCCATCGCGCCCTGCCCGGCCAGCCGCGACATCAACCGCGAACGCGTCGCGATCACCTTCAACCCGTCGGCCGGGCTCAGCGCCCCGGCCACCACCGCCGCGGTCACCTCCCCCATCGAATGCCCGATCACCGCATCCGGTTCCACCCCGTACGAGCGCCACAACGCCGTCAACGCCAACTGCATCCCCACCAAGACCGGCTGGATGCGCTCGATACCCCGCACCAGCTCACCCGATGCCAACACGTCCCGCAGCGAGAACCCCACGTGCTCAAGGAAAACCGGCTCCAGCTCGGCCACCGCCGCCGCGAACGCGGGCTCCGTGGCCAGCAACTCCTGACCCATGCCCGCCCACTGTGAACCCTGACCGGAATACAGGAACACCGTGCCGGATCCAGGCACGCCTTGATGCGGTGCCACGACCCCGGGCGCAGGCCGACCCGCGGCCAGCGAACGCAACCCGGCCACCGCCTGCGTGCGATCGCCTGCGCACACCGTGGCGAACCTGGCATGGCGCGGACGGTGATGATTGAGTGTGTGCGCCACGTCGGCCAGCGGCACGGCCGCGCCGGGCCCCTCAGCCCAGTCCGCCAACACCGCCGCCCACGACGCGATCCGCTCGTCCGTCTTGGCCGAGACCACCAGGGTGGTGATCGCCGAACCCGTGCCGTCTGCCGGCGCCGGATCGGGCCCCTGCTCGAGCACCACATGCGCATTCGTCCCGCCCAGTCCGAACGATGACACCGCGGCGCGCCGCGGGTCGTCACCCGCGGGCCAGGGCATCAGGTCGGTGGGAACGAACAACCGGGTCTGTGACGGGTCGATCGCCGGATTCCATTGTGAGAAGTGAAGATTCGGCGGAATCTGCCCGCGCTGCACCGCCAGGGTCGGCCTTGATGAATCCGGCAATCCCGGCGGCCGCCTCCAGATGGCCGATATTCGTCTTCACGGCCCCCAGCGCGCATCGACCTTCGCCGCGCCCGTAGGTGTCCGCCAACGCTTCGAACTCGATCGGATCACCCAGAGCGGTGCCGGTACCGTGCGTCTCGACGAAATCCACCGAGCCCGCCGCCACGTCCGCACTGCGCAATGCCCGGGTGATCACATCGCGCTGCGCGAGCGTGTTCGGCGCCGTCAGACCGTTGGAACGGCCATCCTGATTGACCGCTGAGCCCCGAACCACCGCCAGCACGCGGTCCCCGTCACGGATCGCGTCGGCGAGTCGCTTGAGCACCACGACGCCGGCACCCTCCCCCCGCACGAACCCGTCTGCCCCGGCATCGAAGCTGTGGCACCGGCCCCGCGGCGACAGCATTCCCCACTTGGACATCGCGATTTGAGTTTCCGGACGCAGGATCAGACTGACGCCGCCCGCCAGGGCGAGATCGCTCTCCCGCAGGCGCAGGCTCTGGCAGGCCAGATGAATCGTGACCAACGACGACGAACATGCCGAATCCACCGCCATCGCCGGACCACGCAGCCCCAGCAGATACGCGATGCGCCCGACGGCGACAGCGTGAGCGTTACCCGTTGCGGAGTAGGCATCGATGTTGTCCGGGTTGGCCGCCGAAATGCCTTGGTACTCGGTGTAGTACACGCCCATCATCACCGCGGCGCGGATTCCGGACAGCTGATCCGGGGCGATCCCGGCGTGCTCCAACGCCTCCCAGGCGACTTCGAGCATCACCCGGTGCTGCGGGTCCATGGCTTTGGCCTCACGCGGAGTGATACCGAAGAAATCGGCGTCGAAACCGTCCACGTCCGGCAGGAAACCGCCCCACTTCGACGCCATCCGGCCGGGCGCCAACGTATCCGGGTCATAGAACTCGTCGGCATTCCAACGGTCCGGTGGGATTTCGCTGATCGCATCCCCACCGTCGGCCAGGAAAGTCCAATAAGCCTCGGGGCCTACCACGCCCGCCGGGGAACCGGCAGCCGATTCCCACCACCGCCACCGGCTCCGCGGCCGCGATACGGGAAGCCTTGTCGAACTGTTCGGTCAGCGCGCCACGCTGGTCGGCCGTCATGGCCGACATTCTGTTGAAGATCGTTTTCATCAAAAGTTACCGCTCTCACTGCCTGCCGAAGCCGATTCCACACTGTCGAACAACTCGTCCAACACACTGTCTTGCGCGTCGAACGGCTGGTCCGCCTCGTCCTCCTGTGGCACTTGTTGTGGTTCAAGCATTTCGGCCAGGTACGCCGCCAACGACGAGATGGTCGGGTGATTGAACAACTTATTCGCCGACAAGTCGACACCCACCAACTGCTGCGTCTCCCGTAGCACCGTCATCGCCATCATCGAATCGAGTCCCAACTCGGGGAACGGCTGATCCACGCCGATTTTTGATGCCGGCATTGCGAAGTTCACGGGCCAGGATAGCCTGGAGCTCGATCACGAGTTTGCTGAGCCTGTCCTCGGCGGGTATCTGCGACCAATCCCGAACGGGCGCTGCGGATCGATCCCCGTCGCCGACGATCGATCGGTCGGCGACGCTCACCGTGTCGAACTCCCCGAGCACCCTTTCGAAGTAACCGAGTTCGCGGAACTCGGGGGTGGCGGCGACGGCGCGATCGAGGCGCAGCCGTGCGACACCCACCCGAGTGAGGTTGCCACCCACCAGCGACTCCAACGCCTCGATGCCTTCGGCAGGAGTGGTCGGGTCCAGAACGCTGTACGTCAGCGAGCGGCTCATCCCGACGTCCGACCACTGGCCCCAGTTGATCGTGGTTGCGGGCAGACCCGATGCGCGTCGCCACGCCGCCAGGGCGTCGAGCCACGCGTTCGCGCTTGCGTACGCCATTTGACCCGGCAGACCCAGAAGCGAAGCCATCGAAGAGAAGCCCACCCACCAGTCGAGCTGTCGGGTCGCCGTCGCTGCGTGCAGCCGCAAGGCGCCGGCCACCTTGGGCGCCCACACTCGTTCCAGACCTTCCCGGGTAAGCGCCGCCACCACGCCGTCGGCGCTCACGCCCGCCGCGTGCACGACTCCCCGCAACGGTCGTCCGGTCTCCTCGGCAGCCGCCACCAGCCGCTCCGCGACTCCCGGTGAAGCGATATCGCCGGGCACAAAGACGATTTCGGCACTGTTCGCCAGGTCGGCAAGGTCGCTTTGCTGACTGCTCCGACGGCTCGGTCCGACCGTTGAGGACAAGCCGCCCCGCGCCTCGCTGAACGAGCCACCGCGTGACGACCATGCCCAAGCCGCCCAGGCCGCCGGTGACAATGTATGAGCCATCGGCGCGGACAACCGCAGCACCGCTCGCCTGCATCGAGCGTCGCACGGGTAAGCCGTTCGACATATCGGCGCTCCTCCCGCCACGCGATCACATCGTCGCTGGCCGGCGACGTCCAGTTCACTCATCAACGCTCGCGACGACATCGTCCGCGGAATCCAGATCGACGAGGGTGGCACCCAGATCCGGCTCGTCGGCGAGGACACGAGCCGCTTCGCCTGGAAACCGCCAGGTACGGATGAGGCCTTTGAGGGCACCGATCGCCGGATCGCCCGGCTCGTCACCCGCAACCGCTAGACCGTTGCGGGTCACCAACCACAGCCGCGGCGACTTCCCCTTCCAGCCGTCGACGGTAGCGCGCGCCGCGACCGAGATCGACCAGATCAATTCGCGTGCGCGCCGAAGCGCACCGTCAGCGTCGGCGCCGTCGAACGAGCGCTTTCCGACGAATATGACTGATGCCGACCGGCGGAAGCTCGGAATCGGCCGTGGCTTTCGCGAATGCCTCCCGCACTGCCGACTCATCTGACAACTCTGCGCTGATCACCCGCCGGGTCGGTGAGCTGAACCGGGTGGCGAATTCGGCCGCGAGTGCCGTTGTCTCGCCGTCTGTCCCGCTATCGGTGTCAGCCAAAAGCAGCCAGCTTCCCGCGGGCGCAGCCGATGCACCCCGACCGGGCTCGGCCGTCGGGCTCTCCACCCATTCGGTGTCGAAGATCTTCTGTGCCAGCGGTAGCGGCACCATGCCGGCATCTATCGGACGCAGGCAGACACCGGTGATCTCCGCGGTCGGGGTATCCGGTGTCGTCCATGAGGACGATCCGGCCAAGACGGTCGCCACCGTCATCCTCGGAGCTCACCAGCTCCGTGCGGCACCGGGCCCGCCGCCCGACCTGCCCGAACACCCGGATCGTCGCGAATGACACCGGCAGGTAAGGGGTCTCGGTCGGCTCTTCCGACAATTCAGCCGCCATCGCGGCTGTGAGACGCTGCAGCGCCGCATCGAGCATCACCGGATGGATGCAATAGCCCGGATGGTCGGCCGCCTCGTCAGGCAGCACGATTTCGGTCTCCGAACCGCTGGGCAGCGCAACGCCGGCGGGGCCGTCCCCGGGCATCACGTCGATGCTCGGCCACCGCGTGGCGAGACCAGCTTGCCCCCAGCCGAACGGGCGTAAATCTCAACGCGAATCCCGTTGTCGCTCTGGGCAAGCTGCGTCGTGACGCGGGTCTGGCGATCCACGGCGAGCGGCTGCTCGATCTCGAGCTCGCTGACCTGCACCGCATCAACAGGCAGGCCAAGAACTTCGCGGCCGGCAGCCAACGCCATCTCGGCAAAAACCGCCGCCGGCATAACGGCCTGCCCGTTGCACCTTGTGATCGGCCAGCCAGGGCATCATCTCCGTTCCGAGATCCGCCTGCCACACATGGTCGCGGCCCGACGGCATCTCAACGTGCACCCCGAGCAACGGGTGAGTATCCGGCAACCGCTGCGTGAGCGAACGACTCGCGACCCAATACCTCGAATGCAGCCACGGCGACGGGGGAACATCCGCGAGCCGGCCGCCGCCGGCATCGGCGGCCGTCAGCACCAAGTGCGGCGAGCTGGGCATGGAAGAACAGGGTTTCGTCTTCCCCGCGCTTCATCGCCGAGGTGACCGTGAACGCGGTCGGCCGACGACCTTGACCAAGCGTGTCGCCGATGGCATAGGTGAGCAGCGGGTGCGGGCTGACTTCGAGGAACGTGGCGTGGTTTTCCGCGGCCGCGGCCACAGCCTGGCTGAACCGCACCGGTTCGCGCAGATTGGCCACCCAGTAATCGGCATCGAACGTCGGCGCCGTACCGCCGGCTTGGCCGACCGTGCTGATCAGCGGAATCCTCGGTCGGACCGGCGCCAGATCCGCCAGCGCGCTGCGCAACTCGGGCAGTATCGGATCAATCGTGGGATGATGCGACGCCACGTCCACCTCGATGCGCCGGGCCAGCCGGCCCTGCGCGTCGACCACCGCGATCACCGCATCGACCTGCTCGGGCGGCCCGGCGATCACCGTCTGACTGCGGTGAGGCGATACACCGCCACGGTCACCCCGGGGTAGTCGGCGATCAACGCCTCGGTCGCCTCGGCGTCCAGTTCCAGCAGCGCCATCGCGCCCTGCCCGGCCAGCCGCGACATCAACCGCGACCGCGTCGCGATCACCCGTCAACCCCTCGGCCGGGCTCAGCGCCCCGGCCACCACCGCCGCGGTCACCTCCCCCATCGAATGCCCGATCACCGCATCGGGTTCCACCCCGTAGGAGCGCCACAACGCCGTCAACGCCAACTGCATGCCCACCAACACCGGCTGAATCCGCGTCGATCCCCTACCACCGGCTCACCAGCGGCCAAGCACCTGCTGCAACGAAAACCCGACCTGGCTCAACAAAAACCGGCTCCAACTCGGCGACCGCCGCCGCGAACGCCGGCTCATCGGCCAGCAACTGCCGACCCATCCCCGCCCACTGCGAACCCTGACCCGAATACACGAACACCGTGCCCGACCCGCCCGGCCCCTCATGCGGATCCACCACCCCCGGCGCCGAGCGGCCCGGCCGCCAGCGCCCGCAACCCGGCCACCGCCTGGCCGCGATCACGCGCAGCACACCGTGGCGAACGTTCTCGTGACGGGCTCGGTGGTGATTGACGGTGTGGGCGACATCGGCCAACGGCACCTCGGCGCCCTCGCCGTCCATCCAGTCCGCCAGCACCGCCGCCATCGACGCCACCCGCTCGGGCGTCTTGCCCGACACCACCAACGTCGTCACCGCGGCACCGGTTCGCGACGCCGCCGCCGAGACGGGCGTCGGGTTCGGACCCTGCTCCAGCACCACATGCGCATTGGTGCCACCGAAACCGAACGACGACACCCCGGCCCGCCGCGGACGGCTCCCGTCGACGGCCAATCAGTGGGTTCGGCAACGACTTTCAGCCGCAGATTCTCGAACGGGATGTGCGGATTGGGGCTCTCGAAATGCAGGTTCGGCCGGAATGCTGCCCGCGCTGCACCGCCAACACCGCCTTGATGAAACCCGCGATCCCGGCCGCCGCCTCCAGATGACCCAGATTCGTCTTGACCGCACCGATGCAGCAGCGGCGATCGCTCCGCGGCCGCCCACGGCCCAGCACCGTGCCCAGCGCGCGCGCCTCGATCGGATCACCCAGCAACGTGCCGGTCCCGTGGGCCTCGACGTAGTCGACCTCGCGTGGCTCCACGCCGGCATTGGCGTAGGCCGCCCGCAGCACCGCCATCTGAGCCGCCGGGTTGGGCGCCATCAGCCCGTTGGACCGGCCATCCTGATTGACCGCCGAACCCCGGACCACCGCCAGCACCCGATCCCCGTCGCGCAACGCATCGGTGAGCCGCTTGAGCACCGCCACCCCGCACACCCTCGCCGCGCACGAAACCGTCCGCGGCCGGCATCGAAGGCGTGACACCGACCCGTCGGCGACATCGCGTCGGCCTGATCGAAGCTGCGGGTGCCGACCGGCGACAACACCAGATTGACCCCCGCGGCGATGGCGAGGTTCGACTCACCCGTCCGCAGGCTCTGACAGGCCAGGTGCACGGCGACCAGCGACGACGAACACGCCGTATCGACCGTCACCGACGGCCCGCGCAGATCGAAGAAATACGAGACGCGGTTGGCGATGATGCTCAGCGCGCTGCCAGTACCCGTCCACGCATCCACCTGACTCAGATCACTCGACGCCAGTAGCCGTATTCGCCCACGCAGGCGCCCGCGAAGACCCCGGTCTGCGTGCGCCGCAGCGAATCAGCGGAAATCCCGGCATGCTCCAACGCCTCGTGCGCCACCTCCAGCAACAGCCGCTGCTGCGGGTCCATCTTGGCCGCCTCCCTCGGCGAGATCTCGAAGAACTCCGCGTCGAAGGCATCGAGCTCACTCAAGAACGAACCCCACCGCGTGGTGCCCGACAGCGCCGCGGCCACCTCCGGTGAGCCGTCGTCGAAACCACGCCCACCGATCGGGCGGAACCTCCCCCACCGCCGACCGGCCCTCACTCAGGAACTGCCACAAGGCTTCCGGCCCATGAATGTCGCCCGGGAAACGGCAACCCAAGCCGATCACGGCGATCGGCTCGTTCAGCGAACCACGATCGGGGTCCACTGCCGCCGCGGCCTCGGTGTCGGCGTCGGCGCCGGACCCGGCGAGAAACTGCGCCAGTGCATTGATGGTCGGGTGCTGCCAGAACTCCACCGGAGAGACCGGCCGGCCCAGCAACTCGGACAGCTCACCGGAGAGCACCACCGCGTCGCGTGACCCGACCCCCAGGTCGTTCATCGACGCGTCGAAGTCGACGTCGTCGGGACTGCACCCGATGGTCGTCACCAGGTAATCGGCCAGCCACTGACGCAGTGCAGCGTCGGAAGGAGTTTCAGCAGCAGTCATTGCGCTCAACCCAGCCTTTCAGAAAGTTCTTTGAGCAACTCGTCATCGGTGAGGTCGTCATAGGGGTCGACGTTTTCCTGATCGGCCACCTCGATCAGCTCGGGAAGAATGGTGGCCAGGTAGCCGGCGAGCGCCGTGACTGTCGGATAGTCGAACACCACAGAGGTGGGCAGCGCTTCGCCGAGGCTTTCGCCGAGGGCCCGCTGAAGAGTCACGCTCATCAGGGAATCCATCCCGGACTGGAAGAAGCCCGCCGACGGATCGAGCAACTGCGGTGACGCGAGCCCCATCGCCGCCGCAACCTGTGCGCTCACGTGATCGACCAGAAGATCGCGGCGTCGCGTCGGTTCAGAATCGCGCAACGCCGCACGGAACGCCGTGCCGGACGGCGACCCGATGTCGCCGTCGGAGTCGGTGGGCAGCAGATCGTCCACGATGTGCAGCGCCGCCCGGGTGCGATATGCGGTGGCAAGCCGGGTCCAGTCTGCGGCGACGACGGTGGACCGGACCGGGGCGCCGGGGCCGGTGATCCAGCGCAGCGCCTGGATGGCGACATCGTCGGGCATCGGCTCGAGGCCCGAGTCGACAGTCACCTGACGTTCCTGGTCTGTCTGGTTGTCTGTCAACGACTTCCAGAGTCCCCAGTTGACGGCGGTGGCCGCCAGCCCGGCCGCTCGGCGCGCAAAGGCGAAGGTGTCCAGGAAGGTAGTGGTCGCCGCGTAGTGGGCCAGCCAGCGCGAGCCGGTCAGACCGGAGATCGACGAGAACACCACGAATTGGCGCACCGGGTGGCGCAGCGACAGGCTGTGCAACACCGACACCGCATCGAGCTTCGGCCGGAACATCGCCGTCACGTCGTCGTCGGTCATGTCGGCCAACGTCACCGGCCCGCCGCCGAATGCGGCCAGATAGATACCGTGCAGCGGCGGAAGGTCCGCACCGAAGCGGTCGAAGAGCGCGGCCATCGCTGCCGTATCCGCCGCGTCGGCGGCCACCGTCACCAACGTCGTGCCCGTCTCCGACAGGCTGGCGGCCAACTCGTCGAGCCGCGAACCGGGATTCCGGGATACCGCAACGACGGTGGCGGCGCCCATGTCGGCGAGTTGCCGGATCAAGTGCGGTCCGATATTGCCTGTCGCCCCGATGACCAGGTGGCAGCCGGCTTCGTCCAACTCGACGGGCGCGGGCGTGGGCGGGAGACCCCTTTGCAGGCGTGGGACACGGCGTTGACCGGCCCGATAGACGACCTGATCCTCTCCATCACCACCGTGGGCCTCGGCTACCGCATATTTCGCGGCCAGCCCGGCGGGCACCGACTCGTCGACATCGATGATGCCGCCCCAGATTTCCGGATGCTCCAGTGCCAGCGTGCGACCCAAACCCCACAACACCGCATGAACTGGATTGGCCCGGTCGCCGTCACCGATGGGCTGGGCATTGCGCGTCAGCAGGAAGATCTTGGGCGGCTCCGATGTTGCCGCTATTGCTGCCACCGCAGCGGTCAGCCTGCGTGCGGAATCGAACAGGTCGTATCCCGATCCGGCATCGAGACCACCCGAGGACACCTGCGGCGCGTACAGCACGTGGGTGACTCCGGCGAGGGCGTCCGCGAGCGCGCCCTTGTCGACATCTTTGGCAAGCATCGACGGCGGCAGCACCGTCACCCGAGAATCGTCGCCGAGTAGGCGGCCGATCTCCGCGCCGAGTTCGGAGCCGGCGAGCACCAGCCAGACGCTGTCTGCGTCGGCCGGCGCACCGGGCAGTTCGCGGGCCGGCCAGGCCAGTGTGCAGTACCACTCCCGCGGAATCGCCCCGCCGGTGTGCGTCGACCAATCAGCTTCCGGCTCAACCGATTCGCGTCGACGCCGGATCGGTGTGACATCGAACCAGTGCCGGGTGTGGTGCCACGGAGTGGTGGGCAGCACCGGATGCGGTTCCGGTCGATGCGGGGTCTGCGGTGGATGGTTCGTGTGCGTGGTGTTGAGGTTGGTATGGAAGCTCACCGTGTCGTCACCGTCGCGCCACAGCGTCCCCACGCTGTGGTGATGAGTCACCGACTCCAGCGTGTCGCTGACGGCGTGCGTCAGAATCGGATGAGCGCTGATCTCGATGAAGGTGGTGTGGTCCTGTGCGGCTGCCGTTATGGCCTGACTCAGCCGTGCCGGCTCGCGCACGTTGGCCACCCAGTACTCGGCATCCAGCAATCGCTTCCCATCCAGCACCGTGGTGTCCGCGATGACGGTGGAGATGAACGGAATGGCGGGTGCTTTAGGCGCCAGATCCACCAGTGCCGCACGCAGATCGGGCAGGATCGGATCCATCAACGCGGTATGGGAGGCGACCTCCATGTTGACCCGTCGGGCGAACCGGTTCTGGGCGTTCACCGCCGCGATCACCGCATCGACCGGCGCGACGGGCCCGGCGATCACGGTCTGCCGCGGCGAGACATAGCCCGCCACACTCACATCGGGGAACTCCGCGATCAGTGCCGCGGTGGCCTCGGCGTCCAGGTTGAGCAGTGCCACCGCGCCCTGCCCGGCGAGCTGCGACATCAACCGGGACCGCGCAGAAATCACCCGCAATCCGTCGGCCACGGTCAGCGCCCCGGCCACCACCGCTGCGGTCACCTCTCCCATCGAATGGCCGATCACCGCATCGGGGTGCACCCCGTGAGAGCGCCACAACTCGGTGAGGCCCAGTTGCAGCCCCATCAGCACCGGCTGCACCTGGGCATCGCCGCTTACCGGTTCACCCCCGGTGATCACCTGCCACAGCGAAAATCCCACCTGCTCGACGAACACCGGCTCCAGCTCGGCGATGGCCCTGGCGAACACCGGCTCGTCGACGAGCAATTGCCGGCCCATGCCCGCCCAGTGCGAACCCTGACCCGAATACAAGAACACCGTGCCGGGCCCGCACGGCCCCTCATGCGGGCGCAACACACCGTCGGCGCTTCGGCCGGCGGCCAGCGCCTGCAATCCCGCCACCGCCTGGGCGCGCTCGCGGGCGCACACCGTGGCGAACTGAGGATGCAGGGTCCGGTGATGGTTCAGCGTGTGTGCCACATCCGGCAATGCGACATTTTGCCCGTCGCCCTCCATCCACTCCGCCAGCACACCGGCCATCGACGCAATTCGCTCCGGGTTACTGCCCGAGACCACCAGCGTGCTCACCGCTGGATCGATTTCGCGGACAACGGGTTTGGAGTCCGGAGCCTGCTCGATCACCACATGCGCATTGGTGCCGCCGAACCCGAACGAAGACACGCCGGCCCGTCGTGGCCGTTCGACTGGCGGCCACTCCTGTTGCTCGGCAACGACTTTCAGCCGTGTCTGGTCGAACGAGATGTGCGGATTGGGCGTCTGGAAGTGCAGATTCTTGGGGATTCTTGCCCGCTGCACCGCCAACACCGCTTTCAGGAAACCCACCATCCCGGCCGCCGACTCGAGATGGCCCAGATTCGTCTTGACCGCACCGATCAACAGGGGTGACTCCTGGGGACGGCCACGACCCAGAACCGCGCCGAGCGCCCGCGCCTCGATGGGATCCCCCAGCAGGGTTCCGGTCCCGTGGGTCTCGACGTAATCGACTTCCTGCGGCGGCACACCCGCGTTGGCGTACGCCGAGCGCAGCACCGCCATCTGCGCGGCTGGATTTGGAGCCAACAGGCCGTTGGACCGGCCGTCCTGGTTGACTGCCGAACCCCGCACCACCGCCAGCAGCCGATTCCCGTCGCGCAGTGCGTCACTCAGGCGCTTGAGGACTACCACCCCACAGCCCTCGCCGCGGACGAAACCATCAGCGTCCGCATCGAACGAATGACACGCACCGGTCGGGGACAACGCACCGGTTTCATCGAAGCCGCGGAAAACCCCGGGCGACAACAGCAGATTCACTCCGCCCACGATGGCCAGATCGGAGTCCTGCGTCCGCAGGCTCTGGCACGCCAGATGCAGGGCGACCAACGACGACGAGCAGGCGGTATCCACGGTGAGGGAGGGCCCACGCAGATCCAGAGAGTACGACAGCCGGTTGGCGATGATGCTCAGTGCGGCACCGGAGTTGCTCCATGCGTCGGCCGCAGGCAGATCGGCGGATGCCAGGTACCCATACTCAGGGATGCTCGCCCCGACGAAGACCCCGGTCTGCGAGCGGCGCAGCGAACTCGGTGGAATCCCGGCATGCTCCAAGGCCTCCCACGCCACTTCCAACAAGAGGCGCTGTTGGGGGTCCATCTTGGCGGCTTCGCGAGCGGAGATATCGAAGAATTCCGCGTCAAAGGCGTCGATGTCGGTCAAGAACGACCCCCATCGCGTGGTGCGCGCAAGCGTCGCCGCGACCTCGGCGGAGCCGTCCTCGAACGACGCCCACCGATCCGGCGGCACCTCTCCGACCGTGGACCGGCCCTCGCCCAGTAGCTCCCACAACGCTTCCGGCCCGGCGATCGCACCGGGCAACCGGCATCCCAGACCGATCACCGCGATCGGCTCGTTCAAACTGCCCAGAGTGGGATCGAGTACCGGTTCGGCATCGGCGTCGGGTTCGGACCCGCTGAGAAACCGTGCCAGGGCATCGATGGTCGGGTGCTGCCAGAACTCCACGGGCGATACCGTCCGGCCGAGCACCTCGGACAGCTCGCCGGAGAGCACGACTGCATCGCGCGAGCCGACGCCCAGATCGTTCATCGACGTGTCGAAATCAACCTTGTCGGGGCTGCAGGCCGATATTCGTCACCAAGTAGTCGACCAGCCAATGCCGAAGTCCGGCCTCGTCCAACGGCTCCGTCATGCCGCGACCTCCCAACGGCTGACGTCACCCGAGCGGTTGCGCCGCATCAGATACCCCTCTCGCTGCCGGCCGGAGCCGATTCGACACTGTCGAACAACTCGTCCAGCACACTGCCGGCCGAGTCGGCCAGCACATCGTTGCCGTCATCTGAGTCTTCCTGTGGTAACAGCTTTTTGGCGAGGAAGGCCGTCAATGCGGCGATCGTCGGGTGGTTCCAGAGCATCGTCGCGGACAACTCCATCCCCAACAGCTGTTCGGCCTCGCGCCGGATCGACATCGCCATCACCGAGTTCAGGCCCAGCTCGGCGAACGGCCGGTCGGCATCGAGGCCTGCTTCCGGTAGTCCGAGTTCGTGGGCGAGGATTCTCCGCAGCCCGGCCTCGAGTTCGATCAGCAGGTCGTCGGGAGCCATCTCCGACCACCCCAGCGCCGGTGCCGACACGGGGTCGCTGCCCCCGATCGACCGGACGGCATCGGAGCCATCACCGCTTGCGCGATGTCGTAGGTGGCGACGTACTCCCACGCGGGGAAGGCTTCTGCTGGGACGACCGGCCGCGAGCCCAGCCTTTCGAGCTCCTGCAATACGACGTGCGCATCGGTGGCGAACCCGAGTCCCCGCCAGGCCACCCAGTCCAGGCTGACGGTGTGGCAGCCATGCCGGTGCCGCGCTCGGGCCAGGCCGTCGAGGTAGGCATTTGCCGCCGCGTAGGCGCCCTGCCCCGGGATACCGAACACCGCGCCGGCCGCCGACGTCAGGAAGAGGAAGTCGAGGCTGCTCGGCGGGAAGGCCTCGTGCAACGCCTGTGCACCGGAGATTTTCGGCCACATGGTGCGCCGAAGACGGCTGTCCTCGATCTCGGTCAGCAGCTGGCCTTCGGTGACTCCGGCGGCGTGTATGACACCGCGTATCGGGGGCTCCCCGTTGTCGTCACGGCCGGCGAGCAGAGCCTTGACCGCGCCGCCGGACCCGACGTCGAGGGCCACGGCATCGACGGTGACGCCCCGCATCTCCAGTGCCCGGATGGCGGCGATCTTGTGGCGCACGTCTGCGTCGTTGGCGTCGCTGTCCCAGTCGCGCCTGGGCGGCAACGGAGTACGCCCGGCGAGCACCAGACGACGTGCGCCGCGGTCCGCGAGCCAGTCGGCCATCAGTAGACCGAGGGCACCCATGCCGCCGGTGATGAGATATGCCGCATCGGGGCGACACCGCAACGGTTCTCGCACCGGTTCGCCGGAGACGGGTACCACTACGGGCGCGAGGAATTCCGCCGTCGCGCAGCGCCAGGATGGACTTGGCCGGTGTGCGAAGCACCGTGGACAGCGCCGACGGCGTAATCACCGATGTCGCCCTCGAGCGGGCAGGTCCACGAGGCCGCCCCACAACTCCGGCTGCTCGGCCCTGATGACCCCGGCAAGTCCCCAAAGACAGCTCTGGCGCACTGCCGCGTCGGAGGCGGCCTCGCGGACGCCGCGAGTGATGATCCACAGCGCGGGCTGGGTGCTGGTCATTCTGCTGGGCCAGCCGGCGGACGAGATCGGCCACTTCCGCCGAGAGACGGACCGCGCAGTCGATGTCGGTCTCAGCGGCGTCCGCCGGCGTCGGATCGGCCACGTAGACGACACACCGCGCCTCCCCGACGCCGGCCGGCATGTGGTCGCCCTCGCCGAGCCGATCGCGCAGTGTGCGGGCGGCGTTCTCCTCGCCGACAACCGCGATCGTGCCCGACGGATCGGAGGCCACGTGCGCGTCGTCGTGTTCGGCCCACGGTTGCCACTCGATCACGTGGGCCAGCGTGCGCGGGTCGCCATCCCCGGGTGCCGCCTGCGGAGGGCCCGAACCCGCCGCCGTGTACCGAAGTCCGCGGATGTCGATGCACGTACTGCCGTCGGGTGCCTTGACCGCGATGTCGACGATGAGTTCGTCCTCGTTGCCGCCGCGCCGACGTACCTCGACCGAACCGTGGTGATCGGTGAGTTCGGCTCCCGAACCGCATGCTCTCGACACGCGGCCGGAAACATCAGCTGCGGGTTGGAACCATCGACCAGGCGGGCTACGTGAACCGCGGCGTCGAGCAGTGCGACCGTCGATGCGTCGGACAACTCGACGTCGGCGTGCAACCCACCCGGCACCGACTCGCAGTGCGCCGATCGACCACGGGAACGGCTGACCTTCGATGCCCCATGCCCGTTGCAGCTCGGCAACCGATGACGCGTCGTAACCGCGCACGTCATGATCGCCGTTGCTGCCGGCCGCGTCCCGGCGGTCCTGCGCGTCCTGACGGCAGGCGAGTGATTCGGGCGCTGACGTGCCTGACCCAACGCTGCCCGGGGGCGTCCGCCACGGGGCTCGATGACAGGGTGACGGAATCACTGTCGGCGACCACCTGGATCACCCGCGGCTGGTCGACGACGATCGGATGCTCGAACCGGATGTCGGAGAGTGCCGATGCGTCATGCTCGGCGGCCGCGGCCGAAAGTGTCTGCAGCAGAACCGATACCGGAACCAGTTCAGCGCCATGGATTCGATGGCGACCCTGGATACGGCTTGGCCTCCCGCGCCAGCCGCGCCTGCCACAGATGTGCGGGCGGTGTGGTGGCGACCACGGTGTGCTCACCGAGCAGGGTGCCGGGTCTGGGCGCGGATTCGGCTGCCCGCGCGGATTCTCGATGGATATCCAGTGTTGCGTGTGGTGCCACGGCGTGGTGGGCAGGACTGGATGCGGCCCGGGCGGGTGGGGTGTGTGCGGTAGGCGTGGGTAGCTGTTGAGGTTGCTGTGAAAGCTGACCGTGTCGTCACGGTCACGCCACAGGGTGCCGATGCTGTGGTGGCGGGTCGAACCCAGGGTTTCGGTGATGGCGTGGGTCAGTGTGGGGTGTGGGCTTATTTCGATGAAGGTGCCGTGTTGCTCGGCGGCGGTGGTGATGGCCTGGCTGAACCGGACCGGCTGACGCACGTTGTCGACCCAGTACTGGGCGTCCAACGTCGGGGTGGCGGTGTCGGCGATGGTGGAGATGAACCGGATCGTCGGGCTCTGCGGTGCCAAATCCGCCAGCGCCGAACCTAACTCGGGCAGGATCGGATCCATCAGCGCGGTGTGCGAGGCGACTTCCATGTTCACCCGCCGCGCGAAGCGGTCTTGAGCCGTCACCGCGGCGATCACCGCATCCACGGCCTGCACCGGCCCGGAAACCACCGTTTGGCGTGGTGAGGCGTACACGGTCAGGCTGACCCCCGGGAAGTCGGCGATCAACGCCGCGGTGGCCTCGGCATCCAGTTCCAGCAGCCCAACCGCACCCTGCCCGGCCAGTCGCGACATCAACCGCGAGCGCGTCGCGATCACCCGCAACCCCTCGGCGACGGTCAGTGCCCCGGCGACCACCGCCGCGGTCACCTCCCCCATCGAATGCCCGATCACCGCATCCGGTTCCACGCCGTAGGACCGCCACAACGCGGTCAGCGCCAACTGCAATCCCATGATCACCGGCTGCACCCGCGCATCCCCGGTGACCGGCTCACCATCGGCGAGCAGCTGCTGCAACGAAAAACCTACCTGCTCAAGGAAAACCGGCTCCAGCTCGGCGATTGCCGCCGCGAACACCGGCTCATCGGCGAGCAACTGCCGACCCATCCCCGCCCACTGCGAACCCTGACCCGAATACACGAACACCGTGCCCGACCCACCCGGCCCCTGATGAGCAGCCACCACCCCGGGCGCCGACTCACCGGCGGCCAACGGCCTGCAACCCGGCCACCGCCTGGGCGCGGTCACGCGCACACACCGTCGCGAACTTGCCGTACCGGGTGCGGTGATGGTTGACGGTGTGGGCGATCTCGGCCAACGGCACCTCAGCGCCGTCTGCGACCATCCACTCGGCCAACATCGCCGCCGTCGACGCGATCCGTGCCGCGCTCTTGCCCGACACCACCAAAGTGCTGACCACCGGCGCAGCCTGGCGGGCAGCGGGCTCAAGGACCGGAGCCTGCTCGAGCACCACATGGGCATTGGTGCCACTGACTCCGAACGAGGACACCCCGGCACGGCGCGCACGCCCCACCGACGGCCACTGCATGGCCTGGGCGGCAATGGTGAACCGCGACGCACCCGCACCGGCATGCGGCGTCAACCGCTCAAAATTCAAGTGCTCCGGAATATGGCCGTGATGCAGACTCAACACCGTCTTGATGAAACCGGCGATACCCGAAGCCGATTCCAGATGACCCAGGTTCGTCTTCACCGAACCCAACACCAACGGCGCCGAACCATCCCGCTCGCCGAACACCTGGCTCAACGCATCAAGCTCGATCGGATCACCCAGTGCCGTACCCGTGCCATGCGCCTCGACGTAGTCGATATCCGAGGGCTGCAACCGCGACGCGGCCAACGCCTGACGCAACACCGCCTGCTGAGCCGGCCCACTGGGCACCGTCTGCCCACTGCTGGGGCCGTCCTGGTTCACCGCAGAACCACGCACCACCGCCCACACCGAATCCCCGTCGCGCAGCGCGTCACTGAGCCGCTTGAGCACCACCACCCCGGCACCCTCGCTACGCACATAGCCGTCGGCAGCCGCGTCGAACGTCTTGCAACGCCCATCCGGAGCCAACATCCCCCACCGCGAACAGGCGATACTGTTCTCCGGACTCAGGATCAAGTTCACACCCGCGGCCAACGCCTGATCACTCTCGCGGCGCCGCAGGCTCTGACACGCCAAGTGCAACGCCACCAGCGACGACGAACACGCCGTGTCGACCACCACCGCCGGGCCGTGCACGCCAAGGAAATACGACAACCGCCCCGCAGCGAAATTCGGCGCATTCCCGAACGGAATGTAGGGATCAATGTCTTCTGGCCGCAGCCGCCCCGCAAAGGTCAACGAATAGTCGTTGGTCGTCGAACCGACGAACACCGCCGTCTGCGTCCCCCGGACCGCCTCCGCAGTGATACCCGCGTTCTCCAACGCCTCCCAGGCAACCTCGAGCAGCAACCGCTGCTGAGGATCCATCCCGGCTGCCTCACGCGGCGAGATACCAAAGAACTCCGCATCGAACTCATCCGGCTGCCAGGACGTCAAAAACCCGCCGTCGCGACTACAAATCGTGCCCGGCACCGTGTGATCCGCCGAGTAAAACGCATCCGCATCCCAACGCTGCGCAGGCACCCGCACGACACCGCTGCCCCCGTCCAGCAACAGCTGCCAGTACTGCCCAGGAGTGTCCACCCCACCTGGCAGCCGACATCCCATCCCGACGACCGCGACGGGCTCGGTATCCCCGCGCTCGGCAACCGCCAGACGCGCAGTCAGATCATCGATCTTCCGCAATGCCTCAGCGATAATCGCCCGACGATCCGGTGACGCAGCAGTCATCGCTCAACCTAGCCTTTCCGAATGCCGTCGAAGCAACTCGTCATCGCTGAGGCCCTCATACCCGTCGACCACGTCCGACAGCAGAAGCGGCCGGAGGAGTCGGGAGCGGCCGCATCGAACGCCGCCGTCATATGGTCACGTTCAGTCCGGGGAATCCGTCGGAGAAAGAGGTCATGCGGTGGTGACCAGGCGGCTGAATCCCTCCCGACGGTAGATCTCGCCGCACTCCGAGCGTCGGATCTTTCCGCTCGTGGTGATCGGAATTGAACCCGGCGGTACCATGACGAGATCGGCCACCCGCAGGCCGTGCGACTTCGAAATCGCTGACGCCACGTCACGTTTCACAGCGTGGAACCTGCTCTCGACCTCCTCGTCGGAGCTGCCGCGCTTCTTGAGCTCGACAATCGCGACCAGTTGCTCGCTCCGATCGTCCGGGATGGAGATCGCCGCGACGCGGCCGCCGGTGATCTCCTGGATGGTCGCCTCGATGTCGTCGGGATAGTGATTACGCCCGTCCACGATCAGCAGGTCCTTGATCCGGCCGATGATGAAGAGTTCGCCGTCGGATATGACACCGAGGTCTCCGGTCCGAAGCCATGGTCCCGCCGGCGTGTCCGGCGAGGGGTCGAGGAGCCTTCCGCCGAAGGTCAGCTCCGATTGTTGTGGGTTCCGCCAGTAGCCCGCCGCGACATTGTCACCGTGCACCCAGATCTCGCCAACCTTGCCGCCCGGGTTCTCGGTGCAGGTATCGGGATCGACGATCCGCACGGTGCAGGAGCGTGGCGGACCATGGCTGATCAGTTCGACACCGCCTTCGTCTGCGCAGCGCTCCGCGTAGCCGCCAGACAGCTTCTCGTAGGAGAAACGGGCGGTGGGCAGCGGGCGGCCAGGTAGCGCCGACGCAACGTAGACCGTCGCCTCGGCCAAGCCGTACGCCGACCGCAGGGCGGTGTCGGGAAGATTGAAACGCGCGAATCGATCGGCGAAGCGCCTGCAGCGTGGAGGCGTGAATCCTCTCCGCACCGGTGACGAGGCTGAGCACGTGCCCCAGGTCGAGCCCTGCCATATCCTCGTCGGACGTCCGGCGCACTGCCAGTTCGTATGCGAAGTTCGGCGCCGGCGAGACGGGGCGGGGATTTCGGGCCACCAACTGCATCCACCGGGCAGGCTTCTGCAGGAACGCCATGGGGCTCGTCAGCACCGCGTGGAACCCGTAGGCGATGGGACCGAAGATTCCGAGCATCAAACCCATGTCGTGATAGAAGGGCAGCCACGACACCACCGTGGTGTCAGGCGGTGGCACTCCGCCGGTGTCCTCGAAATAGTCGGCCTTGATCTGCCTCAGATTCGCGGACAGGTTCTCGTGCGTCACCACAACGCCGGCCGGCGCGCGCGTGGAACCTGACGTGTACTGCAGGAAAGCCACCTTCGCCTGCGCCTGGTGCGTCTGGTACGGCGGCGGCGGGCTGTCGAAATCGAGCGCGTCGACCTCGATGACCAGCGGCGAGCCGGGGACATCTGACAGGGAGGGCATCACGGCGTCGACGGCCGCAGACGTAGTGATCACAGCTACCGGGGCGCAGTCCTTCAGCACCCCCGAGACCCGCTCGTCGTGCAACCCGAGCATCGGGACCGGGAGGGGCACGGCGGTGAGTCCGGCCTCCAGTGCGCCAAGGAGCCCCACGATGTAATCGAAGCCCTGCGGAGCCAGTATCGCGACACGATCACCGACCGAGCCGGACTGCAGGAGTTCGTGCGCGACGACCTGCACTCTCCGGTAAAGCTCTGACCAGGTCAGGCGCTCTTCATACCCGGCGGGGTCGACCTCGTAGTCGATGAAGTTGAACGCAATGTCGTTCGGTTGAGCCTGTGCGCGGGTCCTCAGCACAGCTGGAATTGAAGGATCAAACACGGGTCACAACACCCTTTCGATTCGTAATGGTGTTGCTCGTAGCTACACCGCCCCACCGGTCCGCCCCGCCAACATCCAGGCGGAACCCCCTCGGCCTGAAGGCTAACACCGAGAACTAGCAAATGCCTCTTTTGCGTCCCAGCACCGCAAACACCACTGGCGTCCGCAGCCGGGTGCAGGACATGAACCAACCGGTTGGGTTATGAACTCTCCCTTGATTGTTGGCCCGACGACTGTATTGACCCGACGAGGTGTCAGACAAGGCGGTCAGCCTAGGCGCATTCGGTATATACCGCAAAGAACGATCAGCGTTACATTCCAGGACGGCACCCGCGACGCCCCACCCGACAGCGTAAACCGCCGAATCGAAAACACTATCCAGCAAACTCATAGGGAAAACACTGGTTGTCAACATCAGCAAATTTGTGGAAGTTAACCGAGAATGCGTCACCGCGTCGATTTGGAGCCGAACATTTAGGACTCGCTGACGGATCGAGTCAGCAGCAATCACCCGCTTCCACGGACCTGACCTGTGCGTATGGCGTCGCCGACTGGTCGTCGTGTGGCTGCCCGGTGCCGCCGCTGTCGATCCGCAACCCACACCCACCTGAGGACGCTAGTCGGCCGCACAGCGACCCGAGATTTTCTCCTCGATGTCCTTCACCAAGGCAGGCAGGTGGTCGTTCAGATAGAAGTGGTGCCCGGGGAACTCCCGGATTGCGAACTCCGAAGTCGTTCGCGCCGACCACGGCGCCACCTTCTCGTAGGTGGCGACTTCGTCATCATCGGCGAAGAACGCGTAGAGCGGAGAGGACACCGTGGCCTCCGGCGGACAGTCGTAGGTGGAGATGGCCTTGAATCCGCGCAACGTCGGAAGGATCTTCGCGGCAAATTCTTCGTTCTCCAGGAACTCGGGGTTGACACCTGTCATCTCGGACACGGCGTCGAGTAGACCGCGGTCGGATTCCGGGATGTATTCGTAGCCGATGCGGCCGGGCGCAGCGCAGGCCGATACGAACAGCGCCGCGACGGGCTTACCCGCGGCTTCGAACCGGCGAGCGACTTCGAAGGCCACCAGCCCGCCCATGCTGTGACCGAAGAAGGCGATCGGGCCTGCCGGGGCATCACCCGCCGACAACGTCTTGCACACCCGCTCCGCGAGTTCCGGGATGCTGGTGAACGCGGCCAGGTCATGGGTCCCTCCCTTACCCGGATACTGCACCGCGATGCGCTTGATGTCCGCGGTGAACGTCCGTGCGAATGGCACGTAGAAGCTCGGAGATCCACCCGCGTGGGGAAATATGTACAGCGTCGGTGCGCGCCCATTCACGCGGCAACCCTATCCAAAGAGTTAACCGGCGACGGACCTCGGTTCGGCGTAATGCGCTCCGAAATCGCCGACCGACCGGTACCCGTGCGCCCTGGCACGCGAGGCGCCGTGCCGGATCAGGGCCGCCGTCCCGACAAAGCCTGCCTGATCGGTCATCACGAACGGTGTGAGCAACCGGTTGTGGACGAAACCGAACGACAGTCCGGCTTCGGGGACAGCCCAGCCGAGCGATCCGCCGAGCCCGATATGGCCGAACCCGGGCAGCACACCGGGGATCGGCAGCGAGTGGTAGCCGAGGTGGAAGGACATCGGCATCAGCACGCTGCGGTCCGGCCGCAGGCTGGGCCGGCCGATCAGCCCGGCGGTCAGTTCGCGCGACAGATACTGCACACCGTCGATCTGCCCGCCGTTGGCCAGCGCCCCGTACATCCGGGCCAGGGCACGCGCGGTTGCCACTCCGTTGGCCGCCGGGATCTCGCTGTCGAGCAGCGGGACATTGCCCTGCACAACGGCTTTCATCCCGGGAAAGTAGAGCGCGCCGAATCCGGCGGTCAGCGGGTGCTGGGCGGCCCTCGGGGCGATCAGGTTGAACAGCGGGTTGGGGATGTTGAGCTGAGGGTGGATGATCTGCGCCACCCGGGTGGGCGCACCGGCGGGCGGCCGGCCCAGATGCAGCCCGTCGGTGTCGAGCGGCGCGGCGACCTCTTCGCGGATGAGTTGACGCATCCCCTTGCCGGTGACCGACCGCGCGAGCCCGGAGAGCAGCCATCCGTACGTGAGGGCATGGTAGGCCGGCTTGCCGCGCAGCCGTGACGGCGCCGCGGCGGCCATCCGCTCCTCCATCCCGACGTGGTCCATCAGGTCGGCCTTGCTCAGGCCGTTGAGGTGAGACAGGCCCGCTCGGTGCCGCATCAACTCGCGGACCGTGATCTCGGCCTTGCCGTTGGCGCCGAACTCGGGCCAGTACTCGGCGACCGGCGCGTCGTAGTCGATCAGTCCTCGGTCGGCGAGGCGGTGGATGACCGTCGATGCCACGCCCTTGGTGGCGGAGAAAACCATCGCCCCGGTATCGGCCTCCCACGGCACCCGGCCGCGGCGGTCCGACCACCCGGTCCAGACGTCCACCACGGGCTCACCGTGCAGGTAGACGGCCAGTGCACCACCACCGAAGCGCCGGTGCGGGAACATGGACGCGAAGCTGCGCACTGCGCAGCCGAAGTTCGGATCCGCTGCGCCGTGTACGCCATCCGGGAGCGCGGCGCTGCGCTCCCGAGCAGATGCTTGGTCCACAATCAGCACACTTTACCCACATGCCGTGGCAAACGATACGCACGTTACCGCTCTGTTACACGACGGGGCGTCCCGCCGTCTCCCGGTCGTAACCGGACCGCGACTGCCGGACGCCTCCGACCACGAGGGCGCCGGGCCTGCGACCATCGCGAAAAGGACTTGACCGGCATCGGATTTGACCTGGCTGAATCGCATAACAAACAGGGGCACAGTGCTTTCAATACGCAGACGCCCGGCAAGGAACTGGGCCGGAGCATCACACCCGACACCACCACCGTCTTCGGCTGCCGCCGACTGGTCGGGCGATCGTCGAAATCGGTCCGCTGCGCGCGCCGCGGCGATTACAGCTACCTTTCGAGAAAGTGCTGACGATGTCGGAAACCCGCCGGACCGGGGCTCAACGGCCCGCCGCGGCGTCCAGGATCTGCTGGGCGGCCAGCGCCGGCGTCAGTTCACCGTCGCGCACCTGGCGCTCGACCTCGGCGCGCATCGACTTCACCGCCGGGTTCTTCAACACCCGGTCCAGCACGGCGTCACGGACCATCGCCCAGGTCCAGTCCACCTGCTGGGCCCGGCGGCGCGTGTCGAACTCCCCGGCCTCGGTCAGCACCTGCTTGTGCCGAAGCACGGTGTCCCACAGTTCGGCGAGACCGGTGCCCTCCAGCGCGCTCAGCGTCAGTACCGGCGGATGCCAGAGCGCCTCCCGGGGATGAATCAGCCGGATCGCCCCCGCCAGTTCCCGGGCCGCCTTCTTGGCCTCGGTCGTATGTGCGCCGTCGGCCTTGTTGACCACGACGATGTCGGCGAGTTCGAGCACGCCCTTCTTGATGCCCTGCAGTTGATCGCCTGTGCGGGCCAGCGTCAGGAACACGAACGTGTCGACCATGTCGGCCACCGTGACCTCCGACTGCCCGACGCCCACGGTCTCCACCAGGATCACGTCGAAACCGGCGGCCTCGAGCAGCACGATGGTCTCCCGGGTGGCCCGGGTGACGCCGCCGAGGGTGCCCGAGGTCGGCGACGGCCGGATGTAGGCGTCGGGATGTGCGGCCAGCCGGGACATCCGGGTCTTGTCGCCCAGGATCGAGCCGCCGGTGCGCGTCGACGACGGGTCGACCGCCAGAACCGCCACCCGGTGGCCCCGCTCGATCAGGTACATCCCGAGCGCCTCGATGGTCGTCGACTTGCCCACGCCGGGCACACCGGTGATGCCCACATGCATCGCGCAGCCCGCCTCGGGCATCAAGGCCAGCAGCAGCTCCTGCGCGTCGGCGCGGTGGTCGGCCCGGGTCGATTCGACCAGCGTGATGGCACGCGAGAGCGCGGAGCGGTCCCCCGCGCGGATGGTGTCTGCCAGCGCAGAGGAGGACGCCATCTAGCTCAGGTCGTATCCCAGGCGCCCGGCGAGCTTGTTCAGCAGCCCGATCGCGGCGTCGGCGATCACGGTGCCGGGCGGGAAGATCGCCGTTGCACCCGCGGCGTAGAGCTCGTCGAAGTCACCCGGCGGGATGACGCCGCCGACGACCACCATGATGTCGGGCCGGCCCGCCTCCGCGAGCGCGTCGCGTAGCGCGGGCACCAGCGTGAGGTGACCGGCCGCCAGCGACGACACCCCGACGACATGCACGTCGTTGTCGGCCGCCTGCCGCGCGACCTCCTCAGGCGTCGAGAACAGCGAACCGACGTCGACGTCGAAGCCGATATCGGCGAACGCGGTCGCGATCACCTTCTGCCCGCGGTCGTGCCCGTCCTGACCCATCTTGGCCACCAGGATGCGCGGCCGGCGACCGTCGGCCTCCGCGAACTTCTCCACGAGATCGGTTGCAGCGCCCACGTTTTTGGCCTTCCCCACCTCGTCACGGTAGACCCCGGCGATGGTCCGGATCTCGGCCTGGTGCCTGCCGTACACCTTCTCCAGTGCGTCGGAGATCTCGCCGACGGTGGCCTTGGCCCGGGCGGCGTCGATCGCCAGCGCCAGCAGGTTGTTGCCCAGCCCGTCCTCACCTGCCGCACCGTCAGCGCCCGCGGCACGGGTCAGTTCGGCCAGCGCGGCCTGGGTGGCCGCCTCGTCGCGGTCGGCCCGCAGCTGCTGGAGTTTGTCGAGCTGTTCGGCACGCACCCGGCTGTTCTCGACCTTGTGCACCTCGATCTCATGGTCGTCATCGACCTGGTATTTGTTGATCCCGATCACCGCCTGCTGACCCGAATCGATGCGGGCCTGGGTGCGCGCGGCGGCCTCCTCGATGCGCAGCTTCGGGATGCCGTCATCGATGGCCTGGGCCATGCCGCCGTGCTCGGCGACCTCGGCGATATGCGCGCGCGCCCGCTGGGCCAGCTGATGGGTCAACCACTCGACGTAGTACGAGCCGCCCCACGGATCGATCGGTCGCGTCGTGCCCGACTCCTGCTGCAGCAGCAACTGGGTGTTGCGGGCGATACGCGCCGAGAAGTCGGTGGGCAGCGCCAGCGCCTCATCGAGCGCATTGGTGTGCAGCGACTGGGTGTGGCCCTGGGTGGCGGCCATCGCCTCGATGCAGGTGCGGGCGACATTGTTGAACGCGTCCTGCGCGGTCAGCGACCAGCCCGAAGTCTGCGAATGCGTGCGCAACGACAGCGATTTGGGGTTCTTGGCGCCGAACTCCGCGACCAGCTCGCTCCACAGCAACCGGCCCGCGCGCAACTTGGCGACCTCCATGAAGAAGTTCATCCCGATGCCCCAGAAGAACGACAGCCGCGGCGCGAACGTGTCGATGTCCAACCCGGCGTCCAGGCCCGCCTTGAGGTACTCCGCACCATCGGCCAGCGTGTACGCCAGCTCCAGATCCGCTGTGGCACCCGCCTCCTGAATGTGATAGCCCGAGATCGAGATCGAGTTGAACTTCGGCATCTTGGTGCTGGTGTAACCGAAGATGTCGGAGATGATCCGCATCGACGGCTTGGGCGGATAGATGTAGGTGTTGCGGACCATGAACTCCTTGAGGATGTCGTTCTGGATGGTCCCGGCCAACTTCTCCGGCGCCACCCCCTGCTCCTCGGCGGCCACCACATAGAGCGCCAGGATCGGCAGGACCGCACCGTTCATCGTCATCGACACCGAGACGGCCGACAGGTCGATGCCGTCGAACAGCTGTCGCATGTCGAGAATGGAATCGATTGCCACACCGGCCATGCCGACATCACCGGCCACCCGTGGGTGATCGGAGTCATAGCCGCGGTGAGTGGCCAGGTCGAACGCCACCGACAGGCCCTTCTGCCCGGCGGCCAGGTTGCGCCGGTAAAACGCGTTCGAGTCGGCGGCCGTCGAGAACCCGGCGTACTGGCGGATGGTCCACGGCTGGTTGACGTACATCGTCGGATACGGCCCGCGGATGAACGGCGGCTCACCCGGGAAGCTGTCCACCGGATAACCCTGCGCGGCCGCGGCATCGCGGTCCGCCGCGATGTACACCGGCTTGACGTCGATACCCTCCGGAGTCGCCCAGTCCAATTGCCCGGGGCTGTAGCCGTGCGCCGAAGCGGCGGCCGCCACGGCCTCGGTGACACCGGACTCCGTCGCGGGCAGGCCGGCCGAATCGCCGTGCAGTGGTACCTCGGCGAAACTGCCGACGGCTGAAGTCGATGCAGTCACGTCATGCCCCCAATCGGGTCAGCAGGGTCGAAAGCGCTTCGACCGCATCAATTTTCGCAGTCAGGTAGCCGTCCGGTTTGGTGGCGGCCGCCGCGACCGCCTTCTCCGGCCCGGCCAGATACACCTGCTCGACGCCGGCGTCGTGCGCGGCGGCCACCACGTCGGAGGCCTCCACACCGTAACGGCCGTCGGTACCGCAGAGGACGGCGACGCGCGGGCCCCCGGCAGCGGCGACCGCCGCCGCGACCCCGGCCGCGTCCAGCGGTCCGGGATTGACCGCCTCGATACCGCCGGAGGCCAGCAGGTTGGCCGCGAACGTGGTCCGGATGTTGTGCTCGGCCAGCGGACCCAGCGGCAACAGCAGCACCCTCGGTCGGGCTGACCCAGCCGCCAGGAAGGCGTCGGAGCGGTTGCGCAGCGCCTCGAAGCCGGCGGCGTACCGCGCCACCCCGGCCGGCGAATCAGATTGCGGCAGAGCCGGTTCCGACAGGTCGGGGAACTCATTGATTCCCGTCACCGGTGTCCTTCGATGTGCGATGTCGTCGGCGCGACGGGCCGCCACCTCGGCGATGCGCTCGGTGAGGAAGCCGGCCGCCGCGCTGAAACCGCCGTGCGCCTCGATGGACTGGAAGTCCGCCCACGCCTGTCGCGCCAGTTGCTCGGTCAGGTCCTCGACGAACCACGACCCGGCCGCCGGGTCGAGCACCCGGCCGAGGTGGGACTCCTCCAGCAGCAGCAACTGGGTGTTGCGCGCGATGCGGCGGGCGAACGCCGGGGCCACACCGGGCGCACCGCCCGGGATGGCCACGTCGAAGGGTTGCACCAGGACGGTGTCGGCGCCGCCCACACCGGCGCCGAACGCCGCCAGCGTGCACCGCAGCATGTTCACCCACGGGTCACGCTCGGCCATCATGGGCAGCGAACTGACGGCGTGCACCGTCGCAGCGCCCGCGTCCGGCGCGCCGACCACTTCGGCCACCCGCGCCCACAACTGTCCGTGCCGCACGCATTTTCGCGATCGTCATGAATTGGTCGTCATCGGCGGCGAACCGGAAACTGATCTGTCGCATGGCGTCCGCGACAGCCAGCCCGGCGTCGGTGAGCACCCGCAGATACTCGACGCCCGCGGCGAGCGCACCGGCCAGTTCCCACGCCGCGCTGGCGCCGCGGTTGTGCAGAATCGGGCCGTCGACCGTGATCGCCCGCACCCCGCCACCGTAGTCGACCAACCGGGCCGCGAGTTCCGTCACGACTTCGATCGAGGGGCCCGGCGTGCCATCCAGCGCCGCCGTCAGCGGGTCGGCGCCGCAGTCGATCGACAACGCGGACCGCCTGTCCTCCGGGAGCGCGGCCACCAGCGCCAGCACGGCGTCGGCGGCGGCGGTGTAGTCCACGCCGGCGTCGAGCACGACAGGCACGAGTTCCAGGAACACGCCCTCCAGCCGGCGGTCGAGATCGCCGGCCGGTGCGCCGCCGGCGCCAACCCGCAGCACCAGCCCGCTGACCCCGTCGGACAGCGCGGACAGCACCGTGGCGTTGCCTTCGCCGGGCGCCTCCCCCGGGCCCGGGAACGTCTCCATGACCCGCCACCCCGACAGCACATCGCGGGTGCCGTCCCCGCCGCGGGTGAACGGCCACTGGCCGGGCAGCGCGGCCTCAGGCTGCGCATCCAGCGCGGTGTAGAGCGGACGGACCGCGAAGCCCTCGTAGGTGGGCGTGTCGAGCAGGCGTTCGGGCTCGGCCGGCAACTCACCGGAACGGCCCTTGGCAAGCACTTCGGCGACCGCCTGGCGCCAGCGCGCGCGGCCCAGTTCTAGCTCGGGCGAGTCGGCGGACGCAACTGAGGTATCTGAGGACACCGGCAACTCCTGTTTCGCGGCAGGTGGGCCGGCGCGATTCCTCGTCCCGGCACTCAACCATCAGGCTAAATGATGGAGGTCATGGCCGAATAGGCCGGTCGGCATCCGACAGCGAATCTGCCCGTAGTCTTGTTCGCTGTGGCCGCAACGATTACCCGCACGCTGCGCAATGTGGGCGAAGTGGTGGTCACGACGGCGCAACAACTTCCAAAACGGCGCGTCGTGACGTTGACCGTCGCGATTGTCATCCTCGTCGCACTTGCGCTTCTGGTGCCGCTGCCCACCGCCGTGCAACTGCGGGACTGGTCCCGGTCCCTCGGCCCGTGGTTCCCGCTGGCGTTTCTGGCCGCGCATACCGTGATCACGGTGTTTCCGTTCCCGCGGACGGCGTTCACGTTGGCGGCGGGCCTGCTGTTCGGCACCGGGTACGGCGTGCTGATCGCGGTCACGGCCAGTACCGCCAGCGCGCTCATCGCGCTCCTGCTGGTGCGGGCCGGCGGCTGGCAGCTGTCCAGCCTGGTGAGCCATCCGGCGATCGAGACGGTGGATACCCGGCTGCGCCAACGCGGCTGGCTGGCCGTCCTGTCGCTGCGGCTCATCCCGGCGGTGCCGTTCGCGGTGATCAACTACGCCGCCGGCGCCTCGGCGGTCCGCATTGCGCCCTACGGCCTGGCGACGCTGGTCGGGCATCCTGCCGGGCACTGCGGCGGTGGTGATCCTGGGCGACGCGTTCACCGGCAATGTCAGCCCGATGCTGGCCCTGGTGTCAGTGGCCACGGCCAGTCTGGGAGTGGCCGGACTGGTCTACGAGATCCGCAAGCACCGGCGTGAGAGTGACCCCGGCGAGGCCGACGAAGACTGACGAAGCGGCCTATTTTGCCAAGGTGAACTGGTTGAGGTCGAAGTAGCCGATCTCAAATAGCCTTTCGCAGCCGGTCAGGTAGCGCATGTAGCGCTCATAGACCTCTTCGGACTGGATCTCGATAGCAATGTCTTCGTTGTCCTCCAGCGCTGCGGCCCAGTGATGGAGGGTCTTGGCGTAATGCTGCCGCAGCGTGTGCCTGCGGGTGAGCGTGAAGCCCGCCTTCGACGACGCTTCTTCCACCATCTCGATCGACGGCAACTGCCCGCCCGGGAAAATTTCGGTATTGAGGAACATCAGAAAGCTGGCGAACTCCGTCGTCAACGGAATGCCGCGCTCGATCACCTGTTGTTGGTTCAACACGGTGATGGTGTGCAGCAGCATGACGCCGTCAAGGGGCAGCGCTGAGTAGGCCATGGTGAAAAAGTCAGGGTAGCGGTCATAACCGAAGTGCTCAAACGCCCCGATCGACACGATCCGGTCGACCGGTTCGTTGAACTGCTCCCACCCTGCCAGCAGCACCCGTCGGGTGCGGGAGCTGTCCAACTCGTCGAACAACTTCTGCACGTGGGTGGCCTGGTTCTTGCTGAGCGTCAAACCGATGACGTTGACGTCGTATTTCTCTATGGCGCGCAGCATCATGGCACCCCAGCCGCAGCCGATGTCCAGCAGCGTCATCCCAGGTTGGAGTCCCAGCTTGCCCAGCGAGAGATCGATCTTGGCGATCTGCGCCTGCTCCAGCGACATGTCGTCGCGCTTGAAATACGCGCAGCTGTAGGTCTGGGTCGGATCTAGGAAGATCCGAAAGAAATCGTCGGACAGGTCATAGTGGGTTTGCACGTCATCGAAGTGCGGTTCGAGATCTTTCGACAAGTCGATACCTCCGTCAGGACAGTTCCTGGACACAGCTCCCCCCGAGAGGCCAGAGACGATGCTACGCCTTCGGAGCAATCGTCAACACCTGTGGATCAAGATCTTTTATGCGGCCTCCACGGTAGCGGTGCCGTCATCGGGCCGTTCGACGAGTTTGCCCTTCTCGAACTTCGCGCCGGCGCGGACGAGCGCCACAAGATGGGGCGCGTTTACCGCCCGCCGGCGTGACTGGGCGGCCTCGATCAGCTTGTAGGCCATGGCGATTCCGGCGGCGCGAGAGCCGGAGCTCCTGGTGATCCTGCCCCGGTTCCGCACGGTGGCGAACGTAGATTCGATCGGACTCGCCGTTCTCAGATGAATCCGGTGCTCGGCCGAAAAGCGGTAGGACGCCAACGCTCCGCGACGTCGTCGGTGATCTTGGCAAACGCCTTTCGGACACGTCGCACCACAGGTCGACTCGAACTCCTTGACCGCGGCGCGGGCGCGGGAATTGTCCTCGGCGTTCCGGATCCCTGCAACCGCCTTCTTCGCCGCTAGGAGCGCCGACTTCGGCAGCGCAGCAAGAACATTCCCGCCGCGGCCTCGCGTTGACCGTCGGCGAGCGCTGCCAGCTAGTCGGCCCGGTGCGCGCCGCCGAGCGGCGGTTGCACAGGCTCATATCCGACAGGTTGCTGTGTTTCCACCGAGTAATGGAGCACCGGCGGTTCGATCGCCGGAACGGAAGTGTCGCGGGCTTCGGCCTCGGCCTTGGCGACCGCCTGCGCGATCACCGGGTCGGCTGGCGGTGTCGAACCAGTCGGCCACCTCCGCGGAATCGTCTGCGACCTCGGCGGTGGCCTCCACCGGCGACGGCGTGTACCGGAACACTCCGTCCTCCCCGGGCGCGCCCAGCATCTTGGTGAAACCCTGCAGGGCAGAACCGAAATCGCTCGGCACCACCCACACCTTGTTGGCCTCTCCCTGCGCCATCTTCGGCAGCGTCTGCAGGTACTGGTAGGCCAGCAGTTCCGGGGTCGGTCGGCCGGCCTTGATCGCCGCGAACGTCTTCTCGATGGCTTTGGCCTGGCCCTGCGCCTGCAGGTACTGGGCGGCACGTTCACCCTTCGCGCGCAGGATGCGCGACTGGCGCTCGGCCTCGGCGGACAGGATGGCGGCCTGCTTGGCACCCTCGGCCGCCAGGATCTGCGACTGCTTCTGGCCTTCGGCCTGCTTGATCGACGATTCCCGGACACCTTCGGCGGTCAGAATCATGGCGCGCTTCTCGCGGTCGGCCTTCATCTGCTTTTCCATCGACTCCTGGATCGACGGGGGCGGGTCGATCGCCTTCAGTTCGACCCGGGCCACCCTCAGGCCCCACTTCCCGGTGGCCTCGTCGAGCACGCCCCGCAACTGGGCGTTGATCTGGTCACGGGAGGTCAGCGTCTGCTCGAGCGTCATACCGCCGACGACGTTGCGCAGGGTGGTCGTGGTCAGTTGCTCGACGCCGACGATGTAGTTGCTGATCGCGTACACCGCGGCCTGCGGGTTGGTGACCTGGAAATAGACGACGGTGTCGATGTGCAGCGTCAGGTTGTCCTCGGTGATCACCGGCTGCGGCGGGAACGACACGACGCGTTCACGCAGGTCGACCCGGGCGCGGATGCGGTCGATGAACGGCACCAGCAACGCCAGCTGACCGCTGACGGTGCGGCTGTAGCGGCCGAGCCGCTCGACCACCGCGGCCTCGGCCTGCGGGATCAGCGCCAACGACTTCGAGACGATGATGATCGCGAGTATCACCAGGACGGCCAGTACAACCAGGCCGGCGACGGCACCATCCATGTCGAACCCCCTTACTTGTTGCTCATGTGTTTTTCCAGACCACCGCGGTGGCGCCGTCGATGCGCATGACGGTCACCTGGTCGCCCGGTTCGTAGACGTCATATTCGTTGAGCGGGCGGGCTGTCCAGACCTCGCCGTCGAGTTTGATCTGTCCCTTGTGCTCGGACACCCGGTCGAGCACCAGCGCATGCTTGCCCTCCAGCGCCGCGATGCCTATGTCGCCCGGCGCGCCGGAGAGCATCCGGCGCCGCAACGCGGGACGGACGACGACCAGCAACAGGACCGACACCACCAGGAAAATCAGGCCGTCGGCCCAGACGGGCCAGTCGAACAGCCAACTGGTGCCCGCCGCGGCGAGTGCACCGCCGCCGAGCATGAGCAGGAACATATCCCCGGTCAGCGCCTCTGCACCGGCAAGCCCGAGTGCGGCAACAAGCCAGATCAGCGCCGCAGGCATGCCGCAAGGATATCTTGCAGAACCTGATCGCGTGGCAGGCCGGCTGCACGGTCAACCATTACACTGCGCATCATGTGGTGTCCGAGTGCGTCGCTGGCGGTGTGGGCCAACGCCTGGCTTGCCGGCCAGGCCGCGCCCGACGATGTCCTTGATGCGTTATCCCAATGGGCACCAAGGCATTCAGTGACAGCCTACGATTCGGTCGCCGCCGGCAGCACAGGACTGCCCTGGCCCGACCTCAACGACGCCGGTGCGGTGTCGCTGCTGCAGACACTGCGGACCGCATCGGGTCCGCGCACCATCGCCGAACCCGCTTTGAGCATCGCGCTTCCGGTGCCGGGCGACGTGCGGGGGCTGCCGGCGGGCACCACCTTCGCGCGCGACGCCGTCGCCACCGGCGAGGCCCTTGTCGTCACCGCCGAGCGGGGCACCCCGCTCGGGCTGGTCCCGGATTTCGAGTACGACGATTCCGGTGACGACTACGCCGACCCGGTCTTCGAGCAGATTCCCGACCTCTGCGCGCTGTCGTGGACGGTGTACTCGCTGCCCGCCGTTCCCGTGCCCGAACACCTCGACCTCGGTGATGCCGAGTTCACCCTGCGCTCCGCGGTGCGCTCGGCCGCCGACGCGCTGGGCCGGCTGCGTGCCGGCGGAACCGGTCTGGACGTAGATGATCCGCGTGGCCTGATCGAACAGTTGATGGATGCGGCCCGCGCACACCGGGCGCCCGACCATGCTCCGGTCCGGGCATTGCGGGTACTGGAGAACGCGGCCCACGTCGACGCGATCATCACCGTGAGCGCGGGGTTGATGCCGATCGCGACGCAGTCGTCGTCGGAGGCGCAGATCGCCGGCGATGCGCTGCGTCCGCTTTCCGGAGTGGTGCGATCGGCAAGGCTGGCCGCGGTCGGCGAGATCCTGCACTCGGCCTGGCAGCGCTAGCCTGCTCGTCCTGTCGCACGCGTCTCGATGCGCGGCTCCTCAGCCTCGTCCCTCGCGCCATTGTCGCCACGCAGGCCGGCGTGCACAGCGCACCGTCGACGCTTCGACCGTAACCCGGAACCGGTTCGGGCCCAGACACTCTCGACGGATCCCGGCCGTCCCGCAGCTCATCGACAAGGTCCATCACCAGCTCGGCGAACCGGAGCTGGGAGTTCGGTGTCCCCGCCCGGGCGAACGCGATGCCCAGATCTTGCGCCTGTTCTTTCAGCTCACTGTCGAGGTCCCACACCACCTCGATGTGGTCGGCGACGAACCCGACCGGACAGACGATCACCGCCCCGGTGCCGCGTTGCGCCAGCGCCGAGAGGTGATCGGACACATCGGGTTCCAGCCAGGGCACCTGTGGCGGGCCCGACCGCGACTGCCACACCTGGTCGTAGTCGGAATAGCCCGCCGCGGCCGCCACCAGCGCCGAGGTGTAGCCGACCTGGCGCTCATAGAGGTCCGGCCCACAACGCGACGCCGCGCGCAGCGGGATCGAATGGGCGGTGAACACCAGCCGCGCCTGCCCGCGCAGGTCGGCCGGCAGGCCGGCGGCCGCCTCGGCGATGGCGTCGGCGAACATCCCGATCAGGAGCGGATGGTCGAAGTACTGGCGCAGCTTGACCAGTTCGGGCGCACCGGGACCCACCGCGGCGCGGGCCCGCGCGATGTCCTCCTGGTACTGCGCGCAGCCGGAGTACCCGCCCCACGCGGAGGTGGCGAACACTGCCGCCCGGCGAATCCCGTTGTCGCGCATGGTCGCAACCGTGTCCTCGATATACGGGTCCCAGTTGCGGTTGCCGAAGTAGACCGGCAGCTCGGTCAGGCCGCGGATCTGGTCGATCAGCGCCCGGTTGATGCCGTTGATCGGCGAGACGCCGCCGAAGTGCAGGTAGTGCTCGGCGACCTCGTCGAGACGCTCGGGCGGGATGTTGCGCCCGCGGGTGACGTTCTCCAGGAACGGCCGCACCTGCTCGGGGCCCTCGGGACCGCCGAACGACAGCAGCAGCAGGGCATCGAATTCCACGGCTACATCAGAGCAACTGGGTGCTGGCGCCGCCGTCGGCGTAGACGATCGTCCCGGTGGTGGCCGGCAGCCAGTCGGACAGCAGCGCGCACACCGTCTTGGCGACCGGCGTCGGGTCCTTCATGTTCCAGCCCAGCGGGGCACGCTGATCCCAGCCCTGTTCCAGCAGCTGTATCTGATCGCCTGCCTCGTCGCCGAGCGCACCGCCGACGATGGCGCTCATCGCCAGCGTCCGGATCGGCCCGGCGGCAACAAGATTCGACCGCACACCGTAGCGCGCCCGCCTCGCGGGCGACGAAACGGTTGACCGATTCCAGCGCACTCTTGGCCACCGTCATCCAGTTGTAGGCCGGCATCGCCCGGGTCGGGTCGAAGTCCATGCCGACGATGCCGCCACCGGAGTTCATGATCGGCAGCACCGCCTTGGCCAGCGAGGCGTAGGAGTACGCCGAGATGTGGATGCCCTTGGCGACGTCCTCGTACGGCGCGTCGAAGAACGGGTTGATACCCATGCCGGTCTGCGGCATGAAGCCGATCGAGTGCACCACACCGTCGAGCTTGTTGCCCTCGCCGATCACCTCGGTGACCCGGTCGGCCAGGGACGCCAGGTGCTCCTCGTTCTGCACGTCGAGTTCCAGCAGTGGCGCCGGGTTGGGCAGCCGGTCGGTGATGCGCTGGATCAGCCGCAACCGGTCGAAGCCGGTGAGCACCAGTTCGGCGCCGGCCTCCTGCGCGACCTTGGCGATGTGGAACGCGATCGACGAATCGGTGATGATCCCCGTGACGAGAATGCGCTTACCTTCGAGAATCCCTGCCATATACGTTCCTTAACTCGTTGTGAATGCCGTCAGTGGCCCATACCCATGCCGCCGTCGACCGGGATCACCGCGCCGGAGATGTAGCTGGCGTCCTCGGACGCCAGGAAGCTGACCACCCCGGCGACCTCGTCGGCGGTGCCGACCCGCTTCGCGGGGATGAATTCCAGTGCCCCCGCCTGAATCCGCTCATCCAGCGCGCGGGTCATCTCGGTGTCGATGTAGCCCGGGGCCACCACATTTGCGGTGACGCCGGCCTTTGACAGCTCCCGGGCGATCGAGCGGGCCATGCCGATCAGACCGGCCTTGGAGGCCGCGTAGTTGGCCTGGTTGCCGATGCCCCAGGTGCCGGAGACCGAGCCCACGAAGATCATCCGGCCGAACCGCTTGCGCTGCATGCTGCGCGATGCCCGCTGGGCCACCCGGAACGCCCCGGTGAGGTTGGCGTCGATGACCTTTTCGAACTTCTCCTCGGTCATCCGCATGAGGAACGCGTCCGCGGAGATGCCGGCGTTGGACACCAGCACTTCGACCGGACCCTGATGCTCCTCGACCTCTTTGAAGGCGCGGTCGACGGCCTCGTTGTCGGTGACATCGCACACCACGCCGAACAGGCCCTCCGGTGCGCCGGATCCGCGGTGGGTGACCGCGACCTTGTGGCCGTCGGCGGCCAGCCGCTGCGCGATCGCGAGGCCGATACCCCGGTTGCCGCCCGTCACCAGGACGGATCGCGAGACGAACGGCGGCCTGCTGCCGGCAGCGGGCTGCGTCCCGGCGGAACCCGTGGCGTCAGTGACGGCGGTGTCGGTCATGTCCGCCAACCTATCGTCTCGCCGCTGCGGGACCGAAATCCGGCTCGCCCGCGCGTCGAGTTCGACGCTTGGGCGGATTTGACTCGATCTTCCGCGCCCACACGTACGTCTCGGCGCGGAAGAGGTGTCAGCCCGGCAGTCGCCTGTTGATCAACAGCGCCGCCAGGGCCGCCAGCGCCAGCAGCAGTGAGCCCAGCCGCAGCCAGCCGACGCTCGCGTCACCCTTGATGGTCTCGTAGCCGATCTGCTGCTGCAGGTCCTCGAACACCTTGTTGAGCTCTTGGACGTTGGAGGCGGTGAAGGAATTGCCGCCGGACAACTCGGCGACCTTCTTGAGCGTCTCATCGTCGACAGGCACCGGCTGTCGTTGATCGTTGATCTCCACGTAGCCGTACGGGGTGCCGAAGGAGATCGTCGAGATCGGCACGCCCTGGTCCTTGGCGGTGCGCGCCGCGGTGAACGCACCCTTGGGGTTGTCCGGGTTCGACGGCACGGTCTCCTTGCCGTCGGAGAACAGCACGATCCGGGCCGGCGGCGGCTCGTCACCGCCACCGATGACCGCGCCGACGGTCGCGATGGCCTGAAGCGCGGTGAAGATGCCTTCCCCGGTGCCGGTGCGGTCGGCCAACTGCAGCTTGTCGATGGCCGCCTTGGTGGCGTCGCGATTGGTGGTGGGCGACACCAGCACGGTGGCGGTGCCCGCGTAGGAGATCAAGCCGAGGTTGATGCCGGGCGTCAGCTCGTCGGCGAACTTCTTGGCGGCCTCCTGCGCGGCGGCCAGCCGGCTCGGTGCGATGTCGGTGGCCCGCATCGACTGCGACACGTCGATCACGAGCATCACCACCGCGCGGTTGCGCGGGATGCGGACGTCGTTGGTGGGTCCGGCCATCGCGATGGTCAACAGCGCGAGCGACGCGATCAGCAGGATCGCCGGCAGGTGCCGCCACCGGGTAGGCCGTTTGGGCGCAACGCTTTCCAGCAACTCCATGTTGGCGAACCGCAGCACGCGCTTCTGCCGCGCCAGCTGCACGACGATGTAGAGCCCGATCAGCGCGAGGATCGCCAGGATGAACAGGAAGAACCACGGGTGTGCGAAGCCGCGCAGCGACATCGGCCCGAGCAATGGCAGTGTCATGAGAGCTGTGTGGTGTCCGTTCGCGTCGTCATGCCAGAGTCGTCAGGGTCGCTCGGTGTCATTGCCGTCCGGCCATCGCGCCGCGGCGCCGGGACGCGACGAACCGCACGATGTCGGCGATCCAGTCGCGGTCGGTGCGCAGGGTCAGCAGGGGCGCGCCGCAGCGGCGCAGCGTGCGTGCGACCTCTTCGCGGTGCGCCTCGGCGGCACGGGCGAAGTCGTCACGCAACTGGGCGTCGATGGTGAACTCGCGGGTGACACCCGGATTCGGTGTCCTGCAGGACCACATCGCCGACGTCGGGCAGTTCGACGTCGCGCGGGTCGAGCACCTCGATGCCGAGCACCTCGTGGCGGGCGGCGATCGCCCGCAGCTGCCGCATCCAGTTGATCGGCCCGAGGAAGTCGCTGATCACCACCGCCATCCCGCGGCGGCGTTCCGGGCGGCGCAGCGCGTCGATCGCCACGGCGAGGTCGCCGCGCACCCCCGGCGGGGCCTTCGGCATGGTCGCGATGGTGCGCAGCAGGGTCTGCTCGTGCTGACGGCCCGACAGAGCGGGCACCCGGACGATGTTCTCGCCGTTGGCGATGATCGCGCCGAGCCGGTTTCCGCCGCCGCTGTTGAGGTAGGTGATGGCCGCCGACGCGGCGACCGCCAGATCGCGCTTCTCGCAACCGGCGGTGCCGAAGTCCAGGCTGGCCGACATGTCGACGACCAGCCAGGTCTCCAGCTCGCGGTCGGCGATCATCTGCCGCACGTGCGGATGTGTGGTCCGTGCGGTGACCGACCAGTCCATCCGGCGGACATCGTCGCCGGGCTGGTAGATCCGCGACTCCCCCGGCTCCGAACCGGGGCCGGGGATCAGGCCGAGATGGTCACCGTGCAGGACGCCGTCCAGCTTGCGTTTGACCGTCAGCTCCAGCGTGCGCAGCGCCGCCGAGAGTTTCGGGTCGCCGATCTCGCCGCGCTGGAACGACGGCGGATGGACGGTGGGCGAATCGCTCAACGGCCGCCAGCCGCCAGCGAAGCGGCCTGAGCCGCCGCGGGCACCACCGGGTGCACCGAATGGCCCTGCTGCGGAACAGCATTCACCTGAGGCAGCGCGACCGTCTGCAGGATGCGGTTGATCACCGTCTCCGGTGAGATGTCATCGGCCAGCGCGTCGTAGGTGAGCACCAGGCGGTGCCGCAGCACGTCGGGGATGACCTCGATGACGTCCTGCGGAATGACGTAGTCGCGGCCGCGCACCAGAGCCAGGGCGCGCGCGGCGGCGATCATGCCCGAGCGACGCACGCGGTGAGGCGCCGAACGCGATCCACGTCTTGACGTCGGGCATGCCGAACTGCTCGGGCCGCCGCGTGGCGGTGATGACCCGCACCACGTAGTCGACCAGCGCGTGGTGCACGAAGCTGTTGGCCGCCACGTCCTGCAGGCGCTGCAGGTCACCCGGGTTGAGGATCTGCTTGGGCTCCGGCGGGGTGACACCCATCCGGTAGATGATCTCGCGCTCTTCCTCCGGCGTCGGGTAGTCGACGTTGATCTTGAACAGGAAGCGGTCGCGCTGCGCCTCCGGCAGCGGGTAGACGCCCTCGTTCTCGATCGGGTTCTGCGTGGCCATCACCAGGAACGGCTTGGGCAGCGGATACGTCTTGCCGCCGATGGAGATCTTGCGCTCGGCCATGACCTCCAGCAGCGCCGACTGCACCTTGGCCGGCGCGCGGTTGATCTCGTCGGCGAGCAGGAAGTTGACCACCACCGGGCCGAGTTCGATGTCGAACTCCTCGCGGCCCTGGCGGTAGATGCGGGTACCGACGATGTCGGTGGGCACCAGGTCGGGGGTGAACTGGATGCGCGCGAACGTGCCGCCGACGACCTTGGCGAACGTCTCGACGGCCAGCGTCTTGGCGACACCGGGAACACCTTCGAGCAGCACGTGCCCCTTGGCCAGCAGGCCGACCAGAATGCGCTCGACGAGTTGGTCCTGACCGACGATGATCCGCTTGACCTCGAAGATCGCGCGCTCGAGGGTGTGCACCTCGGCGGCCAGACCGTTGCGGTCCGGCGGGAGCGCCACTCACCGATGGGGCCGCGTGCGCGCCCGACGACGCTTGCGTGTAGTTGGGCGACCCACCTGGTGACGTCATCGACAAATCCTCCACAGAGTTCCTACGCATTCCATCGCGTTCAGGCAGGCACCCCGAATAGCCGAGATGCCCGACTCAACTATTCCAGGCAGTTCGGAATCCGTCGACGCGCCCCGATGATGGGCAGTGTCCGGACGCGGTCAGCTTTCGATGATCCGCGCCGCATACGGCTGGATGCCGCCCGTGCGCACCGGGCTGACGGTGACCTTGCCCGCGCTGCCGGACGCCTCGAGCATCTGGCCGTTGCCGAGGTAGATCGCGACGTGCTGGCCGCCGCCGGGACCCCAGAACAGCAGGTCACCGCGTTTGGCCTGGGACAGCGGCACCTTGCGCCCGGTGTCGTACTGATCGCCGGAGTACTTCGGGATCAGCACGCCCACGCCCGCGAAGGCGAACTGTGTCAGACCCGAACAGTCGAAGCCGACCGTGTTGGCGCCGGACTCGATGCCGGTGGTCGGGCCGGTCGGTTTGCCACCGCCCCACGAGTAGGGCACGCCCATCTGGGACCCGCCGCGACGGATGACGTACTCGATGGCCTGCGGCCCGCGCACCCGGCCTGCGGCCACGCCGGTGGGCGCCGGGCTGACGAGGCCCATGCTGGCCAGGAACTGCCGGCCGAGGCCCATGGTGGCCTGGGTGGCCTGCGCGGTGGCAGCCAGCGACGCGTTGGCGATGGCCAGCGGGTCACCGGGCGCGCCGGAGCTGATCAGCTTGGGCAGCGTCGGGTCCCACTGCCCGTCTCCCGGGTCAGCCGCCGCCGGGATGGCCAGGCCGACCATCACGGCGAGCGCCAGCACCATCAGCGCGAGCGGGGAGGTCCAACGAAACAGCTTGTGACGCATGGGAACCAATCAGTATTCGATGTAGCGGACCACGTACGGCGTCATGCCGCTGGTGCGCACGGGCGAGACCTTGACGACGGACCCCGTGTACGGCGCTTCGAGCATCTGGCCGCCACCGAGGTACAGCGTGACGTGCTGGTTGCCGCCGGGCCCGTAGAAGATGACGTCGCCGCGACGCATCTGGGACGACGGGATCTTGCGGCCCATGTTGTACTGCGAACCCGAGTAGTGCGGCAGCTTGATGCCGGCGCCGGCGAACG
Organism: uncultured Actinomycetota bacterium; assembly: GCA_963779655.1. GTDB lineage: Bacteria > Actinomycetota > Actinomycetes > Mycobacteriales > Mycobacteriaceae > Mycobacterium. Next base: position 264,340 of record CAVZZD010000016.1, on the reverse strand, counting down.
CATACAGAATCAGCCCCGAGCAGTCGAACCCGACGGTGTTCGCGCCGGAGTCGATACCACGGCTCGCGCCGGCGGCCGTGCCACCGCCCCAGGAGTAGGGGACGCCGCGTTGCGACATCGCGCGGTTGATCACGTACTCGGAGGCTTGCGAGCCGTAGACGACCGGGATGCCACCGTCGTTGGTGTAACCGGTCGGTGTGGGCAGGATGCCGAGCTTCTGCAGGAACTTCCGCCCCATGTCGGCCGTCAGCTGCGCCGACGTGGTGGCGATCTTCAGGATCGCGTTGATGATCTGGATCGGGTCGCCCGATACGAAGGCGCTCGGGATCATCGGCAGCGTGGTGTCCCACTGACTGATGTCGCCGAAGGGCGGAGCGCCGTTCGCCGCGGCGGGACTGCGGTCCCAGTCCGGCGACCCCTGGGCCGCCGGGGCGGCAGCCGCCGGCGCCGCGGGCCTGCCGGGTGCGGCCGCCGCGACAGGAGCGGCGGGAGCGGCGGCAGCAGCCGGTGCGGCCGCCTGCCGCGCAGCCTGGAGTTTTGCCTTGGCCTCGTCGCGCTGCGCGGCCAGCTGGTTGATCTCGCCCTGCTGGTCGGCGAACGTGTGCTGCGCGTTCGTCAGGGCCGCCACGGCGGTGTCCATGCTGGTCTGGGCGTCGACGGTGGCCTGGTCGGCCTTCTTCTTGGTCAGCCTGGCGGTCGACTCCCGGTTGACCTGTTCGATGCGCGCGCGCTGAAGGTTGGTCATGACCTGTTGCGACCCGACGGCCAGGGTCTGGCCCGCCGTGGCGGTGGAGATGAATTCCTCGGGCGAGGCAGCGGTCAGATAGGAGCCCGACGGCCCGTTGACATAGGTGGCGGCGGCGAACGTGTCGAACTTTCGCTGCGCGTCGGTGATGTCTTCGTTGGCGTCGACGACGGCCTTCTGGCTGGCCTCCACGTCCCGCTGCGCGGCGACGGCGTTGTCGCGTGCCGTCTGCACGTCGACGATCGCCTTGTTGACGCCCTCCTGCTGGGTCTGCACGGCCGCGCCCAGATTCTGCAGCTTCTGGTTGGCCTCGGCGACGTCGGCGATCAGCGACGCCAGGCTGTCGGGGCTGGTATCAGGTACTGCCGTCGCCAGTCCGGGCGTGCTCAGGAGGAGTGCGAGCGTCAGTAGCGGAGATGCGCCAATAGGCACCACGGGTCTCATTCGACTCACGACTCCTCAAAGGCGACCGGGTGACCCCCGAACCCAGCAGTCACTGGAGGCTCACCTACAACAATAGGCATCCTTTGCACCGTACGTCACAATTGCCCCTTGTGAAACTCTTGTCACAAACTACAGGATTGTAATTCCTGCGAGCGTGACCGAATAGTTATCTTTGCAATTTGCGGAGAAATCCGCGCAGCCGTTAATTTGCCGTGGCAGTAGGGATTTCATCCACAACAACGCGTTTGCTGCGGACCTGCAGGATTCGGGCCACCACGGCCGTCAGCAATACCGCAAGAGTGAGTCCAATGGTCAGCCCGGTCCAGGGGAATATCGGCGTGTTCAACTGACTGACGAAATTCTGCGCCGACTGAACAGGATTGCCGCTTTTGGCGAGATCCTCGCCGGCCTCCAACAGCACCCGGTCGAACGTCGGGCTGTACGAACCGGCGAATGACGGACTCAACACCAGCACCGTGGACCCCGGATTGGCCTGCCCCACCACCGTGGCGATGTCACGCAACGGCGTGTCGATCGGCGGGTCGGTGTCGATCGTGACGATTTTCAGATTGACGCCGTCGTTGCGGGCGTCGGCGACCACCTGGCGCAGCCGGGGAAGGTCGGCCGCCGGCGCGCTGACTCCACCATCGGCGATCTGCGCCTTGACCGCATTCATATCGATGCTCGGCGGGATGTAAGCCGGGAAGGGCACAGAGTCGATGGAGACAGGAATCAGGTGCGGCCCGGCCATGACGGTTCACCGTACGCGACAGGTCACGCCCCCGGTGGCAGCACGCGCCCGGCCGGGGAAGACTGGACCCCAGCAGCCGCAAATCCGCCCCGCCGTCTTGCAGTACAAGCGTACTGTTAGGCTCGGGGCAGACCGCAGACACAGCCCGTCTGCGTGAAAACTAAACGCCGGGAGTTGATGTGACCAGCATGAATTCGTTTGGAGCGCACGACACGCTCGAGGTCGGGGACAACAGCTACGAGATCTACCGACTCGACGCGGTACCCGGAACCGAGAAACTCCCCTACAGCCTCAAAGTCCTCGCCGAGAACCTGCTGCGCACCGAGGACGGCGCCAACATCACCAAGGATCACGTCGAGGCCATCGCGAACTGGGATCCCTCCGCCGAGCCCAGTATCGAGATCCAGTTCACTCCCGCGCGGGTGATCATGCAGGACTTCACCGGTGTCCCGTGCATCGTCGACCTCGCCACCATGCGCGAGGCGGTCGGCGCCCTCGGCGGCGATACCGAGAAGGTGAACCCGTTGGCGCCGGCCGAAATGGTGATCGACCACTCGGTGATCGTCGACGTGTTCGGCAATGCCGGCGCCTTCGAGCGCAACGTCGACATCGAGTACTCCCGAAACGGCGAGCGCTACCAGTTCCTGCGCTGGGGACAGGGTGCCTTCGACGACTTCAAGGTGGTGCCGCCGGGCACCGGCATCGTGCACCAGGTCAACATCGAATACCTGGCCCGCACCGTGATGGTGCGTGACGGAGTCGCCTACCCCGACACCTGTGTGGGCACCGACAGCCACACCACGATGGTCAACGGACTCGGCGTGCTGGGCTGGGGCGTCGGCGGTATCGAAGCCGAAGCCGCCATGCTCGGCCAACCGGTTTCCATGCTCATCCCCCGCGTCGTCGGATTCAAGCTCACCGGCGAGATCAAGCCCGGGGTCACCGCCACCGACGTGGTGCTGACCGTGACCGAAATGCTGCGCAAGCACGGTGTGGTCGGCAAGTTCGTCGAGTTCTACGGTGCCGGTGTGGCCGAGGTGCCGCTGGCCAACCGCGCCACGCTGGGCAATATGAGCCCCGAATTCGGCTCCACCGCAGCGATTTTCCCCATCGACGAGGTCACCATCGACTACCTGCGGCTGACCGGGCGCACCGAGGAGCAGCTCGCGCTGGTCGAGGCCTACGCCAAGGCGCAGGGGATGTGGCACAACCCGGATCGTGAGCCCGTTTTCTCCGAGTACCTCGAACTCGACCTCGGCGACGTGGTGCCGTCCATCGCCGGACCGAAGCGCCCGCAGGACCGGATCCTGTTGTCGGAGTCCAAGATCGCCTTCCGCAAGGACATCCACAACTATGTAGAAGAGCACCATCCGGCACCGGAGACCAAACTCGACGAGGCCGTCGACGAGTCGTTCCCGGCCAGCGATTCGGTCTCGCTGTCCTTCGCCGACGACGGGGAAGTCGACGTCCGCCCCTCGGCGGCCAACGGCTCCCACGGCCGGCCGAGCAAGCCGGTGACGGTGCGCTCGGACGAGCAGGGCGAGTTCGTGCTGGATCACGGCGCCGTCGTCGTCGCGGCCATCACCTCGTGCACCAACACCTCGAATCCGTCGGTGATGCTCGGCGCCGCACTGCTGGCCCGAAACGCGGTCAACAAGGGGCTGTCTTCGAAGCCGTGGGTCAAGACGTCGATGGCGCCCGGGTCGCAGGTCGTCAGCGACTACTACGACAAGGCCGAGGTCTGGCCCTACCTGGAGAAGCTGGGCTTCTTCCTGGTCGGCTACGGCTGCACCACCTGCATCGGCAACACCGGCCCCTTGCCGGACGCCATCTCGAAGGCCATCAACGACAACGATCTCTCGGTGACGGCGGTGCTCTCGGGCAACCGCAACTTCGAGGGCCGTATCTCCCCCGACGTGAAGATGAACTACCTGGCCTCCCCGCCGCTGGTGATCGCCTACGCACTTGCCGGCACCATGGACTTCGACTTCGAGACTGAACCGCTGGGCAAAGACAATGAAGGCAACGACGTCTTTCTCAAGGACATTTGGCCGTCGTCGAAGGAGATCTCCGACACCATCGCCAGCTCGATCAACCAGAAGATGTTCACCGACAGCTACGCCGACGTCTTCAAGGGCGACGAGCGCTGGCAGAACCTGCCGACCCCGGCCGGAAAGACGTTCGACTGGGATCCGAAGTCGACCTATGTGCGCAAGCCGCCGTACTTCGACGGAATGCCCGCCGAGCCGGCCGCGGTAACCGACATCACGGGCGCCAGAGTGCTTGCCCTGCTGGGTGATTCGGTGACCACCGACCACATCTCACCGGCGGGAAACATCAAGGCGGGTACCCCTGCCGCGCAGTACCTCGACGGGAACGGCGTCGACCGCAAGGACTACAACTCCTACGGATCGCGTCGCGGCAACCACGAGGTGATGATCCGCGGCACCTTCGCCAACATCCGGCTGCGGAATCAACTGCTCGATGATGTCTCCGGCGGCTATACCCGCGACTTCACCCAGGAGGGTGGGCCGCAGGCGTTCATCTACGACGCCTCGCAGAACTACCAGGCCGCGGGCATCCCGCTGGTCGTGCTGGGCGGCAAGGAATACGGATCCGGCTCCTCGCGTGACTGGGCCGCCAAGGGCACCAGCCTGCTGGGTGTGCGCGCGGTGATCACCGAGTCCTTCGAGCGTATCCACCGGTCGAACCTGATCGGTATGGGCGTCATCCCGCTGCAGTTCCCCGCCGGCGAGTCGGCGGCATCGCTCAAGCTGGACGGCACCGAGACCTTCGACATCACCGGCATCGAGGAGCTCAACAGCGGCAAGACGCCCAAGACCGTGAAGGTGACGGCCACCAAGTCGGACGGACCTCCAAGGTCGAGTTCGACGCCGTCGTCCGGATCGACACCCCTGGCGAGGCCGACTACTACCGCAACGGCGGCATCCTGCAGTACGTGCTGCGGAACATGCTGAAGGCGTGAGCGGGTCGATGTGCCCCGGGTAAGCGAGGACCATCTGGCGGCCCGCCGCCGCCAGATCCTCGACGGCGCCCGTCGCTGCTTCGCCGAATACGGTTACGACAAAGCGACGGTGCGCCGCCTGGAGCAGACGATCGGCCTGTCGCGCGGTGCGATCTTCCACCATTTCCGCGACAAGGACTCGCTGTTCTTCGAGTTGGCCCGCGAGGACGCCGAGCGGATGGCCGATGTGGCCTCCCGCGAAGGCCTGATCCAGGTGATGCGCGACCTGCTCGCAGCACCGGAGCAGTTCGACTGGCTGGCAACACGTTTGGAGATCGCGCGGAAGTTACGCAACGATCCGGCATTTCACCAAGGCTGGGCCGAACGGTCGGCCGAACTGTCGGCGGCGACCACCGAGCGACTGCGCCGTCAGAAGCAGGCGGGCCGCCTGCGCGACGACGTTCCCGGTGACGTGCTGCAAACCTATCTGGACCTTGTGCTCGACGGCCTGGTAGCGCGACTGGCGTCCGGCGACGACCCGAAACGTCTCGGTGCGGTGCTGGATCTGGTCGAGGACTCGGTCCGCCAGAAGCACTGACGCGAGGCGGATGGGCGATCAGCCGACGGTGCGCGTGCGGTGGTTGGGGCCGCCGCGGCTGCGCATCGCGGTGCCCGACTCCCTGAGCATGCTGTGGATGGACCCGTACGACCGGCCGGTCGAGGCCACCAGCGTTCGGATACTCGCACCGCCCTCGTAGGCGCTGCGCAGGTCGTGCAGCAACTGATCGCGCGCTACGTTCGGCTTTCTCATCGACGGCTCCCAGCGTTGGAAAGACCCCAGCCCATCAAGGGTAGGAAGCCACTGCGCCCGCTGTGATCGAAATCACGAAATGTGCTGCGCGGAAATGGGATCGCGTCAGGCGAGCTCAATCAGGTCACGGTAGTCGTCGGACCAGAAGTCCTCGGTGCCGTCCGGCAGCAGAACCACCCGTTGCGGCGCCAGGGCCTCGGCCGCTCCCGGATCGTGGGTCACCAGAACGACGGCGCCCAGATAGCTGCGCAGCGCGTCGAGCACCTGCTCGCGCGATGCGGGGTCGAGGTTGTTGGTCGGCTCGTCGAGCAGCAGCACGTTGGCGGTGGACGCCACCAGCCCGGCCAGCGCCAGACGTGTCTTCTCGCCGCCGGACAGTGTGCCCGCGGGCTGATCGAGTTGCGCACCGCTGAACATGAAGGCGCCCAGCAGACCCCGTAGTTCCTGCTCGCCGGTGTCGGGCGCGGCGTGCCGGATGTTCTCCCACACCGTCGCGGCATTGTCGAGGGTGTCGTGCTCCTGCGCGAAATAGCCGATCTTGCAACCGTGCCCCGGCTCGAGTTCACCCGCGTCGGGCGTCTCGACACCGGCCAGCACACGCAGCAGTGTGGTCTTGCCCGCGCCGTTGAGCCCGAGCACAACGACCCGCGAACCGCGGTCGATGGCCAGGTCGACACCGGTGAACACTTCCAGCGAACCGTAGTTCTTCGTCAGCCCGCCGGCCGTCAGGGGTACCCGACCGCACGGCGCCGGGGTGGGGAACTTGATCCGGGCCACCTTGTCGGCGACGCGTTCGTCGTCGAGGGCGGCCATCATCCGATCGGCCCGACGCAGCATGTTCTGTGCGGCAACGGCTTTGGTGGCCTTCGCGCCCATCTTGGCGGCCTGGGTGCGCAACGCCGAGGCCTTGCGCTCGGCGTTGGCACGCTCCCGGCGGCGACGTTGCTCGTCGGTCGCGCGGGCATCGAGATACTTCTGCCAGCCCATGTTGTAGACGTCGGCCTCACCGCGCACCGCGTCGAGGAACCACACCCGGTTGACGACGTCGGCGAGCAGGTCGACGTTGTGGCTGATGACGATCAGGCCGCCGGTGTGATTACGCAAGAAGTCGCGCAGCCAGCCGACCGAGTCGGCGTCGAGATGGTTGGTGGGCTCGTCGAGCAGCAGCGTGGTGGCCGAGCCGGAACCGGTGTCGGATGCGGCGAACAGAATGCGGGACAGTTCGACCCGGCGGCGCTGGCCGCCCGACAGTGTCCGAAGCGACTGCGTCAGCACCCGCTCCGGCAGGCCGAGGCTCGCGCAGATCCGGCCGGCCTCGCTCTCTGCGGCGTACCCGCCGAGTGCCGAGAACCGCTCCTCGAGTTGGCCGTAGCGCCGGATCGCCTTGTCGCGGGTGGCGTCGTCGGCCAGTTCGGCCATCAGGGCCTGTTGCTTCTCCAGATCGGCGAGCAGGGTGTCCAGGCCGCGGGCCGACAGCACGCGGTCGCGGGCCAGTACGTCGAGGTCGCCCTCGCGGGGATCCTGTGGCAGATAGCCGACGTCGCCGCTGCGGGTCACGCTGCCGGCGTAGGGTTCGCCCTCCCCCGCCAGGATCCGCATCGTCGTGGTCTTGCCCGCGCCATTGCGGCCGACCAGACCGATGCGGTCACCCGGCTGCACCCGCAGCGCGGCACCCTCCACGGCCAGAAGCGTGCGCGCCCCGGCGCGGACCTCGAGGTCCGTTGCGGTGATCACGGTTGGCGCTCCTGCTCGGTGAGAAAGGGATCTGTGGTTACTTCTCGTCGGTGAAGACCGGGGGCCGCTTCTCGGCGCGCGCCGCAACCGCTTCCTCGAAGTTGGAGGTGAGCAGGCGTACGTAGAGTTGGCCCAGGCCTTCCGCCTGCATGTGTCCCTCCAGGCTACCGGCGTCCAGTCCACTCCACAGCGTGCGCTTGGTCAACTCGACACCCGGCCGGGAGAACCCCGCGATGCGCTCCGCCATGTCAAAGCAGGTCTCCAGGAGGTCGGTGTCCGGCACGTGCCGGGATACCAGCCCGATGCGTTCCGCCTCCGCTGCGTCGACGTCGCGGCCGGTGAGCATCAGCTCAAAGGACCGCGAGGTCCCGATGGCGCGCGGCAGAAGGTAGCTCAGGCCGAGTTCGCTGGCCGTCAGGCCGTTGTTGATGCCGGCCGCCCGGAAATACGCGCCCGCACCGGCCACCCGGATGTCGCAGGCCAGCGCCAGACAAAGCCCGCCGCCGATCGCGGCGCCGTTGACCGCGGCGATCACCGGTTGGTGCATCTTGCGCAACCCGAGGATGACGTCGTCGAGCACCTGCATCGACCGCAGTCCGAAGGTCGGCCGGGTCAGCCCGTCGACATGCGGAATGCTGCCCGCTGACTTGTGATCCGCACCCGACGAGAAGCCCTGTCCGGCTCCGGTGAGCACGACCGCGCGCACCGAGTTGTCGTGGGTGAGTTCGTCCAGCGCGCGCTTCAACGGCAGCATGACATCGAACGCCATCGAGTTCATCCGCTCCGGGCGGTTCAACGTGACCAGCGCCACCTGCGGGCGCGGGCGATCGATCAGTACGTGTTCGGTGCTCACGGGACTGCACGCTATCGCGTGCCGTCCGTCAGACGTCCTTCGGCTGCTCTGCTACCGCGGCGTCGATGTCGAAGTCCTTGACCTGCTGGATCAACTCCTCCAGTGCGGCCGGCGGGAGCGCACCCGCCTGATTGAACACCAGCTTGCCCTTCTTGAACGCCATCAGCGTCGGAATGGAGCGGATCTGGGCGGCGGAGGCGAGGTCCTGCTGAGCTTCCGTGTCTACCTTGGCGAAAACCACGTCGGGGTGGTTGTCGGACGCCTTGGTGAACGTGGGCGCGAAGGCGCGGCACGGACCGCACCACGACGCCCAGAAATCCACCAGCACGATGTCGTTGTCGTTGATGGTGTCGTTGAACTGCTCGGCGGTGAGGTCTTGAGTAGCCACGATTCTCCTAACGTCGGCTCCGCTGCCAATGTTCCCAGGTAGCTACAGCGCGTAAACCCTTACCGGTCCATCGACATGTTCAGTGCAAGCCGGCCAACGCGGTGGCGGCGTCATAGCCGGCGAACTCGTCGAGTCGCCCGTCCCGCAGCCTGCTCACCCAGGTCGGGTCGGCCAGCAGCGCGCGGCCAATGGCCACGATGTCGAACTCCCCGGCATCGAACTGGTCCAGCATGCCGTCAACCGGCGCGGGCCCGACAGGCTCACCGAAGTTGCCACCCCGGTGTTCGGTGGCCAGCCCGACCGATCCCACGGCGATCACCGGAATTCCGGTGATCTTGCGGGTCCATCCGGACAGGCTCAGGGACGGGTCGGAGTCCGGGAACGCCGGCAGATAGTGCCGGCGTGCGGACGGATGCAGCACATCGACCCCGGCGGCGATCAACGGAGTGAGGATCGCTTCGAGTTCGGCCGGCGTCTCCGCGATCCGCGCGTCGTACTGGTGGGTCTTCCACTGCGAGAACCGGTAGAGGATCGGAAAATCCGGGCCGACCGCGGCCCGCACCGCCGCCACCACGTCGGCGGGGAATCTGGTGCGTGCGGCCAGCGATCCGCCGTAACCGTCGGTACGCCGGTTGGTTCTCTCCCAGAGGAATTCGTCCAGCAGATAACCGTGGGCGCCGTGCAGTTCCACGGCGTCGAAACCGGCCGCGCGGGCGTTGGCGGCCGCCGTCGCGTAGGACTGCGCAACGTCGGCCAACTCCGTCGTGGCCAACGCACGGCCCCTGGGCGCCCCCGCTCCATTGATGCCCGACGGGCTCACCGGCACGACGCCGTCCGAGTCGTCGCGCTCGGCGCCCTGATGCCACAGCTGTGCTGCGATCACGGCGCCCTGGGCGTGCACCGCGTCGGTGACCGTGCGCCACCCCGCCAACACGTCGTCGCCGGCCAGAGTCGGAATGCCGGCCGGATATCCCGCCGCCGGATCCGCGAGCCGGATGCCTTCGGTGATGATCAGGCCCGTGCCACCGGCGGCTCGGCGACGGTAGTAGGCGGCGACATCGGGTCCCGGAACCCCGCCCGGGGACGCAATCCGCGTCATCGGCGCCATCGCGAACCGGTTGGGAATGGTCAGCGAGCGGATGCTCATCGGCGAGAACAGCGCTTCGAGGCGTTGGTCGTTCACCATGTCATCCTGCAACACCGCCCGTCGGGCTGCTCAGCGGGCTGCGCGCCGACACACGCCACCTCAGGGGCAGAGTGCCAGCAGCAGCCGGACGAGTTCGGCTTGGCGGTGCGTCTGCGTCTTGTCGAAAACGTGGTGCAGGTGCGTGCGAACCGTCGCCAACGACACCGACAGGTCCTCGGCCACCTGCTTGAGATCGGCGCCCCGAACCATGTGCAGTGCAACCTCGGCCTCGGCTTCGGTGAGGTTGAAGAGCCGGCGCAACAGGTCGGAGGCGGGCTCGAGTTCGTCCTCGGGATCGACGATCAACACCAGCCCCATCGGCCGACCGGCGGCCAAGTTGTCGGCACGCTGGTGTGAGGGCAGCACGTGCACCACGTAGGGCCGCTTTCCGGACGGTCGATCACAGATGAAGGACCCACCGGTACGCACCGATGAATCGTCGCCGACCAAGGCATCCCGAATGGCCACGTGGAGTTGCTGGTCACAATGCGGACTCGTCGCGACGATCCGGCCCGCCACGCAGCAGAGCCCGTCGTCGTCGCGAAAGATGTTCTCAGCCGCCGAATTCAGATTCACCACCATGCTTTCGCACGCCACCACCACGACTCCGTGCCGCACGACCTCGAGCGCTCCGGCCATCTCGATGACACTGTGCGCCAGCGATGCGAGCCGGTCCGCCGTTCGCAACGCCTGCTGCAGATGCCCGACCAGACCGCTGAACAGCGCCACCCGGTCAGCGGAGTCAAAGCCGACCTTCGACGACGCGATGACGAAGCAGGTGGGTTGCGGCTCTCCGGTGAGCCGGACGAACAACCCGTCCTCGAGTTCGTTGGGCCGCATCCAGTCCGCGTAGAACTCCGGATCGCGGTTCGGGACAACGACTTGCGGTCCGGTTTGCACCAGCCCGACATCGGCCGTCCGCATCGCGGCGAGTACATAGTCCGACCGGTGGTAATGGTCCGTATAGCTCTGCATTGCCGCGGCCGGGATGGTGTAGTCATGAAACGACCAGACTGAACCCTCACCTTGCAGCAGCGCTCCACCGGTGCCCCCGAGCGCACACTGGATGTCGCGGATGGCCAGCTCCCAGTGCTGCGGCGTAACCGCAGCTTCGTAGATCGACGAAACTAGGCGCGAAAAGTCCGCGACCGCGACCATTGCTTGGCCCTCACTCCACCGGCCGGCACGTGCATGCAACCCCCGTCACACTGTGAGCCTGGGTGTGGAGTCTAGTCCCGATTTCATTCATTTGGTTGACGTGCCAGATGTGCACCGGTGGTTCGGTGAACGGATCGACGAACACCACTTTGATCGGGGATTCACATGTGGCACTTGTCTTCGGCATCGGCCGGGCATCAATGGTCAGGCACACTGCACATGCCGCATTGGCATGCTCACTTCGCTCACCATGGTCCGCGTCCACCGTCAATGCACCACGAAGCCGTCTTCCTGGAATCGGCGAGGATGAGCAGGGAGATGGGCCATCTGTGACGGCACAGACGCAAGCGCCCAAAGTGACGAAAGGGACTGCCGACTAAACCGTGAAACCCAACGCGCGCAGTTGTTCCCGGCCGTCCTCGGTGATCTTGTCCGGGCCCCAGGGCGGGTTCCACACCCAATTGATCTTGATCTCGTTGACCAGACCGGTCCCGACCAGTGCGTTGCGCGATTGGTCCTCGATGACATCGGTGAGCGGACAGGCCGCCGACGTCAATGTCATGTCGATGAGTGCGACTGTTCCGCCGTCAGCCTCCTCGACGTTCAGCCCGTAGACCAGGCCGAGGTCCACAACGTTGATGCCGAGCTCGGGGTCGACGACATCACGCATCGCCTCTTCGAGGTCGGCCCGCAGTTCGTCGCCTGTCGTGTCACTCATGCCGTCTCCTTCGCCTGAACCAATGCGTCCTTGAAAGCCATCCAACCCAGTAGCGCGCACTTCACCCGCGCCGGGTACTTCGCCACACCGGCGAACGCGATGCCGTCGCCGATCAATTCCTCGTCCCCCTCGACATTGCCGCGTGACGAGATCATCTCCGTGAACGCCGAGACGGTCTTCAACGCGTCGCCAACGGTCTGCCCGATGATCTGGTCGGTCAGTACCGACGTCGCCGCCTGGCTGATCGAGCAGCCCTGCCCGTCGTACGAGATATCGGCGACGGTCTCGCCGTCCTCGGACAACGCCACCCGCAACGTCACTTCATCACCGCAGGTGGGGTTGACGTGCTGCACCTCCGCGGCGAACGGTTCACGAAGGCCACGGTGGTGCGGGTGTTTGTAATGGTCCAGGATCACTTCCTGGTACATCTGCTCGAGTCGCATCTAGTCCCCGAAGAACTCCACGGCGCGCCGCACTCCCGCCACCAGGCGGTCGACCTCGTCGAGGGTGTTGTACACCGCAAACGACGCCCGCGCGGTGGCCGCGATGCCGAACCGGCGGTGCAACGGCCACGCACAGTGGTGCCCCACCCGGACGGCGACCCCCTCGTCGTCGAGCACCTGCCCGACGTCGTGCGCGTGGACACCGTCGACCACGAAGCTGACCGGCGAACCGCGGCCGACCAGGGAGGTCGGCCCGACGACACGAACGCCGGGGACCGCCGAGAGCCCGTCGAGAGCGGCGGCCACCAGTTCGGCCTCGTGCGCCTCGACGGCAGCCATCCCGATACGCACTCAGATACCTTGCGGCAGCGGCCAATCCGACCACCTGCGAGGTCATCGGTGTGCCGGCCTCGAAGCGCTGCGGCGCAGGCGCGTAGGTGGCGCCCTCCATGGTCACGGTCTCGATCATCGACCCGCCGGTGAGGAATGGCGGCATTGCCGCCAGCAGGTCACGGCGCCCGTACAGCACGCCGATCCCCGTGGGTCCGAGCATCTTGTGGCCGGAGAACGCCGCGAAATCCACTCCCAGAGCGTGGAAGTCGACGGGTTGGTGCGGCACCGACTGGCACGCGTCCAGAACGGTCAGCGCTCCCACCGCCTGCGCCCGCGCCACCAGCTGAGCAACCGGTGCGATCGTTCCGGTGACGTTCGAATGATGGCTGAACGCAACGACTTTCACCCGCGCGTCCAACTCCAGCGAGTCGATGTCGATCCGACCCTCGGGTCCGACGCCGTACCATTTGAGTTCCGCGCCGGTCCGACGGCACAGCTCCTGCCACGGAATCAGGTTCGCGTGGTGCTCCAGTTCGGTGGTGACGACGACGTCGCCCGGACCGACAGCCCCATCGAATCGGCTGTCTCCCAAGACATACGAGACCAGGTTGATCGCCTCGGTCGCGTTCTTGGTGAACACCAGCTCATCCGGGTCGGCACCGACGAACCCCGCGATGTCCGCACGGCCCTGCTCGTAGGCGTCGGTGGATTCCTCCATCAACTGGTGCGCGCCACGGTGCACCGCGCCGTTGGAGGTGGTCAGGAAATCCCGTTCGGCGTCGAGAACCTGGAGCGGCTTCTGCGACGTGGCCCCGGAATCCAGGTACGCCAGCTGGTTTCCACCGCGCATCACCCGGCTCAGGATCGGGAAGTCCGCGCGGATCGCCGTGACGTCAAGGTCCACCGACGCAGTCACGGCTAGGCTCCCGTCGCAGCCTGGGTGAAGCGCTCGTAACCGTTCGCCTCGAGTTCGTCGGCCAGCTCGGGTCCACCGGAATCGACGATCCGGCCGTCAACGAACACGTGCACGAACTGCGGCTGGATGTAGCGCAGGATCCGGGTGTAGTGAGTGATCAGCAGAACGCCGCCGTGCTCGGACTCCGCGTAGCGGTTGACGCCCTCGCTGACGACGCGCAGCGCGTCGACATCCAGGCCCGAATCGGTCTCGTCCAGAATCGCGATCTTCGGCTTGAGCAGCGACAGCTGCAGGATCTCGTGGCGCTTCTTCTCGCCGCCGGAGAACCCTTCGTTGACGCTGCGTTCGCTGAACGCCGGGTCGATATCGAGGTCGGTCATCGCCGACTTCACCTCTTTGACCCAGTGCCGCAGCTTGGGCGCCTCGCCGCGCACCGCGGTGGCCGCGGTGCGCAGGAAGTTCGACATCGACACCCCCGGCACCTCGATGGGGTACTGCATCGCCAAAAACAGTCCGGCGCGCGCCCGCTCGTCGATGCTCATCTCCAGCACGTCGGCACCGTCGAGGGTGATCGACCCCGACGTGACGACGTATTTGGGGTGACCGGCGATCGCGTAGGACAGCGTCGACTTGCCGGATCCGTTGGGGCCCATCACCGCATGGGTCTCCCCCGATTTCACGGTGAGGTTCACGCCCTTGAGGATCGGGATGTCGCCCTCGTCGGTGGAGGTGACGGAAACGTGCAGGTCCTTGATTTCCAGTGTGGTCATGGCTACGAGGTTCTCGATTCGGTAATTGCTAGTTCTTGCTCAATGGCTGCGGTCAGGCGCTCACGGACGGCGGGCACGGCGATCTTCGCGATGATCTCGTTGAAGAAGCCGCGCACGACCAGCCGTCGGGCCTGATCCTCGGGGATGCCGCGGGCGCGCAGATAGAACAGCTGCTCGTCGTCGAACCGGCCGGTGGCACTGGCATGCCCGGCGCCGACGATCTCGCCCGTCTCGATCTCCAGGTTGGGCACCGAATCGGCGCGGGCGCCGTCGGTGAGCACCAGGTTGCGGTTGACCTCGAAGGTGTCGGTTCCCGTCGCCTCGGCGCGGATCAGCACATCGCCGATCCAGACGGTGTGGGCATCGGGCTTCTTCGAATCCGGATCGCCTTGCAGCGCACCCTTGTACAGCACATCGGAGCGGCAGTTGGGTTGTGCATGGTCGACCAGCAACCGCGACTCGAAGAACTGGCCGTCGTCGGCGAAATAGGTGCCGAGCAGTTGGGCGTCGCCGCCGGGACCGGTGAAACGCACCGTCGCCGCGGTGCGGACGACGTCGCCGCCGAGCGTGACGTTGACGTGCCCCAGCACCGCGTCCTTGCCCAGGCGGGCGTGATGCGCGCTGACGTGCACCATGTCGTCGGCCCAGTCGGCGATCCAGATCACCCCGAGGCCCGCCGAGTCACCGACGATGATCTCGACGTTGTCGGCGTAGGTTCCGCTGCCGCGCAGGTCGACGACGACGATGGCCCGGGACAGTTCCTCGACCCGGATCTGCAGATGACCGTAGGCCACCGCCCCTTCACCGGGGCCGGTCACCGCGATCTCGATGGGCTCGGCCACCTCGGTGTCGCGGGCCACCGTCACCACTGTTGCCGACGTCGAACGACGAGAATGCCTGGGCGGCAACCCGATCGGTGGGCACGCCGCCCTGGCCGAGCCGCTCGTCGCCGCGTGCGACGGTTTCCACCGTCACCCCGGGCCGCTCGGAGACCGTGATGGCCGCGCTGCCGCTGGCCAGGGCAGAGCCGTCGTGCAGACCGCGCAGCCGCTTGAGCGGGGTGAACCGCCACAACTCGTCGCGACCGCCGGGCACCTCGAAGGCGTCCACGTCGAACGAGGCGAACAGTTCTCCCTTGTTCTTGACGATCCCTTCGGCAGCTTCAGTCAGATTCCCGTTCGACGACGATGCAGAGTGAGGAACGAGCGATGAGGAGGAGTCGGACAACTTTTCGGAGGCCACTTAGCCGACCGCGCCTTCCATCTGCAGCTCGATGAGCCGGTTGAGTTCCAGTGCGTATTCCATCGGCAGTTCCTTGGCGATGGGCTCGACGAACCCGCGCACCACCATCGCCATCGCCTCGTCCTCGGTCATGCCACGGCTCATCAGATAGAACAGCTGATCCGCGCTGACCTTGGACACGGTCGCCTCATGACCCATCGTGACGTCGTCCTCGCGGATGTCGACGTACGGGTAGGTATCGCGAGCGGCTGATCGTATCGACAAGCAGCGCATCGCATTTCACGCTGGACCGCGATCCGTGCGCGCCCTTGTTGATCTGGACCAGGCCGCGGTAGGACGTCCGGCCACCGCCGCGGGCCACCGACTTGGAGACGATGTTCGACGACGTGTTGGGCGCCAGGTGCAGCATTTTGGCACCGGTGTCCTGGTGCTGGCCCTCACCGGCGAACGCCACCGACAGCACCTCACCCTTGGCGTGCTCACCGGTCATCCAGACGGCCGGGTACTTCATGGTGACCTTGGATCCGATGTTGCCGTCGATCCACTCCATGGTGGCGCCGGCCTCGGCACGGGCCCGCTTGGTGACCAGGTTGTAGACGTTGTTCGACCAGTTCTGGATGGTCGTGTAGCGGCAGCGGCCACCCGGCTTGACGATGATCTCCACCACCGCCGAGTGCAGCGAGTCGCTCTTGTAGATCGGCGCGGTACAGCCCTCGACGTAGTGCACGTAGGCGTCCTCGTCGACGATGATCAGCGTCCGCTCGAACTGGCCCATGTTCTCGGTGTTGATCCGGAAGTAGGCCTGCAGCGGGATGTCGACGTGCACGCCCTTCGGCACGTAGATGAACGAACCGCCGGACCACACCGCGGTGTTCAGCGCGGAGAACTTGTTGTCGCCGGCCGGGATCACCGTGCCGAAGTACTTCTTGAACAGCTCGGGCTGCTCGCTTCAGAGCGGTGTCGGTGTCGAGGAAGATGACGCCCTGCTTCTCGAGGTCCTCACGGATCGAGTGGTAGACCACCTCGGATTCGTACTGCGCGGCGACACCCGACACCAGCCGCTGCTTCTCGGCCTCCGGGATGCCCAGCCTGTCGTAGGTGTTCTTGATGTCCTCGGGCAGGTCATCCCAGGTCGCGGCCTGCTTCTCGCTGGAGCGCACGAAGTACTTGATGTTGTCGAAGTGGATGCCCTCGAGGTTGGAACCCCAGTTGGGCATGGGCTTCTTGCCGAAGGTGCGCAGCGCCTTCAGGCGGACGTCGAGCATCCATTCGGGCTCGCTCTTCTTCGCCGAGATGTCGCGCACGACCGCTTCGGACAGACCGCGCTGGGCGCTGGCGCCCGCGACGTCGGAGTCAGCCCAGCCGTAGCCGTAGTTACCCAGGGAGGCAATGGTCTCCTCCTGGGTCAACGGCGTCTCCGGTGTGAGTGTCATTGCGACACACTCCTTCTGCTCTCGTTGTGGCTCCGGTGCGGGCTGCTGCACCGGAGGTCGTTCGTCGTCTTGGTCAGTGTCCGGCCGGGCTCAGCGGGACGTGGGTGGTGCAGGCGCAGTCGCCGTTGACGATGGTCGCCAGCCGCTGGACGTGGGTGCCCAGCACCTCGGCCATCGCCTCCAGCTCGGCTTCGCACAGTTCCGGGAACTCCTCGGCGACATGCGACACCGGGCAGTGGTGCTGGCAGATCTGCACACCCTTGATCGGCCCGCCCACCCGCGTCGTCGTGGTGGCGTAGCCGGCCTTGGTCAACGCGCCGGCGACCCGGTCGGCGGCTTCCTCGACCTCGTTCTCGGAGTCGCCGGCCGCTTCCACACCGGCCAGGATCGTGTCGATCCGGCGCCGGGCGAACGTCCGCACGGCCTCGTCGCCGCCGATTTCGCGCAGTTGGCGCATGGCCGCCGAGGCCAGGTCGTCATAGGTGTGCTCGAGCTTCGCCCGGCCCGCCGCGGTGAGCCGGTAGCGCTTGGCGGGACGCCCGCGCCCCTCCTGCTGCCAGGCCGCGGCCGCGTTGGCCTGCGCGTCACCCGCCTCGATCAGCGCATCGAGGTGGCGCCGCACGCCGGCGGCCGACAGACCCAGCCGTCGCCGATGCCGCTCGCGGTGATGGGCCCGGACTCCAGCAGTAGCCTGATGATCGCGCTGCGAGTGTGACCGTCCCCGGGATGCGCTGCGCTCCGGCGCGCGCGTCACCTCCGAACTGATTTTCACAACACCAGTGTGACGCAATTCCGGGAGCGAATCCAGCAAGGGCAACCTAATAACGGGGTGTCGCGGTCATCACACCGACTTGTCGCTGCAAAGACCGGCGGTTACGCTGCACAACGTGGCCGCCCGCCGACGCTCGCTGAGTTCGTCGATCGCCCGTTGGCACGGCGACGAGCGAACTGTGGGTTCGCCACTCAACAACGCCGAACTGGTCGCACTGCGGCGCACCCGGCTGTTCGGCGCCACCGGCACGGTCCTGATGGCCATCGGCGCGCTCGGTGCGGGCGCGCGGCCCGTCGTGCAGGACCCGACGTTCGGGGTCCGGCTGCTCAACCTCCCGTCGCGCATCCAGACGGTGTCGCTGACGATGACCACCACCGGCGCGGTCATGATGGCGCTGGCCTGGCTGATGCTGGGCCGCTTCGCGCTCGGCGACCGACGGCTGTCGCGCAGTCAGCTCGACCGCACCCTGGTGCTGTGGATCCTGCCGCTGCTGGTGGCGCCGCCGATGTACAGCAAGGACGTCTACTCGTACCTGGCGCAGAGCCAGATCGCCAGGCTCGGACTCGACCCCTACCGGGTCGGTCCGGCGCCGGGACTGGGCCTCGACCACGTCTTCACGCTGTCGGTGC
The DNA here is from genome assembly GCA_963779655.1 of uncultured Actinomycetota bacterium. Lineage (GTDB taxonomy): Bacteria > Actinomycetota > Actinomycetes > Mycobacteriales > Mycobacteriaceae > Mycobacterium. The sequence continues at coordinate 246,049 of CAVZZD010000016.1, read as the reverse complement.
CGAGCCTGTGGCGCGAAACGCCGGCGCCCTACGGCCCGCTGTTCCTCTGGATCGGTCGCGGCATCTCCGCGCTGACCGGAGAGAACATCGTCGCCGCGGTATTGAGCCACCGGGTCGTGGTGCTGGTCGGCGTCGGGCTGATCGTCTGGGCGACGCCACGGCTGGCCCGCCGCTGCGGGGTGGCCGAAGTGAGCGCGCTGTGGCTCGGCGCCGCCAACCCGCTGCTGCTGATGCACCTGGTCGCCGGCATCCACAACGAGGCGCTGATGCTCGGCCTGATGCTGGCCGGCACCGAATTCGCGCTGCGCGGCATCGATTCCACGCGGCGGCTGGTGCCGCGGCCCGTGCAGTGGCCACAGCAACCGCGCCGAGTGGTCGGCCTGGGGGCCGTTGGGGATGCTGCTGCTGGGCGCCGTGCTGATCACCATGTCGTCGCAGGTGAAACTGCCGTCGCTGTTGGCGCTGGGATTCGTCGCGGTGGCCCTGGCCCGGCGCTGGGGCAGCGGGCGTGAAGGCGTTCCTCCTGGCCTGCGGTGGGCTGGGCGTGCTGTCGCTGGCCGTCATGGCGGTCATCGGATGGGCCAGCGGCCTCGGGTTCGGCTGGCTGTTCACCCTGGGCACCGCCAACGTGGTGCGCAGTTGGATGTCGCCGCCCACGCTGCTGGCCCTGGGCACCGGCCAGATCGGCATTCTGCTGGGCCTGGGTGACCACACCACCGCCGTGCTGTCGCTGACCCGCGCGATCGGCGTCGCGCTCATCGCGGTGCTGGTCACCTGGCTGCTGCTGGCGGTGCTGCGCGGACGCCTGCATCCGGTGGGCGGCCTCGGCGTCGCGATGGGGGCGACGGTCCTGCTGTTCCCGGTGGTGCAGCCCTGGTACCTGCTGTGGGCGATCATCCCGCTGGCCTGCTGGGCCACCCGGCCCGGCTTCCGGATCGCGGCCATCGCGGTGACGCTGGTGGTCGGCATTTTCGGCCCCACTGCCAACGGCGACCGGTTCGCGTTGTTCCAGATTCTCGACGCGACTCTGGCCAGCGCCATCATCGTGGCGCTGCTCATCGCGCTCACCTACAACCGGCTGCCCTGGCGTGGCCTGCCGGCACCGAGAGTCCGGACCTTCGCAGGCGGCTGCGCCGCCACCCAGCACCGACGCCTACGCTGAGTCTCCGTGAGTTCGGCCTCGCCATCTCCTGCCCGTCCGGTTGCGCGGGGTCACCAAGCGCTACGGCGCGACGACGGCTGTCTCGGGGCTGGACCTCGAGGTGTGCCGCGCCGAGGTGCTTGCGCTGTTGGGCCCCAACGGCGCGGGCAAGACGACGACGGTCGAGATGTGCGAGGGCTTCGTCCGGCCCGACGAGGGCACGATCGGGGTGCTCGGACTGGACCCGTTCGCCGACAACGCGCAGCTGCGCGCCCGCATCGGCGTGATGCTGCAGGGCGGCGGCGGCTATCCCGCGGCGCGCGCCGGCGAGATGCTCAACCTGGTGGCGGCCTACGCCGCCGATCCGCTGGACCCGCAGTGGCTGCTGGCCACGCTCGGGCTGACCGACGCCGCCCGCACCACCTACCGGCGGCTGTCCGGCGGGCAGCAGCAGCGGCTGGCCCTGGCGTGCGCCATCGTCGGCAAGCCCGAACTGGTGTTTCTCGACGAACCGACCGCGGGCATGGACGCCCACGCCCGACTGGTGGTGTGGGAGCTGATCGACGGCCTGCGGCGCGACGGCGTGACCGTCGTGCTCACCACCCACCAGCTCAAGGAGGCCGAGGAACTCGCCGACCGGATCGTCATCATCGACCACGGCAGTCAGGTGGCCGCGGGCACGCCCGCCGAGTTGATGCGCAGCGGCGCCGAGGACCAGTTGCGGTTCAGCGCGCCCCGGCGCCTCGACCTGTCGCTGCTGGAATCGGCGCTGCCGGAGGGCTACCGCGCGATGGAGATGTCGCCGGGCGAATACCTCGTCGAGGGCCACATCGATCCGCAGGTGCTGGCCACCGTGACGGCCTGGTGCGCGCGGGTCAACGTGCTGGCCACCGACATGCGCGTCGAGCAGCGCAGCCTCGAGGACGTGTTCCTCGATCTGACCGGCCGGGAGTTGAGGCAGTGAGCGAAACACTCTTCCCCGCAGGCACTTTCACACCCGACCCGCGGCCGGCATCGGTGTCGAAGATGCTGGCGGCGCAGTTCGGGCTCGAACTGAAGCTGCTGCTGCGCAACGGCGAGCAACTGCTGTTGACGATGTTCATCCCGATCACCCTGCTGGTCGGCCTGACGCTGCTGCCGCTGGGCGACTTCGGCGACAACCGGGTGGCCACGTTCGTGCCGGCGATCATGGCGCTGGCCGTGATCTCGACGGCGTTCACCGGCCAGGCCATCGCGGTGGCGTTCGACCGCCGGTACGGCGCACTCAAACGGCTGGGGGCCACCGCGCTGCCGGTGTGGGGCATCATCGCGGGCAAGGCGCATGGCCGTCGTCACGGTGGTGTTCCTGCAGGCAATCCTGTCTGGGCGCCATCGGTTTCGCGCTCGGCTGGCGTCCGTATCCGGTTGGCCTGCTGCTCGGCGCGGTGGTCATCGCGCTGGGCACCGCGACCTTCGTCGCTCTCGGCCTGCTGCTGGGCGGCACGCTGAAGGCCGAGATCGTGCTGGCGTTGGCCAACCTGCTGTGGTTCGTCTTCGCCGGCCTCGGGGCGCTGACGCTGGAGACCGGTGCCAGTCCCGGCCGCGGTCAAGTGGGTGGCCCGGCTGACGCCGTCCGGCGCGCTGACCGAGGCGCTGACGCAGGCGATGACGCCGTCGGTGGACTGGTTCGGCATCGCCGTGCTCGCGGTGTGGGGCGTGGTGGGCGCGCTCGGCGCGCTGCGCTGGTTCCGCTTCAGCTGACTTCCGCCCGCGACGCTGAGTCAGCGCCCCGGTTTCAGGGCCAACACCCCTACTACGAGCTGTAGTTTTGTGTCCCCTACGCTTGGGGCGTGTTTCGTGCGGCTCGTTGACCTGCTCCCCGAGCCCAGCCTGCGCGCACAGCGGCTGATCGCGGCACTGGTCATCCTGACCCAGGGCGGTATCGCGGTCACCGGCGCCATCGTCCGGGTGACCGCATCCGGCCTGGGCTGCCCCACCTGGCCGCAGTGCTTCCCGGGCAGCTTCGTCCCGGTGGCGCATCCCGAGGTGCCGCGGATCCACCAGGCCGTCGAGTTCGGCAACCGGATGATCACCTTCGCCGTGGTGCTCACGGCGATCGCCGCGGTCCTGGCCGTCACCCGGGCCCGGCGTCGGCGCGAGGTGCTGGTGTACGCCTGGCTGATGCCGGCCTCGACGGTGGTGCAGGCGGTGATCGGCGGTATCACCGTGCTCACCGGGCTGCTGTGGTGGACGGTCGCCATCCACCTGCTGGCCTCGATGACCATGGTGTGGCTGGCCGTGCTGCTCTACGTCAAGATCGGCGAACCCGATACCGGTGTGCCTCGGCTGGTGGTCCCGAAGGCGCTGCGCGGGTTGACCTTTCTCAGTGCGCGCGGTGCTGGCGGCGGTACTGGTGACGGGAACGCTGGTGACCGGCGCCGGGCCGCACGCCGGCGACAAGAGCATCGAGCGGCCGGTGGCCCGGCTGCAGGTGGAGATCACCACGCTGGTGCACACGCACTCGTCGCTGCTGTGGGTCTACCTGGCGCTGCTGGTCGGGCTGGGCTTCGGGCTGGCGGCCGTGCGGGCGCCGCAGTCGGTGCGCAAACGGCTCATCGTGCTCGTCGCGCTGGTGTGCGCGCAGGCGCTGCGTCGGGATCGTGCAGTTCTTCACCGGCGTGCCCGCCGCGCTGGTGGCCGTGCACGTCGCGGGTGCGGCGGCCTGCACGGCGGCGACCGCGGCGCTATGGGCGTCGATGCGAGAGCGGACCGAGGCCCAGCCGCTCGAGGGCTGACTCCACCCCGAGCGCGAACTGGCGTTGCTGCAGTCCCCGGGTGTTCTCGTCGAGCTGGCGCCAGCCCAGGCTCGGCTCCACCATTTCCAGTTCCAGCAGTTGCGGATCGTCGCGGCCGCCGATGATGTCGACGCGGGCGTAGAGGAAGTCCGACGGCTGCATGCCCAGGTGGGCGGCGGCGGCGGCCAGAGCCGCATGGCCGACGTCCCACAGTTCGGTGTCGGGGTCGGCCGGCGACAGCGCTTCCTCGGCGTAGGTGCCCGACGGGTCGAACACCGGCTCTCCCCGGGATCCGGCAGCATCGGCCCCTTGGTGAAGGCGTGCGACTGCTGGCCGCCCAGGAACACCAGCGCGGTCTCGCCGTCGGCCACCCGCGGGTCATAGGGCTGAACCAGCACCGCCGACCCGGCCTCCTGCAGGCCCGCCGCATGGTGTCGCGCCCGGCAGTGATCGGTGAACCGTTGCGCACCAACCGAACCCGCACCGACTGCCGGTTTGACCACCACCTCACCCGAAGGCAGGTGAACAGTCTGATCCGGCTCGAAGAACTCGCTCTCCAGGACAGGCACACCGGCGACGGCCAGGTCGTGCAGATAGTGCTTGTCGGTGTTCCACGCCACCACGTCCGGCGAGTTGAGCAGATTCGGCACCGCCGCGGTCCAGGCCAGGAACTCGTCGAGGCGTTCGATGTAGTCCCACGTTGCGCGCAGGATCACCAGGTCTGCCGTTCAACGTCGCCGGATCGTCCCAGGACAGCCAGCGCGCGTTCAGGCCACGGTTGCGCAGCGCGGCCACCAGCCCGTCGTCGTCGCCGTCACCCTCGATGAGCTTCGGGCAACCGGCCAGCACGATCTTCGGATGGAACAGATCGGGACGGGCCAGCTTCATGCGGACATCACTGTCAAGGATGATAGTCACCATGCACGCGATCGAAGTCCGAGAAACCGGCGGTCCCGAAGTCCTCACCTCCGTCGACAAGGCCGCAGCCGACGCCGGGTCCCGGCCAGGTCCTGATCAAGGCCGAGGCCATCGGCGTGAATTTCATCGACACCTATTTCCGGTCCGGGCTGTACCCGCGCGAGGTGCCGTTCGTCGTCGGCAACGAGCTGTGCGGGACCATCGCGGCGGTCGGCCCCGATGTGGCCGCCCTCAACGTCGGCGACCGGGTGGTGACGGACAAGGCACTCGGCGCATACGCGGAATACGCTCTCGCACCAGCCGATTTCGTTGCGTACGTGCCCGATGCGGTGGCCTCCGACGCGATCGCATCCGCGCTGCTGAAGGGTATGACGGCGCACTATCTGATCAAGTCGGTGTACCCGATCCAGCCCGAGGACACGGTGCTGGTGCACGCCGGCGCGGGCGGAGTCGGGCTGATCCTGACCCAGTGGGCCACCAGCATCGGCACCAAGGTGATCACCACCGTGTCGACGCCGGAGAAAGCCGAGCTGTCCCGGCAGGCGGGTGCCTACGAGGTGCTCGACTATCCGGACGATCCCGCTGAGTTCGGCGCCAGGATCCGCGACCTCACCGACGGCCGCGGGGTGTCCGCGGTCTACGACGGCGTGGGCAAGAGCACCTTCGACGCCAGCCTGGCCAGCCTCGCGGTCCGCGGCACGCTGGCGTTGTTCGGGGCGGCCAGCGGCCCGGTTCCGCCGGTGGACCCGCAGCGACTCAACACCGCCGGGTCGGTGTTCCTCACCCGCCCCAATCTGGCGCACTACACCCGCACGGCCGACGAGTTCGGATGGCGGGCAGGCGAAGTGATGGATGCCATCGCCACCGGGGCGATCACCATCACCGTCTCCCAGCGCTACCCACTGGCCAGTGCCGAGCAGGCGCATCGCGATCTGGAGGGCCGTAAGACGGTCGGCTCGATCGTACTGATGCCCTAGCCGGGACGCCCGGAGTTGCGCGTCGCCGAGATCGACGAAATGGCGTTGTTCACTCGCACGAACACGCCCAGATGTCGGTTTGGGCGTTCAGAGGTCAGAGATGCAGCAGCGTCGGGAGTGCGAACGCCGAGTCGATCGCGAGCGCGCAGAACACGATCGCCAGGTAGTTGTTCGACTGCAGGAACAGCCGCAGCGGCTTGACCGCCTCGCCGCGCCGCACACCCGCGTTCAGCTGATGGGCCATCACCAGGAACCACGCCCCGGCCAGCACCGCCACCGCGGCGTAGAGCCAGCCCGCCGCGGGCACCAGCGCCAGCGTCGCCAGGACCGTCAGCCAGGTGTAGATGAGAATCTGGCGGGTCACCTGCTTCTCGGTGGCCACCACCGGCAGCATCGGGACACCGGCCGCCTTGTAGTCGTCCTTGTACCGCATTGCCAGCGCCCAGGTGTGCGGCGGCGTCCAGAAGAAGATGATGAGGAACATCACCAGCGCGGGCCACGCAATGGTGCCGGTGACCGCGGACCAGCCGATCATCACCGGCATGCAGCCCGCCGCGCCGCCCCAGACGACGTTCTGCGACGTCCGCCTCTTGAGCAGCAAGGTGTAGATGAACACGTAGAAGCCGATGGTCGCGCCGGCCAGATGCGCGGACAGCAGGTTGGTGGTCCACCACAGCCAGAAGAACGAGCCGACGGACAACGCCAGTCCGAATATCAGCGCATGTGTCCGCGGGACGGTGGCCAGGGCCAGCGGGCGGCGTGCCGTGCGCTTCATCACCTTGTCGATGTCGGCGTCGGCCACGCAGTTCAGCGTGTTGGCGCCCGCGGCCGCCAGCATGCCGCCGAAGAGGGTGTTCGCGATCAACAGCGGATCAACGCTGCCGCGGTGAGCCAGGAGCATTGCCGGAATGGTGGTGACGAGCAGGAGTTCGATGACCCGCGGCTTCGTCAGTGCCAGGTAGGCCAGGAGTGTGGTGCGTGTGCGGCCGGGCGTTACGCCCTCGCGAATGCTCACGCAGATGACTCCTCAATAGTGCGACGTTCGCCGCACCCCGCAGCTTCTACTACAGAGGATGGTAGACCGAAGCACGAGCGGAGCGTTAACCCGCGGGTGGATTCCCCGGTGCCCCCTGCACGCACCGTGCCCTGCGCACTAGGGTTGAACGAAGCTACCCCTGCCGCGCTGACATGCAATCCCTGCACGCAAGGAGTTCGGTTTATGACCGCAGTCGAAGAGATCGCCACGCTGACCGAACCGCATCACCCCGACGACTGGACAGACGTCGACTCGCTTGCGGTGGACACCGTGCGCGTCCTGGCGGCCGACGCGGTGCAGAAGGTGGGCAACGGCCATCCGGGCACGGCCATGAGCCTGGCCCCGCTGGCATACACGCTGTTCCAGCGCCAGATGCGGCACGACCCGTCCGACACCCACTGGCTGGGTCGCGACCGCTTCGTGCTGTCGTGCGGGCACTCCAGCCTGACGCTGTACCTGCAGCTGTACCTCGGCGGCTTCGGCCTGGAGCTTTCCGACATCGAGTCGCTGCGCACCTGGGGTTCCAAGACGCCCGGCCACCCGGAGTTCCGGCACACCAAGGGCGTGGAGATCACCACCGGGCCGCTGGGCCAGGGGCTGGCCTCGGCGGTCGGCATGGCGATGGCGGCGCGCTATGAGCGCGGCCTGTTCGACCCCGACGCCGGACCCGGCGAGAGCCCGTTCGACCACTACATCTACGTCATCACCTCCGACGGCGACATGGAGGAGGGCGTGACCGGCGAGGCGTCGTCACTGGCGGGCACCCAACAGCTGGGCAACCTCATCGTCTTCTACGACAACAACAACATCTCCATCGAACACAACACCGACATCGCACTGAGCGAGGACGTCTGCGCGCGCTACCGCGCGTACGGCTGGCATGTTCAGGACGTCGCCGGCGGCGAGAACGTCGTGGGCATCGAAGAGGCGATCGCCGAGGCCAAGAAGGTGACCGACAAGCCGTCGTTCATCAGTCTGCGCACCATCATCGGGTATCCGGCGCCGACGAAGATGAACACCGGCGGCGTGCACGGGTCGGCCCTGGGCGCCGATGAGGTCGCGGCCACCAAGAAGGTGCTCGGCTTTGATCCGGAGAAGAACTTCGAGGTCGCCGAGGACGTCATCACCCACACCCGCGGCCTGGTGGCCCGGGGCAAGGAAGCCCACGACGGGTGGCAGCAGGAGTTCGACGCCTGGGCGGCCCGCGAGCCCGAGCGCAAGAAGCTGCTGGACCGGCTGCTGGCCGAGGAACTGCCCGACGGCTGGGACGCCGACCTGACGTACTGGGAACCCGGCTCCAAGCCGCTGGCCACCCGTGCGGCGTTCGGCCAGGTGCTCAATGACGTCGCGCCGAAACTGCCGGAGTTGTGGGGTGGCTCAGCGGATCTGGCCGGCAGTAACAACACCACCATCAAGGACGCGAAGTCCTTCGGCCCGCCGTCCATCTCCACCGAGGACTACACCGCCGACTGGTACGGCCGCGTGCTGCACTTCGGCATCCGCGAGCACGCGATGGGATCAATTCTGTCCGGGATCGTGCTGCACGGGCCGACCCGCGCGTTCGGCGGCACCTTCCTGCAGTTCTCCGACTACATGCGGCCGGCGGTGCGGCTGGCGTCACTGATGGACATCGACACCATCTACATCTGGACGCACGACTCGATCGGCCTCGGCGAGGACGGTCCGACGCATCAGCCCATCGAACACCTGGCGGCATTGCGTGCCATTCCGCGTTTGTCGGTGGTGCGCCCGGGCGATCCGAACGAGACCGCCTATGCATGGCGCACCATCGTCGCGCGGGGCGCCAGCAGCGGCCCGGTCGGTTTCATCCTGACCAGACAGGGCATCCCTGTTCTCGAGGGCACCAGTGCCGACGGCGTCGCGAAGGGCGGCTACGTGCTGGGCGGCGGCAACCCGGCCGATGACGCCGACGTTCTCATCATCGCCACCGGTTCGGAGTTGCAGCTGGCCGTCGAAGCCCAAAAACTGTTGGCCGACAAGGACATCAACGCCACGGTCGTTTCGATGCCATGTGTGGAGTGGTTCGAGCAGCAGCCGCGGGAGTATCAGGACGCGGTGCTGCCGCCGGGGGTTTCGGCGCGGGTGGCCGTCGAAGCGGGGGTCGCGATGCCCTGGCACAAGTGGGTGGGCGACACCGGCGAGATCGTTTCGATCGAGCACTACGGGGAATCCGCCGACGACAAGACGCTGTTCCGCGAATTCGGATTCACCGCCGAAGCGGTGGTCGCCGCGGCGGAACGCGCACTGGATAACTAGAGAAGGCAGAAAAATGGCTCAGAACCCCAACCTGGCAGCCCTGAGCGCCGCCGGTGTCTCCGTTTGGCTTGACGACCTGTCGCGCGAGCGGCTGCAGACCGGCAACCTGCAGGATCTGATCGACACCCGCAGCGTGGTGGGTGTCACCACCAACCCGTCGATCTTCCAGGCCGCGCTGTCCAAGGGCACCGCCTACGACGCGCAGGTCGCCGAGCTCGCCGAGCGCGGCGCCGATGTGGACGCCACCATCCGGACCGTCACCACCGACGACGTCCGCAACGCCTGCGACGTGCTGGCCAAGCAGTACGAACTGTCGGACGGCGTCGACGGCCGGGTGTCCATCGAAGTGGACCCGCGGCTGGCGCACGACACCGACAAGACCATCCTGCAGGCCATCGAGCTGTGGAAGATCGTCGACCGGCCCAACCTGCTGATCAAGATCCCCGCCACGCTGGCCGGCCTGCCGGCGATCACCGCCGTCATCGCCGAGGGCATCTCGGTCAACGTGACGCTGATCTTCTCCGTCGAGCGGCACCGCGCGGTGATGGACGCCTACCTCGACGGGCTGCAGGCGGCCAAGGAAGCCGGCCACGACCTGTCGAAGATCCATTCCGTCGCTTCGTTTTTCGTCTCCCGGGTGGACACCGAGATCGACCCCCGGCTGGAGAAGATCGGCTCGCAGGAGGCGCTGGCACTGCGTGGGCAGGCCGGCGTGGCCAACGCCCGGCTGGCCTACGCCGCCTACCAGCAAGTGTTCGAGCAGGGACACCGCTTCCAGGCACTGCAGGCCGATGGCGCGAAGGTGCAGCGCCCGCTGTGGGCGTCCACCGGCGTGAAGAACCCCGACTATTCCGACACCCTCTACGTCACCGAACTCGTCGCCGCGAACACGGTCAACACCATGCCGGAGAAGACGCTGGAGGCCGTCGCCGACCACGGCGAGATCGCCGGCGACACCGTGACCGGCACCGCTGACGCCGCCCAGGCGGTGTTCGACAAGCTGGCAGCCGCCGGGATTGATCTGCCCGATGTGTTCAAGCTCCTCGAGGACGAGGGCGTGGACAAATTCGAGAAGTCGTGGCAGGAACTCCTCGACGCGACGCAGGGTCAGCTAGACGCCGCGGCGAAATGAGCGAATGCACCAGCATCCCGGACGGCTGGGTCAACCCACTGCGGGACAAGCGCGACAAACGCATGCCGCGCATCGCGGGTCCGTGCGCCGTGGTGATCTTCGGCGTGACCGGCGACCTGGCCCGCAAGAAGCTGATGCCGGCGATCTACGACCTGGCCAATCGCGGGCTGCTGCCGCCGACGTTCGCACTGGTGGGGTTCGCCCGGCGGGACTGGGCCGACGAGCACTTCAGCGAGGTCGTCCACCAGGCCGTCAAGGAGCATGCCCGCACGCCGTTCCGGCAGGAGGTCTGGGACCGGCTGGCTGAGGGAATCCGCTTCGTGCACGGCACATTCGACGACGACGATGCGTTCACCCGGCTCTCGGACACGCTGACCAAGCTCGACAGCGAGCGCGGCACCGGCGGCAATCACGCGTTCTACCTGTCGATTCCGCCCGCCTCATTCCCGCAGGTCTGCGAGAAGCTGTCGAAATCCGGGCTGGCCAACAAGCCCGACGGCTGCTGGAGCCGCGTGGTGATCGAGAAGCCGTTCGGCCACGACCTCGAGAGCGCAGAGTCGCTCAACGGTGTGGTCAACAGCGTCTTCCCGGAGTCCTCGGTGTTCCGCATCGACCACTACCTGGGCAAGGAGACCGTGCAGAACCTGTTGGCACTGCGGTTCGCCAACGAGATGTTCGAACCCGTCTGGAACGCCCACTACATCGACCACGTGCAGATCACCATGGCCGAAGACATCGGATTGGGCGGCCGCGCAGGCTATTACGATGGTATCGGCGCTGCCCGTGACGTGATCCAGAATCACCTGCTGCAGCTGCTTGCGCTCACCGCGATGGAGGAGCCGGTCAACTTCTCCCCCGCCGAACTGCAGGCCGAGAAGATCAAGGTGCTCTCCGCCACGCAGCTGATCGAACCGCTCGACGAGAACACGTCGCGCGGCCAGTACACCGCCGGCTGGCAGGGCGGCGAGAAGGTGGTCGGCCTGCTCGACGAGGAGGGCTTCTCCAAGACCTCCACCACCGAGACGTTCGCCGCCATCAGCCTGGAGGTGGACACCCGCCGCTGGGCCGGTGTTCCGTTCTACCTACGGACCGGAAAACGGTTGGGCCGCAGGGTCACCGAGATCGCCCTGATGTTCAAGCGGGCCCCACATCTGCCGTTCGACGCCACCATGACCGAGGAACTCGGCAAGAACGCGCTGGTGATCCGGGTGCAACCCGACGAGGGCATCACACTGAGGTTCGGTTCGAAGGTGCCCGGCCATCTGATGGAAGTCCGCGACGTGAACATGGACTTCTCCTACGGTGCGGCGTTCGCCGAGGAGTCACCGGAGGCTTACGAGCGCCTGATCCTCGACGTTCTCCTGGGCGAGCCGTCCCTGTTTCCCGTGAATGCGGAGGTCGAACTGGCCTGGAAGATCCTCGATCCCGCGCTGAACAATTGGGCCGCCCACGGCAAACCCGACCCGTACGAGTCGGGAGGCTGGGGCCCGGATTCGGCGTTCGAGATGCTGCGCCGGACCGACAGAGACTGGCGGCGGCCATGACGAGCGCTTGCGCGAGGAGCCAAAGGACATGATTGTCGACCTGCCCGACACCACGACCAACGAGGTCAACCGGAAGCTCATCGCACTGCGTGAAGAGGGCGGCGCCGTCACCATGGGCCGGGTGCTCACCCTGGTCATCGCACCGGATACCGAAGCGCTGGTGGAAGATTCGATCGAGGCCGCCAACTACGCCAGCCGCGAGCATCCCTGCCGGGTGATCCTGGTCAGCCCCGCCGACCGGCTGGCCGGCGAAGCGCGGCTGGATGCCCAGATCCGGGTCGGCGGCGACGCGGGCGCGGGTGAGGTGGTGGTGCTGCGGTTGTCCGGTCCGCTGGCCAAGCACGCCAGCAGTGTGGTGATGCCGTTCCTGCTGCCCGACACTCCCATCGTGGCCTGGTGGCCCGATATCGCGCCCGAGGTTCCCGCACAGGATCCGCTGGGCAAGTTGGCGATCCGCCGGATCACCGACGCCACAAACGGTGTCGACCCACTGTCGGCAATCAAGAGTCGGCTCGAGGGCTTCGCGGCCGGCGACACGGACCTGTCCTGGAGCCGAATCACCTATTGGCGCGCGTTGCTGACCTCTGCCGTGGACCAGGCCCCCCACGAACCGATCAGGTCGGCGGTGGTTTCCGGCCTGAAATCCGAACCGGCACTGGACATCCTGGCGGGTTGGCTGGCCAGCCGGATCGACGGTCCGGTAACCCGCACCGTGGGCAAACTGAAGGTCGAGCTCAACCGCGACTCGGAGACCATCACGCTGTCGCGGCCGCAAGAGGGCGTGACCGCGACGTTGAGCCGCACCGGCCGGCCCGACGCCCTGCTCCCGCTGGCCCGCCGGGAAACCCGGGACTGCCTGTCCGAGGATCTGCGCCGTCTCGACGCAGACGACATCTACCGCGAAGCCCTGCAGGGACTGGACAAGGTGCAATACCAATGAGCGAGACGATCGTCGAAACCTACGCCGACAGTGCAGAACTGGCGACGGCCGCAGGAGCGCGACTGGTCGGCGCGATCACCTCGGCGCTCGCCACCAGAGGCCGGGCGTTCATTGTGCTGACCGGCGGGGGCACCGGTATCGCTCTGCTGCGCCACGTCGCCGACTACGGCGTCGACATCGACTGGTCGGCGGTGCACCTGTTCTGGGGCGACGACCGCTACGTGGCGCACGACGACGACGAGCGCAACGACAAGCAGGTGCGCGACGCGTTGCTGGAACGCATCGTCATCCCGGCCGGCAACGTCCATGCGATGGCGGCCGCTGACGGTGACTTCGGCGCGGACATCCACGCGGCGGCGCTCGCCTACGAGCGGGTGCTGGCCGACGTCGCAGACGACGGTGAACCGACGCCCGAATTCGATGTCCACCTGCTCGGCATGGGCGGCGAGGGACACATCAACTCGCTGTTCCCCGACACAGCCGCGGTCCGTGAGCAGTCCCGACTGGTGATCGCCGTGACCGACTCACCCAAGCCGCCGCCACAACGGATCACGTTGACACTGCCCGCGATTCGACGCTCGCGCGAGGTCTGGCTGGTAGTGGGTGGTTCGGCGAAGGCCGAGGCGGTGGCGGCGGCCATCGGCGGCGCGGACCCCGTGGACGTTCCCGCGGCCGGTGCGGTCGGGCGGGAGAAGACGGTGTGGCTGCTCGACCGGGAGGCGGCCGCCCTACTCAACCGATGACGATGACGTGCAGGGTCCGCGGACCGTGCACGCCCTCCACCCGGTCGAGTTCGATGTCGCTGGTCGCGCTCGGGCCACTGATCCAGGTCAACGGCCTTGTGTTGCTGCCTGATTCGATCAACCGTGCGACGGCCTCGGGGACGTCGCTGACGATCTGATCCACGGCCACCAGGCAGATGTGCACATCGGGCACCAGGCTGACGGCGCGGCGGCCCTGGCCTGGCCCGTGGTCGAGCACGATGGTCCCGGTGTTCGCGATCCCCACCGTCGCGGTGGTGACCACCGCGTCGATCGCGTCGAGTTCGCTTGCGGCCAGGTCGTTGTCGTCGACAAAGGTGGCGTCCACGCCGGTTGCCCAGGTGTCGCGCACCGCGGGGTCGGCGATCACGGTGGTGGCCCCGGCGCCGGCCAACGCGGCCGCGATCGCCGCTCCCACACGGTCAGGACCGACCCGTTCCACGTCGGCCCGGTAGTCGGCGGTGCGCTCGATGAAGCGTGCGACGAGGTCGTCCTCACCGGTACCGACGGGCAGTCCGTAGCTCCACGGAACCTCGGGCACCTCGGCACGATCGCCCAATGCGGTGCGGATCCGGCCCAGGATCTCGTCGCGCGCCGTGGTCATGCGTCCTCCTCCCGCCGGCCGCCGTCGGTGCGTTTCCACCACGACCGGAAGGACTCGGTCGGCGGCACCGGGACATCGCGGGAGCCCGACCACGCGCTGGCCGGCCACGGCAGCGAGCGCAGCACCTGCTTGGCGCCGAACATTCTGCTGCGCAATGCTTTTCCGCCGAAACCGGCCGCTGTTTCGGCGGCCTCGAACCGGCGGTGGTCGGCGAACATCCAGCCGGCGGCCTTCATGGCCAGTTCCTCTCCCGACGGCAGTCCGCCGCGGTGTTCGTCGACGACCCGGGTCCGCAGGTGCACCAGCAGCGACGGAATGTCGATTCGCACCGGGCAGACGTCGAAACAGGCGCCGCACAGGCTCGAGGCGTACGGCAGCGACTTGTCCACATCGCTTGCGGTGCCGCGCAATTGCGGCGTCAGAACGGCGCCGATCGGCCCCGGGTACACCGAACCGTAGGAATGCCCGCCCGCCCGCTCGTACACCGGACAGACGTTCAGGCACGCCGAGCACCGGATGCACCGCAATGCCTGCCGCCCGAGCGTGTCGGCGAGCACGTTGGTGCGCCCGTTGTCGATCAGCACGATGTGCATCTCACTGGGGCCGTCGCCGCCGGCGGGTCCGGTCCAGATCGAGGTGTAGGGATTCTCCCGCTCCCCCGTGCTGCTGCGCGGCAGCACCTGCAGGAACACCTCGAGGTCACGCCAGGACGGCAGCACCTTCTCGATACCGACCACCGAGATCAACGTGTCCGGCAGGGTCAGGCACATCCGGCCGTTGCCTTCGGATTCGACGACGACCAGGCTGCCGGTGTCCGCGATCGCGAAGTTCGCGCCGGAGATGGCGACCTTGGCGCGCAGGAACTTCTCGCGCAGGTGCAGTCGGGCCGCCTCGGCGAGGCGCCGTGGTTCGTCGGTGAGGTCCTCGGGCGCCGGCCGGCCCACCTTGCCCATCTCCCGCAGGAAGATCTCGCGCACCTCGGCCCGGTTGCGATGGATGGCCGGCACCAGAATGTGACTGGGCCAGTCGTCGCCGAGCTGCACGATGAGCTCGGCCAGGTCGGTCTCCCACGCGTCGATACCGGCAGCGGCCAGGGCCTCGTTCAGTTCGATCTCCTGGGTCGCCATCGACTTGACCTTGACGACTTCGGTGGCACCTTTGGCCTTGACGAGGTCGACGACGATGCGGTTGGCCTCCTCGGCGTCGCGCGCCCAGTGCACCCTGGCGCCGGCGGCGGTGGCGTTGGCCTCGAAGGCCTCCAGGTGTTCGTCAAGGCGCAGCAGGGCCTGATCTTTGATGGCCTCGGCGGCCAGCCGTAACTGCTCCCAGTTGTCCAGTTCCTCGACGACGCTGGCGCGTTTGGTCCGGATGATGCCGGTGGCATGCGCCAGGTTCTTGCGTTGCACGGAGTTGCCCAGCGCCGCCTTCGCCGCCACCTGGAATTTGGGCATGCCGAGAAAAGCCTGAGTGACGCCGACGTGGGGATGGCCACTACCCAGTGCGGTCATGCCGGATCCTCCTCAGTCGACGCCAGAATCTCGGCCAGGTGCAGGACACGCATACCGCTGCGCTGCCGCGACAGCATGCCGCCGATGTGGGCCAGGCACGAATTATCGCTCGCGACAAGCACTTCCGCCCCGGTGTCGCGGACGTGACGGGCCTTGTCAGACCCCATCGCCACCGACGTGTCGGCGTTCTTCAGGGCGAAGGTTCCGCCGAACCCGCAGCACTCCTCGGCGGCGGGCAGTTCCACCAGGTCGATGCCGCGCACCGCACGCAGCAGTTGCAGCGGGCGGTCACCGACGCGCAGCATGCGCAAGGAGTGACACGTCGGGTGGTAGGTGACGCGGTGCGGAAAGTACGCGCCGACGTCGGTCACGCCGAGCACGTCGACCAGGAACTCGGAAAGTTCGTAGACCTTGGGCGTGAGCACATCGACCTCAGCGCACAACCGGGCATCCTTGCTGCGGACGGCGATGTCGTGGTGCTGGTGGCGCACCGAGCCGACGCAGGAGCCCGACGGCGCGACGATCGCGTCGTAGCCGGAGAACGTGTCGACGAACGTACGGACGGTGGGCACCGCCTCGGCGGCGTATCCGGTGTTGGTGAACATCTGACCGCAGCAGGTCTGCTCCACCGGGAACTCGACCTCACAACCCAGCCGGCGCAGCAGTCGCACCACTGCCTTGGGTGTCTGCGGCCACATGATGTCGTTGAAGCACGTGGCGAACAGCGCGACCCGGCGGGTGGCCTGGGCGGCGGTCACGGCAGCATCCACGACAGGACTGTCGACTGCAGGCCGACCAGCAGGCACAGCGCCGCCAGCAGCCCCACACTCCACCACAGCGCCCGCCGGAAGATGTCGGACTCCCGGCCGAGCAGCCCGACGGCGGTGGCGGCGATGGTCAGGTTCTGCGGGCTGATCATCTTGCCCACCACGCCGCCGGAGGTGTTGGCCGCCACCAGCAGGGTGGGATCGATGCCCGCTTTCTGGGCGGCGGCCTGCTGCAGAGTGGCGAACAGCGCATTGGCACTGGTGTCCGACCCCGTCACCGCCGTGCCCAGCCAGCCGAGGATCGGTGACAGGAAGGCGAACAGCGCGCCCGTGCCGGCAATCCAGGTGCCGATGGTGATGGTCTGGCCGGACTGGTTCATCACGTAGGCCAGCGCCAGCACCGCGGCCACGGTGAGGATGGAGTACTTCATCTTCATGAACGTACGGCCATAGACCCGGGCGGCTTCCATCAATGACATGCGGTACACGACAGCGACCACGATGCCCGACAGCAGTAGCAGCGATCCCGGCGTCGACAGCCAGCCGAAGGTGTAGACGGTCGACGACGACGGCTTGCCGGCGGAGGTCAGGATGTTGCCGTCCAGGCCCGGCCAGCCGAACTTGGTGTCCGTACCGGCCAGCCAGTTCTTCACCGGCGTCCACAACTTCGCCAGGGCGAAGACCACGATCACCAACAGGTACGGAAACAGCGCCAGGGTGACGCGGCCCGGGGTCAGTTCGGTGACGGCGCGACTGTCGGTCTCGCTCTTCAACGCGACGCCACCGGACGCGGCCACGGGCACTTCCCCGACCGGTCCTTCGCGTCGCTCCGACTCCCGTTCCGCCAGCATCCGCTCGCGGGCACCGGCGGTATCCGACGGGTGCCACACCCGCAGCATCAGGACGGCGGCGGCCAGACCGGCCAGTGACGCGATGACGTCGGTCAGTTCCACCGACAGGAAGTTCGCCGAGATGAACTGCATGACGGCGAATACGACACCGACGACCAGCGCGATCGGCCACACGTCGCGCAGGCCACGCCGGCCGTCGGCGAGGAAGATCAGGATCAAGGGAACGAAGAGAGCCAGCAACGGTGTCTGGCGGCCGACGACCGCGCCGATCTCGGTGTAGGGAATACCGGTCAGGGTGCCCGCCGTGATGATCGGCGTGGCGATCGCACCGAAAGCCACCGGCGCGGTGTTGGAGACCAGCACCACCACCGCGGCGCGCATCGGCGTGAAACCGATGGACATCAGCATGACGCCGGTGATCGCGACCGGGGCGCCGAACCCGGCCAGCGCCTCCAACAGACCGCCGAAGCAGAACGCGATGATGACGGCCTGCACCCGCGGGTCGTCGGAGATCCGGTCGATGACCAGCCGCAGATCCTCGAAACGTCCACTGGCGACGGTCAATTCGTACAACCAGATGGCGTTCAGGACGATCCACATGATCGGGAAGAGGCCGAACACGAACCCCTCGGTGGCCGACAATGCGGCCAGGTTGACCGGCATTCCATAGCCGACGACGGCCACGATCAGTGCCACGGCCAACCCGGTGAGCCCGGCCCAGTGGGCCTTCCATTTGAGGACGCCGAGCGTCACGAAGACGGTCAGCAGTGGCAGGAAGGCGATCAGTGACGACCACAGCAGGCTGTGGGCGACCGGCGCGAGGTCGGGTGTGTACATCGGCTTGCGACTCCTGGGTCGGCGGGCGGGACCGAACGGGCGACCAATTAGTGGTCTGACCACTCAGTGGTTGTACACTAAGACGTGAGCCCGCTCACAGTCAAGTACCCAATACGCGCCGCATCATCACGGGACTGGTAAGGAATGACGATGGTCGAGAGCGCTACGCCCGTCCCGCAGTGGCGTCCCGTGACCCGGGTGCGGTCCCATGAACAGGTGATCGGCGCCATCGAAGACCAGATCATGAGCGGCGCGCTCGCGGTCGGCGATCCCCTGCCACCGGAACGTGAACTCGCCGCGCGCCTGCAGGTCAGCCGTGCCGGAGTACGCGAAGCCATCCGCGTCCTGGAAGCCCAGGGGGTGGTCAGGGCGAACGTCGGCGCCGGCCCGGAGGCAGGCACCTTCATCGCGTCCATGCCCAGCGCGGCCCTGACCCGGTTTCTGCGCCTGCACGTGGCCCTGTCGAACTTCCCGATGCACGACATCATCGATGCCCGCGTCATGCTCGAACGCAACAGCGCGATGCTGGCCGCGGCGCACGCCGACGAGAACCAGTTGGCCGAGGTGCGCGCGCCACTGCTGGAGATGGACGACATCGGCGCGGACTGCGAGCCTTTCAACGACGCCGACACCGCATTCCACGTCGCGATCGCCGAGGCGAGCGGCAACCGCCTCGTCGCCGACATGACGATCGCGATCCGGGCTTCGCTGCGCCAACCGATCCTCGAAGCCTTGCGCCAGATTCCGGACTGGCCCGGTCTCGCCCGCACGCTGCAGTCCGAGCACCACGGGATCTACGACGCGATCGCCGCGCGGGATGGACGCAGCGCCGCCGACCTGACCGAACGCCACATCAGGGGCGCATTCGACGCGCTGCCCGCGCTGCATAACTAGCGGGTCATACTGACTGCCATGGCAGACAAAGGTGGTGTCAGCACCAATCGCGCCCGTCCCGCACAGCAGCGGCTCAAGACACTGGCGCAGGCGGCGCTCAACGCCGACGTCACCGTCGGACAGGTCGACGCCCTGCTCTCCAGTTTGACCGAAACGCTCACCGACCTGAACCAGTCCACCGACGGACTCGATGCCACGCTGGAGCGGTTCAACGCGACCATCACCCGGATCGACGAACTGGCGCCGCGGCTGATCGGAGTGGTGGAGCGACTGGAGGCGATCGTGGACCGTGTGGAGCGCATCGTCGGTGTCGGCGAAGCGGTGGTGTCACCGATCGCCGCGACCGAGAACGCGGTACGCGGCGTCGTCAACGCGGTGCGCAGCCGTACCGGGCTGTAAGTGCCGAAACCGCCGCCGGCGCCCGTCCCGGACATCGGGTTGCCGTGGGACGTCGCGGTTCCGGGAAACGTCGGGGCGGTCGCTCCGTTCGCCGCGGCCCGCGCCGCCCACGGTGACACGTTCACGGTGCGAAGCGGCACGTCGAACTACCTGTTCACCTTCTCGCCCCGTGGCGTCGAGTCGTTCTACGCGTTGCCCGAGGAGGTCGCCAGCAAGGGCGTGGCCGACTTCCTGATGCTGCGCCGCAAGCTGCCCGACGAGATCTTCGACGGCCGGCGGACCCTGCCCGGCACGTTGTTCCGGCGCGACGACGTCGCGTCGTATCTGACGAATCTTGAACGCGCACTTGACCGTACCGTCGACGAACTCGGCCCCCAGGGGTCGGTCGACGTCTTCGCACTCACCCGCCGGCTCGGCCACCGGATGGGACTGGCGTCGTGGGCGCCACCGGGGGCGACCGACGGTGTCGCGTTCGAAAACCTGGTGCGTGCGTTCGACACGCTCGACGGTTCCGACGCCTTCGTGCACCCCGACGCGATGGCCGCCGTCGCCGCCACCGGCAAGCGCGCGGAGAAGGCGGCGCTCGAGGACATCGTCGGCGTGCTCGAGAGCGCTCTCGAAAGCCGATCCGGCTCCAGTGGAACACTTTTCGACCGCATCGTGGCGGCCTGGAACTCCGAGCCGGGGGATGTCCGGGTGCGCGGCATCGCGTACGACGTCGCCCTGATCCACATCGCGTCGATGTCGAATCTGATGGCCGCGCTGGGGTGGGCGCTGGTCGACCTCATCGAGCATCCGGCGCACCGGGACCGGGTGGCCGGCGGCGACGACGAACTGGCCCGCCGCTGCGCCCTGGAGAGCACCCGGCTGGCGCAGCGCTCCATCATGTCGCGTGCGGTGCTGTCGCCGGTGGTATTCGACGTCGGCGACGCTGTCTACGATGTGCCCCCCGGCTGGACCGTCGCCACCCTGTTGCCGCTGTTGAATTCCTCCGCCGCGCCCGGGCTTTCGGAGTGGGACCCAGACCGCTGGGTCGGGCACCGGCTGTCGGCCGACCACGGGCTGGCCTCACCGATGCTCGTCACGGCCTTCGGGCACGGCCGGCACACCTGTCCGGCACAGTCGTTCTCGCTGGCGGCGATGACCGCGGCGATGACGCGACTGCTGCGCGACTACGACCTGACCTCGCGCTGGATGGACTACCCGCGTCCGGTCCCCGCCCAGATCGGCGGGGTGGCACGGGCGGCCGGGCCGTGTCGCCTCGACTACTCCCGTGGCACAGACCCCGCGAACGGCTGGACGACCAGTACGTAGACCACGATGACGGCGACCGGCGCGAACAGCGGAACCCAGGGCAGTTCAACAGGAATCGCGGTGGCCGCCAGTCCTGCGGTCGCGAACACCAGCGCAGCGACCACGGTCGGGCGGGTGATGGTCTGTGCGGGCGAACCGACGGAATGCCGCAGCACCAGATAGCCGACCGCCGACAGTCCGGACAGCGCCGCGAACACCGGCGCAGGATCGGTCAGTGCGATCAACCCCGCTGAGATCACCGTCGCCATCGTCGCCGCGGGCCGCCACCGGATCCCCACGATCACCGCCGTCGCGGCCAGGACCGCCCCGATGAGGGCAGTACCGGAGGTCTGCACTTCGGTGGCGGCGACCATCAGCAGACCGAATGCGGTGGCCACGGCACTGACGGACGCCGGGGTCTCGCTCATGTCCTGCCCCCCGTCGGGCGGCGGCGGCGGTCGGGCACCAGGAGCATGGCCTGCTCGAGCGTGCGGTCCGGCGGCCAGGACACCACATCCACCCCGATCGTGCGCATGTCCCGATACATGAACGAGCGTTGCATGGCCCACATCCGGGCGATCAGCGGATCCTGTTCCTGCGCGAACGGCAGCCCTTCGAGAACGTCGACGACGACCACCAGATGCCCGCGTTTGCAGAGGTCGATCAGGGCCAGCGCGAAATCCGTCTCGATCAGTGTGGAGAAGGCGACCACGATCGCGCCGGGTGGGACCGCAGCGCGCGAAGCCAAAGTGCCTGTGGCGGTCTCGAACCCGTCGCCCGCGGCCAGCACGGTGTCCAGCACCCGGTAGAACTGCCGTCGCCCGATGTCGACGCCGAGCCATCGCGGCCGGCCCCCGAGCGCGACGACCCCGGCCCGGTCACCGCTTCGCAAGGCGCTCTGCACCACCTGAACGGCTCCGCGCACACACCGTTCGGTCGCGTCGGTCGCCGGCCCGGGGGGTTGCAGATATGTGTCGACGAGCACCACCACATCCGCGGCGCGCTCGCTGAGCCGCTCCGTCACATGCAGGCTGCCGCGGCGCGCACTCACCGGCCAGTTGACCGAGCGCAGTTGATCACCCGGCACGTAGGTGCGGATGTCGGCATATTCGACGCCACGGCCGACATTCCGCGTCAGGTGCGTGCCGAGGCGGTCGAGCAGTTCGGTCCGGGGAAGCCGGGTGTCCTGCGGCGGGGCCACCGGGAACACGAACACGTCGGCGACCGCCACGGTCGCCGATCCGTCCCGCAGACCGCCGAACCCCGTGGCGTCGACGCGGACCGTGACCGGGTACCGGCCCCAGCGCTCGGCCGAAACCTCCAGCTGCAGCCGTCCCGGCTGCCCGTCGACGACATCGACGCGGGCCCCCGCCACCGCCGCCGGCTCGACGGTCACGGCATGCGGAAGCTGTTGTCGCCCAGACACTCAACGTCACCTGTTCGCCCTCGAAGCAGCGCAGCAGCTCCGGTTCCGTTACCAGCGAGACGGCCGGCGGTCGGCGTTGCCAGCGCACCGAGCCCAGTACGCCGAGCAGAGGCGCCGCGAAGGCGACCAGCTGCCAACTGGATCCGAGCACCGCCACGGCCAGCGCGACAACGGCGGCGGTCGCTATCGCGCGGGTCAGCGACGATGGCCGCCAACGCAATTCGACGTCACTGCCGCCGATATCGGTCACGGGGATCCGCCGGCCCGCGGAACCGGGAGACGATGCAACAGCTCCTCGACCACATCGGTGCTGCGCACCTGCCGTACCCACATCTCGGGCCGCAGGGCGATCCGGTGTGCCATGGCCGCCACCGCAAGCGATTTCACGTCCTCGGGGAGCACATAATCCCGGCCCAGAAGCAACGCGCGCGCCCGGGCGAGCTGCACGAGGTCCAGCTCGGCACGCGGGCTGGCACCCACGGCCACCTGCGGGTGTTGGCGGGTGGCGGTGGCAAGCGCCACCACATAGCGCAGCACATCCTCGTGCACGGTCACCTGCTCCACCGACTCGCGCATCTCCAGCAGGGCGCGGACGTCGATGACCTGGTTCACCACCCCCGCCGCGGAACCGCGGTCGATGCGCCGGCGGAGCATGGCGGCCTCCTCCGCCTCGGACAGGTAGCGGAGTTCCAGCCTGACCGCGAACCGGTCCAACTGGGCCTCGGGCAGCGGGTAGGTGCCTTCGAACTCGATCGGATTGTCGGTGGCGATCACGAAGAACGCCTGCGGCAGTCGGTGGGTGGCGCCGTCGATGCTCACCTGGCGTTCGGCCATCGCCTCCAGCAGGGCGGCCTGGGTCTTGGGCGGTGTCCGGTTGATCTCGTCGGCCATCAGCAGATCGGTGAAGATCGGTCCTCGGCGGAACTCGAAGCGGCCCGACCGCATGTCGTAGACCGTCGAGCCGAGCAGATCGGCGGGCAGCAGGTCGGGGGTGAACTGCACACGTGCGAACTCGAGGCCCAGAGCCGACGCGAACGACCGCGCGATCAGGGTCTTCCCCAGCCCCGGCAGGTCCTCGATGAGGACGTGACCGCCGGCGAGCACGGTCATGAGGATCAGGTGCAGAGCGTCCCGTTTTCCGACCACCACCCGGGAGATCTCGTCGAGCACGGCCCGGCCGCGCTCGGCTGTGGGGTTCATATCTGCTCGAGTCGCCGGAGGATGTCGTCGAGTGCTTCGCGGCCGGGACCCGGCCGGTTGGCATCGGAGCGCGCGATGTTGTCGGGATCGACCCAGGCCCACAGTTGCGGGCCGAAGAGCATCTCGCCCGTCGCCCGGAATGCCGCAGGGTCCTTGCGCCGCGGCTGACCGGTGGCCAGTTCGAACTGACGGGCCAGCATCGGGCGCAGATGCCGGTCCCAGTCACGCTGCGTCGAATCGGCGCGACTGATCAGCGTCTCCGTCCGACCCAGCCAGCGCCGCAACGACTCCGGAACCTCGTCGGCGGCGGGGCTGTGGTGTTGCGGGCCGGGGCGGGAGATGCCCCACCGCACCGCCAGCAGGACCACCGCGGCGACCGCACCCGACAGCACCGGCAGCGCGTCCCGGCTCGCCGCGAAGGCCACCGCCTCGACCACGATGACGGCGCAGATCCCGAAGATGACAAACGTTTTCACGACGCGTCCCGCAGTTCGGCGAGCACCTGCCGCAGCGCCTGCACCGCGCTGTCCCGGTGGCCCTCCCCCATCACGTGCGGGCTGAACCGGGCCTCCTCGAACAACTCCACCAGTGGCGTCGCGCTGTCCGATCGAAGCGCGTCGTGTTCGACCGCGCGGGCGAGCACCTCCGACGCTGTGTCGAAATCCCGCGGCGCGACGCCGGGAACACGGGCGAGTTCGTTCTCCATCGTCGCGTAGCACGCGATGATGGCCGCGCGCGGTTCGCGATTGGGGTCACCCACCTGCGCCAGACCCAGTTCGGCGGCACGTGCCAGCGACTGCGAGGCGGCTTCGCCCGGCAGTGCGCCTGCGCCGCCACCCCACTCGGCACCGGCCGGCGACACCTCTGGGCGGGACGGGCGCGCGGTCATCAGCGTGCCCACCGCAACCAGCGCAACGAACACGACCGCGGCAGCGGACAGCACCCGCAGTGTGGTGACATCGGCCGGCGTGGGCGTGCCGGTCGGCGGCGGGGCGGTGGGGGCGGCGTCGATGGGGGCCGCGCCGGAGGGGGCGCCGTGCTGTCCGGGTCCGGATTGCGCCGGGCTCCACGGGTGGGCGAAATCCCACTGCGCGAGCAGGTGAATGAGCACCAGCGCGCCCGCGACGCCGGCCGCGGCGATCAGCCAGAACCGCCACCCCGGCCGTCCGGCACCGCCCCGTGCCGAGTCCACGTGAACCGGGGCGGCGCTCGCCGATGCCGGCGGGTTGCGGATCCGGGACACGGTGGCGACCGCGATGATGCTCAGCGAGACGGCCAGCAGCGCGACGACGAGGACGAGCGCCGCCGTGTTGCTCAGGGGGTGCGGCCTGTTGACCGTCCGGTCACTGCCCGGCAGCGACCCGCGCAGGGCGACCGCGGCCAGACCGAGGAGCGCAAGCAGCACCGCGGCCTGCGACGTCGACTTGGCGGACGCCCCCATCACCTCCCGCATTGTTCCATGCGGAAAGCGCGGAACCGGCGTTACTGCGACGGCAGTGGCGGGCCTGCCACCGACGGACTGCCGGGCCCCGCCGGTAGTGCTCGTGTAGCGGACAGCTAACCGCTGTTACGCAGCGCCGTCGCCAGCCCGCTCATGGTCAGCAGGATGCCCCGCTGCACCAGCTCGTCCTCATCGCCGGAGCGGTACCGCCGCAGCAGTTCGACCTGCAGGTGGTTCAGCGGCTCGAGATACGGGAACCGGTTGAACACCGAACGGGCCAGCGCCGGGTTGTCCGCCAGCAGGTCCTCCTGGCCGGTGATGAGCTTGTGCATGGCGATGGTCCGCTCGTGCTCGTCGACGATCTTGTCGAAGACGCGGCGCCGCAACTCCTCGTCCTCGACCAGTTCGGCGTAGCGCGCGGCCAGACCCATATCCGATTTCGCAAGCACCTGAGCCATATTCGACAGCACGGTCGCGAAAAACGGCCAACGCACGTAGAGATCCTGCAGGATCTCCAGCCGGCCCTCCCCTTCGGCTATCCAGTCCTCGAACGCTGTCCCGGTGCCGTACCAGCCGGGCAGCATCACCCGCGACTGGCTCCAGGCCAGCACCCACGGGATGGCCCGCAGATCGGAGATCGACGTGGTGGGCTTGCGGGAGGTGGGCCGGCTGCCGATGTTCAGCGTCGCCGATCTCGCTGACCGGCGTCGAAGCCTTGAAGTACTCGACGAAACCCGGTGTCTCGTGGACCAATTCCGCGTACGCGCGCTGCGCGCGGGCGGCCAGTTCGTCGAGCACCTCGTACGCATTTTCGGCGAGCCCCCCAAGTCCTTCCATGTCGAGCAGCGTCGACTCCAGGGTGGCCGCCAGCAGCGTCTCCAGGTTGCGGTGCGCCATCCGCGGTTCGGCGTACTTGGCCGCGATCACCTCACCCTGCTCGGTGATCCGCAGGGACCCGTTCACCGCACCCGGCGGCTGGGCCAGGATGGCGTCGTAGCTGGGCCCGCCGCCGCGGCCCACCGTGCCGCCGCGGCCGTGGAAGAGCCGCAACCGGATTCCGGTCTTGCGGGCCATCTCCACCAGCTCCAGCTCGGCGCGGTAGAGCGCCCAGTTGGCGGCCAGGTAGCCGCCGTCCTTGTTGGAGTCGGAGTACCCCAGCATCACTTCCTGGCTCTCGCCACGCGCATGAATCAGCTTGCGGTACAACGGAAGATCGAGCACCTCCTCCATGATCTCCGCGCCGCGCTGCAGGTCGTCGATGGTCTCGAACAGCGGCACGATGCCCACCGGGCAGTACGGCTGGTCACCGGAGGCGTCCAGCAGACCCGCCTCCTTGAGCAGCAGCGCCGCCTCCAGCATGTCCGAAACCGACTGGCACATCGAGATGATGTAGTTGGGGATCGCGTTGGGCCCGAACACATTGACGGCCCGGGCCGCCGCGATCACGATGTCGAGTTCCTTGCGGGCCAGCTCCGACAACTCGGCGCCCTCACCGATGAGCGGCCGGCGGGTGCCGAGTTCGGCGACCAGCAGATCGACCCGGTCCGGTTCGGGCAGTGACGCGTAGTCGGGTTGCACACCGGCCCAGGCCAGCAGCTCGGCGACCACCTCCTCGTGCACGTCGGAGTTCTGCCGCAAATCAAGGCCGGACAGGTGGAAACCGAAGACGTGCACGGCTTCCCGCAGCCGGGCCAGCCGGTCGTCGGCGAGCAGCGCACTGCCGTTGGCGCGCAGCGAGGTGTCGACGGTGTCGAGGTCGGCCAGGAACTCCGCGGGGGTGCCGTAGCGCGGCAGGCCCAGATCGAGTTCGTGCTCGGGCCGGCGGTCCAGGATGTCGGCGGCCGTCGCGGTCAGCCTGCCGTGGATGACCCGCAAGGCGCGCCGGTAGGGTTCGTCGGCGCGGGCGGGTTCGTGACACGCGTCGGCCAGCGCGGCCAGCCCGTCGCTGATGTGCACCAGCCGCACCGACATCGACAGTTCCTCCTCGAGCGCGGTGAGCTCGGTGAAGTAACGCGCGAACGCGGCGTGCGCGGCGCTGCCGGTGGCCAGCCGCACCACGTCGGCGGTGACGTTCGGATTTCCGTCGCGGTCACCGCCGATCCAGGAGCCCGGGCGCAGGATCGGCTGGGGCAGCAGCCCGGCGTCCGGCCAGCGCGCCTGCAGCGCCGACCGCACCTCGGCGTTGACCTGCGGGATGACCTCGAAGAACGCCGCCGGGTAGTAGCGCAGGCCGGTTTCGATCTCGTCCTGGATCTTCAGCCGGGACAGCCGGATCAGGGCCGTCTGCCACAGCATGAGGATCTGGCGGCGCAACTCGAACTCGATGGTGCCGCCGTCGGCGGTGTGGGTCTGGCCGCCGGCGCGCAGGCGCATCAGCTCGGTGATCCGGTGCTGGGTGTCGAACACGGTGCGCCGACGCGTCTCGGTCGGATGCGCGGTGATGACCGGTGACACGAGCGCACCGGTCAGCGCGTCGGCCACCGTGGCGGCGTCCAGGTCCGCGGCGTCCAGCTTCAGATAGGTGGCGGCCAGGCTGCTCTTCTGTGGCGGTTCGCCCGACGCGACGTGGACGGCGCGGCGGCGTTCGCGGTGGATGTCCTCCGCGACGTTGGCCAGCAGCGCGAAGTGGGTGAACGCACGGATCACCGGGATGGCCTTGCGGACTTCGATACCGTCGAACAGTTGCGCCAGGTCGGAGCGTTCGATCTCGGACCGGCGCACCCGGAACGATTCGACCCGGGCCCGCTCGACGAGGTCGAAGACCTCGTCGCCGTTCTGCTCGCGCACGGTGTCGCCGAGCATTGCGCCCAGCAACCGGATGTCCTCGCGCATCGGTTCGGTGGCCTCCCGGCCCACCTGGGTGCGCTGAACAGCGCCGATCGGGTCCAGTGCCGTCTCGGACACCAGGTCGGACGTTTCAGCCATGTGTTCAAGTATCGGCGCAGAGGGAGGTCGCCGCATGGCGAGAGCCCGCGACCTGCACCGTCTCGCTGAACGCGAGCCCGACCCACCCGGCGGCGGAGGTGGTGAGCTCGCGGATCCGGTGGGCCGGCCGGGTTGGTTCGGTAGCGTTGGTGCCGGACGGGGCCGGCGAGATCAATGGAGAACCCATGGGGCACGTCCTGCTGAATCAGTGTTCTCCGTCCTGGCCGACGCGCGTGGATGGCTGAGCAGCAATGGATGTCGAAGAGGCCGAGGTCCTGGTGGTCGGGGCCGGCCTGGCCGGGCTGCGATGTGCCGGCGTCCTCGCTGCGGCCGGTCGCGAGGTGCGCATCTGGGAGGCTGCCGACGATATCGGCGGACGGATCCGGACCGATGTCATCGACGGGTTCACCTGCGACCGTGGATTCCAGGTACTCAATCCGGCGTACCCCGAACTCGGGCACTGCGTCGACGTTCACGCTTTGCAGCTGCAGTCGTTCGGGGCGGGCGTCTGTGTGCGGCGGGAGCGCGGCTCGACCGTCGTCGCCCATCCGCTGCGGCAACCGGCAAGGGTGCCGGGCATGCTGGCCGGAGGCGTCATCAGACCGGCCGGCCTGGCCGCATTGGCCCGCTGGGCGGGCCCTGCCCTGCGACCGTCGCAGTTGACGACGCACAGTGACTCCATACAGAACTGCGACGTCACACTCGGTGCGGCACTTGACCGGTCGGGTGTGCGGGGGGAACTCCGCCGGGTCATCGACCGGTTTCTCGCCGGGGTGCTGCTCGATGACGGCCAGAGCACGTCCAACGCGTTCACGCTGCTGCTGATGCGCATGTTCGCGATCGGGGTGCCCGCACTGCCCGCCGAGGGCATGCAGGCGTTGCCGCGACAGCTGGCGTCGCCTCTGACGGACCGGGTGTCGACGGGTCGACGAGTGACCCACGTGGCCAACGCGGGCGCTGGCTGGCGCGTGACGGCCGAGGACGGCGCTGTGCTGCAGGCCCGGCACGTGGTCATCGCCGCCGATGCGCGATCGACGGCGCAACTGATCGGCGACGAACCTCCTCCGACGCGCGGTGTGGTCACCGACTGGTGGGCGTCCGACAACCCACCGACCGGGCCACCGATGCTGTGGGTGGACGGCCGCGCCGGCCGACAGGGACCAGTGGTCAACACCGCGGTGATCAGCGCGGCCGCACCAAGCTACGCGCCGCCGGACGTCACCTGATCCAGGCGTCCGCGCTGATCGGGCGCGATCATCCCGAGCCGACGGCGGCGCAGATGCGCGAGCATGCTGCCACCATCCTCGGCATCGACGCCGCTGACTGGCAGCCGCTGATACGTCATGTCGTTCCGGACGCCCTTCCGGCGCAGTTGCCGCCGCTGGCCGTTCGCCGGCCCATCCGCGACCCCTCGGGGACCTGGACGTGCGGTGACCACCGGGACACCGCGTCGATTCAGGGCGCGCTGGTCAGCGGACGCCGCACGGGAGCAGCGGTGCTCCGGGCGCTGCGGAGCGGTGGACGATGCCGACTGTCGGCCGGACAATCTCCGCATCGGCACAGGACGGGTGGGACATCCTGGTCGACCTCGACGCGTGGCCGCGATGGGGGCCGACAGTCCGCCGCGCCGAGCTCGATCACCCCTCGCCGTTGGCGCTGGGATCGACGGGGCGGGTGTGGACGCCGGTCGGGATCGCCGTGCCGTTCGTCATCACCGAATTCGACGCGGGGCGAAGCTGGTCCTGGGCGGTCGCCGGGGTGCCGGCCACTGCGCACCGGGTGGAACCGCGGGGCGACAGGCTGTCGGATCACGTTCCAGGCGCCGCTCTGGGCGCCGGGATATCTGCCGGTCCTCGCGGTAGCGCTTCGACGTATTGAAGGGTTGCTGCGCCCGTAGCGGCAGACCGCGGTCAGCGCAGCGGTGCCAGCGCGGCGTCGAACTCCGTGAGGAACCGGTCGGCGTCGGCGGACCGGAACGCCATCGGCGGCCGGATCTTGAGCACGTTGCCGTGTGGGCCCGACGCCGAGATCAGCACCCGGCGCCGACGCAACTCGTTGACGACGCCGCCCGCGGTGTCGGGATCGGGTCCGTTCCCGGCGCCGGTGACCATCTCGACGCCGATGAACAGCCCGTCGCCGCGGACCTGCGCGACCCCGCCGAGGCCGGAGGTGATGGCCTCGACGCCCGCCTTGAGCTGTGCGCCCACCTGCGCGGCGTTCTCGATGAGCCCCTCGTCGCGGATGACGTCGAGGACCGCCTGCGCGGCGGCGATGCTGACGGTGTTTCCGCCGAAGGTGTTGAAGTAGCGGATCTTTCGACCGAAGTCGACCAGCAGGTCCGGGTCGAACACGGCTGCCGCGATCGGCAGGCCGTTGCCCATCGGTTTGCCGATGGTGACGATGTCGGGCCCGATGCCGTGCCGCTGGAAGCCCCACCACCCGGCGCCGATCCGCCCGAACCCGGACTGGACCTCGTCGGCGATGTAGAGGCCGCCGGCGCGGTGGACCTCGTCGATCACCGGTTGCAGGAAACCGGTGGGCCGGCTGAACACCCCGTCGGACGAGAAGACGCTGTCGGCGATGAACGCCGCCAGTCCCACCCCGTGACGCGCTAAATCGGCTGTGGCCGAACGGATCTGAGCCCGCAGATAGTCGCCCAGCGCACCCGGTGCGACACGCTCGTCGGGCGCCGGAATGGTGCGCACGCAGATGTCCAGCGGCGAATCGACGCCGAGCGACGGCGAGATCGCGGCCACCGCCGAGGTGACGCCGTGGTAGGCGTTCGCGGTGACGATGACCCCGCGGTTGCCGGTCACGTGCCGTACCACGCGCAGCGCGAGGTCGTTGGCCTCCGACCCCGAGCAGGTGAACACGATGTTGCCCAGCGGCGCGGGGAACGTCGAGAGCAGATCCTCGGCGTAGTCGAGTACCGCCGGCTGCAGATAGCGGGTGTTGGTGTTGACCGTCGCGGCCTGTCGCGCCACCGCGTCGGCGACCCGCGGATGGGCGTGCCCCACGCACGGCACGTTGTTGTAGGCGTCGAGGTATTCGTTGCCCGCGGAGTCGTACAGGTAGGTGCCCAGTCCGCGCACGATCTCCACGGGGTCTGCGTAGAACAACCGGTACACCGGGCCCAGCACGCGGTTGCGGCGCGCCACGGCCGCCCGCACGTCCGCGGGCAACTGATCCAACCGTGCGTTGTCGAACCCGTTCACCATCGTCGGGGGGTTACCCGGCTCGGTCATGTCGTCTCCCGTCGCCGCAATGTCCCGTGCAGCTTGGCCGCCACGGCTTCGGCGTCCTCCCCCGCGAGCCTGCCCAACGTGTTCCAGGTGTGCTCTGAACGCGCCCGGCCGTAGTCCGCGGTGTCGCCGTGCCGGCGCGCTGTCCACACGGTGGCGTTGAGCGCCAACCGTGTCACTGCCAGCGGGTACAGCGTGGCGATCTCGGCCCCGGTGAGCGGCACCACGCCGTGATATCCACGCACCACCGCGGTCAACGCCTCGACGGGTGCGTCCTTGCGCTGCATCGCGTAGGCGGCCGCGATGGCGACCTCGCTGACCCGGGTGGTGTAGATGGCGTCGCCGAAGTCGATCACCCCGGCGATCCTTGCGGCATCGCCGGTGCCGGCGACCACCACGTTGAAGTCGTTGAGATCCTGATGGACAACGCGCTTTCGGGAGTTCGGCGATCCGCGGCGTGACCCACGTCTCGAACAGGTCGACGGCGCCGAGGACGAGCGCACGGTGCGCCTCGTCGGGCACATCGCCGACGTGCCGCCGGATCACGTCCGGCGCGTTGATCAGATCCCAGGTGTGGGTCTGCACGGCACCGTCGACAGCGACACCGGCGCAGCGCCCGGACCACGCGGCCCGCGGTGCGCCCCCAGTCCTCGAGCAGGGCCACGGAATGCCGGGGCAGGTTGCCGATGACCGCGCCGTCCACCCAGGTATATCCGCAGATGACGGGACCGGCCGCGGCAGCGCAGATGTCGCGGCCTTCGGAGTCGCGCAGCACATGTGGCACGACGACATCGCCGACCTCGGCGATCCGATCCATCAGCCGGTGTTGCCACCGCACGGTGTCGATGTCGTCGCGGCCGAAGACCTTCGCGACGAAGCGGTCCCCGGTTCTCGCGCGCACCTCGAAGGTCTGGTTGAACTCGCTTCCGAGGGCGTGCACCGAGGCGACCGGGATACCGAACCGCCGGGCCATCGTCGTTGCGATGTCCTGGGTGGTCGAGTCACCCGTCAAGGAATCCCGCTAAGCGGCGTACTTGATCTGCAGGGCCATGGCGACGATGGCCACGATCCAGATGCCGGTGACGAACATGGTCAACCGGTCGAGGTTCTTCTCCACCACGGTGGATCCGGACAGACTGGACTGCACACCGCCACCGAACAGCGTGGACAGGCCACCGCCCTTGGCGCGGTGCAGCAGCACCAGCAGTATCACCAACAGACTGGTGATCACCAGCACGATCTGCAGGGCCAATTCCATGCGGGACAGCCTACACGGATGCGATTTCGGTGCGAAAACGGCGCGCTCACCGCGCGCGATCACACCGAAATCACGCTCAGGGCAGGGGTCCGCCGGCCGCGATCGCCGACAGCGTCGCGAACTGCTCGCCGTCCAACGACGCACCGCCCACCAGGGCGCCGTCGACGTCGTTCTGAGCGACGATCTCGCCCACGTTCTTGGCGCTGACGGACCCGCCGTAGAGCACCCGCACGCCTGCGGCGATCTCCGGGCTGGCGATCTTGCCGAGCTCCTCACGGATGGCGCCGCACACCTCCTGGGCGTCGGCGGCGCTGGCCACCCGGCCGGTGCCGATCGCCCACACCGGCTCGTAGGCGATCACGATGGTGCCGATCTGCTCGGCGGACAGCCCGGCCAGCGAGCCCCGCAGCTGCTCGACGTTGTACTCGACATGGTTGCCGGCCTCGCGGATGTCCAGCCCCTCCCCGATGCAGACGATCGGGGTCAGGCCGTGCTTGAGGGCCGCGGCGGCCTTGGCGGCCACCAGGGCGTCGTCCTCGTGGTGGTAGGTGCGCCGCTCGGAGTGCCCGACGACGACGTACGTGCATCCCAGTTTGGCCAGGAACGCCCCGCTGATGTCGCCGGTGTAGGCACCGGAGTCATGTTGCGAGAGGTCCTGAGCGCCGTACGTCAGCCGCAGCTTGTCGCCGTCCACCAGGGTCTGCACGCTGCGCAGGTCGGTGAACGGCGGGACGACGGTGACATCGACCTTGTCGAAGTACTTGTCCGGCAACGAGAAAGCGATCTTCTGCACCAGGGCGATGGCCTCGAAATGGTTGAGGTTCATCTTCCAGTTGCCCGCGATGAGCGGCTTACGCGACACGGGGGTCTCCTATTGTTGCTCAGGCCGTCTCAAGGACAGAGATGCCGGGAAGTTCTTTGCCCTCAAGGTATTCCAGTGACGCGCCGCCGCCGGTGGAGATGTGGGAGAAGCCGTCGTCGGGCAGTCCCAGCTGACGCACCGCCGCGGCGGAGTCGCCACCGCCGACCACGCTGAAGCCGCCCTTGGCGGTGGCGCTGATGATGGCTTCGGCCACCCCCTTGGTGCCCGCCGAGTACGCCGGGAACTCGAACACGCCCATCGGGCCGTTCCAGAAGATGGTCTTGGCGTTGGACAGCAGCGCGGTGAACCGTTTCACCGACTCCGGGCCGATGTCGAGACCCATCTTGCCGTCCGGGATCGCGTCGGCGGCCACGTGTTCGGGCGGTGAGTCCGCCGCGAACTTCTCGGCGACGATGATGTCCACCGGCAGGTGGATCACGTCGCCGTAGTCCTCCAGCAGCTTCCTGCAGGTCTCGATCATCTCCTCCTGCAACAGCGAGGTTCCCACCGAAAGACCCTGTGCGGCAAGGAAGGTGAAGCACATTCCGCCGCCGATGATCAAGCTGTCGGCCTTGGTCGCCAGATTCTCGATGACGGCCAGCTTGTCGGAGACCTTCGACCCGCCCAGCACCACGGCGTACGGCCGGTCGGTGGAGCTGGTCAGCTGTTCGAGCACCTTGACCTCGGTGGCCACCAGCGTGCCCGCATAGTGCGGCAGCAGTTCGGCCACGTCGTAGACCGAGGCCTGCTTGCGGTGCACCACGCCGAAACCGTCCGAGACGAACGCCGGCTTCGCCCCACCGGGTGAGTCGACCAGTTCGACCAGGGCCTTGGCCAACGCCTGCCGCTCGGCTTCGTCCTTGCTGGTCTCGCGGGGATCGAAGCGGATGTTCTCCAGCAGCAGGACGTCGCCGTCGGTCAGGCCTTCGGCACGCGCCAGCGCATCGGTGCCCGACCACGTCACCGGCCAGCTGGACGTGCCGGCCGAGCTTCTCCGCCAGCACCGTGGCCACCGGGGCCAGCGAGAACTTCGGATCCGGCTCACCCTTGGGCCGGCCGAGGTGAGCGGTGACCACCACCTTGGCGCCGGCGTCGGCGAGTGCCTTCAGCGTCGGCAGCGAGGCGATGATGCGGCCCGGGTCGGTGATGTTGCGGTCGTCGTCGAGCGGGACGTTCAGGTCGGAGCGCACCAGCACGCCGCGACCCGAAACGCCTTCCGCCAGAAGATCGTCGAGTGTCTTGACGGCTCATGGGCGTCAGAGCGACTTGCCGACCAGGCCGACGAGGTCGACGAGGCGGTTCGAGTAACCCCACTCGTTGTCGTACCAGGACACCACCTTGGCCTGGTTGTCGATCACCTTGGTCAGGCCCGAGTCGAAGATCGAGCTGTGCGGGTCGGTGACGATGTCGCTGGACACGATCGGGGCGTCGTAGTACTTCAGGATGCCCTTGAGCGGCCCGTCCGCGGCGGCCTTCATCGCGGCGTTGATCTCCGCGGCGGTGCCCGGCTTGCTGAGCTCGACCGTCAGGTCGGTGCAGGAGCCGGTGGGGATCGGCACGCGCAGCGCGTAGCCGTCCAGCTTGCCCTTGAGCTCCGGGCATCACCAGGCCGATCGCCTTGGCGGCGCCGGTTGAGGTCGGCACGATGTTCAGCGCGGCGGCACGGGCACGGCGCAGGTCGCTGTGCGGGCCGTCCTGCAGGTTCTGATCCTGGGTGTAGGCGTGGACCGTGGTCATCAGGCCCTTGACGATGCCGAACTCGTCGTTGAGGACCTTGGCCATCGGGCCGAGGCAGTTGGTGGTGCACGACGCGTTGGAGATGATGTTCTGGCTGCCGTCGTACTGGTCGTCGTTGACGCCGATGACGATGGTGATGTCCGGGTCGGTGGCCGGCGCGGAGATGATGACCTTCTTGGCGCCCGCGTCGAGGTGGCCCTTGGCCTTGGCGGCGTTGGTGAAGATGCCGGTGGATTCGACGACGACGTCGACGCCGAGGTCACCCCAGGGCAGTTCCGCCGGGCCGGCCTTGACCTCCAGGGCCTTGATCTTGGTGTTGCCGATGACGATGGTGTCCTCGCCCTCGAGGCTGACGTCCTCGGGCAGCCGGCCCAGAATGGAGTCGAACTTCAGCAGGTGCGCCAGGCTCGCATTGTCGGTGAGGTCGTTGACGGCCACGATCTCGATGTCGGTGTTCTGGCCGAGGGCCTTCTGCGCTGCCAGCGCCCGGTAGAAATTGCGCCCGATGCGGCCGAAGCCGTTAACGCCTACCCGGATGGTCACGTGTCTCTCCTTGGTCGGTTCCTGTGCTCGGCAATCAGCCTAGTGCTGTGACGGGCTCACTGTGCTGTTTGGTTTGAACTGCGCTCCGGGCTCCACCCGATCGCCCCGCGGCGGCCGGGCTGTTCGCCGGGCTCAGCAACGAAGCGGTCCGTCACCATCGCCGCGATGCCGTTGATCGCCGACGGCGGGCCGGGTGATCAGGCCTCGTCGAGCAGATCCGGCGTGACCGCCGACTCGGTGTCGGGGATGCCGTCCTGCTTGGCCTTGCGATCGGCCATCGACAGCAACCGCCGAATCCGTCCCGCCACAGCGTCTTTCGTCATCGGCGGGTCAGCCAGCCGGCCGAGTTCCTCCAGCGAGGCCTGCCGGTGCTCGACGCGCAGCTTGCCCGCCGCGGCCAGGTGGTCGGGCACCGTGTCACCGAGGATGTGCAGCGCGCGCTCGACGCGGGCCGCCGCGGCCACCGCCGCACGTGCCGAGCGCCGCAGGTTGGCGTCGTCGAAGTTGGCCAGCCGGTTGGCGGTGGCACGTACCTCGCGGCGCATCCGGCGTTCCTCCCAGGTCAACCGGGTGTCCTGGGCGCCCATGCGGGTCAGCAGCGCGCCGATCGCCTCGCCGTCGCGTACCACCACACGGTCGGCGCCACGCACCTCGCGGGCCTTGGCGCTGATGCCGAGCCGGCGGGCGGCCCCCACGAGGGCGAGCGCGGCCTCCGGGCCGGGGCAGCTGACCTCCAGCGCCGACGACCGGCCGGGTTCGGTGAGCGATCCGTGCGCCAGAAACGCGCCGCGCCATGCGGCCTCGGCGTCGCCGATGCCGCCGCCGACCACCTGTGCCGGCAGCCCGCGCACGGGTCGGCCGCGCAGGTCGAGCAGCCCGGTCTGGCGGGCCAGCGCCTCGCCGTCCTTGGCCACCCGCACGACGTAGCGGGTGCTCTTGCGGATACCGCTGGCGGTCAGCACGTGCACCACCGCGTTGTAGCCGTACAGGTCGAAGATGTCCTTGCGCAGCCGGCGCGCGATGATCCCGAGATCGACCTCGGCCTCGACGACGACGCGGCCCGAGACGATGTGCAGCCCGCCGGCGAACCGGAGCAGCGCGGCGACCTCGGCGCGACGCGCACTGACGGAATTCACCACCAGCCGACTCAGTTCGTCCTTGACCTCGGCCGTCATCGCCACGGATCGTCACCTCTCGGTCTGTTCAGACTCGGTCCCTCGATGCCCGGAGCCGGCGTCGGAATCGTCGGTGCCGCGGGGACGATTCCCGGCACACGCACGCCGTCGAGCGCTGCCGCCAGCTTCGCTGGGTCATGTAAAGGTGTACCAGGTCTGGACACGTCAGCAAACTTGACCTCGGCATTGAGGACGGCCGCGGTCCGCCGCAACTGGTCGCGCTCACGCTCCCCCGGCACCCGGCCCGCGTCGACGATGATGTCGTGCACGGTGAAGTCCGGCGCATGCTGGGCCAGTACGTGCAGATGACGCTCGGCGGAGAAGCCGGCGGTCTCCCCCGGCTCGTCGGCCAGATTGAGCACGAGCGCCCGCCGCGCCGCGGTGGCGCGCAGGGCGGCGGCCAATCCGGGCACCAGGACATGCGGAATGACGCTGGTGAACCACGAACCCGGCCCGAGCACCACCAGGTCTGCACCCATGATCGCGTCGACGGCCTGCCGGGTGGCCGGCGGGTTGCCGGGCAGCAGCCGCACCCGGCGCACCTTGCCGGGCGTGGTGGCGATCGCCACCTGCCCGCGGATCACGCGGCCCATCCGGGGATCCGACTCCAGCCCGGCGACGTCGGCCTCGATCTGCAGCGCGATCGGACACATCGGCAGCACCCGGCCCTTGACGCCCAGCATCCGGCCCACCTCGTCGAGCGCGGCGACCGGGTCGGCGAGCACTTCGTTGAGGCCGGCCAGCAACAGGTTGCCGATCGGGTGACCCGCCAGCGCGCCGTTGCCGCCGAACCGGTGCTGGATGATGGTCGCCCACAGCCGCCCGTGCGGGCTGTCAGATGCCAACGCGGCCAACGCCATTCGCAGATCACCGGGCGGCACGACATCGAGTTCGCTGCGCAGCCGACCCGACGAGCCGCCGTCGTCGGCGACCGTCACCACGGCGGTGACGTGCGGGGTCAGCCGCCGGGCGGCCGACAGCGTCGCATACAGACCGTGTCCGCCCCCGAGGGCGACGATGCGCTGACTCACTGCTCGGCTCCCACGCGTTCCGGTCCTCGCTCGTTCCTCGCTGCGATCCTCGACGCGCGCTCGCGCTTCGGGGACTCATTCGCGGCCCAGATCCCGGTGCAGTGCCCGGACCGAGAGCAACGGATCAGACGACAGCAGTGCGGCCAGCGCCTCGGCCATCGCGACACTGCGATGCTTACCGCCCGTGCAGCCGATCGCGATCGTCATGTACCGCTTCCCCTCCCGGCGATAGCCCTCGACCACGAGGCCCAGCAGTTCATGGTAGGTCTCCAGGAATCGCTCGGCGCCCGGTTGTCCGAGCACGTAGTCGCGCACCGCGGGGTGTTGGCCCGTGTGCGGCCGAAGCTCGTCTACCCAGTGCGGATTGGGCAGAAACCGGACGTCCATCACCATGTCGGCGTCCATCGGCAGGCCGTACTTGAACCCGAACGACTCGACCGTGACGCTGGTGGTCGCCACCGCCTCGGCGCCGAACGCCCGCTCGACGCTCTCCCGCAGCGCCGGGACCGACAGCATCGACGTGTCGATCACCAGGTCGGCGCCGGCCCGGACCGGCGCCAGCATCGCGCGCTCGGCAGCAATGCCCTCCGACAGCGTCAACTCGCCCTGCATCGGATGGCTGCGCCGGTTCTGCTCATAACGCCGGACCAGGATGTCGTCCGACGCCTCCAGGAACAGCACGCGCGGAGTGATGTCGCGGGTGGCCAACTCCGTGCGCACCGAGTCGAGGTCGCCGGTGAATCCCTGCGACCGCGCGTCCATCACGACGGCGAGCTGGGTGATCCGCGATCCCGCGGCGAGGCCGAGATCGACCATCCGGGTGATCAATTCGGGCGGCAGGTTGTCGGCGACATACCACCCGAGATCCTCGAGGACCTTCGCGGCGGTGCCCCGGCCGGCACCGGACAGCCCGGTCACCAGAACGACGTCGATACCCGATCCTGGTTCTGCGTCCACGCCACCGGCGAGCGCGTCCTGAGCCACTTCGTCAGTTTTGTCTGTCATCCCGATACCTGTTCAGCGATCTCATCATCGCGTACGGAGCGCATCCGGTGCGAGCCGATCCCACCGATTCCACTTCGGCGGGCGGTGGGCCGTGTTGCTCCACCCCCAGCGCCGCCAGCACCGCCGCCGCGGTCGTCACGCCGATGCCGGGCACCGAGGTGATCTCGTCGACGGACGCCTGCTTGAGCCGCGCCACCGATCCGAAGTGCGTCACCAACGCCTTGCGCCGGTGCTCCCCGAGACCGGGTACGGCGTCGAGCGCCGAGGCCGTCATCCGCTTCGACCGCTTGCTGCGGTGGAAGGTGATGGCGAAGCGGTGCGCCTCGTCGCGGACGCGCTGCAGCAGGTACAGGCCTTCACTGTTGCGCGGCAGGATGACCGGGTCCGGTTCGGCGGGCACCCACACCTCCTCGAGGCGCTTCGCCAGGCCGATCACCGCGACGTCGGTGACCCCGAGCTCCTCCAGTACCGCCGCGGCGGCGTTGACCTGCGGCGCACCACCGTCGACGACGTACAGGTTGGGCGGGTACGCGAACTTGCGGGATCGTGCTTCCGGTGCCAGTTCGTCGGGATGCGCGGTGTCGCGGACGTGCCGCCAGAACCGCCGGCGGGTGACCTCGGCGATGGACGCCACATCGTCGGAGCGGCCGTCGCCGGCCGCCTCCTTGATGGCGTAGTGCCGGTAGTCGGACTTGCGCGGCAACCCGTCCTCGAACACCACCAGCGAGGCCACCACATCGGTGCCCTGGACATGGCTGATGTCCACGCATTCGATGCGCAGTGGCGCAGCCGCCAGGCCGAGCGAATCCTGAATACTTTGCAGCGCAGCCGATCTCGCGTTGAAATCGCCTGCGCGCCGCAGCTTGTGCTGCTGCAGCGCCTCCTGGGCGTTGCGCTGCACGGTCTCGGCGAGGGCCTTCTTGTCGCCGCGCCGCGGCACCCGCAGCACCACCCGGGACCCACGCAGCCCGGACAGCCACTCCGCGACCTCGTCGGCGTCGGGCGGCAGGCACGGCACCAGCACCTCCCGCGGCACCGGATTCGACGACTCGTCGGCCGCACCGCCCAGTTCGGCCTGCTCCCCGTAGAACTGGGTGAGGAACTGCTCCACCAGCTGCGCCTCCACGGAATCTCCGGGATCGCTTGGTCCACTTGGCTTTTCGACAATCCAGCCGCGCTGGCCGCGCACCCGGCCACCGCGCACGTGGAACACCTGGACCGCGGCTTCGAGGTCGTCGTCGGCAAACGCCACCACATCGGCGTCGGTGCCGTCGCCGAGCACCACGGCCTGCTTCTCCAGGGCCCGGCGCAGCGCCGACAGATCGTCACGCAACCGGGCCGCACGCTCGAAGTCGAGCTGCTCGGCCGCGGCGGTCATCTGGTGTTCGAGTTCCCGGGCGTAGCGGTCGGTCTTGCCGGACAGGAAGTCGCAGAAGTCCTCGACGATCCTGCGGTGCTCGTCGGCAGCTGACCCGCCCGACGCACGGCGCCGAGCACTTGTCGATGTAGCCGAGCAGACACGGGCGGTCGATCTGCCTGTGCCGCTTGAACACTCCGCCCGAGCAGGTACGGGCCGGGAAGACCCGGGTGAGCAGGTCCACCGTTTCGCGGATGGCCCACGCATGCGAGTACGGCCCGAAGTAGCGCACCCCCTTGCGCCGCGGGCCGCGGTAGACGAACAGCCGCGGATACTCCTCGTTCAGCGTGACGGCGAGCACCGGATAGGACTTGTCGTCGCGGTAGCGGACGTTGAACCGCGGATCGAACTCCTTGATCCAGTTGTACTCCAGCTGGAGTGCCTCGACCTCGGTGTTGACGACCGTCCACTCCACCTTGGCGGCGGTGGTGACCATCTGCCGGGTGCGCGGGTGCAGGCCGGCGATGTCGGCGAAGTACGACGTCAGCCTGCTGCGCAGGCTTTTCGCCTTGCCGACGTAGATGACCCGGCCATGCTGGTCGGAGAACCGGTAGACGCCGGGCTCCACCGGAATGGACCCGGGCGCGGGCCGGTACGTCGCGGGGTCGGGCACCGTTCCAGCCTAGTAGCCCGCACCGACCCCGCCACGCGCCGCGTTCTGCGTGCGGGTCATCGGCGGAATCGCGCCCCTCATGCAGAGGTCGACGGCGGCGGGGCGTCGGCGCGGTACTTGTCCATCAGCGCGCGCACGGTGTCCATCGCCTCGACGGCACGGCCCTTGTCCACCGCCTGGATCGCCATCAGCGGGATGTACTCGTCGTCGGGCAGGTCGACGCGCGCCCAGCGCGCGCCCGGCGGGAAGGAGACGTCCACCACGTCGGTCCACGGAACCAGCTTGTCGCCCAGCAGGTTACGCACCGACAGCCCCGCCGCGCCGACCCGCAGCCGGGGCCGCGCGAACAGCAGCACCACCCCGGCGATCACGACGCCGAGCAGGCCCATGGCCACCTGATCGGCGGTCTGGAAGACCACGCCGGTCGTCCCCACCTTCAGCAGGAAGCCGACCGTGATGTGGGCGGCGGCGATCAGGAACGCCGCACCGTAGGCGAAGTACGGGGTCAGATGCGGTCGCACCTGCGGCGTCCCAGGCTCCTGGCTGCCGCTCACCTGGCCGCGCGCAGATCCCGCAGTGTCAGCGCGGTGCTCAGGGCCGCCGCCGCGGCCTGCTCGCCCTTGTCCTCGGCCGAACCGGGCAGCCCGGCACGATCCAGCGCCTGCTGCTCGGTGTTGGTGGTCAGCACGCCGTTGGCCACCGGAGTGGACGAATCCAGCGACACCCGGGTCAGGCCCTGCGTCACGGCGTCACACACGTAGTCGAAATGCGGTGTCTGACCGCGGATCACCACGCCGAGTGCGACGACGGCATCGTGGGTGCGGGCCAACTCCTGAGCCACCACCGGGATCTCGATGGCGCCCAGCACCCGGACCACGGTCGGCTCGGCCACGCCGGCCGCTTTGGCGACACGTAGCGCGCCGTCGAGCAGGGCGTCACAGATCTCGGTGTGCCAGGTGCTGGCCACGATCGCGAGAGAAAGGTCAGCGGCGTCCAGTTCCGGCATGTCCGGAACGCCGGCGCCTCCGCTCACTGGGCCCCGCCGCGATCGTTCGGGTGCGTCGGCGTCAGTGTGCGGTCGCCGAGGAGATAGGCGGCCTCGTCGTAACCCTCCATGGTTGCCGACTCGTGGTACTCGTCCAGACCGGTCAGGTCGTGGCCCATCCGGTCGCGTTTGGTCATCAGGTACTTGATGTTGTCGGAGTTGGCGCGCACCGGCAGCGCCACACGTTCGATGATGTGCAGGCCGTAGCCGTCCAACCCGACGCGCTTGGCGGGGTTGTTGGTCAGCAGCCGCATCGACCGGATACCGAGATCGACCAGGATCTGGGCGCCGGTGCCGTAGTCGCGGGCGTCGGCGGGCAGCCCCAGTTTGAGGTTGGCGTCCACGGTGTCGTCGCCGGCGTCCTGCAACTGGTAGGCCTGCAGCTTGTGCATCAGGCCGATGCCACGGCCCTCGTGACCGCGCATGTAGAGCACCACGCCGCGGCCCTCCCGGGCGACCATCGCCATCGCCGCGTCCAGCTGGGGGCCGCAGTCGCAGCGCCGCGAGCCGAACACGTCGCCGGTCAGGCATTCGGAGTGCACGCGCACCAGCACGTCCTCGCCGTCGCTGTGCGGGCCGGCGATCTCACCGCGGACCAGCGCCACGTGTTCGACGTCCTCGTAGATGCTGGCGTAGCCGACGGCGCGGAACTCCCCGTGCCGGGTCGGGATGCGGGCCTCGGCGATCCGCGCGATGTGCTTCTCGTGCTTGCGGCGCCACTCGATCAGGTCGGCGATGGAGATCAGCGCGAGGCCGTGTTCGTCGGCGAAGACCCGCAGCTCGTCGGTCTGGGCCATGGCGCCCTCGTCCTTCTGGCTGACGATCTCGCAGATCGCACCGGCGGGCCGCAGGCCGGCCAGCCGGGCCAGGTCGACGGCGGCCTCGGTGTGGCCGGGCCGGCGCAGCACGCCACCGTCCTTGGCGCGCAGGGGCACCACGTGGCCGGGCTTGCTGAAGTCGTCGGCGACGGCCGCCGGGTCGGCGAGCGCACGCATGGTGGTGGCCCGGTCGGACGCCGAAATGCCGGTTCCGACACCCACTTTCGCGTCGACCGTCACGGTGTAGGCGGTTCCGTGCTTGTCCTGGTTGACCGCGTACATCGGCAACAGACCGAGTCGGTCGCAGATCGCGCCGTCGAGCGGGACGCACAGGTAGCCCGACGTGTAGCGGACCATGAAGGCCACCAGTTCCGGGGTCGCCTTCTCGGCGGCGAAGATGAGATCGCCTTCGTTCTCGCGATCCTCATCGTCGATGACGACAACGGCCTTGCCCGCGGCAATGTCGGCGACCGCCCGCTCGACGGTGTCCAGCCTCGTCATCTCACGTACCTTTTTCCTACTTGGCCGGGCCTGCCCTGGCGGCCCCCGACGCGGAACCATATCAACGTCTCCAGTATGGACCACCGGCTCAGAACGACGGTTGCCCGCCGGTCCGCTGAGCGGGACCGGCGGGCAATCGACCGTGGTCGTGGCGTTCTAGTAGGTGAACGTCTTGGCGTCCGATCCGCCGTGGCCGTCCTTGACCGTGATCTCGAAACTGTCGCTCGGCCCCTTGCTGACGATGCCGCCGCCAGTCGAGGTGTAGGTGACGGTGCCCGCAAGCCACGTCACCGACCCGGTTGCCGGCGCCTTGGTGAGTACCCAGTCCAAGCCGTCGAGATCGGCGTCGGTCGGGACGACGAACGTCCACGTGGCGGTCTTCGTCTTGACGAGTGGTGCGACACCCGTGGTCATCACCGGATTGGTGTTCTTCGGCGCGATCGGCACCTTGACCTGGACATTTGTGGTGCCGCCGTAGCCGTCCGCCATCTGCAC
This sequence comes from uncultured Actinomycetota bacterium, assembly GCA_963779655.1. Taxonomy (GTDB): domain Bacteria; phylum Actinomycetota; class Actinomycetes; order Mycobacteriales; family Mycobacteriaceae; genus Mycobacterium. The sequence continues at coordinate 202,662 of CAVZZD010000016.1, read as the reverse complement.
GGTGACGGTGTCGTACTTCTCCGCGTCGGTGGCGTTGTCCTTGGCCGCATTGTGCCGTGCGGTGTCACCGGTCAGCGCGTTGATGGTGTAGGTGAAGTTCCCGTTCGAGCTGATGGCCATGTTGCCCGTCCACCCGACGACGGTGCCCGGGGTGATGATCGATCCCGACGAGAAGCTGATCGGGTCACCGTCCGCATCGGTGCCGGTGATCGTGCCGGTCACCGTTCCGTTCGATGTGTTCACGTTGGTGATCGTGACGGTTCCGTTGGCCGGCGCCGTGTTCTTCGGGCTGATGTCGACGGTGACCGTGGCCATCTTGACGGACCGCCCGGCGGCGTCGATACCGAGGATGGTGAAGGTGTCCTCGTCCGGGCCGTTACCCGCGGCGGCATGCCGCGCAGCGGCCGTCGGCGTGTAGGTGTAGGTGCCGTCGGCCTTGACGTCCACGCTGCCGTACGCAGGTCCGGTGCCCGCACCGAAGGTCAGCAGGCTCTTGTCGTTGTCCGGCAGATCGTTGTTGAACAGGCCGTACACCAGCTTGCCGCTGACCGCACCCGTGGACGAGTCGGTGCCCGTCGTGCTGGTACCGGCTGAGCTGTTGGTCAACAGGATCGGAACGTTGATGTCCTTGACGCCGCCGTAGCCGTCGCTGACGGTGACGGTGAAGGAGTCCGCAGTACGACAGCAGGCCGTTGTTCTTCGGGATGTAGGTGAAGGACCCGTCCGAGCCGACGTTCACGATGCCGCCGTTGGACGTGTAGCTCGACGTTCGCGCTCGCGTCCGCCGGGTTCGACGAGTTGACCAGGGTGTAGCTCAACGGGTCGCCGTCGATGTCGATGGCGTTGAGGTTGCCGCGGATGATGCCGGCGACATCCGCCGTCACCGAGCGCAATCGTTCCGCTCGGGGCGTTGTTGCCGGCCCCGACGTAGTTGACCGTGATCACCTTGGTCGTCACGTGCGGGCCGAGCGGATGGCTCTGGATGCCCGCGGTGTCGTCGAGCTTGATGGTGAACGTATCGGTACCGCCGTGCGCGAGCATCGCCAGGTTGGTCGGCGTGTAGGTGTAGGTGTATTTGCTCGAGTCGAGCAGGTCGGGAAGCAGCGTCACGATGCCCTTCGACGGAACCTGGTCGACCGTGACGGCGAACGGATCGCCGTTGGGATCGATCACCTTGATCGTGCCGTACGCGGTTCCCATGGTCTGGCCGGTCGACACGACCTGGGCGACCGGCACGGCATTCGTGCCGATCACGATGAACCGCTGGTAGGCCGCGACCAGCAGCCCGAACACCGGAATCGCCAGCGGGGCGGTCACGCCACCGGCCAGCGTCGCGGTCAGGACGTTGGCCAGGCCCACGACCACCGCCCCCGCGACCATCGCCGGGGTCGCGCCCGGCACATTGGGATATTCGGGCAGCGTCAGGCTGCCCAACAACTGCTGGATCTGTTCCGCCAGTGTCGGTTTCGTCGCGGTCGTCGTCGCGGCTGCGGCAGCCGGTGCCGGGGCGGCCAGCGTGCGCGCCATCGCGGCCGGGGTTGTGGTCGTCGAGGCCACCTCGACGATCGGTTCCGGCGAGACGTCCGCCGAGCTCTACCGTCTCCGCCGACTCCGACTTGGACTTCTCCTCGGCAACCGGGGCGTCCTCGGCGGGGGTCTCGGCCGGCGGCGTCTCGGCGGGGGTCTCCGCAGCGGGGTTTCCTCGACGGGCGGCTTCTCGGCGTGCGGGCGTTTCAGCGGTCGGCGTCTCCGCGGGCGTCGGGCTGTCTCCGCGGGCGTTTCAGCGGGCGGCGTCTCCGCGGGCGTTTCAGCGGCCGGGGTGTCGGTTGACGGCGTCGTATCCGCGGCGGGCGGGGTCTCGGTGCCGGAGGTCGACGGCTTCTCCGTCGTCGAATCCGTCGTTGTAGGCGAACTCGGCGTGCTGTCGGCGGGTGTGCTCGGCGAATCGGACGAGCCGGTGCCCGAGGGCGTCGAGTCCTTCGACCCGCCCGAGACACCGGAAGCGGCCGCGCCGACCGAACCGGGATCCTTCTTGGTCTTCTTGGGCTTCTTGGGGGCCTTCTTCGTCGTCGCCGTTGTTGACGGTGTCGTCGATGTGTTGGTCGAGTTACCGGGATCGGTCGAGGGGCCCGCGCCAGTTGAGTCGGCTGTCTCTGCCGAGGCCACGGCTTGGCCTGAGGCCACCGCTAACCCAAGCCCTAGAGCAAACGCCAAACCGCTGGCCCGCACCGGCCGATTCACTGAAGCCACTTGCTTCCTTCCGACTACATCACGACGACATGGGGCATGAGCCCGACTACGGGACTTAGAGCGACATTGACTGCGGCGCAACGTAGCACGTCCGTTAATAAGCTGACTAGCATTTTTTAGAACATGTTTCAGATTGCCTGATAATCCCAGTTCAAGCACGTGCATTTACGGCGCGTGTCGCGGCGATTCGCTGTGAGGTACCTGGCTGTGCGAGGACAGCAAAAGAATCGCGGTGAACATCGCTCGCCGACAGCTACCCCGGGTGCGGCGGTTGCCGCGATCGTCACGTGAGCCGGCGAATACGCCGACCAGCAATTGGCTGCGCTCCACGCCGAGGGATCCAGCAAACGGATCAGGTCACGCCTCAGCGGCGCCGAGAAGCCGTTCTACATAGTTGGCGAGTGTGGCGCAGCTATCCGCTACAGGGTTGGGTTGTCTTCCCAGCGCAGGTGCGCGCGGTACAGCCACAAATGTGTTCTCGCTCTCGGGTGTGGCCGCAGCTCAAGGGCTGCCAACGGGCTGACGGCTCGGACCCGACTCCGCTGACGAGCTTTCCCATGCGTCATAGCGCAGCGAGCCCTCGCTATCAGTGAATAACAAGGAAATCAGCAGGAAGTTCACGGGTGTGCACGCACCCGTGGGGGTTCGCATGGGGTTATCGTCCGCTCAAGAATGCCGAATCATCGCTCTCGGCATTTGCTATGGCAGGTTCGCTCCAGCCTCATGCGATTCGTCGTGGCTGGTTCAGATCGGTATCGGGGGTGCGATGGCGACAGTGGCAGCGTGTCGCAGGTGTGGCGCTGCGCCGTTGAATCTTGCCCGATTCCATCACGGCTGTGGCTCGCCGATCGCTGAGTCGGATGCACGGGCAGATGACAAACAGGTCGCAATCTTGTTCGCCGAACTCGTTGTTCGCCAAGAAGATACAAGACCGCACAACCCATAGAGGCGGAGCACAGCTGGACCACCACGCCGAACCCAAGGAGGACCCGATGCGCACCGATATCACCTTCCGCTCCGGCGACGACTGGTGCGCCGGTTGGCTGTACCGGCCTGAGGGCTTCCAGGAACCGCTGCCGCTGATCGTGATGGCGCACGGCTTCAGCGGAACCAAGGAGTTGCGCCTCCCCGCCTACGCCGAGCGCTTCTGCGCGGCCGGGATCGGGGTGCTGCTGTTCGATTACCGCCACTTCGGCGCCAGCAGCGGCGAGCCCCGCCAGCTGCTCGACATCTCCCGCCAGCACGCTGACTTCCGCCGCGCGCTCGCCTACGCGCGCGACCTCGACTGGGTCGATCCGGAGCGCGTCGGCCTGTTCGGCAGCTCGTTCTCCGGCGGCCACGTGCTCGCCGTCGGGGCGGCCGACGGGCGGGTCGCAGCGATCGTCTCGCAGTGCCCGTTCACCGATGGCCTCGCGACCCTCCCCGCGCTCGGGCTGAAGACGATCATGCAGGTCACTGTCGCCGGGCTGCGCGATCAGGTCACCGCGCTGCGTCGCGGCACGCCGCATTACATCCCCGCCGTAGCAGCGCCCGGCAACTTCGGCGTGTTGACCACGGACGATGCTTGGTCCGGGTTCACCACGATCGTGGAGCAGTCGGTCGACCCGCAATGGGATAACCGCGTCACCGCCCGGGTCGTGCTGCGGATGGGGATGTACCGCCCGGGTCTGAAGGCAGCGAAGCTCCCCTGCCCGGCGCTGTTCTGCATCGCCGACCAGGACTCGGTCGCGCCCGCAGAGCGGACGGCCAAGCTCGCCGCGCGCGGGCCGCGAAACGAGATCAAGCGCTACCCGATCGGCCACTTCGACATCTACTTAGGTGAGGCCTTTGAGCGAGCCGTCGCCGATCAGACCGAGTTCCTCGTGCGCACGCTGAAGCCCGTAGCTGCGACCAGTCTCAACCCGTGAAAGCTGCTTCGGATATCGGCAAACCCGGGCTGAACGGCAAATCACGCCAGGGAAACGGCGGGGGAAAGAACCGGGCTGAGGTTACTTGGCCTGCAGAAGCCGTTCTACATATTTGGCGATGACATCCACTTCGAGGTTCACCGGCGTTCCGGCGGCCGCGCCGCCCAGGGTGGTGAGCTCCAGCGTGGTGGGGATCAGCGACACCTCGAACCAGTGCCCGGACGTCTCGGCACCCAGCCCGGACACCGTCAGCGAGATCCCGTCGACGGTGATCGAACCCTTCTCCACCACATAGCGGGAGAGGTTGTCAGGCAGCGCGATCCGCACGACCTCCCAGTGCTCTGACGGGCTGCGCGACAGCACTGTCCCGGTGCCGTCGACGTGGCCCTGCACAATGTGGCCGCCAAGCCGGCTGTTGAGTGCGGCGGCCCGTTCCAGGTTGACCCGCGACCCCACCTGGAGACGCTGCAGGCTCGACCGGTTCAGCGTCTCGGCCATGACGTCGGCGCTGAACTGCCCATCCGGCAGGACTTCGACAACGGTCAGGCACACGCCGTTGACGGCGATCGAGTCGCCGTGGCCGGCATCGGAGGTCACGAGGGGACCGCGGATGACAAACCGCGCAGCGTCGGTCAGCTCCGCTTTGTCGACGACCTCGCCCAGCTCTTCGACGATCCCGGTGAACACGCCGTTCAACTTAGCCCGCATCCCCCCGACCATCGCCGTCCTCGGTCGGAACGGGGCGAAAATCCAGGTCAACGCCTACAGAGCCACCGCTGCCCGGGATGGCGGTGACACCCAACGCGTGCCGTGGCGACCGGGGACGGTCAGCGGCACCCACTACGATGCAGTCATGCCGACGCGCCAACGCAGATCCCGCATGTCCTCTGCCCTTTCCGCCTTCGCCGCGGTCACCATCGCGTCCGGGCTGATCGCCGGGTGCTCGTCCTCAGGGTCGTCCGGAACAGACACGCTGCCCGACGCGGGCACGTTGCTGCAGCAGTCCAGCCAGACCACCAAGAACCTGAAGAGCGCACATCTGGACATCGCTGTCGAGGGCAAGATCGACGGCCTGCCGCTCAAGAAGCTGTCCGGCGACCTGACCAATGTGCCGGCGACCGCTGTGCAGGGCAATGCCACCATCACGATGGGCGGCTCCGACCTCGATGCGCAGTTGATCGTCATCGACGGCAACCTGTATGCGGCGCTGTCGGCCAACAGCTGGTTGGACATGGGCCCCGCCGCCGACATCTATGACCCGTCGACCATCCTGAACCCCGACACCGGCCTGGCGAACATGCTGAGCGGCTTCTCCGACGCCAAGTCGGAGGCGGGCGAGAAGATCAACGACGTCGACACCGTCAAGGTCACCGGCCAGGTCAGCGCCGACGCCGTCAACAAGCTCATCCCGCAGTTGCAGGCCACCGGGCCGCTGCCGGGCACGGCCTGGATCGAGAAGGACGGCGACCACAACCTGGTGCAGGCCAGCATCGAACAGAGCACCGGCAACTCCATCCAGATGACGCTGTCCGACTGGAACAAGCCCGTCACGGTCACCAAGCCGCAGGTGTGATGCGCCCGACGCAACCTGTGATGATTCCGCAAACGAAGCGTTGGACCGCGATCAGCGCGGGCGGCCTGGCCGTCCTGCTGGGGGCCGTCGACACCTACGTCGTCGTCACGATCATGACCGACATCATGAAAGACGTCGGCATCCCGATCAACAAGATCCAGCAGGTCGCACCGATCATCACGGGTTACCTGCTCGGCTACATCGCCGCGATGCCACTGCTGGGCAGGGCGTCCGACCGGTTCGGCCGCAAGCTGGTGCTCCAGATCGGGCTGGCCGGGTTCGCCGTCGGCTCGGTGGTCACCGCTTTGTCGAACGATCTGACGACCTTGGTCATCGGCCGCGTCATCCAGGGCACCGCCAGTGGTGCGCTGCTGCCGGTGACACTGGCGCTGGCCGCCGACCTGTGGGCCGCCCGCAATCGTGCCGCGGTGCTGGGCGGGATCGGCGCCGCCCAGGAACTCGGCAGCGTGCTGGGCCCGCTGTGGGGTATCGCCGTCGTTTCGCTGCTGAGCACCTGGCGCGACGTGTTCTGGATCAACATCCCGTTCACGATCATCGCGATGGTGATGATCCACTTCAGCGTCCCGTCGCATGACCGTGGCTCCGGCCCGCGCGAACGGGTGGACGTCGTCGGCGGCGTGCTCCTCGCGATCGCCCTGGGGCTCGCGGTGATCGGCCTCTACAACCCGGCGCCCGACGGAAAGCAGGTGTTGCCCAGCTGGGGCCTGCCCGTGGTCGGCGGCGCCATCGTTGCGACGTTGGTGTTCTTCGGGTGGGAGCGCTACTCGCGCACCAAGTTGATCGATCCCGTCGGCGTGCGGTTCCGACCGTTCCTGGCGGCGCTGGGGACATCGGTGTGCGCCGGCGCGGCGCTGATGGTGACGCTGGTCAACGTCGAACTGTTCGGCCAGGGCGTGCTGGGCCTCGACCAGGTCGGAGCGGCACTCAAGCTCACCTGGTTCCTGGCGGCACTCCCGATCGGCGCACTGGTGGGCGGAGCGATCGCCACGCGGATCGGCGACCGCGCCGTGGTGTTCACCGGGATGCTGATCGCCGGGTTCGCCTACTGGCAGGTGTCCCATTGGCGCGTCGACGTGTTGTCGGCGCACCACAACCTCGGTGTCATCTCGCTGCCGGCGTTCGCCGACCGACCTGTTCCTGGCGGGCCTCGGCCTCGGCCTGGTGATCGGGCCGCTGACCTCGGCGGCGCTGCGCGTCGTCCCGTCGGCGCAGCACGGCATCGCGTCGTCGCTGGTCGTCGTGGCACGGATGACCGGCATGCTCGTCGGCGTCGCCGCATTGTCCGCGTGGGGCCTGTACCGCTTCAACCAACTGCTCGCGACCCTGCCCAGCGAAGGCGGCGACACGCTGGCCGGCAAGATCGCCGCGGAGGCCGCCCGGTACAGGCTGGCGTTCTCCATGCAGTACGGCGAGATGTTCGGCATCACCGCGATCGTCTGCGTGATCGGCGCGCTGGTCGGCCTGCTGATCGCGGGACGGCACACCCACGCCGACGACAGTGCGACCCGGGTGCTGTCGGTACCCGGCACGGACAACCCCACTCAGCGGATCGCGACGAAGCCGGCCGACCCCGAAGAGACGGTGCGAACGGCGAAAGCGTTGACCGCGCACCTTCGGGGTACCCCTGGCTCATGGCTCATGATCTGGCAGATAAGAAGGTCGCCTTCCTGGTAGCGCCGGAAGGCGTCGAACAAGTCGAACTGACCCAACCGTGGGAAGCGGTGAAGAAGGCCGGCGGCACGCCGATCCTGGTGTCCACCGCGCTCGGCAAGGTGCAGGCGTACCACCACCTCACGCCGGGCGATGTGTTCGAGGCCGACGTCGCCGCCGACGATGCGGACGTCGTGGACTACGTCGGACTGGTGCTGCCCGGCGGTGTCGCCAACCCGGACCAACTGCGGACCGACAGCGACGCGGTGGCGTTCGTGAAGTCGTTCTTCGATACCGGTAAGCCGGTCGCCGTCATCTGTCACGGCCCGTGGACGCTGATCGAGGCCGACGTCGTCGAGGGCCGCGAGCTGACCTCCTGGCCGAGTGTCCGGACCGACATCCTCAATGCCGGCGGAAGCTGGGTCGACGACGAGGTCGTGGTTTGCAGCGCCGGACCCAACACCTTGATCTCGAGCCGGAATCCCGACGATCTGCCGGCGTTCTGCGCGAGCACCGTGGCGGTGTTCGGCGCATCCGGCTGACCGCGGCTACGTCTGGCGTACCAACCGGGGCCTGTCCCCGGTCCCGGTCACGCCGGGACCAGACTCAACAGCAGGTCGGGCCCGACCCGGTCGACACCGTCGTACCGCCATCGCTGGGACTGCGCCATGGTGGCCACGCCGATGTCGTCGACGGCGGTCACCGGACCGCCGAGCAGGATCGGCGCGACATAGGCCAGGATCCGGTCGATGACGCCGGCCCGCAGGAAGGCCCCGGCCAGCGTGGGCCCGCCTTCCAGCAGCACGTCGGTGCGGTCGGCGAGCGCCCTGATGACCTCGTGCGGATCGTGGGTGCGGATCACCATGGTGCGCGAATCATCGTTGAGAACATTGGAATCCGCGGATATCTCCCGCATGCCCACCACCACGCGCAGCGGTTGGCGCTCGGCGAGCGTGCCGTCGGGCAACCGGGCGGTCAACGTCGGATCATCGACGAACACCGTGCCGGTGCCGACGATGATGGCGTCGGCCGCGGCGCGGCGCAGATGCACGTCGGCGCGCGCGGCCTCGCTGGTGATCCACTGGCTGGATCCGTCGGCGGCGGCGCTGCGGCCATCGATGCTGGTCGGCGAACTTCCAGGTGACCATGAGGCAGTCCGGTGCGCTGCTTGTGCAGCCATTCGCGCAGTGAGCCGTTGGCGACGAGGTCGGACCCCACTCCGGCGACGACGTCGACACCGGCGGCCGCCAGCCGTGCCGCGCCGCCGGCGGCCAGCGGATTGGGGTCGGCGACGGCGTAGACCACTGCCGCCACCCCGGCCCGCAGCAGGGCATCCACGCACGGCGGGGTGCGGCCGTGGTGGTTGCACGGCTCCAGCGTCACCACCGCGGTGCCGCCCTGCGCCTTCGTCCCGGCCCGGCGCAGCGCGACGATCTCGGCATGCGCACCGCCCGGCGGTTCGGTGGCCCCGACGCCGGCGACCTGGCCGTCAGCTGTCCAGAATCACCGCGCCGACAGGAGGATTCGGATAGGTGGTGCCCTTGACCTTGACGGCCTGCTCGGCGGCCAGCCGCATCGCGGCCTCGAGCGTCATGACCGCAGGTGCGGCGACGCGGCCCCGGCCTGTCGGCGCAACGCCTCCACCGCCGCGGCCGGATCGGCCGGCACCGTAGACCGCCGAACCCGCGACGAAGCAGTCGACGCCGGCCTCGGCGGCGGCCTCGATGGTGTCGGCGTTGATGCCGCCGTCGATCTCCACCAGGATCGTCAGCTCCCCGGAGTCGACCAGCCGGCGCGCCGTGCGCACCTTGGACAGCACCTCGGGGATGAACGACTGGCCGCCGAAGCCCGGCTCGACCGACATCACCAGCAGGGTGTCGAAGTCGCGCAGGATCTCCAGGTACGGCTCCAGCGGGGTGCCGGGCTTGACCGACAGCCCGGCCTTGGCCCCGGCGGCGCGGATGTCGCGGGCGACGGCGACCGGGTTGTCGGTGGCCTCGGCGTGGAAGGTGACGTTGTAGGCGCCGGCCTCGGCGTACGGCGGCGCCCAGCGGTCGGGGTTGTCGATCATCAGGTGGCAGTCCATCGGGATGTCGGTGGCCGCGAGCAGGCTTTCCACCACCGGCAGGCCGAGGGTCAGGTTCGGCACGAAGTGGCCGTCCATGACGTCGACGTGCAGCCAGTCGGCCCCCTCGACGGCGGCGGCCTCGTCGGCGAGCCGGGCGAAGTCGGCGGACAGGATCGACGGCGCGATCAGCGGGCGCGGCGTTGACATGGCGTCAACCGTAGTGCCCCGCCGGCGCTGCGCGGGTCAGTCCGTGCGGCGTAGCGCGGCGGCGAACATGGCGTCGGTGCCGTGCCGGTGCGGCCACAGCTGCACGTAGTGGCGGTCGGCGCCGCCGGCATCCAGGTCGCCCGCGGGAGCGAACAACGGTCGGGCGTCCAGCGCGGTCACCGGCTGACTGCGCAGCGCGTCGGCGACCACCCCGACGGTTTCGGCCAGGTGCGGCGAGCACGTCGCGTACAGCACGACTCCCCCGGGCCGGGTCAGCGCGATCGCCGCGGCCAGCAGTTCGCGCTGCAGCTTGGTCAGCGCCGGCACATCGGCGGGTTGGCGCCGCCAGCGCGCCTCCGGCCTGCGGCGCAACGCGCCCAGACCCGTGCACGGCACGTCGACCAGCACCCGGTCGAAGCCGGGCTGCAGACCGCTGTCGCGGCCGTCGGCGCGCACCACCTCGACAGGCAGGCCGCGGGTGTTCTGCTCCACCAATTCGGCGCGACGCGCGGCGGGTTCGACCGCGGTCACCCGGGCGCCCTGCTGGGCGCCCGATCCCGGCGAGCAGGGCGGTCTTGCCGCCCGGGCCGGCGCACAGGTCCAGCCACCGGCCGGCGTCGGGTCCCTCGACCGGCGCCAGCGTCAGCGCGCGGGCCACCAGCTGGCTGCCCTCGTCCTGTACCAGGGCCTGACCGTCGCGCACCGGCAGCAGTCGGCCGGGATCGCCGCCGGGCAGATACACCGCGTACGGCGAATACCTGCCGACCGTGCCGCCGACGGCGTCGGCCAGCTCCTCGGCGGTCAGTACGCCGGGCCGGGCGGCCAGGTGCACGACGGGGCGTTCGTCGTCGGTGGCGAGCAGCGTCCGACAGCTCACCGGCGCGGGCGCCGAGCGCGTCGGCGAACGCCTGCGCGATCCAGCGCGGGTGGGCGTGGATGAAGGCCAGGTGGCCGACCGGGTCGGTGGTCGCCGACGGCGCCAGTTCGGCGACCCAGGCTCTGTTCGTCGCGGCGCGCGATGGTGCGCAGCACACCGTTGACGAAACCCGCTCGTGCCGAGTCGAATTCGATGCCCGCCTGCTCGACGGTGGTGGACACCGCGGCGTGCTGCTCGACCCGGGTGCGCAGCAACTGGTAGCTGCCGAGCCGCAACAGGTCCAGCAGCACCGGGTCGATGTTGTCGGTCGGCCGGCCCGCCGCGGCACTGATCACCGCGTCGAGCAGACCGCGGGTGCGGCAGGTGCCGTAGGTCAACTCGGTGGCGAACGCGGCGTCGCGGCCGACGATCCCGCGCTCCGTGAGCAGCGGCGGCAGCGCCAGGTTCGCGTACGAGTCGCGTTCTGACACCGCGCGCAGCACGTCGAACGCGGCGCGGCGGGCGGGATCCAGCGGCTTGCGTTGCGGTCTCCGCGGCGGCCGGCGGTCCGGGGTGCGTCCACGGTCGGTCACGACGCCCGCACCATCGTCGTCGAGGCGCGCACCGCGGGCCCAGTCGGCGGCGGCCATGGGCTTCTTGCCCGGCGGCTGCACGATGCCCAGTGCCACCGGCGCCGAGCCGGTGCCGACCAGGACGCGGTTGCGCTGGACATCGATCTCGACCGGGCGGCAGCGCCGCGTCGTCGGTGACCGTCACCGGGCCGAGCTTGACACGCAGATCGCCGATCATGGTCCACGCGCCCGGATTCGGTGTGACGGCCCGGATCCGGCGGTCGACGGCGTGCGCGGGCAGGTCCCACCGGACCCGCGCGCTGCTCGACGGTGATCTTGGGTGCCACGCTGACCCCGTCGGCCGGTTGCGGCTCGGCCGCCAGCGTCGCCGTCCGCGATGCCGTCGATCGTCGCCTCCAGCAGGGCGGCACCCGAAACCGCAAGGCGGCCAAGCAGATCCCCCGCGGTGTCGGTGGGCGCGATGGTCTCGGTGACGACGCCGTACACCGGCCCGGAGTCCAATGCCGGTTCGATCAGAAAGGTGGTCGCCCCGGTCACGCTGTCACCGGCCGCGATCGCCGCCTGCACCGGTGCGGCGCCCCGCCAGGCCGGCAGCAGTGAGAAGTGCAGGTTGACCCAGCCGTGGGTGGGCACCGCGAGCAGCTCGCGCCGACAGCAGCGCGCCGTAGGCCACCACCGGGCAGCAGTCCGGCGCCAGATCGGCCAGTTCGGCGACGAACTCGGCGGTGTTGGGCCGCGACGGCTTGAGCACCGGGATACCGTGCTCGGCGGCCAGTGCGCGCCACCGGCGAGGGCGCCGGCTTGCCGCGCCGGCCGGATGCGGCGTCCGGCCTGCTCAGCACCGCGACCACCTCGTGACGAGGCGACTCGATGAGTCGGCGCAGCGCCGGCAACGCGGGTTCGGGCGTACCGGCGAAGACCAAGACGCATCGGGCAAGTCTAGGGTCGTGCCGGTGCCTCCGGCCAGGCCAGTGGCGACGATCAGCGCGGGGTCTGGTAGTACTCCCGCTCCCGCACCCCGGCCGCGCCGGCGGCGAACATCCAGGGGATGGTGCGTGACCGACCGGTTCAAGGTGGCGACGGCGTCGTTGTAGTACTGCCGGGCGAACGCCAGCTTGTCCTCGGTGTCGGCCAGATTCTGCTGCAGATTCAGAAAATTGTTCGACGAGCTGAGTTGCGGGTAGGTCTGGCCGAGCGCCATCACCTGCCCCACCGCACTGTCGAACTGCTGCTCCGCGGCACTGCGCTGGGCAACCGACTTGCCGCCGGTCGCCGACGTCAACGCGGCCCGGGCGTCGGACACGTGGTCCAGGATCGCCTTCTCGTGGGCCGCGAAGGTGCCGACCGTGCTGACCAGGGCCGGGATCAGCGAGGCCCGGCGGGTCAACTGGACGTCGATACCTCCGAGTGCCTCGTCGACGCGGACATCGGCCGCGCGGATCCTGTTGTAGCCCACCACGAAACCGATCAGCACCGCCACGGCGATCAACAGCACCACGATCAACAGGAATCTCACCACGATCCACCTCCTCCTCCGCCACCGCCGCCGCCACCGCCACCACCGCCGCCACCGCCGCCGCCGCCACTGGACGACGACGACTGCGAGGCGGTGTAGGCACCGATGGACGACGACAGCGCCGACTCGAAACTGTCAAAGCTCGACGACCCCGAACTGTCGAAGAACGAACGAGTTCGACCCCGAGGAGTGATACCACTCCGGTTGCGGCGCAGGCAATCCCGTGATGGCCTGGTACTTCTTGGCCCACAGCGCCGCGGCCCCGGCAGCGACCGCGAACGGCAGATAGGCGGTGTAGAGGTCCTTGCGGGCCGCGAAGTCGAATCGCGCCTCGGCCGAGTCGGTGACCAGCATGCGGTGGAATCCGCCTGCCTGCGACCACAATTGGCGGCCCGCCTCGGTGCGCCGCGTCCCCAGACCGTCGCGCCAGGACCACGACGAGAGCAGGAAGAACAACGCGAACGGCACCGCGAAGATCGTCGACGGGAACACCCATCCGATGGCCGCCAGCACCACGCACACCAGCGCCGACCACGTTGACCACCCGCACCCACAACTCGGCGCGGCGTCGCACCAGCAGGCCCTCGTCGAACGCCCACTTGTGCACGGCCGCCATCTGGTCGATCTTGGCCTGGGACAGGCGTTTACCCGCTGTCACACGTGCCGCTGGCGTCGAACTCCCCGCCGGCGCCGATGCACCTTGAGAGCGGAGGCCACCGCGACGCTCACCGGGTCCACGCCGCCCACGCGCCCGCCTTGGCGGTGTTGCGAATCTTCCACTTGTCCTTGCCCGTCTGTCGCATCTCGATCAGTCCGCGGTCGGCGAGATGGAACAGCGTGGCGGTCAGGGCGTTCTTGCTGACCGATTCGGTGCGGATGTATTCGCTCTGCACCGGGCCGATCCCCTCCGGCGGGGCGTACTGCAGCGGGAACGGGGGCGGCTTCTCGACGGTGGCCCGGTACATCAGCAGCGACGCCAGCGCACCGGCGACACCCAGGACCGCGACCCAGATCAGACCGCCCACCGACCGGCCCAGAATGCGGTCCCACTTGTAGGACCACGGCAGTTCGGCGCGCGGCGGCGTCGGCGGTGTCCACCCCGACCCGCACGGTGACCGGGGTACGCGGGGCCAGATTGGTTGCGGCGACGGTCATCGTCGTCCCGTCGATCGTCAGGTCGTCGCAGGCGCTGCCGACCCCGGTACCGACCGAACACTGCGCACCGGTGATCGCGGCGGGCAGTGTGACGGTGATGTCGGCGCGATCGATGCTGTTGTTCCACGACGGGGCGATGACGTTCCAGAAGAACACCGACGGCGGTTGCCCGTCGGCGCTCTGACCGGCGGAGGTGGCGAATTCCTTGCGGGCACCGGTGTCCCCGGGTCCAGGACACCCGGGACCGTGTAGCGGATCTCGAAGATGTGGGTGCCCCAGTCCAGGTAGCGATCCGGGTCGCCGATCTTGGCCACCCGGAACCGGCCACCGCTCTCACTGAGCATCTGGTAGTCGATCGGGTTGCCGTCCATCAGGATCGAGGTGATCTCCGGCTTCTGCCGCACCCGGGGGCTGTTCGGGTTGGCGATGTCCCAGTACCGGAAAAGGCCGTGCCGCCCGCTCGGGAACTCGGCGGTGATGGTCTCCGTGGCGTCCAGGTTGCCGTTGCCGTCGACGTGGAAATCCGCGCGGTACTCGCTGAAGGTCACCGGGTCGTCGACCTGCCCGGCCGAGGAACTGCCGGTGAAGACCAGCGGCCACAGCACGGCGATTGCGATGAGCGCCAACGCGATCAGCCACCGGATCGCCCTGCCGACAACCGCCATTGACCGCCTCCGCTCCCCGATTGCTGTGCCTACCCTATGTGCAGCGGGTCGATCTGCACGCGGACGGGCATGTTGTCACGGCGGGCGCTGAGCACACCGGTGGCGCGCCGCAGTGCGCCCGCCAGCGCCAGGCCCTGATCGCGGCCCACCCTGACCAGCATGCGGACGACGTCGACATCGGCATCGACACCGGCGGGCCGCCGCACGCCCGCCGGCAGCTCGACAGGGCCGAGCACGTCGACGGAGCCGGTCACCGGCCCCGGCAGTCCGGCCTCCGCCAACAGCGCGTCGACGGCGGCCGCGGAGCCGTCCAGCGCGGCCAGATGCACGCTCGGCGGCAGCCCCACTTCGCTGCGCGCGTCCAGTTCGACGTCGGCGTGCCCCACCGGATCCCACCGGATCAGCGCTTGCACCGTGGGGATGGCCGCCTCCGCGACGACGGCCACCACACCACCGTCGGCGCGGGACCGCACCAGCGCCGCGGCCGCCAGCCAGCGCCGCAGGGTGTCCTCGGCTGCCCGCAGATCCTGGCGGCCCAACAGCGCCCAGCTGTCCAGCAGCAGGGCGGCGCCGTACCCGTCCGGCGCGCGACGGTTCGGCCCCCGGCGTGGCCACCACCAGAACGGGGCCGGCGTCGATGGCGGTGACCATCGACTCCCCTGACGAGGTGATGACGGTGGCGCCGGGGAAGGCCCGGCCGAGTTCCTCGGCGGTGCGGCGGGCGCCGATCACCATGGCCCGCACCGCATCCGATCCGCATCGTGCGCACCGCAGCGCGGTGTCGGCACGGCCGCACCAGCGGCACACCGCCGAACCACCGCTACCCGTCAGCGACAGCGGCCCGGTGCAGTGCCGGCAGCGCGCGATGGTGCGGCACCGGTTGCACGCCAGCGATGGCACGTACCCGCGCCGCGGCACCTGCACCAGCACCGGACGGCGCTCGTCGAGGGCGGTCCGCGCGGCGCGCAGCGCCACCGACGGCACCCGCGCGGTGCGCGCCGCCGGGTCACGCTCGTCGGCGTAGCCCCCGTCGTCCAGCGCGACCACCCGTGGGGCGCGGGCCCGCACCACCTGCCGGGTGGCCACCAGGTCGTGCGCCCAGCCGCTGCGCACCAGCGCCTGCGCCTCCGCCGTACGGGCATAGCCACCGATGACGGCCGCACAGCGCAGTTGGTGCGCCCGCAGCATCGCCACCTCGCGGGCGTGCGGATACGGCGCGCGGGGTTCGGCCAGGGTGTCGTCGCCGTCGTCCCAGACGATCACCAGACCGAGGTTGTGCACCGGAGCGAACACGGCGCTGCGGGTTCCGATCACCAGCCGCGCGCCGCCGCGCAGCACGGTCAGCCAGCGCCGGTAGCGGGCCGACGGTCCCAGCCCCGCCGACAGCGCGACGACGCCGTCCTCTCCGCAGCGCGCCACGGCGCTGTGCGACAGAGCGTCGACGTCCCGCTGGTCCGGGACCACCGCCAGTACGCTGCGCCCACCGCTGATGGTGGCGGCCGCGGCCTCGACCAGCCGGTCGGTCCACCGCTCACCGGGCAACGCCTGCCACACCGCCCGGGCCGCCCGGCCCTCGGTCAGTGCGGTCAGGAACTGCGCGCCGCGGGTGTACTCCGCCCAGCTCGCCGGGTCCGGCGCCGGCACATCGGAAAGTGTTGGTGCCGTGACAGTTTCACGCTCCACCTTGGCGTGTCGCGGTGGCACCGCCAGCCGCAGCACGTCGGCGCGGGTGCCGGCGTAGCGGGCCGCCACGGCGTCGACGAGTCGCCGTATCTCCGGCGTGAGCACCGGCTCGGGCGACACCACCCGGTCCAGCCAGCCCAGCTTCCCGTCATGGTCGGTGTCATAGCGGCGCTCGAGGACGAACGCGTCGACCAGCCGGCCGTGGAAGCGCACCCGCACCCGCACCCCGGGCTGGGCGTCGTCGGACTGCTCGGCACTGACCAGGTAGTCGAACTCGCGGTCCAGGTGCGGCACGGTGAGCATCGGCAGCACCCGGGCGATCGGTTCGTGCTCGGCCGCCTGCCGCTGCGTGGTCACCCCGCAGGTGTAGCAGAGCGGGCCGACGAGCGGGCCCAGAAGAACCCGGCCGTGATCAACACCATGGCGGTGGCGTAGGCCCACCAGATCGGCACCGCCAGCGCCTGATCGTGCCGGATGAACTCGCTGATCCCGATCATGGCGTCCGACACCGCGAAGCACACCGCGCCGACCGCCGTCCACGGCGTCGGCAAGCCGGGCCATCAGAGCCGCGCACACCATGGCCGCGAGCACCGTCATGTAGACCGTCACCGGGATCGTCAGCTTGTCGGCGGACAGCTGCGGCCAGAACCACACCAGCAGGCCGACACACGCCGCGACGACCACCAGCGCGACGGCCACCCGGGCCCGCGTCGGGGCCGCCAGCGGGACCAGCGCGCCCAGGAAGCACAGATGGGCGAGCAGGAACGCCGACAGCCCCCCGACGAACGATGGCTGCCACCACGGAATCGCCAGCAGGAAATCCCCCGCCGCCGAGAACAGCAGCGCGCCGAGCAGCCATCGGCGTTCCCGGGCGATCGGGTGGGCCAGGGCGGCCACCGCCAACAACACCGCCATCAGGGCCTTGACCGCCGGCTGCGCCCAGAACTGCCCCGTGAGCGCCGCGCCCGCAGGCAGTCGCAGCGCCGCGATGATCAGGAACACGCCATAACCGGCGCCGCCAACCACAGCGGTGAGCCACCACCGGGTGCGGGTCGCCGATTCGGCGGACGTCGACAACATCGTCAGAGAAGGTAGTCGATTCAATCGAGCAGATTGACCGGGGCCGGCGGTTGACCGGATTGCCCACCGGAATCGCGCGGGTGACGGCACCGTCGGGGAGCACCGTCCAACGGGAGTCGTCGAGCCGTCGGCCTAATGTGTGTGTATGACGGAACCGACGACGCGACCGGCCATCGACCCCATCCTCCAGGCCCTGATGGACGCGGTACCCCTCGAATTCACCATCGACGACGGTGTCGAGGTGGCCCGCGAACGGATGCGCGCCGTTCGACCGCCGACCGAGATGCTGCCGCAGATGCGGATCGAGGAGCGCGTCATCGGGCACGGCGAGATCGACGACATTCCGGTGCGCATCTACTGGCCGCCGGTCGCGCAGCACGACGATCTGCCGGTGGTCGTCTTCTATCACGGCGGCGGTTGGTGCATCGGCGACCTGGACACCCACGACCACGTGGCCCGCGCCCACGCCGTCGGCACCGAGGCCATCGTCGTGTCGGTCGACTACCGACTGGCCCCCGAACACCCGTACCCGCAGGGCGTCGAGGATGCCTGGGCCGCGCTGCGGTGGGTCGGCGAGCATGCCGCGGAACTGGGCGGCGACCCGGCGCGCATCGCGGTGGCCGGCGATTCGGCCGGCGGCAACCTCTCGGCGGTGGTCGCGCTGTTGGCCCGCGACAACGCCGGACCATCGCTGGTGTTCCAACTGCTGTGGTACCCCGTGACGTCCGGCGACACATCGGCGCCGTCGTTCACCGAGAACGCCGATGCGCCACTGCTCAACAGCGAGGTCACGTCCGCGTTCCTGGCGTGGTACGTGCCGGACATGGATTTCAGCGATCCGGCGTCACTGCCGACCAAACTCGCTCCGGTCAACGCCGCCTCGCTCGGCGGGTTGCCGCCGGCGTACATCGGCACCGCCGAGCACGACCCGCTGCGTGACGACGGCGCGAGGTACGCGGAATTGCTCACGGCCGCAGGTGTTCCCGTCACCCTGAGCAACGAGCCGACCATGATCCACGGCTTCGTCGCCTTCGCGCTGGCCTCACCCGCGGCCGACGACGCCACCAATCGGGGCCTTGCCGCCCTGAAGAAAGCTCTGCACCCGTGAGGTTGTGATGACCGAACCTGTCGCACCCGATCACCAGGTCCTGATCATCGGTGCCGGGTTCTCCGGCATCGGTGCCGCGATCAAACTCGACGCGGCCGGACTGGGTGACTACCTGATCGTCGAGGCCGGCGCCGAGGCGGGCGGCACGTGGTACTGGAACACCTATCCCGGTATCGCCGTGGACATTCCGTCGTTCTCCTATCAGTTCTCATTCGAGCAGAGCCCCGAGTGGACGCGTACCTACGCGCCCGGCCGTGAACTGAAGGCTTACGCCGATCACTGCGTGGCCAAGTACGGCATCGCCGACCGGATCCGGTTCAACACCGCCGTGACCGGTGCCGCCTTCGACGCGGACGCCGACATGTGGCGGGTGGCCACCGACACCGGGGAGATCACCGCGCCGATTCCTCATCAACGCCGCCGGCGTGCTGACAGATCCGAAGCTGCCCGACATCGACGGGGTCGGCGACTTCGCCGGTGTCACCATGCACACCGCACGCTGGGACCATGCGCAGGACCTGGCCGGCAAGCGGGTCGCCATCATCGGCACCGGCGCGTCCGCGGTGCAGGTCATTCCGGAGATCGCACCGATTGTCGAAGCAGCTCAATGTGTTTCAACGCACGCCGATCTGGTGCTTCCCCAAGGCCGACGTCCCGCTGCCCGCTCCGGCCCGACTGGCGATGCGCATACCCGGCGGCAAGATCGCGCAGCGACTGCTCAGTCAGGCCTACGTCGAGGTGACGTTCCCGCTGTCGGCGCAGTACTACACCGTCTTCCCGATCGCCAAGCGCGCCGAGGCCGCCGCGCGCTCCTATCTGCGCCAGCAGGTCCGCGATCCGGTGGTGCGCGACAAGCTCACCCCGCGCTACGCCGTCGGCTGCAAACGACCGGGTTTCCACAACACCTATCTGTCGACGTTCAACCGCGACAACGTCGCGCTGGTGACCGACCCCATCGACAAGATCACCCGATCCGGCGTGGTGACCGCCGACGGCGAACACCATGACGTCGACGTGCTGATCCTGGCGACCGGCTTCAACGTGATGGACATCGACTCGAGCACGTTCGCCCTCACGGGTCTGGAGGGCCGCTCACTGGCCGACTTCTGGAGCGAGAACCGGATGCAGGCCTACGAGGGCGTCAGCATCCCGGGGTTCCCCAATTTCTTCTGCGTGTGCGGTCCCTACGGCTACGTCGGCTCCTCGTACTTCGCGCTGATCGAGACGCAGACCCGGCACATCGTGCGGTGCCTGACGCGGGCGGACCGCCACGGCGCCCACCGGGTCGAGGTGCGCGGTGCAGCCAACGACCGCTACTTCGCCGAGATGATGCGCAAGCGACACCGGCAGATCTTCTGGCAGGACAGCTGCGCGGCCGCCAACAGCTACTACTTCGACAAGAACGGCGACGTGCCGCTGCGGCCGGCCACCACGCTGGCCGCCGACTGGCGCAGCCGCCGGTTCGACCTCGACGACTACGCGTTCACGAGTTGACGCAGTCTCAGGGCAATTTCCGGTTGGCGCGGTCGGTTCGGAACTAAACTCAACGACTTGTGAGGACCCCTCTGTCGCATCGACGGGGCGGCGAACTCAGCCATCGTCAGGCGCAGCGGATGAGTCGGCGATTCGCAGAGGTCGGCGTACGGATCTCCGCGTCGCGACTGAAGGACCTCGCTGCCGGCTCGGCGGCCACCGACAGCGAACGGATCGACGTCAAATTCGCGCTCGCGGCATGCGAGCTTCAGCGGGAGACCTTCTCCGCCAGGCTGATACGGGCCCAGCGCCGCTGTGTGCGTTGGCTCCTCGTCGCGATCATGACCATCGTCGCCCTGCTGGGACTCATCTGTGTGGCCTACCTTTTCATCGGCCTGGCCGCGCACCTGCCGCCGTTCTGAGCGGCGAGCAGTCGAAACTCGACCGAAGCCTTATCGTCCGACTCCTCAACGGCGCTCGTCCCTCGCACCGTCTTCGTCGTCAGACAGAAGCTTATCGTCCGACTCCTCAACGGCGCTCGTCCCTCGCGCCGACTCCGTCAGACAGAAGCCTTGAGCTCGTCGACCTTGTTCAGCTGCTCCCACGGCAGGTCGATGTCGGTGCGGCCGAAGTGGCCGTACGCGGCCGTCTGCGCGTAGATCGGGCGCAGCAGGTCCAGGTCGCGGACGATGGCTCCGGGCCGCAGGTCGAACACGCTGGTGATGGCCTTCTCGATCCGCGCGGGGTCGACGGTCTCACTGCCGAACGTCTCCACGAACAGGCCCACCGGGGCCGCCTTGCCGATGGCGTAGGCAACCTGGACCTCGACCCGCTCAGCCAGACCCGCCGCGACGACGTTCTTGGCCACCCAGCGCATCGCGTACGCGGCCGAGCGGTCGACCTTGGACGGATCCTTGCCGGAGAACGCACCGCCGCCGTGCCGGGCCCACCCGCCGTAGGTGTCGACGATGATCTTGCGGCCGGTCAGGCCGGCGTCGCCCATCGGGCCGCCCAGCACGAACTTGCCCGTCGGGTTGACCAGCAGCCGGAAATCGGAGGTGTCCATCGTGTCGTGGGCCAGCTCGCCGAGGACCGTGTTGACGACCTTCTCCCGGATGTCCGGGGTCAGCGTGTTGTCCAGGTCGATGCCGGCGGCGTGCTGGGTGGACAGCACCACGGTGTCCAGCCGCACGGGCGTGTTGCCGTGGTACTCGATGGTCACCTGGGTCTTGCCGTCGGGCCGCAGGTAGTCGAGCACACCGTCCTTGCGGACCTTGGTCAGCTGCCGCGACAGCCGGTGCGCCAGCGCGATCGGCAGCGGCATCAGCTCCGGGGTGTCGTTGATCGCGTAGCCGAACATCAGGCCCTGATCGCCGGCGCCCTGCGAGTCCAGCGGGTCGGCGGCGCCCTCCACGCGGGTCTCGTGGGCGGTGTCCACGCCCTGGGCGATGTCCGGCGACTGCGCGCCGATGCCGATGTTGACGCCGCAGGTCTCGTAGTCGAAACCCTTGTCCGACGAGTCGTACCCGATCTGCTTGATCCGGTCGCGCACGATCAGCGGGATGTCGGCGAACGCCTCCTTGGCGTTCGTCGTGACCTCACCGACGACGTGCACCTGGCCGGTTGTCACCAGCGTCTCCACCGCGACGCGCGACTTGGGGTCCTGCGCGAGCAGCGCGTCGAGCACAGAGTCGCTGATGGCGTCACAGATCTTGTCGGGGTGTCCCTCGGTCACCGACTCACTGGTAAACAGCCGACCACTCACGTTCTGGTTCCTTCCGGATAAGCCAACAAAAAATTTAGTTCATCGAAGCATATCGCCGGGTTCGGCGACCCGGCGGTCCCCTGGGCCTACCGGTCGGACCTCCTGCTGTCAGGAGGCCGCCCGCACGACGCCCGCGATCGCGTCCACAATACGGCTGGCCATCAATGTCTTCGACCCGTGCTCCAGTGCGGCCTCGGTGCCGTCGGCGGCCAGCAACCAGCCGTCGTTGTTGTCCACCTCGAATGCCCGCCCGTCGCCGACCGCGTTGACCACCAGAAGGTCGCAGCCTTTGCGCTGCAGTTTGGCACGGGCGTGGAACAGCACATCGCCGTTGGCGTCGCCGGTTTCGGCGGCAAATCCGACGATGGCCCGCATATTGGGCAGCTGCCCGTCGGTCCGCGAGCGGACCGCGCCGGCCAGCACGTCGTCGTTGCGGACCAGGTCGATCGTGCTCGGCTCGCTGTCGGCACCCTTTTTCATCTTCGTGGTTGCAACGTGGGCCGGGCGGAAGTCAGCGACGGCAGCGGCCATCACCAGAACGTTGGCGTCGGGCGCGCGCTTGGACACCGCGTCGCGAAGCTGGGTGGCCGAGCCGATGTGAACCACCTCGACCCCGGCCGGGTCGGCCAGGCCCGCGGTGTTGCCGGCGATCAACGTCACCTCGGCACCGCGCTGGGACGCCACCCGGGCCACCGCGTAGCCCTGCTTGCCGGAACTGCGGTTACCGATGAAGCGCACCGGGTCGATCGGCTCACGGGTGCCGCCGGCGGTGACCAGGATCTTGATACCCGCGAGGTCGTGCGGCAACGCATCCCCACGCGCCAGCAGCAGCTCGGCGAAGGTGGTGATCTCCTCGGGTTCGGGCAGTCGGCCGGGTCCGGTGTCGGCGCCGGTAAGCCGGCCCGACGCGGGTTCGAGCACCACCGCGCCGCGCTTACGCAACGTGGCCACGTTCTCGCAGGTGGCCGGGTGCTGCCACATCTCGGTGTGCATGGCGGGCGCGAACAGCACCGGACAGCGCGCGGTCAGCAGCGTGGCGGTCAGCAGATCATCGGCGCGGCCGGCGACCGCGCGGGCCAGCACATCGGCGGTGGCCGGTGCCACGACCACGAGGTCCGCCTCCTGGCCGATGCGCACATGCGGCACCTCATGGACGTCGTCGAAAACCCCGGTGTGCACCGGGAAACCCGACAGCGCTTCGAACGTGGCGGCGCCGACGAATCGCAGCGCGGACTCGGTGGGGATCACCCGCACCTGGTGGCCGGCCTCGGTGAGTTGGCGAACCACCGAACACGCCTTGTAGGCGGCGATGCCGCCCGCGACGCCGACGATGATCCGCTTGCGGGTCATACCCGTGCTCCGACTACTCGCCTTCGGTGTGCTCGAGCAGGTCGCCGTGGATCTCGCGCATGGCGATCGACAGCGGCTTCTCCTGCAGGCCGGGCTCGACGAGCGGGCCGACGTACTCGAGGATGCCGTCACCCAGCTGGTTGTAGTAGTCGTTGATCTGCCGCGCGCGCTTGGCCGCGAAGATCACCAGCGCGTACTTGCTCGACGCGCGGTCGAGAAGTTCATCGATGGGCGGGTTGGTGATCCCCAGCGGGGTGTCGTATGCACCGATTCCGCCCGCCGTCGGATCGAAGTGATCGGTGGACTGTGTATCGGCGTGCGAACTGGTCACGTAGCAATCTCCTGGCAGGTCTTGGGTTGAGTTCCGCGAGGTTCCGCGGGCGGCGCCGGTGGCCGTCAGACGGTGTCCGGCGCGTTTCCCACCAGCAAGGATACCAATTCAGCGCACGCAGACTCTAATTGGCTGTTTACGACCACCACGTCGAAGTCATCCTGGGCGGCCATTTCGGCCCTGGCGGTGGCCAGCCGGCGGCCCCTCACCTCGGCCGTCTCGGTCCCGCGGCCCACCAACCGGCTTTCGAGCGCCTCCCAACTCGGGGGCGCCAGAAACACCGCGAGTGCCTCCGGAAGTGCGGCTTTGACGGCCCGCGCACCGGCCAGGTCCACCTCGATCAGAACGGGCCGCCCAGTGGACATGGCGTCTCGCACCGCCTCGGCGGGTGTGCCCGAACGGTGCAGACCGCCGTGGATCTCCGCCCATTCGAGCAGATCACCACGGTCGATCAGGCGCTGGAAAGCGTCTGCGGTGACGAAGTGATAATCGACACCGTCGACCTCGCCCGGGCGGGGCGCCCGGGTGGTCGCCGAGACGCTGAAGTACAGGTCGGGGACGCGTTCCCGCAGGCAGCGGACAACAGTCGACTTACCGACCGCGGAGGGACCGGACAACACGACCACACGGCCGCGCACGTCCGGTCCCCCGCCAGCGCTCACTGACCTCTCTAGGAGGGGTCGAACTTTTCCAGCAGGGCCTTGCGCTGACGATCGCCCAGGCCGCGCAGTCGGCGGGTGGGAGCGATCTCCAGCTCGGTCATGATCTCTTGGGCCTTGACCTTGCCGACCTTGGGCAGGGCCTCCAGCAGTGCGGAGACCTTCATCTTGCCCAAGACCTCGTCGGTCTCGGCGTCCTTGAGAACCTGCGTGAGGTTGGTGCCGCCGCGCTTGAGCCGATCTTTGAGCTCAGCCCGCGCTCGACGTGCGGCAGCAGCCTTCTCCAACGCAGCCGCACGCTGTTCGTCGGTCAACTGGGGAAGGGCCACGGTTCCTCCGTCTCATTGCCATCTCGATGCCATGTTCGTGCCGTCGCCGAATCGTTCGGCTCCCGCTGACATCGATATTTTTTTGTCTCGGCCGGGGTACTCCAGCCAGCGGGGATGACCGTACCCAGGCTGCCTGACGAAATCTAACCCCACCCCCCTGTTTTGCCACCAAAGACCCAGCGTGTAGTGGGTCCGTGCGGTGTGGTTCGTGACAGGGACAGCACTGTTGGGCCAACTGCGTCACATCGAGCCGACTCGTCGGCATTGACCGTAAAAGCCCAGTACAAGCGGTATTTTTGCGCCTACTCTCGGCGGTTGGCGCGGCGCGGCGCGGCATTACAGCCACCGCGGGGCGTGCAACGGGGCCCGACCGAGATTGCGGGAAAGTTCTCGCGGCGTGTCGCGCGTGTCGGCGCAGGCCCGGATCGCTGATCGGGTTCATAAGCGCCGAACAGCTGACGCATAGCTTCGCTACATAGATTGCGACGGTCGGGGGCGATCAAGTGTTCGCCTACCTCGGAGGGAAGTCGACCAATATGCATGTCAGGCAGTTGACCTACGCGTCGGTCACGGCAATCGCCGTGAGCGCGGGAATGATGACGGGCGCCGGCGTCGCAGCCGCCGCGCCGCCGCCACCGTGCGGCATGAACCAGCCGTGCGAGGGCCCCGGTGGTCCCGGACCGGGCGGCGGCGGCCCTGGTGGACCGGGACCGCAGCAGGGTCCGCCCCAGGGCGGGCCGGGACCGCAGCGGTCCGGGCGACCGGGGTGGACCCGGTGGTCCGGACCGGGGCGGACCAGGTGGTCCCGACCGCGGTGGACCCGGCGGTCCTGGCGGCTGGGGCGGACCCGGTGGGCCAGGTGGACCTGGTGGGCCCCCGCCACCTCCGCGTGGACCGGACGGCCCGCCTCCGGGCTGGCGCGGCGGACCGCCGCCTCCCGGGATGGACTGGCGCAACATCGACCAGGCCCGGGCCGACCACCAGTCGTTCAACTACAAGGGCATCTGGGTGACGCCTCAGTGGCGCGACTACACCCAGAACTGGGGCTTCTGGTTCTTCGGACTCTGGATCCCACTGTGACGTGCGCCTGACCCCCCGAAGGCGCGCGGCGAGGGCCGGGGTGCATTGGCACTCCGGCCCTCCGTCGTCTCTGCGTCAGGTTCGTCGCCAGGCGCAATTCATTTGAGAGCGAACGGTTTTCGACTCGTTACCGGATGCACAGCATGTGCCTAGTGTGACCAAAGTGACGACCAAGCTCCGGTCCCTAACGTCGTGGCGTGAGGGCGAACTCGCCTCCTCACAGAAACGAACGGAGTTACCAATGAACCTCAAGCGCATGGTGTGCGCATCGACGCTTGCCGCTGGTGTCGGAGTCGCCGGTCTGTTCGGTGTCGGCCTCGGTACCGCCGGCGCCGATCCGGGCCAGCCTTGCGGCGGACCGAATGCTTGGCAGTGCCAGAACCACGGGCCCCAGAACAACGACCGGCACGACAACGGGCCCGCGCCCGCTGACTGGCAGCACCGCGGTGTCGACCAGGGACGCCGGGACCACCAGCCCTTCACGTGGAACGGCCAGCGCGTCGATCCGTTGCCGGCCGGCAACGGCGACGGCTGGGGCTTCTGGTTCCTGGGGCAGTGGATTCGCCTCTGCATTTCGGCGCGTCAGGGCGCTGAGCGCCCAAATCACATAACGGATTCACACGGGAAAAGCGCCCCGCCGAGGACAACCTCGACGGGGCGCTTTCATGGCCGCGCTAGATTCCCCCTCTGACCTAGCGCGTGGGCTTCCTCAGCAACAAGCAGTTGTTTGCGGTCACCGCCGATCCCCTCGGTGGCGAACGCCTCGCTGAAGCAGCCTCAGACGACTAGTCGGCGATGTGAGCCCCAGCGAATCTTTACTTTGGCTACAGACCGTACACGAAAGTCCCGGATTCGGGAACTTAAGTCTTAAAAGTGAGACGTTTCGGCGAAAAACGCAGCTGGAGCGTCGACGAGTCCCGAAATCAGGATTATCGTTGTCGGCTGTGTATGCCGACGACAGCGAGCGCTCTCTCGATTCTGTGCTCAGCTACCTCGTCGGCCGCCGTCTGACGTTGCATGAACTTCTCGACGCCCTGCAGATGAGTCGCACCCGCTACTACCGATTGCGCGACGAGGGTCGACTCACCGAGCCCAACTGCCTCGTGACCGCGGCAGTCAACCTCGGGATCAACACCGTCGAACTGCTCGCGCGCTACGGACATGTCAGCGACGGCGAGGTGCTGCAGTACGCCGATCAACTGACCGCCCCCGCTCGAACGGGTCCGGCCGCAGGTACTGCCGTCGCGGTACACGCCGGTCTCATGCCGGCCGCCGGCACGCGCAACAGGCTATCGACGCTGATGCCGCGTCCCGGCGCGCCACGCCTGTAAACGCACTCACCAAGCCACATCCAGATTCAGACCCGGGGGTATCGATGTTCGTCGTCGCGGCCGTCTGCACCATCGCCGCGCTCATCCTTCGGCACAGCACGTGGCGGATCTACTGGGAGAGCGGCGCCACAACGGCCGTGGCCCTGATGGTCGGAGCCGCGCTGTTCGCCAGCGACACGTCGGTGCACCGCGTCGCGCCCATCTTGTTTCACCTGACCGGGATATGGCACCTCGACGATTTCGTAGCGCACGTGCTGTTCCTGTGTGCAAGCGTCGCTTTCGCCGCGCACATCGCGACCCGACTGAACGTGCATTCGGTCGCCGGCGCGACACTGCGATGGGCTAGCCCACTGGTGATCACTGTGCCGGTGATGTTCGTGGCGCTGCGACTCAGCCAAGCCGAGACCAATCACAGCGGCGTGAACCTTGACCACGTGCCCCCCGACATGTGGCTGGACGTCTATCGCGGACAGTGGTCGCTCACGGCGATCTATCTCGCCGTCTTGATCATGCGACTTGCCTGGCGGGTACAGGTGGGATACGCCGGGCTGTGCCGCGCTATCGCACTGGCCTACGTCGTGGCTCCGCTGCTGATCGTCGCCGCGGGCGTGATGCGGCTTGCGCAGATCGTCGTGGCATCGACCGCCCCGTGGCTGATCGAGCTGCCCACCTGGCTCTGCGTGATCGGCGGCAGCCTGATGGCGCTGACCGCCGCGCTCTCCTGGATCCTGCACGTGTGGCCGTATCGCCGGCTGATCTTGGCGGTCCGTCGCCGACGGGCGCTGGTGCTACCCGGCGGCGACGACGGCATCGCGCCGATTCATCGATAGCCGGTAGCCTCCCCGGACACAGCAAGGCGATTTCAGGCCAGGTGGGCAACGGCGTCACGCATCCGCTCGGCGGCGGCCCGCACCGCGGTGACGTCGGGCCCTGCCCGCAGCACCTCGCGGGACACCGCAGGCAGCAGCTGGCCCGGCAGTGCGCCGCCCAGACCCGCAAGCGCCTCCGGGCGGCCGCCCTGCGCGCCGACGCCGGGGACGAGCACCGGCCCTCCCAGTGCGCTGACGTCGGGCACCGCTGTCAACGTGGCGCCGACGACGACCCCCACCGAACCCGGCTCGTTGCCGGTGTTGACGGCCGCGGCGGCGTCGACGATCGCCTGCGCCACCGTGCGGCCGTCGGCGCCGGTGGCCTGCTGAACACTCGCACCCTCGGGATTGGACGTGGCCGCCAGCACGAACACCCCGCGTCCGTGGGCCGCGGCGGTGTCCAGCAGCGGCTGCAGCGACCCGAATCCCAGGTACGGCGACGCCGTCACCGCGTCACAGCCCAGTGGACCGTCGGCCGCCCACGCGGCGGCGTAGGCCGCCATCGTCGTGCCGATGTCACCGCGCTTGGCGTCGGCGAGCACCAGCACGCCGCGCGCACGCAACTCGGCCATCGTGCGTTCCAGCACCGCGTAACCGGCCGATCCGTAGGCCTCGAAAAACGCCACCTGGGGTTTGACCACGGCGAACCCGTCATACGCCGCGACGCAGATGTCGCAGAACGCCGCCAGCCCGTCGGCCGTCGCCGGCAGACCCCACGATGTCAGCAGTTCGGGGTGCGGATCGATGCCCAGGCACAACGGGCCGCGCGCGGCGATCGCCGTTGCCAGGCGGGAGCCGAAACCGCTCACCGCTACTTCTCCAGCGCGTGATGCAGTTCCTGCAGCGACCGCACCCCGATATCGCCGCGGATACCCGCCTCGATGCCCTGCACGGCCGCCGAGGCGCCCTGCACGGTTGTCACGCACGGGATGTTCATCTGCACGGCGGCCGCACGGATCTCGTAGCCGTCGATGCGCGGGCCGGAGTTGCCGTACGGGGTGTTGATCACCATGTCGACGTCACCGGCGCGGATGGCCTCCACCGCCGACATCGGCGGGACGGTCGGGGCTGGGCTCCTCGAAATGCTTGCGCACGACTTCCACCGGAATACCGTTGCGGCGCAACATTTCCGCGGTACCCTCGGTGGCCAGCACCCGGAAGCCGAGATCGGCCAGCCGCTTGACCGGGAACACCAGCGAGCGCTTGTCGCGGTTGGCCACCGACACGAACACCGTGCCCGACGCCGGCAGCGAACCGTAGGCCGCGGTCTGACTCTTGGCGAACGCGCTGCCGAAGTTCTGGTCGATGCCCATCACCTCGCCGGTGGACTTCATCTCCGGGCCCAGCAGCGAGTCGACGTTGGAGCCGTCGGCGCGGCGGAACCGGTGGAACGGCAGCACCGCCTCCTTGACCGCGATCGGCGCGTTCGGCGGCCGGCTGCGCACCGTCGCCCTCGGCGGCCAGCATGCCCTCTCGCGCGGAGCTGGGCGATGGTGGCGCCCAACATGATCCGCGCGCAGGCCTTGGCCAGTGGCACCGCGGTGGCCTTGGACACGAACGGCACCGTGCGGCTGGCCCGCGGGTTGGCCTCCAGCACGTAGAGCACGTCGTCCTTGAGCGCGTACTGCACGTTGAGCAGGCCGACCACCCCGATACCGTGCGCGATGGCCTCGGTGGCCCGGCGCACCGCCGCGATGTCGGTGCGGCCCAACGTCACCGGCGGCAGCGCACACGCCGAGTCACCGGAGTGGATGCCGGCCTCCTCGATGTGCTCCATGACCCCGCCGATGTAGACCTCGGTGCCGTCGCACAGCGCGTCGACGTCGATCTCGATGGCGTCCTCGAGGAACCGGTCGACCAGCACCGGATGTTCGGGTGACAGTTCGGTCGCGCGGGTGATGTAGCCGCGCAGGGTCTCCTCGTCGTAGACGATCTCCATGCCGCGCCCGCCCAGCACGTAGGACGGGCGTACCAGAACCGGGTAGCCGATCTCGGCGGCGATCTTGCGCGCCTGGTCGAAGCTCGTCGCCATGCCGAACCGCGGCGCGGGCAGGCCGGCATTGGTCAGCAACTCGCCGAACGCGCCGCGGTCCTCGGCCAGGTCGATCGCCTTCGGGGCTGGTGCCGACGATCGGCACGCCGGCCTCGTCCAGCCGTTCGGCCAGGCCCAGCGGGCGTCTGCCCGCCGAGTTGCACGATCACGCCCACCACTCCGGGACCGCCTGCCCCGGAGCCCTGTTCGGCGTAGTACACCTCGAGGACGTCCTCGAACGTCAGCGGTTCGAAGTACAGCCGGTCGGCGGTGTCGTAGTCGGTGGACACCGTCTCCGGGTTGCAGTTGACCATGACCGTCTCGAATCCGGCCTGGCTCAACGTGATTGCCGCGTGCACGCAGCTGTAGTCGAACTCGATGCCCTGGCCGATCCGGTTCGGCCCGGATCCCAGGATCAGCACCTTGGGCTTCTCGGTCTGCGGCGCCACCTCGGTCTCCGCGGCGGGGTCGAGTTCGTAACTGCTGTAGTGGTACGGCGTCCGGGCCTCGAACTCCGCGGCGCAGGTGTCGACGGTCTTGTAGACCGGATGGATGCCGAGCCGCTCGCGCAGCGTGCGCACGCCGGCCTCGCCGGCCAGTTCCGGTCGCAGCGCGGCGATCTGGCGATCGGACAGGCCGCTGTGCTTGCCGCGCCGCAGCAGGTCCTCGTCGAGCACCGGGGCGTCGCAGCAGACTCGGCGCGCAGCGCGACCAGGCCGTCGATCTGGTCGACGAACCACGGGTCCACGCCGGAGGCCTGCGCCGACCTGCTCCACGCGACGCGCCGAGGCGCAGCGCGAGTTCGATGTCGTAGAGCCGGCCGTCGGTCGGCGTCCGCAGCCGTTCCAGCACGTCGTGCGACGTCGCCCTCGGGGTCGGGGCCGGTCCAGAACCCGGCCCGCTTGGTCTCCAGCGACCGCATCACCTTGCCGAGCGCCTCGATGAAGTTGCGGCCCAACGACATCGCCTCGCCGACCGACTTCATCGTGGTGGTCAGGGTGGTGTCGGCGCCGGGGAACTTCTCGAACGCGAACCGGGGCGCCTTGACCACGACGTAGTCCAGCGTCGGCTCGAAGCAGGCCGGGGTCTCCTTGGTGATGTCGTTGACGATCTCGTCGAGGGTGTAGCCGATGGCCAGCTTGGCGGCGATCTTGGCGATCGGGAAGCCGGTGGCCTTCGACGCCAGCGCGCTCGACCGCGACACCCGCGGGTTCATCTCGATGACGATGAGCCGGCCGTCGGCGGGATCGACCGCGAACTGGATGTTGCAGCCGCCGGTGTCGACGCCGACCTCGCGCAGGATCGCGATGCCCAGGTCGCGCATCTTCTGGTACTCGCGGTCGGTCAGCGTCATCGCCGGTGCGACGGTGACCGAGTCGCCGGTGTGCACACCCATCGGGTCGAAGTTCTCGATCGAGCACACCACCACCACGTTGTCGCGGCTGTCGCGCATCAGCTCGAGTTCGAATTCCTTCCAGCCGTAGATCGATTCCTCGATCAGCACGTTGGCGCGTCGGCGAGGCGGCCAGGCCGTCGCCGGCCATCCGCTCGACGTCCTCGACGGTGGCGGCCATGCCGGAGCCCAGCCCGCCCATGGTGAAGCGACGGCCGCACCACCACCGGCAGCCCGAGTTCGGCGACCGTCTCGCGGACCTCGTCCATGGTGAAACAGACCCGGACTGCGGGCCGATTCGCCGCCGACCTTGGCGACGATGTCCTTGAACTGCTGCCGGTCCTCGCCGCGCTGGATGGCCTCGAAGTCGGCGCCGATCAGTTCGACGCCGTAGCGCTCCAGCACGCCGTTCTCGTGCAGCGCGACCGCGGTGTTCAGCGCGGTCTGCCCGCCGAGGGTGGCCAGCAGCGCGTCGATCTTGTTGCCGCGCTCGGCCTGCTGGGCGATGACCTTCTCGACGAACGCCGGCGGTGATCGGCTCGACGTAGGTGTGGTCGGCGTACTCCGGGTCGGTCATGATGGTCGCCGGGTTGGAGTTGACCAGGCTGACCTGCAGGCCCTCGGCGCGCAGCACGCGGCAGGCCTGGGTGCCCGAGTAGTCGAACTCGCAGGCCTGGCCGATGACGATCGGCCCGGAGCCGATCACCAGGACGTGGTTGAGGTCGGTGCGACGCGGCATCTAGCGTCTCCTGCCTCGAGCGTGACGCGTGCGCAGTTCGCGGCACGGCGTGTCGGCGTACCAGTGCACGCTCGCGGACAGTCGTGGCTCACTTCTCCCCCGCCATCAGGTCGACGAACTGGTCGAACAGGTACTCGGCGTCGTGCGGGCCGGCGGCGGCCTCGGGGTGGTACTGCACCGAGAACGCGCGGCCGTCGACCAGCTTGATGCCCTCGACCACACCGTCGTTGGCGCAGGTGTGGCTGACGACCGCGCGGCCCGAACGGGGTGTCGAACTCCTCGCCGGCCTCGCCTTCGAGGGCGAACCCGTGGTTCTGCGCGGTGATCGCGACCCGGCCGGTGGCGTGGTCGATCACCGGGATGTTGATGCCGCGGTGGCCGAACGCCATCTTGTAGGTCGACCGGCCCAGCGCCCGGCCGAGGATCTGGTTGCCGAAGCAGATGCCGAACAGCGGGATTCCGGCGCCGAGCACCTCGCGGGTCACCGCGACCACGTGGTCGGCGGTGGCCGGGTCGCCCGGCCCGTTGGACAGGAACACCCCGTCCGGCTTGAGGTCGGCGATCTGCGTCGAAGGTCGCCGACGACGGCAGCACGTGGCTGCGGATGCCGCGCCGCGGCGAAGTTGCGCGGCGTGTTGGTCTTGATGCCCAGGTCCAGCGCGGCGACGGTGAACCGTTGCGGCCCTTCGGGTTCCACGACGTAGCCGGCGTCGGTGCTGACCTCGCCGGCCAGGTCGGCGCCGAGCATCGACGGCTGGCTCGCGCACCCGCGCCAGCAGTTCGTCGGTGGTCGGCCAGCGCGTCACCGGAGAACACCCCGGCCTTCATCGAGCCGCGGGTGCGCAGGTGCCGCACCACCGCGCGGGTGTCGATGCCGGCGATGCCGACGACGCCCTGGCGCACCAGTTCGTCGTCCAGTGTCCCGGTGGCCCGCCAGTTCGACGCGCGCGGCGACGGGTCGCGCACCGCGTAGCCGGCGACCCAGATCTTGTCGCCGCGGCTCTCGCCGTCCTCGCTGGTTCCAGCCGGTGTTGCCGATCTGCGGCGCGGTGGCGACCACGATCTGGCGGTGGTAGCTCGGGTCGGTCAGCGTCTCCTGGTAGCCGGACATGCCGGTGGAGAACACCGCCTCGCCGAGGGTCTGGCCGACGGCCCCGAACGCGGTGCCGGTGAACACCCGGCCGTCCTCGAGGACCAGTACGGCCCGGTTGTCGCTCGCCGTCACGCTGCGCCCTCCTGCTGGTCCACGCCATCTGTCGTACTGCCGCCGGTCGTCGGCGCGGAATCCGGTGTCGATCTCGGTGCCCGACGGCAGCCGCCACCGGATCGCCAGGATGCCGTCGTGGGTCATGACCTTGCCCGCGATGCCGCGCTCGGTGCGGATCGCGGTGATCGCATTCGTCGCGGAATCCAGATCGGCGTGAGCGCCGCTGCGCTGCAACATGATTCCCTCGGGGTAACGGGTCAGCACGGCCTTGGTGCGGTAGCCCAGGTCGCCCGACGGCGATCCGGTCCTGCCAGTTCGGCGCGAGCGTGCTGCCCACGTAGAGACCCTTGGTGGCCGGGATGACGGCCGGGCCCACGGTGTCCGGCAGCGCGGGCAGCTGCCCGATCGATCGCCACCTGCCGTTCGGCGCGGCGCCGCCAGCCGCGCAGCATCAGCTGGATCAGGAACGCGATCAGCACCACCAGCACCGCCGCGAAGATCAGCGACCCGACCAGCGTGCGGCGTGTTCATGCCGCGCGACTCTTCCCGTCGCGGGCGGTGACCCTGCCGCGCAGCAACGTCGCAGTGACGGTGGCGGGCAGCGTCATCGCCTCGTAGGGCGTGTTGGCCGACGGCTGGCCAGGTCGGCACCGGCGCACCGTCCAGGTGGCGTCGGGGTCGACGACGGTCAGGTTGGCCGGCTCGCCGACCTCGAGCGGACGGCCCTGGTCGGGCAGGCCGACGATGCGGGCCGGGTTCTCGCTCATCACCCGGGCGACGTCGCGCCAGGTCGAGCAGGCCCGGGTCGACCATGGTCTCGACCACCACCGACAGCGCCGTCTGCAGACCGAGCATGCCGGGCCGGGCGTGCGGCGAACTCGCAGCACTTCTCGTGCTCGGCGTGCGGCGCGTGGTCGGTGGCCACGCAGTCGATCACGCCGTCGGCCAGCGCCTGGCGCAGCGCCTGCGCGTCGGACGCCTCGCGCAGCGGCGGGTTGACCCGGTTGACGCCGTCGTAGGTCGCCAGCCGGCTGTCGTCGAGCAGCAGGTGGTGCGGGGTCACCTCGGCGGTGATCGAAATACCCTGCGCCTTGGCCCATTTGAGGATCTCGACGGTGCCGGCGGTGGAGGCGTGGCAGATGTGCACGCGGGCGCCGGCGTCGCGGGCCAGCAGCGCGTCGCGGGCGACGATCGACTCCTCGGCCGACGCGCGGCCAGCCGGCCAGCCCCAGCCGCGCGGCGTTGGGGCCCTCGTGGGCGACCGCGCCGACGGTCAGCCGCGGTTCCTCGGCGTGCTGGGCGATCAGCACGCCGAGGCCGGTGGCGTACTCCAGCGCGCGGCGCATCACCAGCGGGTCGTGGACGCACATGCCGTCGTCGGAGAACATCCGCACCTGGCGCGGCGCCGGCGGCCATCATGCCCATCTCGGTGAGCTGCTTGCCCGCCAGCCCGACGGTGACCGCGCCGACCGGGTGCACGTCGACCAGGCCGACCTGCTGCCCGCGGTGCCAGACGTGGTCGGTGACCACCGGCGAGTCGGCGACCGGTTCGGTGTTGGCCATCGCGAACACCGCGGTGAAGCCGCCGAGAGCCGCTGCCGCCGAACCGGTTTCGATGTCTCGGCGTACTCGCGGCCCGGCTCGCGCAGATGGGTGTGCAGGTCGACGAAGCCGGGCAGCAGCACCTGACCGGTCGCGTCGATGACGTCGGCATCGGTCCGGATCGGCCACCAGATCCGGCGCCGATCTCGGCGATCTGGCCGTCGGCGACCAGCACGTCGACCGGTCGCCCTCGCCGTAGAGCCGCACGCCGCGGATCAGCACGCTCATGCGCGCTCACTCCCGTCTCGGCCGGCTGATCCGGCACCGACCAGCAGATGGAACAGCACCGCCATCCGCACGTGCACACCGTTGGAAACCTGTTGCAGCACAGCCGACTTGCGACGAATCGGCCACCGACGACGCGATCTCCATGCCGCGCAGCATCGGGCCCGGGTGCAGCACGACGGCGTGCTCGGGCAGCAGCGCCTGGCGCTGCTCGGACAGCCCGTAGCGTCACCGAGTACTCCCGCGCCGACGGGAAGAACCCGCCGTTCATCCGCTCGGCCTGCACCCGCAGCATCATCACCGCGTCGGCGGCCGGGCAGTTCGGCGTCCAGATCGTGGGAGACCGTCACCGGCCAGCCGATCCACGCCGACCGGCAGCAGTGTCGGCGGCGCCACCAGCACCACCTCGGCGCCCAGCGTCGACAGCAGCAGCACGTTGGACCGCGCGACCCGGCTGTGCAGGATGTCGCCGACGATCACGATCCGCTTGCCCTCGATGCCGCCGAGCCGCTGCCGCATGGTCAGCGCGTCGAGCAGCGCCTGGGTGGGGTGCTCGTGGGTGCCGTCGCCGGCGTTGATCACCGCGGGGCCGCCGCCGCCGGCGCTCGGCCGGTCCACTCGGCCAGCTGTTGCGCCGCACCCGGAGGCCGGGTGCCGGATGATCAGCGCGTCGGCGCCCGGCCGCGCGCAGCGTCAGCGCGGTGTCGCGCAGCGACTCGCCCTTGGACACCGACGAGCCCGACGCGCTGACGTTGATCACGTCGGCGCTCATCCATTTGCCCGCCACCTCGAACGACACCCGGGTGCGGGTGGAGTTCTCGTAGAACATCGTGATGACGGTGCGCCCGCGCAGGGTGGGCAGCTTCTTGACCTCGCGGCCCAGCAGGGCCTGACGCGAACCGGTCGGCGTCGTCGAGGATCGCGGTGGCGTCTTCGCGGCTCAGGTCGGCGGCAGACAGCAGATGCTTCACCGGGCGGGACCTCCGTAGCGGGGCGATCGTCCACGCCGTCGTGACCGTCGTGCTCGGTCAGCAGCACCTTCACGTTCTCGGCTCGCGACGTGGGCACGTTCTTGCCGACGTAGTCGGCGCGGATCGGCAGTTCGCGGTGGCCGCGGTCGACGAGCACCGCCAGCTGCACGACGCGGGGCCGGCCGAGGTCGCGCAGCGCGTCCAGCGCGGCGCGCACCGAGCGGCCGGAGTACAGCACGTCGTCGACCAGGACGACCAGGGCGCCGTCGATGCCGCCGTCGGGGATCGAGGTGTCCTCGAGCGGGCGCGGCGGCTTGCTGTTGAGGTCGTCGCGGTAGAGCGTGATGTCCAGCGAGCCGTAGCCGACGTCGACACCGGAGAATTCCCTGATCTTGGCGGCCAGCCGGGCTGGCCAGGGTGACGCCGCGGGTCGGAATGCCCAGCAGCACGACGCGCGGCGCGTCGGGACCGTCGAGTGCGGTCTTCTCGATGATCTGGTGCGCGATACGGGAGATGGTTCGGCCGACGTCCGCGGCGGACATCAATTCCCGGTCGGTGCGGATGTCCGAGGCGCCCATGCGAGAGCCTGACCTCCTTCTCCGCCTCTCTGGACGGCTCGTTAAAGGATGTCGAACTGCCGGGCAGCTTAGCAGGCCGGCCCGGTGACGATGCGCGCGAGGGACGAGCGCGCGGAGGAGGCGGGCAATCGGCATGGGTACCGTGGGCTGATGACCGAGGAACCGCGTATGGACTTTGATGCCCTTTACCGCGGCGAGTCCCCCGCTCCGGGGATACCCCCGACCACCACGCCGCCGTGGGATACCAAGGCGCCCAAGGAGAATGTCATCGCCTGGCAGGAAGCCGGACTGATCCACGGCGATGTCCTCGATATCGGCTGCGGGCTGGGCGACAACGCCATCTACCTGGCCAAGCACGGCCATACCGTCACCGGCCTGGACATCTCCCCGACCGCGCTGATCACCGCCGAACGCCGCTCCGTGGATGCCAAGGTTCATGTCCGGTTCGCCACCACCGACGCCACCCGCCTCGACGGGTACACCGACGCGTTCGACACCGTCATCGACAGCGGGTGCTACCACTGCCTCGACGACGCCGGCCGGGCCGCCTATGCCGTGGCGGTGCACCGCGCCACCCGCCCCGGCGCCACCCTGCTGCTCAGCGCGTTCTCCGACGCCAACGCCGCGGCCGGGGACTGGCCACGCCCGATGGTGTCCGAGGAGACACTGCGCGGGACCCTGGGCGATGCCGGGTGGACCGTCACATCATTGGAGTCGCTCACCCTGCCGCTGACGCTGAGGGGACAGACGCGGTGATGTGGATGCTGCGGGCACAACGCTGAGTACGCTGGCGGGGTGAATCTCGACGGGAACCAGGCGTCCATCCGGGAGGCCTGCGACAACGGGCTGCTCGCGGGTGCGGTCACGCTGATCTGGCAGGCCGGAACAGTGCTGCAGGTCAACGAGATCGGCCACCGCGACGTCGAGGCCGGCCTTCCGATGCAGCGTGACACCGTGTTTCGCATCGCGTCGATGACCAAACCCATCACCGTGGCCGCCGCGATGACGCTGGTCGAACGAGGGCAAGCTGTCGCTGCGCGACCCGGTCAGCCGCTGGCTGCCCGAGCTCGCCGACATGCGGGTGCTGGCCGATCCGCATGGGCCCGCTCGACAAGACCGTGCCCGCGATGCGGCAGATCACCATCGAAGACCTGATGACCCACCGCAGCGGACTGGCCTACTCGTTCTCGGTGACGGGCCCGATCGCGCGGGCCTACAAAGCGGTGTCGCTGCGCCAGGACGCCGATCACTGGCTCGCCGAGGTGGCCCAGCTGCCGCTGGTGCACCAGCCCGGCGAACGGCTGACCTACAGCCACGCCACCGAGGTGCTGGGCATCGTGCTGTCCCGCATCGAGGGCAAGCCGCTGCAGGAGGTGCTCGCGGAGCGGATTCTCGGACCGCTCGGGATGACCGACACCGGTTTCTACCTTTCGCCGGAAGGCGCGCCGCCGGGCCGCCACCATGTACCAACTCGACGCCGACGGCCGGCTCAGCCACGACGTGATGGGCCCGGCCCCGATCGCGCCGCCGCGGTTCTCACAGGGCGGCGGCGGGCTGTGGTCGACCGCGGACGACTATCTGGCCTTCGCCCGGATGTTGTTGGGCGGCGGCGTGGTTGACGGCGTGCGGGTGCTGTCCGAGGAGTCGGTGCGGCCGATGCGCACCGACCGGCTCACCGAGGCGCAGAAGCGAATGCCGTTCCTGGGCATGCCCTACTGGCAGGGCCGCGGCTTCGGGCTGAACCTGTCGGTGGTCACCGACCCGGTGCAGTCGGCCCCGCTGTTCGGTCCCGGCGGGGTGGGCGCGTTCACCTGGCCGGGCGCGTTCGGCACCTGGTGGCAGGCCGACCCGACGGCCGACCTGATCCTGATCTACCTGATTCAGAACGCGCCCGACCTGTCCGCGGACGCGGCCGCGGCGGTCGCCGGGCAACACCTCGCTGGCGAAACTGCGTACGGCGCAACCGAAGTTCGTCCGGCGGACGTATGAGGCGTTGGGGCTGTAGGGGTTTCGGCGCTTGATCGTAACGTAAGCGCTCAGACAGAAGTTGTACCGGCCCCGACTGCATACATCTTCCGTCGGTGTAATCCGTGACATAGACCATGCCGTTCGGACCCGCCGTGATGTACCGGGTGAACGCGGTGATGCTGACGACGGACGGCGAGTAATCGTCGTAACCCGGGTAGAACCAGTAGATGATCGGGATTTCCCGGCCACCGGACGCTGTCTGGTCGGTGATGAACGTCCCCGCGAGCGTGTTGGTCACGGTGTTGATGACGGTGACGGTCTTGCCATCTCCGCTCGTGACGTAAAGGCTGGTTCCGCTGACGGCTACATCGTGTACGCCCAGGGGGACAATGATTCTCGCGATCTCCTTGTTGAAATTGCTGCTCGTGGGTTCCGTGTCGATGACCGAAACTCCGCTGTAGCCGCCGGTCACCATCCAGTTGACGCCTTGTGCATCGGTGAAGAAGCTTCCGTGCTTTGGCCGCCGCGCCACGTTCGGCGATCGTGGCACCGAAGGTGACGTAGGCCCGCTTTCCGTCCGGACTGACCGCGACGTTGCCCACGCTGTTGACGTACTCGTTGCGCAACAGTTGAGAATCCCAGGTAGGGCCGACAGGGACGGCGACAGCGGTCATGGTGGACGTGTCGATCACCGTCAGCCCGCCACCACTTGTGCCGTATAGCCGCGTTCCATCCGGGCTGACCTTCAGATCGCTGAACGTGCCCAACGCGTCAGTCCGGATGATGGAATTGCTGCCATTGGTGGTATCGATCACCGTGATCCGGCCGTCGGTCGCATTCACGTAGAGGCGATTGCCACTCGCCGCCACCTCGGTCACCCGATTCGGATATTCGACGGGGTCGTACCACAGTTCGGAGTTGTAGTAGGTCCCGGGCAGGACGTTGATCGAGATGGGAGCGCCGACAACGGTGTTGGTGGTCGGTATCGATCACCGACACGGAGTTGGACAACGAATTACTGACATACACCCGGTTGCCTTGTGGATCCGCCGCCACGCTCAGCGGGCCGGCTCCGACATCAAGTGTTTTCACGAATTGGTTTGTCGCGGTGTCAATTACGGTGACGTTGTTGCTGTCATAGCTGATGACGTAGGCGAAGCCGCCCGCGATCGCGGCCCCACTTGGACCGCTTCCCACGGTGACCGGTGCGTTGGTCACCGTCAGCGTCGCGGGGAGCGTCGGCGCCACCTGAACTTTCACGGACGGTTTGCGCGGTTGCGATTCCGTCGCTGACGGAGACGCCGAAGGTGTCGTAATCCAGCCCCGATGTCCTGGCGGCCTGGTCGCGCGCCACCTGACTCGGCGTATAGGTGAATACACCGGTCGGCTGGTCGAAGGTGACCGTGCCCCCTTGGCTCGGAGGCGAGGCCAGCGTATAGGCCAAGCTATTCCCGTCGGGATCTTGGACATTGATTCGACCCGTGACGATACCGGTGACCGGATCGGGACCACCCGGTATCGTTTTGCCGGGCACGACCGGCGCCTGATTGGTAGCGGTATTGGCGACGGTGATCGTCACCGGTGCGGACATGGTGGTATTGCCGGCGATGTCGCGGGCCAGCGCTGTCACCGTGTGCGTACCGTTGGAGACCGTCCTGGTGTCGAACGACACGGCGTAGGGCGACGTGGTGTCCTCGGCACCCACCGCCACGCTGTCCACCAGGAACTGCACCCCGACCACCCCGACATTGTCCGAAGCCGTCGCCGACAAACTCACCACGCCCGACACCGACCCCGACGGCGCAGACACACTCACCGTCGGCGCCGTGATATCGGCACCGGCAACCGAAAGCACCCGCAGCACACGGTCTTTCAAGTCCGTCACAAAGATGCGGGTGCCATCGGCACTCAGCGCGATGTCATGCGCCCCGCTCTCGGCGAGCGGATCGGCCACCACCGAACCCACCACGGTGTTCGACGCGGTATCGATCACCGACACCGTGTCATCACCATTGGCCACATACACCCGCGTCCCATCACCGGACACCACCACCCCCGTCGGCGCCGGACCCACCACGATCGGCGCCCCCAGCACCGTGTTGGTCGCCGGTGTTCACCACCGACACACTCCCGGCCGAATTCACCACATAGGCCCGGCTTCCCGTGAGCGCCACATCCACCGGCGCATCCCCCACCGTCACCTTCGTGAGCACCTTGTTGGTCGCGGTATCCACCACCACCAACTGATCGGTGGCCTTCGTCGTCACATACAACCGCGACCCGTTCGCACTGACCGCCAACCCCGACGGCTGCGAACCCACCGTCACCGTCGCCACCACCTTGTTGGTCGCCGCATCGATCACCGACACCGTCGAACCACCGGTATTGCCCACATACACCCGAGAACCGTTGGGACTGACCGCCACCGCCTCCGGACCCGCCCCCGTCGAGATCGTCGACACCACCGCATTCGTCGCGGTATTGATCACCGCCACCTTCGCCGCACCCTTGAGCGTCACATACACCCGAGTGCCGTCCGCGTTGACCGCCACCGCCGTCGCCGACCCCGCCACCGGCACCGTCGCCACCACCGCATTGGACACCGTATCGATCACCGACACCGTCTTGTCCAACTGATTGGCCACATACACCCGCGACCCAAACGTCGCCACCCCCACCGGATCCCGCCCCACCGAAACCGGCGCCAACACCACCGGCACCACACCAGCCCTGCGACACCGGCGCCGCCAACGCCCCTCGACTGCTCAACACCTGCGCGGCCGGCGCCGCCTCGCTCGACCGTCTTACCCTGCGCCATCCGCGAACGGGTCCACCCCGCCACCGCCCAGGCCGCCGGCGAATCCGGAACCGCCGGACCATCTCCCCCGGTTGCCGACCCACCCAGCCCGGCCAGCAGCCCAGTCACCAGCCGCACCGGCACCGACGGCTTGGGTACCTCGGCAACCGGTTCGAGGAGCAACGACTTTCACGATCGGCGCAGACACCGCTGCCGCCGCTGGAAACGTCGACCACCGCGCATCGGCCGCTGGACCACCACCGGATCCGCCGGACGCACCGGATCCGCCGCCGGCTTCGGGTCGGGCGCGGACACCGGATCGGCGGCACGCTTGATATCGGCGGGTCGGCGGCAACACCATCGGCTTCGGACTGCCGCCGCTCTGCCGCGGTTCGCGCGCCGGTTTTGAATCCGACTGCGGCTTGCGCTTCTTCGTCGACGGCTTGTCCGCCGACCCGCTCTCGACTGTGCGACACCGTCGTCGGCCTCGACAGCCTCGCGCTCCTTGGTCGACGTGTGCGCCCCGCCGGAACTGTCGATCTTCATCCCACCCGTCAAGGCGTCGCATCGTCCGCAGACGAGCAGAACAGACTCGGCCGGGTCACCGGCCGAACCCGGCGACGGGTCGGCGGAGGGATCGTCCGCCGACCCCGCCGCCGAGGAGGTTGCCGACTCCCCCGGTGCCGGCGAACCAGAGGACTGCGACGACGAATCAGACGACGCGGCACCCGACCCCGCATCCTCCGGCGCCCCCCACGCCACACCCGGCGCACCCGATATGGCGGTTCCGACCCCCAACGCGACCGCCAACGCCCCCACACGCCCGATGCAACTCGCATACTTCATCGCAGTTCTCCCCGTGCGCAGCCCCACAACCAGGACCTGTATTTCAGTGTCGACCCGACGGGGAGGCCGCGCACTACGGCGCGCGACCGAAGCATTAACCGAAGTCTTTTGCCCTTCGGTCAGGAACCCAGCGCTGCGGAAAGCTCGTGGCGTGACCGGATCTGCAGCTTGTTGTAGGCGTTGGAGAGGTGCAGCTCGACGGTGCGCAGGGTGACGAACAGCGACTGAGCGATCTCCTTGTTGCTCACCCCACCGGCGGCCAGTTCGGCCACCCGCCGCTCGCTGGTGGTCAGCGCGTCGGCACCCACGCCGGCCCGGCGCCGCGGTCGTCCACCTGCCGCCCGCAGCTCGCACGACCGCAAGGTCAGCCAACGGTGTGGCACCGCAGCGATGGGCCAGTTCCATTCCCTCCCGCAGAAACTCGCGCGCGGCTCGGTCCTGGCCGTCGCGCCTCAGCGCGGTACCGAGGTCGACCTGAGCCTGGGCGCGCCAGAGCAACGCCGGCGAGCTCTGCAGCGTCTCGACGGACCGGCGCAACAGGTCCAGTCCCCGCTCGCCACCCTCGACCAGGCCGAGCACACGCAGCGCCCCACCGATGCGGCGACACGATGCCGCGGCCGTCGCAGCGGTCAGCGCCTCCTCGGCGACACCGCGGGCCTCATCGTCGTCGCCCAGGGCGGTCAGCACCGGCACCAACGCGATCCGGCCATCGGCCGCCCAGGGAAAAAGGCCGCGGCTCAACCCGATCCGGTGCAAGGCGTCCTCGAGATCGGCGCGCGCCCGCACGTAATGACCCGCGGCCGCCCGCAACCGGCCGCGAGCCAACAGCGGCAGCACGGAGAACAGTGTCGGGTCCAGTTCACCGTCCATGCCCTTCTCGGCCAGCAACGCTTCACCCTCGTCGGCACGCCCCTGATCGGCCAGCGAGTCGATCACCACCACCAGCCCTGGCGATTTCGTGTAGTCCAAGGCCAGCCCCTGGATGTCGACCGAGCCGCGGGCGTCCACCTCGGCGGCGCGCAGGTCGCCGCGCCGGTGTCGGGCCAGGCCCCGCAACCACAGGGCGCGGGCCAACCACTGCGGTGAGCCGTTGCGCTCGGCGTGCCGGATGGCGCCGGACAGGAAGCGTTCGGCGACGTCGTAGCGCTCGGCCTCCACCAGGCAGATGGTGATGTTCGTGCGCCACAGCGGGTGGCCGCCCTGACTCACCAACGCGGGATGCGAGGCCGCCTCCTCGGCCAGGTCGCCGGCCCGGGCCACGGGTCCGCCCTCCAGGGCCCGGCGCGCGACGAACGAGCGCAGCAGACATTCGGCCGCGGTCAGTGCGGGTACATCGGTGAAGCGGTCGGCCTCCGGTTCGTACTTGACGGGCAGGTCCGGGTTGAGCAGCAGGGCACCCAACCGCGCCGCTTCCAGCTGAAGCGCCAGTTCGTGATCGTGGGCTTCCACCTGAGCGGCCGCCAACTCGTAGAACGGGAGCTGCTCGCGCTGCCGACGGGCGTCGGGATGCGTGGTCCACGCCAGCGCCATGAACGCCTGCGCGCGCAGCAGCGGATCCGTCGTCGTCTCGCCCGCCGCCCGCAGGTGGCCGTGTGCGCGCGGGGTCGCCGATCTCGTGCTCGGCATTGCCGAGCTCGAACAGC
Organism: uncultured Actinomycetota bacterium; assembly: GCA_963779655.1. Lineage (GTDB taxonomy): Bacteria > Actinomycetota > Actinomycetes > Mycobacteriales > Mycobacteriaceae > Mycobacterium. The sequence goes on along the minus strand of CAVZZD010000016.1, from coordinate 159,142 downwards.
ACGCGCGGCCGGTGCTCGAATCGGGTGGCTCGTCGAGGGCACGCCGCAGCAGCGTCGCCGCGGTGTCCGGCGCGCCCCCGGCCAGCGCCGAGCGGGCCGCCTCCCGCAACATGGCCACCACGGCGGGATCGCCGCTGGGGGTGGTGGCAAGCAGGTGCACCGCTGCCGCGGCCTGATCAGCGCGGTGGTCGACGAGCAGCCGCGCCGCGCGCGCATGCAGATCGGCCCGTTCCTCGGCCGACAGGTCGGCATAGATCGCCGTGCGCACGACCGGGTGGACGAACCGAAGTGGCTCACCCGAAACGAGAACGGAAAGGTCGACGAGCCCGGTCGCGAGTGTGCGTGCCAGCCGCCGGTCCACCCCGGCCAGTTCGGCACACCAGGCCAGCCGGGCCTGGTCGCCGAGCACCGCCACCGCCCGCGCCAGCGCGGGCGCCTGCGACATGCAGTCCGCCGACCCGCAGCAGGACGGCGGTCGCGATCCGTTCCGGGCCCAGTCGGTCGACGGCTTCCGGATCGATTTCCTCGGCGGGCCGGCCGTCGCGGCGGAACTCACCCAGCAGCTCGGACAGCAGGAACGGGTTACCGCCCGTGGCGTCGGCGCACGCACGGCACAACCGTGTGCTGGCGTCGACACCCAGGCTCGCCCGCACCAAGCGGGCGACCGCGGACTCCCCCAGCGGGCGGGGCCGGATGATCGGCGGATGGGCTTCCAGCAGAAGAGCATTCAGGGCTGCGCGCGTTGCGGTCCGGTGCCGTACGCACCGTCAGCGCGACGACAACCGGCAGGCCCGCCAGGCGGTGCGCAAGGTGCAGGAGAAACCGGAGCGACGGTTCGTCGGCCCACTGCGCGTCGTCGACAGCCAGCACCAGCGGTCCGCGCTCGGTGAGGTTGGCGACGAGCCAGTACAGGCCGTGCAGGGTCGCGAAGGCGACATCGCGGGTCTCCTCATTGGCGGCGACATCGGTGAACACCGGTTCGGCCAGCCGGGCCGCACCGGCCAGGAGCCGATCCCGTTCCACGGCGTCGGCGCTCACCAACGCGGGTTCGAGGAGTTGCCGCACGATGCCGAAGCCGAAACCCCGCTCGAGCTCGCCGCCGCGCGCCAGCCGCACGGACATCCCCACGGCTTCGGCACGCCTGCGAAGTTGGTCCAGCAACGCGGTCTTGCCGATCCCGGCCGGGCCTTCGATCAGCAGCACCCGGCCCGCCCCGGCGATCGCCTCCTGGAGCGCGTCATGGAGTGCGGCCAGGTCGTCCTCGCGGTCCAGAAGGCGGTGGGCGGACTGGTCGCCCGGAGTAAAGACTGCGGTCGACTCTTCGGTCGTCAACTCTGTCGCGAACCCCCCTCCCGTTGCATCATCATCTCCTAAGAGCACCGCTTGTGGGTGTCGTGCGGCCATTTTCGCCTGCGGCGCCGGGGGGTGGCTTACCGTTCGAACACGGGGGAAGGTGCCGCTGATGACGCGACGAAACCATCGGCGTCGTCGTCTGGCCGCGGTGCTGATGTGCCTGATGCTGCTGGTCACGGCCTGCGGCTCCGATCACGGCGCGGCCGGCGGAGACCAACTCACCCGCATCCGGATCGCGCTGTACCCCAGCGCCAGCACGCTGCCGGTGCGGGCCGCGGTCACCCACGGCATGTTCGAAGGAAACGGCCTGCGTGTCGACGTGACCGAGGGACAGGACCTGCCACTGTTCATGGCGTCGATGGCCAAGGGGCAGTACGACATCGCGATGAGCGGTCCGACCCTGGTGCTCATCGGCGCGGAGAAGGGACTTGACCTGCAGATCGTGTCGAGCCTGCAGCAATCGTCACGGGATCGGCCCAACGCCGTCTGGATCACCCGGGACCCGTCGATCACCACGGTCGCGCAGCTGAAGTCGAAGACGGTCGCGGTGCCGTCGCTGACCGGGATCATCATCGACTCACTGGTGTACCTGCTGATGCGTGACGGCGTCCCGCGTGACGAGGTCAAGTTCGTGCAGGCACCGTTCGCGGCCATGGGCGACCAACTCGCCGCGGGCAAGGTGGATGCGGCCGTCGCGTCCATACCGTTCAGTGCCGCGATCCTGTCCCGCGGCTTCCACGCCCACGACGACGTCATCGTCGAGGCCGTCGAGGCCGCCAGCGGTGGCACCGTCGATACCGCGATGACCTCGGTGTGGGCGGCGTCGGGCCCCTTCGCCCGAACCCATCCCGACGCCATCCGGGCGTTTCGCCGATCGCTTTCCGAGGCCATCGACTTCCTGGACGCCAACGAGACCGAGGCACGCGCGATGATGCGCGACTGGCTGAAGATGCCCGCGCCGATCGTCGAGCGATCCACGCTGCCCGAGTGGGGTGCGGACGTGACCGTCCAACAGATGACGCCCTACGTGACGATCGCCAAGGCGGTCGGCTCGGTCCGGGGCGATCCAGACATCGCCGCGCTGGTGTGGCAGGGCACATGAGCCTCTACCACGTCGGCGGGGTCGATGTCGGACTCCCCACGGCCCGCGGGACACGAATGGTGCTGCGGGACCTGTCATTGCACATCGACCGCGGCGAGATCGTCGGCATCGTGGGGCGCTCCGGCGTCGGCAAGACGACGTTGCTGCGCCTGCTCGGCGGCTTGATCGAATCATGTTCCGGCTCTGTTGTTTTCGACGGAACGCCGGTGGCAGGCCCACCTGCCGGCGTGGTCATGGTGTTCCAGGACTACAACAACGCACTGCTGCCGTGGCGGACCGTCGCGCGAAACACCGGGCTCGGGCTGGAAGGCCGGGTTCCGCGCGAGCAGCGGCAACGTCGGGTCGGCGGGGCGCTGCGGATGGTCGGCCTCGACGGGGCCGGATCCGACTATCCGGCCCGGCTGTCGGGGGGCATGGCCCAGCGCGCCCAGATCGCGCGGGCGCTCGCGTTGGATGCCCACGTACTGCTGATGGACGAACCCTTCGGCGCACTCGACGCCATCACCAAAGCATCGCTGCAGGACGTGCTGCTCGCCGTCCAGAAGCAGACCGGTGCGACGGTGGTCTTCATCACGCACGACCTCGACGAGGCCATCTACCTGAGCGACCGGGTGCTGGTGCTGGCCGGGCGGCCCGGCGCGATCACCCTCTCCGCGACCACGGACCTGCCCCGCCCGCGCGATCAATTCGCGACCCGCGAACTTCCGCAGTATCTGCGACTGCGGCACCGACTGGGCGAAGCGCTGCGGGCCGACGATGGCTAGCCGCTCACGGTCGTGGGCCGCCGGCATGTGGGTGCCGGCGGCGGTGATCGCCGGCTGGCAACTCCTCGGATCGGCGGGTCTGCTGCGCTACGAGTATCTGCCGACGCCCGGTGAGGTGCTCGCCGCGCTCGGGACCCTCATCACCGACGGCGAACTGGTGGGCGCCGTCGGTCACACGCTCGGTGTGGCGCTGGCCGCGGCGGCGATCGCGCTGACAGTCGGAGCGGTGCTGGGTCTGGCGATCGGACTCGCATCACGGTGGGGTCGTTGGGTGACCGCGACGATCGATGTCGCCCGGACGATCCCCGCGGTGGCGCTGGTGCCCGCTGCGGTGCTCACGTTCGGACCCACGGCCAGAACGGAGTTACTGCTCGCGGCCTACGCCGCGCTGTGGCCTGTACTGATGACCACGGCAGGCGGAGTCGCCGCCGTGCACCCGCGTCAGTACGACGTCGCGCGGATGCTGCACCTGTCCCCCGTCGCAACGCTGCGCAAGATCGTCGTCCCGGCCACGGCGCCCGCCTGGCTGGTGGGCGCCCGCCTCGCGCTGATCATCGCCTTGCTGGTGGCGATCGTCGTCGAGATGCTGCTGTACCCGCGCGGACTCGGCGGCGGGCTCATCGAATCATTCAATGCGCTTGCGCCCGCACGCATGTGGGCCTACGCGCTGGTGTGCGGCGTCATCGGGTTCACCCTCAGCGTCGTCCTGCGGCGCGCCGTCGGCCGGGTACTGCCCGGCGGCCCGGCGGCAGTGCCTTCCGCCGTGGGCCAACCGGCTACACCGGTGCGCGGACTGCTGCCCCTGGCGGGGTTGCTGACCATCTGTCAGCTTGTCGCCCAACCGAATTCGCTGACCCTGCCGCCGCCCGGTGAATGGCTCGCGGCACTGACCCGGTTACACCGCGACGGTGTGTTGATGCCGGCGATCGCCCAGACGGTGACGACCTACGCCCTGGGGCTGGCGTTGGCCACCCTCATCGGACTGGCGGTGGGCGCGGCGATCGGATTCTCCCGGCGCCTCGACCGTGCCCTGACACCGACCATCGATTTCCTGGCGTCGGTTCCCGCGGCGGCCCTGCTGCCGGTGGCGATCCTGCTGCTGGGTCCCGGTCACCTGACGGGCGTCGTGGTGGTCGGCGTGATCGTCGCGTGGCCCGTCCTGTTGAGCGTGGCCGCCGCGGCGCGCACCATTCCCGCAGTGCGCCTGGAGATGTCGCGCACCCTCGGCCTGTCGCCGCTACAGCGCTGGGTCAAGGTCGGCCTTCCGTCGCTGACGCCCGGAGTGCTGCTCGGCGTGCGGGTCGCTTCGGCCCTGGCCCTGATCGTCACCCTTCTGGTGGACATCTTCGGGACCGGCGCCGGGATCGGGCGGCTGCTCATCCAGAGCCAGCAGACCTTCGATGCGGCCGCCGCCTGGGGGCTGCTGCTGATCGTCGGTGCCTTCGGTTATCTCGCCAGCATGCTCGTCAACCGGGGTAGGTTCTCAAACTCGGTGTCATGTCGCAGCGCTCTGACCTTCGGCGACGCAGGTCGCGTCGTCCATGATGCACGGCGGACACAACGAGAATTACCGCGGCCCGCGGCCTGGCGATAGTGCGGCTACCGACGAATACCTTCCCGCAGTACAGCCAACCGTTCGCGGTATTCCGCTTCGTCGATGTCGCCGCTGGCGAATCGAGCCGACAGCAGCTGTTCGGGAGAAGGCGCATCGTCGCGAGGCTCGCGTCCGAATTGCGAGCCGCCCGAGCTGAATCTGACCAAGACGACTATACCGACGACGATCAACGCCCAGAACAGCACCATCCCGATGCCCATCCCGGCGTAACCCCACCCACTCATATCGTGGTCGTACCAAAGCATCATGACGGTTCTCCGCTTTAGTTGCGCACGGCCCGCATTCTCTGAGTCTTCCCCGAGCGAAGTGGCCCGACAGAGTCGACAGCACTGCGTTTCAAGGACTTTGGGCACATCTGCGATGCACCGGTGATTCACCTCCCTCCCGATCCACACTGGCGCGGTCGAGTAGCGAATCGACGATGTTTCCATGAAGATTCGCTCAAGACCCGGCTGGAATCGGGCTCGCCATCGCGAAGGCGCTCACCGAAGCCCAGGGCGCCCGCATCACCGCGTCCAACCGGGGACCTGGCCTGGGAAGCACGTTCACCATCACATTGATCGCGCGTTCCGCCGCACCGTGATCACGAACGTGCGACTGGATCCTCGCCGTTTCGGCCGCCGACTGTCGATCAGTCGACGGGATCGCCATTCCTCGAATGCTGCGCACGGCCGGTGGGTGCTGCGAGGAGACCGGCGATGGCCGTGAGGCACCCGGCGAAGATCAACACGGCTGGGGTGAGGGTGACGGCGGCGGCGAGGGCACCTACGAAGAGTGGGCCACCGGCGTCGCCGAGTTCGCGACCGACTTCGGCGGAACCCATCGTCTGGCCGAGTCGTTCTTTCGGGGCGGTAGCCGCCACATAGGCGAATCCGATCGGGGTGATCAGCCCCACGCCGAGGCCGATCAGTACCGCTGCGGTGACCAGTCCGACGATGCCCGGTATGAGCACCGCCACGCACCCCCCGGCGGCCAGCACCAGACCGGTGGCAAGACCGGCGCGGTCGCCGACGCGACCGTTGTCGTAGGCGCGTCCCGCGCGGTGCTGAATCAGGCGGCGGCCGCCGCGAGGAGCGAGACGACCACGCCGGTAATCAGTGGGCCGAGGCCTCGCTCGGCGCCAACGACGGGGAGAAACCCCACTCCGACCGACAGGGCTCCGGTGGCAGCGGCCAACGCGAGAGTGGGCCGCATGAACCCGGGGCTGCTGAGTCGACGGGCCAGATCGGCGACGGTTTGACGGGTCCGCGATGACGGCGCCACGCCGGGAACCGCCAGCAACGCCCATCCCGCGACCGCGACCCCGAGCGCAGCCAGGGTTGCGAACAGCAGGTTGTAGCCACCGGCGGCAATCAAGACCCCACCCAGCATCGGACCAAGGGTGTAGCCCAGGCCCTTCCAGGCGCCGTAGCGACCGAACCCGCGTCCTTGTCCGCCCGGCGGGTTCAGCCGGGAGACCAGCACACCGGCGGCCGGGGAGAATGCCGCCGCCGCGGCGCCCTGGCCGAACCGGGCCAGTCCCACCCAACGCGGGGTCACCGGCGACGACGAATGCGCCGGACGTGGTGGCGAACGCGAGCAGGCCGGCGAGTAACACCGGCCGTGGCCCGATGCGGTCGGCCAACGACCCGAACACTGGTTTCAACGCAACTTCGGCCCCGTCGTAAACCGCCAGCAACAGCCCCAGTGCCAGTAGGGAGGCATGTTGGCCGTGGATGTAGCCGCCGAGGCTGGCGGCGATGCTGTGCGCTCCGAAGGCGGTGACGAACCCGGCTGCATACAGCGGCAATACCTGGCTGTGGGTTCCGGGTCGCTGCGCCTCGGCAGGCTCCGGCGTGGTCATCGCCGAGGCCGCAAATGAGCGCCGCGTGACACACCCAAATTCCTTGTGGCGATACGGATCTCCTTGCCGATCAGCGTCGAGATTGGCGCGGGCGGGTCGGTCGGCTGATCGGCCTACGGAGCCAGCCCGCAATTGACCAGGGCTGCTATAGCGACGCCAGGATCTTGTTCATGGTGTCGATCTTCGTGCTGCTGGCTGGTGACGATCGAGTGCGCCAATGCGATCGCCGCAGGATACTGGATCTCGGTCTGCGCCATGCCGATCGCGCCCTGGTGATGCTTGATCATCTACGTAAGGTACTGCCCGGCGGCCGCGATCCCTGGGCGCTCTGTAGCGCGGCCATGTCCTCGTCGGACATCATGCCGTCCATCCCCTGGTCGCCGGGCATTCCGCTCATCCCCGGCATCATTGACCCTCAGGGCGATGCCTTCGTCGACGCGGACACCAGCCCCCAGTCGTACCGGCCTTTGCGGGGTGAGCCCGGCGGTCAGATCATGGCGATCGGTGACACCTTGACGCCGATCTCGCACGCCCCGGCGAGCTCGCGGCTGGTGTCGTAGTCGAACACGACGTGCCCGCAGATCACATCCACATCCCGCTTCGCCCGCTGCATCGGATTGGTCAGGAACTGCGCGCTGGCCCCGGAGGATTCGAGCAGGTCGGCGATCACCGAACGGGATTCGTGCACGATGTGCGCGGCGGCCGCCCGCGCGTTGGCCCGGTCGGGGCGGCTGACCCGCTCTCCGGCGCCGACGGACGTCTCGATGCCGGCGGTGGTGGCGTCCAGCAGACCGCGCAGTGCGGCCAGCCGCACCCGCGCATCGCCGAGCCTGATCTGCGCCGACGGCTGATTCTTCTGTGCCACACCGGAATACGCCAGCACCCGGTCGGCCAGCCGGTCGGCGAACAGGTCGGCGACGTGTTCGGCCGCACCGAGGGCGGGCATGGCCGCCAGCAGCGCCAACGCAGGCACCATCGGCCAGCGGTACAGCGGGGCGTCGTGCAGCGCTGCGCCCGGCGCGGTGCCGCCGTAGATGTCGACGACATTGACCAGCCGGTGCTCGGGCACGAACACGTCGGACACGATGACGTCATTGGAGCCCGTCGCGCGCATCCCCGCGGTATGCCAGACGTCGTCGACCTCGACGTCGCCGGCGGGCAGCAGCGCGAGCGCCGGATAGATCCCGTCGTCGGGGCCGCAGAGGGCGCCCACCATCACCCAGTCGGCGTCCATGATGCCGGTCGCCCACGACCAGCGGCCGGTCAACCGGACACCGCCGTCGGCAGGCACGCCGCGACCCGTCGGCGCCAGCGGGGCGGGGCACAGCACCGGGCCGTCGACGAATACCTCCTCCTGGGCCTGCTCGCCGTACAGCGCGAGCATCCAGTTGTGCAGCATGTAGAAGCCCAGCGTCCACGCGCTCGACGCGCAACCGTGGGCCATCCGCCGGACGGCGTCCAGGATCTCCGGGAAGTCGGCCTGCTGACCGCCGTAACGGGCGGGCAGCAGCAGGTGGGCCAGACCGCCGGCACGGAAGTCGGCGACAGTGGCGGCCGGCAGCCGCCGCAGTTCTTCGGCCTCGGCCGCCCGGTCGGACAGCGCGGCAAGGAACTCGTCGGACAGCATGCGCGCGGACGCTACCATACCTTTTAGTATGGCGACGTGACTATGGCCGCAGCATGATGGCGAGAAAGCGCTCCCGGCCGGCCGCCAACCGTGAATTGGGTTGCAGACCAGACAGATGCAGAAAGCCGATACCCGCCGCGAACGTGGCATTGGCCCGCACGTCGGCCTCCTCGGAGTCGAACCCGGAGTCGACGAACGCCCGCCGCACTGCTGCCAGCACCCGCCGGTCCGACTCGCGCACCGCGGCCGCCACCGTCGGCTCCGAACGGGCCCACTCCCGCATCGCGCGCTCCAGCATCCAGTGCCGCGGCGTGACCAGGGCGGTCATCATCACGACCAGGCGTTCCCGCGGCGGCAGGTCCGCCAGGTTCTCGAAATGCCCGCGATCCTCGTCGCGCAGGGTCGCCCATGCGCCGATCAGCGCCGTGCGGTAGGCGCTCAGATCGGCGAAATGCCAGTAGAAGCTGCCCTTGGTGGCGCCGACCCGCTTGCACAACCGGTCGACGGTGAGCGCTTTGAGGCCGTCGTCGGAGATGACACCGAAGCCGGCCTGCACCCAGTCCTGCACGGACAGCCGCGATCTAGTGGTGTGTCCTGCATTTAGCTGACTTTTTCGAGGGCGATTCGACCGCGTGCGACTTTGGCGAGGATGGACTCGGCGGTGGCTGTCCACACGTAGGGTCTGGGGTCGTCGTTGTGGGCGTCGATGTATTCCTGGATGGAGGCGACGAGGTCGGGCACGGAGTGAAAGACGCCGCGCCGCAACGCTTTGTCGGTCAGTTCCCGGAACCAGCGTTCGACCAGGTTGAGCCACGACGACGAGGTCGGGGTGAAGTGCAGGTGAAACCGGGGGTGTTTGTCCAGCCACGTGCGGACGTCTTCGTGCTTGTGGGTGGCGTAGTTGTCCAGGATCAGGTGGATCTGCAGATCCTTGGGCACCTGCCGGTCGATGGTCTTGAGGAATTTCAACCATTCCTGATGCCGGTGCCGAGGCATGCACTGGCTGATGATCATGCCGGTCAGCACGTTCAGCGCGGCGAACAGGGTGGTGGTGCCGTGGCGCTTGTAGTCGTGGGTCATCGTCTCGCCGCGCCCCTTGACCATCGGCAGCGATGCCTGGGTGCGGTCGAGCGCCTGCACCGAGGACTTCTCATCGGCGCACAACACGATCGCCTTCTCCGGCGGATTCAGATACAGCCCCACGACATCGACCAGCTTCTCCTCGAACTTCGGATCGTTGGACAACTTGAACGTCTCGACCCGGTGCGGTTTGAGACCCCGCGCCGACCACACCTGCTGCACAGTCGATTTCGAACCCCGCTCGCCGCGGCCATCGTCCGGCAGCTCCAATGGGTCTCGCCCTGCGGACGGTAGTTCAGCGTCAGATCCACGATCTCGTCGATCTTCTCCTGCGGGATCGTCTTCTTCGACCTCGACCCTCGCGGACCTGAGCCAACTTCACCAGCCCTTCCTCGGCGAACCGGGTGCGCCACCCGCTGACCGACGCCGGCGACACCGACAACGCCTGCGCGATCGCCGTGTTCGCCAGGCCGTCGGCCGCCATCAACAACGCCTTGGCCCGCACCACCTCCCGATGCGCTGCCGACTGCGACCGAGCCACCGACTCGAGAACCTCACGCTGTCCAGCCGACATCCCAGCGCGGGCACCGGCTGCCTCACGCAGCAGAATCATACCAACCAATCACCAATTAATTGCAGGACACACCACTAGGTGCCGGATCAGCCATGATGGGCAAGCGTAATCCGGCGCGCTAGGTTGGGCGCCGTGTCCCATCCCAACTCCGAGCCACCCTCCCGCCCCACCGTTGTCATCAGTGGCGCCGGCATCGCCGGTCCCGCGCTGGCCTTCTGGTTGACGAGTTACGGATACCGCGTGGTGGTTGTCGAAACCGCACCGGGCATCCGGCCGGGTGGCCAGACCGTGGACCTGCGCGGCGCCGGCGCCGACGTGGTCGAACGCATGGGTCTGCTCGGCGAGATGAAGAAGCGCGCCCTGTTCCAGCGTGGCGCCGCCTGGGTCCGCGCGGACGGCAGCAGGCGCGCCGAGATGCCGGTGGAAGCGTTCGACGGCAACGGCCTGGTGTCCAAGCTGGAGATCCTGCGCGGCGATCTGGTCGACGTGCTCTACGGCGCCACCGCCGAGCGCGCCGAATACCGCTTCAACACCGGCGTTTCGAACCTGAGGCCAGACGAGGACGGCGTCGACGTGACGTTGACGGACGGCTCGACCGTGCGCGCCGATCTCGTGGTCGGCGCCGACGGCCCGCATTCGGCGGTGCGCCGGCTGGCCTTCGGTCCCGAGGAGCGGTTCGTCAAACCCCTGGGCGGCTACCACGCGTGGTTCACCGCCCCCGACCACGTCGGACTGGACGGCTGGTTTCTGATGTACCAGGCACCGCCGGGGATCAATGCGTCCATGCGGCCGTCGCACGACCCGGCGATCGCCAAGGCGGGCTTGGCATTTCGCGCGGATCCCATCGAGTACGACCGCCACGACGTGAACGCGCAGCGCCAGTTGCTGATCGACCGGATGGCCGGCGCGGGCTGGCAGACCGACACCCTGCTGGCCGCCGCCGCACAGGCCGACGACTTCTACTTCGACGCCTTCGCCCAGGTGCACATGGACAGCTGGTCTCAGGGCCGGGTGACGCTGGTCGGCGACGCCGGATACTGCGCCTCCCCGCTGTCGGGCATGGGCACCAGCCTCGCTCTCGTCGGCGCCTACCTGCTGGCGGGCGAACTCGGTCCTGCCCCAACCCAACTCACCAACGCACACGTCGAGCGCGCACTGCGCGGATACGCCGCCAGGATGCGCCCCTATGTCGACCGATGCCAGGACCTGCCCCGCGGGGTCGACGGCTACGCGCCCGCAACCAACGCCGACATCGTCGTCACGCAACTGGTGATGAAGTGGATACAGCGCTGGCCGTTTCGACCGATCGCAGCCAGGACGTGGTTCAACACCGCCGATTCGATCGACCTGCCCGCCTACGCGCCCGTCGGCTGACGTCCGGCGTCAGCCGACCAGCGGACGGCCCAGTGGCAGCGGCCGGCCTCCGGTCTCCTCCCACAGCGAGGCGACGTAGAAGTAGATGACGAACGCGACGAACACGAACACCGCCCAGCCGCCGGCGTGTGTTGCCGCCGCACTCCCGGACAGGGTGCCGATCAACAACAGCACCAGGGCGACGTCGACCACGGCGAACAACACCGGGTACGTCCACGGCAGCCGCAATGTCAGGACGGTCAGCAGACCGATCACCAGCAGCCAGCTGCCCAGCCACAGCGCGGTGGTCTGGGTCGCGGCCTCCGGCGGGATGCCGAACCAGTTGTGCGTCTGCCCCAGCGACAGCGCGGCGAAGCTGCCGTAGAACCCGAAGAACACCCCGTACACCGTGGCATTGACGTTCTGTCCCAGTGCCGCGGCCCAGATCGTGGTGAGCAGCAGGCCGACAGCGGTGGCCGACAACAGGATCGGGACCGCCGCCGCACCTGCTGACACGATCCCGGTGTTGGTGAAGCCAAGTCCGACGGCGCCGGCGATGGTCAGCGGCAGGCCCAGCAGGCCGGGATTGCCCCCGGCGGGTGTGGCGGCCGCTTCCGGCGGGTCGGCGGCGACAGCGATGACGCCGTCGATGTCACGGGTGAGTATGTCGGTCATGGTCGGGTTCCTATCCGGCAAGTGCGGGTTGACGGGACGCGGAGTACTCGCGGTACTCCTGCCAGGCGTGGAGGACGGCCTCGAGCTGTGCCTCGGAGTGCCGCCCGAGCCCGCATTCGGTGGAGATGCCGAAGTCGGGCAGGAATTCGGCGGCCAGCTGCGCCCGGTGACGTGCACCCGCGACACCGTCCTCGGCGTGCAGCAGTCCGAGGTAGAACGCGGTGTCCGGCTCGACGGCGAGATCGGCCAGCGGTCGCCAGTGCGCGCGGCGGGTCCACGCCGCCACCGTGGCCGCCTGGAACGCGTCGATCCGGCGGGTGACATGCCGGGACAGGCCGTTGGCCAGGGCGACGATCGCCGACGCGTCCCGGGGCAGGATGTGCCGCCCACCGCGGGCGGCGGCCTCGGCGTCCGGCGGATCGCCCATGAAGGGCGAGGCGCCGAACTTGGAGTCGCCGTAGCACAGGTGGAAGGTGAGTTCGGTGTCGTCGTGCAGCCAGGACGCCAGCCGCGCGGTCGCGGCGAAGATCGCCTCCGGTCCCGAGTACGGGTTGGGGAACCAGCCCTCGAGGGTGGCCAGTTCGATCGGCAGATCCCACTGAATCGCCAAGTCCCGCGGCGGAATCAGCTCTTGCAGGGCTGCGACGCTGCGCCGCAGTTTCTTCTCGTAGGCCAGTGCGACCTCCGCCTGCGAGTCGAACGCGACGAAGAAATTGACCGCATTGAACGGCGTCGGGATGGACACCAGGAAGCGCGACTCCTGCGCCAGCACCCCGTCGTGGCGGGCGCGGACGGAACTTCTCATAGGAGTCTGCCGCGATGGTGTGGTAGTCGACCTCGCCGAATTCCACCTCGGTGCCCGGCCGCGTCTGGACCCGACCGTCGACGACGTCGAGCGTCGGGTTGTCGAAGGAACAGATCGGACTGGGTGAGCACCCAGTTGGCCCGGTTACCGGGCTCTCCGTCGGGAACTCGAGTGACGCCCGGCTGCAGTCGCGAACCGACCAGGCGGAAGGCGTCCTCGACGGTGGGCACGTTGATGCTTCCAGTTACATAGAAACCGGTCATGGTGAATTCCTTTGCGCTAGTTGAAATAAGGTCAGAGCAGCACGCCGAGGCGCGGTGGCAGAGTTGCGCGCAGCGTGTGGTTGCCGAGGTGGACGTACTTCCAGCGCGCCGGGTCGTGCAGCGAGTGCACCCGCACGTTGCGCCAGTGCCGGTCGAGTGCGTACTTGCGATCGGTGGCCGAGGCGCCGGCCAGTTCGAGCACACCACTGGCGATCTCGACGGCGAACTCCTGGGCCAGCGCCTTGGCCGCGGCCACCGTCAGCGAGGCGTCCGCCGCCGATTCGCGGGTCAGTTCCGGTTCGGCAAGCGCGGCATCGACCAGTGCCGAGCCGCGGGCCAGTAGCGCCTCCAGTGCGTACAGGCGCGCGGTCAGCTCGCCGAAACGGCGCACGACATGTGGCTCGTCGGCGGCGCTTTCGACCCCGGCCTCGAACCACGGTCGGCTCCTGGTACGGACGAACTCGGCGCCGTCCTCCAGTGCGGCACGGGCGATGCCGATGTCGACCGCCGCGTGCAGCGCCTGGTCGAACGCGCCCAGCACTGACGGCGGCGCGGTGACAGGGTCGGGGTCGGGTCCCTCGTCGAGGACGAACGCATCCTCGACGACGACCCCGTCGAACACCACCTCACCGCTGGCGGTGCCCCGCTGGCCGAATGACGACCAGCGGTCCAGGTTCAGCGTCACCCCCGCGTCGGCGGGCCGGACGAAGACCGTGGCTCCGTGTGAGGGTTCGGTGCCCGGGATGCGCGCGGCCACAGCGATCCACGAGGCTCCCAAGGTACCGGTGGCGTAGTACTTGGTGCCGTTGAGCACCCATCCGCCCTCGGCGCGGCGGGCCACCGTGGTCAGTCGTTCCGCCGATGTGCGGGTGCCGCGTTCGACGGTGGCGTTACCCAGTTGCGCACCGGCGAGGATGTCGGCGAACAACCGCGGTGCCGGGTCGCTGCCCTCGAGTCCCCGGATCGCCGCGGCCAGCACGAAATGCGACAGCAGCAGTTGGCCGACGGCCGAATCGGCCTGGGAGAGAATGCGTAACACCTCAACGGCGGTGGACTGCGGGAGGTCGGGTCCACCATGACCGGCGGGAACCAGGATCGACAGCAGTCCCGACCGCGCCACCAGCCGGAGTGCCTCCTCCGGCCAGACACCATCCAGCTCGCGTTGCACCGCGCCGGCGGCCACGTCGCGGGCGACCTCATGTGCCACGGCCAGCGCCGCTGCGCCCGTGGACAGCGTGGGCGTGCCAATATCTGTGACAGTCATAGGTTTTGAGCTCCTCGAGTTGGCGACCAGGGGAACGCTAGACCCCTCACCGGTGCGGGGGCAGGGGTTCAAGCGACGCTGAAAGGGCGTGCAGGAACGCTGTATACGGCATCGTTGGCGAGTTGCGCACCGACTCCCCGCACCAGCGACTCCAGGGCAGCAAGCGCGCTGCCGCGACCGGGTGCGGATGCCGTTGCCAGCGCGACGCGACGGACCGGACGCGCACCGGCGACCCGGCGCACCGCCACGTCGGGCCGAGCGTGTGCCGCCGCCAGCGACGGCACCAGCGACACCCCGAGGCTCGCGGCGACAAGACCCTGCACCGTCGAGTAGTCCTCCGAACGGAACGTCACCGAAGGGGTGAAACCCGCACTGCGACAAGCATTGTGAAAGACACGGGTATCCGGGCAAGTGCCGGTGGCCGAGCTGACCACCCAGTCCTCGTCCGCGAGCGCGCTCAGCGGCACCTCCGCGCGTCCGGCCAGCCGGTGTGCGGGCGGCAGGACGACGAAGAACTCGTCGTCGTACACCGGGACGGTACGCACGCCCGGGTACTGGGCGCGCTCCCCCGGCACCTCGGTGATGACGGCCGCTTCGACATCGCCCTTGCCCAGCAATTCGATCCCGTCGTCCGGGTCGGCGGATACCAACTGCAGGCGCACCCGCGGATGGGAGTTGCGGAACCTGGCCAGCGCGCCGGGCAGGATCGCCGCGGCTGCGCTGGCGAAGGAGGCCACCCGCAGCGTCTCCGGCGATGCGGTTGCCTGCCGGGCCAGATCATGTTCGGCCGCCGCTATCGCGGCGAGGATGTTCTCCGCGTGCTCGAGCAGCCGCCGGCCGGCCGGCGTGGGCTGCGCACCGGCGGGGCCGCGCACCAACAAGGTCGACCCGACCTCGCGCTCCAGAGTGCTGATCTGTTGTGACACAGCAGAAGTGGTGTACATCAGCGCGGACGCCGCGGCGCTCAGCGAGCCGCAGCGAGCGACCTCGCGGAGCACCACCAGCCTGCGGACGTCGAACACGTTCTCACCCTAGGCATGCCGGACGTCCGCACCCAGGGTTGCGATCAGGCGGAGATTAAGCATGCCTCAATAGGCCGTAGCCGCACCCGTCCGGCGGATCCCGTGGTGCAGTTCGGCGACGTCGGGGTGGGCGCGCGTGCGCGACTTCCAGGCGTTCTCCCCGTAGGTGTTGAAGATCGGATTGTCCGGGTCGGCTTCGACTCCGCGGGACCGTGCGGCCAACTCCGGGGGCAGCGTGATGACGGGCACCCGGGCGTCCAGGGCCGGGTTGAGGAAGAACGGAATGGACACCCGGTCGGTGCCTGGTGCGGGGGCGATCACCCGGTGCCGAGTGGCGCGTAGGTATCCCCCGGTCGCGACCTCCAGCAGTTCCCCGGTGTTGACGACGAACGCGCCGTCCACCGGCGCCACGTCGATCCACTCGCCCGGACGCAGCTCCACCTGCAGTCCCTGCGAGTCCGGCTCCAGCAGAAGCAATGTCAGCACACCCGAATCCTTGTGCGCCCCAACGCCCTGGGCGGTGTCCACCGTGCCTGGATAGCGCACCACCTTGATCAGGGTGGCCGGCCGGTCCGCGAAGGCCGCGTCGAACACCGTTTCCGCGGCGCCCAGCGACACCGCCCAGTGCCGCAGCAACCGCAACCCCACGCCGGACAAACCGGCACTCCACCGCTCGAAAACGGGCCGCAGCGCCGGCAGCGCCGACGGCCACAAGTTGGGGCCCTGCAGACGCCAGTACCCGCCGGCGTCGGCGATGACCCCACGTTCGGGACCGATGTCGATCTGCTCGCGCCAATCGACCGTGCCGTTGGTGAGTTCACCGCCCAGCCGCGAATAGCCGCGGAACTGGGGGCTTTTGAGCTGGCTGATCTCGTCTTTGGCGGCGTCGGGCAGCGCGAAGAACTGTCGGGCCAGTCGGAGCACCTCGGTGCACTGTTCTCGCGGTACGCCGTGTCCGGTCAGGTAGAAGAAGCCGTAGCCGTGCGCGGCCTCGCGCAGCGCGGTCCGGAATGCGTCCGGGTCGGCATCGGCGTCGGCGAGATCGAGGGTCGGCAGCACACCACCATCATCGACCGTCCGGCGCGTACGCGCACCCGTGTTTCACCGACACTGAACGGACCTTCAGAGATCGTGAATGCCGGGGCCCGAACGGGTTACACGTCGTCGTCGCGGCCGGAGGCGACCGCTTTGACCTGTTCGACGACCTTCTCGACGGTGTGACCGGCGATGTCGAGCGAGTCCTGCACGATGTTGCTCGCCCCCTCGGTCACGTTGCCCTTGAGGATCTCGACGGCGTTGTCCACGATGTCGGCGGACATCTCGACGGCGTAGGTGGCGATATCCCTGGCCGAGTCGATCGCGTCCTTCGGATTGAAACCCATTGCCCGCTGCCTTTCCTGGAGGATGGCTCTACCCAACCAGACTCGGCCCGGCTCGTCCCGACGAGCGCGCGGTGTCAGTCCTGATCGACCCCGGCAGCGCGCACCGCTTCGGCCGCCGCGCGGATCTGTGGCGTCACCAGCATGATCTGACCCAGCACCCCGTTGACGAAACCGGGCGAGTCGTCGGTGGACAGCTCCTTGGCAAGCTCGACGGCCTCGTCGACGGCCACCGGCTCGGGCACGTCCTGCGCGTGCAGCAGCTCCCACACCGCCACCCGCAGGATCGCGCGGTCCACGGCGGGCAGCCGGGCCAGCGTCCAGCCCTGCAGGTGCGCGCTGATCAGATCGTCGATGTGGGCGGCGTGCTCGGTGACCCCGAGGGCCACCGTCGCCGTGTACGGGTTCAGCGCGGCGACGTCGGCATTGGTCTCGGCCAGCGCGGTCCGGCTCTCGGCCGCCTCGGCGGCGGTCAGCCCGCGGGCCTCGGCTTCGAAGAGCAGGTCCACCGCCCGCTTGCGCGCCTGGTGCCGGCCTCGGACAGGACGCGCGGGCTTGCCGTCAGGCATTCACGCGACCCAGGTAGCTTCCGTCGCGGGTGTCGACCTTCAGCTTGTCGCCGGTGTTGATGAACAGCGGAACCTGGATCTCGGCACCGGTCTCCAGCGTGGCGGGCTTGGTGCCGGCCGACGAACGGTCACCCTGCAGGCCGGGTTCGGTGCTGGCGACGACAAGCTCGACGGTGACGGGCAGTTCCAGGTACAGCGCGGCGCCCTCGTTGAACGCGATCTGCACCGCCATGCTCTCCAGCAGGAAGTTGGCGGAGTTGCCGACCAGCGACTCCGGCAGCGGGTGCTGCTCGTAGTCCTCGGAGTCCATGAACACGAAGTCGGTGCCGTCACGGTAGAGGTAGGTGGCGTCGCGGCGGTCGACCGTTGCGGTCTCGACCTTGACCCCGGCGTTGAAGGTCTTGTCGACGACCTTGCCCGAGAGCACGTTCTTGAGCTTGGTGCGTACGAAGGCCGGACCCTTGCCGGGCTTGACGTGCTGGAACTCGGTGATCTGCCACAGCTGGCCGTCGATGTTGAGGACGAGGCCGTTCTTGAAATCGGCAGTCGATGCCACGTCGGTGCTCCTTTAGAGGATCTGCAGTTCCTTGGGGAACCGGGTAAGCAGTTCGGGGGTGCTCGTGCCTGTGCGGTCCCAACCAACATTCACGACGAGCGTGTCCTCGATGCGGACACCGCCGCGACCGGGCAAGTAGACACCAGGCTCCACGGTGACCGCCGAACCAGCAAGAAGTGTACCGGCGGCGGTCGCGTTGATTCCCGGCGCTTCGTGGATCTGCAATCCGACCCCGTGTCCCAGGCCGTGGCTGAACGTCTCGCCGTAGCCCGCATCGACGATGACCTGCCGGGATGCCGCGTCGACGCCGCTCAGCGCCACCCCCGGGGCCAGTGCCTCTCGGCCCGCCCGCTGCGCGGTGGCGACCAGGTCGTAGATCTCGCGCTGCCAGTCCGCGGGCGGGCCGAGCACGAAGGTGCGGGTCATGTCGGAGTGGTAGCCGCCGACCAGGGCGCCGAAGTCGATCTTGACGAAGTCGCCGGTCTGCAGCACCGCGTCGGTCGGGCGGTGGTGCGGAATCGCCGAATTGGCGCCGGCGGCCACGATCGTCTCGAACGACACCCCGTCGGCGCCGTGTTCGAGCATCAGCGCCTCGAGGTCGTTGCGGACCTCCTTCTCGCTGCGATCCGGCCGCAGGCCCCCGCGCTCCACGAGGTCGGCCAGCGCCGCGTCCGCCGCCTCGCACGCCAGCCGCAGCAGGGCCACCTCGCCGGCATCCTTGACCTCGCGCAGCGTCTCCACCGTCCCCGACGCACGGACCAACTCGGCGCCCGGCGCGGCGCCCTGATCGAAAGCCCGCTGGAGCACGTCGAACGCGTCGACGGTGACGACGTGAGCTTCGAAACCCAGCCGGCGCGCGCCGGCGGCGACCGCGTGCCCGGCCAGATGCGGCCCGCAGGCGCGTTCGATGACCGTTTGGATGTCAGGGGCCTGCCGGGCCGCCTGGGTGCGGTAGCGCCCATCGGTGGCCAGCACCGCCGGCCGGTCGTCGGCGAAAACCAGCAGCGCGGCGTTGGAACCCGTGAAGCCGGACAGGTAGCGCACGTTGTTCAGGTCACTGACCAGCATCGCGTCGATATTCGCGGCGGCCAGACGCGCACTCAACTTGTCACGTCGCTGGATATGTGTCACGGCCCCAGACGGTACTCGCTACGCTGTGGCCTCATGGGTAAGTGGTTGTCGCGCGGAATCGTGTTCGCGGCGTTGATGGTTGTCCTCCGCCTGGTTCAGGGTGCGCTGATCAATCAGTGGGAAACCAAGGCGCTGCTGATCAGCGTCACGCTGGTGGCGGTGTACGGGATCCTGGCGTTCATCTGGGGGCTGATCGACGGCCGAAACGACGCCCGCACCAATCCGGACCCGGACCGCCGTGACGACCTTGCGATGACGTGGCTGCTCGCCGGTCTGACCGCCGGCCTGCTGTCCGGCGCCGTGTCGTGGGCGATCTCGCTCGTCTACCAGTCGGTGGGCAATGTGAGCGGGCTGATGAATGAGCTGACCACCTTCGCGGCCTTCACCGCACTACTGGTCTTCCTGCCCGCCATTCTCGGCGTGGCGATCGGCCGTTGGGTCACCGACCGCAACGCACCGCCCATCGTGCGGCACTCGCACGCCTACGACGACGAGTACAGCCGGGGCGATACCGACGTGTTCGCGGCCGTACGGGACGACAGCCCGACCGGTGAGATTCCGGTGGCAGCCGAGGCGGATCCGCAGACCTCGCGGGTCGCGCTGGCCGATCGCGACCCCGACACCGCGGTCATCGACGACGACACAGTGATCGAAGAGCGTCGGACCGACTAGGGGCTAGCCGGCGATCTCCGAGTAGGCGGCCACCAACAGCGCCGGATCCGGACCTTCGAGCCGGCCCGGCTTGGCCAGCCCGTCGAGCACCACGAAGCGCAGCACCCCGGCGCGGGTCTTCTTGTCGCCGACCATGTACTCCAGCAACTGTGGCAGCGCGTCGGCGTCATAGCTGACGGGCAGGCCCAGTGCGGTCAGCACGGTCCGGTGCCGCTCGGCGGTGGCATCGTCGAGCCGCCCGGCCAGCCGGCCGAGTTCGGCGGCGAACACCAGTCCCACCGACACCGCTGCGCCGTGGCGCCAGCGGTAGCGCTCGCGGCGTTCGATCGCGTGGGCCAGGGTGTGCCCGTAGTTGAGGATCTCGCGCAGCGCCGACTCCTTCTCGTCGGCGGCCACCACCTCGGCCTTCACGGTGATCGCCCGGCGGATCAACTCGGGCAGCACCTCACCGGACGGGTCGACCGCGGCCTGCGGGTCGGCTTCGATCAGGTCGAGGATCACCGGGTCTGCGATGAACCCGGCCTTGACGATCTCGGCCATCCCGGCCACGAGCTCATTGCGTGGCAGCGTCTGCAGGGTGGCCAGATCGACCAGCACACCCCGCGGCTGATAGAACGCGCCGACGAGGTTCTTCCCGGCGTCGGTGTTGATGCCGGTCTTGCCGCCGACCGCGGCGTCGACCATGCCGAGCAGCGTGGTCGGCACGTGCACGATCGACACGCCGCGCAGCCACGTCGCCGCGGCGAAACCCGCCACATCGGTGGCCGCGCCACCGCCGAGGCTGACGATCGCGTCCTTGCGGCCCAGGCCGATCCGGCCCAGCACCTCCCAGATGTAACCGACGACGGGCAGGTCCTTGCCCGCCTCGGCGTCGGGGATCTCGACACGATGAGCGTCAATACCCTTGTCGGACAGATAGTTCCGGATCGCCTCCGCGGTATCGGCCAGCGTCGGCTGATGTAGGACCGCCACCTTGTGGGTGCCCTCGAGCAGGCCACCGAGCTCCCCCAGCAGGCCGGTGCCGATCACCACCGGGTACGGCGGATCGACCGCCACCTCCACCGTGACCGGCGCTGGGACAGAAAGGGTTTCGCTCATTTACGGGCCTCGGCGCGACGCGCCGCCAGCGCCGCGGGGGTTGCCGGTGTCGGTGCGGCGGCCGCACCCGGGGTCGTATCGGCGTCCGACTTGTCGGATGAGCACGGTGTCGCCGGCGGCGGTGACAGTCGCCACGGCGCACGGCGTCGGCGCTTGGACTGGCCGGTGCCGGGATTCTCCAGCCGCGCCGCCAGGTAGCGCACCACTGCGCCGGGATTGCGCCGGTTGGTGTTGACCCGCATGGTCGCGACCTGACGGTACAGCGGCACCCGCTCATCCATCAGCGTCCGGTACCTCTCGGCGGGGTCGGCGCCGGCCAGCAGCGGGCGGGGCGTGCCGCCGGTGGTGCGCCGAATCCCCTCGGCCGCACCGATTTCCAGGTACACCACGGTGTGACCGGCCAACGCGTCGCGGACACCGGGGCTCGTCACCGCTCCGCCGCCGAGCGAGACGATGCCGTCATGGGCGGCGAGCGCCTGCTTGACGACTTCCTCCTCGATGCGCCGGAACTCCTTTTCGCCGTCGTTGGCGAAGATGTCGGCAATGGTGCGGCCGGTGGTCTCCACGATCGCCACGTCGGTGTCCAGTAGCGGGACGCGCATGGCCTTTGCCAGTCGGCGCCCGATCGTCGACTTGCCCGAACCGGGCATGCCGACGAGGACCGCTTTCGGTGCCATCGGCTATCCCGAAACCCCGGCGGCCGCCGATGGCGCCGAACGCTCAGTCACCGGTTCCTGATCGGCCACGGTGCGCAGATACGCATCGACATTGCGACGGGTCTCGGCCAGCGAGTCGCCGCCGAACTTCTCCAGTACGGCACGCGCCAGTACCAGCGCCACCATCGCCTCGACCACCACGCCGGCAGCGGGCACCGCGCACACGTCGGAGCGCTGGTGGATCGCCACCGCTTCGTCGCCGGTGGCCATGTCCACGGTCGCCAGTGCGCGCGGCACGGTCGAGATCGGCTTCATCGCCGCGCGGACACGCAGCGGCTGGCCGTTGGTCATGCCGCCCTCCAGACCGCCGGCGCGGTTGGTGGAGCGCACGACGCCGTCCGGCCCGGGATACATCTCGTCGTGGGCCAGGCTGCCGCGGCGGCGCGCGGTCTCGAAACCGTCGCCGATCTCGACGCCCTTGATGGCCTGGATGCCCATCACCGCGGCGGCGAGTTGACCGTCGAGGCGGTTGTCACCGCTGGTGAATGATCCGAGCCCGACGGGAAGTCCGTGCACGACGACCTCGACCACACCGCCGAGCGTGTCGCCGTCCTTCTTGGCGGCCTCGATCTCGGCGATCATCGACGTCTCCGCCTGCGCGTCATAGCGCCCGCACCGGGCTGTCGTCGATCGCGGCCAGGTCGGCGGGCAGGGGCGGCGGCCCGGCGTAGGGCTCCGACGCCCCGATCGAGATGATGTGCGACACCACCTCGACGCCGAGCGCCTGGCGCAGGAACTGCCGCGCGATGGTGGCGGCGGCCACCCGGGCCGCGGTCTCGCGGGCGCTGGCGCGCTCGAGCACCGGCCGGGCGTCGTCGAAGCCGTACTTGAGCATTCCGGCGTAGTCGGCGTGGCCGGGCCGCGGGCGGGTCAGCGGCGCATTCCGCGCCACATCCAGATCCTCGGCGGCCACCGGGTCGGGAGCCATCACGGTCTCCCATTTCGGCCATTCGGTATTGCCGATCTCGAGGGCGATCGGGCCGCCCAGCGTCTTCCCGTGCCGCACTCCGCCGAGCACGGTCACCTGGTCCTGCTCGAACTTCATCCGCGCGCCGCGGCCGTAACCCAGGCGGCGTCGGCGCAGCTGTTCGGCGATGTCATCGGAGGTGACGGTGACGCCGGCGACCATGCCTTCGACCACGGCCACCAACGCGCGGCCGTGGGATTCACCGGCAGTGGTCCAACGCAACACGTGTCCCATCTTCCCATGTGGCGTTTCGGAGACTAAATCCGCGCGATTTCGGTGTGTATCAGAGCGCTCAGCGCCGGTCAACACACCGAAATCGCCAGCAAGACGGCGAGACGCGGTGGCCGCGCACATCGCCGGGCCGTGCGGCAGCACCCGCCGGCCGCTCAGCAGGCCGCCCACAGCGCGGTCAGCAGCGGCGCGCCCAGGGCCGCCCATATCCACGCGTCCACCCCGAACGCCCCGGCCAGCGCGCCCAGGCCGAGCGCCAGTTTGACGTCGCCGGCGCCCATCGCCGCCGGCGACAGCAGGTGCACCACGAGGTAACCGCCCGTCAGCGCGAGCGCCCCCACGAGCGCGGGCAGGCCCCTGCCGGACGCCACCGCACCCGCCAGGATCAACGCGGCCCCGGGCAGCGTCAGCGCGTTGGGTAACCGGTGCTCCCGGACATCGACCGCCGTCAGCGTCACCAGCCACACCGCAACCGCCAGACCGGCCCACACCCCCACCGGCGCAGGCTAACCGAGCGCGGCCGCCATCTGCTCGCGCGGAGCGGGCCGCCCTGTGAATTGTTCGACCTGCGAGAAGGCCTGGAACAGCAGCATCTGCAGACCGCTGACCACGCGGCCGCCCGCCGCGGTGACCGCCGACGCCAGCGGCGTGGGCCACGGGTCGTAGATCGCGTCCAGCAGCAGCGGGGCCGGCGCGATCGTGTCGGCGTACCGGGCGGCGATGTCGGCGGGCAGCGTGCTGACCACGACGGCCGCCTCGGCGACACATCCGGGCAGGGCGTCGTCGTCGAGCGCGCAGTACCGCGCCCCCATCCCGAGGGTGGCGGCCAGTTCCAGCAGACGGGCCGCCTTGCCCGGGTTGCGGGCGACCACGGTGACGTGTTCGACGCCGACCGCCGCCAGGCCGGCGACCGCGGCGGGGGCGGTGCCGCCGGAACCGAGCACGATGCCGCTACCCGACACCGCGCCCAGCGCCCCCGCGACGCCGTCGATGTCGGTGTTGTCGGCGCGCCATCCGCGTTCGGTGCGCACCAGGGTGTTGGCCGAACCGACGAGTTGGGCGCGTTCGGTCCGCTCGTCGGCGACGCGCAGCGCCGCGAACTTCCCGGGCATGGTGACCGACACGCCGACCCATTCGGGGCCGAAACCGCTTATCAGCGAAGGGAGTTCATCGGCGGTGCATTCGATGCGGTCGTAGGTCCAGTCATCGAGACCCAGCGCACGGTAGGCGGCCAGGTGCAACTGCGGTGAGCGGGAGTGCGCGATCGGCTTACCCAGTACCGCGGCCCTGCGCGGACGTGTCAGCGGACACTGTCGAGCACACCGTTGCGCTTGGCCAGTTCGATATTGGCCAGGTGCTGGCGGTAGTCCTTGGTGAACAGCGTGGTGCCGTCCATGTCGATGGTGACGAAGTACAGCCAGTCGCCCGGTTCGGGATGCTCGGCCGCCGCCAGCGCCTGATCGCCCGGCGAGCAGATCGGGGTGGCCGGAAGTCCGTCGGAGGCATAGGTGTTCCACGGTGTGACCCGGGCCCGGTCGGCGTCGGTGGTGGCCACTTCCTGGCGGTCCAGTGGGTAGTTGACCGTCGAGTCGAACTCGAGGCGCTGCGGTTCGTCCAGCCGGTTGTAGATGACCCGGGCCACCTTGGCGAAATCGTCGGGCTTGGCTTCCTTCTGGATCAGCGATGCGACCGTGAGGATCTCGTAGGGCGACATGCCGATCGTCTTCGCCGTGTCCAGCAGACCGCCGTTGGTGTAGTGGTCGGCGCTGGTCGCGACCAACGACGAGAGGATCTGCTGCGGCGAAGCCGTCGGGTCGAAGCTCCAGGTGCCGGCCGCGATGAGGCCCTCGAGCCGGCGGTGGTCGCTGCCCATCTTGGTCACCGGTTGCACGGCCCAGTCCGGCACGTTCAGCGACTCCGGGGTTCCGGCACCCGCGGCGGCCTTGAGATCGGCTGCGGAGACGCACTTCTCGTCGCCGTCGAGAGCGACGCAGCTCGCCTTCGAGATCAACGTGAAGATACCGTCGGTGACCTCGTTGCTCTGAAGGTCGGTGATGTCGTCGAGCTGGCGGCCTTCGGGAATGGTCAGCTTGCCGACCCGGTTCTCCGGATCGGCGAGCCTCTCGACGGCGGACGCGGAGGGTATCTCGGTGCGCAGCTTGTAGAAACCGGGCTGAATCGCCGCGATCGCCGAGTTGCCCTGTGCCGCCGACACGAACGGCTGAGCGCTGGCGACCACATGCGCATCGACCAGGGTCTGCGCGATCGCGGTGGTCGAGTCCCCCTCGTGCACCTGAATCAGCACGTCGCTGATCGCCCTGACCGGTGAAATCGGTCGGCGATCCGAACAGGCCGCCCCACAGCTTGGAGCCGAGCAGCACCGCAGCCACGATGACGGCGCCCAGCAGGCCGAGCGACAGCAGGCCGATGGTGCGCCGCCGCCGGCGATTGCGCACCGCGCGGGCCCGCGCGGTGCGGTCCATCCGGCGCCGCGGCGGACCGACCGCCACCGGCTGGGCCCGCTCGGCGGCGTCGCCGTCGGAATAGCCGTGCGTGTCCTCAGCCATCGCCTGCCTCCGTGGCGTCCGTCTCGGGCGGGCGTGCGGTACTGCGGCAGCAGTGCCCGCCGCTGATCGAGCCAGCCCTGCAGTATCGCGACCGCCGCCGCCTGGTCGATCACGGCGCGCTGCCCGCGGGAGCGCACCCCGGCCTCGCGCAGCGAACGCTGGGCCGTCACCGTGGTCAGCCGTTCGTCGGCGAGCCGGACCGGCACCGGGGCGATCCGCTCGGCGAGCCGGTCGGCCAGTTCGATGGCGTCCTGGGCCGATGACCCCGCGCGATCGGCCAGGGTCCGCGGGAGCCCGACGACGACCTCGACCGCGTCGTGCTCGGCGACCAGCGCGGCCAGCCGGCGCAGATGACGGTCCGAGTTCTTCCTGCGATCCCGCTCCACCGTCTCCACCGGCGTGGCCAGGATCGCGTCCGGGTCACTGGCCGCCACGCCGATCCGCACGGTGCCGACGTCGACGCCGAGCCTGCGCCCCCGCCCGGGATCCGGGGGCCGTTCAGGGTCGCCGGGCCGGTCCGGTAACCGGTGGTCGCAGGAGGTCACCCAGTCAGCTCCGGGCGACTTCCGCGCGCAGTGCGTCGAGTGCGGCGTCGATGCCCGCGGCATTCTTGCCCGAGCCCTGAGCCAGGTCGGGCTTGCCGCCGCCGCGGCCGTCGACCGCCGCCGACAACTGCTTGACCAGATCGTTGGCGGACAGACCGAGATCGCGTGCCGCGTCGTTGACCGCGACGACGTAGGGCACCGCGCCGTCGGAGCCCTCGGCGATCAGCGCCACCACGCCGGGCTCGGTGCCGAGCTTGCCGCGGATGTCGCCGACCAGCGAGCGCAGATCGCCGGCGGTCATTTCGCCGGACATCCGCTGGGCCACCAGACGGACCTTACCGACCCGCTCGGCGCCCGCGGCGGCGTTTACCGCAGCCGCCCGCGCCGTGGCCAGCCGGACCCGCTCGAGTTCCTTCTCGGCGACCTTGAGCCGCTCCACCAGGTTGGCCACCCGGGCGGGCACTTCGTCTGACGGCACCTTCAGCGACGACGCCAGACCCGCCATCAGCGCGCGCTCCTTGGCCAGGTGCTTGAACGAGTCGAGACCGACGTAGGCCTCGACGCGACGCACGCCGGAGCCGACCGACGATTCACCGAGAATCGTCACCGGACCGATCTGCGCCGAGTTGTGCACATGGGTGCCGCCGCACAGTTCCAGCGAGAACGGGCCGCCGATCTCGACGACCCGGACCTCCTCGGGATAGGCCTCGCCGAACAGTGCCATCGCGCCCATCGACTTGGCCTTGTCGAGCTGGGTGTTGAAGGTGTGCACCTCGAAGTCGGCCTCGACGGCCTGGTTGGTGACGACCTCGATCTCGCTGCGCTGCTCCTCGGTGAGCGGGCCCTGCCAGTTGAAGTCGAACCGCAGATAGCCCGGCCGGTTCAGCGAGCCGGCCTGAACGGCGTTGGGGCCCAAGACCTGTCGCAGCGCGGCGTGCACCATGTGGGTACCCGAGTGACCCTGGGTGGCACCGTGGCGCCACTTCGGATCGACGGCCGCGGTGATGGTGTCGCCCTCGACGAACTCGCCGGACTCGACGTTGACGCGGTGCACGAACAGCGTCTTGGCGATCTTCTGGACGTCGGTGACGGCCGCCCGCGCGGTGCCGCCCGTCCCGGAGATGGACCCCACGTCGGCGATCTGGCCGCCGGACTCCGCGTACAGCGGGGTGCGGTCCAGCACGATCTCGACGCGCTCGGCGGCCTGCGCCCCCGAATCGTCCGGAGCGCCGTGCGCCACCACGGGCACCCGCTTGCCGTCCACGAATATCCCGAGAATCCTTGCCTCGGAACTCAATTCGTCGAATCCGGTGAACTCGGTGGGGCCGGCGTCGACGAGTTCGCGGTAGGCGCTCAGGTCGGCATGGGCGTGCTTGCGCGCCGCGGCGTCGGCCTTGGCGCGGCGGCGCTGCTCGGCCATCAGCTCGCGGAAGCCGAGCTCGTCGACGGAAAGCCCTGCCTCGGAAGCCATTTCCAGCGTCAGGTCGATCGGGAAGCCGTAGGTGTCGTGCAGGGTGAAGGCGTCGGTCCCGCTGAGCATCGTCTTACCGGCCGAGCGAGTCGTCTGCGCGGCCTCCTCGAACAGCCGCGAACCCGCCGCCAGGGTGCGGTTGAACGCGGTCTCCTCGGCCACCGCGATCCGGTTGATGCGGTCGAAGTCGGTGACCAGTTCGGGATACGACGGTCCCATCGCGTCGCGCACGGTGGCCATCAGGTCGGCCATGACGGGCTGCTCGACGCCGAGCAGTTTGGCGGCGCGGATGATCCGGCGCAGCAACCGGCGCAGCACGTAGCCGCGGCCCTCGTTGCCGGGCGTCACACCGTCGCCGATGATGATCGCCGCGGTCCGGCTGTGGTCGGCGATGATCCGGTAGCGGACGTCGTCCTCGTGGTTGCCCGCGCCGTAGCCCCGGGGCGCGACGGCGGCCACGGTATCGATGACGGGGCGCAGCAGGTCGGTTTCGTAGACGTTGTCCACGCCCTGCAGCAGGCAGGCGACCCGCTCGACGCCCATGCCGGTGTCGATGTTCTTGCGCGGCAGCGGCCCGAGGATCTCGAAGTCGTCCTTGGAGGTGCCCTCGCCGCGCTCGTTCTGCATGAACACGAGGTTCCAGATCTCGATGTAGCGGTCCTCGTTGGCCATCGGGCCGCCGTCGATGCCGTATTCCGGCCCGCGGTCGTAGTAGATCTCCGACGACGGCCCGCACGGCCCGGGGATGCCCATCGACCAGTAGTTGTCGGCCATGCCGCGGCGCTGGATGCGCTCGGCGGGCAGACCGGCGATCTCCCGCCACAGGCCCGCGGCCTCGTCGTCGTCGTAGTAGACAGTGGCCCACAGCTTCTCGGGATCGAACCCGTAGCCGCCCGCGTCCACCGGGTTGGTCAGCAGCGCCCAGGCCAGCTCGATGGCGCCGCGCTTGAAGTAGTCGCCGAACGAGAAATTGCCCGCCATCTGGAAGAAGGTGTTGTGGCGGGTGGTGATGCCGACCTCGTCGATGTCGGGGGTGCGGATGCACTTCTGGACGCTGGTGGCTTTGTCGTACGGCGGCGTGCGCTGGCCCAGGAAGTACGGCACGAACTGCACCATGCCGGCGTTGACGAACAACAGGTTGGGGTCGTCGAGGATCACCGAGGCACTCGGCTACCTCGGTGTGGCCCGCCTTCACGAAATGATCGAGGAACCGCTTCCTGATCTCGTGTGTCTGCACTTCGTCACTTCCCTGGTTGTTAATTGACCGCCCTACAGTACCGGTCGGTGGTTCAGGACGTTGACGAAGCTCAGGCGTACCGAACGGCGCGGATTGTCCATGTTGAGGTCGACCAGCACGATGCTCTGCCACGTGCCGAGCAGGGGTCGGCCCGCCTGCACCGGAACCGTCACCGACGGGGACACGATCGCCGGCAGCACGTGGTCGGCGCCGTGGCCGAACGAACCATGGGCGTGGCGGTAGCGGTCGTCGCGCGGCAGCAGTCGCTCCAGGGTGTCCACCAGGTCGTCGTCGGAGCCCGCGCCGGTCTCGATGATCGCCACGCCGGCCGTCGCGTGCGGGACGAACACGTTGCACAGCCCTCCGTCGGGCCGCGCGACGCGCAGAACGCCCGCACCTCGCCGGTCAGGTCGACCAGGCGCCGGCGGCTGGTGTCGATGTCGAGCACGTCGGTGTCCACGGACCCCAGGGTACTTTCGCCGCGAAATGTCGCTGGTGTAACGGTTATTCACGCGCACGTTTATTTGCGGTCGGCCGCCGGGTATTTGAGCGGCACGGTCGTCACCAACGGAACTCGCCGCGGCAGGAATGGGTAGGACATGACCATCACCGGTGTAATCAGCGCAATCCTGATCGGCGCAGTGGTCGGCGTGCTCGGCCGACTGGTGCTGCCCGGCAAGCAACCCATCGGGATGCTCCTGACGGTCCTCGTCGGCATCGTCTCGGCGTTCATCGGCACCGCGCTTGCCCGCGCGATGGGCGTCCCGACCGCCACCAGCGGCATCGACTGGCTCGAACTGCTGGTCCAGGTCATCGTCGCGGTCGCCGGTGTCGCACTGGCCTCGGCGCTGATGGGCGCGGCGTCGTAGCGGACTGCTGCGGCGCTAGCCTTCCGGCACGCTGCCCAGACCGATCCTGGCTGACTCCCCTCCACCCGGGTCAGCCAGGATCTCTGTGTCGGGACTACCTCGTTGGCACTACCTCGTTGCGTGCTACCGCCCGGCGGTCCGGCGGATGATGGCCCGCAGCTTCTCCAGGCGCCCGCCGATCTCCCGTTCGGCACCGTGGTTGGTGGGCCGGTAATAGTCGACACCCACCAGCTCGTCGGGCGGATACTGTTGTGCCGCAACACCACCCGGCTGATCGTGGGCATACTTGTAGCCCTGGGCATTGCCGAGCGCGGCGGCCCCCGAGTAGTGGCCGTCGCGCAGGTGCGGCGGCACCAGGCCGGCCTTGCCCGCCTTGATGTCGGCCATCGCCGCACCCAGCGCCGTGGTGACCGCATTGGACTTCGGCGCCGTCGCCAGGTGGACGGTGGCGTGCGCCAGCGTCAGCTGCGCCTCGGGCATGCCGATCAGCTGCACGGTCTGCGCGGCGGCCACCGCGGTCGGCAGCGCGGTCGGATCGGCCATCCCGATGTCCTCGCTGGCCAGGATCATCAGCCGGCGCGCGATGAAGCGCGGGTCCTCCCCCGCGGTCAGCATCCGCGCCAGGTAGTGCAGCGCGGCGTCGACGTCGGAGCCGCGCACCGACTTGATGAACGCGCTGACCACGTCGTAGTGCTGATCGCCGTCGCGGTCGTAGCGCACCGCGGCCTTGTCCAGCGACTGTTCGATGGTCTCGACGGTGATCCGGTCACCCGGCTTCGGCCGCGACCTCCAGCGCGGTCAGGGCGCGGCGGGCGTCGCCGGCGGCCAGCTGCACCAGCAGGTCGACGGCATCGGCGTCGACGGCCGTGGCACCACCGAGGCCGCGGGGATCCTCGATGGCCCGCTCGATGACCGCGCGGATCCCGTCGGCGCTCAGCGGCTGCAGTTGCAGGATCAGCGAGCGCGACAGCAGCGGCGCCACCACCGAGAACGACGGATTCTCGGTGGTGGCCGCCACCAGCAGCACCACCCGGTTCTCGACCGCGGCCAGCAGCGCGTCCTGCTGGGTCTTGGAGAAGCGGTGCACCTCGTCGATGAACAGCACGGTCTGCTCGCCGTGGGCGGCGGCGCGGCGGGCGATGTCGATGACGGCCCGGACCTCCTTGACGCCGGCCGACAGCGCCGACAGCGCCTCGAACCGCCGGCCGGTGGCGTTGGAGATCAGCGAGGCCAGCGTGGTCTTGCCGGTGCCCGGCGGGCCGTAGAGGATGACCGACGCCGCGCCGGAACCGTCGACCAGCCGGCGCAACGGCGAGCCCGGCCTCAGCAGGTGGTCCTGGCCGACGACCTCGTCGAGCGAGCGCGGCCGCATCCGAACCGCCAGCGGTGCATTGGCGCGTCGACCCCGACAGCGGACTCCCCGCGGGTTCGTCTCCCGCGGACAGGTCGAACAGACCGTCGGACACGGTTCAGGCTTACCACGGCGCGGGGACACTTACGATTCCGGTACACCGAACAATCCAGAGGAGCAGCTTGATGACGGTTCTGCGCGGTCTCGGCGCGATCCTGTGCGGCGTCGTGCTGACCGCGGTGGGCCTGGCGGCTCCCGCCTCGGCGATCCTGCCGCCGGTCGACGGGTACTACACGTTCAACCAGGACGGGCTGCCGCCGGCGAGGTGGACAGATGCAGAGCATCTGCATCCAGCCCAACGGCACCCGCGCGCAGCCCGACTACACCGACGAGACCATCCAGACGCTGGGCTGCGACGTGATCTCGGCAGCTCCACCCCGAGCCTGCTGACCCGCGAGGAACAGCTGGTGAACTTCGCCGGCCGCGCCAAGCTGACCAGCGACCTGTGGACCTTCCAGATCACGCAGGACGAGGGCCTGGCGTGCGCGGACGGCAGCTCCGCCCCGACCACCGACACGTTTGCGTTCACCGCACCCGACCCGAACGGGCCGCCCAACGTGACGGGCACCCACACGTCGATCCACGGCGCGGTATGCGGGCTGCAGCCGGCCATGACGAAGGCGCCCTTCACGCTGACCTTCACCGACGTGCTGGATCCGGCCGTGATCAGCCGCTACCCGGCGTGTGCAACTACCTGGTGGGCCGGCCGAGCATCTGCTCTGACCTGGGATTTCGGCGCGGTCACCGTGGCTGAGCGCACGAGAACGCGCCGAAGTCACTCGGGCGGGGCGGTGACGAAGTCGATCAGTTCCTCGACGCGGCCGATCAGCGCGGGCTCGAGGTCGTTCCAGTCGCGAACCCGCGACCGGATCCGCTGCCAGGCCCGGGCGATGTCGGCCTGGCTGTCGTGCGGCCAGCCCAGCGCCGCGCAGATGCCGTGCTTCCAGTCCACGTTGCGCGGGATCACCGGCCAGTCGCTGCAGCCCGAGCCGCTCGGGTTTGACGGCCTGCCAGATGTCGACGTAGGGGTGGCCGACCACCAGGCGTGCGCGCCGCCGGTGCCGCGCCGCACCGCCTCGGCGATGCGGGCCTCCTTCGAGCCGGTCACCAGGTGGTCGACGAGCACGCCCGAGCCGGCGCCGCGGGCCGGGCTCGAAGTCGGCGACGATGCCGGGCAGATCGTCGACGCCGCCGAGGTACTCGACGACGACGCCCTCGATGCGCAGGTCGTCGCCCCAGACCTGCTCGACGAGTTCGGCGTCGTGGCGGCCCTCCACGTAGATCCGGCTGGCCAGCGCCGTACCTGGGCCCGCGCACCCGGCACGGCCACCGAACCCGAGGCGGTGCGCGTCGGCGCTGGCCCGCGAGCGGTTGCAGTGGCGGCGGGATGAGGATCACCGGGCGGCCGTCGAGCAGGAAGCCGGGGCCCAGCGGAAAGCCCTGGTACGGCCGTGCCGATCCTCCAGGTCCACCCGGCCGTACTCGATGCGCACGACGGCGCCCACCCATCCGCTCTGGGCGTCCTCGACCACCAGGCCGGGTTCGTGCCGCGACCTCGGTCGACCGCGGCCTGTTGGTCGCGGTGGGGGTTTCGGGCCAGTACATCGGGGCCGTAGCGATCGTCCACCCGGCGATCCTAGAAACGGTCGGCGCAATACCCGGTTGCGCCACGCCGTCGCCGCCCGGGTCACTGATCTCGACGCACGACGGCGATTTCCCCGCCCACGCGGGTGACGGCATGCAAACCATGGCGTCGCCGTTTCCCCAGGACCGCCCCGACGACGAGAACGAACTGATCGCGCCCGCCGTCGGGGGCACCGCGCCGCGTCCTGCGGGCGGCCCATCAGGCCGGGGTCCGCAGGGTGGTGATGACATCGTCATTCGCCGCAATGGAGTACGCCCCCGATGGCGCAGATGGCGGCCATCCTGCGCCGCCGGTTCGGCGACGCCGCGGCCCGGGTGCCGACCCGGCAGGTGCCCGACTGGGTACTGCGCGCGGCCGCCATGGTGTTGCCGCCGCTGCGTGAGATCACCGTCAACCTCGGCCCGCCCAAGATCGTGTCCACGGTCAAGGCCGCGCAGCTGCTGGGCTGGCAACCCCGGCCGGCCGAGGACACCGTGGTGGCCACCGGCGAGAGCCTGCTCGCGATGGCATCCGCCGGGGTCTGAGCGCGCTCAGCCGCCCCCGCCGGCCGCGGCGAGTTTGGCCGGGTCGGAGGTCACCTCGTCGATGACGGTGTGGATGAACCGCATCTTCTCCAGCACCGGCCCCGGCAGCACGAACGGGTAGAGATCGTCGCTGGCCCATCGACCGGTTCACCATGTTCAGCGCCCACGACAGCGGCAGCCACATCTCGATGATGCTGTCGAAACCGCTGGGCCCCAACGCTCTTCGTTCGAACGTCGCCCGGCGGGCGCGAAGCTGAAGGCCGCCGCGGTGTCCAGGGTGTCGCGGATGTGCAGGTAGTGCGCGAACGTCTCGGCCCAGTCCTCGGCGGGATGCATGGTGGCGTAGGAGGACACGAAGTTCGTTCTCCCAACCGGGCGGTGCGCCCTGGCTGTAGTGGCGGTCCAGCGCCTCCTGATAGTCGGCCTCCGGATCGCCGAACAGCTCCTGGAACCGGGGCAGGTACTCCGGCGACGGTACCGACCAGCCGGTAGAAGTAGTAGTGACCGATCTCGTGGCGGAAGTGCCCGAGCAGCGTGCGGTACGGCTCGTCCATCGAGATGCGCAGTTGCTCGCGGTGCACGTCGTCACCCTCGGCGAGATCCAGGGTGATCACACCGTCTTCGTGGCCGGTGAACACCTTCTCGAACTCGCTGGAGAGCAGGTCGAACGCCAGTCCGTAGTGCGGGTCCACATCGCGTCCCACGATCGGCAGCTTGAGGTCGATCAGTTCGACGACCAGCCGACGCTTGGCCTTCTCGGCGCCCGCGAACGCGGCCATCGCGACGGTGTCGGCATCTGATTGGGCCGGGTGCGGGTCAGCGCGCACGACGTCACACGTCCTGCCGGATCGGCTCGACTTGTACCAGCCAATTGCATTCGGCGACATGCAGATTCGCGCACAACTGGTACTGGCTGGCGTCGACGGCACCGCCATGTTCGCTGTCCGGTCCCGATGCGATCACCAGGAAGGCCATCTCGTCCAGCGAGAACCCGACCGGACTGCCACACGACAGGCACAACGAGTTCTCGAACGACAGGTGCTGCCCGCAGTTGGGGCACAGGAAGTCACGCATGCAGGATTCCCCCTTCGAACGGCGCAACGTCGACCGCGACGTCGATCACGCTGCTTTCCGAGTCCGTGTAGATGATTCCGCGCAGCGGCGGCACATCCGCATAGTCTCTACCCCATCCGACGACGATGTAACGCTCGTCGACCATCTGATCGTTGGTCGGGTCCAGGCTCAGCCACTGGTTCTGCGGCGTCCACACCGACGCCCACGCGTGGGTGGCGTCGATGCCGACCATTCGTTCCTTGCCCGGCGGCGGGTCGGTGGCCAGATAGCCGGACACGTAACTGGCGGCCAGGCCGTTGGCCCGCAAGCAGGCGATCGCCAGCCGGGCGAAGTCCTGACACACGCCCTCCCGCGCCTCGAGCACCTCGCAGACCTGCGTCGAGACCGTGGTGGAGCCCGAGCGATAGGTGAAGTCCCGGAAGATGCGCGCATTGAGGTCGGTCAGCACCTCGACCAGCGGGCGGCCCGGCTCGAAGCTCGGGGCGGCGTAGTCACGCACCGCGGGAGTGATCTCGGCCGGTTGCAGATCCAGGGTGAACTCGCAGGCCAGCGCGCCTTCCAGGCCGACCGGGCGGGCGATCTCCCACGGCGCGGCGGCCGACCCGCCCCGATACAGGTCCGCGGGCGGTGGGTCGACCTCCACGACGGACGTGCTGGTGACCGTCAGCGCCCGGTGCCGATCGGTGATGTGGAAGAACGAGCTGATGTTGCCGTAGGCGTCGCGGCTGGTGGACTGGTCCGACGGTTCCGGGTCGATGTCCAGGTGGTGGGTGAGGCAGCGCTGCCGCGCGGAGTCGCGCGGTGTCAGGAAGCCGCGGCCGTAGGAACTGGTCACGACGTCGGAGTACTGGTACTCGGTGCGATGCGTCACCCGGTAACTGCGGCCGGAACCCGCCTCCGCGTGCGAGGCCACCGGGCCGTCCGGGAACGCAGTCATGGCCGGGCTCCCCACACCGTTCGTCTCACGGCAATGACCTCCGCTGGTCGGGGCCCCACAGCGGCTGCATGCCGCCGGGCAGCGACAGCTGGGTGGCGGTGATGACGGTGGACAGCTCGCGCAGACCCGACTGGACGCCGTCGAGCAGGCCGCGCAACTCGGCGCGCTGGCCATCCTCGTCGACGTCCTCGAGGTCGGCCGGATCCAGCCGGCGCACCCGCGTCATGATCTCGTCGAGGAGCCGCTCGGGACGCGACGATCCCGACGCCCCGGGCATCGCCCGCAGGTTGGCCCGCAACCGCTCGAGCTGGAACACCAGTGACCGCGGGTTCTCGGCGTCGAACAGCAGCAGCTCGGCCACCGCGGCCACACTGACCTTGCCGAGATTGCGCCGGCGATAGATGACCGACGACTCACACGCCACCAGGACGGCCTCGGTGATCGTCTGCTCAGCCTCGATGCTGCGGACCGTCGTCATGGTGGAGCGCAACAGCGCCGACAACCACAGTCCACGTTCGATGCGTTTGCCGGTGTCCATGGTGGTCCAGCCGACGTCGCGCACCATCGACTCGGCGGCCACCCCGGCCAGCGCGAGCATCCCGCTGAGCGTGCGGGCATGCGCCGAGGCCATCAGCGCATCGGCGCGGCCCAGCGACTCCGGTGGCCGCGCCGGCTGGTTGAGCACCGCGCGATCCACCGCGGCGAGCACCATCCAGGTGTCGTTGGACATCTGGTCGCGCACCGCGCGCGCCGCCAGGCCGAGTCGCTCGACCGACTGGGCCAGCGAGCCGGGCCGGCCGCGGTCGGCGGTCAGCGACCACAGCGTGGTCGGGGCCACGGCGATCATCTCGGGGTGGTCGTCGTCGGTGTCGGTGTCGGTGCCCGTGATCTCCCCCAGCGCCGACAGCAGCACCGGCACGCACGCGCTGGCGTCGAGGTACTGACGGCTGCGGTATTCGTGGTAGCGCTCGCGGGTCACGGTCATCAGCCTGGCCATGTTCTCCGCCCGCTCGGCGTAGCGGCCTGTCCAGAACAGGTCCGACAGCACGCGCGGGGAACTGATCCCACGGGTGCCGCTGGGCGTGACGGTGGGCATGTCGACCGGCGTCAGGGTGACCGCTCGCTCGGCACCGGCCCGTGTCGACGGCTGAACCCAGACATCCTTGGCCGCAACGGTTTTGAGCGTGTAGGCACCGGGCCCCTGGGCCAGTACGTAACCCAGGCCGCCGATCATCGGTGCGTAGCCGCCGCGCTGGGACACCGTGAACAACCGCATCCCGACACTGCCGGACGCCAGGCCGCCGCTGTAGTAGTCCGTGGGTGCGGCCGAGAACTGGGGCGGCTGCTGCCCCACCCACTGCCACGGTGTCGCCTCGATGCGCGCGGCGAGGGCCTCCCGCTGCGCCGACGACAACAGCGGGCCGACGATCGGATCCGCCCCCACCGTCGAGCGGATCAACAGCGAATCCAGGTGCGCCAACAGGTGAGAGCGTTCCCGGTCCAGGCCGCCCCAGTACATCGGCGCCGACCCTAGCAGCGGAGTCTCACCGAGCAATCGTTCGGCGAGTTCCGGCAGAAAGCGCATCAGTCCGGGACTCTCCAGGATCCCGCTGCCGAGCGTGTTGACCACGGTGACCGCGCCGCGTCGCTGCGCCTCGACCAGGCCGACCACACCCAGACGGGAATCGGCGCGCAGATCCAGCGGATCGACGAACGCGGCGTCGACGCGGCGCAGCACCACGTCGACGCGCTTGAGGGTGCCCAGGGAGCGCATCCAGATCTTGCCGTCACGCATCACCAGGTCCGCGCTTTCGACGAGCGGGAAACCCAGCAGCGACGCCAGGTAGGACTGATCGAACGCGGTCTCGGAATGGCTGCCCGGGGACAGCACCACCACCACCGGATCTTCGGCCGCCTCGGGCGCCGCCTCGATCAGCGACAGCCGCAACGCCTGTGCGAACGGGGACGTCGGCCGCGGCGCGATGCGCTCGTAGAGGTCCGGGACGGTGTGCGCGACGACACGGCGGTCGGCCAGGGCGTAGCCCGCGCCCGACGGGGCCTGCGTCCAGTCGGCGTTGACCAGGAAGTTGCCGTCGGCGGCCCGGCTGACGTCGCAGCCATGCATGAACAGCTGGTGCCGACCGGGAACGTCGATGCCGCGGGCGGCCCGAAGGTAGCCGGGATGGGCGAACAGCAGCTGCGGCGGCAGCACCCCGCCGGTGATCGCGCGGCGCGGGCCGTACAGGTCGGCCAGCACCGCGTCCAGCAACCGGGACCGCTGCACCAGGCCGGCCTCCAGGGTGTCCCAGTCTGCCGACGACACCAGCAGCGGGATGGCGTCCAGACGCCAGATGCTGGGCGTGACGGCGTCGTCCTTGTCGCGGCCCGGTAACCCCTCGTGGTCGACCTGGATGTAGGTGATGCCGTCGTTGTCGACGAGGCTGCGGACGTCGGAGCGCAACCGGTCCAGCCCGGCGCGACCGCGCTCACCGATGACCTCGGCGAACGGACGCCACGTCGGTCGGACGTGCCCCGTGGCGTCGACGAACTCGTCGTATCCGGTGCCCGTTCCGCCCCGTACGTCGAACAGCGCGGCCTGCGCGCGTGCCGCGCGGTAGCCGGCCAGCAGATGGTCGGGGTCGTATCCGTCTGCAGCCACGTCCGGCCCGGCGGCAGGCAGCGGTGCAGACAACGCGCTACCTCCTTCTTTCCTGACGCCGGCCTGTGGACCCGAACCGCTGAGAGCACGGCAGCCGCCGCACCGTCCTGTTCAAAGCAACGAGTTGTTCCCGAGCAACGCCGTCACTGGAGCACCGTACGCACCCGGCGCAGATCGAGGATGCCCGGCGCGCCCACGTCCGTGGATTGCCGGGCCTGCTTCTCCCGGATGTCGGACATGTCGACCTTGCCCGGGGTGAACCCGGTGGCCTCGAACCGGCGCCCACGCCGCGACTCCGCCTCCACCGCGTTGACCGGAGGGCTGTCGTAGGACCGTCCGCCGGGGTGCGACACGTGGTACGTGCACCCGCCCCGGGACATCCCCGACGCGGTGTCGACCAGTTCGAACCGCAGTGGCCCGTCGACGGTGATGGTGGGGTGCAGTGCGCTCGGCGGTTGCCACGCCCGGTATCGCACGCCACCGACCTGGATGTCGGGGTTCTCGGTGGCCAGCATCGGGATCGGATAGCCGTTGCAGGTGACGATGTAGCGCTGCCGGTCCGCCCCGATGAGGCGCACCTGGATGCGTTCCACCGACGAGTCGACATAGCGTGCCGTACCGCCGGCGGTCGACTCCTCGCCCAGGGTGTTCCAGGGTTCGATGGCGCCGCGCAGTTCGATCTCCACCCCGTCGAACACGGCGGTGCCGATCCGTGGGAACCGGAACTCGGTGAACGGGTCCAACCAGCTGGTGTCGAAGTCGATCCCCTGCGCGCGCAGATCCGCGGCGACGTCGGCGATGTCATGAATAATGAAGTGCGGCAACAGGTATCGGCCGTGCAGGTTCTCGCCGTGCCGGATCAACGAGGCGCGCAGCGGCTGGCCCCAGAACCACGCCACCAGCGAACGCACCAGCAGCGACTGCACCATCGCCATCTGGTAATGCGGCGGCATCTCGAAGCCGCGCAACTCGAGCAGGCCGAGTCGGCCGCGGGCGCTGTCGGGGCTGTAGAGCTTGTCGATGCAGAACTCGGCGCGGTGCGTGTTGCCGGTGATGTCGGTGAGCAGATGGCGCAGCGCACGATCGGTCACCCACGGTTGCGAGCCCTTACCGGTAGCGAGGCGGGCGATCTCCGCGAACGCGATCTCCAGCTCGTAGAGCGATTCCGCACGCCCCTCGTCGACCCGGGGCGCCTGCGACGTGGTCCCGATGAAACGGCCGGAGAACAGGTAGGACAACGCCGGGTGGCGCTGCCAGTAGGTGAGCAGCGATACCAACAAGTCGGGACGACGCAGCAGTGGCGAGACCGCCGGGGTCACGCCGCCGAGGGTGATGTGATTGCCTCCCCCGGTGCCGCCGTGGGTGCCGTCGAAGTCGAACGACTCGGTCGAGAGGCGCGCCTGCCGTGCTTCTTCATAGAGGGTCTCGAGCTGTGCGAGCTGCTCGGCGAAACTGGCGGTTGGTGCCACGTTGACCTCGATGACGCCGGGGTCGGGTGTGACGCTCATCGACTGCAACCGCGGGTCCGTCGGCGGTCCGTAGCCCTCGATGACCAACGGACAGTTCGCCTTTGCGGCCGCCGCCTCCAGTCGGGCGATGAGGTCGACGAAATGCTCGAGCTCTTCGGTGGGCGGCATGAAGATGTACAGCAGCCCGTCACGAATCTCGGCGACCATCGCCGTGATGGGCATGGTGTCTTCGTCCTCGTCCGGATCGTCCGGGACATCCGGGCGATCGTCCTCTGACCCGGCAGCCGCCGCCAACTCGCCGCGCTCGGCCAGCGGGTCGGCTTCGAACGTCGGGCGCGGCGGTTCCCAGCTGATCGAGTCCAGCGGCATCCGCAGTCCGGCCGGCGAATCCCCGGCCAGCAGAACGATGCGGCCGCGCCGCAGCCGCCAGTCGGCGCTGGCCCAGCCCAGCTCGTCCTCCCGGCGGTGCAGCGGCAGCACATAGGCCGCGGGCGCCGCAACGGGGTCGTCCAATCGCGCCAGCAGCGCCGCCCGGCCCGCCGCGGTGTCGCCCGACAGGTCGTCGGCCTCGACGACCGCCTCCCCCGCCGGCATCCGGACCTTCGCGGCCAGCATGCTGAGCGGATCCTCGTAGGCCGGCCGCACCTGAGTCGGCGGCAGATTCAGGCCCTCCGCGACGGTGGCGAGCACCTGCCGCGCGGCGTCAGGGTCGGCGGTCTCACCGGTCGGAGTGGTGGACCACGGGTCGGCCAGCAGTTCGTCGTTCGTCCACAGCGGTTCGCCGTCGGTACGCCAATGCAATCCGATCTGCCAGCGGGGCAAGGGCTCGCCGGGATACCACTTGCCCTGGTTGCGCTGCACCAGACCCTGCGGCGCCCACACCTTCTTCAGCCGGGCCGCCAGATCCGACGCCCGTTCCCGCTTGTGCGGGCCGTCGGCGTCGGTGGTCCACTCCGGGTCGACCTGGTTGTCGATCGACACGAAGGTGGGCTCCCCGCCGACCGTCAACTGGACGTCGCCCTCGGCCAGCCGTTTGTCGACCTCGGCGCCCAGGTCGACGATCGAAGCCCACGCCGAGTCGGTGTAGGGCAACGTCACCCGTGGGTCCTCGTGTATCCGGGTGACCGTGTTGGAGAATTCCAGCGTGGTCTCGGCCATCCCCGTCGCACCGGTGATCGGCGCCGAGGACGCCGGATGCGGTGTCGCCGACAACGGGATGTGGCCCTCCCCGGCGAACAGGCCCGACGTCGCGTCCAGCCCCATCCAGCCGGCGCCTGGAATGTAGACCTCGGCCCAGGCGTGCAGATCGGTGAAGTCCGCGGCCGGCCCCGACGGCCCGTCGAGCGCTGGGATGTCCGACGTCAGCTGGACCAGATAGCCGGACACGAACCGTGCGGCC
This sequence comes from uncultured Actinomycetota bacterium, assembly GCA_963779655.1. GTDB lineage: Bacteria > Actinomycetota > Actinomycetes > Mycobacteriales > Mycobacteriaceae > Mycobacterium. The sequence continues at coordinate 118,676 of CAVZZD010000016.1, read as the reverse complement.
AGACCCAGCTGGCGCAGGACCGACACCAGCAGCCACGCCGAGTCGCGACACGACCCGATCCCGGTGCGCAGGGTGAAATCCGGGGCCTGGACGCCGGGTTCCATCCGCACGCTGTAGCCGACATCGGTGTTGACCGCGTGATTGAGCGCCACCAGGAAATCGATGGTGCGGGTGCCGGCCGGCACCGAGAAGTTGCGCACCCACTCCTGGACCAGATCGCCGGGCCCCGACCCCTCGCTGCCCTCGTCCACCGGGCGCAGGTAGGGCTTGAGGTCCTCCAGCAGCGCCTTCGGGTATTCGAACGGAAAGGTCTCGGCGTACTCCTCGACGAAGAAGTCGAACGGGTTGATCACCTTGAGATCGGCGATCAGCCCCACCGTGATGCTCAGTCGGCGGGTGCGGTTCGGGAAGACCACGCGGGCCAGGAAGTTGCCGAAGGCGTCCTGCTGCCAGTTGATGAAGTGGTCGGCCGGCTCGACCTCCAGGGAGTATGCCTCGATGGGGGTGCGGGAGTGCGGCGCCGGACGCAATCTGATGACGTGCGGGTACACCTCCACCAGTCGGTCGAACGTGTAGCTGGTGCTGTGCTCCAGCGCCACTTTGATTCCCATGCACTGATCCCATCACAACGGTCCTGCGCGCGCACTGCGCGCGCGGCATTGACCCCGATCGCGAGCTTCGTCATCGTCCCCGATCCCACCTCTGGCGCGCTCCGCCCGCAGCGATCGCAAAGTTCCGCACGATCACCGCGGACACGAGGGCCATGGTGGAAGCGGGCGATCACCCGGGCGCGCTGGCGCGCGTCAAACACCTCGAAACCGCATGGGATCAGGACCAGGCGACGCTGCAGCCCTACAGTGACGGCGTCACCCGTCCGCGCGTTGCGGCTGGAGCGCGGAATCGCCTGTCTCGGCGGCGGGGCCGAGAGTGTCCTGGGTGGCGGCCCAGCTGGCGAGCAGCTTGAGCCCGTCCTCCGACGGTGTGCCCGGTTCGGCGGTGTAGGTGAACATGGTGAGTCCGGGATCGGCCGGCAGTTCCATCGCTTCGTAGGTGAGTTCGAGGTCCCCCACCGCCGGGTGGTGCACTCGCTTGATGCCCGTGCGGTGTAGTCGGACGTTGTGCGCGGCCCACCGGGTACGGAAATCCTCACTGCGCGTGGATAACTCGCCGATCAGCCGGGTGAGATTCTCGTCGTAGGGGTCACGACCGGCCGCGCCGCGCAGGATTGCGACGGTGTTGTCGGCTATCTGGTCCCACTTGGGGTAGAAGTCACGTGATCGCGGGTTGAGGAACATGAAGCGGGCGCTGTTCACAGGGCGGACCGGGTCGGTGAACATCTCCGAGTAGAGGGCATAGCCGAGCCGGTTGGCGCCAAGGAAGTCCAGGCGATCGTTGTGCACCCAGGCCGGCGCCGTGGTGATCGCGTCGAGGACGCGCTGCACGCTGGGACGCAATCCGGCCGGGCTGTGCCGGCGCCGCCCGCGCGGCATCACATTGGCGGCGCGGGCCATGTCGAAGAGGTGGTCGCGCTCGGCGTCGTCGAGTTGCAGTGCTTGTGCCACAGCGAGGAGCACACTTTCGGACACGCCCGCCAGATTGCCGCGCTCGAGGCGCGTGTAGTAGTCGACGCTGACGCCGGCCAGCACGGCCACTTCCTCACGGCGCAGCCCGGCGACACGGCGCAGACCGGTGTAAGCGGGCAGCCCCGCCTGCTCGGGTGTGACCCTGGCGCGCCGGGACGTCAGAAAGTCGCGGATGTTCGTGCGATTGTCCACACCGTCCACGGTAAGAGCATTCCGAAGGTCGTGGGGGGTACTGCCGTTACCTGGAAAGACAGCCACTGCCACGGCGCGCCGAATCCCCGTTGACTGGGGCCATGCGAGCAACAGTGATGTATGAGGCCGGCGACGTGCGCGTCGTGGATGTGCCCGACCCCGTCCTGCAAAATCCCACCGACGCGATCGTCCGCGTCACCTCCGCCTGCATCTGCGGCAGCGATCTCTGGCCATACCAATCCCTGCCCGCGACGAGCGAGGGCAGGCGGATGGGTCACGAGTTCATCGGCATCGTCGAGGAGGTCGGCAGGGAGGTCACGAACGTGGCGCCCGGCGACCTGGTGGTAGCGCCGTTCGTGTGGTCGGACAACACGTGCGACTTCTGCCGCGCGGGCCTGCAGATCGCGTGCCGGCACGGCGGCGGATGGGGGGCCCCTGGGGTGGACGCCGGTCAGGGCGAGGCGGTGCGGGTTCCGCTCGCCGACGGCACCCTGGTCAAGCTGCCCGTCGCCCCCGACTCCGCGCTGATGCCGTCGCTGCTGACGCTGTCGGACGTGTACTGCACCGGCCATCACGGCGCGGTCACCGCCGGGGTGAAGCCCGGCCACACCGTGACCGTGATCGGCGACGGCGCCGTCGGGCTGTGCGGCGTGCTGGCGGCCAGGCGGCTGGGCGCCGAGCAGATCGTGCTGATGGGCAGGCACCGGGAGCGCACCGATCTCGGGCGTGAATTCGGCGCCACCGACGTCGTCGCCGCACGCGGCGAGGAAGGCGTCGAGCGCGTGCGTGAACTGACCAGCGGCGACGGCACGCACGCGGTCCTCGAGTGCGTCGGCACCAAGCAATCGATCGAGACCGCGGTCAAGATCGTGCGCTCCGGTGGGGCGATCAGCCGCATCGGCGTGCCGCAGTACGACGAAGGACCGTTGGGATTCGACACCGTGTTCCGCAACGTCACATTCACCGGCGGAGCGGCCCCGGCCCGCGCCTACATCGAAGAGCTGATGCCCGACATCCTGGACGGCACGGTGGAACCCGGCCGGGTCTTCGATCGCACTGTCGGCCTGGACGGTGTGCCGGACGGGTACAAGTCGATGGCCGCCCGGGAATCTCTCAAGGTTCTGATCCAGCCGTAGGAGGCAGACGATGACGACCTGGACGGATGCCGATCTCACCCGTCTCGGCGATGCGCAGGAAGTGCGCGTGGCCGGGATGCGGCGGGACGGTTCACTGCGAATGCCGGTGATCGTATGGGTGGTGCGCCTCGGCGACGACCTGTACACCCGATCGGTCAACGGGCCCGACGCCGCATGGTTCCGCGCCGTGCAGGTGCGCCACCGCGGTGAGATCTCGGGCGGCGGCACGGTGGTGGACGTGGACTTCACCGACGGTGGTGACGGCGTCGACGACGAGATCGACGCCGCCTACCACCTCAAGTACGGCCGCTATCCCGGACCGGTCAAGTCGATCACCAGCCCGCCGGCGCGCTCGACAACGCTGAAAATCATTCCGCACCAACCCGATTAGGACAGACCATGCACACAGTCCCGCACGGGAGCTCCGCCTCCACCAAGGGCCCCGCCGAGATGTTCACCGGCGACGTCTATTTCGACGTGATCGCCAAGGGCGAGGAGCCGTCCCGGCTCCGCGTCAACACCGTGCGATTCGCCCCGTGCGCGCGCACCGCCTGGCACACCCACGCGTGCGGGCAGACCCTGCACGTCACCGACGGCATCGGCCTGGTGCAGTCCCGGGGCGATGAGGTGGTGGTGATGCGGCCCGGCGACACCGTATACACCCCGCCCGGCGAATGGCACTGGCATGGCGCCGCCCCAACGCATTTCATGACCCACCTGGCGATGTGGGAGGGCCCAGATCCCGCATCCGGTGAGCCCGAGACCACCTGGGGCGACCACGTCACCGACGACGAATACCGCCTTCCCGACGGCATGGAGACCTAAATGATCAGCGACGCCGCGCAACGCGCACACGACGAACTCTTCCCCGGTCATGTGTCGACCCTGAAGGTCACCGATCCCGAGTTGATCGAGGTGTTCGACAACTTCGCCTTCGACGAGGTGCTTCAGTACGGTGATCTGGACACCCGGACCCGATTGATGGTGCAACTCGCCGCCATGATCGCCTCGCAGGCGCTGTCTGAGTATCGCGTCATGCTGGGGGCCGCGCTGACGGCCGGCGTGACCCCGGTCGAAGTGAAAGAGATTGTGTACCAGGCAGTTCCGTACGTCGGACTGGCCAAGGTCTTCGATTTCCTGCACACCACCAACGAGGTCCTCGTCGAGCGCGACGTGCAACTCCCGCTGCCCGGCCAGTCGGCCTGCACCCCCGACACCCGCGCCGAGGTCGGCCGATCGGTGCAGAACCGTATCGTCGGCGCGGACAAGGTGGCCGGGATGTATGCCGGCGCGGCCGACGACGAGGACCACTTTCAGCGCTACCTGTCGGCGAACTGCTTCGGTGACTACGTCGCCCGTTCCGGCATCGACCTTCCGACCCGTGAGCTGCTGACGTTCGCCATGCTCGTCGCGCTCGGCGGGGCCGACGCGCAGGTCCGTGGTCACGTCGCGGGCAACGCGAACGTCGGCAACGACCGTGCCGTCCTGCTGAGCGTGCTGACGCAGTTGCTCGCCCTACATCGGCTACCCCCGTACCCTCAACGGCCTCGCCGCCGTCGACGACATCGCACCGGCGACAGGAGAGTAACCATGCCACAACAGATTTGGCTGATCACCGGTATCAGCAGTGGGTTTGGCCGCCACCTTGCCGAACAACTCCTCGACCGAGGTGACCGAGTGGTCGGAACGGTACGCAAACCGGAGGCGGTCGCCGATCTGGCGGGCGCACATGCGGACCTGCTACGCGTCGAGTTGCTCGACGTCCGCGACACCGCGTCACTGCGCGGAGTCGTGGAGCGGACCGTCGCCGATTTCGGCCGCATCGACGTCGTGATCAGCAACGCCGGATACGGCGTGTTCGGCGCTGCCGAGGAGCTCAGCGATGCGCAGATCGAGGCCATCCTCGGAACGAACCTCACGGCGGGCATCCAGCTGATCCGCGCCGTGCTGCCGCACATGCGCGCCGCCGGCGGCGGCCGCATCGTCCAGCTGTCCAGCTACGGCGGCCAGGTCGCCTTCCCGGGCAACTCGCTGTATCACGCCACAAAATGGGGCATCGAGGGCTTCTGCGAATCGGTGGCTCAGGAGGTCGCCCCGTTCGGCATCGGCGTGACCATTGTCGAACCGGGCGGTGCCCGCACCGAATTCCGTTACGGCAGTGCTCAAGTCGCTGACGCGCTGCCCGCCTATGCAGGCACTCCCGCCCGGTCGTTCGAGAAGATGCTTGACCCGGCCAGCGGCCTGGCTCCCGGTGACCCGGCCCGCATGGCCGCCGCGATCATCGACAGCGTCGACCGTCAACCGGCCCCACTACGCATGGTGCTGGGCTCGCAGGCCCTCGACAGCACCGTCGCCACCCTGCGGAAGCGGGTCGGCGACTTCGAGAACCAGAAGGATCTTGCGGCGTCGACCGACTACCCGGTCGGCGTTTGACGATTAGGAACCTCGACGAAGTACGCTGAACGCGTTCAAGAGGACTCCGCGACTCCGGTCTGCCCGGCTCGGACCGTCGCCGTCGCTGGAGCCGGCCCGCGGGAACAGCGCCAGCACCACCGACAGATAGCTGACCCGGGCGATCACCTGCAAGACGGCCGGATCGGTCAGCACACCGTGGCAGGTGGGCACTGAGAAGACGCTGAGCGACCATCCTCACCAGACGGCCACGGCACCGGGCCGGGTGACCTTGCCCCGGGCAACCAGCTCAGAAGTCACCGCGACACCGCAACTCTGCGAAAGCAGCAGCGCGACCAAAACCAGCACCTGGACCGCTCCGGCCTGCGCGGCAGATCCGGTGCTGAGCAACACCCCGACGAAAGCCCCGGGCAATGTCACCAACCCGGCGGTACGGGCCTGATCGACGTTGGGCAGCAACGCATCTGCCGTCGCACGGCCAATGACTTCCATGCGGGAGTCGCGTTCGGACAGTCCCAGACTCAGCGCGGCGTCCACCTCGCCGGCCCGCATCGTCAACGTGTCGAGCGCGCGACGGGCTGCGACCGCCACCGCAGTCATCGTGCCGCCGAGCACGATACCGACGACCGGGACGATCGCGACCCCGTCAAGCGGCACCACTCCGGTGAGCAATAGCAGCGGGATCACCGCGGCCAGGCCGGCAGCCAACGGAAGTGCCACCCACCACGACCCGTGACCGGCCTGACTCCGACGCGCGGCGGTCCCCGTAGCGATCACGAACATCGCGGCCAGGACCAACGCCGACGACCACAGTCTGGACACCGCGACGGCCAGCACCGCGGCCACCGCCGCCAGCTGAACAGCGGCACGCAGCGCCGCGCCCGGAACCGTCCACCACTGCCCCAGTCCCGCGAGGCGATACACCACGGCCGCGGCGATCGCCATCACTACGCACACCACAACCAGGGGCGGGCCGAGCACGGTCGATGTCACCAACCCAGTGTCGACCACCGGGCACGCGGACAGGGGGCATGAACCTGGTCAGGTCTGCGCCGAGCGTGGGATGAGAGCCCCGCGTGGCTGCAACACCAGCACCAGCACCCCGGCCATCACGATGCCGACCAGATTGACGGCCAGCTGTGCCGCCGACTGGCCGGCCACCGGCCAGTCGCCGAGATCGCCGCCACCACCGCGGCACCCGCGGCGGGCACCGTCGTGACCGAGATGAACACGCCGACCAGAGCGCCGCCGATTTCGACGACATCAGTGACAACATGCCCGCGGCGCCGGCCAGCAGCGACACCACGAACGACAGCGGGCCGACCTGGAAGATGAAGTCCACCTCGTGGATGTTGCGCACCGTGTCGAGCGTCAGCCAGCCGGCAGCCGCGACAGCCTTGGCGGCAGCCGCGGTGACGCTCATCGCCACCGGGAACCCGACCAGCAGCGCGATGAGTGCCCGTCGGGCCAGATCCAGCGCCGCTGCACCAGCGCCACCGACATGCGCCGCCAGCGGACCGAATTCCGGGCCCAGCACCATCGCCCCGACCACGGTGACCGTCGAGTCGCTGACCACCCCGATGGCGGCGAGCAGACAGGCGAGGGTGAGGAAGAGCACGAAGGTGACGCTGAGGGTGGCATCCTCGCGGGTCCGGCCGATCAGTTCGTCCCACACGACCGCGTCCGCCGGGTCACCCTCGGCGTCGTCTTCGGCCCGGTGCGCCCTGGTCGACAACACGGTGTCGAGCGGCTGCAACGTGATGGCGCCTCGATGCTGCACGTCGAGAGCCTTGAGTTCCTTGATCACCTCGTTGACGCACTCGCGAGCGATGTCGGCAGTGATCTCGTCACCGGCAGGCTCCAGCGCGGCCCCGGGATACAGCCAGCAGATTGGCGACGCCCACCCGCGCTGCGCAACACGGCAAGGACCGGTTCGCGCAGATCCTCGGGCACGATCACCCGCATATGCAGCACGGACTGCACACTAGCGGCCGGTCAGCGCCTTGCTGCGCGCTTCCGCTTGACGAGCCGCACCCCGAGTTCGTCCGGTGGCACGGAATGCCCTTCGCCGCAGACGATCTCGACGGTGGCTTCGGCGCCGCAGTTCAGGTGCTCGAGGCGCAGGCCGGTGTCGTTGAGGTGCTTGCGGCCCCACTCGAACATCGCCCACACCACCGGCATGAAGTCGGTACCCGCCTCGGTCAGCACGTATTCGTCGCGAACCCGTTGGCCGGGGTCGCGGTAGGGCCGTTTGGTCGAGCAGGCCGGCGGCGACGAGCTCGGACAGCCGCGCCGACGTCGCCGCCTTGGTGATGCCCACCCGCTTGGCGAAGTCGTCGAACCGGGTGGTGCCGTAGGAGGCCTCACGCATGATCAGCATCGCCGACTTGGTTCCCAGGAGCTCCATCGTCTTCTCGATCGAGCAGTGCCCGACGGCCGACCACGCGTCGCGGTCGGCGAGAACGCCTTCGAGGACTGCCATCTTGGAATCAACTCCGATCCTGAGTTGTTTTCACTATACCCAGGTGATAGGAATCCTGGGTACACAAGACAATACTCAGCGGAGGAACCCATGACCGGATATTCCGACACCGACGCCGTCATCGTCGGCGCCGTACGCACCCCCGTCGGCAAGGGCAAGGCCAACGGCGCACTGCACGACGTGCTGCCGGCAGACCTGCTCGCGCACAGCCTGCGCGAACTCGTCGAGCGCACCGGTGTCGATCCCGTCGAGATCGACGACGTCATCGCCGGCGCGGTGACCCAGGTCGGCGACCAGGCGGTCAACATCGCCCGCAACGCCCTGCTGGGCGCCGGGTTCCCCGAGACCGTGCCCGGCACCACCGTCGACCGGCAGTGCGGCAGCAGCCAGCAGGCCGTCAGCTTCGCCGCCCAGGGCGTGCTTGCCGGGGCCTACGACATCGTGATCGCCGCGGGCGTCGAGTCGATGAGCCGCGTCCCGATGGGCTCCTCGGTGCTGCCGGGATCGAACCCGTTCGGCGAAGGCATGGCCGCGCGCTATCCCGAGGGCCTGGTGGCCCAGGGCATCAGCGCCGAGTTGATCGCCGCCAAGTGGGGCCTGTCCCGCACCGAGCTGGACGAGTTCTCCGCGTCCAGCCACGAAAAGGCCGCGCGCGCAACCAAAGACGGGCTGTTCGACAACGAACTGGCGCCCATCGCGGGACTGAGCACCGACGAGATCATCCGCCCCGGCACCACGGTCGAGACCCTGGCCGGGCTGAAGCCGGCGTTCTACAACGAGGCGATCGGCGCGCGGTTCCCGCAGATCGGCTGGCACATCACGCCGGGCAACTCGTCGCCCCTGTCGGACGGCAGCGCGGCGGTGATGATCACCAGCGGCGCCGTGGCGCGCCGGCTCGGGCTGCGGCCACTGGCCCGCATCCACACCACCACCGTGGTCGGGTCGGATCCGCTGTACATGCTCACCGGCGTGATCCCGGCTACCGAGAAGGTGCTGGCGCGTTCCGGGCTGGCGTTGTCGGACATCGACCTGTTCGAGGTCAACGAGGCGTTCGCACCCGTGGTGCTGTCGTGGGCGCGGGACACCGGTGCCGACCTGGCGAAGACGAACGTCAACGGCGGTGCCATCGCCATCGGTCACCCGCTCGGCGCCAGCGGCGCGCGCATCATGACGACCCTGGTGAACGCCCTGGAGCAGCGCGACGGCCGCTACGGCCTGCAGACGATGTGCGAGGGCGGCGGCATGGCCAACGCCACCATCATCGAACGGCTGTAGTACGTGGGATTTCGGCGCGATCCCGAACAGGACAGTGCGGTGACCGCATCAAACCGCGCCGAAATCACCCGCCGCCGCGCCATACTTGGGGCCGATCGGGGGTATCGATGCCAGAACAGTCAGAGGTCGACGTCGTGGTCGTCGGCGCCGGATTCGCCGGGTTGTACGCGGTGTACCGACTGCGAGGGCTGGGGTTCACGGTGCGCGCCTTCGAGGCCGGCGACGACGTCGGCGGCACCTGGTACTGGAACCGCTACCCGGGTGCGCGCGTGGACATCCCCAGCGTCGACTACATGTACAGCTTCGACCCGGATTGGCGCGACGGCTGGCAATGGTCGGAGAAGTACGCCACCCAACCGGAGATCCTGGGCTACCTGAACCACGTCGCCGACAAGTTCGACCTGCGCCGGGAGATCGTGTTCGGCACCCGCGTCGAGCAGGCCCGCTTCCAGGACGCGACGTCGGTATGGCAGGTCCGCACCGACGGTGGCGAGGACGTCAGCTGCCGCTTCGTCGTGATGGCCACGGGCTGCCTGTCGATACCCAAGGAACCCGATATCGAGGGCGTGGATCAGTTCGCCGGTGAGATGTACTTCACCCATCGCTGGCCCCATGACGGTGTCGACTTCACCGGCAAGCGGGTTGCGGTCATCGGCACGGGTTCCTCTGGCATTCAATCGATTCCGCTCATCGCTGAGCAGGCGAGCCAGCTGGTGGTCTTCCAGCGCACCCCGTGCTTCTCGATGCCGGCGAACAACGGGCCGACGCCGGCGGAGCGACTTGCCCGGCTGGACGCCGGGGAGGCGGCCTATCGCGACGCCGCGCGACTGTCCCGCGGCGGCGTTCCGATGGAGCGCAGCATCACCCCGACCTTCTCGGTGTCCGCGGCCGAACGCCGACAGCAGTTCGAGCGCCTCTGGGAGACAGGCGAATTACTGGAAGTGCTCAACGTCTACGCCGATGTGCTGACCAACCAGGCCGCCAACGACGAGCTTGCCGATTTCTTCCGCGAAAAGATCCACTGCCTGGTGGACGACCCGCAGACCGCGTCCATGCTCTGCCCCACCGACTACCCGGTCGGCGCCAAGCGACTGTGCCTCGATACGAACTACTTCGCCACCTACAACCTGCCCCACGTGCGCCTGGTCGACCTGCGCGCGCACCCGCTACGACAGATCACCGCGACCGGAATCGACACCGGCACCGAAACTTCCGGGGAGTCTTTAGAGTTCGACGCGATCGTGCTCGCCACCGGATTCGACGCGATGACCGGCGCGCTGGCGGCGATCGACATCACCGGGAGCGGGGGCGCATCGCTGAAGGACAAGTGGGCCGACGGCCCGTCAACCTATCTGGGGCTGACGACGATCGGGTTTCCGAACCTGTTCTTCATCACAGGTCCCGGCAGTCCGTCGGTGCTGTCGAACATGGCCGTTTCGATCGAGCAGCACGTCGACTGGGTGGCCGATTGCCTGGTGGATCTGCGATCCCACGGCCTCGACGTCATCGAACCGACCGAGGTGGCCGAGGCCGGCTGGATGCAACACGTCGACGACTGCGCCGTCATCACCCTGTTCCCCGCCGCGAACTCCTGGTATGTGGGCGCCAACGTGCCGGGCAAGCCCCGGGTTTTCATGCCGTACGCCGCGGGCGTCGACTTCTATCGGGTGGCCTGCGACGAGGTGGTCGCGCGAGATTACCTGGGGTTCAAGCGATCCGGCCCACCGGGTACCCGGTGTGCCGACGGTGTCGTACGCCGCCTGCAGCCCGACGTGCAGATGGTGCTCGACGAGATCGCCGCGATGGACCTGCCGCCGCTGGAATCGATGACGGTCGGGGAAGCGCGCGCCTTCATCCTCGAGTCCGCGGAGGCTCGCCCGCCCGGTCCCGACGTCGGTGAGATCGTCGACGGCCGGCTGCCCGGTGCGGCCGGCGAACTGGCGTACCGCCTCTACCGACCGCCGACCCCGGGCCCCCACCCGGTCGTCGTGTACTTCCACGGCGGCGGCTGGGTGCTGGGCGACGCCACCTCGGACGATCCGCTGTGCCGCGATCTATGCCTGCGCAGCGACGCGCTGATCGTTTCGGTGGACTACCGCCACGCGCCGGAGCACCGTTTCCCCGCAGCGGTCGAGGACGGTCTTGCGGCGGTGCGGTGGGTCGCCGACAACGCCTCGGCTCTCGGCGGCATCCCGGAGCGGCTCGCCGTGTGCGGCTGGAGCGCGGGCGCCAACATCGCGGCGGTGGTGTGCCGGCTCGCCCGCGATCTCGGCGGACCGGCCATCGTCGGTCAGGCCTTGCTGACACCGGTCACCGGCGGCGACATGACCCGCGACTCCTACCGGGAGAATGCGGAGGGCTATGCACTCACCACGGCGTTGATGGGGTGGTTCTACACGCATTACGCCGACGCCGCCGATCGAACCGACCCCCGGCTCGCGCCCCTGCTCGCCGACGACCTGTCCGGGCTGCCGCCCGCGATCGTGGTCACCGCCGAGTTCGATCCCCTGCGCGACGAGGGTGATGCCTACGCGGCGGCGCTCGCAGCAGCGGGTGTGCCGACCGAACACATCCAGGCGCGCGGGCAGACCCACACCTCGATGACAATGGTCGACCTGGTGATCTCCGCCGAACCGATCCGCGCCCGGATCGCCGACGCGCTACGGCAATTTGTGGCCGCTACACCCGCGTCAGCTCGAACAGCGGGATGACGCGGCTGGTGTTCGACTGGTACTCGCCGAACGTCGGCGCCAGCGCGGTGACCTTCGGCCAGGTTTCGTTGCGCTCGTCGAGCGGCAACTCGCGCACGGTGACGTCGTACGCGTCGGTGCCGACCTCGATGTGCGCTCGCGGGTTGGCCCGCAGGTTGTGCACCCAGGCCGGATCCTTGGGCCCACCGGCATAGGAGCCCATGATGATCGTCCGGCCGTCGATCGTCAGATACGCCAGCGGCGACAGCCGGGGCTTGCCGGACTTGGCCCCGGTGGTGTGCAGCAGCAGCAGCGTGCCGCCTTCGAAGGGACCGCCCACCTTGCCCCCGTTGGCGCGGAACTCGTCGACGATGGCGGCGTTGAAGTCGTTCAGTTCGGATGTTTCGGTCATTGCTGCTGCAGCCTTCCGGTTCGGTGATCGTATTCCGCGGGGACCGGCGCGGACGGCTGCCCGGCCTTCTCCGGTTTGGCGTCAGGTTTGGCGTCGATACCCGACTCCTTGCGCTGCTGCGCGGTGATCGGCGCGGGCGCGTCGGTCAGCGGGTCGACACCGCCGCCGGTCTTCGGGAACGCGATGACCTCGCGGATGGAGTCCTCACCGGCCAGCAGCGCAGTGATGCGATCCCAGCCGAACGCGATACCGCCGTGCGGCGGCGCGCCAAAGGTGAAGGCGTCCAACAGGAATCCGAACTTGTCCTGGGCTTCGTCGTGATCGATGCCCATCATCGCGAACACCCGTTCCTGGACCTCGCGACGGTGGATACGGATCGAGCCGCCGCCGATCTCGTTGCCGTTGCAGACGATGTCGTAGGCGTTGGCCAGCGCGCTCCCCGGATCGGTGTCGAACGTGGCCTCCGACTCCGGGGTGGGCGAGGTGAACGCATGGTGCACCGCCGTCCACGCGCCGGAACCGAGAGCCACATCGCCCGCCGCGGTGACCTCGTCGGCGGCCTCGAAGAGCGGCCAGCCCACCACCCAGGTGAACGCCCACGCGTTCGGGTCGATCATGTCCAGTCGCTTGGCGATCTCGATGCGGGTGGCACCCAGCAGCGCCCGCGCCGCCTTCGCCGATCCTGCCGAGAAGAACACGCAGTCCCCCGGCTTCGCGCCGACGTGCGCGGCCAGGCCGTCACGCTCGGCGTCGGTGAGATTCTTGGCGACCGGGCCGCCCAGCGTGCCGTCCTCGGCGACCAGCACATAGGCCAGGCCCTTGTGGCCGCGCTGCTTGGCGAACTCCTGCCAGCCGTCCAGAGTGCGGCGCGGCTGCGACGCCCCGCCCGGCATGACGACCGCGCCGACGTACGGCGCCTGGAACACCCGGAACGGGGTGTCGGAGAAGTAGTCGGCGCATTCGACGAGTTCGACAGCCGAACCGCAGGTCGGGCTTGTCGGAACCGAACCGCCGCATCGCGTCGGTGTAGCTGATCCGCGGCAGCGGCAACGGCAGGTCGTAGCCGATCAGCGCCCACAGCGCCTTCAGGATCTCCTCGGAAACCGCGATGACGTCGTCGGCGTCGACGAAGCTCATCTCCATGTCCAGCTGGGTGAACTCCGGCTGACGGTCGGCGCGGAAATCCTCGTCGCGGTAGCAGCGGGCGATCTGGTAGTAGCGCTCCATGCCTGCGACCATCAGCAGCTGTTTGAACAGCTGCGGGCTCTGCGGCAGCGCGTAGAACGAGCCCGGCTGCAGGCGGGCGGGCACCAGGAAGTCGCGGGCGCCCTCCGGCGTCGAGCGCGTCATCGTCGGCGTCTCGATCTCGACGAAGTCGTGCGAGGCCAGCACACCCCTGGCGGCTGCATTCACCTTGGAGCGCAACCGGATTGCGTTCCCCGGGCCCTCGCGGCGCAGATCCAGGTAGCGGTAGCGCAGGCGGGCTTCCTCGCCGGCGGTCTCGTCGAGCTGGAACGGCAGCGGCGCGCACTCCCCCAGCACCGTCAGCGTCGTCGCGTTGACCTCGATGTCGCCGGTGGCGATCTCCGCGTTGGCGTTGCCCTCGGGCCGGATCTCGACGACGCCGGTGACGGCGACGCAGAACTCGGCGCGCAGCCGGTGCGCCTGCGCGAGGACGTCGGCGTCGCGGAACACCACCTGCGCCACGCCGCTGGCGTCGCGCAGGTCGATGAAGATGACACCGCCGTGGTCGCGGCGGCGCGCCACCCAACCGGCCAACGTCACCGTTTGGCCCGCGTCGGCGGCCCGCAACGACCCGGCACTGTGACTGCGCAGCACAAATACTCCTTGTTGGAACGGGTGAGACGAGTGACCAGTCTAGAGGGGGGCCTGCGCCGGCAATGTCTGGCCGTCGAAGGCGCCAGGCGGAGTAGTCCTGCAGCTGCGTGAGCCCGCACTCAACGCAATCGGCTACTGGGCCGGCCGGTGACGGGGTGGATGCCACAGCTTGCTCTACAACCCGCGCCGAGAACCACTTTCTCGACAACCCGTCCTGGGGATTTGCGTGGAGAAAGTGGTTCTCGGCGGGGCCTGTCAGCCGTCGAGGAGCTGCTGCAACTGTTCGCGGGTGATCCGTCCGGCGGTGAATGTCGGGAGCCGCCCGATCGGGATGCTCGCCATCATCGCCGCCATCGCACCGCCGTCCCCCGCCGTCGCGGGCACCTCCCCGGCGAAGAGCGCAAGCAGCCGCCCCAATACCTCAGGATCTGCGGCGACCTCGGCCAGTGAGGAGTGCAGTGTCAGCGGCTGATCGACGGTCTCACCGGGAAATGCCACGGTCGAGCTGAGCCGGATGTCGCGGCTGGACGCGCCGACCTCGACGCGGTACTCGCCGCCCTCGAGTGTCCAATCGTCCACCCGCACATCCCAGTACGCGAGATCGGCGCGGTCCAGCCGCACCTCGACGCAGGCCTGTTCACCCGGCTCCAGGTTCACCGCGGCAAACCCGGCCAGCGCCCGCGGCGGCCGGGCGACCCGCGACCCGGGCAGTCCGACGTAGAACTGGGCGACCTCGCGGCCCGCCCGCCCGCCGGTGTTGGCGACGGTCACCCGGGCGACGATCGCGTCACCATCGATCGACACCTGCAGGTCGTGATAGGCAAAACTGGTGTAGGACAACCCATGTCCGAACGGGAACTCCACCGCCATCTCCCGGGCGTCATACCAGCGGTAGCCGACGAAGATGCCTTCGCCGTAACGGACGTGCCCCGCCTCGCCCGGGAAGTTCAGGTACGCGGGTGTGTCCTGCAGCCGCACCGGCACGGTCTCGGCGAGCTTGCCGGACGGGTTCACCAGGCCGTAGAGCACATCGGCCACTGCGGCCCCGCCACCCTGCCCGCTCAGTGCGGCGTCGAGCACAGCAGGGGCGGTCACCGGCGCCAGCCGCAGTACGCCGCCGTGCACGAGCACCACGACCGTGCGCGGCTGAACGGCCGCGACGGCCACCAGCACCTCCAGTTGTGTTGCGGACACATCGATGTCGGTACGGTCGAAGCCTTCACTCTCCTGCGACTCGTCCAGCCCAAGGAACAGCACCGCGGTGTCGGCGGCGGCCGCGGCCCGCACCGCCTCGTCGCGCAGCTCGGTCGCGTCACCGGAGCCGTCTGTGGTGTACCCGGCACAGAAGACAACAGCTCCCCCGGCCCGAGCCCGGATCTCGTCGATCGGCACGTCGAGCCGGGTCGACGTCACATGCGAACTGCCGCCGCCCTGATACCGCGGCGTGCGGGCGAACTCCCCGATCACCGCGACGGACGTGTCGGGGCTCAGCGGGAGCACGGCTTGACCATTAAAGTCGTTGCGCAGCAGCACAATTGAGCGCCGAGCCGCCTCGCGGGCCAACCCGTGATGTGCGTCGACGTCGAACGTGGCCCCGGGGCGATGTGCGGCGGTGGTGCGCCGGGCCAACTCGGCGACGCGCGCCGCGGCCCCGACGGCCGCGGCTGCCGGCAGCGTGCCACGGGCGACGGCGTCCACCACCTCACCGTCGGCGGCCGCGTCGCCGCCGGGCATCTGCAGATCGAGGCCCGCGGCCACCGAAAGCACCCTGTCGACGACCGCACCCCAATCGCTGACCACGACACCGTCGAAACCCCACTCGTCACGCAGCACGCGGGTCAGCAACCAGTGGCTCTGTGCCGCCCACTCACCGTTGATCCGGTTGTAGGCCGTCATCACCGTCCACGGCCGGGCCTGCGTGACGACCCGTTGGAACGGCCGCAGGTAGATCTCCCGCAACGCGCGCGCGTCGACGTCGGCGCTGACGCGCATGCGGTCGTGTTCCTGATTGTTGGCCGCGAAGTGCTTCACCGACGCGCCGACGCCCTCGCCCTGGATGCCGGTGACCCAGGCGGCGCCCAGTACGCCGGACAGATGCGGATCCTCGGAGTAGTACTCGAAGTTCCGCCCACACCGCGGATCGCGTTTGATGTTGACGCCGGGCCCCAGTACCACCTGCACATCGAGCGCCTGGGCTTCGCGCCCGATCGCCGCGGCCACCCGGCCGACGAGGTCGGGGTCCCAGGTCTGCCCCATCGCAACCGCAGGCGGGAAGCACGTTGCCGGTTCACTGTCGCCGAGCCCGACATGATCGGCGGCGGCGCGCTGGCGGCGCACGCCGTGCGGGCCGTCGGTCAGCGTGATCGCGGGGACGCCACCGGCGGATTGGGTGGTCCAGAAATCGGCGCCACTACCCAGCGCCGCCTGCTGTTGGATTCGCAGAGCGCCCATTGGTGCGACCGTACCCCCACGAACAGCGGGTACGGGAATGCGGTTCAGTACAGGCCTTTCCACGCCTCCCGCCGGACGGCGTCGGGGTCGTCGACGGTCTCGTCGCGTGTGGTGCGGATGAGTCGGGTGGCCCGCTCCGGTACCCGGTACACCGGCCAGTCACTTCCATGACCGGCGGCGAAGTCCAGCCACGCGCGCTGCATGCGCCTGCCGACCGACGGCTGCACTCGCCGGCCGAGCGGATGCAGTTTGCGGCCCAGGTAAGAGCCGTAGCTGTGATGGATGTGCACGATCTCGCTGCCGTGCGTGGCACCCAGGCCCAGCGCCCGCAGGGTCCACGTCGCATGGTCGAACCGATACACGTGGGTGGGCGCCTGGGCGCTGTAGGCGTCGGCGAACGCCCACGTCGGCGCCCCGAACATGGCGTCGGACCCGAACGCCACCACCGCGCGGCGCCGCGGGTAACCGGGGTAGGCGGCGAGCACCCGGTCCTTGGCGGCGGGGTCGCGACGCGCGAAGTAGGCGTCGACCAGCGGCGTGGTGGTCGGCAGCATCGGCGGTTTGGACCAGGCGAACATCGACGCCTCGTGACTGTTGGTCCCGACGATCAGCGGCACCCTCGCAACCGCACCGGCCCGCGCGGCATCGATCGGATGCCGCGGCAGCAGATCGGTTCCATGGGTCAGGCCGTAGGCCAGCGTCGGCGAGTTCTCGACACTGCGCAGTTGCAGCATCCCCGCGGCCCGGCGCAGGGTGCGCTGCGGCAACGCTTTGAGCTCGCCGGGGCGCACGCCGAGGTCGGCCAGCAACAGGTCGGCCTGCTCGGCACGGGTGGCGGTGTCGGCGATCAGGGTGCAGCGCCGGGCTCTGCGCGATCGCGCGGCCGAACAGACCGGCAGCGGGCGGGCTGGCCAGCAGAGCCAGCACCGACGTCGCGCCCGCGGACTCCCCGAACACCGTGACCCGGCCGGGGTCGCCGCCGAACGCGGCAATGTTGTCGCGCACCCACTGCAACGCCGCGATCTGGTCACGCAGGCACAGGTTGTCGTCGAAACCCTCACCGAGCGAGCTGAGTTCGAATCCGCCGAACACCCCGATCCGGTAGGTGACGTTGACGACGACGACGTTTCCGTTGGCCGCCAGCCGGGAACCGTTGTACAGCTGGAACTGGCCCGCGCCGAACACGAACGCACCACCGGGAATCCACACCATGACGGGCAGCGACGCGCCCGGGTCCGGCGACCAGACCGTCAGCGTCAGGCACGCTTCGTCGCGAACCTTCGGGTCGTCGCGGCCACCGCCGACGAACGTCTTGCCTTGCGGGGGTAACGGTCCGTGCCGCGTCGCGTCGCGCACGCCCGTCCACGGCTGCACGGGCCCGGGTGCGACGAAGCGGCGTTCGCCAACGGGCTGTTCGGCGTAGCCGACGCCGCGCCATACCGCGACCCCGCCTTCGCGGGTGCCACGAAGTTCGCCGGCGCGGGTGGCCGCAATGGTCTCAAGTTGATCGACGACCGCCACGCCCGAATCGTAGTGTGCAAAGCTGTAGCCGCCGGCTACCGGCAACGAACGAAGGACGCTGCAGACAGTAAGGGCAACCATGACCTTCAACGAAGGTATCCGCATCGACACCAGCAATACGTCGACGAGCGGCGGCGGCGGCGGTGGCGGCGGCGGTCGCGGAATCGCGGTCGGCGGCGGCATGGTCGGGCTGATCATCCTTCTGTTGACGTTGTTCCTGGGCGGCGATCCGGGCTCGGTGCTGAGCCAGCAGGCCATCGAACCGCAGGGCGGCGTCGAGGCCCCCGGATTCGACCTCAGTCAGTGCCGCACCGGCAAAGACGCCAACGACATCATCGAGTGCCGCATGATCGCCACCGGCAACTCGGTGGACGGCGTGTGGAGCCAGCTGATGAAGGGCTACACGCCACCGCACATGAAACTGTTCAAGGACTCCACGGACACCGGCTGCGGCCCTGCCACCACCGATGTCGGGCCGTTCTACTGCCCGGTCGACCAGACGGCGTACTTCGACACGGGCTTCTTCGAGGTGTTGGTGAACCAATTCGGTTCCAGCGGTGGGCCGTTGGCCCAGGAGTACGTGGTCGCCCACGAGTACGGCCACCACGTCCAAAACCTGCTGGGGAACCTGGGCAGGGCGCAGCAGGGACCGCAGGGCGCCGAAGGCAACAGCGTGCGCACCGAACTGCAGGCCGACTGCTACGCCGGCGTGTGGGCCCACTACGCGGCCATCACCAAGCAGCCCGGCACCGACGTCACGTTCCTGGAACCGTTGAGCGACAGGGACATTCAGGACGCCCTGTCGGCCGCCTCGTCGGTCGGCGACGACCGGATCCAGAAGGAGTCAACCGGCCGGGTCAACCCGGAGTCCTGGACGCATGGCTCCTCCGGGGAGCGGCAGGCCTGGTTCACCGCCGGGTACCAGACCGGTGACCCGAACAAGTGCGACACCTTCAGCGCCCGGGACCTCGACCACCCCTGAGCCTCGGCAAACCGCCAAAGGCCGCCAATCCGCTGGGAATTGGCGGCCTTTGCGGCTGTCCGGCGGCGGCTACAGCCGGGACTGCGCCTTGATGGCATTGTCGGTGGTACGCAGTGGACGGATCAGCGCGTCCTGGGTGAACGACGCGATGAGTCGGCCGTCCTCGGTGTGCACCGCTCCACGCACGTAGGACATTCCGCCGCCGACCTGGGTGCTCTCGTGGGTGTAGAGCAGCCAGCCGTCCCAGCCGAACGGTTCGTGGAACGACACCGTGATCGTCATCGGCGCGGTGGACACGGTCAGGTGCGCCTGCGCGGTGCCGATGCCCTCGTGCGCACGCATCGTCGTCGAAATACCCAGGTGCCCGGTGAAGTACGCGACGAGCGCCTTGGCCAGGTCGTCGCGCGTGGGAACCGGGTCGTAGTGCAACCATGCGTACAGCTCGGGCGGGCCGACCTCGTCGGGGCTGTTGACGTCGACGACGTCGACCAGGCGCAGCTGTCGACCGGTCATGGGCATCGGCGAGACGTTCGCCTCTGCCGGCGCCGCCACCTTCGGGCGCGGCAGCTCGTGGCGGATGACATCGTCGGTCGGCACGTCGGCGAGCACGGTGATGGTGATCGCGCGCTTACCGTTCTGCAGTGCCGTCACGACGGCTGTCGCGGTCGACCGACCCTCGTGGAACACGTCGATGTCGAGCTCGACGGGTGCGCCCACCATCACCGCACGGCTGAAGACCGCGGTCGCCGACCGCACCGATTTGTCCGGGAACCGCTTGGCGACAGCGACAATCGCCTGCGCCAGCACCTGGGTGCCCTCGACCACCTGCCGGTCGTCGGCACCCGCCAGCCCCGTGTCGGCGCTGATCTTCTCCGAGCCGTCGAACGGCACATCGAAGAGATCAAGCAGATCCTGCAGCGTCCAGAGCGCGCTCTGCGATTCGGTGGTCATGACGGTTGTCCCTCTCCAGTATTCGGAAGCAGCGGTCCGCTCGGCGGACGGATGGTGATCGAAAGATGTTCGCGCCCAACGGTATTGCCTGACCGCAAGCGCAGCCCCGGCGGGGTCGCAACGTGCGTCTCCCGGCACGGGCACGGCGAGTTCGGGGCCATGGGTCCAACACAGTAGCCCGCCGGTAACTCCGCGCGCTAGACGACTGCTCAGCATGCCGGCATCACCTGCCGGATTCGGGACGGACCCGGCCGACGGTACGAGGAGGGTAGCCTCGTGCTCCACAGCCGCGGGCGCAACGATCCTGTCAGGGGGCGAGCATGGGAAAGTCACCACGGACCGACACCTCGTCGGACGCGGCTGCCCCCGATGCCGACGCCACCAAAGCCGAGTCCCGCGCGGCCGGGTTCATGCGATCGGCGCTGGCGATCATCGCCGAGACGGGCCGGGCCGACTTCACCGTGCTCGAAGTCGTCGAGCGTTCCAAGACTTCGCTCCGGGCGTTCTACCAGCACTACACCACCAAGGACGACCTGCTGCTGGCGCTGATCGGGAAGATCATGGCCGAATCCGCCGACCGATGGCGGACCGAAACCGCCGGGCTGACCGCGACAGCCGCCCTCCAGTGGTTGATCGAACGGATCGGGGCGCCTGCCGAGTCCAGCACCCAGGACAGCATCAATCGCGGCCTGACCTTCTCCAACGACCACCTGATGGAGACCCGTCCACACGAATTCGCCCGGGTGATGACGCCCCTGCACGATCTCGTCGGCGAGATCCTGCGCCGCGGTATCGCCGACGGCGACTTCCGCGGCGACCTCGACATCGAGACGACGGCCGCCATCGTCATGCAGACCGCGCTGGGCGCGCTGCGGCTGCGCAGCCTGTCCGCAGAACTCACGCCGACACCGGTCGATACCGCCGACCTGTACGAATTCTGCCTGCGAAGCCTTCGGCGCTGACCCCCCTGTTTCCCCTGTTCCAGGCGTGGTAATGTCGTTACCAGGTCGGTGGTAACGACATTACCGACAAACCCTGAACCCAACATTCCTGGAGGCCGCAATGCCGTCTCGCAAGCTCGACTACCCGGTGTTCGACGCCGACAACCACTTCTACGAGCCCAAGGAAGCACTCACCCAGTTCCTGCCGGACAACCGCAAGGGCGTCATCGACTACATCGACGTCCGCGGCCGCACCAAGATCATGGTTCGCAACCAGGTCAGCGACTACATCCCCAACCCGACGTTCGAGGTGGTCGCCCGGCCCGGCGCCCAGGAGGACTACTTCCGGCACGGCAGCGGCGGCAAGAGCTACCGCGAGGTGATGGGCAAGCCGATGAAGGCCATCCCCGCGTTCCGCAACCCCGCAGCACGCCTGGAGGTCCTCGACTCGCTCGGCCTCGACTACACGCTGATGTTCCCGACGCTGGCCAGCCTCGTCGAGGAGCGTCTCAAGGACGATCCCGACCTGATCCTCGACATCGTGCACGGCCTCAACCAGTGGATGTACGAGACCTGGCAGTTCAACTACGAGGACCGCATCTTCTCCACCCCGGTGATCAACCTGGGCAACGTCGACCGCGCCCTCGAAGAACTCGAATGGTGCCTGGAACGCGGCGCCAAGACCGTCCTGGTCCGGCCCGCGCCGGTGCCCGGCTATCGCGGCAGCCGCTCCATGGGCCTGCCCGAGTTCGACCCGTTCTGGCAGGCCTGCGTCAAGGCCGGCATCCCGGTGTCGATGCACGCCTCGGACAGCGGCTACTCCCAGTACCTCAACGACTGGGAGCCCGGCGACGAGTTCAAGCCGTTCGCGCCCACCTCATTCCGGATGGTCGCGATGGGCAAGCGCCCGATCGAGGACACCATGGCGGCCCTGGTCTGCCACGGCGCCCTGACCCGCAACCCGGAGCTGCGCATCCTGTCCGTCGAGAACGGCGCCTCCTGGGTGCCCTACCTGTTCTACCAGTTCAAGGACGTCTACTCGAAGATGCCGGACTCGTTCCCGGAGGATCCGATCCAGGCGTTCAAGCGCTGCGTCTACGTCGCGCCGTTCTGGGAGGACGACTTCAAGAAGATGTCCGATCTGTGCGGTATCGACCGGGTCATCTTCGGTTCCGACTGGCCGCATCCGGAGGGCCTGGCCGACCCGATCAACCTGGTCGCGGACCTCGAGCACCACGGCCTCGACGACGAGGGCGTCCGAAAGGTCATGGGCGGCAACATGGTCGACCTGTTCAAGGTGCCGAACAAGATCGTCCACAAGCCCGACGTGCCTGCGCTCGTTCTGACCTGACCCCTTCCGGCCAACTGCGAGCGTGCTGGGCTCTCCAGCACGCTCGCAGCGGTAGGAACACCAGACACCAAGAGGCTGAACCGATCTCATGACTGAAGTGGCAAACCCGGAACAGATGCTGTTCGCGTCCACCGCGCAGGCGTTCCTGGAGAAGGAAGCCTCCCTGGGCCGGGTGCGCGAATTGCACGCCGAGGATGTCTCGTTCGAGACGGACTGGTGGCAACGCGCCGCCGAATTGGGCTGGGCCAGCCTGCTGGTACCCGAAGAACTCGGCGGCGGAAGCGTCTCCGGTAACGGTGTCGCCGACCTCGCCCTGATCGCCGAGCAGATCGGACGGACGGTCGCACCCGGGCCGCTGCACCCCGTCAGCGTGGTGCTCGCCGGACTCGTCGAAGCGCCCGGCGGGCACGAGGAGACCATCGAATCGCTGGTCTCCGGTGAGAAGGTGGCGTCGTGGGCGGTCTACGAACCCACCCGGCCGTTTGCACCGCTCCAGCCGACGACGACCGCGACACGCACAGACTCCGGCTACCGCATCGACGGCGTCAAGGACCGGGTCGAGGCGGGGGCACAGAGCGACGCGCTGCTGGTGGTCGCCGACTGCGACGGTGAGACCCGGCAGTTCCTGGTGTCCGCCGACACCCCCGGCGTCACGGTCACCCCGCAGAAGTCCGTCGACATGGTGAAGCGTTACGCCCGAGTGCAATTCGACGGCGTCGAGGTCGCACGAGACCGCAGTGGTGGGCACCGCCGAACAGACGGCCGGCGTGATCGAACGCCAGCGTCAGGTGGCGCTCGTCCTGCAGTGCGCCGAACTCGTCGGGATCCTGGACGCCGTGCTGGACTTCACCACCCAATGGCTGTTCGACCGGCACAGCTTCGGTCGGCCGCTGGCGTCCTATCAGGCGCTCAAGCACCGGGCCGCCGATATGAAGATGTGGTTCGAGGCGTGCCGGGCGACCACGGCCGGCGCGGTCGCCGCGGTGGCGGACCGGTCCCCCGATGCGGAGAAGTTGGTCAGCGTTGCGAAAGCCTATGTGGCCGAACGCGCCCCGGTGATGCTGCAGGATTGTGTCCAGCTGCACGGCGGGATCGGCGTGACCTGGGAGCACGATCTGCACCTGTACATGCGCCGGGTCGCCCTGTACCGCGCCATGTTCGGCTCGCCCGAGGACCACCACCGCGCCGTCTACGCGCTGAGCAGGAAGTCCGAAACGCAGGAGATCAAGCCATGACCGACACAGCGCTTTCGACCGAGACCACGGAGTCGGTGGCGGATTTCGGCGCCCGGGCCCGCACCTGGCTGGCCGAGAACATGCCGCGTATCGATCCGACCAATCCACCGTTCACCGACCGCGGCAGCGAGGAGTCCTGGCTGCGGGCAAGGGAACTGCAGAAGCGCCTCTATGCCGGCGGCTTCGCCGGCATCTGCTTCCCCCGCGAATACGGCGGGCTGGGCCTGGATCTCGCGTACCAGAAGGCTTTCGACGCCGAGTGCCGCTTCTATGAGATGCCGCTGATCCTGAACACCCCGACGTTCACGATCTGCGGCGCGACCATTCTCGATATGGGTAGTGAAGACCAGAAGCGCGAACGCATTTCGGCCGCAATTCGTGGCGACGAGATCCTCGTGCAGCTGTTGAGCGAGCCCAGCGGTGGCTCAGATCTGGCCGGCGTCATCACCCGCGCCGACCGTCGGGACGACAAGTGGGTGATCAACGGCGCGAAGACCTGGAGCACCAGCGCGTTCGCCGCCGACTACGGCCTGCTGCTGGCCCGCACCGACTGGACCGTGCCCAAGCACGAGGGCCTGACGATGTTCCTGGTGCCCCTCGACGCGCCGGGCATCACCATGCGCCGCATCACCCAGGTCAACGGCTCCGAGGAGTTCTGCGAAGAGTTCTTCGACGGGCTCGAACTCGGCGACGACGCCGTCGTGGGCGAGGTCAACAACGGCTGGGAAGTGGCGTCCCGCCAGCTGTTTCATGAGCGGCGCGCCGTGGGCGGCGGCTCCGAGTTCGCCAGCGGCACCGGCGCGGAGAACGCCCACGAGATGCCGCCGGACTACGTGGCCATGGCCGAGGCGACCGGCCAGGGCGACGACCCGCGCATCCAGGATCTCGCCGGCCGGGCATTCGTGCGCCGCGTGGTCAAGGAGCAGCTGATCGACCATGTGTCCCGGTCTGTCGCCAACGGCTCCCTGCCCCCGACCGCCGGAACCCTGATCCGGCTGTTCCATGCCGAGACCACCGAGCTCGATGTCGACACGGCCCTGGCCATCGCCGGCACCGCGGGTGTGGTCGACGAAGGTGACGGCCTCCTGGGCATCGGCGAGCGCTACCTGTCCCGGCAGACCGGCTCGCTGGGCGGCGGCAGCTCCGAGATGGCCCGCAACGTCATCGGTGAACGAATCCTCGGCTTCCCCCGGGAACTCGCCGCCGACCGGGGCGTCCCGTTCAATCAGGTCAAGCGCGGCCGGTCCTGACCCCAAGCCCCATGGTGCGTTTGGGCTAGAAATGCCTAGTGGTTCGCGCCAAGACGTCGAGCTCGGCGCGGGACGGTCAGCACGGCTGGCTAATGTGACGGTGACCGCCCGGCGTCGATGCAAGGAGAACCATGACCAGTCAGCACACCACGGATGCCTCGCCGGCACTGGCCGCCTCGCAGGCGTCGTGGCGGGCGGTGCAGGCCAACGACCGCGCCGCCTGGCTCGCGCTGATGGCCGATGACGTCCTCATCGAGGACCCGATCGGTCAGGCACCGACCAACAGCGACGGCACCGGGGTGCGCGGTAAGGAGAACGTCAAAGCGTTCTACGACAACACCATCGCGAAGACCACGGCCCGGCGCATCACCTGCGAGGAAACATTCCCCTCGAGTTCCCCCAACGAGATCGCCCACATCCTGAACCTGCATTTCGAGTTCGAGGGCGGATTCAGCAGCGACGTGCGCGGCGTCTTCACCTATCGGCTGGACGACGCCGGCCTGCTGACCAACCTGCGCGGGTACTGGAACATGGACATGATGACGTTCGGCCAGGCCGACAAGGTCTGAATCACCGGCCCAGCAGTTCCGCCGCGAGCAGCAGGCGCGGGACCGCCGCAGCCAGCCACCGCTCGTACTGCTCGGGTGTCCAGCCCGAATCCTCGGTGAGAATCGAGTAGACCGCCGGCGAGCTGGTCGTCGCCAGCACGTCGGCCGCCTCCTGCTCGGACAGATCCGGCCGCAACCGGTCCGCACCGAGTTGGCCGACCCACTGCAGGGCGTCGGTCCGGATGGCGTCCACCAACTGCGACCGCAGCTGCCCCAGCACGGCATCACTGGACGCGGCCTGCTCCAGCACCCGGATCAGGGGCGCCACGCGCTCGTTGAGTGCCCGCACGATTCCGGCGAACTCGGCGAACCGCGCGAACAGCTGAGTCGGCGAAGCGCCAGCGAGCGGCGGGACCCGCTCGATGACCGGGACGTCGTCGAAATCACCCGCCACCGCGACATCGATGGCTTTGGCCAGCACGCCCGCCTTCGACGTGTAGGTCGCGTAGATCGTTTGCGCGGAAACGTCTGCGGCGGAGGCGATCTGATTTATCGAGGTGGCCCCGAATCCCTGCCGGATGAAAAGGTCGGTGGCCGCTGCGACGATTCTGCGTTGCCGCTCCAGCGCATCGGCCTGCCGACGGCTTCCGTCGTACGCACGCTTGCCCTCGGCCCCTCTTGACGCCACCGCGATCACTTCCTTATAGTTCACTATATTCAATACAGTTTACTCTACTTAATATCTGACCTGGAGGCCGCAATGTCCGTCACGCCGATACCCACCGACCTGGACTGGCCCGCTGTCGCCGGTCAGGCCGGCACATTCATCACTACCGAATACGCCTCGCTGGACCGCAACGGCGCGCCGGTGACATGGCCGGTCACTCCCTACCTCGGCCGGGCCGGCGCCACGATCGATGTGTCGACCGGGCTGACCTACCCTCTCAAGGCCGAGCGCGCCCGCCGCAACCCGAAGATCGCCCTGGGCTTCTCGGAGCCCCGCGGGTCGGGTCTGCAACATCCGGCGGCGTTCGTGGTGCAGGGCCTGGCCACCGTGCGCGATTCGGACCTGCGTGCCAATTCGGCGCGCTACCTGGCGGAGTCGAGTGCGCGCTTGCCGAAGGCCTTTGAGGCCATGCCGACGCCGATGCTGCGCCGGATGGCGTTCTACTGGTCGCGGATCTGGGTGGAGATGACCCCGACACGGGTGCTCTGGTGGGCTGGCGGCGACCTCGACCGGGCCCCGTACATCTGGACGGCCCCGGCACCCGTGTCGGCGCCGCCGTCGGATCCCGCGCCCGACGGACGGGGAGCAGGCTCGTGGAGCACCGCCGAACCCGCGCCCTGGCAGAAGCGGGTGCGCGGGGCATTGGACCGGCTGGGCATGCCGGTGCTCACCACGGTGGCCGACGACGGCTGGCCGTTGCCGCTGCGCGTCCGCGCGGCCGACCAGACCGCGCGCGGGTTCCGGGTGCGGCCACCGGCCGGCGTCGATATCGCCGACGGGCCGGCCTGCCTGACGTTCCACACCCACGACGAGCACTTCGAGAGCCAGGACAACATCAGTCTCATCGGGCACTGCCGTAATAGCCAATCAGCAGACGGCACAGTCGAATTCGATGTGGAGCGGACACTCAACGACCTCATCCTGCCCAAGAACCCGCTGCGCCGGACGCTGCAGATGCTGTCGGCGGGACGACGGCTGCGCACCCGGCTGGAGTCGGAGGCCGCCAGACGCGGCCAGACCGTACCCACATTCGACGAGCTCGGATTCCGCAACTAGCTCAGAACAACGCCTGCTGCAGTCCGGCGACGGGTTCGGGTGGCCGCGCCGGCACGACGGCGCGCCGTTGGTCACCGCGCAGGCCGTGCCTGGCCACCAGTGGCCCAGCCCTCTCCCGCAACGCATTTCGGTACTCCGGCGGGAGGTAGGCGCCGCGCCGGTACAGGTCGCGGTAGGCGCCGACGAGCTCCGGGTGCGAGCGTGCCAACCACGACATGAACCAGCCTCTGGTCGAGCCACGCAGGTGCAGGCCGAACACCGTCGCCCCGGTCGCGCCGGCCGCGGCGATCTGACCGAGCAGCGCATCGAGCTGCTCGATCGAATCGGTCAGGTGCGGCAGCACGGGCGCCACCATCACGTGGCAGTCCAGACCGGCATCGCGGATCGCGGAGATCAGGCCGAGACGTGCCGACGGGCTCGGCGTTCCGGGTTCGACGTCACGGTGCAACTCAGGATCCCCGACCGCCAGCGACACCGACACCGACACCGCGACCTGCGAAGCCGCATCCGCGATCAGCGGCAGATCCCGGCGCAGCAACGTGCCCTTGGTCAAAATGGACAGGGGTGTGCCGGATTCGGCCAGCGCGCCGATGATGCCCGGCATCAGCGCGTAACGCCCCTCGGCGCGCTGATAGGGATCGGTGTTGGTGCCCAGCCCCACCGTCTCGCGCTGCCACGACCGTCGGCGCAGCTCCCGGCGCAACACCTCGACGACGTTGGTCTTCACCACGACCTGGGTGTCGAAGTCGGTGCCGCAGTCCAGGTCCAGATACTCGTGGGTCGGACGCGCAAAGCAGTACCGGCAGGCGTGCGAGCAGCCTCGATAGCCGTTGACCGTGAAGTCGAACGGCAGCGCTGCGGCGTTGGGCACCTTGTTCAGCGCCGACTTGCACAGCACTTCATGAAACGTGATGCCCTCGAATTGCGGGGTTCGCACACTGCGCACGAAGCCGATCCGCGCCAGCCCGGGCAGGGCGCCGTCGTCGACATCTATGCCCTGACCTGCCCACCGCATATCCTATGCGAACATATGTTCGAACACCTGTCAAGGCCGTGCCTAGGGACGGGCCTCGAACACCAGGTTGAACGGAGTCTGGGCCGCCCGGCGGAAGCGGGTGAAGCCGCCGTCGGTCATCATCACCTCGGCGAGCCGGCGTTCACCGGCCTGCGCACCCAGCGCCGGTCCCTGCTGGGCGAGCGAAACGGGCACGCAGATGAGGGAGGACGCTCCGTAGAAGACCCTGCCCACGGGATTGAGGTTGTCCGAGACACTGTCGCCCGCCGCCGGTTCGACCAGCAGGCAGTAGCCGTCGGGGTCCAGCGACTGCCTCGCATGCCGGGCGGCGCCGGCCGGATCCGCCATATCGTGCAGGCAGTCGAAGAAGGCGATCAGGTCGTAACCATCGCCCTGATACGACGTTGCGTCGGCCACCTCGAAACGCGCGTTGGTCACACCCGCGCTCGCAGCATGTTCACGAGCGGTCTCGATCGACGCGTCGTGGTAGTCGATACCGACGAACTCAGACTTCGGAAATGCCTGCGCCATAAGGATTGTCGTCACGCCGTGCCCGCATCCGATGTCGGCGGCGCGGCCCCCGGCCGTGAGCTTTTCGACAACACCGTCGAGTGCGGGCAGCCAGTCGGACAGCAGACTTGCGTTATAGCCGGCCCGGAAGAACCGCTCGGTGCCCCGGAACAGACATGGATCGTGCTCCCCCCATTCCATCCCAGCGCCGCTGCGGAAGTTCTCCACGGCCCGTGCCTTGACGTGGAACAGGTCCTCGACGACGGAGTAGCCGCCGGGCAGATCCACCGGCCCGTCGGGGTTCGCGAGGCACAGCGCCTGCTCCTCGCTCAGGTGGTAGCTATCGCTGTCGCTGTCGTATTCGACATATCCGCCGGCCGCCTGGTTGGCGAGCCACTCCCGCACATACCGCTCGCTCGTGCCGGTCCGGTCGGCCAGCTCCGTGGAGGTCAAGCGCTCCCTGGCCAGCGCCGCGTACAGTCCGAGTTCGTCGCCGATGAGCACCAGCACGGCACTCATCGCGGCACCCAGATCGCCGATCGCCTTGCCGAGAAATTCGTTCAGTTTGTCCTCGTTGACGGCCATCGCAAGCTCCTTCGCCCCACAGTCGCGCGGCCCGATCGTCTATGCACAATCTACTCGCGGACGCAAGGGCAAGACTCCCGGCCGAGAGATGCGCACCCGCTGGACACCGTCGATTACTCGGTTCCGACCACACTTGCTATAATTTTCTGCGGATGCTCTTCTGCATCCTCATTCGAATGAAGGTAAGTGCAAGATATGACACAGGGAACTGTGAAATGGTTCAACGGCGAAAAGGGCTTCGGCTTCATCGCCCCCGACGGCGGCGCGCCTGACGTCTTCGTCCACTACTCTGAGATCCAGGGCGGCGGTTTCCGCTCGCTCGAGGAGAACCAGCGGGTCGAGTTCGAGATCGGGCAGGGCGCCAAGGGCCCCCAGGCCACCGGAGTGACCGCGATCTAAGACAACACCAAAACCTGTGGGCCGGTAAGGAATTCATTCCTTCCGGCCCACAGGTCTTTTCGGCGGTCCTCGATCAGCTGTTCAATCCGACGTCGGTGGCGCGACAGGGACGGGCGCATTCGCGCAATCCGAGAATATCGACGTATCCACCGGGTCCCCGGCCACGTCGCTCGACGAGAGCGGTTCGGCGACGACGGGATGAGAGAACAGCGCATTTTCATCCATGTGAAATTCCTTTGCTGGCAAAGTATCGCAGGACGCCCCTGACCGTAAGGTCTTGAGAATTTCCCGGTATGGGCGGGCGCCGCAAATACCCACCCAGCCTACATCCCCGGCGATACATCGCTGCGGAGCCCCGCGGCCCGCGCCTCCCCCACGTGACGGTCAGGTGTGACAGGCGTGGCCGTCGGGCTTGGTTGTCGGGGCGGCGTCCAGCGAGGGATTCCGGTCGAAGAAGCCGGACGGCTTCAGCCAGAACGACACCGCATCGACGGCCATGATGGGCCACTCCTCGACGCGGGTGATGTGGTGAATACCGAACACGTACCAGAGGACGACGTCGGTGTTCTCCAGCGAGGCATCATCCTTGATCCACTCGCTCATCCCCTTGTCCACCTCGGACTGGACCGGATAGGCGCCGGCCGGCCACCGCTCGTCGGCGCTGTTCCTGGTCACCCACAACTGATGCCCGATCACGGGTGCACGCAGGAACTGCGGCGTCGACGGGTCCATCAGCGGCGGGAAACACGCCCCGGGGACCAGCTTGTAGGACACGTTGGTGCCGTACTTGTTGACCTTGTTCGGGTTGACGACCTTCCACGCCCGCTGGGTTGACCAGTCGAAGTCGCGGCCGGCCTCCGCCTCCGACTTGACCGGGGTGGAGCGGGTGACCAGTGCCAGGCCGTACGGATTCTCCTCCGAAACCGGCGGCGCGACGGAATCGACCTCCATCACGGTGTTCGCGTCACCGTCGACGTCGAGGTCGAGTCTGGCCACGATGAAATGCTGGTGGAACGGAGCGTAGGAGTTCTTGTCGACGACGGTGCCGTACGGCGGCGCCTCCTCGCCGTCGGGGAACGGGGTGGTGACCATGATGCCGGTGGCGCGGACCTCGCACTCGATGTTGCCGTCCTGGTAGAACCGCCAGTAGACGAGGTACTCGTAGTTCGCCACCGTCACATGACAGGACACCACCATGCGGCGCTGCCGGCGCACCTCCGCGCCGGTGCGCTCGTCGACGTGCTTCCAGAGAACGGCGTTGTCCTCCTCGTGCAGGCAGATCGCGTTCTTGATCTCACGAGGCTCGCCGGTCCAGTCGTGCAGGGTCGCGTCGACGTACGCGACCTCGCCGAGGCAGTCACAGCCCAACTCCAGCGAGGTGGTCATGAACCCGAGTCCCCACTCGCCGATGTCGTAGGCGGTACGGCGGTAGTGGTCGAACGTGGGGTCCCGGTAGGGCACGACCATCTCGGCGAAGGACATCCGGTAAGCGACGTCGCGGGCGGTGCCGTGGTCATCGAAGGTCACCTGGTAGATGACCGGGCCCTCGCGGTAGTTGAACCCGAGCCGCATCGTCCAGTTCTGCCACTTCAACTCGGTGCCCTCGACGGTGAACGACGAGCCCTCCGGCTGGGTGATGTGCAGCGGCTTGAGGTCGGTGCGCACCGTCGTGCCACGTATCGACGGGATGTACTCGGCATCCACGTCCGGATGCCCGTAATCGTGATGGTCCTCGATCTCGAGCAACTCGAGCGTGTTCAGGTCCACCAGCAGCTTCAGACCGGAGATCGGATGGGCAAACGGGTTTCCCTCGGGGGTTTCACGCGCCCAGAGGTCGCACCAGCCGAGCCGGCGATGTGTGTGCTGCTCGGGCATCATCGCCTTGCCGTAGGTCCATACGTCCATGAGCACCAGGCTCAGATCGGTGAACCCCCGCCCCGCCAGCGCGGCGATGACGTCGGGGTGCGTGCGCATCGCTTCGTCGACGGCATGGAACTCGTCCATCGTGAAGTTCGGCGTCACGCCCGGGATGAGCTCGAACGAGACCACCGCGTCATCCGTCAGGTCGACGGTGGCTTCGTACGTCTGGTTCTCGGCACGGTCGAGCACGACGGCGAACGACGTCCGGGGAACGGCGTCACCCGGGCGCCACGCCTTGACCGCCTCCTTGGGCGGCTCCTTCAGCTCGATGGAGGCGAACCGGAAACTGTCGCCGATGTGTTGCTCGCGGCGGAGGATCGTGGCGGTCTGCCGGAACTCATCGGCTGACAGTGGTTCGAGTGGATGCTGCGCCATGTGGGGCTCCCGTCCGATGGGTAACCGCTCAATTGTGCAACGGACCAGTTCACCCAGGTGCGGGAAATCGCGAAGCGAGGTCCGTTGTAGCGGCGCGGGTTTACGTCACCACTGCGAAAGCTGGCACGCCACGTTGTACGGAGCGTCCTGCTGCACGGCCACCTGACCGTCGATCGCGACGTCGCAGTGCGCATTCGGCGCGGCCTGCCCGCCATGAGTGGTGCTACTGACCGTCAAGATCGCCCACTGCGGGTCTGCGAGCGTGGTTTCGAAGACCCACGGCACGCCCGGCGCCAGGTTGACCTTCTCCCGTTTCACGAATGAATACGGGTCGGCGTTGTAAGCCGCCTTGTTCGGAGGTTGCGCCGTCAGATAGAAGAGGTCGAAATCCGCACCGCCCGCCGACGTGAGCGTGTACCGAACCTGATGAGCGGCCGGCTCAGCGTTGGCCGCCGTTGCCTGACTGAGGGCAACCGATGCCGCAGCCACCATCAACGCCGCCGCTACCTTGCGTGTCGCTGTTCCCATGATCGTCATATATACCGAAACTACCGGATCGTTACACGGCGGCGGCGGCCACGAACAGGGCGTTCGCCACGCGCTGGCCGAATACCGGTCAGCCAACAGGTTAATTTGTTGGTGACACACAGACATATCTCAGAAACACAGGCGACCTAACGTCCCGCTTGGCACCCGCCGGAGGTGCTGTTCGGCCCCGCACCCGACTCCCCAGAGTTGTTGTGGCAGGGCCGTGCCCACCTCACGAAAGGCTGTCGATGCCCGGTTCTGCGCGTCCCCAACTGAGAAGGTCGGCCCTGGCGGCGGGAAGTGTTGTCGCAACGGCCGCCCTGGTCCTCGCCGGCTGCGGAAGCAAGGCGAGCGACACCACACGGCGACCGAGGCAGCGTCGTGCGTGGACACCTCGGGGCCGAACATCAAGGTGGGCTCGCTGAACTCACTGTCGGGAACCATGGCGATCTCCGAGGTCACCGTGCGCGACGCCATCAAACTCGCGGTCGACGAGATCAACGCCAAGGGCGGCGTGCATGGGCAAGCAGATCCAGATCGTCGGCGAGGACGGCGCGTCCGATCCGGCGGTGTTCGCCCAGAAGGCCGAGAAACTGATCAAGGACGACTGCGTGGCCGCGGTGTTCGGCGGCTGGACCTCCTCGAGCCGCAAGGCCATGCTGCCGGTCTTCGAGAGCAACAACTCACTTCTCTACTACCCCGTGCAGTACGAGGGCCTGGAATCGTCGAAGAACATCTTCTACACCGGCGCCACCACCAACCAGCAGATCGTGCCGGCGCTGGACTACCTCAAGGAGAAGGGCGTCAAGTCCCTCTACCTGGTGGGCAGTGACTACGTCTTCCCGCAGACCGCCAACCGGATCATCAAGGCCTACGCGGCGGCCAACGGCATCGAGATCAAGGGCGAGGACTACACGCCGCTGGGCTCCACCGACTTCTCCACCATCGTCAACAAGGTCCGCGCGTCCGATGCCGGAGCGGTGTTCAACACCCTCAACGGCGATTCCAACGTGGCGTTCTTCAAGGAGTACACCAACGCCGGCCTGACACCGCAGAAGATGCCGGTGGTCTCGGTGTCGATCGCCGAAGAAGAGGTCAAGGGCATCGGCGCGCAGAACATCGAAGGACAGCTGACCGCCTGGAACTACTACCAGACGCTCGACAACCCGGTGAACAAGGCGTTCGTGGCGGCCTTCAAGGACAAGTTCGGCCAGGACCGGGTGACGTCGGACCCGATGGAAGCCGCCTACGTCTCGGTGTACCTGTGGAAGAACACCGTCGAGAAGGCAAAAGCCTTCGACACCAAGGCGATTCAGGACAACGCCGGCGGGGTCACGTTCGACGCACCCGAGGGCCTGGTCACCATCGACGGCGAGAACCACCACATCACCAAGACCGCCCGCATCGGCGAGATCCATCCCGACGGCCTGATCTACACCATCTGGGAGTCCCCGGGCCCGATCGAGCCGGATCCCTACCTGAAGTCCTACCCGTGGGCCGCGGGTCTGTCGGGCTGACCGGATGGATGTCCTGATCGGGCAGCTGGCAACGGGATTGAGCCTCGGCTCAATCCTGTTGCTGGCCGCACTCGGGCTCGCGCTGACCTTCGGCCAGATGGGCGTCATCAACATGGCGCACGGCGAGTTCATCATGGCGGGCTGCTACACCGCCTTTGTGGTGCAGAAGTTCATCTCCAACGCCGGTGCGTCCCTGCTGATCTCGCTGGTCGTCGGCTTCGTGGTGGGTGGTCTGCTCGGCGTCCTGCTCGAGGTCACCCTGATCCAGCGGATGTACGACCGTCCGCTGGACACCCTGCTGGTGACCTTCGGTGTCGGGCTGATCCTGCAGCAGGTTGCCCGCAACCTGTTCGGTGCGCCCGCGGTCAACGTCATCGCGCCATCGTGGCTGTCCGGCGGTGTGGAGATCCTCGGAGCGGTGGTGCCCAAGACCCGGATCTTCATCCTGGTGCTCGCCATCGTGTGTGTCACGGTGCTGGCTGTCGTTCTCAAGGCCAGTCCGATGGGCCGCCGGATCCGCGCCGTCGTGCAGAACCGGGATCTCGCTGAGACCAGCGGCATTTCGTCTCGCCGGACGGACATCACCACGTTCTTCATCGGATCCGGCCTGGCCAGTGTCGCCGGTGTCGCCCTGACCCTGATCGGGTCGACCAGTCCCACCACCGGGCAGAGCTACCTGATCGACGCCTTCCTGGTTGTGGTGGTCGGCGGACTCGGTCAGATCAAGGGCACGGTCATCGCGGCGTTCGCGCTCGGCATCCTGAACTCGTTCATCGAGTACAGCACCACCGCATCGCTGGCCAAGGTCCTCGTGTTCGTCATCATCGTGGTCTTCCTGCAGGTGCGCCCGCAGGGCCTGTTCACCGTGCGGACAAGGAGTCTCGTATGAGAGCCTGGATCGGCCGTTGGCAGACCTGGGCCGGGTTCGCGATCGCCGCCGCGCTGTTGTTCGGTGTTGCGCCCATGCTGCTCAGCAGCTTCCGGCTCGGCCTGCTCGGCCAGTTCCTGTGCTTCGCGATCGTCGCCGCCGGCATCGGTCTGGCGTGGGGCCGCGGCGGCATGCTGACCCTGGGCCAGGGCGTGTTCTTCGGCCTGGGCGCCTACATGATGGGCATGCACCTCAAGATCGCCGACGCCGGGATACGCCACCAGGCGGTACCGGACTTCATGCAGATCGCCGGGATTCCCGTCCTGCCCGCCTACTGGGAACCGTTCGCCTCGCCCGCCTTCACGATGCTGGCGATCGTCGTGGTCCCGACGGCCGTCGCCGCGTTGCTCGGCCTGGGTGTGTTCAAGCGCCGGGTCAAGGGCGCGTACTTCGCGATCCTGTCGCAGGCGCTGGCGGCGGCGCTGGCGATCCTGCTCGTCGGTCAGGCCACGCTCGGAGGCAGCAACGGGCTCAACGGTTTTCGGACGTTCTTCGGCTTCACACTGTCGGATCCGGTGAACCGGCAGATGCTGTACTTCATCGCCGCGGCGGTGCTGCTGATCGTCGTCGCGGTGGTACGTCAGCTGATGCAGAGCCGATACGGGGAGCTTCTGGTCGCGGTTCGCGACGGCGAGGAGCGGGTGCGCTTCCTCGGATACGACCCAGCCAACATCAAGGTGGTCGCCTACACCGCGGCGGCGCTGTTCGCCAGCATCGCCGGTGCGCTGTTCGCGCCCATCATCGGATTCATCACGCCCGCGCAGGTCGGCGTCGTGCCGTCCATCGCGTTCCTGATCGGTGTGGCGATCGGCGGCCGCACCACGCTGCTCGGTCCGGTGCTGGGCGCCATCGGCGTGGCTTGGGCGCAAACCCTGTTCTCCGAACGCTTTCCGTCGGCATGGATCTACGCCCAGGGCTTGCTGTTCATCGTGGTCGTCGGCTTCCTCCCCGCCGGCCTGGCCGGCCTGGGCGCCCTGTTCGCCCACCGACGCCGCCGCGCAAAGGATGCCGCACCCGAACCCGAACCTGACCCGGATCCGGATCCCGAGCTCGAAAAGGTGGGTGCCCCGTCATGACCACCGAACTGGAGCCGCTGGCCGGCGGCAACGTCGGCATGGGCACCGAATACCTCGAAGTACGCGGCCTGACCGTCGATTTCGATGGGTTCAAGGCGGTCAGCGACGTCGATCTGACGCTGTTCCAGGGTGACCTGCGCTTCCTGATCGGACCCAACGGTGCGGGCAAAACGACGGTCATCGACGCGATCACCGGACTGGTTGGCGGCGACCGGGTCGGTGAACAAGTCGGGCGTGGAACTGCTGGGCAAGAAGGTGCACCAGATCGCCCGGCTGGGAGTGGGACGGACGTTCCAGACGGCCAGCGTCTTCGAACAGCTCACCGTGCTGCAGAATCTCGACATCGCCGCGGGCGCCGGGCGTTCGTGGTGGACGCTGCTGCGGCGCCGGTCCGGCGTGCTGCCCGGCATCGAGGAAGCCCTGGACACGATCGGTCTGACCGACCTGGCCGACAAGCCGGCCGGGGTGCTGGCGCACGGGCAGAAGCAGTGGCTGGAAATCGGCATGCTGCTGGTGCAGAATGCCGACGTGCTGCTGCTCGACGAGCCGGTGGCCGGGATGAGCACAGAGGAACGCGAAGAGACCGGAAACCTGTTGCGCCGCATCGGTGCCGAACGCACCGTCGTCGTCGTCGAACACGACATGGACTTCATGCGGGCGTTCGCCACCTCGGTGACCGTGCTCGCGCGTGGCCAGGTGATCGCCGAGGGCACCGTCGCCGAGGTGCAGGCCAATCCGAAGGTGCAGGAGGTCTACCTCGGCACCGCCGCGGCGGGCGTTTCAGACCTGCCGGGAAACCCCTCCGAAGTGGAGACGTCCTGATGCTGCAACTCGTCGACGTACGGACCGGCTACGGCCGCTCCGAGGTGATCCACGGGGTGAGCATCGAGGTGCCGCCGGACGGGGTGGCCGCGGTGATGGGCCACAACGGCGCGGGCAAGACCACGCTGCTGCGGGCCGCGGTCGGGCTGCTCAAATGCACTGCGGGCAAGGTGGTTCTCGACGGCGAGGACGTCACCAGGCTGCGGCCGTCGGCCCGGGTCGCCCGCGGTCTGGCCTACGTGCCGCAGGGCCAGCAGTCGTTCGGTCAGCTGACCACTGCGGAGAACCTCCAGGTGGTCGCCGACGGCCGCAGGAACGCCAAGGCCCTCATCGACGAGCAACTCGACCTGTTCCCCGCGCTCAAGGAACTGCTGACCCGCCGCGCCGGACTGCTGTCGGGCGGCCAGCGTCAGCAACTCGCGATCGCGCGGGCGCTGATCACCTCGCCGCGCGTGCTGATCCTCGACGAACCCACCGAGGGTATCCAGCCGTCGGTGGTCGCCGAGATCGAGGCCGCGATCACCGCGCTGACCCAGCGGGGCGACCTCGGCGTGCTGCTGGTCGAGCAGCACATCGGCTTCGCGCTGGAGTCCGCGCAGCGGTACTACATTCTGGAATCGGGGCGTGTGACATCTTCGGGCACAGGGGGTTCGGCGTCCGAGGCCGATGTGCGCGCCGCGATGGCCATCTAGGCCTGCCCGGCACACTGGTGAACCCCGGCCCACTGTGGTACGTGTTGGATCAGTGGACCAGCCCTCCCGACCACTGTTGACGTGGCGCGGCTCCCCGGTGAGCCGCCGCTCCGTGGTGCTCGGCGCCGGGGCCGTCGCCGCCTTCCTTGCCGTCGATCTGGGCGCAGTCGCCTACGCGAACAACTGGATCAACCCGCGCGCCCTGACCCGGCAGAGTTTCGTCGACGCATTCCGCGCAGTGGGGGCGCACTTCCCCGGCTTTCGTCTCAACCACGCGAAAGGCGTGGTGGTCACCGGGTACTTCGACAGCACCGGCAAGGGTGCCGAGCTGTCGCGGGCGGCGGTGTTCGGATCCGGCCGCTCCCCGGTGACCGGCCGGTTCTCCTTGGGCGGCGGCAATCCCTTCGTTGCCGACACGCCCGACACAGTGCGCGGCCTCGGTCTGGCGTTCTCGTTCCCCGACGGCGGCCAATGGCGCACGGCGATGATCAATCTGCCGGTGTTCCCCGATAATTCGCCGCAGGGCTTCCACGACCGGCTGCTGGCGTCGAAACCCGTTGCAGGGACCGGAAAACCGGACCCCGCACTGATGGACGCGTTCATGGCCGCCCACCCGGAGACGGCGGCCGCCCTGGCGATCATCAAGAAGGTCACGCCGACACCGGGATTCGCCGACAGCACCTTCCGCTCGCTCAACACCTTCCATCTCGTCGACGAGTCCGGTACCCGTACCCCGGTGCGGTGGTGGCTGGCTCCGCAGCAGTACGCGCTCGCGCCGCGTTCCGGTGACAACGGACTGTTCGACGCACTGGTCCGGCAGGTCCGCAGCGGCCCCCTGCGGTGGAAGCTGGTGCTGACGGTGGGCACCGCCGAGGACCCGATCGACCCCACCGTGCCGTGGCCGGATGATCGACGGACGATAGACGCCGGGACGCTGACGCTGACCGGCGCCGAGACCGAACGGGCCGGCAATGCCCGCGACATCAACTTCGACCCATTGGTGCTGCCCGTCGGCATCGAACCGTCCGACGATCCGATCCTCAGCACGCGCTCCGCGGTGTACGCCGCGTCCTTCCGGGCCCGCACCGGCGAACAGGCCGCCCCGTCGGCCGTACAGGTCGATCAGGTGACGTCATGACGGGTGCGACAACCGGCGCCACGCCCGCCCGCTACCCGGTGCGAACCCGGATACTGCACTGGCTGACCGCCATTCTGATCTTCACCACGCTGCTGGTGGGGTTCGTCCTGGTGAACTCGCTGGGCTCCTACGGCGCCCTGGTCGGCCTTCACATGACCCTCGGCGCGACGATCCTCGCGATCGTCGTGATCCGCGTCGCCAACCGGCTCACCCACCGGGCGCCGCCGTTGCCGCAGACCGTCGGACCGGCGGAGCACCTCCTGGTGATCGGCTCCGAACTCACCCTGTACGCACTGATGCTGGCGCAACCACTGGTCGGTTGGGCCATGGTCTCAGCCTCCGGCAAGGCCCCCGTCATCTTCGGCGGATGGCGGCTGCCCCGGATCGCCCCGTTCGATTCGGACCTGTATTTCATTCTCCGCCAGACACATTCAGTGCTCGCATACGCGATCGTGGTGGTTGTCGCCGCTCACGTCTGCGCGGTGCTGGTGCACACGCTGACGCTACGAGACGGAATGCTGTCGCGGATGGTGCACTGACCGGCGCCCGGCCCACCCGAACCGCTCGATTCCCGGCGCGGAAGCGGTCACGCAACGGATACCATTTGTCATGCGCCGCCCCGGGGGCCAGCAACCGGCGTCCATGGCCATCGCCATGGTGATCCTGATTTGCGCGCCAGTCGCGGGGTGTTCGGCACCCCCGGACCCCACATCCGTCTCCGCCGCACCGACCACTGGCAGCCGCCAGATCACTCCGTTGCTCGACAGCACCCTGTCGACGCCACGCTGGTTCACCGGTACCGACGGGCAGGCGCACCTGGCCTACGAGCTGTTGCTGACCAACGCGGTTCCGGCACCCGTCGTACTGAACACGGTGGAGGTCGACGACGCCGACACCGGGGCAACACTGATCCACCTCACGGGCGAACCGTTGCGGGCGGCCACATCGGCGCCCACATCGGCGGATACCCCGACCCTCCAGGTGCCGCCGTCATCGGTCGTGGTTGTGTGGCTGGACATTCCGCTCGCCGGCAACCCCGTCCCCGCGAAGATCACGCATCGGATCGCGATCGACCCGCCGGCCGGCGTGCCGATGCCCGCCGCGGGGCTGAGCTTCACCGGGGCACCCGTCGAGGTGGATCGGCGACCGCCCGTCACGCTCAGTCCGCCCCTGACCGGGTCACAGTGGACGGCGCTCGGCAGCTGCTGTGACGGGCCGCACCGCCGCGCCCTGTATCCGGTCGGCGGGAAGTGGTATCTCGGGCAGCGATTCGCGATCGATTTCAACCAGTTGGACGCCGAGAACCGGCCCGGCGTCGGGGACCCGTTGCTGCCCGCCAGCTTTCCCACCTTCGGCCAGCCGGTCTACGCCGTCGCCGACGGCACCGTCGTCGAGGCGGTGGACGGTAATCCCGACCTGAAGGTCGACGAGGCCCGCGAGGATCCGACACCGGACAACGCCGGCGGCAACCGGGTGGCCATCGACATCGGTGACGGGCGCTTCGCGTTGTACGCGCATCTGCATCAGGGCAGCGTGGCGGTGCGCCCCGGCGACCATGTGACGCGCGGGCGCCACATCGCCGACGTCGGCAGTTCCGGGACCAGCGGCGGGCCGCACCTGCACTTCCAGGTCAGTGATCGTCCGTCGCTGGTAGTCGCCGACGGAATTCCCTACGTGTTCAACACATTCGAGCTCACCGGCCACACACCGCCGCTCGCCGACGTGTTGAAATACTACGACACCCTGGAGCCGATTCCGATCAGCACCGGCAACACCGGGCCGCGCCGCGACGAGCTACCGCTCGGAGGTGACGTGATGACCTTCCCCACCGCCGGCGGTTAGGCGAGCCGCGAAAGCACCTCGGCGACAACCGAATCCGCGGCGATATCCAGCTGCTCACCGGTCGAGAGCTGCTTGACACCGACGGTGCCCGCCTCGATGTCGCGGTCACCGGCCACCAGCGCGAGAGCCGCGCCGGAGCGGTCGGCGGCGCGCATCGCGCCCTTCATCCCGCGATCGCCGTAGGCGAGATCCACCCGCACACCGTGGCCGCGCAATTGCGCGGCCAGCACCGCCAGGTCCCGCTTGGCCTGCTCCCCCAAGGGCACACAGAACACGTCGACCCGCGACGTCGGCCCGACGGTCACGCCTTCGGCCCGCAGCGCGAGCAGCGTCCGGTCCACGCCGAGCCCGAAGCCGATCCCGGACAGGTCCTGCCCGCCGAGTTGTCGCATCAGACCGTCGTAGCGACCGCCGCCACCGATCCCCGACTGCGCGCCGAGGCCGTCGTGCACGAACTCGAACGTGGTCTTGGTGTAGTAGTCCAGGCCGCGCACCATGCGCGGGTTGATGACGTACGGCACGTCGAGCGCATCGAGGTGCGCCAGCACGGTGTCGAAGTGCTGCTTGGCGGCATCCGAAAGGTGGTCGAGCATCACCGGCGCATCGGCGGTCATCTCCCGCACCTCCGGACGCTTGTCGTCGAGCACCCGCAGCGGGTTGATCCCGGCGCGGGTCCGGGTGGCCTCGTCGAGATCGAGCTTGAACAGGAACTCCTGCAACAGTTCCCGGTAGGCCGGCCGGCAGGTGTCGTCACCGAGCGAGGTGATCTCCAGCCGGAACCCGGTCAGGCCCAGCGACCGGAAGCCGGCGTCGGCGATCGCGATCACCTCGGCATCCAGCGCGGGGTCGTCGACACCGATCGCCTCCACGCCCACCTGCTGCAAC
Source organism: uncultured Actinomycetota bacterium (assembly GCA_963779655.1). Lineage (GTDB taxonomy): Bacteria > Actinomycetota > Actinomycetes > Mycobacteriales > Mycobacteriaceae > Mycobacterium. The sequence continues at coordinate 77,410 of CAVZZD010000016.1, read as the reverse complement.
TGCCGGTAGCGGCCCGCCTGGGGACGTTCGTAGCGGAAGAACGGCCCCGCGTAGCAGAGCTTCACCGGCAGGGCGCCCCGGTCGAGTCCGTGCTCGATGACCGCGCGCATGACGCCTGCGGTGCCCTCCGGTCGCAGCGTCACCGAGCGGTCGCCACGGTCGGCGAAGGTGTACATCTCCTTGGACACCACGTCGGTGGATTCACCCACGCCGCGGGCGAACAGCGCGGTGTCCTCGAAGATCGGCAGTTCGACGTCGCCGTAGCCGGCCCGCCGTGCGGTGGTCAGCAGACCGTCACGGACGGCGACGAACTGCGCCGACTCCGGCGGCAGGTAGTCGGGGACGCCCTTGGGCGCCCGGAAGGGCGTTGATTCGCTCACCTGAAACTCACTGGGTCAGATCCTTGCAATACGGGTTGAAGCGGCGTTCGCCGCCGATGGTGGTCGAGGTTCCGTGACCCGGTAGTACCACGGTGTCGTCGCCGAGCACCAGCAGTTTTGCGCCGACGGAACTACGCAGCGCCCGAGGGTCCGCGTCGTCGTCGCCGCGGCCGATCCAGCGGAACCCCAGGGTGTCACCGGTGAAAGCGACCTCCGCGGGCCCCTCGTCGGTGTCAGCGGACACCCGGTAGGTTACCGACCCCGGTGTGTGCCCCGGCGTGTGGTCGACGGTGACGACGATGGCGGCGACCTCCAGGCGCTGCCCGTCCGCGACATCCATGACCGCGTCGGGCGGGTCTTCGAGCAGGTCGCGGTCGGCCGGGTGCAGATAGGCGGGGACATCCCAGCCCTCGCACACTTCGAAGGCCGAGGCCGTGTGGGTCGGATGTCCGTGGGTCAGCAACACGGCCGCAGGAGTCAGGTCGTTGACCGCGAAGTAGTACTCCAGGGTCGGCACTGCCTCGTCCCCGGGATCGATCACGATCGCGGCGGCACCCGCGCGCGGCGCGACCAGATAGCAGTTCGCCTCGGTCGGACCCACCGCGAACCCCGTGATCAGCACGCTGACCAGTGTCGCACCCCGCTCAGCCACGGCTCAGCAATGGCTGGCAGACTCGATGCGACGCAACTCGACGTGTGGAGGACGACAGCGGTGCCGACGAACGAACAACGGCGTGCAGCAGCCAAGCGCAAACTCGAACGGCAGCTGGAGCGCCGCGAGCAGAAAGCCCGTCAGCGCCGGCTCTGGACCATCATCGGCAGCGCGGTCGCCGCGGTCGCCGCCATCGCCGTCGTGGTCTTCCTGGTGATGGACCACAACAAGGACTCCGGCAGCGCCACGGCGTCGGCCGACTCGACCACCACCGACCCCGCGGCCACCGAGACAACCGACGCCGGCCCGACCGAGGCGCCGCCCGCCGACGGCAAGCTCCCGCCGTTCAAGGCGTCGGCCAACCTGGGCGCCAACTGCCAGTACCCGTCGGACGGATCGGAACCGAGCCGCAAGGTCAACCCGCCGCACACCGGCAAGGTGCCCACCGACCCGCCGCTGGTCAGCGCCAGCATGTCGACCAGCCAGGGCAATATCGGCCTGCAACTGGACAACGCCAAGGCGCCGTGCACCGTCAACAGCTTCGCCAGCCTGGCCCAGCAGAATTACTTCAACGACACACCGTGCCACCGGCTGACCACCTCGCCGACCCTGTCGGTGCTGCAGTGCGGCGATCCGACCGGCCTCGGCACCGGCGGCCCGGGTTACGGGTTCGACAACGAGTACCCGAGCGATCAGTATCCGGTGGGCGCCCCCGAGGCACGCCAGCCGGTCATGTATCCGCGCGGCACGCTGGCGATGGCCAACACCGGGCAGCCGGGCTCCAACGGCAGCCAGTTCTTCCTGGTCTACAAGGACTCGCAGTTGCCGCCGCAGTACACGGCGTTCGGCACCATCGACGAGACCGGCCTGGCCACGCTGGACAAGATCGCGGCGGCGGGCATCGCCGGTGGCGGCGAGGACGGCAAGCCCGCGGTCGACGTCCGGGTCAAGACCATCGCGCTGGACTGACCTCAGTTGCCACCGCGTCGCAATGCCTACCGACGGGACAGGGCGAAAACCCGAAGGTCACGATCTGTGCGTCCGGTGTATTCCTCGTAGGTACGGGTGTAGTCAACGAACTTCTGGAATGCACGGTCTCTCTCGGCGCCCGTCAATTGGGTTGCGACCACGGGAATCTCCGCGCCACCGATTGTCACGGAAGCTTCCGGATTTGCCAGCAGGTTCCACGACCAGGCAGGGTGCCTCGATGATCCGAAGTTGCTCCCCACGACGAACAATCGACCGTCCTCGCGCATGTAGGTGAGCGGGCTCGTTCGCCTTTCGCCTGACTTTCGCCCGATCGCTGTTGAGCAGCACAAGGGGTACGCCGACAGGTCCAAGCATTGTGTAGCGGCCACGGCTTCGCTGCAGCAGTCTGCGGTCCAGTGGAACCAGTTTGCGGAACAACCATGAGCCCGGTCGTGACGACATGAACGCTGTCGCGGCCTTGTTCACCCAGGGTCGGTCGCGCCCCCAGCGGACATCAGGAAACCCATCCTCGTTCATGGGGCAATTATGGCCGGAACCAAGCCCTCGGGCACGACCGCGGATCAGCCCGCGCGAAGGTGCACCCTTGTACACGACACGCCAGGGCGAACCGCACAAGAGCGCACGCTCGCCGGGGGGCAGGACGCGGTCTGCCGCCCACCCCACGTTGGCCCGGCGCCCTGGATGGCGCGCCGACTGCGCCGCGTGGCACCAGGGACAGGAATCGAACCGAAGTCGACGGCGTTGCTCGAGGTCATCTGATCAGTTGTGTGCGAACCCGCACCGACCTGCGAAACTGGCGGAATGCGATGTGGTGCAGGATGAGCGGCATCCGAGGCGTGCTGATTGAATCGACCGATCCCGCGCCGCTCGTGCGCTTCTGGTCGGAGCTGTTGCAGCTGCCGACGGCTGGTGACAGCGCGGTTCGCCTCTGCGACGACATGTACTTGCGCTTCGCGGCCACTGACGAATCTAAAAGGGTCAAGAACCGGCTACACCTCGACCTGGCCTCCACGTCGGCCGACCATCAATCCGACGTCGTCCACAGGGCACGGGCACTTGGCGCTGAGCCGGTGGATATCGGCCAGGGTGACGTGCCGTGGATCGTGCTGTCTGATCCTTGTGACAACGAGTTCTGCGTGCTCGAGCCACGCGATGAGTACCGCGACATCGGTCCGATCGCGGCAGTCGTGTGGGATTCGCGCGACCCCATTGCACAGGCACGCTTTTGGTCTGACGTGACCGGTCTGGAGGTCACACGCGAGCATCCGGTATACGCGTCAGTACGTCAGGAGTCGCGGTTTTGGCTGGAGTTCATTCACGTCAACGAACCCAGGACAGTTCGCAACCGCCTGCACGTGGTTGTCGACGGCACCGAACTACCGCAGGCAGATCCCGAAGGCAACGAGATCATTACTGTGTGACGTTGTCGCCTCAGGCCGCGGTGGTCACCCGGTAGACGTCGTAGACACCCTCGACGTTGCGCACCACGTTGAGCACGTGGCCCAGATGCTTGGGGTCGCCCATCTCGAAGGTGAACCGGCTGACCGCCACCCGGTCATCCGAGGTGGTGACCTGCGCCGAGAGGATGTTGACCTTCTCGTCGGCCAGCACCCGCGTGACGTCGGACAGCAGCCGGTGCCGGTCGAGCGCCTCGACCTGGATGGCCACCAGGAACACCGACGACGGCGACGGCGCCCATTTGACCTCGATGATGCGCTCGGCCTGCTCCTGCAGCGACGTGGCGTTGGTGCAGTCGGTGCGGTGCACGCTGACCCCGCCGCCGCGGGTGACGAAGCCCATGATCTCGTCGCCGGGCACCGGGGTGCAGCACTTGGCCAGCTTGGTCAGGATGCCGGGCGCACCCGGCACCGCGACGCCGACATCCTCGTTGTTGCGTTGCCGGACAACAAGATTCGACGGCGTGGACCGCTCGGCGATCTCGTCCTCGGCGTCGTCGGCGCCGCCGAGCTGGGCGATCAGCCGTTGCACGACGTGGTGTGCCGAGATGTGACCCTCGCCCACCGCGGTGTACAGCGCGGACACGTCGTTGTAGCGCAGTTCACGCGCCAGGGCCGCCATCGAGTCGCCACTCATCAAGCGCTGCAACGGAAGTCCGCCACGGCGCACCTCGCGGGCGATGGCGTCCTTGCCGGCCTCCAGCGCCTCCTCGCGGCGCTCCTTGGCGAACCACTGCCGGATCTTGGCCTTGGCCCGCGGCGACACCACGAAGCCCTGCCAGTCGCGCGACGGCCCGGCGTTGGCGGCCTTGGAGGTGAATACCTCGACCACTTCCCCGTTTTCGAGCTTGCGCTCCAGCGCCACCAGCCGGCCGTTGACCCGGGCGCCGATACAGCGGTGGCCCACCTCGGTGTGGACCGCATAGGCGAAGTCCACCGGCGTGGACCCGGCCGGCAGCGTGATCACATCACCCTTCGGGGTGAACACGAAGATCTCGGCGACCGCGAGGTCGTAGCGCAGCGATTCCAGGAACTCGCCGGGGTCGGCGGCCTCCCGCTGCCAGTCCAGCAGCTGACGCATCCAGGCCATGTCGTCGATCTCGGCGGCGGCGTAGTTGGGCGGAACGCCGGAGCGGCCCTTGGTCTCCTTGTAGCGCCAGTGCGCGGCGATGCCGTACTCCGCGGTGCGGTGCATGTCGCGGGTGCGGATCTGCACCTCCAGCGGCTTGCCCTCCGGCCCGACGACGGTGGTGTGCAGCGACTGGTACACCCCGAAGCGGGGCTGGGCGATGTAGTCCTTGAACCGGCCGGCCATCGGCTGCCACAGCGAGTGCACGACGCCGACGGCGGCGTAGCAGTCCCGGATCTCGTCGCACAGGATCCGCACCCCGACCAGGTCGTGGATGTCGTCGAAGTCGCGGCCCTTGATGATCATCTTCTGATAGATCGACCAGTAGTGCTTGGGCCGGCCCTCGACCACGGCGTTGATCCGCGAAGCGTTCAGCGTGGCAGTGATTTCCGCGCGCACCTTGGCCAGGTAGGTGTCGCGCGACGGCGCCCGGTCGGCGACCAGCCGGACGATCTCCTCGTACTTCTTGGGGTGCAGGATCGCGAACGACAGATCCTCCAGCTCCCACTTGACGGTGGCCATCCCCAGCCGATGTGCCAGTGGCGCAATGACTTCCAGGGTCTCGCGGGCTTTGCGCGCCTGCTTCTCGGGCGGCAGGAACCGCATGGTGCGCATGTTGTGCAACCGGTCGGCGACCTTGATCACCAGCACCCGCGGATCGCGGGCCATCGCGATGATCATCTTGCGGATGGTCTCGCCTTCGGCGGCGCTGCCCAGCACCACCCGGTCCAGCTTGGTCACCCCGTCGACCAGGTGGCCCACTTCCTCGCCGAAGTCCGCGGTCAGCGCCTCCAGCGTGTAGCCGGTGTCCTCCACGGTGTCGTGCAGCAGGGCGGCCACCAGCGTGGTGGTGTCCATGCCGAGTTCGGCGAGGATGTTGGCGACGGCCAGCGGGTGGGTGATGTACGGGTCACCGGAACGGCGCAACTGGGTGGCATGCCGCTCCTCGGCCACCGCGTAGGCCCGCTGCAGGAGCGCCAGGTCGGCCTTGGGATAGACCTCCCGGTGCACCGCCACCAGCGGCTCCAACACGGGGTTCATCCCCGCGCGCTGTGAGGTCATCCGGCGCGCCAGCCGGGCCCGGACCCGTCGCGACGCACTGGTGGAGTTCTTCGCGGCCTCCCGCGCCGACTCGGCCGCGGACTCGCCCGGCGACGCTCTCCGGGCCGGTCTGGACGGCCGCAACCGTGCCCTGCTCGTCAGCCACGCCCGTCACCTCCTGCAGGTTCAACGTCCTAGAGTTCCCAAGATTAGCCCTGAATGCCCGCTCAGATGGTGCGCAAACTGGTCACCGGCAGCGGAGCAATCGCCGCGCGGCCCCCGAGGTCGGTCAGCTCCAGCACCACCGCCGCGATCGGCACGTGGGCACCGCCGTCGATCAGCAGCTTGCGTGCCGCGGCCATCGTGCCGCCGGTGGCCAGCACGTCGTCGATGATGACGATGCTGAGGCCGGCCAGGTCGATGCCCTCGGCGGGGATTTCCAGCACCGCGGTGCCGTACTCGAGCTTGTACTCCTCGCGGCGCACCGGCGGCGGCAGCTTCCCGCCCTTGCGGATGGCCAGTACGCCGGTGCCCAGCTTGGTGGCCACCGCCGCGCCGAGCAGGAACCCGCGCGCGTCGATCCCGGCGACCAGGTCGGCGCCGGCGGCCACCTCTGCGAGCGCCTCGGTGACCGCGATGAGCCCGCGCCGGTCGGCCAGCAGCGGCGTCAGATCCTTGAACTGGACACCCGGTTCCGGGAAGTCGGGCACCTCGCGCGTCAGCGACGCGACCAGGTCGGCGATGTCGGCTGCTCATCGGTCGGGCTCTCACTTCCCCAGGCTCCAGCGGTCCATGTTCCAGCCCGCGCCCCAGCGGGTCGGGTTGCTGCTCACTGCAGTCATCTTCGTCGACGTCAGCAGTGTGCGCTGTTGACGGTAGAGCGGAAGGGTCGGCATGTCGCCCCACAGCACCGGCGCGCCCTCGGCGATCAGCCGGGCCTGTTCCTTCGGGTCGACCGTCACGGCCAGCGCGCTGATGATGCCGTCGATCTGGCCGTTCGTGTAGGCCGGCAGGTTGTTGCCGTTACCGGTGAACAGCGTGTAGGCGTCCATCGCCGAGGAACCCGTCGACCCGCTGCCCGTCGCGCCGCCGGTGCTGCCGATCAGCACGTCGAGCTGACCGTCGCGCAACGTCTGCGGGCCGGTGGTGTCGGATGCGACGTCCTGCACCGTGATTCCCGCCGGCGCGCACGCTTTCGCGATTGCGCCGACGGTGGCGGCGAGTCGGGCGTTGGGCGTCTGGTAGCCGATCCGCACCGTCAGCGGCTTGTTGCCCAGCGCGGCGCGGGCCGCGTCGGGGTTGGAGACGCCGAACTGGCCGGCTTCGGCGATGACCTCGGCCTGGCTCAGGGCGTTGTCGGAAGCCGGGTTGAGCCGCGAGTCGGAGATCGGCAGTTCGGCGTTGCGGGCGATCAGATCCCGCGGGGTGCACAGCGCGACCGCGCGCCGCGCGGGTGGCGCGGCCAGCGGCCCCTGCGGCGCGAAGATCAACTGCTCGATGCCGCCGGACGGGCTGTCGGCCCGCTCGTAGTCGTCGGGCGTGGTCAGCGTGCCCGACGACCCCGTCGCGACGTCGACGACGTCGAAGGTGCCGTCGTTGACCCGGTCCTGCACGTCGATACCGCGGGGCCACACCGTGATCCGGTTGGTCAACGGCTTGGCGCCCCACCACCGGTCGTTGGCGACGAGCACCACCGCGCCGTTGTCCGCCACGGAGTCGATCTTGTAGGGCCCCGACGACGGGAAGCGTTTCGGGTCGATCCCGGGTTTGAGGTCCCACGTGGTGTTCCACACCGTGGCGATCTGCGCGACTTTCTGCGGGTCGTTCTGCTGCAGTGCCGCCGTCACCCCGCCCTCGCCGAGTCCGAGCTCATCGGAGATCACGTGCGACGGCATCATCGACGTGGCGGTGAACAGCTGGGTGTAGTCGACGATGCCGCGGTCCATGGCGAACGACACCCGCGCCTTCTTCTGCCCGGGCTGGCAGTCGACCGCGGCGATGTCGATGTAGCCGGCCCGGCTCGCCGCGTCGAACCCGGGATAGCGGCCCGATTGGGCGGCCCAGGCCAGCGACCATGTCGTCGCAGGTGATGGGTTTACCGTCGGAATACACCGCGTTGTCGGCGATCTGGTAGTCGAGCACCAACGGTTCGCGACCCACCACCGCGATCGAGCCGAAGTCGTGGTCGCTGACCACCTGGCCGTCCGGGCCGTGGTAACCGAAGCCGGTCAGCACCCGCCCGAACGCCTGCGGGCCGCTGGACGCGGCGCCCATGACGGTGTTGGTGTTGTAGGTGACCAGGCTGCCGTCGACGGCGTAGTCGATGTGGTCCGCGGCGCCGCGCCCGCAGGCGCTCAGCGCGAGCCCACCCGCCGGCAGCACGACCGCGCACAGCACGGCGGCCGCCCGGCGCCTGAACCCGTCACGCATGCGGGCCTATCCCCGTCGGGTGTTTCGTTTGCCCGTCGGACGCCCGGTGCGGCCGGCGGTCGGCCTGGTGGGCCGCGCGCCCGGCGCGGGCTTGCTGGGCGGCGCCGACGCGGGGGCGGCAGCGGCGACCCCGGTGGTCACGGAATCCGCGGACTCCGCGGCGTCGTCGACCGCGTCGCCGGAGCCGGTCTCCACGGTGGCGGAGGCGCCGGCGGCCTTGGCGCGCCGGTTGAGCACCCGGCGGGTGTGGGTGGCCACCAACTGGGTGCGTTCGCGCAGCGTCACCAGCAGCGGCGTGGCGAAGAAGATCGACGAGTAGGTGCCGACGATGATGCCGACCAGCTGGACCAGCGCCAGGTCCTTGAGCGTGCCCACGCCCAGCAGCCACACCGCGACCACGATCAGCGCCAGCACCGGCAGCACCGAGATCAGGCTGGTGTTGATCGACCGCATGAATGTCTGGTTGACCGCCAGGTTCGCCTGTTCGGCGAAGGTGCGCCGGGTGGTGTGCTCGAAGTCCTGGGTGTTCTCCTCCACCTTGTCGAACACGATGACGGTGTCGTAGAGCGAGAAGCCCAGAATCGTCAGCAGGCCGATGACCGTGGCCGGGGTGACCTCGAAGCCGACCAGTGAGTACACCCCCGCGGTGACGATCAGGTCGAAGAACATCGTGGCCAGCGCGGCGATCGCCATGTAGCGCTCGTAGCGCACGGCGATGTAGATGCTGACGATCACCACGAACACCAGCAGCGCGATCAGCGCCTTCTTGGTGATCTGCCCGCCCCAGGTCTCCGAGACCGCCGAGTCGCTGATCGCCTGTGCACTGGGCTGGCCGTCTTCGCCCTTCGGCTGGAACTTGTCGAACAGCGCGGTGCGCAGCTTGGCGGTCTCGTCGTTGTTCAGCGTCTCCGACCGGATCTGCACGGTCGCAGACTCACCGTTGCCGACGATGACGACCGCCTCGGCATCCTTGCCGAGGGCATCGTGGAACACCTCTTCGACCTGCTGGGTGGTGGCACCGCCGGCGGGCATCGAGACCTTCGTGCCGCCCTCGAAGTCGATACCGAAGGTGAACCCGCGAATGACGATGCTCGCGATGGCGATCAGCAGGATCGCACCGCTGATGGCGAACCACAGCTTGCGCTTCCCGATGACCTCGAAGGCGCCGGTGCCGGTGTAGAGGCGGGTGAAGAAGTTGTGGTGCGGCAGCGTGGCCGTCCCCGCCGCCGTGGCGTCACTGAGGTCGCCCAGTTCCCGCGCACCCGACTCGGTCAGCTCGGCGGCATCGACGGTGTTTTTTCCGGTGCTGCTGGACTTGGCCATGGCTTATCCCCGTCCGATCGGTTGTGCGGCGGCCCGGCGCTCCCGGGCGATCTGCTGCACTGCGCCGAGGCCGTTGAACGCCGGCTTGGCCAGGGTGGCGGTCTTGCTGGCCAGGAACACCAGCGGCCAGGTCACCAGGAACACCACCACGACGTCGAGGATGGTGGTCAGGCCCAGGGTGAACGCAAAGCCCTTCACCTGTCCGACCGCCAGCAGGTACAGCACCAGCGCGGCAATGAAGCTCACGGCGTTACCGGACAGGATCGTCTTGCGGGCGCGGGCCCAGCCTCGCGGTACCGCCGAGCGGAACGACCGGCCTTCGCGCATCTCGTCCTTGATGCGTTCGAAGAACACCACGAACGAGTCCGCCGTCATACCGATGCCGATGATCAGACCCGCGATACCGGCCAGGTCGAGCGTGTACCCGATGTACCTGCCGAGCAGCACCAGGATGGCGTACACCATCGCGCCGGAGGCCACCAGCGACAGCGCCACCAACAGGCCCAGCACGCGGTAATACAGCAGGGAGTACAGCAGCACCATGGCCAGGCCGATCGCGCCGGCGATCAGACCCGCCCGCAGGGACGTCAAACCCAGTGTCGCCGAGACTGTTTCGGCCTCCGACGACTCGAACGACAGCGGCAGCGACCCGTACTTGAGGACGTTGGCCAGCTCGCGTGCGGAGTCGTCGGTGAACTGTCCGGTGATCTGGGTGCGACCGCCCGGGATGGCCTCCTGGATGGCCGGTGCGCTGACCACCTGGGAGTCCAGCGTGAACGCCGTCTGGGTGCCGATGTTGGCGGCCGTGAAGTTGGCCCAGGTGTCGGCGGCCGGGCCCTTGAACTGCACGTCGACGACGTACCGCGCGCTCTGCTGCTCGAAGCCCGACGTGGCGCTCTCGATCTGCTCACCGCTGATGATCGACTTGTCGAGCAGGTAGACCGTCTGGTGATCCGTCGAGCAGGTGACCAGCGGCAGGTTCGGGTCGTCGTTGCCGGCGAGTACATCCTCGTCGTTGCAGCGGCCGGCCTGGTACTGCAGCGCCAGGATCTGGATGTTCTGGTTGGTGCTCTGGCGCAGCTGCTTCTCGAACGCGATGCGCTGGGCGAGGTCCTTGCGCGGGTCCGGCGGCGCGGGTGTACCCGGGGGCGGACCACCGGGCGCCGGCGCAGCGGGGGGGGCAGGCCCCGGGGCGGGAGCGGGCTCGGGGCCGGTGTGGGCGCCGGTGTGGGCTCCAGTGGGAACGGCCGCGGCTGCGCGGGCGGCGGCGCCGGTTCGCCCGGGGCCGCCGGCGCGGGCTCACCGGGTGGCGGTGCGGGGCCGCGGGCGGCGGGGCCCCCGGCGCGCCGGGCGCGGGCACCTCGGCGGCGCCCGGCGGCAGGCCAGGCGGAGCCTGCCCCGGCAGCGGGGCTGCCCCGGTAGACCGGGCTGACCGGGCTGACCGGGCTGCCCGGGCTGACCACCCGGCGGTGCCGCCTGCTGGGCGGGCATCGCGTGGACCACCGGCCGGACGTACAACCGTGCCGTCTGGCCCAGGTTGCGTGCCTCGTTGCCGTCGTTGCCGGGCACCGTGATCACCAGGTTGTCGCCGTCGATGACGACCTCGGACCCGGACACGCCGAGTCCGTCGACGCGGGAGCTGATGATCTGCTGCGCCTGCTGCAGCGCCTCGCGGGTGGGCGCCGACCCGTCGGGGGTGCGCGCCGTCAGGGTGACGCGGGTTCCGCCCTGCAGATCGATACCGAGCTTCGGATTGAGCTGCTTGTCCCCGGTGAGGAAAACCAGCAGGTAGGCGCCGATCAGCAGAACCAGGAACAGCGTCAGGTAGCGGTAGGGATGCACCGGCGCCGTAGGCGATGCCACGTTGTCGTTCTCCTCGAGAGGTCAGGGCCGCGCCTGCGATGGTTCGCCGCGCACGCGGAAAGGGTACGTGCCCGTCCTGAAGGTCAGTGCTCGGTCACCGCCGGTCGGGGTTGGGCGAGATGTCGCCCTCGGCGCTTTCGGTGGTGCCGAACGTTCCCGTGCTCTCCGTGATCTCGGTGGCCTGGGTGGCCTCGGTGGAATCCGTCCCGTCGAAAGCCGTGGTGGTGTCGTCTTCGTCCGGGTCGATCCGGTCCCGGACGGCCAGCTTCATCCAGCGGGTGACGACGCCGGGGGCGATCTCCAGGTCGACGCTGTCATCGGTGATGCCCCTGATGGTGGCCTGCAGACCTGAGGTGGTGTGGATCCGGTCGCCCTCGCGCAGGGAGTCGTGCAGGTTGATGGTGGCCTGCATGGCCTTCTTCTGCCGGCGCGACGCGAAGAACATGAACGCGCCGAGCGCGATCAGCAAAAACAGTAGGGGGAATGTCTCCATGGCGGCCGTGTCCTTCGTGTCTGTCGCGCGTAATGGATGTACAGGGTCTACGGGCACCGGACCGGCAGATCACGGCGACCTCTCAGGTGACCAGTGTGCCATTTCGCACCGACGCGCCGACCGCCGCCGCCTTCGGGAACGCAATTGCCCACGCACTCGGCACCGGCCGATGATGGTCGGCATGGAACTCACCGAGGCGTTGCGAACGACTGGCGCGGTCCGCGACTACACCGACGAACCGGTCGACGACGACGTGCTGGCCCGGGTCCTGGACACCGCGCGTTTTGCGCCCAGCGGCGGCAACGTCCAGGCCTGGCGTGTCGTGCTGGTGCGGGACGCCGCGCTTCGCACCCGGCTCAGGGAGCTGTACCTGCGCGGCTGGTACGACTACCTGGCGATGAAGCGGTCAGGCCTGAGGCCCTGGGCGCCGGGCAACGACCCTGCCGCCGAGCAAAGCGCCCTGACAGCCGTGCCCACCGTGGCCGCCGAGGCGCAGCAGAAGCCGGGCTTCGCCGAGCATCTCGACACGGCGCCCGTGGTGCTCGCACTGTTCGCGGAGTTGGCGGGCCTGGCCGCCGTCGACCGCGACTTCGACCGGTACTCCTATGCCGGCGGAGCGTCGGTCTACCCGTTCGCGTGGAGCATCCTGCTGGCGGCACGCGAGGAGGGCCTCGGCGGTGTCATCACCACGATGGCGGTCCGCGAGGAGGCCGCCGTGCAGGACCTGCTGGGCGCTCCCCCGCAGCTGTCGCTGGCCGCGGTCATCACCCTGGGTCATCCCGTGCACCAGCCGCGCCGGTTGCGCCGCGGCGCAGTGGCGTCCTTCGCCACCGTCGACCGTCTCGACGGCGAATCGTTCGGGCCGGACCGGAACTGACGCGGCCGATCACCGCGGCCCGGCCCGGTGCAGAATTCCGGCCGCGGGGGCCGGTTCGCGGATTACGCTCAACGCGTGACCGACCTGGAACAGAGCCGCCTGCTGACCACCGAACTCCCTGGCCCCCGCTCGATTGAGCTCGCCAAACGGAAAACCGCAGCGGTCTCGCACGGCATCGGCACCACCATGCCGGTCTACTGCGCGCGCGCCGGCGGCGGCATCGTCGAGGACGTCGACGGCAACCGGCTGATCGACCTGGGCTCAGGCATCGCGGTGACGACCATCGGCAACGCCTCACCCCGCGTCGTCGACGCGGTACGCGCACAGGTCGCGGACTTCACCCACACGTGCTTCATGATCACGCCGTACGAGGAGTACGTGGCGGTCTGCGAGCAGCTCAACCGGCTCACCCCCGGCGACGGCGAGAAGCGGTCGGTGTTGTTCAACTCCGGCGCGGAGGCCGTGGAGAACGCGATCAAGATCGCCCGCTCGTACACCAAGAAGACGGCAGTGGTCGCATTCGACCACGCGTATCACGGCCGCACGAACCTGACGATGGGCCTCACCGCGAAGTCGATGCCCTACAAGAGCGGGTTCGGTCCGTTCGCCCCCGAGATCTACCGCGCGCCGATGTCCTACCCGTATCGCGACGGCCTCGTCGACAAGGAGATGGGCACCAACGGTGAGCTGGCCGCCGAACGCGCGCTGTCGGTGATCGACAAACAGGTCGGGGCCGACAACCTGGCCGCGATCATCATCGAACCGATCCAGGGTGAGGGCGGCTTCGTCGTGCCCGCCGCCGGCTTCCTGGCGACGCTGCTCCAGTGGTGTCGCGACAACAACGTGGTGTTCATCGCCGACGAAGTGCAGACCGGTTTCGCCCGCACGGGAGCGATGTTCGCCTGCGAACACGAGGGCATCGAACCCGACCTGATCTGTACCGCCAAGGGCATCGCCAACGGTCTGCCCCTGTCCGGCGTCACGGGCCGCGCCGAGATCATGGACGCCCCGCACGTGTCCGGGCTCGGCGGCACCTACGGCGGCAACCCGGTCGCGTGTGCCGCGGCGCTGGCCAGCATCGAGACCATCGAGACCACCGGCCTGCTGGAGCGCGCCGCGCAGATCGAGACGCTGATGAAGGACCGCCTCGGCCGGCTGCAAGCCGACGACGACCGGATCGGCGACGTGCGCGGGCGTGGCGCGATGATCGCCCTCGAACTGGTCAAGTCGGGCACCGCCGATCCCGATCCCGACCTGACCAAGAAGCTGGCCGCCGGTTGCCATGCCGCCGGCGTCATCGTGTTGACCTGCGGCACGTACGGCAACATCCTGCGGTTCCTGCCCCCGTTGACGATCAGCGACGAACTGCTGACGGAGGGACTCGACGTACTTGCGCTGATCCTCGCCGACCTATGACATAACCGCGGCCAAGATTATCCGGTGAACTCGTCGATTCCGTCAGCGGCGCGCACCATGCCCTGGTCGTGCCGTCCAACGGTGAAAAGTACGGTACCGCACCGATTTCCAACTCCGAAGACGTCGACCGCGCCTACACCGCGGCGGCGGCCGCGTTCACCGACTGGAAGCGCATAACCCCGTCCGCACGCCAGAAGGCGCTACTGGATTTCGCCGACGAGGTGGAGCGGTCCGCCGGGGATCTGGTGGCCGCCGAGGGTCGCAACACCGGCAAACCCAACCACGTGACCATGGCCGAGGAGATCCCGCCGATGGTCGACCAGATCCGGTTCTTCGCCGGGGCTGCAAGGCTTTTGGAGGGCAAGTCGGCCGGCGAGTACATGACGGATCACACGTCGTGGATCCGCCGCGAACCCGTCGGCGTCATCGGCCAGGTGGCCCCGTGGAACTACCCGATGATGATGGCGATCTGGAAGTTCTGCCCCGCGGTGGCGGCGGGCAACACCGTCGTGATCAAACCGTCGGACACCACGCCGGTGACCACGGTGATGCTCGCCGAGTTGGCGGCCAGGCACTTTCCGCCCGGTGTGCTCAACGTCGTGTGCGGCGACCGGGTGACCGGCGCCGCCGTCGTGGCCCACCCGACCCCTCAGATGGTGTCGATCACCGGGTCGGTGGCCGCGGGCCGCGCAGTGGCCGTCAGCGCGGGCGGCCACCTCAAGCGCACGCATCTCGAACTTGGCGGCAAGGCACCGGTGATCGTGTTCGACGACGCCGATATCGCTTCTGCCGCAGAAGGAATCGCGACCGCCGGCTACTTCAATGCGGGTCAGGACTGCACTGCCGCCACCCGGGTGCTGGCGCGGGAGTCCATCGCAGGCGACCTCACCGACGCACTCGCCGATCAGGCCAAGACGGCCACCACGACCTTCGGCAGACGCGTCGACGACGAGGACGCCTGGGTGCCGCCCGTCAACAATGCCAACCAGATGCAGCGGGTGCTGTCCTTCTTCGAAGACGTCCCGTCCCACGCGCAGGTGGTGGTCGGCGGAGAACGGCAGGGCGACACGGGGTTCTACCTGCTCGACGAGCTCGATCCCGGCGGCCTGACGTGCCGGTGGCGCGCCGATGTTCTTGGGCGACAACCGGTTTGATGTGACGCACACCACAGCTGCCCAGCCGATTCACAGCCAATCGGCAGGCAAAAGTCGCGATTCGCCGGAATAAAGTTAGTTTTGCTAACGTAGTTTCATTCGAGGCGTCTGACGCCCCACCATTTTGCTTCCCGATACTCAGAGGACTGACATGTCGACCGAAACCCAAGAGGACCGGCTGACCCGGCGTATCGCCGAGCTTGTACGACACCGATCCGCAGTTCGCCGCCGCCGCACCGAGTGCAGACCGTGAGCGCAGCGGCCGATGATCCCGACCTGCGGCTGCCTGCAGGTCGTCCGCACGTCATGCAGGGCTACGCGGACCGGCCGGCGCTCGCGCAACGCGCCGTCGACTTCGTGACCGACCCGGCGACCGGCCGCACCACGGCCGAACTGCTCCCCCGATTCGACACCCTCACCTACGGCCAGCTGTGGGACCGCGTGCAGCAGGCCGCCGGCGCACTTCACGACGCGCCCGTGCACGCCGGCGACCGCGTCGCCATCCTGGGCTTCACCAGCGTCGACTACACCACCATCGACACCGCACTGACCCAGTTGGGCGCGTGTCAGCGTTCCACTGCAGACCAGCGCTCCCGTCGCCCAGCTGCAGCCCATCGTCGCCGAGACCGAGCCGACGCTGATCGCGTCGAGCATCGACTTCGTCGACGACGCCGTCGAGCTGATCCTCACCGGCCCCGCCCCCGAGCGCCTGGTGGTGTTCGACGTCCGTCCCGAGGTCGACGACCAGCGGGAGGCGTTCGAGGCGGCCAAGGCCAGGCTCGCGGAGGCGGGTAGCCCCGTCGTCGTCGAGACACTGGCCGACGCACTCGGCCGCGGCCGGGGCCGGACGCCCGCACGTCGTCGCCGACGGCGATGACCCGCTCGCACTGCTGGTCTACACGTCGGGCAGCACCGGGTACGCCGAAGGGCGCCATGTATCCGGAGAGCAAGGTCGCCAACATGTGGCGGGCCGGGGCCAATTCGCACTGGGACGACAAGCAGGGCGTCCTGCCCGCCATCACGCTCAGCTTCCTGCCGATGAGCCACGTCATGGGCCGCGGTGTCCTCTACAGCACCCTGGCGAGCGGCGGCACCGTGTACTTCGCCGCCAAGAGCGACCTGTCGACCTTCCTGGAGGATCTGGCCCTGACCCGGCCGACGCAGATGAACTTCGTCCCGCGTATCTGGGACATGCTGTTCGGTGAGTACTCGAACCGCGTCGACCGCCGGCTGGCCGACGGCGGGGACCGCACCACCGTCGAGACCGAGGTGCTGGCCGACGCACGGCAGCACATGCTCGGCGGCCGCTTCGTCAGCGCCCTCACCGGCTCCGCGCCGATCTCTACCGAGCTCAAGGCGTGGGTCGAGGCGCTGCTGGACATGCATCTGCTGGAGGGCTACGGCTCGACCGAAGCGGGCGCGGTGTTCGTCGACGGCATGATCCGCAGGCCGCCGGTGATCGACTACAAGCTCGACGATGTCCCCGAACTCGGCTACTTCCGCACCGACCGGCCGCACCCGCGCGGCGAACTGCTGGTCAAATCCGAACAGCTGTTCCCGGGTTACTACAAGCGGCCCGAAGTCACCGCCGCGATGTTCGACGAGGACGGCTTCTACCGCACCGGCGACATCGTCGCCGAACTCGGCCCCGACCACGTGCAGTACGTCGACCGCCGCAACAACGTGCTCAAGCTGTCGCAAGGTGAGTTCGTCACGGTGTCCAAGCTCGAGGCCGCATTCAACGACAGCCCGCTGGTGCACCAGATCTACATCTACGGCAACAGCGCGCGCCCGTACCTGCTGGCCGTCGTCGTGCCGACCGAAGACGCACTCTCGCGTCACGACGTCGCCGATCTCAAGCCCCTCATCAACGAGTCGCTCAAGGAAGCGGCCCGCGCGGCCGACCTGCAGTCCTACGAGATCCCGCGCGACTTCCTCATCGAGACAACACCTTTCAGCCTTGAGAACGGCCTGCTGACGGGCATCCGGAAGCTGGCGTGGCCCAAGCTGAAGGAGCGCTACAGCGCGGTCCTCGAGCAGTTGTACACCGACCTCGCCGACGGCCAGGCCGACGAACTGCGCGAGCTCCGGCGGGCCGGCGCCGACCGACCCGTGCTGGAAACCATCGGCCGTGCCGCCGGAGCCCTGCTGGGTGCGGCCGCCGCGGACCTGCAGCCCGACGCGCAGTTCACCGATCTCGGTGGGGACTCGTTGTCCGCGTTGACCTTTGCCAACCTGCTGCACGAGATCTTCGACGTCGACGTGCCCGTCGGTGTGATCGTCAGCCCGGCCACCGACCTGGCAGCCCTGGCCGCCTACGTCGAGGCCGAGCGGTCCGGCGGGGCCAAGCGGCCGACCTACGACGCGGTACACGGCCGCAACGCGACCGAGGTGCACGCCGCCGACCTCACCCTGGACAAGTTCATCGACGCCGCGACGCTGGCCGCCGCGCCGACGCTGCCGGGTCCGAGTTCGGAGATCCGCACCGTACTGCTCACCGGCGCAACGGGATTCCTCGGCCGCTACCTGGCCCTGGAGTGGCTGGAGCGGATGGATCTGGTGGACGGCAAGGTGATCTGCCTGGTGCGCGCCAAGACCGACGCCGAAGCCCGGGCCCGCCTGGATGCGACCTTCGACTCCGGCGACCCGAAGCTGTTGGCGCACTACCGCGAACTGGCCGCCGAGCACCTCGAGGTGATCGCCGGCGACAAGGGCGAGCAGAACCTCGGTCTGGACCCGGCGACCTGGCAGCGGCTGGCCGACAGCGTCGACTTCATCGTCGACCCCGCGGCTCTGGTGAACCATGTGCTGCCGTACAGCCAGCTCTTCGGGCCGAACGCGCTGGGCACCGCCGAGCTGATTCGGATCGCGCTGACGAGCAGGATCAAGCCGTTCGCCTACGTGTCCACCATCGGTGTCGGGGCCGGCATCGAACCTGGAAAGTTCTTGGAGGACATCGACATCCGCGTGATCAGCCCGACCCGCACGGTCGACGACAGCTACGCCAACGGATACGGCAACAGCAAGTGGGCCGGCGAGGTGCTGTTGCGCGAGGCCCACGATCTGTGCGGCCTGCCGGTCTCGGTGTTCCGCTGCGACATGATCCTGGCCGACACCACGCTACGCGGGCCAGCTCAACCTGCCGGACATGTTCACCCGGATGATGTTGTCGCTGCAGGCCACCGGGATCGCGCCCGGGTCGTTCTACGAACTCGACGCCGACGGCAACCGGCAGCGCGCGCACTATGACGGCCTGCCCGTGGAGTTCATCGCCGAGGCGATCTCCACACTGGGGTCACACGTTCAGGACGGCTTCGAGACGTATCACGTGATGAACCCGTACGACGACGGCATCGGGCTCGACGAATACGTCGACTGGCTGATCGAAGCGGGTCATCCGATCCAGCGGGTCGCCGACTACGCCGACTGGCTGACCAGGTTCGAGACCGCCCTGCGCGCCCTGCCCGACAAGCAGCGTCAGGCGTCACTGTTGCCGCTGCTGCACAACTACCAGCACCCGGAGCGGCCGCTGCGTGGCTCGATGGCACCGACCGACGTGTTCCGCACCGCGGTGCAGGACGCGAAAATCGGCCCAGACAAAGACATTCCGCATATCACGCCGGATGTCATCGTCAAGTACATCACCGATCTGCAGCTGCTCGGCATGGTGTAGGACCGGCCGCGCCGAGTCACTGCGGGTGGGTCGCCAGGTACTCCCCGACGGGGATCGGTGATGTCGCTGCATAGCCGACCGGCAGCAGCACGTCACCGTCGGTGGTTCGGTAGTAGACGTCCCACCGGTAGTAGCCGGCGAATGCAGCGGGATCGGCGGCGAGCACCGCGGCGTACTGGTTGACCGCCCGCACGTATTCGTTTGCGTGGTTGTACTGGTAGATCGCGTGGTCGCGATCGCCGGCGAAGCCGTTCGCCGCAAGGTAGCGGCCGGCCGCCATGATGCTGTCACGGGGCGAGTGGACATCGCCGCCCTGCGCGTAAGCGGCGAACGTGGACGGCATGAACTGCATCGGGCCCTGTGCACCGGCGGTACTCACGCCGTCGATGCTGCCGAAGCGGGTCTCGATGAGGTTGATCGCCGCCAGGTAGTTCCAACCGACACCGGACGCCGACTCCGCCTCGTGGTAGTAGCCCAGCAGCTCCTCGGCCGGAGCAGGCGGTTGGATTCGCCACGCAGGCAACGTGTCTCGCGGGTGGGTCAGCGCGTCGAGCTGGCGCCGGGCATCGACATTGCGGTCGTACGCGTCGATCAACGACGACGGGATCCGTGGTCGGGTGATCGCATCCCATTCAGGGTGCCGCCCGATGGCGCGGTAGGCCGCCTGCTGGCGGCGCGCCGCCGCCGCCAACGCCGCCTCCGGCGTCGCCGGGTCGCGCACCGCTTGCTCGTCGGCGACAAGGTCATCGGCGAGCTGCGCGGAGTCCGATGCCAGCACCGGCTGCGCACCCGCGGGCACTGTCGCTTCGTCGGGCGCCGCCGGTGCGGGTGCGGCCGCAACCGTCGTCGCCGTGAGAACCGCCGCCGACTCGGTACACCCGACCAGTCCGAGAGCGATCGCCGCGAGGATCACCGGCGCGCCGCGCCGGATCACGCCGATGTCCCGGTAAGCAGCCCGATCAGCAGCAGGACGAGAGCGATCACCGGAAAGACGCCCTGTACGAGCGCGGCCTTCGCCTTGTCCGGTGCCGATGCCCGCAGCACCACCGATGCCGCCGCCATCGAACCGACCGCGGATATCACCAGCGCGGCGCCGACCGCCGTGTGCCCCAGCACCACCGCGAAAATGCCGACGGCCGTGACGATTGCCAGGAACAGGTTGTAGAACCCCTGGTTGAACGCCATCACTTTGGTGGTCGCGGCCTCGTCGACGGTCGTACCGAATTTGTCGCGAGTGCCCTTACTGGTCCAGGTCAGCGACTCCATCACGAAGATGTACACATGCACCAGCGCTGCCAGGGCGGCAAACACGAGACCGGCGGTCAGCATCTCAGCACCATACCGACGCCATGAATTTTCATGGGAACAATCGACCCGGTTCGGCGGTAAGATCCCTTGGTGGCTCCGAAGGAACCGCCAGCTACGGATCGGCCGCCCGACGAGGGGTTGGCCCCGGTCACCGATCAGTTCGGCCCGCATCTGCGCGCCGAATTCGAACAGCTGCAGAAATCGGAACGCAAGATTCTGAAGGCGCTGGCCAAACCCGAGACGGCCGGCCGCTTCGCAACCGACCCACTGGCGGTTCTGACAGAACTCAAAATCGAGGTACCGCCGCTCATCCGGCAGCGTCTCAAGTCCGCCGCATCGAACGGTGACTTCTCCGATCTGGCCCAGCCGCACTCCTTCCGCCTGCCCAACGGCCAAGTGGTGACGACAACCGTCAACGTGCGTGTCTCCGGCGCAAAGGACCCAAAAGCAAAGGACTGAGCAATGTCCGGTGCACAGACGCACGGCTACGACCTGGTGATGGAATGGGCCGAGGACGCGTACCAGAAATTGCTCAGCGCGTTCTTCGATGCCGAGGACTTCCTGCTGGCCACCATCCTCGGCGCGCTGGGAATCAACGTCACCGTGGGCACGCCCTTCTCGGTCACGGTCTCGTTCGACAAACCCGCCGGATTGCCCGCGGCCGCAACGGATGTCATCGATTTTCACATACTCCTCGGCGACGCCGGCACCCTCGGTGCGCTCCGCGTCGTCGCGAGCGTCGACATCAACACCAGCACTGCCGGGCTTGATTTCGCGCAGGTCAACCTTGCCCAGAAGCTGTGGCTGACCGAGATCAGCGTCGTGGGCTTCCCCCTTCCAGGGCTGAACGCGCTGTTCGCAAACCTGCTGCGGCAGTCGGTCAAGTCGATTCCCCTCGTCCCGTTCCCCGTCAACCACAACGAGACCTCGACCATCCTGATGAAGAACGCCGACATCGGGATCATCGACGACACGTCGCCGGCCGACAAGGATGCCTCGGCATTCCTGATCACCTTCGGCGGCGGCAACCCCGGTACCAGAATCGGCGTTCACACAGAGCTTCGTATCGCCGGGCGGAAACGCCGGCATCGCCGTGTCCATGGCGTGGATCTGCCGCGTCATCAGTCCGATGATCGACACGTCGCTGCACCTCGACGGGGCCTTCACGAACTGCCGCCTGACCAGGACGGTCCGCATCGACGAGGACAACGAGGTGGACCTCACGGGTCTGTCGATCACCGAGGAGGATGGCTTCCTCGGTGTCACGGTGACCGTGAGCAAGTCCGGATTCTGCTATTCGGCCAGCGGCACCGTCGGCGCCAAGATCAAGGTGGCGGTGGTCAACAACCAACTCATCGTCAAAGCCGAGGTCGACAACCCCGACGTCGACGTCGACATCCCCTGGTACTGCTACCTCGCCGGTGCGGTCATCGGCGCGCTCCTCGGCGGGCTGCTTCCGGGGGTGATCTTCGCGATCGTCGGCGCGGTGCTGGTGCCACTGATCATGTATGTGGCTCAGGAAGTGATCGAGGGCACCATCAACAGCGTCGCCGCACGGGTCGCCGACGCCCTCAACTCGATCGCGCCGTCGGTGGACATCCCCGCGGTGGGTTTCGACCTGATCTTCAGCGACGCCTTCATCGACGACGTGCAGATCGTGGGCCAGGTGCGGCCGAGGGACACCGCCGTCGTGCGCAGTTCCGGGACGGTGTCGGTGCCCAGCGGCGCGGCGTTCGATCTGGACAGCGGGACAGTGGGCGCCCGCGACATGCCCAGCGGCGATCTGACGGTGCTCGGCGGTCCGCTGGACCGCACCGTCCGGGCGGTGTGTGGCGCCCGCTGGGCCCGAACCGGCCTGCGCGACTTCAACGGGCTGTTCCGGTCGGCCGTCTACCCGTACACCTACGCCGCGCCGAATCCCGTTCCGCTGGCCGAACTGGCGACCCTCAACCCGTTCGGAGTCGTGTTCGGCGACCCGTTCAAGGAAACCAGGCGCATCTACGGCGTGCGCACCAACGAAGGCCGGTGGGCGGCGGTGCAGGCCGTGGAGGTGACGCTTGCGCTCATCAGGTTCCGGTACATCACCTGGGAGAAGGCGCTGACCACGGTGCAGATCGTTGGTGGTTTCGACTGCCCGACAAGGCAGTTCGTCAACTTCGGCGAGATAGCCAAACCGGGTTCTGCGGTGTTCGTCCGCTCGCCGGCGCTGGGCGCGGTGGTCGACGCCACGGGCGCCACGTTACAACCGGATCCCTGCGGTTCGTTCCGCGATGCGGTGCGCGCTGTGACGCCGCCCGCGGCAGTGGGCAAGGGCTTCGACCAGATTGCCGACGCGATCCGCGCACTGCCCCTGATCGATCAACGCATCGGCACGTTCGCCGGCGAGTTCGCGTGGCCGAGACGCCCGCAGGCCCGATTCGATGCCAGGACAGTCGGTTTCGGGACGGGCCAGAAGGCCGCGTGGCAGCTCAACGGCACCCCGTTGGCCCCGCCTTCTGGCAACGTGACCCTGGGCGGAGCCGGGACCGCGAAGTACGAGATCAGCGGAACCAGCGTGACTCTCACCCTCGCCGTCAACACAGCAGTCGAAATGCTGCTGGCGGTAACGGTTGTCGACGACGCCGCCCACGCGGCGTCGGCCGAGCGATGCGTCCATTACGAGCTGCGGTGTACGGGCCGCGGCCGGCTGACGCCGGTGTGGCACGACTATCAGAGCGCTTGGCTGACGAACTTCGGCGTCGTGGAGGTTCCGCCGCCGGCGCCGGTCATCCTGTGACCGCTACTCGAACAGTCCCTGCTGGCCGAGCCCGGTCACCTGCGGCGGCGTCATACCCAGATGCGTCCATGCCTGCTTCGGTGGCCACCCGCCCGCGCGGGGTCCGCGCGATCATGCCGGCCCGCACCAGGAAAGGCTCGCACACCTCCTCGACGGTGGTGGGTTCTTCGCCGACGGCCACCGCCAGCGTGGACACCCCGACCGGTCCGCCACCGAAGCTGCGGGTCAACGCGGTCAGCACCGCGCGGTCGAGCCGGTCCAGGCCGAGTTCGTCGACGTCGTAGACCGCGAGGGCGGCCTTGGCGATATCCCGGGTGATGACGCCGTCGGCACGCACCTCGGCATAGTCACGCACGCGCCGCAGCAACCGGTTCGCGATTCGGGGCGTGCCCCGGGAGCGCCGGGCGATCTCCGCGCCCGCATCCGCGGCGAACTCGATGCCGAGAATGCCCGCGGACCGCGATAGCACCCGCTCCAGTTCGGCCGGCTCGTAGAAGTCCATCTGCGCGGTGAAGCCGAACCGATCCCGCAGCGGCCCGGTCAGTGCGCCCGACCGGGTGGTCGCGCCCACCAACGTGAACGGAGCCACCTCGAGCGGAATCGACGTCGCCCCAGGACCCTTCCCGACGATGACGTCGACGCGGAAATCCTCCATCGCCAGGTAGAGCATCTCCTCGGCGGGCCGGGCGATGCGGTGGATCTCGTCGATGAACAGCACATCGCCTTCGACGAGATTGGACAGCATCGCCGCCAGATCTCCGGCGCGCAGCAGCGCCGGACCCGACGTGACGCGCAGTGAGGAACCGAGTTCCGCGGCGATGATCATCGCCAGCGATGTCTTGCCCAGGCCCGGCGGACCCGCCAGCAGGATGTGATCCGGGGTGCCGCCGCGGTTCTTGGCGCCCTCGAGAACAAGGGACAACTGCTCGCGCACCCGAGGCTGACCGATGAACTCCTTCAGAGATCTCGGCCGCAGGCTGGCGTCGATATCGCCCTCGCCGACGGTCAGTGCGGCCGAGACGTCCCGGTCCTCGAATTCGTCGGGCTCCTCGGATTCCTCGAAGCCGGCTCATGTCGTCTTACCCAGCAGGTTCAGTGCGGCACGAAGCGCCGTCGAGGTGGACGCGTCGGGATCGCCGGCCAGTACCCTGTCGGTGGTCTCCTCGGCCTGCTTGGCCGCAAAGCCAAGGCCGACAAGGGCTTCCACGACGGGTCCGCGCACCGCATGACCACCGACGGCGACACTTCCGGACACCGCGGCCGTCGCACCGATCTTGTCGCGCAACTCCAGCACCAGCCGCTCGGCCCCGCGCTTACCGATCCCCGGCACCCGCGTCAGGGCGGTGACGTCGCCGTCCCCGAGCGCCTGCCGCAGTGTGGGGGCGTCGTAGACGGCAAGGGTGGCCAGCGCGATCTTGGGCCCCACCCCGGAAACACCGAGCAACGTGGTGAACAGGTCGCGCGCGTCGGCGTCGGCGAACCCGTACAGCGTCTGCGAATCCTCACGGACGATCATCGCGGTGATCAGCCGCGCCTCGGTCCCCCGCCGCAGCGTCGCCAGAGTCGACGGTGTCGCCATCACCTTGTAGCCCACGCCGGCGGCCTCGACGACGGCGTGATCGAGGGCGACGTCGACGATCTCACCGCGCACCGACGCGATCACCGGACCGCCTTCGCTTTCGCCTTGAGGGTGGCCCGGTATTTCCGGCGCTGCTCGGCGGCCATGGCCTCGGCCTCGGCCATCCGGGCGATCATCGGGGCCCGCCAGCAGTGGCAGATCGCCAGCGCCAGCGCGTCGGCAGCATCGGCTGGCGTCGGTTTCTGTTGCAGCGCAAGGATTCTGGTGACCATCGCGGTAACCTGGGCTTTGTCTGCGCGGCCGTTGCCGGTGACCGCGGCTTTGACCTCGCTGGGCGTGTGGAAATGCACGTCGATGTTGCGGCGGGCGGCCGCCAGCGCGATCACCCCACCGGCCTGGGCGGTGCCCATCGCGGTGTTGGCGTTCTGGTTGGAGAACACCTGCTCGATCGCGATGACATCCGGTCGGTGAGTGTCCATCCAGTATTCGGCGGTGTCGCTGATCGTGAGCAATCTTTTCTGCAGGGGCTCGTCAGAGGGCGTCCGGACCACGTCGACGTCCAGCGCGACGACCTGCCGGCCACGACCGCTCTCGATCACCGACAGCCCACAGCGCGTCAACCCCGGGTCGACTCCCATGACGCGCACACCCACTCCTCCGTCAGAACATGTGTTCGACAAACCCTAACGCGCCGTGCCGACCGGACCCGGTAGAGACACACCACTACGATCCCGGCATGGCGTTCACCGGACCACGTGAGGACCGAGACCATATTCGCGAGCTGCTGGCCACGTACGCCGACGCGGTGACCCGGCAGGATCTGGGCACCTACCTGGATTGCTGGGATGACGACGGTCGGCGCAGCGGGTCCGGCGGCGACTGCCACGGCAAGCCCGAACTGCGTGCTCAGTGGCAGACCGTCTTCGAGCGCGTCGATCAGATGGCGTTCTTCGCCCAGGCGGGCGCCATCGACGTCGACGGTGATCACGCTGACGTGCGGTCCCACTGCCTGGAGGTCATCCGCCTCAAGGACGGCACCACGCGGCAGGTGGTCGGCGAATACACCGATCGGGTGGTCCGGGTCAATGCCCGCTGGTTGTTCGAAGAGCGCGCCTATCGGGTGCTGATGGCCGGGTGAGGCCTACTCCTCGTCGAGTTGCGCGGCGACGTCGTCGGGGATGTCCATATTGGTGACGACATCCTGCACGTCGTCACTGTCGTCGAGGGCGTCGATCAGCTTGAGCACCTTGCGGGCACCCTCCAGGTCCACGGCCACCGTCACCGAGGGCTGGAAACTGGCCTCCGCGGAGTCATAGTCGATACCGGCGTCCTGTAGCGCGGTTCGCACCGCCACCAGGTCGGTCGGCTCCGAAATGACCTCGAAGACCTCGCCCAGGTCGTTGACGTCCTCGGCGCCGGCATCGAGGACCGCAAGCAGCACGTCGTCCTCGGTCAGGTCGTTCTTCTCCAGGGTCACCACGCCTTTGCGGGAGAACAGGTAGGCCACCGAACCCGGGTCGGCCATGTTGCCGCCGTTGCGAGTCATCGCTATCCGGACCTCGCTGGCCGCGCGGTTGCGGTTGTCGGTCAGACACTCGATGAGCACAGCCACACCGTTGGGGCCGTAGCCCTCATAGGTGATGGTCTGCCAGTCGGCGCCGCCGGCCTCTTCACCAGCGCCGCGCTTGCGGGCACGCTCGATGTTGTCGTTGGGTACCGACGTTTTCTTGGCCTTCTGGATGGCGTCGTACAAGGTGGGGTTGCCCCCGGGGTCGCCGCCACCGGTGCGGGCCGCGACCTCGATGTTCTTGATCAGTCGGGCAAATTCCTTGCCGCGGCGCGCGTCTTTGACGGCCTTCTGATGCTTGGTGGTCGCCCACTTGGAATGGCCGCTCATGGATATAGACCCTCTTTCTCGCCGTAGCTGCGCCTGACGAGTCTACGTGCGCCCCCCGGTGAGATCCCCATCGATGTAGTGCTGAAGGTTCGGGGCGACGGCGGCGACGAGGTCGTCATCGGTCATGGACGCGACCGGCTCGATCTTCCACACGTAGCGCATCATCGCCAGACCCATGATCTGCGAGGAGATCAGTCCACTACGGACCAGTCGGTCCTGCTCGTCGACGCCGATGTGCGAGGCCCCCATCAGACTGCTTTTCACGATGACCCCCAGCTTCTCGCGGGTACTGGCCTCATGGGCGGCGGTCTGCAGTACGGCCCGCAACACGGGTCCCACCGCCTCGTCGGCCCACGCCGCAAGCATCATTCGCAGCAGCGCTGCGCCGAGCTCATTCGCCGGTGTGGTCCATGTCTTCGCCACGTTCTCGAGCCATGCCGGTGGCGGTGCGGTCGCCGCGTCAAGCAGCCCCTCCTTGGAGGCGAAATAGTGATACACCAACGCGGGGTCGACATCGGCCTCGCGTGCCACCGCGCGGATGGTGGTGCCGGCCCATCCGGTCTGCGCGAACGCTTCCCGGGCCGCGGTCAGGATTCTCGCCGCGAGGACGCCGCGCTCATCGCGCGGACCTGGGGTTACGGACTTCTCCGGCATGAGTTTCATCCTAACGTGAATTTCCTCTTGCGTTGAGACTAGTTTCATCGTAGCGTGAATCTCAACGAACCGAGAAATTCTTAGGAAGTGTGACCATGAGCAAGGTGACCATCTCGAAGTCGGTAGCCGGGACGGCCCCCGGTCAGCGCAGCCTGAACGGACCGCAGACTCCGGGCCGCGACTACCGCAACCTCAGCCAGCCCCAGTACCAGATCCGCTCCGAGAACAACGTCGCCGTCACCGTCCGCGACGGCACGAAATTGATGGCTGACGTCCACCGACCGAACGCAGATGGCCGATACCCGGCGCTGATCGCGGCCTCCCCCTACCCGCGGCAGATCCAGGACCTCGGCGCGCCCGCGGGCTTCATCGAGGCAGGACCCACCGATTTCTGGGTTCCCCGCGGCTACGTCCACGTGATCGCCAACCTGCGCGGCACCGGCGGATCCGGCGGCACGTTCGGTTTCTTCGACGGCCAGGAGCGCCGCGACTTGTACGACCTGGTCGAGTGGGCCGCCGCCCAACCCTGGTGCGACGGCAACGTCGGCATGATCGGCATCAGCTACTTCGCGATGGCACAACTGGAGGCCGCTGTCGAGCGGCCGCCACACCTTAAGGCGATCTTCCCGGTGGCCGTGACATCCGACCTGTACGAGGGCGCCAGCCACCACGGATTGGTCAGCTCGTCGTTCGTCAGCCCGTTCGTCGGCATGGTCGGCATGACGTCGCAGCGCAGCGACAAGCTGTGGCGCAGCACGCCGTTGAAGTTGCTGCGCCGAATCCTGCATACCCCACGCGTGCACAGGAAGTTCGCCACCATGAACGGCGAAGCATCGCTGACGATGCTGCGCCAGCTGGTGAAGTTGCCGCATGATCCGCATCCGTGGGACGACCTCTGGCTCGACATCATGGTCAAACATCCAGCCCGCGACGCCTGGTGGGACGAACGCAACCTGAACCCGCTCTTGAAGGAGATCGACGTCCCGGTGTACCTGGGATGCGACTGGGAGAACGCGCCACTGCACCTGCCGTCCACCTTTGATGCGTGGAAAGGCTTGTCCGACAACCCATCCGTGCGGATGACGCTGCTCGGCCACTACGGCCTCACCTGGCCGTGGGAGAGCCTTCAGGTCGAGGCGCTGGCATGGTACGACCACTGGCTCAAGGGCTACGACACGGGGATTCTCGACGACCCCGCGATCACCTACTACTTGCCGGGCGCCGAGGAGTGGCGCACCGCGGACTCCTGGCCGCCCGCGGGCGGCACGCATCGTGAGTTGGCGCTGCGAACCGACGGTGCACTCGCCGACGAGGAGGGACAACCGGGCGGCCGCGACTACATGGTGCTCGGCGCTGGACTGAACCGCGCCAAGCCCAGCGAGATCGACCCACCTTCACAGCTCTCCTGGACCACCGCGCCGTTCGAGCACGACGTGGACATGGTCGGCGATATCGAACTGCGCCTGGTCGCCTCGGCGACCGCGATGGACACCGCGTGGCTGGCGACGCTGCAGGACGTCGCTCCCGACGGCTCGGTCTCCGAAGTCACCGGCGGGTGGCTACGGGCCAGCATGCGCGAGGTCGACGAGCCGGCCAGCCGGCCGGGCGCCCCGGTGCTGCCCTGCCGAAACCCGTTGGCGGTGCCGATCGGCGAGGATGTCACGTACCGAATCCCGTTGGTGCCCAATGCTCGACGCTTTGCGGCCGGCCATTGCGTCCGGCTGGTACTGACCAGCGATGACCAAAGTTCGGACGCACCGGTCATCATGAACTTCCGCCACGCCAGTGTGGGAACGAGCAGCATCAACACCATTCGTTCGTCGTCGCGGCTGCTGTTGCCGGTCCTGTCGAACCGCTAGAGCATGTCGACAAACAGGCGGTGGATACGAAGGTCGCCGGTCATCTCCGGGTGAAACGACGTCGCCATCACCTTGCCCTGGCGGACGGCGACGACGTGCCCGGCCGCCTGAGCCAGCACCTCGACATCCGGTCCGACGCGCTCCACCCACGGCGCCCGGATGAACACCGCGTGCACCGGACTGTCGAGACCCTTGAACTCTATATCGCCCTCGAATGAGTCGACCTGACGCCCAAAAGCGTTGCGCCGCACCGTCATGTCGATCGCACCCAGCGGGAGCGCCTCACGACCGGGAACGCCCGCATTGGTGATCTCGACGGCCAGCAGGATCATCCCCGCACACGAGCCATAGGCCGGCATGCCATCGGCCAGCCGGGCCCGCAGCGGTTCGAGCAGCTCGAATTCTCGCAGCAAGTGGCTCATCGCAGTCGACTCCCCGCCGGGAATCACCAGTGCGTCAACCGAATCCAACTCGCTGCGCCGCCGCACCGAGACCGCCTCAGCACCTGCTTCGTACAAGGCGGCGAGGTGCTCGCGGGTATCGCCCTGCAGTGCCAGCACACCGACGCGCGGGCTGCTCATGCGTTCGAGGGCTTGAAGTCCCGCTGGTAGCGGGTCAAACCCTCCTGCATGACGGCCGCGACCATTTCGCCGTACTGGTTGTAGATCTTGCCCTCGGTCAGCGACCTGCCCCCGGATGAGGACGGCGAGGTCTGGTCGTAGAGCAACCATTCGTCGGCGCGGAACGGGCGCATGAACCACATCGCGTGGTCCAGCGAGGCCACCATCAGGTGCTTGCGCTCCTCGACATGGTGGACCTGGGCGGAGCCCAACAGCGTCAGGTCGCTCATATAGGCCAGCGCACAGATGTGCAGTACCGAATCGTCGGGCAGCGGGTCCCGGTGGCGGAACCACACCTGCTGCTGGGACGCCTTCCCGGGCAAGCGCTCCAGGCTCTCACGCGGCACGATGCGCACGTCCCATTCGGCGAACTGGGCGAACCCGGCGTCGTCGAACGCTCCCCCGGACCGAAACCCCGGCAGGTCATCCGGCAGCGGTGCCGACGGCATCTCGTCCTGATGCTCGATCCCGCTCTGGTCGGTCTGAAACGACGCCGACATCGAGAAGATGGTCTGCCCGTGCTGAATCGTGCTGACCCGCCGCGTACAGAACGACCCGCCGTCGCGGATGCGCTCCACAAGATAGACCGAGGGCGCACGGGCATCCCCCGGCCGCAGAAAGTAACCGTGCAGCGAATGCACCTGGAAGCGCTCGGTCGACCGTCCGCACCGCCGACACCAGCGATTGGCCGGCCACATGCCCGCCGAAAGTGCGCTGCAGAAAACCGGATTCGGGGCTGAACACACCGCCGCGGTAGATGTTGACCTCGAGTTGCTCGAGGTCGAGGATTTGTTCGATCGACACTAGATGGTGTGTTCCTCGCGCAAGCGGCTCGTCACGGCTGAGTCACCAACCGCGCGAGGCGAGTCGGTGCGGCTCCGCGATGTCCTCCACGTTGATGCCGACCATTGCCTCGCCCAGCCCGCGGGAGACCTTGGCCAGCACATCGGGATCGTCGTAGAAGGTGGTGGCCTTGACGATGGCCGCCGCGCGCTGTGCCGGATCGCCGGACTTGAAGATGCCCGACCCGACGAACACGCCCTCGGCGCCCAGCTGCATCATCATCGCGGCGTCGGCCGGGGTGGCGATGCCGCCCGCGGTGAACAGCGTCACCGGCAGCTTGCCGGCCCGGGCCACCTCGGCGACCAGGTCATAGGGCGCCTGCAGGTCCTTGGCCGCGACGAACAGCTCGTCTTCGCTCAACGACGTCAGCCGGCGGATCGCGCCGCCGATCTCGCGCATATGGGTGGTGGCATTCGACACGTCACCGGTGCCCGCCTCGCCCTTGGAGCGGATCATCGCCGCACCCTCGCTGATGCGCCGCAACGCCTCCCCGAGATTGGTGGCCCCGCACACGAACGGCACGGTGAACTTCCACTTGTCGATGTGGTGGGTGTAATCGGCCGGGGTCAGCACCTCGGACTCGTCGACGTAGTCGACACCGAGGCTCTGCAGGATCTGGGCCTCCACGAAGTGCCCGATCCGAGCCTTGGCCATCACCGGGATGGTCACCGCGGCGATGATGCCCTCGACCATGTCGGGGTCGCTCATCCGCGACACCCCGCCCTGGGCGCGGATGTCGGCGGGGACGCGTTCCAGCGCCATGACGGCCACCGCACCGGCGGCTTCGGCGATCCGCGCCTGTTCGGGTGTGACGACGTCCATGATGACGCCACCCTTGAGCATTTCGGCCATCCCACGCTTGACGCGGGCTGTTCCGGTCTGTCCGGCGGCCGACCCATTGGTGTGAGCGACCTGGCCTTCTCCCCTGTCCACTGGTCTCTTCTCCTTAGTTCGTTATCGGCCCAGTTTACGGGTGGGCACCAAACGGGATGTTTCCGCGGATCAGCGAATGGCCAGCGGTTCCGGCCGGCCGCTCGCCGACCCGCCGATTTCCGCCCGGCGGGCCTCGTCGGCCGCGGCATCGGCCGAGGCCAGAAGCTCGCCGAGTTGCAGCGGATAAACCGTCTGACCGGACGCCGCCAGCGCGGCGATGGCCTGGGCGTCACACCAGCGGTGGCCGTGGATATAGCGCCGTTCCAGCGCGGTCCGGCCCGCCACCGACGGTTCGAACCGACGGGTCCGGTACACGAAGAAGAACTCCTGGCTACGCATCACCGAGCCGTTGAAGTCGATCATCGCGTCCCGCCGCCAGATCGGGCCGACCATCTCGTCGGGATGCGAACCCAACCCGGTCTCCTCGGCCAGTTCGCGCACCGCGGCCTGTGCCAGCCGCTCCCCGTCCAGCGCCTGCCCACCGACCGTGAACCACCACTTGCGGGCGGTGCCGTCCGTGATCGCCGGGTCGGACCCACAGAACAGCAGCACCTCGCCGGCCTCGTCGAGCAGCACGACGCGCGCCGAGGTGCGCAGCGACGCGTTCTCGACGCCGGCATCGCCGGGGTCTCGTCGGCGACTCGTTCGGCGATCTCGAAGTACGTGGGCAGCGGCGCGTGCCCGCCCAGCCGCAACAGCCGCACCGCCGGGCGTTCGCGCAGGGCCAGGGTGTCGCGGACGGAGTCGTTGTGGAACCGCCGGGCCAGCAGCACCCGGGCCTCGGCATCGGCCAGTTCGGCTACCAGAGGCGCGGGCAATCGGCGCACGTCTACCGCTGCCAGCGCCGTCGACAGCTCATTCTCGACGGCCTCGCGGGTCGAGCGCGGCGCCCGGTCGGCGGCGTCGGCGAGCGCGACCAGCCGCCTGCCCTGGGCCATCGGGGCCGCGGGCTCCCGATAAGCCTCCGACGCGACGGCACGGGCCACCACCGCGCGCCGGCCCAGCGCGCCGTCGAGCGCCTGCCAGGACAGGTCGTAGCGAACGTGCAGTCGGTCCAGCCGGTTGGCGGTCTGGAACGCCCACGCGACGACCAGCGCAAGTACCACGATCACCAGCACGCCGAACGCCAGGGCGACGGCCAACTCCGCGCTCACGTGATCTCCCGGGTCGCTTCGCTCCTGCCCGCCGTCCTGGTCCCCCGGGTCGCTTCGCGCCTGCCCGCCGTCCTGGCCCCCCGGGTCGCTTCGCTCCTGCCGGCGGTCCCGGCAACGTGCACCTTGACGCCCGCCCCCGCCACCGTCTCGTAGACGCGCATGATCTGGTCGGCCACCACCGGCCAGTCGTAGCGCTGCACCGCCTCGGCGGCGGCCTGGACGTAGCGTTGCCGCGCCACGTCGTCGGACAGCATGTCGATCAGCGCCGCGGCCAGCGCGTCGGAGTCCTCGACCGGCACCAGGCGCCCCGCGGCACCGTCGGCCAGGACACGGCGGAAGGCGTCGAGGTCGCTGGCCACCACCGGGGTGCGGGCGGCCATCGCCTCGACGAGCACGATGCCGAAACTCTCACCGCCGGTGTTGGGTGCGCAGTACACGTCGGCGCTGCGCAGAGCCGAGGCCTTCTCGGCGTCGTCGACCTGCCCCAGGAACCTCAGGTGTTGCGCGAGTTCGCCTGCCTCGCTTCGCAATTCGTCCTCGTCGCCGCGGCCGACGATCAGGATCTCGACCTCGGGAAACCGCTTTGTCAGCGCGGGCAACGCCCCCAGCAGCACCGCCATCCCTTTGCGCGGTTCGTCGTAGCGGCCCAGGAACAGCACCGACCTGCCGGCCCGCGGGTACCCCTCGAGGCGGGGGGCGCCGGCGAACGCCGCGACATCCACCCCGTTGGGGATCTCCACGGCATCCGAGCCCAGCGCCTCCATCTGCCAGCGCCGGGCCAGATCCGACACCGCGATGCGGCCCACGATCTTCTCGTGAAACTGCCGCAGGAAGCCCTGGAAGAAGCTGAGCGCCACCGATTTCGTCGTCGAGGTGTGGAAGGTCGCGACAATCGGCCCTTCGGCCGCCTGCAGCGCGAGCATCGACAGGCTCGGCGCGTTGGGCTCGTGCAGGTGCAGTACGTCGAACTCGCTCTCGGCGAGCCACCTTTTGACCTTGCGGTGCGTCGCGGGCCCGAAACGCAGCCGGGCCACCGAGCCGTTGTACGGGATCGGGACGGCCTTTCCACCGGAGACCACGAAGTCGGGCAGCGACGCATGGGTCTCAGGCGAAGACGGCGCCAGCACGCTGACGTAGTGCCCGCGCGCCCGCATCACCTCGGCCAGTTGCAGCACATGGGCCTGCACGCCGCCGTGAACGTCGAAGGAATACGGACACACCATGCCGATCCGCATCAGGAACCGGCCTCCCCTGAACCCTGTTCCGTGTCGCTTCGCTCCTGCCCTCCGGCAAGCCGCGCGCGCTTTTCCGGGCTCAAGTCCGCCACCCACTGCGGTTGCAGCATGTGCCAGTCGGCGGGGTGCGTGGCGATGGCCCCGGCGAACACGTCGGCCAGCGCCTGGGTGATCGCGCCGACGTCGCCGGAACCGGTGTCCAGCGCCGGGTAGATGTCGATCACCCAGCTGTCGGGGGTGTTGTAGCAGTGCGCCGGATGCAGCGGTGCGCCGGTCTCGATCGCGAGTTTGGCCGGGCCGGCGGGCATCCGGGTGGCTTCGCCGAAGAACTCCACCTCGACGCCGCGGCGCGTCAGGTCGCGTTCGGCCATCAGGCAGACGAAGCGGTTCTCGCGCAACCGGTCGGCCAGCACCT
Source organism: uncultured Actinomycetota bacterium (assembly GCA_963779655.1). GTDB lineage: Bacteria > Actinomycetota > Actinomycetes > Mycobacteriales > Mycobacteriaceae > Mycobacterium. Next base: position 43,259 of record CAVZZD010000016.1, on the reverse strand, counting down.
CGAACGGTGGCCGCTCACCGCCGGTCAACGGCACGATCTCGAAGCCCAGGGATTCTCGGTAGTCGACGAAGCGGCGATACAGCGACTCCGGCTTGAGCCGCTCCGCGACGGTGGTGAACGTGCCGTAGTGCTGCACGAGCCACACCCCGGCCATGTCCCAGTTCCCGCTGTGCGGCAGCGCCATGATCGCGCCCTTGCCACCCTCGAGCGCCGCGTCGAAGTGGTGCCGGCCGTTGAGGCAGCCTTCGAGGCGCACCGCCAGCTTCTCCATGTTCATCGACGGCAACCGGAACGCCTCCCGCCAGTAGCGCGCGTAGGAGGCCAGCGAAGCACGGATCAGGTCCCCCGGCACCTCGGCGGGTGTGACACCGAGCACACGCGCCAGGTTCAGCCGCAGCTGATCAGGACCGCCACCCAGCGAGGCGTACCGCGCGCCGGCGTCAAAGGCGTTGCGGGCGGCGAAGTCCGGCATGGCACGGACCAGTCGCCAGCCCGCGGCGTAGCCCAGATCCGACACCCGCCCGGTCAGCGGGACGCGCAACCCGCCCAGCGCGGGAATGCGCGGACTGCCCCCCGGCACAGAAGCCACTAGGACCCGCTCGCCTTCTGCTCGTCGGCCGGCGGCGCGGGCTGATCCTGCGGCAGCGGGTCCATGGCGCCCGCCGACGACCGGACGCAGTGCAGTCGTTGGGCGATGGTGACCAGGCTGGCCACCGCCAGCACCCACATCGCGACGTGCAGCACCCACGGCAGGGGGAGGTACGGCAGGTCGGACAACCCGGCGCCGAGCAGCACGATGATCAGCCGCTCGGGCCGCTCGATGAGCCCGCCGTCACCACGAAGCCCGTTGGCTTCGGCGCGGGCCTTGATGTAGGAGATCACCTGCGAGGTGACCAGGCAGATCATCGTCGCGACCACCAGCGGTGCGCTCCGCAGGCCGAACGCCGCCCACCACAGCAGGCCGCAGAAGATCGCGCCGTCGGCGATGCGGTCGCAGACGGCGTCGAGCACCGCACCGAATCTCGTACTGTAACCGCGTTCGCGGGCCATCGCCCCGTCGAGCATGTCGGCCAATACGAAGAACCAGATCACCAGCCAGCCGGCGAACAACCGTCCGGTCGGAAACAGGGCAAGCGCGCCCAGTACCGTACCGGCGGTGCCGACGATCGTGATGCTGTCCGGGGTGAGGCCGGCGCGCAATGCCACGCGGGCCACCGGCCGGGACAGTTTGGTGTAGGCCGCCCGGGTCAACAGGTAGAAGTCGCTCACCGCGCCCGCCTCAACGTTCCCGTGCCCACTCGTCGGCCAGCAGCCTGCGGGTGTCACTCAGCAGTTGCGGGACCACCTTGGTGTCACCGATGACGGTGATGAAGTTCGCGTCGCCGCTCCACCGCGGCACGACATGCATGTGCAGGTGCTCGGCCAGAGACCCACCCGCGGACTTGCCGAGGTTGAGTCCGACGTTGAAGCCGTCCGGGCTGGACACGCCCTTGATCACGCGAATCGAGTTCTGCGTGAACGACATCAGCTCGGCACTCTCCGCCGCGGTCAGGTCCTCGAGTTCAGCGACCTGCCGATACGGGACCACCATGAGATGGCCGGGGTTGTACGGGTACAGGTTGAGCACCGCGTAGACCAGTTCACCCCGGGCGACCACCAGGCCGTCCTCGTCGGACAGTTGCGGGATGTCGGTGAAGGGTTGTTTGGACCCGGCGGAGCCCCGCGACGCCGGCGACCCTGGCTCGGTGACGTCGCCGACGATGTAGCTCATCCGGTAGGGCGTCCACAGCCGCTGCAGCCGGTCGGGTTCGCCGACACCGGTGTCGATCAGGGCCCCCGGGTCTTCGGTCACGTCTGGCTACCCACATTCACCAGTTCCGCAGTGGGGGTGGCATTTTCGCGGTCGGTGACCCATTTGACGATCGCGGCGATCGCTTCGTCGCGCGGCACACCGTTGATCTGCGTCCGGTCGCCGAACCGGAAGCTCACCGCACCGGACTCGACATCGCGGTCGCCGGCCAACAGCATGAACGGCACCTTCAGGTTGGTTTGGTTGACGATCTTCTTGGCCATCCGGTCGTCACTGGCGTCCACCTCGGCCCTGAGCCCGTGGATGCGAAGTTGCGCGGCAACCTCTTCCAGATAGGACGCATGTCCGTCGGCGACGGGAATGCCGACCACCTGGATCGGGGCCAGCCACGCGGGGAACGCACCGGCGTAGTGCTCGGTGAGCACACCGATGAACCGCTCGATGGAGCCGAACAGCGCACGGTGGATCAGCACCGGGCGTTGACGCGTTCCGTCGGCGGCGGTGTACTCCAACTCGAACCGGTCGGGCATGTTGAAGTCGAGCTGGATGGTCGACATCTGCCAGTTGCGGCCCAGCGCGTCCTTGACCTGGACGGAGATCTTCGGCCCGTAGAACGCCGCCCCGCCCGGGTCGGGCACGAGATGTAGTCCCGACGCCTCGGCCACCTCGCGCAACGTCTCGGTGGCCTCGTCCCAGACGTCGTCGGCCCCGACGTACTTGTCGGGGTCCTTGGTGGACAGCTCGAGGTAGTAGTCGTCGAGGCCGTAGTCGGCAAGCAGATCGAGGACGAACTGCAGCAGCGAGGTCAGCTCGTCGCGCATCTGCTCGCGGGTGGTGTAGATGTGCGCGTCGTCCTGGGTCATGCCGCGCACCCGGGTCAGGCCGTGGATCACGCCCGACTTCTCATAGCGGTACACCGAGCCGAACTCGAAGAGCCGCAACGGAAGTTCGCGATAGGAGCGGCCGCGCGAGCGGTAGATCAGGTGGTGCATCGGGCAGTTCATCGGCTTGAGGTAGTAGTTCTGCCCGGGCTTACGCAGCGTCCCGTCGTCGTGGTACTCGGCGTCGATGTGCATCGGCGGGAACATGCCGTCGGCGTACCACTCCAGGTGCCCCGAAGTGACGTAGAGCTGTTCCTTGGTGATGTGCGGGGTGTTGACGAACTGGTAGCCCGCTTCGACGTGCTTGCGCCGCGAGTAGTCCTCCAGCTCCTTGCGCAGGATCCCGCCCTTGGGATGGAACACGGGCAGCCCGGAGCCCAGTTCATCGGGGAAGCTGAACAGGTCCAGCTCTACGCCCAGCTTGCGGTGGTCCCGGCGCTGCGCCTCCTCGATCAGCAGCAGGTGCCGGTCGAGGGCCTCCTGTGACTCCCAGGCGGTGCCGTAGATGCGCTGCAGGCTGGCGTTGTTCTGATCGCCGCGCCAGTACGCCGCCGAACTGCGGGTCAACGTGAACGCCGGGATGTAGCGGGTGGTCGGGATGTGCGGGCCGCGGCACAGGTCTCCCCAAACCCGTTCCCGGGTACGGGGATTGAGGTTGTCGTAGGCGGTGAGCTCGTCGCCTCCGACTTCCATGACGTCGGGGTCGCCGGACTTGTCGTCGACGAGTTCCAGTTTGTAGGGCTCGGTCGACCAGTTCGGCGCGCGCCTCGTCCTTGGATTCGTAGACGCGCCGGGAGAACAGCTGACCGTCCTTGACGATCTGGCGCATCCGCTTCTCCAGCGCCTGGAGGTTCTCCGGCGTGAACGGCTCGGCGACGTCGAAGTCGTAGTAGAAGCCGTCGGTGATGGGCGGGCCGATGCCCAGCCGCGCGTCCGGGAACATGTCCTGAACCGCCTGGGCCAGCACGTGGGCCGCCGAGTGCCGGATGACGCTGCGACCCTCGTTCGCTGCTGGCCGCGACGGGCCGGACCTCGGCGTCGACGTCGGGCGTCCAGCTCAGATCCCGCAGCTTGCCGTCGGAGTCGGCCACCACCACGACCGCCTCCGGCTCGCCGCGACCGGGTAGTCCGGCCTCCCGGACCGCCGCACCCGCGGTGGTGCCCGCGGGAACCCGGATCAGGGCTGCGGGGGCGGGCTGTGCGGGGGCGCTCATCGGGGTATCTCCAATGGTCTCAGCGGGTGGGCGGTCGCGACCATGCTATCGGGGTGGCTTCTCAGGAACCGATTCCGATAGGACTTTGCAGCCACGGCTGGTCGACCCCTACCCATCCCGCCATCAGGTCCAGCGCGCCGACGAACCACAGGGTGCCGACCACCACCACCGCGGTCAGCAGGGTGCCCACCGCGCGGAACCAGAGTGCCTGTCCGCCGAACCACTCCATGAACGCGTCGTAACGGCCCTTCGCGAACTTCAGGGTGTGGTGCGCCCACGCGAACTCGCTGGCCAGGATCGCCAGCCCGATGAACACGATGGCCCATCCGGGCCCGGGGTACGGGATGGCGATGATGCCGCCGACCAGCACCACGGCTCCGGTGACACCGACCAGGGCGCGGTAGATGGCGTTGGTCGTCCGGCGCTGCCTCAGCCGCTCTCGCCACCGTTGCAGCCGCTCTTTCACGGTTGGCCCGGGTTGAGCTTGACGAACAGTGCGTGCGCCTCGGTGAGGACTTGCGCGTCATCGTGGATACCGTCATACACAGTTGCGCGCACGGAGATCTTGCGACCCTCGACGCCGGTCAGTTCGCCGTCGACGGTTAGCGTCTTCCCGATGGGCACGATCGCCCGGTAGTCGATGTGCAAAAACGCTGTACGTTGCGCGCGCTGGCCCGTCAACACCGCGGCGGTGAACCCCAGCACCGAGTCGAACATCAGCCCGATCGCCCCGCCATGTGCCGCACCGTTGCGGCCGAGGTAGAACCGCGGGAACCGGACCCAGCCGCCGACCCGGTCCTCCCCGACGCGGTTCAACTCCATCGGCACACTCAGCACGTTGCCCCGGTTCGGCAGGTCGACCCGGCGGCCCGATGGCGACGCCCACTCGTCGGCGTCGAAGGGCGCGAGCAATGACGCCGCCTTCTCGAGCAGATTCGCCGCCTCGGTGATCACGTCGTCGGGGGCGTCCACGGCCCGCGCATGGTCCTGCAGCTCGCGCACAGCTGCCACGAATCGGCCGTAGTCCGGCCCACCCTTGGTGGTCGGTTCGGGCGGATTGAACCCCCCGCCGGGGTGGGGCTGCACTCGGTTGGACACTCCGACACCGTAGCCGCTGTGCGAAAGTGTGATTTCGGTGTGCTCAGACGCGCTCACCGCGCGCGATGACACCGAAATCGCTCAAAGAGAGGCTGTGATGTCGGGTGGCTGGGGATCGCTGCTCGGCGAGGTCACGGCGCTGGCGATGGTCGTCGCGCTCTCACCGTTCTCCGTACTGCCCGCGATCGCGCTGGTGGTGCACAGCGAGCGCCCCCGCCCCACCGGGATGGCGTTCATCTGCGGCTGGCTGGCCGGCAAGGCCGCGATCACGCTGCTGTTCGTCCAGGTCCCGCGACTGCTGCACGGCCTGCAGGGCACACCCCCGCACTGGACCGCCTGGCTGCGGGTCGCCGCCGGACTTCTGTTCATCGCGGCCGGCATCTGGTACTGGCGCAAGCACCGGCGCGAACCCGTGGCATCCGTCGACGCGCCGCAATGGCTGGACCGCATCAAGCGGATCACCCCGGTGGGCGCCGCCGCCGCCGGCGCATCCCTCACCGTGGTCAATCCCAAGGTCGTATTGATGTGTGCCGCAGCGGGATTCGCCATCGGCACCGCCGGTTTGAGCACCCTCGGCACGACGGCCGCGGTCAGCTACTTCACCCTGCTGGCCGGCTCCACCGCGGCCGTGCCGATCCTGGCCTACCTGGTCTGGTCGCATCGGGTGGACCGGCTGCTCGAGCGGCTTCGCGACTGGATGCAGCGTCGTCAGGTCGCCATCACCGTCGTCGTTCTCCTGATACTCGGCGTGGCCCTGCTGTTCAACGGGATTCACGCGCTGTGAATGAGATGCTGGCGCGGTGAATCTCGCCGACCTCGAGGGCCTGCCGCTGACCTACGCGGAAGTCGGCGCGACGAACGGCCCGACCCTGCCCGCCGGATACCACCACGTCCACGTGACGGCACGCATCGGCAGTGGGCGTGACCGCTTCGAGCGTGCCGCCGACGCCGTCATGCGTTACGGCATGCTGCGCGGCGCCGGGGTTCGGGTTCGCGCAACCACCCCGGTCGCCGAGGTCGGCACGCTGGTGCTCGGCCGGCTGGGCCCGATCCCCGCGCCCTGCCGGGTCGTCTACGTGGTCGACGAACCCGACGCTCCCAACGTCCGCGGCTTCGCCTACGGCACCCTTCCGGGCCACGCCGAAACCGGCGAGGAACGCTTCGCGGTGCGCTACGACCCGGGCAGCGGATCGGTGTATTCCGAAGTCGTCGCGTTCTCCCGGCACGCCACCTGGTGGAGCAGGCTCGGCAGCCCGGCCGCGTCGTTCGTCCAGCGTGTCGTGACAAAGCGCTACCTGCACGCGGTCTAGATTCGCGCTGTGGAGCGCAGATTGTCGTTCCGTCGGGCCCGCTCGGTGATGAGCGCCGAGATCGCGTCGATCCGGCGCCACGATCCCGACCTGGACGCCGGTGACATCGCCGGCTTCACCCTGCCCATCCTGGTGCGCGCGCTCGGCGTCCTCGCGATCGGCGTGGTGCCCCTGCTGGTGGTGCGCAACGGCGCCGCCGAGAACTCCCAGCTGGTGCCGATCATCGGATCGCTGGCCCTGGTGGTGATCTGCGCGGCCGTGGTGGCGTGGCTGCTGTCGATCGTCATCTCCGGCCTGGTGGTCATGGTCCTGTACCGCACCCGGCCGGCCGCGTCGTCGAAACTGGTGATGCGCATCCTGACCGACTCGTTCATGCGCATCGATGACTCGACGTCGGCGCTGATGCTGCTCGCCCTGCTGGCCGGCCTGCTGTCCCTGGCTTTCGGGCTGCCGACCCGATCGGCCGACGAGCTGGCCAACTCGGTGCTCGACGACCTGCTGGCCGCCCAGATCGGGGTGTTCGTCGTCGCCCTGGGCCTGGCGTTCATCGCCGAGTCGATCCGGTCGGCCGCCGACATCGTCGACGACCAGTCGCTGCTGCTGGCCTGGCCGTGGGCGTTGGGGATCGCCTGCCTGAGCTGGGTGCTGGCCACCGTCGCCGGGCCGTTCGAGGCAACCCGCATGCTGACCATCCTGCTGAACGAGTGGCTGCCCGCGATGGTCGACGGTGTGCCCCGCGACCAGGTGATCCACGAACTCGTCCCGAACGGTGCGCGCTGGTGGGTGGCGTTCGGCCCGATTCCGATCATCGTCGCGGTGTGGGCCTACGAGGCGTGGCGGCTGGGCGGCTTCGGCCACGTCCGCGAATTCCTCGCCGGGGACGACCCGCCGAAACCGGTTACCCCGCCCCACTGATTCTTTCGGCGTCCGCCGCGGCCTCCCGGGCGTCGAGCTGATAGGACAGCACTGCGAGGGTGAACAGGCCGATCGACATGTTCAGCAACGCGCCGAACCCTTCGGTGGCGAAGTCGACGAGCGCGTTGAGGAACGTGAATATCAGCGCCGCGTTGCGCAACCACCGCAACGGCCAGACGGCGTCGGGGTCGCGGCGCCTGCCGATCATCGCGGGCACGGCGAGTGCCGTTGTCAGCGCCGCGCTCACCAGCAGGACGAGCGACGCCGGGTTCATCCCGTCCAGTACGAGGGTGATGTCGTGGCGCTGGTAGAGATAGCCGCCCAGCGCGATACCCAGGGCACCGAACACGACGCTGACGACGGCTCCGAGCACCATCAGCCAGCCCACCACCGGCACCCACCGCGGGCTGCGGAAGAAACCGGGGACGAGCTTGGGCACCAGGCGCTGCAGCCGGTAGAGCCGATCGGGCGCGTGGCCGGCCGACTGCAGGAGCGCCCGGACGTGGGCCACCTCGGCACTGTCCGCGCCGTCGACCCGGGCCGATTCGACCAGCCGCAGCCCGACCTCGCGGTGATGGTCGGCCAGGCCGCGGGCCACGCCCTGGGCCGCGATGGCGGTGGCCGAGGCCAGGCACTCGTTGGCCGACAGCGGCCGGATGTCCCGGATGATGCGGGCGCCGACGAGGATGACCACCACGAGGATGTACATGATTTCGGCGGCCGGGCCGTAGAAGTAGTCGTTGTCCTTGGTGACGAATTTGCCGACCTCGTCGAGGAACAGCCCGAACCCGATCCCGCCCAGCACGACGGCCAGGACCCGGGAGCCGAACCCGAGCGTCATCCAGCCCACCAGCAGCGCGACCATCATCAGCGCGCCACCCCACAGCGCGTGCGCGATGTGCAGGTTCCCGCCGCCGATCTGCGGGTAGCCGGTGAGCTCGAGGTACAGCCGCGTGATCAGGATGGTCGCGATCGCGATGAGCACGAACGCCTCGGCGGCGCTGGGCCCGACGGCGTTTCGGCTGATCGGACCGCGACGGAGCGGGCGCGTGGTGTTCACGCCCGGATTAGACCACTACGGCGGTTGATTCTCCGGGGGTCAGGCCTTTTCGAGGGTGAACTGGCAGACGTCGCTGTAACCGGTGCGGAACAGGTCCGCGCAGCCCGTCAGGTACTTCATGTAGCGGTCGTAGACCTCTTCGGACTGGATCGCGATGGCCTCGTCGCGACGCGCCTCCAGCGCTGCCGCCCACAGGTCGAGCGTCTTGGCGTAGTGCGGGCGAAGCGACTGCACCCGGCTGATCCGGAAGCCCGCCTTCGTGGCATGCTCCTCGACTTCGGTCACCGACGGCAACCGGCCACCGGGAAAGATCTCTTTCATGATGAAGCTGATGAACCGGATCAGGGGCATGTTCAGCGTGAGGCCGTGTTCAGCAACATCGGCCTCGCTCGCCATGCAGATGGTGTGCAGCATCATGACGCCGTCGTCGGGCAGCGCGTGGTACGCGAAGTCGAAGAAGTCGTTGTAGCGGTCCTGGCCGAAGTGCTCGAATGCGCCGATCGACACGATCCGGTCGACGGGTTCGTCGAACTTCTCCCAGCCCTCGAGCAGCACCCGCTTGGTGCGCGGACTCGTCGACGCGGCGAACAGCTTCTCGACCTGGGCCTGCTGGTTGCGGCTCAGCGTCAGACCGACCACATCGGCGTCGTACTGCTCGACCGCCCGCATCATGGTGGCGCCCCACCCGCACCCCACGTCGAGCAACGTCATGCCGGGCTGCAGATTCAATTTCGAGAGCGACAGGTCGACCTTGGCGATCTGCGCCTCCTCCAGCGTCATGCCGTCATTGACGAAATACGCACAGCTGTACGTCTGCGTGGGGTCGAGGAACAGCCGGAAGAATTCGTCCGACAGGTCGTAATGGGCCTGCACATCATCGAAATGCGGCTTCAACGACGTCTTGGGTTTGGGCAAAATGTCCTGCTCACTATGCGACGTGGTGGCGTGCGGCGCCTCATGTGTACCCGCGCGTCACCACGAGCAATCAACGGCGCCGTCAATACCTCGGCTCCCTGACCCGACTGACGTTTGTAGCACGAATGCCATCAAGATCACAGTTCGCGGTGCGTTCATAAAGCGAATTCTCAGCAACCGAATGGCAATCATCAGGGCAATTGAGCTTTTGCCCAGCGGTAGTCGGCTTTACCGGACGGCGAGCGTTGCACACGGTCACGGAACACCACTTCCTTGGGCAGCTTGTAACGGGCGATGTGCCGGGCCGCCTCGGCGAGGATCGACTCGGCCACCTCGGCACCCGGAGTGGTACCGCCGGCCAACTGGACCAGTGCCACCACTTCGTTGCCCCAGCGGGTGCTGGGGCGGCCGACCACCACCACGTCGTACACGGCGGGATGCTGCCCGACCGCCGCCTCGACCTCCTCGGCGAAGATCTTCTCCCCGCCCGAGTTGATGGTCACCGAGTCGCGACCCAGCAGTTCGATGCTCCCGTCGGCGTCCCAGCGGGCCCGGTCGCCGGGTACCGAGTGCCGGACCCCGTCGATGACGGGAAAGGTGCGCGCGCTCTTGTCCGGGTCGTCGAGGTAGCCCAGCGGCACCAGGCCCTGTTGCGCCAGCCAGCCGATCTCGTCGTCGCCGGGCGCCAGGATGCGGGTCATGTCCGCGCTCACCACCACCGCACCCGGGTTCGGCGTGAACCGTCCCGTACCGGCGCCGGACGCGCTGGAGATCTGGCCCATCTGCGAGCCGGACTCCGACGAGCCGCCGGCGTCGATGACGATCACGCCCGGCAGCCGAGCGAGCAGTCGCTGCTTGACCCCGGTGCTGAACAATGCGCCGCCGCTGACCACGGCGTTGAGCGCCGACAGATCGCATTCGCCGGGCCCCAGGGCTTCCAGGGCGTCGGCCAGCGGCCTGCCGAACGCGTCACCGACGATCAGCATCGAGCCGACACGTTCGCGGCCGGCCAGCCGCCAGGCTTCGCTCGGCATCGAAATGGTCTGTGGTCGAGGACATTACGAACTTCCGGCCGGAGCACAGGGCGCTGAACGCCGACCACTGGGCCGCGCCGTGCATCAGGGGCGCGCACGAGAGCGAACCCGGCCCGCCGGCCTGTGCGCGCGCGACGACCTCGTCCAGGCCGGAAATCATCTCCCCCGTGCCGAACACCCGGCCGCCCATCGCGTTGAGGTAGATGTCGTTCTGCCGCCACAGCACACCCTTGGGCATCCCGGTGGTGCCGCCGGTGTAGAGCACGTAGAGATCGTCGGGCGACAACGCCAGGGTCAGCGGCTCGGGCGGGGCCGCCGCCAACAGTTCCTCGTAGCGCAGGGCCCCGGGCAGCGGCGCGACGCCCGACCCGTCGTCGACGTGGATCAATCGCATCGCGGGGAGCTTGTCGAGCGCTTCGGCCAGCGTGGGACCGAACTGCGCGTGGTACATCACCGCGGCGGCGTGCGCGTTGTCGAGCAGGTACACGAGTTCGTCGGAGACGTAGCGGTAGTTGACGTTGAACGGGGCGACCCGGGCCCGGTACGCGCCCAGCATGCCCTCGAGGTATTCGTTGGAGTTGGTCATATAGAGCGCGAGGTGACTCTGCCCCGATTGGTATCCGGCCAACCCGGATCGTTCGGTGTGCGCGCCCAGGCCCCAGTCGTGCAGCACGCGGGCCAGTCGCGCCGTCCGGTCGTCGATCTCTGCGAAGGTCAGCCGGCGGTCGCCGAACACGATGCAGTCGCGGTCCGGGACGGCCGCGGCCACCGCTTCGAACACCTCGGCCAGGTTGAATTCCACCGCCGCCACCGTACCTGTCAGCGCGACTCGACCGGTTCGGTTGTTTCGGCGGCGTGGCGCGTGGCCAGCGCCGAACCGCCGAGGATGAGCACCAGCCCAACAAGATTCCATGCCGTCAGCGGTTCGCTGAGCACGATCACTCCGGCTGCCAGGGCCACCGCGGGGTTGACGTAGGTGAACACCACCGCGCGCGACGGGCCGACTTCCCGGATCAGGGCGAAGAACAGAATGAAGGCCAGCGCGGTGCACACCACGGCGAGCAGCGTGGTGGCAAAAAGGACACGGCCGGTAGGGATTTCGCTCGGCCACTGCAGCGCCGCGGGTGTCGCGTAGACCAGTGCCGCAAAGCCCAGGCACGCGGCGGTCATCGGCAGCGCCGGCACATCGGCGAGGTGGCGCGCGGCGATCAGCGGCGCGATCGCGTAGCAGGTGGACACCAGGAGCACCTCGGCGACGGGCCAGGCGCCGCCACCGGTCAGGCCGTGGCCGGCCAGCACCGCGACGCCGGCCAGGCCGACGGTGAGCCCGAGCACGCGCACGCCGCCGAGTCGATGAGTCCCACCGGTCACCCGTTCGAGAATGGCCGCGATGATCGGTGTCGCGGCGATCAGCAGTCCCGTCGTCGAGCTACTGAGGTGCCGCTCGGCGTCGGACAACAACAGCCAGGCCGCGATGATCTCGAAGAAAGCGAAGGCCAGCAACGGTTTCCAGTGCCTGCGTACGATCCGCAGGTTGGTCCGGGAGAGTGCCAGCGGCAGCAGCACGGCCGCACCGATGAGGGTGCGCGCGAACACCAGGACCGGGACCGACAAACCTTCGAGCGAGATCTTGATGAGCAGGTACGGGATGCCCCAGATGACGCTCATCGCGGCGAACAACAGCCAGCCGCGCGCACTCACGGTTCACACCTTAAGCGGGCACAGCCGCCTCGATACGCGCCGGGACGTGCTTGTGCCACGGCGTGCCGGCATAGGCGTCGCGCCAGTCGGACGACGTGAGTGCGTTGGGGGCGACGCCCGGCACCCGGACGGCGCCGTCGGCGTCGGTGTAGTCCAGTCCGAATCCGTTGGGCAGCGAGGCGTGGCCGGGCAGCATCGCCTCACTGACCTCCACGGTCGCCTCGGCGCTGCCGGCCGCGGTGGTGATCCGTGCCCGGCCGCCGTCTACCAGCCCCAGTTCCATGGCGTCTTCGACGCTGACCCGCAGGGCCCCGTCGGCGTCCCGCTTGCGCCAGCCGGGGTCGCGGAAGATGTCATTGGCGGTGTAGGCGCGCCGCTCACCCGCCGCCAGCACGATCGGGTACTGCACCGTGGTGAGTTGGGCTTTCGCGTCGGGCAGCGCGCGGATCTCGTCGAGCATCTCGGGCAGGTTCAGGTTGATCCGGTGGTCGGGGTGGCCGATCAGCGCGAAGTCGTCGGGGTATTCGTGGACGGTGAACGTCACGCCGGACCGGCTGGACAGGATCGCCTCGAACAGCGCGTTGCCGTCCGCGTGGCCGGCGCGGCGCACCGCGTCCGGATAGCTCATGAACGCCTTCTGCGCCAGGCCCCACAGCGCCGCCGCCCCGGCCAGCCCGTCGGGCAGCGTCGGGCCGAGGGTCTCGTAGAGAACGTAGGGCATGGTCTTGGCCAGCATCGGACTGGCGGACGCTGCGGCGAGAAACTCCTGTGCGAACGCGTCCAGGCCCACTGCGGCCGCGTGGCGGAGCGGTTCCAGTTCGCTGTCGTCGACGACGCCGAGCGCACGCACCAGCCGCGACCAGATCTCGGGTTCGGGCAGGGTGCCTTCGAGGGGTTCGAACAGGCGATGGCGCAGCTGAAATGTGTTGTGCGGGAATTCCAGATTGAAGAACGTGGCTTCGGCCTTCTCGAACTGCGTGGCGGCGGGCAACACGTAGTGGGCCAGTCGCGCGGTCTCGGTCATCGCGACGTCGATGACCACCAGCAGTTCCAGCGACTCGAACGCCTCTCGGCACGCGGCCGAATCTGCCAGTGAGTGAGCGGGATTGCTGCTCTCCACGATCATCGCCCGGAACCGGTCGGGGTGATCGGTCAGGATCTCCTGCGGCACCGAGTTACTGGGGATCAGACCGGAGATGATCGGCGCACCGGTGACCGGGGTGCGGCCCACCCCGCCGCCGTAGCGGAACAGGGGTGCGAACGTCGAATGCAGGTGCTGGCCGCCGGGTTTGGCGAAGTTGCCGGTCAGTATCCACAGCAGTTTGTTGAGGTAGGAGCACAGTGTGCTGTTCGGCGCCTGCTGCACGCCGAGGTCCTCGAACACCGCGACGCTCACCGCGGCGGCGATCCGGCGCGCCGCCGCACGCAGCATCTCCGCGTCGACACCGCAGCGCTCGGCGTAGTCCTCGACCGGCACCTCGCGCAACACCGCCCTGACCGGTTCGGCGTCATTCACGTGTTGTGCCAAAAACGTTTCGTCACAGAGGTTTTCCTGGACCAGCACGGCAGCCAGGGCGGCCAGGCACCACGCATCGGTGCCCGGCTGGACCCGCAGGTGGAAGTCGGCCATCTTCGCGGTGTCGGTGATCACCGGATCGATGACGATCATCGAGCGCTTCGGGTCGCGGGCGATCTCGTTGAGCACCGTGCGCGCGCGGGGGAAACTCTGCGACATCCATGGGTTCTTGCCGACGAACACCGACACCTCGGCGTGCTCGAACTCGCCGCGGGTGTGCCCGCCGTAGAGCTGGTCGTCGACCCACGCCTCCCCTGTCTTCTCCTGTGCCAGCGCACTGGACCGGTAGCGCGAACCGAGGGCTTTCAGGAACGCCCCGCTGTACGCCCCGCCGAGGTGGTTCCCCTGGCCACCGCCGCCGTAGTAGAAGACCTTGTCGCCGCCGTAGGTGTCGCGGATGTGTGCGAAGCCCTCGGCGATCTCGGTGATCGCGGTGTCCCAGTCGATCTCCTCGTAGCTGCCGTCGGGGCGGCGCCGCATCGGTGAGGTCAACCGGGTGCGGTTGTTCTGGTAGTGGTCCAGGCGCAGCGCCTTGTTGCAGGTGTAGCCCTGCGTACCCGGATGGTTCTTGTCTCCGCGGATCTTCGCCAGCGTGCGGCCTTCGGTCTGGACGACGATTCCGCAGTTGCACTCGCAGAGGATGCACGCGGTGGGCTGCCAGTCACCTGTCATCTTCAGTAGACTAATCGGTCCATTCGGTTGGGGTCAACGATGTGTGGTCTACATTCCTGGGGTGTCCCCCGAACTGTTCTCGATTTCCGGTAAGACCGCCCTGATCACCGGCGGTACCAGTGGAATCGGCCTGATGATCGCCGAGGGGTACCTGCGCGCCGGTGCGCGGGTCTACATCTCGTCGCGCAAACCGGACGCCTGCGAAGCCGCCCGGCAGCAGCTGTCGGAGTTCGGCGAGGTGTACGCCGTTCCTGCCGACGTCAGCCGGGAGGAGCAGTGCCGCGAGTTGATCGACGCGGTCGGCGCCCGCGAGGACAAGCTGGACATCCTGGTCAACAACGCCGGTGCGACGTGGGGCGCGCCCTTCGACGAGTTTCCGCCGGCAGCGTTCGACAAGGTCCTCACGCTGAACGTGAAGGCGCCGTTCGTGCTGACGCAGCTGGCCCGCCCACTGCTGGAGGCCGCCTCGGCCGAGGACGACCCCGCCCGAGTCATCAACATCGGGTCGATCGACGGACTGACGGTGCCGCGGATGGGCACGTACTCCTACTCGGCGTCCAAGGCCGCCCTGCACCAGTTGACCAGACATCTGGCCCACGAACTGGCGCCGTCCATCCTTGTCAATGCCATTGCGCCAGGGCCGTTTCCGTCGAAGATGATGGCCGCCACGCTGGCGGCGGTCGGTGACCGACTAGCGGCGAGCACCCCCGTCGGGCGGGTCGGCCGGGGTGACGACATGGCCGGTGCGGCGATCTACCTGGCATCCCGGGCCGCGAACTACGTGACCGGTGCGGTCATCCCCGTCGACGGCGGGCTGAGCACGACGGTGGGCCTGCAGGTCTGACGTGCGGTCCCGTTACGGGCTGTGGCTGATCGTCGAGCGTGGCTGGGTGTGCGACGGCTGGTTGTAGGTCATCCCGATACACGTCGAGCGGTGTTCGGGTGTGCACGGGATGCCGTTGACGCTGCCGTAGTTGCCGCCACCGATGGTGATGCCCTGCGCGCTCGGCCCGTCCAGGAAGGAGATGGGCTCGATGTCGAGCACACAGTCGCCGGTGAAATCGTCCGACGTCTGACCCGCCGGACACCCGTCGTCGGCCGAGGCGGGCGGACACAGGGCGAGTGTCGACGCACAGCCCCCCGCAGCCACCACCAGCAGGATCAATCGGCGCCCCGTGACCCTACTACCCGCGGGGGTGGATCTGAGCTGGATCGTCAGCCGGCCGGTGGCAGCACCACCGGGTCCGCAATCGGTGCCGGATCCGGCAGATTCTGCAGCGGACCCGCCGGGATCGCTGTTCCCGGCGGAGGCGCGGTGCCGGCAAGCGGCTCGCTGAGTTCACCGATCGGCATCCGACCAAGCGCCCCATGGACGATCGCATGCTGGCCTTTCAGACTGTCGACCCGGGCGAACGGGCCCGGTTGACCCGGCGCCAGCTGGTACGGAGATCCGTTGTCCGCCAACTGATCCGGTGTCGGCACCCGGTAGTTCAGCGGGTTGAGGAACTGGCTTGCATCCAGGACGCTCATCGGCGGTGGCGCGGCGGGCTGTGCACCACCCGGCGCCGAGGGCACTGCGTACTGGCTCAGCAGGAGATCCGCTCCCCCCAGGCCCGCCAGCGCCCCCAGTGGACCCAGGCTCTCAACCTGGGGTACCGGAGGGCCGGAATCTACCCGGGCCGCCGGATCACCGGGCGGCGGCGGATCCGCCGCCGCCGGGCCCGCGGTGGACAATGCCGCACCGAAGGCCACCCCGAAGGCCACGGCCATGGCGACCGCAATTCCGCGAGCGGACCCAAATCGGTTGTTCTTCAACAAGGTTCCCGTCTCGTCCGGCGTTGTCTCGGGGATCAGAACACCTTGGTGACGCCGTAGTAGGCGACGATGTCGTCGGCGTCGGTGCCCGAACTGGTCAGCACCGCGTAGGAACGCAGCGAGGACGCGCCGACGCAGTTGTCCACCTTGATGTGGATGTCCTTGACGGTGACGCGCGTCGAGTTGCCCTTGAACGACTTCTTGTCGACCTGGACGTTGGTGATCGTTCCAGGCCGCGGCTCGACCTCGATCTGGCCCTGGATCGGCACGGTGAACGTGCTGGGGTAGGTGATCCCACCCGCCCCGGCCCCGAGTTGGAAGGCGCCCGTACCGAGACCGATCGAACCGTTGAGCTTGACCTTGTCCATTTCGATGCCGCAGCCGATCTGGTAGCCGACCTCCAGCGTGCCGCCGTTCACCGAGGCCATTCCGGACCCGGTGAAGGTCGCACCCGCCAGCCATTCACGCGACGACAGGGAAGTCGTCAAAGGCGCGATGGGCAACTGAGTTTCGTCCTTCGCGGCCACCGTGAGGGTCCGACCGTCCGGCGTGTGGGCAATCCCGGGCACCTCGGACGCGACGACACCGGTGTCCGGCGGAGGTCCCGGGTCGACCGGCGCCGCTACGGGCTCGGCCGCCGGTTGCGCCGGCGCCGCTACCGGGTCGGCCGGCGGGTCCGCCAGCGCGAGTGGGGCTGCCCCCAGTGGAGCCAGCAGGCAAACTGCAGCCAGTGGGGCGAAACGATGCAACATGTCGTGTTGACGCCTCTCATAGTCTCAATCCCGGCCTCAATCCCGGCCGGAATGTGTTTCGTCAGGTTTCTGGGGTGAAGCATCCAACTGCGTGCGTAACAAGCTGCGGTTAAACGACTTTGGTGACTCCGAGGTAGGTGACCACGTCGTCGGTGTTGTCGGTCGAACTGGTCAGGGTGGCGTAGGAGCGAATGAACGACTGGCCTGCGCAGCCGTCGATCTTGATGCGGAAGCCCGTGATCGACACCCGCGGGTCGGTGCCCTTGAACGACTTCTTGCCCACCGGAACGATGTTCACCGTGCCCGGCTTGAGGTCGATCTTGATCTGCTGGTTGAACGACGGCGTGAGCGAGATCGGGAACAGCCCCCCGCGGCCGGGAATGTTCAAGCCCGGCGTGATGCCGGCGGAGGTGACGGACTCGATGTCGTCCTGGGTGATTCCGCAGCCGATCTGATAGCCGGCCTCGAGCACTCCGCCGGCCAGTTTGGTCTTCCCAGAGCCGGTGATCGCACCGTTGAATGTGCCGTCCACCAGGTACTCTCGCGATGTCGGGGCACCCGTGAGGGCGGCCACCGGCTCCATGGACTCGGCCTTGCCGGACACATTCAGCACCCACCGTCCGGCGTCGTCAACACGCCGGGCGCGCCCGACGGTACCGGGCCGGCCGGGCCACCGGGCGGTGGCGGCGGGGGCGCATTGTCAGCGACCGGCACGGCCGGTGGGTCGGCGGGTGGGTCCGCCAATGCGAGCGGACTCAGCCCCAACGGGACCAGCATGCACAAACCAGCCACCGCGGCATAACGATGCAACATGTCGAGTTGGAGCCTCTCAAATTGTCTCGATCCCGGCGGGACCGCTCAGGGGGAATGATTGAGGGATGTGATGTCCGGACGGTAAACGCAGAGACAACAATTCGGACATCATTATCGTCGGCCTGATTGTTAACCACGCGGTGCCACCAAGCCCGATGATTCACAGGACACTGACAGCTCTGAACACTTGCAGCGAGGTGGCCCGGCAGATACCGACCGCAGCCTTGCGCGGCAATTATTAAGCCGCCGTTCATCTTTTCTGCACTTGCGGCTGCATTTGCATCGGCGGTCTGATCCTGAGACGATCGCGTGAGGTAAGTCGCGAAGCGCGCCGGAAGGTCGTCATCCACTACGTCGACAGACGTTGCTGTAATTCGACATGGTCGTCGATTAACAGTTGTCCTGGTTCGGGCGTCCCGGACTGTTCGCCGCACGCATCACCAGAAGGGAACGCATGAACTCGCACGTCTACTGCCGGACATCGGCAGCATCGTTCGCGGCAGCGATCGCGATCGGTGTTGCGCTGACCGGAGTTCCCGCGGCGTCCGCCGACCCGCAGGACATCGCACCCGGCACTCCCCCGGTTCCCGCACCTGCCGAACCACAGTCCGCGGCAGCCGCCGATCCCCAGGCGCCCGCTGCCGACGGGGTGTCCGACGACGGCGGGGGCGTTGCGTCAGACGCGTGCAAACGGTTCTCGGTCGCACTGAACTACGCCGCCTCGAACTACGAGGACTTCGCCTACGACAGTGCGGGCGAGGGCAACATCGTGAACTACGCCGACCCCAATGTGGCGAATTCCAATGTCGTTGGGAGAACGGCACTGCGGGAGGCCGTGGGGACGGCGATGAGCGTGTCGATGACACCCGGGCTCCAGCCCGACATCGCGTCGCCGATGCAGTCCTGGTCGATGCGCGCCACGAAGCTCGTCTTGCTCATGGGCCTGCGGGGCGGCGGCGATTCGCTGAACTCGACCGCCACCGATCTCAACAACGACGCACGCAACGTACAGATGGCGTGCGCCCTCGCCGGCACACCGGCCTGAGGGCTCAGCCGCAGTCGATGTCGGCGAGCGCCTGGGCCGTCTGCAGATCTCCGTAGGCCATCGAATACCGTTGCGCCAGAGCCACAGCGATATCCGGGCGCTGCCACAACTCTCCCGCGCTGGCCGTGCACAGCCAGGTGCAGAGGCCGTGTGCGACCGAGGCCCGATAACGCAGCCAGATCTCGTCCATTGTCGGCAGTTCGTCGGCGGGCAGGCCCAACGCGTCACGGTACTGCTCGAGCAGTGTCCGCTCATGACGGCGGCGGTCCTCGGTGGTCAGCGCGCCCTGCATGAAGTACCCGAGGTCCAGCGACCAGTTGCCCCGGCGCAGCACCTGCCAGTCCAGGAAGCCCACCTCGCCATCAGGCAGCACATACGTGTTGCCGATGTGCGGGTCGCCGTGCAGCAGGGTCTGCGGTGATCGGGTCAGGCTGCGGACGTAGGGCTTCCAGATGTCGTCGACGAGTTGGCCGATGGTCAGCTCCATGACCTCGGTAGGGGTGTCTCCCGACAGCCGTTCCTGCGCGGCGGGCAGCGGCGCGTACTGCATTCCGTCCCAGGGCGCGAACGGCTCCACCCAGTCGAGGTTCGCATCGTCGGAAAGCCTTTTTCCCCAGTACATTCCATGCAGCCGACCAAGCCCGCGAACGCCGCTGGAAACCTGTTCCACGGTCATCGGGCGGGTGGCGTCGCGCGGGTCCGCACCGCGGGCCGTCAGGTCCTCCATCACGAGGATGAAGTCCTCGGCGGCCTCGTCGATCAACGCAATGTGGACCACGGGGTGTTCCAGCGGCAGCGGGATGTTCGTGGTGAACAGTCGCGGTTCGTGGAAGAGGCCGCTGGTCAGCTTGATCAGTTCCCGGTGATCGGGATCGACCCCCTTCACGAAAACCGTTGCCGGACCGTCACCTTGTGTGTATGTCAGGCCCAGCCGGGCGCGCCGGTTGGTCCCGTCATCGCGCATCTGCACGGTGACGGCGTCGACCACCGCACCCGGGTGGCGTGCAGCCAGGGCAGCAGTCATCCAGTCCGGGGTGATCTGGTCCCAGTCCCCGGGGACCACGAGTTCGGGTGCGCTCACGCGAACACCGCCGGCATCTCGCCCCAGCCCCGCACGGTCGACAGCCTGGCGGTGGCCAGGTCGACGTCATAGGGGTCGAAATGCACGGCGCTGTCGGTGCTGATGCTCACGACCGTCGAGCGTAGGTTACGCGCATAAGTTGTGTAAAGGGCACGATTCAGGTCGATTCGCGCGCGATCAGCGTGGCCACGTCGGCGCCGGCCGGTTCATGCTCGGCGGGGTAACCGAGCTCGGCCATCATCACCACCACGGCGACGTCGACGATCGTCGCGGCATCGAACCCGACCGAGGTCAGCGGCGGGGCGCTCACGGCGCCCAGCGGGTTGGCATCGACCCCCATCACCGCGAGATCCTGCGGACACGACAGCCCGGCCTGCCGGATGCCGTGCAGCACCACGAACGCCACCTCGTCGCTTTGCGCGCACACCGCCGTGACGCCGGCCTCGACCCAGCCCCGCACCATGTCGGCCGCGTCGGATCCGTCGGCGCGCACCGTGTCGACGACCGGATCGGGCAGATCGTGGCTTCGCATCGCGGAGTGCAGCCCGGCGAGCCAGTAGTCGCCGAGCACGCGCACCCGCTCATCGTCGGAGTAGGCGTACGCCAGCCGATGATGCCCGCGCGACAACAGATGCTGCACCCGCATCGTGCCGATGTCCTCGTTGAGCGAGCCAAGCGCCTTCAACTGCGCGCTGCCCAGATGGATCTGCGGCACCCCCGCAGCCTCTGCCGCTTCTAACGCCTTGCCGCTCAACGGAAAAACACTTGTCACCGCGATCGGACGCAGATCGGCGATAGCGTCCACGACGTTGCGGTCGTCGTCGGTCTCGAACTGCAACGACAATACGATGCCGCGGCGCGCCAGGGCAGTGGTCAGCCGGCTGCCCACCTCCATCGGCAACGGCCCCAGCGCCATCCGCGGCATGATGTAGAGCACCACCCCACTGCCGCCGACGGCAAGATTTCGCGCCGCGAGGTTCGGGCGGTAGCCCAACTGGTCCGCCGCGCTGCGCACCGCGGCGCGGGTCTGCGGTGAGATGCGTTGGCCCTCGACGTTGTTGAGAACGTAGCTGACCGTTGCCGTCGAGACGTTGGCAAGGCGCGCCACGTCGGCCTTGGTCGGCCTGGCTGACGCTCTTGCGGCCACCGCCCCTCCACCTCCGATTTGCACGATCCGCGTCTCTAGAGGCGTCAGTGTGTCACGACCGGAGGGGCGGTGGCGGACCATATACTTTGCCCACCCCCTTGGCGGGACAGGAGTCGACGATGTCCGCAGATGGTCAGCGCACGGTCGATCACCTTGATGCGCAGCTCCCCGAGGCCTCTCAACGCTCGGTCCTTCTGGGCATCCTCCTGCAGTCCGCCCTGCGCGCCGTGCTGGTGGTTTTCGTCGCCGTCACGTTGCTCGTCGAGCCGCCGAACGCCGATCGGTGGATCTGCGTGGCGGTCCTGGCGGTGTACGTCGTGGTTGTCGCCTGCTGGTGCGCGTGGGCGTTGCGGCCGACGTCACGCGCGGCGGTGGACAAGGGATATGCGGCACTCCTGATGCTGGGCACGGATGTGGCTCTGGTGTCGTCTCTTTCGGTCCTCACCGGGATCGCGGCGCCGGAGAGCTGGACGTCGAACATGTTGCGCAACGGGCTGTTCCTGATTCCGTTGATCGCCGCAGCGCAACTGGATCCGTATGTCAGCGGTGTGATCGCCGTACCGACCCTGGGCGCCTTTCTCGCGGTGGCGTGGATCACCCAGTCCGCCAACGCGGAACCGTGGGCGTCGATCCTGCTGACCGCGACCGTGCTGGCCGGCCTGGCCGCCGGTTCGGTGGCGCTGTCACGTATCCAACGTGCCAAAGTGGAGGCCATCGAGGATCTGGCGCACCAGCGGACACGACTGCTCGAGGAGATGCTCGGGCTGGAAAAGCGTGAGCGCCAGTCGCTGTCGGAACGCCTGCACGACGGTGCCCTTCAGTACGTCATCGTCGCCCGCCAAGACCTCGACGACGTCCGTGACGGTTCGGCCGAGGCCACCGACCGGGTCGATTCGTCGCTCCAGGAGTGTTCACAACTGCTGCGCGACGTGGTGCGCGAACTGCACCCCGAGGTCCTGTCCCGGTCCGGATTGAAGGCCGCGCTCACCGCCCTGGCGGACAGCATCGGGTCCCGCGCCGGGCTCGCGGTGCACCTCGACGCGGACACCTGGCCCGACGACCTGCGCACCGGTGCCGATCATGTGCTTTACAGTGCGGCGCGGGAGATTTCGACGAACACCATCAAGCATGCGCGGGCGCAGAATCTTCGGATCGAGCTGGCACGCTCGGCCGGGCAGGCAAGCCTGCGAATCGCCGACGACGGCGTCGGCATCCGCCCGTCGGCCATGGCCGACAGCGTGGAGAACGGTCACATCGGGATGGCCTCCATCCGCACCAAGGTGCTTGCCGCCGGCGGTAGCTTCGATGTCCGCCAGATTTCACCGGGTACCGAAGTGGAGATATCGGTACCCCTGTCATCACCGATCGGTGTCTACTAGACGGGTAGTCGTGCCTGTGGGGGTGATCGCTCGTGGTATTCGTGTCATCGACGCCGTTCGCCGGCCAGGACCCCGCGAACGTATTCAATGCCTCCGGCGTCGCGCCGGTGGGCTCGGCGCGGTTCATCTTCGTCGACAATCGCAAGCCCAGAGCGCTTTTCGAGCTGAACCTCAATCCCGACGGCAGCCAACACGGCCCGCTTGTGCCACGCAGGATCGTCGGGCCGGCCGCGGGCGCACTGTCTGACCCCGAAGGTCTCGCCCGGATCGATGCCGGCGGAGAGATCGATCTCATCATGGCGTCATCTCTGAGCGGGTGGCGCAACCTGGCGGGCAATGTCGGTGTCAACGACGGTCTGGTGCGGGTGCGGTACGCCCCCGACGGGGATCTGCATGCCCAGGCGATGCCGGGCTTTCGGGATTGGCTGATCACCCACTATCCCGAGTTCACCGAGGCCGCAGATCTGCAGCCGGACGCCGGCGGCCTGAACATCGAGGGCCTGGCATGGGATCCGTCGCGCAACGCCCTGCTCTTCGGTTTCCGTTCCCCGGTTGAGGACGGTCAGATCCCGGTGCTGTGCATTCCTCTCGACCTGGACGCGCCATGGGATACCGCGGCCCTGCAGGCAGGTCCCGTGCTGGTGATCGATAAGCCGGATTTCGCCGTGCCACAAGGCATCCGAGACATCGACTACGACGCTGAGCGTCAGGAGTTCCTCGTCGTGGTGGGACGTTCGCGCAGCGGCGGCGACGTGCCCTTCCAGCTGTGCACCTGGGATGGGGCGAGTTCGGCGGTGGACATACTCGATGTCACGTTCGAGCCCCATGTGATGAAACCCGAGGGCGTCACGGCATTTCCCGGCGGCGGCGCTCGCAAGATCCTCATCGTCGACGACGCCGGTGGCTTCGCGACCGTTTCAGTCTGACCGTCCCCGGAATAGGTCAGACGTTGACGAAGCGCTCGACATACGGCGCAAAGCGCCGACGCAGATCGTCCTTGTCCAATCCGAGTTCGTCGGCGCGGTAATCGATCCGGCCTAGGCGGCCGCGGGTGTGGCCGGCCAGGTAGTCGGCGACGGCCTTTCGTGATCCGTCGCCCGGGTGGTAGCCGGCCACCTCCCAGACCCGTTGCACCATGGCCAGATCGTCGGCCATGAAGTCGTCGAATCGCACGTCGATGGTGCGGTCCCGGGGTAGCTGGTCGTGGTCGCGGACACACGCGTTGAGCATTTCCTCGATGCGGCCGATCCAGTAATTCGCGACCGTCGGCACATCCACTTGGTCGACGCTCATCCGCATGGTGTACGTCATCATCGTGGCCATCGACACCGAAACATCGACGGGGTCACGGTGTGTGACGATCATCGTCGCGTCAGGGAAGACCTTCATGATGGGGATGAACTGCTCGAGGTGCTGCGGGCTCTTGAGCACCCAGCGCCGGTTGCGCCCGTCCTGGTGTTGCAGCACCTGCAGCATCATCCGCAGGAACTGGTAACCGGGAGTCTGATCGTTGTCGCGCAGATAGTCCGACCACCGGGGCAGATGCGTCAGCGTGGTGAAGAACCCGCTGGCGAAGTCCTGCACCATCAACCCGATGTCCTCGTGGATGTGGTCGATGGTCATCTCGTGCATCAGCTGGAAGTACGGCATCAGCGTGTTGGAGATGTTCAGCGCGTCGCCGGTGCGCTGGCGCCGCGGCTCGATGGTGCCCTCTTCGCCCGGCGCCGGCAGCGGTTCCTGGGCCTCCCAGTACGGCAGTGAGCGCAGTGCCGGGTCGGCGGCCAGCAGGCTGTGCAGATGGGTGGTGCCGGTACGCGGCAAGCCGGCGATGATGAGGGGCGCCTTGATGTCGATCTCGAAGATCTCTGGATGGTTCTTCAGGTGATCGAGAACCCGCAGCCGCCCCTTGAGAAAGGTGAGCATCAGAGCGAAGGCATAGGTCCGCCCGAACGCGGTGAAATTGGGCAACTCCTCGAACGCCTGCAGCAGGACGTTCATCCGTTCGCGGTAATCCTGTTCGCCGAAATCGGTCAGGCCGGTCTGGGCCGACGCCTGCTCGTGCAGCGCGGCGGCAGTGAGCGGGCAGTAGTCGGCCATGGCCGCCATCCCGTCGATGATCGCCTGGGCCTGCGGCGAGAACGTGGGCCGGGCGAGGTCGGTGATGTGGACGGCGTCGGTCACGGTTGGCGACGCTACCGACTCGTTACAGTTTTTACAATAACTGTTGTGCCGTATGTTGACTCGGAGACCTACCCGCTGCCTATGATGCAGCCCATGTCTACCCCGGAAAGTTCTGCAGCGTGGCACGAATTGCTGTCCGCATTCGCCGATTTCGACAAAATCTTCCTCGACGGCCCCAAAGCCGTGCGGGGCGAGGCGGCGGTGTCGGAGGGCTACCGGTGGCTGGCCACCATGCTGGGAATGTCGCTGGACGTGACGCTGTTCGCAGACCCGGTGGCTCCCCGGTTCTTCGACCTGACGACCCCGTTCCGCCAGGACCGCCGTCAGGGCGGGGACAACACCGACTGCTACTACAGCTATGCGGTGGTGGACCCACGGCGCACCTATCGTGTCAGCGGAACGCCCCACGACAGTGACATGTACTCGCTGACCGTCTACAACGAACCCGAGCCCGGCGCGTGGCCGAACCGCACCGTTGGCCTGCTCTACGACGAGGCGATGCCCCTGGACGCCGACGGCCGGTTCTCCGCCGTGCTGGGCCGGGTGCGGCCCGACGGGTACGACGGGCCGTTCATCGAACTGTCCGACGACGCACACGCGATCCTGACCCGCGACTACCACAAGAATCCGGCCACCGGCCGACGCGTCGACTGGAACATCGAGGTGATCGACCACGCCGGACTGGCGGTGGTGCCCGACAAATCGGATCAGTCGGTGGCCGCATCCCTGCGGGCCGCGCTGCGCTACACCCAGGAGATGCTGGCGATCGTCCCGTTGGCGTTGCAGCAGCGCGAGCCCGCCGAATTGACCGATGGCCAGTCGCTTTCGCACAACGTGCTGGCTCCCCCCTACCGGACCGGCAGCGCCACCTACGGCTACTCGATGCAGGACGCGGTCTACTGCCTGGGTGCGTTTGCGCTGGAACCCGGTGAAGCCCTGATCATCAACGTCACGCATCCGCAGTGCCGCTTCTGGAATCTCACCTTGTGGAACCAGTACATGGCGGCCGTCGACACCGACTACAGCCGCAGCGGAATCAATTGCGGCGCTGCGGTTCCCGACAGCGACGGATCGACCACCATCGTGATCAGCCGTGAATTGCTCGACCATCCCAATGCCATCTCGACCAAGGATCACCCTGAGGGGCTGATGGCATTCCGCTGGTTCTTCGCCGACGAATTGCCGGAACATCCGAGCACGGAGGTGGTTCCCGTCGCCGACGCGCCGCGCACGACGACCTGAGTTATCCGGCGGCGATCACCGGGGCGATCCATTGGCGCAGATACGCTCTGAGCGCTGCCGGCGTTCGCGGCGGGTCCGATGGCGCGATCACCATGGAATGGATCATCCGCAGCAGATACTCCACGAGGTCGTCCATTGCGGATCCCCGATAGCCGAGGCCGGCCCAGTCAATCGGGGTGTGCTCCAACATGATCCGCGACCGCGCGATGGCATCCGGAAGCACCATCTGGCGGCTGACCAGGCGCGCCCGGTCGGTTTCCAGCAGCAGCACCAGCAGCGGCTCCTCCGGTAACCGTTCGACGAGATAGGCCACCGCCTCCACAAGCAGCTCAGGCGCGTCGGTCATCCCCTCGGTCAATTCGGCGATGCGCGACGTCCAGCCGCCCAGCGCGACCTCGGCGGCCGCCGCCAACAGTTCCTCGGCGGTGGAGAAGTGCCGGTACACCGTCGGCCGCGTCACACCGAGGACGGTGGCGACATCGGACAGGCTGGTGCGCTGGGCCCCGCGACGCTCGATCAGTGAGATGGCCGCGTCCACAATGCGTTTGCGGGCCTCATCGTCGTCGGCGGGAGGAGATCCACGCCATCCCCTGCGTCCCATCCGGCCACCGATCCCATCGCTGTCGAGACTGCGTAGTTTGTAAAATTCTAGTTGGCCACGTGAATCCTATTGCGCGACTTGCTCATCAACTTCCATATGGCCGGGCACTGTTAGCCTGACCGTACTCGCGGTGACGACCCACTTCCCGGTCGGGTTACCGTCGCCGGAGATACCGTTGTCCGCCTCGACGTCGAGCCGTCGAGATGGCCGCGAACAGCGCCGCCCGCACCCTACGAACGGGATGCGGGCGGCGCGAATCACCCTTCTTTAGGCGGAAGTTAACCGAGGCAGGTTCCAGTCGAGTGCTGCTTGCACCCCTTCGTCAAGATCCTCGTGACCGACCCTGGAATGGTGCGCCCGAACGGTTCACCGGGATTGAACGGATTAACTGCGCCGGGGTCGACGCCAAGACCAGCGTAAGTGGCATTTAAGGCAACCCCATAGCCATCAGGAGTGTTCATGCCCGGCACCTTTGCGCCCGTCGAGAACGCCGTGCCGGGAGCAACATTCCCACTCTTCCCAGATTGGGCGGCGGCAATGAATGCGTCGATTGTTGCTTGAGGGACCCCGTTGTCGCTGAGTTGGGATTCGACAGCAGCCGTGGCCCTATCCGGGACACCATTGTTACCGGCACCTGGGTCTGCCGGTTGATCCGCCCATGCCACTCCGGCGAGTGGAACAGACAGGGCTCCTGCGGCGATTACGCCGACAAACAGTTTCTTGAGCATGAGCTTCCCCTTGTCGCGATGACTGCGAGCCCGACGGGCTCACGTCACCGATCCTCACGCGTGCCGAGGGAGTCGCATTCAGTAATCGACTACTGCACCTGGAACGCCCGGTGAGAGCGGCTCACCCCTCCATCGAGCGACCCCAACGGTTCCCGTAGACGCTTGTCTTATTTGCCGCGAAAATTGCTCTGAGCTGCATCTTTCCAACGGCTCCCGGTTCCGGCTCCCTATACACACGGAACCGGGAAACCGCTGCGACCATGGCGATACACCCGGCAGGCACATAGACCGATTCGACCAGGGATACGTATCCGTAGGTGCCGAGCACTTCGACCCCGTTGAAATCCGACGCGACGGGTCGTCCCACCAGGGTGTCCACGCTGTAGTGGGGCGGCGCTTGGGAGCTGGGCACGAGATCGTGGTGCGCAACGACACCATTAGCCGACACCACCCCCGAGCGGAAGGTTTGCACCGCCTCGCTCTCGGCAAGGATTACACAGCAGCAAGAGCGTCTGTCCGGAACCGGGCAATCCGAATCCCTTGCAGCGGACCAGCTTGACCTGCTACGTCTCCCGCGTCGATGATCGCCTGAGTGCTGGTGAAGTAGTGCGTGGTGGTATCGGGGAATGTGGTTCCCCGGAAGGGAGGCGGTGCCATACCTGCAAATATTTTGTGGTCCCGGCTGGTTTCGAACCAGCGACCTTCCGCGTGTGAGGCGGACGCTCTCCCGCTGAGCTACGAGACCCGCGAACGACGTCGAAGACTAGCATGAGCGAGCCTTACCCTCTGAATCCGGTGCTCAGGCGGGGTTGGGTTGCGCGGCGTCCTGGCCAAGCGGCGGTGGTTACGGCCTGCCGATCAAGGGATTTGTGTGCGCCTACGTGCGTCGACTATCGTCGTCCTTCGCGACGGGCGACGATCTCGCACGTGGCACGCGGATGTAGCGCAGTTGGTAGCGCATCACCTTGCCAAGGTGAGGGTCGCGGGTTCGAATCCCGTCATCCGCTCGAAGGTGCGAATGGCATCAACCCAGCGGTGGAGTGGCCGAGTGGTGAGGCAACGGCCTGCAAAGCCGTGCACACGGGTTCGATTCCCGTCTCCACCTCCAAGATCAACACCCGCGCGATTAGCTCAGCGGGAGAGCGCTTCCCTGACACGGAAGAGGTCACTGGTTCAATCCCAGTATCGCGCACCAGCATCACCGCAGTTCAGAGCATGTTTTTAGCTCTGCTGCATAGACGGCCAAGACGATTCCAAGACAATTGATCAGGCGCGAAGACTTCCAGCAGCGAGTTGCTGACGTCTGCTGAGCGCGTCCTGCGGGGTTGCGCGGACGATCACGAGTGAACCGCTCAGCGATGCGACACTGATCGTCGTGCGTGCTGCTGACGCTGTCGAAGCGAGATGGCGACGCGATTGATGCTCAATTTAGTGCAACCGCCGACGCCTTTCGGAAGGCTATGCGTGCACTGAAGTGAACTAACCGACGCCGTCGCACGGCTCACGTCGATTACGTGATCGTCCGTAGGTTACGGAACAATCAGCGACGCCCGCCGGGAACTGCATTGAACCCTGGCTCAGCCACCTCCGGTCCGGTGAGCTGGAAGGGGGGCGGCGCGACGACCTCGGGGGCGGCCGGTGCGCCCGCTACTTCACCACCGCCGCCGTCGGTGGGGGCACCGTCAATGATCTCGGTGGACTCTCCAGGCGCTTCCGGGCCAATTCCCTCGTCTACACCGCTCGTTGAGACCCACACCATCAAGTCCTGGACACCGTCGTTGTAGACGACGCTGTTGGGAGTGTCGCCAACGACGTCGAAGTAGATCTTGCCCGGAATTCCGCCGCCAATCATCCGATAGTTCTGCCCGCTCTCAGCGCGGGCGTTGAACAGCGCAGCTATGGGAACGCCCCCGTCGTTGGTCACGTTTGCTTCATACAACCGGCCGTTGTGGAACACGGCGTCCGAACTCGGTCTCAGCCCTTGCACCGTGTAAGTGATCATTGGGTTGCCGTAGACATCCTTGAGTGACTCCGGCACGCCGTATGGCTTGATGTCGTTGGCCGCTGAAGCCGGAACCGCCGTACCAGCGGCCATGACGACCGCGACCGCAGCGATACCGACAGGTGCCACAAGTTTCCGAATCTTCACTCTTACCCCTCCTGTGTCAGACGCTTCGGGACCGAACGTTACCTCGCCGTTTCAGTGTGAAAGGGCAATTTGGCGCAGGCAGGCCTCAGGGTCCGCGCTTGGCAAGCGCGACCCCGGTGACCGCCAACACGGCGATCATCAGCTTCTTCATGGTTCGATCGCCGTCGAGATCTTCCAACAAGCCGAGTGCAGCGGCCAGCCGGTCACGATGCACATGATCAATCGTGCGATCGAACGATTACGAGCTCATCGCGCGTCGTGCAAGTGCGGGCTGTGCGGCGAGACCGTCGCGAAAGCGGGTGCTCGTGCTGATCGCGTCTTTTACGTCGCGTCGTCGTGGCAGCGATCTGTGACAGCGATGCGAGCACGCGCGACGCGCTGACGTCGATCAGTCGCGCTGTTCGCGTTTTGACTTCGGCGACAACGACACCTCAGTGACAGATCTACCGTAAAATTGCAGTAGCTCTGTCACGCATGATGGGAGACGCCTGATGTCCTGCTCGATCGATGACTGCCAGCGCCCAATCAAGGCGAAGTCGCTCTGTGAGATGCATTATCGGCGGCTGCTACGCACTGGGCACCCCCAGGGCAAGGGTCGACCCGGCCCGCAGCCACACCCCACACGCACCACGATGCGCCGCATGTTCTCGGAAATGTCTGAGCGCACCTTCGACACCTACTTCGCTGCGATGGGGATTCTCTGGGCATTCGCCGACCAGGCCGACATAGAGGCTGCAGTACGCGCCGCCACCCGGCCCAACGGTTCACTCAACGTCACCAAGCTGAGGCGAGCAGCCGACGCGGCGGTCATGCGGGCCGCCCTCGTGATGGAGCGTCGACGAACCCGGTGAATTCGCTGGCGGTTACCGCGTCGCCGGAGAATTTCGCGTGTATTCACTGACAGTGTCGCGTCGATGCTGCATTATCTGGTCGCAGACTTGTCACGCCCTGGGGGCGCGCGTTCCAGCTGCGATTGCTGCTGCGTCAGACGCTCTGTGAGCGATCAGAACGCGTGCCCGCGATGCATCGTATGGCCTGTGTCGAGCTCCCCCACGATCGCCGACGATTGGTCAGGGCCGCCCTGACCAGTAGCGGTGCCCGTCAGTTCCCGGGCGCGATCGGGCCGACTTTCGCACTGGCCATGCGCTGCTGTGGCCCACTGTGCCGACACACCCGTGAGCATCCTTCGGCCAGCCGTGTCTGGCTGGCAGGCTCAACAGCGTGACGAGCGACGCAGACAACAGTGCGGACAATGGTCAGCCAGCCGGCAGTGCGAGCGGGGCAACGAGCGCAGGCAACGAGCGTCGCATGTCGCTGGTCAAGCTTGTGGCTATCGGAACTGTCATCGTCACTCTCTTGGGCGCAGGACTATTTGCGTGGCTCGCGTGGCTACTCAGCCATCAGTCCGCGCCGTGGCGCGGCGACACCGGATGGTGGGACTGGTTGGAACATGTCGGCGGCTCTGAGCTGTTCGACGCCGCGCGCACCACGGCCACCATTCTCGCCGTCGTAGGTGTAGGGGGTGCCGCGCTGGTGGCGTATCGCCGCCAAGACACCGCTGAGCGCGCACATCAAGTCGCAATCGACGGCCAAGAAATCGCGACGTCACAGCACACACTTGACTCCCAGAAGTATCAGCTCGACCGCGACCGCCAATCCCATGAGCAAGAAAGGGATCTACGCGCACGATTCGCTTCCGTCGCAGAACAACTCGGGGCAACAAACTACGCGGTGCGCCACGCGGGCGCGTATGCGTTGGCGTCGCTAGCTGATGACTGGCACCGTTTCGGCAACGATGTCGAGCGCCAAGTTTGTGTGCACCTTCTCTGTGCTCAACTGCGCGTTCCGCGCGTGGGTTCTGGCATGGGTGCTGTGGAAATACTGCCGGGAAAGAACCCGGCCGAGGACCGTGAGGTCCGCAAGACAATGATTACTCTCATTCGGTCGCACCGACCCGTCGACACCGACGTTGCGGACAACTGGAAATCCTGTTCGCTCGATCTGTCCGGTGCCGACTTGTCCGAGTTCGACTGTAGCGATATCGACTTGCGTTCAGCGAATTTGGATGATGCGAACCTCACAGGAGCGGTACTCGTTCGAAGCGACCTTTCGAAGGCGACGATGGCTCGGGCCAACCTGTCTCGTGCCAATTTCTTAGGTGCCACTCTGACCGGTGCCCACCTGTTTAGCGTGCACACAGAGCAGCTCGGCGAGGACGACACTCGGCGTAATCAGGTGGTCTTCGGCGGCGCAGGTTTGAAGGGTGTCCAACTTACGTCAGCTTCTCTGCCCCATGCCGATTTTGTTCTCGCCGATCTGCAAGGGGAGTCATACGCGACGCCACACTCGTGGGAGCAGATTTTTCGGGCGCAAACTTGTGTGGCGCGCGGCTCAATGGCTCAACCTTAGATCGAACAGATTTCAGCAGAGCGGACCTTCGCGAAACCAAGTTCGCCCACGCGAGCGTGCACCAAGCTCAGTTTGAAGGTGCCCGGCACAACGCTCAAACCATCTGGGCCGACGGTGTGCTTCCCGAAGACGCTGCACCGATTGAAGAGACCTGAGGCCGGGCTTTGGCGGGCGCGCTGACCGATCACCCCGCGAAAGGGTGGCGGTGGTGGGCGCGGCGGGCGCACTGGGGTGAAAGGAGACCCCCGCGCGCCGCGCGCCGCGCACCCAACCCCTCCGCCGGGGTCACGACCGACGAGCCCCGTCAGCGGAAGCCGTTACGCCGTAGCGACTTTCACGACAGCACCCGGCTGCACGACACTGACACCGGCTCTTGTCTCAACGCGACAACGAACTTGGTTCTTGAGCACATCGTCGTCGACGGCGTCGGTCCACTTCGTTTCGATGCGCCCGTCATGATCGACGATGACCGCGCCTTCGCCGATGACGAGCCCGACTTTCGCGCCGAGTGTGTTGTTGATGACGACCGGCACACCCCACAATCGGCGTGCGACCGGATCGACCGGAACACCGCGTACATCTGTGGCTCCGCTTGTGGCAGTGAGCAACTCGATTTTTTCGAAATCGCCGGCATGTAGGACGATCACGGATGGGACATAGCCTTCCCGTCCAACGCACTGATGGCTTTGCGAATGCTTGTCAACGCATCTGTGGCGAATGTCTGCGAGAGAATGCCGCTCGTCGACAAGATGCCGGTGAAATGCTCGCCGGTGCCGTCACCGCTGATCACTTCGCGCTCTAGGCAGACACGTATGGCATAAACGAGTTCCTGCGTTACAAATGCGGTTAAATTTGTATTGTCACTCACGAGAAAGTGATCCACCGGGCTGCTCACGGTTGCGACCACGCGCAATCGGTTCTCGACACCGACGACACCGACATCGCTGACCGGTTTCGCTGTGTACGCCGGAGTCGGTGCCGCCGCAAGAGTTCTCGAATTTTGGCGTAGCCCAACCGAGAGGTAGCTAGCCATGAGCACCACCACAACCACCAACCCATACCCGAACATCGCCCCGCCTGCCGGCGCGGAAGCGATGTGCGACTGGGCCGACTGGGACAACGAGTTCCGGTTCGTCTTCTCCAAAACCCGTGCCGACGGGACGAATTTCGTCCTCTGGCCGTGCGCGGCCCAACTGCCCGACGGGTCGATCGACACCGAGGCCACGGTCACGAACGATCCGCCCCACGTGGACATCAACGAACTCGTCGACGGCCGGTTGCACGAACGCATGAGGGTCGACCTGAAAGACGCCAGGAAGCTCGCCCAGGCACTCCTAGAGGCTGCCGACGAGCTCGACCGCTGGGCAAACACCTGACAAACCGCAAGTCCCAGGCAGTTTAAGTTAAAACCGCCCCCGCTAGGAGCCGAAGCTCCTAGCGGGGGCGATTCTGCGATATCCCCAGACAGCGGGATTGACCCACTATAGGCGAGAAGCGGGTGTGTGAGGTCACGATTCGGCTAACGAACCAATTCGCCTTCAGAACCGCAGCTACCACCACCATCCAACCGATCAGGCATAACCAGCAATCCATCGAAAACGGGGCCGATGAAGGCCGGCAGGAGGACTAAACAGCGGGCGAACTGCGGAACTCATGCACAACGTTGTGCACAGGAGAAAACTCTCCCGGTCAGCCCGTCACTTTGGTGGCGGGCCGATTGGCTTTCGTACCCGGGGTCCCGAGCTGTTCACCATCGAACCCAAACTGCGCTAACGAATCAGGCGTACTGTCCGCCCCACCAGCTTCAAGAAGAGGTGCCAACATGTCCGCGACCGATAACGACTGGACCAAGCCAGCGGCGCTAGCGATCCCCAAAGACGGATACTTCGAGTTCGAACGGGGACGGTACGGACCGGTATTTCCCGCGAACGCCGGCGTGCTACGGATTCTCGATCATCGCCAAGGTCAAGCAGGGGCGCGAGGACGCGATCCGCGAACACGGCAAGACCATCCAAGCAGCGATCACCGAGACCCCGGAGTTCCTCGCTCCACTACGCCTGCACTACCTCCGCTGGGTCCTCTTCGACATCGGCGACGGCTTGACCTTCCAATACCAAGGCATCTTCGACACCGACTTCGACAAATACACCGAAGACGCCGTCCAACTATTCGGCCAGAGCGGCATCAACACGGTGTTCACCAACCTCGAGGGCTTCCCGGAGGATTGGAAAGAGAACCCGGACTCATTCGTCAAATTCGTGCGCGAGCACCACTTCCCCAGCTTCTTGGAGTACGGCGAATACCCGTACGTGACCGCTGACGAGGTCAAGAAGGCGTTGAAGGCTTAAGGCTGCCTTCTCGGCCATGCTCGACCAGATGCAGTGACCACGTGACCTGAGCTTCACTCAAGGCGACGGCCCGCCACGTCGGTGGCGGGCCGAAACCTATCCTCGGTGCAGACACACGACGGAGTGCAGCAACACCGCCACCCAACTGCGAGGAGACCCAGGCGGCGCTCGCGGCACATGAATAAAGGGTTGGGCAGGTTGGCGGCCCAGCTGCAGCGGCACGCTTTAAGGCCATCACAAGCGCGGCAACCGTGTTGAGCTTTCTCCGCGGTTGCCGCGCACTTTTCCCGGCGTCAAGCCCGTACGACACAAGCTTGGTTGCCGAGGCAGCAGGGGGGACCTGACCACCTCGGCAACCGAGCACCGGAGGACTGCCACTCAACAATGCCCGCCGGCAAACAATCAAACCACTGACGCCGAGCGCTAAATAGCAGATTCGCGAAGATATTTGTGGTGAGCGTTAATTCGAGGCCCCCGCACGGGCTTCAGTCCCCGATCATGGCTCGACCGTAAGTGTGTCGGCGAATCCCGAAGGACCTACTCGGGCGCGCGTGACTGGTCGCAACCCGCAGACTCGGGGTCTCCGACCTCCCACGCGACCGGTACGGAAATCCCGCCCCCCCAGCATGCCTCCTGTGCAAGATCCGTCTGTTCGTCGTACGTCCCAGTATCAGGAACCGGATCAGCAGCGGCGACACCCGCATAGCCGCCGAAACTAGCCAGGCCAATTGCAAATCCGCTGGCTGCGACAATTTTCTTCATAATCAAGACGCACTTGGTCACCTGGCAGTCCTCCCTAGTCGAACCTAGGATTCACTGAATCTCGAACCCCGTATAACGCAACCACTGCGGGTACCACCGATACGGCGCGATAAAACATCGTGTTGCTATCGACTGTCAGATTCCCGACGGGTCGAACGGCTCATTGCACTCATACGGTCCTGACGTGGCGTTCAGCAGGTCGCGTAGCGCCCCAGCCTGACCACCTGGCCACTTGTTGCCTTCAACCTCGAGCCACTCCGTCTGCTGGCGAGAGAACCAGCAGCTGCACGGCTGCGTCCGGCCATCCCAACGCGCACACGCCGGGCCACGACCGAGAATCTATCCGCACTTCAGGGGGGTCGGCCCTTCAACCCGCGTGTTAGGCGGACTGTGGTCCACGGAGAACAAACGGGACAGCGTTCACCACACTATCGGGCTGATGCCGTGGTGCTGGTTGACGTCGTTGGTTACGACAAGGGCAGATTCCGCGATGGCGGCGTCCAACTTCGTTTTCGCTAGCGACGCTAGAGGGTTGTCCTGGCCTTGAAGGCCTTGGATGAACTCTCGCCACAGTCTGACAATCTCGTGGCCGAAGTCGACCGGCATCCGGTTGAGGTCCTTCTCTCCAGACCGTCGAAGCTTCTAAGCCTCGATTCACCGAATGACCTGGTGTTTGTCCGGGTGTCGGAATGAGGAAAGTGCCCTCTGAGCTGGGATGATTGTAGTTCTCACACAGCAATCGGGTCCAGTTCGGAAAGGCACTTCCGGTGCAAGTTTCGCATAGATTGGCCGCGGAGTCAGTGGCGTTCGACGAGGACAATCTCGTGTCGTGTGCCGGGTTGGTGCCGGTGATTGGCTGTGACAGCCTGACTTGGCCCCGGGTGGGCGGCTAGAAATGGCTCCATCTGTGTGGTCGCGGTTGTGCCGTTGTGACGGTCTGATTTGGCCCCATCTCCTCGACACTCCGCGTCGGTTATGACGACGTGAAGTGGCCCCACCTGAGAGTGATCACGTGCGGTCCGGATGGCCCGGATCGCCT
This sequence comes from uncultured Actinomycetota bacterium, assembly GCA_963779655.1. Classification (GTDB taxonomy): domain Bacteria; phylum Actinomycetota; class Actinomycetes; order Mycobacteriales; family Mycobacteriaceae; genus Mycobacterium. The sequence goes on along the minus strand of CAVZZD010000016.1, from coordinate 7,582 downwards.
GTGACGAGGGTGGTGGCTGGAAGGTGAGGTCAAAGGTGGAGCAGTTCGCGGCGATCCGCCGAGATCATCGGGTCGAGGGGTTGTCGATCCGTGCGCTGGCCGACAGGCATCGGTGTTCATCGGCGGACGGTGCGCCAGGCGTTGGAATCGGCGGTGCCGCCGTCACGGAGAGTTCCGGCGCGGGTGGCGCCGCGGTTGGAGCCGTTCAAGGCCGCGATTGACGAGATGTTGCGGTCGATCTGGACGCTCCGAAGAAGCAACGACACACCGCCCGAAGGGTTTTGGCGCGTCTGGTCGACGAGCATGACGCGGCGGGCTTGTCGTATTCGACGGTGCGCGATCATGTCCGCAAGCGTCGCCCGCAGATTGCGGCGGAGGCGGGCCAGCCGTTGGAAGTCGGGGTTTGTGCCCCAGACGTATCGGCCAGGAGCCGAGGCCGAGGTCGACTTCCACGATCTGTGGGTGGTGCTGGCCGGGGTGAAGACCAAGACCGCGTTGTTCACGATGCGGTTGTCGTTTTCGGGGCGGGCGGCGCATCGGGCGTTCGCCACCCAGGGGCAGGAGGCCTTCCTGGAAGGCCACGTGTACGGGTTTGAGCGGCTCGGCGGGGTGCCGGTCGACAAGATCCGCTACGACAACCTCAACAGCGCGGTCAAGCAGGTGCTGTTCGGCCGGTCCCGTCAGGAGAACGAACGCTGGATCACGTTTCGTTCGCACTACGGTTTCGAAGCCTGGTACTGCCAGCCCGGCCATGAGGGCAGCCACGAGAAGGGTGGGGTGGAGGGGAGGGCGGCCGGTTCCGCCGCAACCACTGCGTGCCGATGCCGGTGGTCGACTCGATCGATGAGCTCAACGCGATGCTGGCCGCTGCCGATGACGCCGATGACCACCGCCGGATCGCCAACCGCGCCAACAGTGTTGGCCAAGATTGGAAGGTGGAGAAGACGCTGCTGCGGCCACTGCCGGTGAGCCCTTCGATACGGCGCTGACGTTGACCCCGCGGGTGGACCGCTACGCCCAGATCATGGTGCGCTGTAATCAGTACTCGGTGCCGGCCCGGTTCATCGGGCATCGGCTGCGGGTGAAGCTGTCGGCCTCGCACGTCACCGTCTATGACCGCACCACGGTGGTGGCGCGGCATCAACGGGCGATCGGCAAGGGCACCAAAGTCTTGGACTTGGACCACTATCTGGAGATCCTGGCGCGCAAACCCGGGGCGCTGCCCGGGGCCACCGCGCTGGTCCAGGCCCGGGCAGCCAAGAGTGTTCACCGCCGAGCACGACGCCTGGTGGGCCGCCGCCCGCAAGGCCCACGGCGACGCGGCAGGCACCCGCGCACTGGTCGAGGTGTTGCTGCTGCACCGTCACCTCGATCGCGCCGACGTGGTGGCCGGTATCAGCGCCGCATTGTCGGTGGGTTCCACCAATGCCGATGTGGTGGCGCTGGAAGCGCGCAAGGCCGCCGAACGCCGTGGCGCCGGCCACGCCGCAAGACGGGGCTGCCGACGGCGCTCGCGTGGTCGTCCTGGCCGAGCACCGCGTGCGCGGCGTGCCGGTCTGATGAGCGCCCGCTGCCGTCGGTGGCCCAGTACGACACCCTGCTCGGTCGGGAAACCTCATGACCCGCAGCGGCGCACGTCACCGAACAGGCTGCGACCGCGGCGATCGAGCAGGGCTGCCGCATGCTGCGGCTGCCCACGATCCGCGACCGATTCGCCGAGATCGCCGCTGCGGCCGAACGCGAACAACTGTCTTATCTGGGATTCTTATCGGAGTTGGTGATCGCCGAGTGTGACGATCGCAGCCGCCGCCGCGCCGAGCGTCGCGTCCGCGACGCCGGGTTTCCCCGGCCAAAGCGGTTGGAGGAGTTCTCCTTTGACGCCAACCCGGCCATCAACCCTGCGGTCATCGGGACCTGTCGACCTGCGCCTGGGTCAAAGCCGGCGACCCGTTGTGTTTGATCGGTGACTCCGGGACCGGCAAGAGCCACCTGCTGATCGCCTTGGGCACCCTGGCCGCCGAGGCCGGCTACCGGGTCCGCTACACCCTGGCCAGCAAGCTGGTCAACGAACTCGTCGAAGCCGCCGACGACAACAGTTGACCAAACTCATCACCCGCTATGGGCGGGTTGATCTGATCCTGATCGACGAGCTGGGCTATCTGCAATTGGACCGGCGCGGAGCGGAGTTGTTGTTCCAAGTCCTCACCGAACGCGAAGAACGCTCAGCGGTGGCGATCGCCTCCAACGAACCCTTCTCCTCGTGGACGAAGACCTTCACCGACCCACGCCTGTGCGCGGCCATTGTCGACCGGTTGACCTTCGCCGGGCAGATCATCGAAACCGGCACCACGTCTTACCGGCTGGCGCATGCCCGCAAGCGACGCAGCACCGCCGACAGCTAGCAGATGAAGAGACTCTCGCCTACACGATCGGCTACAGTGCCAAGCCATGTTGGTCGCCGATCTGCACCACTTCCTTGACCTCACCGCCGACACCCCGGCCCCAGCACGCCGCCTCGGCGAGCACCTGGCCAACATCGCCGCAGCAGCTACCGCCGGAGCCGCCGGCACCGCCTGGGAAAGCGCCCTGCCGTGCCGACGCCGCCCCGCCAACCGTCCCTGCCCGGGCCGCATCATCGTGATCTGCACTCAGCCAGACACACCGATCGGCTGGCAGTGCAGCCGCTGCGGCGACGACGGCACCATCAGCAACTGGGCAGCTCACTCCTTACGATCTGCGCCGCCGGCAGTTGACCTGTGGCCGAACCCCTCCACGACATCGTCCTTGACGCTGAGATCGCCGCGGCACTTCGCGCCCTTCCATTTCTCGACACCGATTGCCAGAGAGCAGTTTTCGCCATCCGTGCACACGACAACCGTCTCCATCTCGCAGTCACCGACACCGAACTCGACGAGTTGATCGGTACGATCGCCGCCGAGGCCAACCACGAACCCAACCGCCGCCGCCAACGACGTCTCGACGCCGCCTTCGACACGCTGACCGCCGCCACCGACCAACTCCGGTGATGACCGCGATGGGCCCTCCTGGACCCCACACCACACATCGACGGCCTTCTCGCACACGACGACCGCGACCCCACATCTTCTGCGGCTAACGCCGACACCACCGCGAAGGCCCGAACCCGACCGAGGCGGAGCCAAATCACGCCGTCACACGGGGCCACTCCAGTGGCGTCGCCAGGCGTCCCGCGTCCACCGCGACGGGCAACGTAGCTTATCGACGACACTCTCAGCAGTCGAGCAACTGCCCCTGCATCAGACAGCGTCAGTCAAAGCACGGTCATGAGGCAGAGCCGCTGGAACTCAACGAGGCCGTAGTCCGTCACTTGACATAGAACCTCTGACCGTTGCTGATCGATCTCGAGGCCTCGTCGCCGTCGACCGCGGAGCACGACACCACGCGATCTCACTGGTCGCCGACGGCAGCCTCTCGCCGAGGCCAGGCTACGATGTCGGGACTGTAAATTTTTCGGTGTAACTCCTGAGGAAGAAGGAGACACCTGTGACTGATGTGATCAACGATGAGAAGGCTGTCGTGGACTTGGATGCGGCGCCGCCGCCGCCGGGTGTGGCCAGCGACGAGTTGGTGCGGCAGCTGGCCGAGCGGGCCCGCGCCGAGGGGTTGCGGCTGACCGGTGAGGGTGGGCTGCTGTCGCAGCTGACGAAGGTGGTGGTCGAATCGGCGCTCGAGGGCGAGATCGACGATCACCTGGGCTACGGCAAGCACGATCCGGCCGGCCGTGACGGCGGCAATTCCCGCAACGGCCGGCGCGGCAAGATCCGTCTTGACGGAGGCGGGTCCGGTATCGATCGAGGTGCCGCGCGACCGCGAGGGCAGCTTCGAGCCGCAGCTCGTCAAGAAGCGTCAGCGCCGGCTGTCCGGGCTCGACGAGCTGGTGATCTCGTTGTCTGCCAAGGGATTGACCCACGGCGAGATCTGCGCGCACCTGGCCGAGGTGTACGGGGCGAGCGTGTCCAAGCAGACCATCTCCACGATCACCGACCGGGTGATCGAGGGCATGGCCGAGTGGCAGTCCCGCCCCCTGGATCCGGTGTATCCGGTGATCTTCATCGACGCCATGAACGTGAAGATCCGCGACGGCAACGTCGCCAACCGGCCGATCTACGTCGCGCTCGCGGTGACGGTGGAGGGCACCCGCGACATCCTCGGGTTGTGGGCCGGCGAGCACGGCGACGGGGAGGGATATGGAACGAGCACAGGTTCGTTTCGTCGGATAGGTGCTGCTGCCTGAGGTTTTCCCACCGATCGGCGTGTCGCTGATATTGAAGGTGTATGCCTGCGAGTTAAGGTAGTGCCTTGAAATCTCAGGTTCGAGGAAGGTGTGCGGTGGGCGACGGGCGGCTGCGGGTGATCGCGGGCGAAGTCGCGCCGGTTGTCGAGACGCGGGATCCGCAGCGGTTCCAGGCCGAATGCGTGGAGGCGTTCGTGGCGTCGTGGACCGTGCGCGGGTTCGCCGAATCGACGATCGCCAACGATGTCGGGGTGCTGGAGCGGATGCTGGCGGCGTTGGGGCGGCCGGTGTGGGAGGTGACCGCCGAGGACGTCGACCGGGTGGTGGGCGAGTTGGCCAGCTCGGGTCGGGCGGTGTCGACGCGGCGGAACTATCTGCAGGTGTTCAAGGGGTTTCACCGGTTCCTCGAGGTCCGCAAGGCCGCCGAGATCGAGGCGGCGTTCGGGGTGCGGCTGGCCTTTCCGCTGGACGAGTTCAACACCGCCCGCCACGTCGGCGACGACTCGCCGAGCGTGGATGCCCCGCCGACGCCGGAGCGGGTGGTCGCGTTCTTCGAGTACCTCAAGGGCCGGATTGCGACCTCCCGCAAGTACGGGCCGGCCGCGCGGGACTACGCGCTGTTCCGGATCCTGTATCACGCCGGGCTGCGCTCGGAGGAGGTGGTGATGCTCGACCGCTGCGGATGTGCATTTCGGGCGTGGCCCGTTCGGCAAGCTGCACGTGCGGTTCGGTAAGGGCGCCAAGGGATCCGGGCCGCGACCGCGGTGGGTACCGATGCTCGACGGGCTGGATCTGGTGTTGCGCTGGTATCTCGACGATGTGCGCGGCCGGTTCCCGGACGGTCCGGTGTTGTTGTGTGACGAGTCCGGCGGGAGGATGGCCGCGGCCACGATCCGCAACCGGTTGCGGCACTTGATGAGCGTGGAGGGACGGCCCGAAGCCGACTGGTTCAGCCCGCACGGGATGCGCCGCGCCTGCGCCACGCACAACTACGAGCGGGGCGTGGATCTTGTTGCCATCCAACAACTTTTAGGACACTGGACGGTCGCCTCGACCATGCGGTACGTGCGACCGTCGGAAACGTTCATCGAAGACGCCTACCAGCGCGCGATCTCGGCGACGCTGAGCGAGCTGACCGGACAGGAGCGAGGATAGATGCAGATCACCTGGAAGCTGCGGATGGCCGCCGCGCAACGCGAGGTCTGGACCGGCGCGCAGCTGCAACGGCTGCTCGCCGAGAAGGCCGGGTTGGAGCTGTCCTCGGCGTCGGTGTCGGCGTTGTTCACCAAACAGCCCAGCCAGATCAAGCTGACCACCCTGATCGCGTTGTGCACCGCCCTGGACTGCACCCCGAACGATCTGCTCGACATCGACACCACCCCCGTCGCACAACCGATCTCGCCGAAGCCGACCGCTGTTGCGGTCAACGACGCGCCGGCGGCGCGGCGGGGCCGTTCGATGCCGCCGATCTGAGCGTGACGCGGCGGATCCGGGACTGTCGGCGGTGCGGCCGCGCGGTCGGCAAGCCCGACCGTGGCCTGTGCGCTCGTTGCCACTGGGCGCGCGCGCACGCGCCGGTCAAACGCCGCTGCCCGTGCTGCGGCGTCGACCGCGTCCTGCAGCCCGAAACCGGCCGCTGTGTTCGCTGCTCACGCACCTGCCGATTCTGCGGGGCGCCGGTGCTGTTCGTCGACCGTGACCTCTGCAAGGACTGTGTCCGACGACAGCGGCGCGACGCCGACCGGGTCGAGTGCCCGCGCTGCAGGAAACACCAGGATCATGCGACCCGATACCGGGTGGTGCGGGTCATGTTCGCGCCCGGGTCGACCACCGAATCCGGACGCGGCCTGCGTCGACTGTGGGCAGGTCACTCGACTCTACGGTGCCGGGCGGTGCCGCACCTGCTGGCAACGCTCGCCGCACCGAATCGCTGGTGCGCGCCACCAATATCGCTGCGACACTGGATGATCCACCGAATGGTTGGGCGACTTCGGCGCCTACCTGGTCGGGCGGCATCATCCCAGCCGCGCCTGCGCCATGCTCACCCGACTCGGCAAGCAGCTGGCCGACGAGCATCCGGTGCACCCGCAGGCACTGCTGGAGGCGGTCGCCGCCGACGTGCCGCTGGCGCGGGCGCTGGAAGACTTCCTCACCGCGCACAAGCTGGCATTGCCGCCAGACCGTGACGAACGCCGCGCGGCCGCGCGGCGGCGGTCCCGCATCGACGCCGTGCCCGAACCGCTGCGGCCGGCGGTGGCCGGGTTCGCCGCGCACCTGGTCGCCGGTCGCGATCGCGCCCGCCGCGCCGGCACCCACCCGCGCGGACACGCCACGCTCGAGGCCCGGCTCACCGCGGTGCGCGACTTCGCGCAGTTCCTCACCGCCCGCCGCGGCAAGACCGACTGGGCCACCATCGATGTCGGTGACGTCGAGGCGTTCCTGCACGCCCATCCCGGCCGCCGCGCCTTCTACCTGACCGGGCTGCGTCAGTTCTGCCGCCACGCGGTGCGTCGCCGGCTGATCCTGATCGACCCCACCGCAGCGGTGCAAGCACCGCAGACCATGGCATTTCGCGGCCCGACCCTGCCCGTCGACCGGCAGCGCGAACTGTTCGGGCGGTGGAGCGCCGACCCCGACGTGCACCCGCACGAGGCGTTCGTCGGGCTGGCCGCGCTGCTGCACGGCGCCACCACCCAGGAGCTGCAACACCTCGCCGACGAAGCGATCGACCACCAGTCACGCCGCGTCCGGCTGGGTCGCCGACCGCAACCGACGCCGCTGGACCCGTGGACCTGGACCGCGCTGCAACGCTGTCTCGACCACCGCAAGACATTGGGCAGCAACAACTCCCACGTGCTGATCACCATGCAGACCAAAGCCACCCGCGCCCCAGCGTCCGACAGCTACGTCAAGCACACCCTGCGCGCGGTCGGCATCCAACCCCGCATCCTGCGCTCCACCCGGCTGGTCGACCTCGTCGGCACCGTCGACGCGAAGCTCGTCGCCAACGCCTACGGCATGCGCAACGAGGCCGTCATCGCCTACCTCGCCGATCACGTCGACACCACACGGCTGCCGAACCCGTGACAGTTAAAGCGCCGCCTCGCACAGGTTCGCACGAACCTGTGCGCTTTCGCGAAGTTCTGGGCCGCGGGTGCTCTCCGAAATCAAAAACCGTGGCACGCAAGACGTCTGCATGGTGGTCTGCGACGGACTCAAGGGGCTGCCCGCGGCGATCGAAACCGTGTGGCCGCAAGCGATCACCCAGACCTGCATTGTTCACCTGCTCCGCAACAGCTTCCGCTACGC
>CAVZZD010000015.1:0-222493 GCA_963779655.1 uncultured Actinomycetota bacterium | reverse complement strand
CGCTACATCGGCAACGTCAGCCTGCCGCCCGAGAGGGAGCCGTAGCGTCGTGACGCTAATTCACTCCCTGAGGTCGGGTCCGGCTCCGCTACCGGCAGGTCGCTGGTGTCACTTGCAGTGAATATGCCGGCGTCGAGCTGCCGCTTCGGCGACCGGGGCCATGGCCCCATGGGGCGGCCGAGCGCCGCAGCCGGACCGAAAAACGCCTCCGTCACCACCTCTACGATCGGACAGCGGGCCGACCTCGTCACCGGCGACGTTGTACTGGGTTGGACCGTCCTCAAGCCCAGGTAAGACTCGATCCCCACACGCCGCACGGAACCCTGGGGGAGGCCCCCGCGACCAATGAGTCGATCCAGGGCTCGAGTCCAACCCGTCCGCTCGAACCTGAACGCCCGCAAGGCAACTGGCGAGAACATCGTGCGCCGTTCGGTCGCCACGCCCGACGGTGTCAAGCCGGCCGCCCTCTCACCGGCGCAGATGAAGGCCTGCCGCCCCTCGTCGCGTGTAGCGGAGCACCCCACCCGGGAGAGATAAACCCACGCCCAAGGTCAGAATTGACCGCAACTTCGAGGCTAGGCAGCGAGTGAGGGTGTATGTCAAGCAGTGGCCAGAGCTGATCCGTTGGTCTTAACGTGGCACAGAGCCAGTCCATTGTGCGCCGGACGGCCGTCGGCAAGGTCGACTCGAGGCGTCCAGCCGGTGCGGAACTTGGCTGGGCGCCTCGAGTCGACCTTGCCGACGGCATCCGCCGCACAATGGACTGGCTCTGTGCCACGTTAGAGCCCAACGGATCAGCTCTGGCCACTGCTTGACCTACACCCTCACTCGCTGCCTAGCCTCGAAGTTGCGGTCAATTCTGACCTTGGGCGTGGGTTATCTACCGGGTGGGGTGCTCCGCTACACGCGACGAGGGGCGGCAGGCCTTCATCTGCGCCGTAAGGGCGGCCGGATTGATACCGTCCGGTGTGGCGACCGAACAGCACGCGGTAGTTCTCGCCAGTTGCGGTGCGGGCGTTCAGGTTCGACAGACGGGTTGGACGGAGCCCTGGATCGCCTCATTGGTCGCGGTGGCCTCCCACAGGGTGCCGTGCGGCGTGTAGGGGATCGAGTCGGAACTGGGCTTGAGGCCGGTCCAGCCCTGCACGACGTCGCCGTTGACGAGCTCGGCCCGCTGCCCGATCGTAGCGGTGGTGACCGCGGCGTTTTCGTCGGCTGCGGCGCTCGGCGCCCCCATCAGGGCCATGGCCCCGGTCGCCGAAGCGGCAACGACGCCGGCATGGTCACTGCAAGTGACACCAGCGGCCTGCCGGTAGCGGAGTCGGACCGACCTCAGGCGGGAACGAATTCGACGTCGCCGAGCGCTACGGCTCCGTCACGGGCGGGCACGCTGACGTTGCCGATGTAGCGCCCGTCTTCCTTCCATGCGGTGACGCGCAGCGTCTCGCCGGGGAAGACGACGCCGGCCATCCGGGCACCGTAGGAGCCCAGCGCGGCGGCGTCACCGTCGAGGACGGCGTCGACCAGCGCCTTGCAGGCCATGCCGTAGGTACACAGCCCGTGCAGGATCGGCCGCGGAAAGCCTGCGGCAGAGGCGAATCCGGGGTCGGAGTGCAGGGGATTGCGGTCGCCGCACAACCGGTACAGCAGCGCCTGCTGGGGCAGGGTGGGCACGTCGAGTTCCAGATCGGGGGCGCGATCGGGAATCGGACGCAGCGGTCGACGGGCCGCGCTCACCGCCGAATCCGCCCTCGCCGCGGGCGAAGATCGACCGCTTCTGTGTCCACAGCAGCCCGCCGTCCGGGTCGGTGACGGTGGTCTCCGACCAGATCACCGCGGCCTTGCCCTTGTCCCAGATCTCGGTGAATCGGGTGACCGCGGTGCCCGTTCCCGACGGGGGGATGGGCCCGGGTGCGCTGATCGCCTCGCTGGCGTGCAACACCTTCGACAGTTCGATGTCGATACCCGGGAACTTCACCGCCGGCGGTTCGGTCATGTGGAAGGTCTGCACGACGTTGCCGAACGTCGGCAGAACCTGCGGGGTGTTGTCGGTGAGGTAGCGCAGTTCGCGCTCGGACATCGGATCCGCCCCGGCACCCAGACCCAGGTGGTAGAGCTGCACATCGGTACTCGTCCAGGAGAATTCGACCGGATCGAGTTCGGCGCCGATGGCCTCGTCGAGATTGATCGGCATGTCAGCTCTTTCCTGCGATATCGAGGGCCGCGAGGTAACCGAACGTCATCGCGGGTCCGATGGTGCCGCCCGGTCCCGGATACGTGTGCCCCATCACCGGCGCACTGACGTTACCCGCGGCGTAAAGCCCGTCGATGATCGAGCCGTCGTCGCGCAGGGCGCGACCGTTGACGTCGGTGCGCACACCGCCCTTGGTGCCCAGGTCGCCGGGCACCATCTTGGCCGCGTAGTACGGCGCGTGGCTGATCTCGCCCAGGTTGGGGTTGGGCTTGTTGGTCGGGTCGCCGTAGTAGCGGTCATATGCGCTCTCGCCGCGCTGGAAGTCCTCGTCGACACCCGAGCGGGCAAACCCGTTGAACCGCTCGACCGTCGCCGTCAGCTCGAGTCGGCGGGCAGTGCCCGTCTTGGCGGCCAGCTCGTCGAGGGTGTCGGCGCTTGACGATGACGCCGGACTCCATCCATTTCTTCGGAATCCGTTGGCCGGGCTGCAGATCCCGCGAAGATGAAGCGGTCGCGGTACTGCTGGTCGAAGACCAGCCAGGCGGGAATGTTCTCGCCGGGTCCCTGACCCTGGCCGTACTCGCCACCGTACATGTGGTGACCGGCCTCGACGTAGGGCATCGACTCGTTCATGAACCGCTTGCCGGCCATGTTGACGATGATCGCTCCGGGGGAGTTGCGCTCCGACAGCGCGATCCACGGTGCGTCGGCCAGTGGCACCGTCGGGATCCACCAGGCGTCCTCCATGATCTCCAGTGCGGCGCCGAGCTTCTCGGCCGCCAGGATGCCATCGCCGGTGTTGGCCGCGGCCCCCACCGTCCACTCCGTGGTGATCGGCGCGCGCTGGTACTTCACCCGCATCTGCTCGTTGTGCTCGAAGCCGCCGCTACCGAGGATGACTCCCCGTCGGGCCCGGATCAGTTGCGGCTCAGCCGATTCGGGTGCGTTCATGTCGCGGACGTAGATGCCGCGGACGGCACCGTCCTCGACGTACAGGTCGGTCAACGCGGTGTTCAGCAGGACGGGAACTCCCGCCTTCTGCAGACCGATGCGCAACGGCGCGATCAAGGCCCGGCCCATGCCGACCAGGTTTTTGCCAGTGGCATTGGCCCACACCGAGCGGACGCCCACCTTGAGGCTGCGCAGCAGGCCGCGGGGATGGCGCTTGAGTTGGTTCAGCCGCACGTAGTCCTGCTGCATCACCACCATGTTCAGTGGGACCTTGCCGTAAGGCGGTTCCAGGCCGGCTCGATCGGCGCCCAGCTTCTTGGCGTTGAACGGCTTCGGCTCGACCGAACGGCCGCCCGCCCGGCCGCCCGGGCTCTCCGGGTAGTAGTCGGAGTAGGCGGGTACCCAGCACAGCTTCAGCGGCGAGTGCTTCAGCACGAACGACAGCATCTCCGGGCCGCGCCGCAGGTAGGTGTCGATCTTCTCCGCGGGAACGACATCGCCGATGATCGAGTGCAGGTAGGTGCGGGCCGCTTCGGCGGTGTCGGCCACGCCGTCACGCTGGAGGATCTCGTTGTTCGGGATCCACACGCCACCACCTGACCGCGCAGTGGAACCGCCATAGTGCGCAGCCTTCTCGACGACTACTGTGGAGAGTCCCTGGTGAGCGGCGGTGAGGGCGGCGACCATGCCGGCAGCGCCACTGCCGACCACGACGACGTCAACTCCCCACTCCTGACCACTCATGTAGAACACGTTATAGAATTGCCCCGCCCGGGGACAACTGGCCCGGTCAAAGAAGCGAGGGGACTTCACAAAATGCTGGACGATACGACCCGTGCCGAGCTCGCCGCCGACCTGGCCCAGGCTGAGCGCAGCCGGGTTCCGATCGACCCGTTGACCGCGGGAAATCCCGGCATCGACGTCGTCGACGCCTACCAGATCCAGCTGATCAACATCCACCAGCGGGTCGCCGAGGGCGCCAGGGTGGTGGGCCACAAGGTCGGGCTGTCCAGCGAGGCCATGCAGAAGATGATGAACGTCGACGAGCCCGACTACGGGCATCTGCTCGACGAGATGGAGGTCTTCGAAGACGTCCCGGTGGCGGCCGGCCGCTTCCTGTACCCGCGTGTCGAGGTGGAGGTCGGGTTCGTGCTCGCCGACGATCTGCCGGGCGCGGGCTGCACCGAGGATGACGTGCTGGCGGCTACGGCCGCGTTCGTGCCGTCGATCGAACTGATCGACACCCGGATCAAGGACTGGCAGATCAAACTGTGCGACACCATCGCCGACAATGCCTCCTCGGCGGGCTGGGTGCTCGGCAAGGAGCGGGTGTCGCCCAAAGACGTGGATATCACGGCCATCGACGCCGTGCTCACCCGCAACGGCGAAGTCGTGGCCGAGGGCCGCAGCGACGCGGTACTCGGAAATCCGGTGACCGCGGTGGCGTGGCTGGCCCGCAAGGTGGACAGCTTCGGTGTGCGGTTGAAGGCCGGTGACGTGGTGCTGCCGGGCTCGTGCACGCGCGCGATAGATGCACGTCCGGGTGACGGTTTCGTCGCGGACTTCACCGGGTTAGGTTCAGTCCGACTGTCTTTCGAGTAGGAGCAATTGCCATGGGCCAGAACGGCCGGAACAAACTCTCAGTCGCGATCGTCGGATCGGGCAACATCAGCACCGACCTGCTGTACAAGCTGTTGCGCTCGGAGTGGCTCGAGCCGCGGTGGATGGTCGGGATCGACCCCGACAGCGAGGGCCTGGCTCGGGCCCGCAAGCTGGGCCTGGAGACAGTCGCACCAGGGTGCGGACTGGCTGCTCGGTCTCGACGAGAAGCCCGACATGCTGTTCGAGGCCACCAGTGCCTATGTGCACCGTGACGCGGCGCCGCGCTATGCCGAGGCCGGCATCCGCGCCATCGACCTCACCCCGGCGGCGGTCGGTCCGGCGGTGATCCCGCCCGCGAACCTGCGCGAGCATCTCACCGCGCCGAACGTCAACATGATCACCTGCGGCGGCCAGGCCACCATCCCGATCGTGTACGCGGTGATCGCGCGCAGTCGCCGAACTCGGCGGCGTTCCCTATGCCGAGATCGTCGCCTCGGTGTCCTCGGCGTCGGCCGGTCCGGGCACCCGGGCCAACATCGACGAGTTCACCAAGACCACCAGCAAGGGCGTCGAGACCATCGGCGGCGCAAAGCGGGGCAAGGCCATCATCATCCTGAACCCGGCCGACCCGCCGATGATCATGCGCGACACCATCTTCTGCGCGATCCCCGAGGACGCCGACCAGGACGCGATCACCAAGTCGATCAAGGACGTCGTCGCCGAGGTGCAGACGTATGTGCCCGGATACCGGCTGCTCAACGAGCCGCAGTTCGACCCGCCGTCGGTCAACTCCGGCGGGCAGGCCGTCGTCACCACGTTCGTCGAGGTCGAGGGCGCCGGCGATTACCTGCCGCCGTACGCGGGCAACCTGGACATCATGACCGCCGCGGCCACCAAGGTCGGCGAGGAGATCGCCAAGAACAGCGCGGCATCCGGCGATGAGCGCTCGCGCGAAGAGCAGGCAGCAGCATCAGGAGGTGCTCAGTCATGAGCGAGATCTACTTCAACCCGATCTGGGACGTGCGGATGACCGACACGTCGCTGCGGGACGGTTCGCACCACAAGCGCCACCAGTTCACCAAGGACGAAGTCGGCGCCATCGTGGCCGCACTCGACACGGCCGGGCGTCCCGGTCATCGAGGTCACCCACGGCGACGGCCTCGGCGGATCGAGCTTCAACTACGGCTTCTCCAAAACCCCCGAACAGGAACTGATCAAGCTGGCGGCCGAGACCGCCAAGGAAGCCAAGATCGCCTTCCTGATGCTGCCCGGTCTGGGCACCAAGGAGGACATCAAGGAGGCGCAGGGCAACGGCGGGTCGATCTGCCGGATCGCGACGCACTGCACCGAGGCCGACGTGTCCATCCAGCATTTCGGCCTGGCGCGTGAGCTCGGCCTGGAAACCGTCGGCTTCCTGATGATGTCGCACACCGTCTCCGCCGGAGAAGCTGGCCGCGCAGGCCCGGATCATGGCCGACGCCGGCTGCCAGTGCGTGTACGTCGTGGACTCGGCCGGGCGCGCTGGTGCTCGAAGGCGTCGCCGACCGGGTTGCGGCGCTGGTCGCCGAACTCGGGGACGACGCGCAGGTCGGTTTTCACGGCCACGAGAACCTGGGTCTCGGCGTCGCCAACTCGGTGGAGGCCGTGCGAGCCGGAGCCAAGCAGATCGACGGTAGCTGCCGCCGATTCGGCGCGGGCGCGGGTAACGCCCCGGTCGAGGCGCTGATCGGTGTGTTCGACAAGATCGGGGTCAAGACCGGCATCGACTTCTTCGAGATCGCCGATGCCGCCGAGGAGGTCGTCGCCCCCGCCATGCCCGCCGAATGCCTGCTGGACCGCAACGCGCTGATCATGGGTTATTCCGGGGTGTACTCCAGCTTCCTCAAGCACGCGATCCGGCAGTCGGAGCGCTACGGGGTGCCCGCGCACCTGCTGTTGCATCGCGCCGGACAGCGCAAGCTGATCGGCGGGCAGGAGGATCAGCTGATCGACATCGCCCTGGAGATCAAGCGCGAACAGGACGCCGCCACTACGGCCGCGAGCTAGGTACAGCCAACAAAATCTTCACAGGTCAGGCCACGAACGCGCGAGCCTATTTCGCCGATGCCGGCTGCACGCCCACCAGTCCGCGCCGAGGACCGAAGTGTCGCAGCACCCCGTTCGTCACCTGTTTCGCGTGCTTGAAGATGTTGGTTCCGCGCGCGCCGTGCGCGATCGGATTCGGGCCCTCGAAGCGCGGATCGACCGGATCGTTCGCGGGCTGGAAGCGGACGTCGATCGTCAGGCGGAAACCCTCGCTGCGGTTGTCGAGCGTCGCGTGCACGTTGCGCGTGTTGAAGATCATCAAGTCGCCAAGCCGGTAGTCGGTGCTGAGCCAGCGTGTGCCGAACTCCTCCCGCACGCGGTCGGGGCGACGGCTGTAGCACCCGCCGTGCACGAGCCTCCCGTGCTTCAAGCGCGGGGCGTCAAAGTAGCCGAGCTTGTCGGCATCCATCCGGAGGTAGCGGCGGGTATGCGGATTGTCGAGATGCGAGTCCTCGAGAACCATCAGCGGTCCATACGAAAGCGGCACGTCCATCAGCGGAATCCACGCCGTGTACAGCCGCGGCGTCCCACGCCGCATGTACACCCAGTCGGAATGCGCCGGCTGGCTGCGGCCCGGGCCGGCGATGCGCGGCCAGCTGTAATCGAGCGGCTTCGCCGCCTCGCCGAAGATGGCGTGGAAGATTGCGGCCAGCGCAGGCTGGTGCGTGAGCGCACGACGCTCCTCCTGGCTGACGTAGTCGGCCACTTCATAAAACGACAGGCCCGGTCGCGCAGGGAACGGGTGCGCGGAGCGACCGCCGTCGGGGTCGATTGCGTCGAGTCGGCGCAGCTCGTCGGCAACAACTTCCTGCACGTGCAGCAGAATCTGCTTGTCGAGCACATCGCGGAGGAAGATGTACCCGTCCTGGCTCAGGCGCTCGCGCAGTACTGCTTCGCTGGCGGCGTGCTCGTTCGATTCCCGCAGCCGCCCGAACTTGGTGGGGTCCTGGTCAATCACACGACCATTCGAAGTGAGTGTGGTCGGCACGATGTCCCCCGCCCGGTTTGCTGATGCTGGTGTGGAAGCATAGGCGATCGCCATGCCTGGGGTCACGCGTTGAGGCAACCTGAGTGTCGGGCGCCGGACAACGGGATTCAGCAAATTCGCCAACGCATCGTTACCTTTCCGCAACCCGGGCATCGTTTGGCGGCGGCCGCCGGGTGCTCGAGGTGCAAACTGCGACGCGAAACCGGTCCGACGGCGCACTGCGTCTCCGATTGGGGCCACGACTTCCGCGGTTCCCGACGCTTCCCGGCGTAACACTTCGCACGTATCTGCGAAATCCAGTCAAGACCGTGATTTCGCAGACCGCAAAGGAGCTACCCCGTGACCCGACTCCGCAGAGCCGGTGTGCTCGCCCTGTTCGGTGCCGCAGCGTGTGCCGTCCTGGCCATGCCGGTGGCAGGTGCCGAACCCGAGCCCACACCCCCGACCCCGGTGACAGCCACCGCCGAACCCGCACCCGCCGCGGCCTCCCGCAGCCGACGAATGCAGCGCCGCCGGGCTGTCGGCGACGATCAGTTCGGTGATGAAATCCACCTCGGACTATCTGGCCAAGCATCCGGACGTCAACCAGGCGCTGCTGGATGCCACCCGCCAGCCGGCTTTCATCGCGGTGGGCCAGATGGACGGCTTCTTCTCGAGCCACCCGAAGGAAGCCGACGAGGTGCGCGCGATCCAGCAGCCGGCGCGCGACTACCAGAACCGCTGCGGCCTGGCGGTGGAACCCGCCGAGGCCTTCATGGCGCTGCAGAACCTCTGACGGAATGCCCAGCCTGACCGATAACGACGTTTCGAAGCCAGGCTGGGGGCCTCATCGCGCCGGCGATCAACCGCCGGCGCGATGAGTGCCTCCGCGTCGGGCGTCGGACCCGCCCGGCACTATGGGGCCATGGCAACCCGCGCGCAGGCGCAGACGATCCTGGAACAACTGGCTGGACCGGACGCAACGCTTCGCGACGACCAATGGACCGCCATCGAGGCCCTGGTGGTGCAGCGGCGGCGGGCGCTGGTGGTGCAACGCACCGGGTGGGGAAAGTCGGCGGTGTACTTCATTGCCGCCAAATTGTTGCGCGCCGCCGGGCGTGGACCGACGGTGATCGTGTCGCCGCTGCTGGCGCTGATGCGCAACCAGGTGCTCGCGGCGGAGCGGGCCGGAGTACACGCCGCCACCATCAACTCCGCCAACGTCGCCGAATGGGACGACATCCACCGGCGGGTGGGGAACGGAGATCTCGATGTCCTCCTGGTCAGCCCCGAACGACTGAACAACCCTGACTTCCGCGATGCGGTGCTGCCCGCACTGGCCGCCGACGCCGGCCTGGTGGTTGTCGATGAGGCACATTGTGTGTCGGACTGGGGTCATGATTTCCGGCCCGATTACCGCCGCATACGGACGCTGATCGCCGAATTGGGTTCAGGCATCCCGGTTCTGGCGACCACAGCCACGGCGAACGACCGGGTGGTCGAGGACGTCAAGGCGCAACTGGGGGTCGGTGGCACCGACACCCTGGTGCTGCGCGGCGGCCTTGACCGGGAGTCGCTGCGGCTGTCAGTGGTTCGGGCCGGCAACCCGGCCCAGCGCGCGGCCTGGATTGCCGAACACCTCGAGTCGCTGCCGGGTTCGGGCATCGTCTACACGCTCACCGTCGCACAGGCGCACGACGTGGCCGCGCTGCTGCGGGAACGTGGCCACAAGGTGGCGGCCTACACCGGCGCTACCGAAACCGCCGAACGCGAACAACTCGAAGCCGATCTGCTGGACAACCGGGTCAAAGCGCTCATCGCCACGTCGGCACTCGGCATGGGCTTCGACAAACCCGACCTCGGCTTCGTGATCCACCTGGGCGCACCGTCCTCACCGATCGCGTACTACCAGCAGGTCGGCCGCGCGGGCCGGTCCACCGACAGCGCGGAGGTCGTCCTGCTGCCCGGCAAGGAGGACCGCGAGGTGTGGCGCTACTTCGCATCCGTGGCCTTCCCGTCGGAATCCCTGGTGCGCAACGTGATTCATGCACTCGATGGTGATCGCCCTCAGTCCACCGCGGCGCTGGAGCCGATGGTCGACCTCAACCGGACCCGCCTGGAGATGGTGCTGAAGGTCCTCGACGTCGACGGTGCGGTCCGGCGGGTCAAGGGCGGCTGGGTGAGCACCGGCGAAGAGTGGTCCTACGACGAGGAGCGCTACCGACGTCTCGACGAGGCCCGCCGCCGGGAGCAGCAGGCCATGCTCGACTACCAGGACACCGCGGAATGTCGAATGATGTTCCTGCGCAATCAACTCGACGATCCGGAGCTTCGTGACGGCCAGCGGTGCGGACGCTGTGACAACTGCACGGGTCAGCGGTACGACGCCCAGGTCGCCGACGCCGCGGCCGAGTCCGTCAGGGCGCAGTTGCTGCGACCGGGGGTGGAGATCACCCCGCGTCGGCAGTGGCCGACCGGCCTGAGCAAGCTCGGGCTCACACTGTCCGGCCGGATCAGCGACGGGCCGGAGGCCGGCCGGGTGATCGGGCGGCTGACCGACCTGGGTTGGGGCGCCCGGTTGCGCAGGCTGCTCGACGAACCCGACCAGACCGTCCCCGACGACGTGGTCCGCGCCGCTGTCGACGTGCTGGCGTCCTGGACCTGGCAGAGCCGGCCGGTCGCGGTCATCGGGCTCGACTCGGTCGGCCATCCACTGCTGATCAGCACGCTCGTCGAGCGGTTGGCCCAACTGGGCCGACTGACCAACCTGGGCACCCTGCGGTACGCGCCGCAGCGTCGGCCGGTTACCGCGGCCAACTCCGCGTACCGTGTTGCCGCGCTGCATGATTCATGGGCGGCACCGGAGCCCGCAACATTCGACGGGCTGGCCGGACCGGTGCTGCTGGTCGACGATATGACCGACACGGGTTGGACAATGACAATGGCGGCCCGGGTACTGCGGGGTGCCGGGGTCTCGGAGGTGCTGCCCTTCGCGATCGCGAGCGTCAACTGAGGGGCTTGTGCCCGCCGAGTTGTGCGGTCAGCGTGTCGGCGGTGGACACCAGATCCTTGGCGCATCGGGTGATCTCGGCATCGGTCAGGGGCGCGCCGATCCGCAGCGACGCCGTCATCACCTGACGCCGGTGATGGTCGAACACCGGGGCGGAGATGACGCTGATGTCCCGGCGCGCCCGCCCTGGTTCGGCCTCGCTGCGCAGATATACACGTTCGCCGATGTCAGAGATCAACTCACCGAGCAGGGCCCGCAACTCGTCGGGCAGCGTGCTCGACATCCCGGCCATCAGCGCGTACAGCCGGCGACCGCCCGCGGTCTGCCGCTCGACGAGGTAACCGGCCGAGCGGCATTCGGCAACCACCCGGTGCAGGCGTTCGGTGTCGGTGCGCAGCGGGATGGTGGCGGGGCTCGCCAGCCAGTCTTCGAGTGCCTCGTCGTCCCACAGCACGAACATCAGGCCGACAGGTGGGGCGAACGGATAGCTTTGGCCAACCCGAACCCCGGGATTCACGCCCGGCGGAGCAACGAGTTCCAGCAGCGTGATTCGATCGTCCACCACCGCGGATAGCGCCGCGATGGTGTTGTGGGCCGCCGAGAGACTGCGCAGTTCGTCGCGGGCCGCGGGGTTGACGCGCATGGCTTCCTGGGCGGTGTGGCCCAGGGTGATCAGGGCGGGCCCCAGCCCGTACGTCTTGTCCCGGGCGTCGCGCACCAGGTAGCCGGATTCGGTCAGCGTCGTGACGATGCCCAGACACGTGGGCTTGGCTCAACTCGAGCCGGCGGGCCAGATCAGACAAGCCGAACCGATCGTGGGGGTGGCGGGCCAGGAAGTCGAGAACCGCGACGACCCGGTGGGTCGGTGGGGAGGTCCGCCCGGACGACTCAGGCATCGGCATTCCAGAAATGTACCAAGGCGGTCCAGATATGGACCGTCGATACTGCCTCGGCCCGTTGACTCAAACTAGAACGCGTTCTAGTCTCAGGGTCGACTCACCGCCCAAATATCGACCGAGACGGTTCAATATTGAACCACGGAGGCCCAGCGAATCGATGTACTCACAGCCGCTCCAGGACGCGATCGGCGAGGCCGAGAGCCTCGTCGCCGCCGCGCCATTCATCGAGTCCGAGGCCGATCTGCTCGAAGGTCTTCAGTACCTTGCCGGTTGCATCGCGGGATGCACGCACCTGGCGTTCGACTACGACCGCGATCATTCCGTTCATGCAGTCGGGCACCGGGCCGTTCACCAAGATGGGCCTGGACAATCCGGACACCCTCTACTTCGGCACCCGCGTGCAGCCCGGGCATGAATACGTCGTACAGGGCCGCCGCGGCAGCACCACCGATCTGAGCTTTCAGATGTTGGGCGGTGAGTACACCGACGACAACGTGCCCGTAAGCCAGGCGGCGTTCGACGATCGTGAGCTCGACGTCGCCGCCGACGGCACCTTCGAGTGGCGCGTGACGCCGACGAGCACTTCGCAACTGCTCGTCCGTGAGGTGTACAACGACTGGTCGGCGCAGCGCGGCTACATCAGCGTCGCCCGTACCGATACCGCGGGTACGGCGCCGCCCGCGCTGACGCGCGAGCTGATCGAGAAGCGTTACGCCGTAGCGGGTAAGCAACTCGTCCAGCGGGTGAAGACCTGGCTGCAGTTTCCGCAGTGGTTTTACAACACCCTTCCGGTCAACACGATGGTGGCGCCGCGGCTCACGCCTGGCGGCTTGGCCACCCAGTACTCGTCGGTCGGGCATTTCGACTTGACTCCCGAGCAGGCGCTGATCATCACACTGCCGGTCACTGACGCACCGTACGTCGGCTTCCAGCTCGGCAGCCTGTGGTACATCTCGCTGGACTACATCAACCACCAGACCTCGCTGAACGGCACTCAGGCGCAAGCGGATCCGGACGGCAAGGTTCGGATGGTGGTGTCCGACACGAACCCCGGCGTGACGAACTGGGTCGAGACGCTCGGACACGCCAAGGGCTATCTGCAGTTTCGTTGGCAGCGGCTCTCGCGGGCTTTGACCGAGGCCGACGGGCCGACCGTCGAGTTGGTCGACGTCGACAAGGTGGCCGCCGCGCTGCCGTACTACGAGTCCAACAAGATCTCCGATGATGATTGGCGTGCGCGGATTGCGCTGCGCCAGAAGCAGATCGCCGACAGGATGGTGGGTTAGAAATGGCTGGATTGCTCGATGGCAAGGTCGTCGTCATCAGTGGCGTCGGTCCTGCCCTGGGGACGACGCTGGCTCGTCGATGTGCCGAGAACGGCGCCGACCTGGTGCTGGCCGCGCGGACCGTGCAACGCTTGGATGACGTCGCCAAGCAGGTCACCGATCTGGGTCGACGCGCGGTTGCCGTCGGCACCGACATCACCGACGACACTCAGGTGGAAAATCTGGTCAAGGTGGCAGTGGACACCTACGGCAAAGTAGATGTGTTGATCAACAACGCATTTCGGGTGCCTTCGATGAAACCATTGGCCAACACAACATTTGAACATATTCGCGAGGCGATCGAACTGACCGTGCTCGGCGCGCTTCGACTGACCCAGGGCTTCACACCTGCACTCGCCGAGGCGGGCGGATCGGTGGTGAACGTCAACTCGATGGTGGTGCGGCACTCGCAGGCCAAGTACGGTGCCTACAAGATGGCGAAGTCGGCGCTGCTTGCCATGTCGCAGTCGCTGGCCACCGAACTCGGCGAACAAGGCATCCGGGTCAATTCGGTTGTCCCCGGTTATATCTGGGGCGACACCCTGAAGGGCTACTTCACCCACCAGTCCGGCAAGTACGGCACCACGGTCGAGCAGATCTACGATGCGGCCGCCGTGAACTCCGATCTCAAGCGGCTGCCGACCGAGGACGAGGTCGCTTCGGCGATCCTCTTCATGGCAAGTGATCTCGCGAGCGGCATCACCGGGCAGACGCTGGACGTCAACTGCGGGGAGTACAAGGCCTGATGGCACGCACCGACGTCGGAACGGTCGAGGATCTGCATGCCTCGGCCACCAAAGCCGTCGGCCTCGATGATTTCGGCACCGACGACGACAACTACCGCGAAGCGCTCGACACGCTGCTGGAGTCCTACCAGCGCGACGCCGACCTCACCGAGTTCGGCAGCAAGATGTGCCGGTTCTTCGTCCGCAACGCGCTGGTGGCCCGGCTGATGTCCGAGGCGGCTTGGAAGCAGTATCCGCAACACGCCGACGTGCCGATCGAGCGGCCGATCTTCGTCACCGGCCTGCCGCGCACCGGCACCACGGCGCTGCACCGCTTGCTGACGGCCGATCCCGGCCACCAGGGGCTGGAACTGTGGCTGGCCGAGTTCCCGCAGCCGCGCCCGCCGCGCGAAACCTGGTTGGAGAACCCGGTTTTCCAGCAGTTGGACGCGCAGTTCGCCAAGGCCCACAACGAGGACCCGGAATACATGGGTCTGCACTACATGACCGCCGACGAGGTCGAGGAGTGCTGGCAACTGTTGCGTCAGTCGCTGCACTCGGTGTCCTACGAGACGCTGGCCCACCTGCCCACCTACGCGCAATGGCTGGCGCGGCAGGACTGGACGAAGCCGTATCAGCGGCATCGCCGGAACCTGCAGTTGATCGGGCTGCACGACGCCGAGAAGCGTTGGGTGCTCAAGAATCCCAGCCATCTGTTCGCACTCGACGCGCTGATGGCTGTCTACCCCGATGCGCTCATCGTGCAGTGCCACCGGCCGGCTGAGACGCTGATGGCGTCGATGTGCTCGCTGGCAGCGCACACCACCGACGGCTGGTCCACCTCGTTCGTCGGCCCGCAGATCGGCGAGGATGCCCTGGAAACCTGGTCGCGGGGGTTGGAGTTGTTCAATGCCGAACGCGCCAAACATGATCCGGCGCAGTTCTGCGATGTCGAGTACGTCGACTTCATCAAAGACCCGATCGCGACGGTCGAAGGCATCTACACACAGTTCGGTATCGAGGTGACCGATGCGGCCCGGCAGGCGATGGTCGGCATGCACGAGGAGAGTCAGAAGGGCCCTCGCGCACCGAAGCACACATATTCACTCGCCGACTACGGGCTGACCGCTGAACAGGTCAAGGAACGCTTCGCGGGGCTGTGACGGGCCACGCCGAGAAGGACGAAGTGGTCTGATCTATTCGGACTTTCGCGCCGAAAACGTACGTTGGGCGTCGAGTTGACTAGCCGTCGCCGGGGGAGGGGGCGCTGGAGACCGCTTCGAGGCACCCTTCGGCGACCGCGTGCTTGATGCTGTCGCCCAGCCGTGGGCATGACCGCGCACGACTGCTGCTGCCGCCGTCGGCGCGGATCTCAGCGAAGTAGGCGCAGCGCTGTGCCGCCGCCGAGTTCCACTGCACCGCTGTGTATTCCGGACCCAGCTTCTTGACGGCGACGGTGGCATGGCAGAACCGGCAATCCACCGGCGTCAGTCCTGAACTGAGGTAGCGTTCCCGGTCCCGAAGGGTCGCCGCCTGAACCGCGGCGGCGCGGTCTGGATCAGATGCGAAATCCGGTGCCTTGGACCAGGATCCGCCACCATTCTCACTGACCGGATGATCATCGTCATCGTGACCGCCGTGCAGGAGCACCATCGACCTGGCGAGCTGCTCGACGTCGGGTGCGTCCTCGCGTGCGGTCATCAGGAAACCTGGGTGGGCTGACCTGAGGTCTGCTGCGCTACTTCCTTCTCGGCGGCCTGGCGCCTGAGGTTCTCCTCGACCTCCACATGCCACTTCTCGTTGGCCATCGTGGTGTCCACCTCGATCTCGAACCGGTCGGTCATGTCCGACGCGACCTCGGCGGCGTCGACATAGAACTGCTGATACCAGCGGCGCATCTGGTAGACCGCGCCGTCCTCCTCGACCAGCAGCGGATTGTCGATGCGGGTCTTGTGCTTCCAGATCTCCACGTCCTGCAGGAAGCCCTTGCTGACCCCCTCGGTGAACACCCGGGCCAGCTTGTCGGTGGTCGCGTCGTCGAGGCCCTTGGGCTTTTCCACGATCACGCCCCACTGGAGCATGAACGAGTCCTGGCTGACCGGGTAGTGGCAGTTGATCAGGATGGATTCGGCCTTGAAGCCGCCGTAGTTGTTGTGCAGCCAGTTGATCATGAACGACGGGCCGAAGTACGAGGCCTCCGAGTCGAGGTGCGCTTCCCCGTAAGTGGTGCCCATGTCGTTGATATCGGGGCGGCCGACGTTGTGCAGGTACTGGGAGGCGACGTGGCCCTCGAATACGTTTTTGAAGTATGTCGGCAACCCGTAGTGGATGTAGAAGAAGTGCGCCATGTCGGTGACGTTGTCGATGATCTCGCGGCAATTGGAGCCCTCGATGAGCATCGTGTTCCACCGCCAGTCAGTCCATTCGTCGCTGGCGAACTCGGGAATCTCGGGGATCCGGACCTCGGGCTGCGACGGGTTTCCCTCGTGGTCGTGCCAGACGAACAGCAGGCCGCCGCGGACGTCGGTCTCCCAGGACCGGGTGCGGGCCAGTCGCGGGGTGCGCTTCGCGTAGGGCACCAGCTTGCACTTGCCGTCGCCGCCCCAGCGCCAGTCGTGGAACGGGCAGGCGACCTCGTCACCCTTGATGGTGCCCTGCGACAGGTTTCCGCCCATGTGGCGGCAGTAGCCGTCGAGGACCTTGAGCTCACCTTGCGAGTCGGCGAAGACCACCAGCATGGTGCCGAAGATCTCGATCCCGTGCGGTTGGCCGTCCTGGAAGTCTTTGACCGGACCCAGGCAGTGCCAACCCCGCGCGTACCGGTCCGGCAGCGCGCCGGTGTCGATCTCGCGAATGCCGCTGTGGGCTGTTTCAGTCGTCACTTCGCGCCTCCATCAGTGTTCTAACTAGAACACGTTACAGTTTTGTCGATGGATTGCGCAATGCAACCGCGTTCACCTGCGAAGAATAGTGACGAAGGTCCCCGACTGAACGGGGTTATTCCGCGTTGTCCGGGAGACCCACTCTGAGCGCGATCTGCTGCATCTTGGCGATATCGGTGACGAACTGGTCGGTGGTGGCGTCGCCGGTCGCACTGTCGAACTCCAACCGCGCCAGTGCCGGCCCCTGGGTGAACAGCACCAGGGTGACCGCCTTGCCGCCGTCGGGTGCGGTGCCCTTGATCACCGTGCCGTCGGTTCCGACCGGCAACGGAGTCGGGTTTCCGCCGGTGACCACGGTGTTCGCCGTGGCGACCGCCTCTCGCAGGGTCGCGCTGGCCGTCGGAGGGCCGGGGTAGACCGCGACCGTGACGGAGATCGCACGGGTGTCGTCGGCGTTGACGAACAGGGTGCTCGCGCCGGGCAGCCCGTTGGGCGTGGCCGCCGACGAGCGTTCCGAGAAGGTGTCCTCCTGGTCGCTGAGGTCGCCCGCGTCCAGCAGCAGGCGGCTGTAGTCGGTCAGGTGCGGTTGCGGGGATTGGGCCGCGGGGGAGCCGGCTTGGGTCAGGCTGGACGTCGTCGATGCGAGGGCCTGCGGGGTGCCCGCGGGGGCATCCGGCGTGAATTCGGCATTGTCGCACCCGACGGCGCTGAGGGCGACGACTGCCGCGACGGCCGCGACGGGCAAACGGAGACGGTGACGAACATGGCGAAACTCAAACACTCTGATCACGAATTCTGATGGGGATTGCGAAAGGGCCCCAACGGAGCCTCTGGTCACGTCCAACGTACCTGGCGCAGCGGAGTGCTCGACGTCACACGGCACTCACCTGCCCAGCGTTGCCATTCCGCTGCAGTACTTCTCGACGTCGACGTCGGTATCGCTGAAGGCGCTCTGCACCACGTAGCCGATGACCGCCGCCGTGATCGCACCGGCCGCGGCGTCCGCCTCGGCCGGAGTGGACCAGCGTGCGGCGGCTGATCTATACGACGCCATCTGACGCGAGAAGCTGTCGGTCAGGACACTCTTGAGGCCGGGGCGCGACTGAGCGTGCGCCCAGCCCTGGACCGCGAGGCGGAACAGGTCGACGCCTTCGCTGTGATGACGGAACTGCTGCAGCAGGCTCAGCAACGAGCGCAGGTAACCGTTGGCGGTGGCGGAGTCATCATTTGTGCCCAGGTGCGCGACGAGCGCCTCGAACTGCGCCATCGACCCCGAGATCGCCGCCTCGATCATGTCGTCCTTGGAGGCGAAGTAGCGGTACATGAGTCCCGCCGAGACACCGGCCTCTGTCCGGATCTCCTCCATCGAGGTGCCCTCGACTCCCAGTCGGGTGAAGCACCGTCGCGCAGCGTCGACGAAGCGTTCCGCTTGAGCCTTTCGATGCTCGTCACTGACCTTCGGCATCAGCCGATCTTACGTGAACAAATATTCACTATTGACAGAATCGGTCTTCTGAAATAAAAATGAACAAACATTCACGGAAAGGAGATGGGGATGACTGTAGATCGGGTGCACCACCTCAATTGCGCTTCGATTCAGGGGATCTCAGTGCTCGGCCAGCATCTGGTCTGCCACGTGCTGTTGCTGGAAACCTCGGATGCCGGACTGGTGCTCGTCGACACCGGCCTCGGCACGGCCGACTACGCCGCCATCACCTCACGCCTCGGCTGGGAGTTCGCGAAGGGATACGCGCGGCCTCTGCTGGACCCGTCCCTGGCGGCCGTCGAACAGGTCAGGGCAATGGGATTCGACCCGCGCGACGTGCGGCACATCGTCCAGACGCATCTCGATCTCGACCATGTCGGAGGACTGTCGGACTTCCCCGAGGCACTGGTGCACGTGCACACCACCGAACTCGACGCGGCACGCCGGCGACACGGCTTCCGCGGCCGCCGCCGCTACCGGCCCAAGATGTGGGCCCACGACCCCAGGTGGCGCAGCTACACCCACGGCGGCGAGCCGTGGTACGGCTTCGAGGCCGTGCGCGGGTTGGACGGATTGGCCGAAGACGTCCTGATGGTCCCGCTGTTCGGGCACACCCACGGTCATTGCGGCATCGCGGTCAACACCGCCGACGGGTGGCTGCTCGACTGCGGCGACGCGTACTTCGATGCGCGCGAAGTCAAACTGCCGACCCGCAAATGCGGACCCGGCGCCGAACTGTTCCAGGTGATGGTGACCACCGAACGCGACAAGCGCCGTGACAATCAGGACCGGCTGCGCGCACTGCACGCCGATCATCCGCAGATCGAAATGTTCTGCGGCCACAACCCCTTCGAGTACCTCGACCTCGTCGAGAGATCCGGCGGCACCGCGCGGGGAGTGTCGCCGACCCGTCGGTGGAGGCCGGAGAACCGCGCCGCAGGAAGTGCCCGCGCGTTTGAGACGGGACGGCGGTGATCCCGGTGGACCATCACGGCACCACCGCGCTGATCACCGGCGCAAGCTCAGGCCTTGGCGAGGAATTCGCGCGTCGGCTCGCTGAGCGCGGCGCGGATGTGATCCTGGTCGCCCGGCGCAAGGACCGGCTGGACACGCTCGCCGGGAAGCTACATGCCGACACCGGCGTGAAAGCCGTTGTCTATGAGGCGGATCTGTCGTTGCCCGGGTCGGGAAGGGCATTGGCCGACCGCATCGCCGCTGACGGATTGACTGTCGACACGCTGGTCAACAACGCCGGCGTCGGTACCCATGGGAACTTCGTCGGTCAGGACCCCGACGCCATCGCGGCGGAGATCCAGCTCAACGTCGCAGGCCTCGTCGAACTGACCCGGGCGCTGCTGCCTCAGATGGTGCAGCGCGGGCGTGGTGCACTGGTCAACGTCGCGAGTACCAGCGCCTACCAGCCGACCCCGTCGATGGCGGTGTACGGCGCGGGAAAAGCGTTCGTGCTGAGCTTCACCGAGGCTGTCGCGTACGAAACCCGCCGCAGCGGCCTGAGGGTGCTCGCCGTGTCACCGGGCCCGATGCACACGGAGTTCTTCGACAAGCTCGGCACCACCCGCCCGGGTGTCGGGAGCTGGCAGACGCCCGATCAGGTGGTGGAGATCGCCCTGCACACCCTCGATCGCCGCCGGCCACCACCGAGCGTCATTCCCGGCGCACTCAATCGCGTGCCCATCGTTGGTGCGCGATTCACCCCACGCCGCCTCGTCCTCGCCATCACCGGCCGAGCAATAGGAGCTTGAACGTGACCCGAAAAATGAGCATTCTGACGAGGATCCGGCCGTCGGACCCGAACGCGGCCGCGCCGCAGCCGCCGATGACACTGCCCGCCGGTGAGTGGTCCGGTCTGGACTACCCTCGCCGGATCCCGCCGTTGACCCGCCGCGAGACTGCGGATGTGGCAGCGGATGTTCCTGACGGCCATTCGTTTCGGCGCGGGCGACACCTACGACTACACGTGCTTCCTCGTCACCGGTCGGCTGGGCCGGGTCTTTCCCCTGCACACCCTGTTCTTCTCGCAACTGCTCCAGCACGGCCGCATCCCGCAGGCCGACAGCGAACAGATCGTCGTCCGCGTCGCCTGGCGGATGGGGTGTCAGTACGAGTACGCCCACCACACCCGGATGGCGCTCGAACTCGGTGTCCCGCGCGCCCAGATCGAGTCGCTGACCCGTGAATCCGACGACGGGTGGTCCGAACGCACCCGCACGTTGATGACCGCCGCCGATGAACTCCTGGCCACCAGGAACCTGTCACCGGTGACCTTCGAGCGCCTGCGCCGCGAACTCGATCCGGATCAAATCCTCGAATTCACCACGCTGGTCGGTCATTACGTGATGGCCGGCATGATGCTCGGCGTCGCGGGTGTGGAGATCGAGCCCGCGTTCCAGTTGGGCGAGCGGGTGAGCGCGGCGGGCTAGACCTTCTGCGCGCTCGCCGTCGCGCGGTCGACCTCCCAGTAGGCGCGCAGCGCCGCCATCTTGCCGTCGGCATCGACCCGGTAGGTGAACACCCCCTCGGCCGTCACCCGGTGACCCGCCGCCGTGATGACGATATTGCCGACGTTGGCTTCCTCGTCGCCGCACTGATAGGTGTCGACGAAGTTGAACTCGATCTTGTCGGTCGGCGCGATCGCCTTGTCCCAGAACGCCGCGATGGCGACTTTGCCGCGGTGTCCCTTGCCTTCGGGATCGAAGTGCGACGGACCGATCGGATCCTCGACGATGCCGTCGTCGGCGAACACGTCGAGCCACGCCTGTTTGTCCCGGGCGGCGACCGCGTCGCGCGATCGCTTCCCGGCCAGGTGCGCCGGGGTGTCCTTCACTCCTGCCAGCCCGAGTGGATGTAGGTGTCGGCGAACCGCTTCATCGCGTCCTTCTTCTGCTCCAGCGGTGGGTCGAAGCCCAGGCCCTCGAACATCCACGGGATGGTGATGTAGTCGGTGACGCCGGATTCGGCGAGCTCGCGGTGCCCGTCGACGCCGAACTTGTCGATGCACACCACCTGGTATTCGAACGGGTCGTCGGCCCGGTCTGCGTCGGCCAGCAGCGCTTTGAGCTGGGCGATCGTCTCCGCGATCTGCTTGCCTTTCATCATCGCGCTGGTCCAGCCGTCGCCGATGCGCACGGCCCGGCGCAGCGCCACTTCGGTGTGGCCGCCGACGTAGAACGGCACCGGCTTGGACGGCGCGGGGCTCATCTGCAGCTTGTCGAAATCGTAGAACTCACCGTGGAATTCGACCATGCCGCCGTCGAGGAGGAGCTTCATCACGTCGATCATCTCGTCGACGCGCTTACCCCGCTTTGCATACGGTACGCCGCACCACTCGAATTCCTCCGGCGCCCAGCCGATCCCGACACCGAAGCCGAAGCGGTTGTTGGTCAGGTTGGCCACCGACCCCACCTGACGCGCCAGCAGCAGCGGGTTGCGGGAGCCCAGCTTCATCACGTTGGTGTAGAACCGCAGCGTCGACGTCACCGCGCCCATCGCGCCCGCGGCGATCAGCGGATCCACCCACTCGGTGTCGGCGTTCCACATCCGCGAACCGTCCGGGGTGTAGGGGTAGTCCGTCGACTGCTTCTCCATGTAGAAGATCGAGTCCGGCAGTGCGATCGAGTCGAACCCGAGTTCCTCTGCGGTCCTGGCGATCTCGACGAAATCGTTGATCCCGCTCATCGCCACGCTGCAGGTGTACTGCATCATCGTCGCTTCGCGCGCTCGTCAGGGCATCACGGCTTGTCAGCCCGACCACCCACATCGAGTAGTACTGCGAGCCACCGCCGTACGCGTGGCCGAGCGCCTTGCGGGCACCCTCGACCTGATGGTCGCCGGCCTTGCCCATCACCTGGATGGCCGACTCGGCGAAGCGGATCATGCCGGATGCGCCAATGGGATTCGACGACAGCACGCCGCCGGAGGCGTTGAACGGGATGCGGCCGCCGATCGCGGTCTCACCGGCTTCGGTGAGCTTCCAGCCCTCGCCTTCGGGGGCGAAGCCGAGGTTCTCCAGCCACATCGGCTCGAACCAGGAGAACGGCACGTAGACCTCGGCGACGTCGATCTCGTCGATCGGGCTGGTGATGCCGGCATCGCGCCACAGTGCGGCGGCGGCATCGCGGCCGGCTTGCGGGTTGACCTGGTCGCGGCCGGAGTAGGCCAGCGGTTCGGTGCGCAGCGCGGTGGCGTGGATCCAGGCGACGGGGTGCCCGTCGGCGACGCGCGCATCGGCGATGTCTTCGTTGCCGATCACCATCGCGCAGGCGCCGTCGGACGAGGGGCAGGTCTCGTCGAACCGGATTGGATCCCAGAGCATCTGGGACGCCATCACCTTCTCCAGCGTGATGTCGGGCTGGTGCAGGTGGGCCAGCGGGTTCTTCGCGCCGTTGAGCCGGTCCTTGACCGCGACCATCGCGCCGATGTGCGTCGGCGCGCCCGAGCGCCGGATGTAGGAGCGCACGTGCGGGGCGAAGTAGCCGCCCGCGCCCGCACCGACCGGCTTGGTGAACGGCACCGGAATGCTCAACGCCCACATGGCATTCGACTCGGACTGCTTCTCCCAGGCCATCGTCAGTACCCGCTTGTACTTGCCGGACTGCACCAGGCTGGCCGCGACGACGGCGGTGGACCCGCCGACCGAGCCTGCGGTGTGCACCCGGATCAGCGGCTTGCCGGTGGCGCCGACGGCGTCGGCCATGAACAGCTCGGGCATCATGACGCCCTCGAAGAAGTCGGGCGCCTTGCCGACCACCACGGCGTCGATGTCGTCGAACGTCGAGCCCGAGTCCTCCAGCGCCTTGTCGATGGCCTCGCGCACGAGGCCGTTCATCGAGACGTCCTTGCGCTTGGCGACGTACTTGGTCTGCCCGGTGCCCAGCACCGCGGCCAGATTGCCTGCCATCGCTACTTCCTGCCTTCCATGACCGCGACCAGATTCTGTTGCAGCGCAGCACCACTGGTGGCGTGCGCGAGTACCCGCTGCGCCGAGCCGTCGAAGATGTGCCGGGCGGCGAAGCCGATGCGCTCCAGGCCGGTCGAGAACATCGGGTTGGCGGCCAGCGCGCCACCGGACGGGTTGATCTTCGTCGAGCCGTTCAGCCCGATGGCCTCGGTGAGGATCAGCTGCTGATGGGTGAACGGAGCGTAGAGCTCGGCGACGTCGATCGACCCGGTGTCACCGCCCGTGGCCACCTTGGCCGACGCCGCCGTCGACGGAGACGTGGTGAGGTCGCGGGCACCCAGCACCGGGGTCTCGATGCGGTGCTCGATGCCGGTGATCCAGGCCGGGTGCTCACGCAGTTCGCGGGCCCGGTCGCCGGCGGCCAGCACGATCGCCGACGCCCCGTCGGTGATCGGCGCGATGTCGTGGCGGCGCAGCGGATCGGCGAAGTACGGCCGGGCCAGCAGTTCATCGATAGAACTCGCGGGCTCGACGGAATCGGTGCGGGGCGCGGCGCTCATGGAATCCAGTGCGACCTGGGCCATCTGCTCGGCGGTCCACTTTCCGGAGTCCAGACCGAGACGGGCCTGCAGGCCGGCCGTCGACACGGCGTCGGGCATCAGCGGCGCGACCGTGTACGGGTCGGTCTGCAGCGCCAGCACCCGGCGCAGCACCCCGGCGGAGGACTTGCCGAAGCCGTAGACCAGCGCGGTGTCGACCGCACCTGTCAGGATCTTGATGTAGGCCTCGTACAGCGCCCAGGCGGCGTCCATCTCCACGTGCGACTCGTTGATCGGCGGTACCGCACCGATGGAGTCGATGGCTGAGAGGAACGAGAATGCCCGCCCGGCAAGGTAATCCGAGGAGCCCGAGCACCAGAACCCGATGTCGGTCTGCTTGAGGCCGAGGTCGGCGTACAACTCGGCGAAGCACGGCATCAGCATTTCGACGCCGTTGGTGGTGCCTTCGGTGCGGCGCACATGCGGGGCATGTGCGAAGCCCACGACGGCAACGTCACGAAAAGTCATTGGGGCCCTTGTCATTGGTGGTGCTTGTAGGTGTCGTAGTCGGCGTCGGGCTCGCCCGTCGGCCGGAAGTAGTCGATGTTGTCGATGCCCAGGCCCCACTCCTCGCGGGGTTTCCACACCGCCTCGACCCGCATGCCCATCCGCACGTCGGCCGCGTCGATCTCGGTGACCAGGTGCAGGAACGGGATGTCTGCGCCGTCGAGCAGCACGTAGGCCGCGACGTAGGGCGGCTTGATGCGCTGGCCCGCGAACGGGATGTTGATGATCGCGAACGTCGTGACCGTGCCCTTGTCCGGCAGCTCGACGAACTCGTCGATCTGCTGACCGGTGGCGGGGTCGGCCTCCCGCGCCGGGAAGTAGACCTTGCCGGTTTTGCCCGTCCGGCCACCGAGCAGCTTGCCCTCCTCGAGCGCCCTCAGGAACGCGCTCTCGGGCAGTGAGGCGGTGTGCTGGATCTCGATCGTGGTGGGGACCACGATCATGGTCACCGGATCCTTGTCGGCGCTGGGTTCCGCGGCCGGCTCGGCTTGGTCGCCGAGTGCGAAGTACGCGATATCGGTGATCGCACCGACCGGCTCGTCGATCCAGTGCGCATGCACGCGGGCGCCGGTGCTGACTTCGGCGGCACTCTCAGCGCTGACCGCGTGCAACAGCGGGGTGTCGGCGCCGTCGAGCTTGATCAGCGCCCACGCGAACGGTCGATCCAGTGGTTGGCCCTCCAGCGGCTCGGGCTGCCAGGTCCACGACACCACCGTGCCGACACTGGCTACCGGTACGATCTCCGTCAGCTGTTCGTAGGTGACGGGGTCGTATTCGGCCGGTGGTACGTGCACCCGGCCGTCCGATCCGCGGTTGCCTACGATGCGGCGTTCGCGGAGGGCAGTGAAGAACTGACTGAGGGTCGGCCCGACCGAACGGGTGTAGTCGAATGACAGTTTGAGCGGGGCCGAAAGTGGCGGCTCATGGTCATCGATCTGCACCGGGCTGCTTTGGCTGGTGGTCACGGCGTCGAGTAGAACAGGTTCTAAGAATCGTGGCAAGAAGGGTCGGTCGAAAGTGAAACTCGGACTTCAGCTCGGATACTGGGGCGCGCAGCCGCCCGACCAACAACGCAGAACTCGTCGCCGCGGCCGAGGAAGCCGGCTTCGACACCGTCTTCACCGCCGAGGCCTGGGGCTCGGACGCCTACACGCCGCTGGCGTGGTGGGGCCGCGAGACCACCCGGATGCGACTGGGCACGTCGGTGGTGCAGCTGTCGGCACGCACCCCGACTGCGTGCGCAATGGCGGCGCTGACGCTCGATCACCTCTCCGGAGGCCGGCACATCCTCGGCCTGGGGGTCTCCGGGCCACAGGTCGTCGAGGGTTGGTACGGGGCGAAGTTCCCCAAGCCGCTGGCGCGCACCCGGGAGTACATCGAGATCCTCCGTCAGGTGTGGGCCCGGGAGGCGCCGGTGACCAGCCCCGGGCCGCACTACCCGCTGCCGCTGTCCGGAGAAGGCACCACCGGACTGGGCAAGGCGCTCAAGCCGATCACCCATCCGCTGCGTGCCGACATCCCGATCATGCTGGGTGCGGAGGGTCCGAAGAACGTCGCGCTGGCCGCCGAGATCTGCGACGGCTGGCTGCCGATCTTCTACAGCCCGCGGTTGGCGCCGATGTACAACGAGTGGCTCGACGAGGGTTTCGCCCGCCCGGGTGCCCGTCGGTCCCGCGAGGACTTCGAGATCTGCGCGACCGCGCAGGTCGTCGTCACCGACGACCGGCCGGCGATCATGGAGCTGATGAAGCCGCACCTGGCGCTCTACATGGGCGGGATGGGTGCCGAGGACACCAACTTCCATGCCGATGTGTACCGCCGGATGGGCTACTGCCGACGTGGTCGACGAGGTCACCGCGCTGTTCCGCACCGACCGCAAGGACCAAGCGGCCAAGGTCATCCCCGACGAATTGGTCGACGATTCGGCGATCGTCGGTGACATCGACTACGTCCGTAAGCAGATCGTGGAGTGGGAGGCCGCAGGCGTTTCGATGATGGTCGTCGGCGCCCGGTCCGTCGAGCAGATCAAGGACCTGGCCGATCTGGTGTAGACACTTGTTGCAACCTGTCTAGAACACGTTCTAGATTGGCGTGATGACCGAGACGATCGGCGGCCGGCACACCATCGCAGGCACCGTACTGACCATGCCGGTGCGGGTGCGCACGGCCCATCAACACGCGGCGATGTTTGTCGTGGACGCTGACGCCGCCCAGCGGCTGATCGACTACAGCGGCCTACAGGTATGCCGATTCCTGTCCAGCCGGGCGCTGGTCGTCTTGACGTTCATGCGTTATGTCGACAGCGACCTCGGTGAGTACAACGAGTACGCCACCAACGTGATGGTGAATCCGCCGGGATCCAATGCGAGCGGACTCGGCGCGCTGCAGGCGGCCGGCGCGTTCTGCCATCACATGCCCGTGGACCAGGCCTTCACCTTGGAGGCGGGGACGACGATCTGGGGCTACCCAAAGGTGATGGCTGACTTCACGGTCCGGGAGGGCCGTCAGTTCGGGTTCGACGTCAGCATCGACGGCCAACTGGCGGTGAGCATGGAATTCCGGCCTGGTCTGCCAGTCCCGTCGAGATTCACCTCCGGCAAACAGGTGCACTCCACCTACTCGTATCGCGACGGCATCCTGCGTGAGACGCCCGGGGAGATATCGCTCACCGGTGTGCGGCTACCGGCCAGGTGGTGTGCGGCTGCGGCTCGGTGATCACCCGTATGCAAAGGAACTCGCATCGCTGGGCTTGCCCAAACGCGCACTCGTCTCGAGCTCGGCGGAGAACGTCGACATGACTTTCTGCTGACGCACAAGAGATTTCTGGAGAGAAATGACTTCGATACTGACCGAGACCGGGCTCGACGTCGACCTGACCGACGGCAACTTCTACGCCGACGGCGGCGCCCGTGCGGCCTATGCGTGGATGCGCGCGAACCAACCGGTGTTCCGTGACCGCAACGGTCTGGCCGCCGCCGCGTCGCTATCAGGCGGTGCTCGATGCCGAGCGCAACCCGGAGCTGTTCTCCAACACCGGCGGCATCCGGCCGGACACGCCGGGCATGCCGTTCATGATCGACATGGACGACCCGGCACATCTGTTGCGCCGCAAGCTCGTCAACGCCGGGTTCACCCGCAAGCGGGTGATGGACAAGGTGCCCTCGATCGAAAAGCTCTGCGACACCCTGATCGACGATGTCTGCGAGCGCGGCGAGTGCGACTTCGTCCGAGACATCGCCGCGCCGTTGCCGATGGCGGTCATCGGCGACATGCTCGGCGTGCTGCCCGAGGATCGGGAGCTGCTGCTGAAGTGGTCCGACGACCTGGTCACCGGGCTCAGCTCGCACATCGACGAGTTGACCGCTCAGGCGATGATGGAGGCCTTCGCCGGCTACACGGCCTTCACCATGGACATTATCGCCAAGCGCCGCGCCGAGCCCACCGAAGACCTGTTCTCGATCCTGGTCAACGCCGAGGTCGAAGGTCAGCGGATGTCCGACGACGAGATCGTCATGGAGACGCTGCTGATCCTGATCGGCGGCGACGAGACCACCCGGCACACGCTGTCCGGCGGCACCGAGCAGCTGCTGCGCCATCGCGATCAGTGGGACGGCGGCTGGTGGCCGATCCGGACGGGCTGCTGCCCGGCGCGATCGAGGAGATGTTGCGCTGGACCTCGCCGGTCAAGAACATGTGCCGCACGCTGACCGCCGACACCGAGTTCCACGGCACCGAGCTCAAGGCCGGCGAGAAGATCATGTTGATGTTCGAAGTCGCCAACTTCGATGAGGACGTCTTCGGCGACCCGGACGAGTTTCCGCATCGACCGGAATCCCGAACAGCCACCTGGCCTTCGGCTTCGGCACGCACTTCTGCCTGGGCAACCAGCTCGCTCGCCTCGAGCTGCGGCTGATGCTCTCGAAGGTGCTGCAGCGGATGCCGGACCTTCGGCTGGCCGACGAGGACATGCTGCCGCTGCGGCCGGCGAACTTCGTCAGTGGGCCCGAGGCGATGCCGGTGGTGTTCACGCCCAGTAAGCCGGTCCTGGGCTGAGTCGCCCTCGACCGGCCGATGATCGTTGTTGACGGCGCGGGGGGAGGCCGACCGGGACCGAGCACTCCTGTCAGGGGTGGGATGCATCCTTTGGGTGGTCGTCATCAGGTGTGACGCGCGGGAGGGAGGCCGACCGGGACCGAGCACTCCTGTCAGGGGTGGGATGCATCCTTTGGGTGGTCGTCGATCAGGAGTTGACGACCGCGGGAGGGAGGCCCCATGGCTAGCAGCGACCCGTGGTGGTCGACTAACCAGGAATTGGCGGCGCTGCGCCGGGCTGCCCTCGCGGACTTGCAGCGCGGCATCGACGAACGTGAGCCTGGCTATCGCGATAAACGCGATCCTGTGCTCACCGACCTGTGGAGCGGTGCCAGTAAGCGTGAACTGATTGCCGCGCGGGAAGACTTGACTCGCGCTCGTGTCCGGTACGACGACGCCGTGCTGGCGGCTCGGGAGGCAGGGCTGTCCTGGGCGGAGATCGGTGTCCTCCTCGGAGTGTCCAAGCAGCAATTGCACCGTCAGTACCGGGCACGCATCCCGCTGCGGGACTTGAGCGATTAGGGCGATCTCAGCGACGTCGACCTGCGCAATCGGCATGGGACTTGAAAGGAAATGTAACACGTTCTAGTTTAGGTCCTGTGGCCCTGAACATTGCCGATCTTGCCGAGCACGCTATCGACGCCGTGCCTGACCGTGTGGCCCTCATTTGCGGGGACCAGCGGCTCACGTACGCCGAGTTGGAGGAGAAGGCCAACCGCCTCGCGCACTACCTCATCGACCAGGGCGTCAAGAAGGACGACAAGGTCGGGCTCTACTGCCGCAATCGCATCGAGATCGTCATCGCGATGTTGGGCATCGTCAAGGCCGGCGCGATCCTGGTCAACGTCAACTTCCGCTATGTCGAGGGCGAACTGCGCTACCTGTTCGACAACTCCGACATGGTGGCACTGGTGCATGAGCGTCGGTACGCCGACCGGGTCGTCAACGTCCTACCCGAAACCCCGAACGTCAAGACCGTCCTGGTGGTGGAGGACGGCACAGAAGACCCAGCTGGTGACTTCCGCCAATACGGCGGCGTCGAGTTCTACTCGGCACTCGAGCAGGGCTCACCCGAGCGCGACTTCGGCGAGCGCAGCGAGGACGACATCTACCTGCTGTACACCGGCGGCACCACCGGCTTCCCCAAGGGCGTGATGTGGCGCCACGAGGACATCTACCGGGTGCTCTTCGGCGGCACCGACTTCGCGACCGGCGAGCCCATCGCCGACGAATACGACCTGTCCAAGCAGGCCGCCGCAAACGCCCCGATGATCCGGCTCCCGATTCCGCCGATGATCCACGGCGCCACCCAGTCGGCCACCTGGATGGCGCTGTTCTCCGGCCAAACCGTGGTGCTGGCTCCGGAATTCGACGCCGACGAGGTGTGGCGGGCAATTCACGAACACAAGGTGAACCTGCTGTTCTTCACCGGCGACGCGATGGCCCGCCCGCTGCTCGACGCGCTGCTCGCTCACCAAGAGACAGGCAACGAATACGACCTGTCGTCGTTGTTCCTGCTCGCCAGCACCGCAGCGCTGTTCTCGACGAGCATCAAGGAGAAGTTCCTCGAGCTGCTGCCCAACCGCATCATCACCGATTCGATCGGCTCCTCGGAGACCGGCTTCGGCGGCACCAGCGTCGTGGCCAAGGGCGAGTCGCATACCGGCGGTCCGCGCGTCACCATCGACAAGAACACCGTCGTGCTCGACGACGACGGCAACGAGGTGGTGCCGGGTTCGGGCGTGCGCGGCATCATCGCCAAGCGCGGCCACATCCCGGTCGGGCTACTTCAAGGACGAGAAGAAGACGGCCGAAACCTTCCAGACCATCAAAGGGGTGCGGTACGCCATCCCCGGCGACTACGCCGAGGTCGAGGCTGACGGCAGCGTGACGATGCTGGGCCGTGGCTCGGTGTCGATCAACAGCGGCGGCGAGAAGATCTATCCCGAAGAGGTCGAGGCGGCGCTCAAGGGCCACCCGGATGTGTTCGACGCGTTGGTGGTCGGCGTGCCCGATCCGCGCTTCGGCCAGCATGTCGCCGCAGTCGTGCAGGCCCGCGAAGGCGCCCACCTCGCCCTGGCCGACCTGGACGCGTTCGTCCGCAACGAGATCGCGGGATACAAAGTGCCACGCAGCCTTTGGCTGGTCGACGAGATCAAGCGGTCGCCGGCCGGCAAGCCCGACTACCGCTGGGCCAAGGACCAGACCGAGGAGCGCCCGGCCGACGAGGTGCACGCCAAGCATGTCGGAGCGAACTCCTAGTGAGGGACGAACGCCATGAAAACTGACCTCTGTGAGCGGTTCGGAATCGAATACCCGATCTTCGTCTTCACCCCGTCGGAGAAGGTCGCCGCCGCCGTCAGCCGCGCCGGTGGCCTGGGCATGCTCGGGTGCGTCCGGTTCAACGACGCCGACGATCTCGAGCGCGTTCTGCAGTGGATGGACTCCAACACCGACGGCAAGCCCTACGGCGTCGATATCGTCATGCCCGCCAAGGTGCCGACCGAGGGCACGTCGGTCGACATCAACAAGCTGATCCCGCAGACGCACCGCGATTTCGTCGCCAAGACCCTCGCCGACCTGGGCGTGCCGCCCCTGCCGGAGGACGAGGCGCGCTCCGAGGGCGTGCTGGGCTGGCTGCACTCGGTGGCCCGCAGCCACGTCGAGGTGGCGCTCAAGCACCCGATCAAACTGATCGCCAACGCGCTGGGCTCGCCTCCCAAAGACGTCATCGACCAGGTGCACGCCGCCGGTGTCCCGGTGGCCGCACTCGCCGGCAGCGCCAAGCACGCGCAGCGGCATGCCGAGAACGGCGTCGACATCGTGATCGCCCAGGGCCATGAGGCCGGCGGTCACACCGGTGAGATCGCGTCGATGGTCCTGGTGCCTGAAGTTGTTGATGCGCTTGGAAGTTCGACCCCGGTGCTCGCCGCCGGCGGCATCGGCAGTGGACGCCAGGTGGCGGCCGCGCTGGCGCTCGGCGCGCAGGGCGTGTGGATGGGTTCGGCGTTCCTGACCGCGGCCGAGTACGACCTCGGCGTGCGCACCGAAGCGGGTACCTCGGTGATCCAGCAGGCGCTGCTTGCGGCCTCATCCAGCGACACCGTGCGGCGCCGCATCTACACCGGCAAACCGGCCCGGCTGCTCAAGAGCCGCTGGACCGAAGCCTGGGATGCCGAAGGCGCACCCGAGCCACTGCCGATGCCGCTGCAGAACATCCTGGTCAGCGAGGCGCACCAACGAATGAGCGAGTCATCTGATCCGACGACGGTCGCGATGCCCGTCGGCCAGATCGTCGGCCGGATGAACGAGATCCGCCCGGTGGCGGACATCATCGCGGAGTTGGTGAGCGGCTTCGAGGATGCCACCAAACGCCTCGACGGGATCCGCGACAACTGATTTCGGTGTGAGCGAAACCGGCCAAATTCTGAAGGCTAGTTTGCTGCGCGCTGGATAGCGTCAACGCATGTCGCCTCCCGACCTGCTTGAATTGGGTCCCTCGCTGTACCGACTCCGGGTTCCTGGCGATCGGGCGCATCTGCTGAACTGCTACCTCTGGGTCGGGCCGGACGGCGTGACGCTGATCGACACCGGATGGCCCGATAGTGCCGCGTTGATCGCCGAGGCGTTGACCACGCTGGGCAAGCGACGTGCGGACGTGGTGCGGATCGTGCTCACCCATTTCCACGAGGACCATGCCGGTTCGGCCGCCGAGATCGCAGGTTGGTCGACAGTCGAGGTGATTGCCGGAGCCGACGATGCGCCGTATGTTCTTGGCGCAGAACGTGGTCCACTGCCGGCGTTGACCGCGCTGGAGAGGACCATTCACGCCGACTTCGACGAACCGTCGCACGGCCCCGCGTGCCCGGTGAGCCGCGCGGTGCGCGACGGCGACATACTTGGTTTTGCCGGCGGGGCTCGCGTGATCGAGGTGCCGGGTCACACGCCCGGCAGCATCGCCCTGTACCTGCCCGACGTCGAGGCGGTCCTGACCGGCGACGCGGTTGCCGAGTTCAACGGTCAGGTGATACTCGGCGTCTTCAATACCGATCGGGTGGCCGCCCAACGCGCTTTGGGCACGCTCGCCGCCACAGGCGCGCAGACAGCCGGATTCGGGCACGGCGAAGCGGTATTGACCCAAGCCTGTGATCGGATCGCGGCGGCGGTGGATGTTTTCGCCGACCCATAGGGTCAGTGGCGCGCTGCTTCCTGGGCGAGTTGCACCCGGGAGGTCAGGCCCAGCTTCGCATAGACGTGCGTCAGGTGTGCCTGCACTGTTCGCGGGGAGATGAAGAGCCGCTTGGCGATCTCCTTGCTGGGCAGTCCTTCGCTGACCAGTCGTACGACGTCGAGCTCGGCCGGGGTCAGCGCCGCCCACCCAGCCGGCGGCCGTTTCCGTTCACCTCGGCCACGCAGTGCATGCGCGATCGCTTCGTCGGTGTTCAGTGCGCCACCTTCAGTCCACGCCGCGCCGAAAGGCTCGTCGCCGAGCTCGTTGCGCGCCGTCGTGATCGCCGCCTGATAGCCCACTTCGAACGCCGGGAAGCGGACCTCGCCGGTGCGCTGCCGAACAGCCTCGGACGCACCGAAGAGTCTGGCGCTGTCGACATACCTGCCTGACTGAATCGCCAGCTGCGCAAGGCAATCCAGGGTGTGCGGCAGCCCCAGTCGACTGCCGTTGCAAACCCCGATCGACAGCGATTCGCAAGCATCGCGCTGGGCCTGTTCGTGGTCACCGCCGGCAAGGGCGATGTAGGCGCGAATCGTCAGCGCCCACATCTTGTGCCAACCGGCAAGGGTGGCCACTGCCTCGTCGGCCAGCTGCTGCGCGGCGGGTAGGTCGCCATAGGCGAAAGCGGACAGAGCGATGGTGCTGACGGCCACGGTGCCGCGGTGGACACTGGGATGCTGCCAGGCCGCCGAGCTCGCTTCGCGCGCCATCAGGTCGTCCCCGGCGGCAGCGGCGGCAAGAGCGGTGATCGTGGCGGCGGCGCCTTCGAAGACGACATCTAGTTCGGACCCCATCGCGATCGCTCTGCGAGCGAGGTCCCGAGCGCCGTCGAAGTCGCCCTGGAACACCAGCGCCGAGCCCTGGCTGACCAGGCACACCAGCATGCCGATGACGTCGTTGTCCGTCTGCGAATCGGTGAACTCGTCGCGGTAGATGTCGATCGCCCCAGGAAGATCGGCGCGGAACATCTTCGCCATCCCAATGCTCCAGCGGCACAGATGCTTTGCAAACCAATGACCGAAGGCATCTGCGAGCTCGCTGCCTTCCGCACCGATGTCGGTCGCCTTCACCGGGTCGCCGGCCATGGCAGCACCGAATGCCTCCCGGGCCAGAATCTGACTGAGCCGCCAGTCGTCTCCGGCTTCCCGCGCCAGATTCATCGCCTCGGCGAAATAGGGTGCAGCGGCCGCGCTGCCGTGCCCGAAGAGGAAGCCGCATGCCGCCAGCGCTCGGGCGAGCAGCGCCGGATCGCCGAGATCGCGGGCGATCGCGACGGCTTGCTGGGCCGGCGCCATGCTGTCGATGGCGCTTACATACGAATCAAGCGTGGCCTTGTCTGCCAGAGCCCGGGCGTAGATGGCGGGTGACACCGCCTCCGGATCGAGGCGGCTATCTGTGAGAACTGCGTCGAACCAGGACAGTCCTTCGCGCAGCCGGCCCCGTCCCTGCCAGAGCGGCTGCAGCGTCGACGCGAGTTCCATTGCACGCAAGAAGTTTCCGTTGTCGCGATGCCACGCGAACGCGGCACGGAGGTTGTCGAGCTCGCCTTCGACCTGTTCGACCCGCAGCCGATAACCCTCCCGGCCCGTTTTCTCCAGCTCTGCCGCCAGAGCGCTGTAGTGGTTGCTGTGGGCGGACCGGATGGCGTCGGCTTCGCCGGATTCACCGAGCTTCTCCATCGCGTACTGACGCACTGTCTCCAACATCCGGTATCGCGTTCGGTCCCCGACGATCTCGGTCTGGACGAGCGACTTCTCCACCAGGAGGGTCAATTGGTCCAGCACCTGGTAACGCTGCACGTCGCCGCTCCCGCAGACCGCCAGCGCGGCCTCGAGGTCACACCCGGCCGCGAACACCGCAAGCCTGCGGAACAACACCGCTTCGGCCTGGGTCAGCAGTGAGTGCGACCAGTCGACCGACGCCCGCAGCGTCTGCTGGCGGCGTACCGCGGTGCGTGCGCCACCGGTGAGCAGTCGGAAGCGGTCGTGCAGGCTGTCGAGGATCTCGCCGGGTGAGAGCGCCCGCATCCGGGCGGCAGCGAGCTCGATAGCCAGCGGGATGCCGTCGAGGCGGCGGCAGATTTCGGTGACGGTCTCGAGGTTCGCTTCGGTGACGGCGAAGGCGGGCTGTACATGGCGGGCGCGATCGGTGAACAACTCGATCGCCTCGTCCGCCAATGACAGGGACGGAACCTGCCACGTCACTTCCGCGGCGACCCGGATGGGCTCGCGGCTGGTGGCGATCAGCCGCGACGCCGGGCAGTTACTCAGCAGCGGCGTCACAAGTGCAGAGGTGGCTTCCAGCACGTGCTCACAGTTGTCGAGCACGATCAGGACGGGACGGTCACCTATGCGGCGGGTCAGTGCGTCGATCAGTGAGTAACCCGGCTGGTCCGGCATGCCTATGCTCCGGGCGACCGCTCCCTCGACAAGACCGGCATCGGTGATGGGGGCCAGGTCGACGTAGTGGATTGCGGCGCCGAAGTCGTCGGCGAGCTGAGCTGACAACTCCACGGCCAGGCGCGTCTTACCGACACCGCCGGCGCCGGTAAGGGTCACAAGGCGGTTCTCGCTCAGAATCTGTACCAGCTCCGAAATCTCGGCGGCCCGGCCGACGAAGCTCGTCAGCTGTGTCGGAAGAGCCTGTGTGACAACTGCAGTCGACTTTCGCAAGGCAGGAAAGTCGACGCGTAAGTCCGGATGCGACAACTGGACAAGGCGCTCAGGACGGGGAATGTCGCGCAGTTTGTGGCTGCCGAGATCGGTCAGCCACATGCCCTCCGGGAGGTGGTCGAGCACGAGTTCCTCGGTGGCGGCGGTCAACACGGTTTGTCCGCCGTGGGCCAGGTCGCGCACCCGGCCGGCCCGGTTGATGGTGGGGCCGATGTAGTTGCTCTCGTCGCGAAGCTGTATCTCGCCGGTGTGCAGGCCGATCCGCAGCTTGATCGGTGCCAGCGGAGCGCGCTGCAACTCGAAGGCGCATGCCACGGCATCGCTGGCTCGGGTGAATGCGATCACGAAGCTGTCGCCTTCACCCTGTTCGACGGGTCGGATCCCATGGTGGGCGCCGACGATGGTGGACAAGGTGGCGTCCAGCCGGGCTACCGCGGCGGTCATCTCTTCAGGCTGGGTCTGCCAAAGACCGGTCGAACCCTCGACATCGGCCAGCAGCAACGTCACCGTTCCGGTCGGCAGGTCGCTCACGCCCAGGTCGCTCCAGTTCACCGGCATCGCGTCCACGCGCCGATCAGATTCGCCCATGTTAGCCAGCATGGGGCGCCGGGGCGTCGGAAACATCAGCAGAAGTGCGTACAAACCGGCCGCGACACCGCCGGCCGCAATTACGCACTCTGGCCAATGTTCTTTGGCGCGCCACCTCACATAGTCAGGTGACCTAGTGAGGAGAACCAATGACCACCAGCACC
This sequence comes from uncultured Actinomycetota bacterium, assembly GCA_963779655.1. Classification (GTDB taxonomy): domain Bacteria; phylum Actinomycetota; class Actinomycetes; order Mycobacteriales; family Mycobacteriaceae; genus Mycobacterium. Next base: position 186,596 of record CAVZZD010000015.1, on the reverse strand, counting down.
AATGCCGTGATCGACGGACACTGTGACCCGAGATTCGCCGATGTCGCCGCCGCGCTCGCCGAAGAAATCGCCGCCGGTCGCGAGCTCGGGGCGGCCATCGCGGTCGATATCGAGGGCGAGCTCGTGGTGGATATCTGGGCTGGCTATGCCGACCGTGCCAAAACCCGGGAATGGGCCCGGGACACGATCGTCAATGTCTTCTCCAGCACCAAGAACGTCACTTCGCTGGCCGCCCTGTTGCTCGTCGACCGCGGCAGTCTCGATCCTTTCGCGGCGGTATCGACGTACTGGCCGGAGTTCGCCGCGAACGGCAAGGACGGCATCGAAGTCCGCCACATCCTGGGTCATACCTCTGGCGTATCCGGCTGGGACATGCCGTTCACCCTCGAAGACGTCTATGACCGCGAGAAGTCCACCACTCAGCTCGCCGCCCAGGCGCCGTGGTGGTCGCCCGGAACCGCCTCGGGATATCACGCGGTCACCTACGGGCACCTCATCGGCGAACTCGTCCGCCGCGTCACCGGGAGGACGCTCACCGAGTTCGTGCGTGACGAGATCGCGCGCCCGCTGGACGCCGACTTCCAGATCGGTGCGCGCCGCCAAGACGATCACCGCATCGCCGAGTTGATTCCACCGCCACCGTTGGACGTGCCGCTAGACCTGGTGCCCGAAGATCATCCGATGCGCAAGACGTTCGCCGCCATTCCGCCCACCTCGGAATCGGCAGACGCGGCCGGGACCGCAGCATGGCGGCGGGCGGAGATCGGTGCGGCCAACGGCCACGGCAACGCCCGCTCGCTGGCCCGGGCGCTATCGCCCATCTCGTTGTCCGGCACCCCGAATGGAGCGGGCCTGCTGCGGCCAGAAACCGTCGACCTCATCTTCAACCAACAGTCCGACGGCATCGACCTGGTCTTGGGAATGCCGGCGCGGTGGGGGATCGGCTACGGGTTACCCAAGCCCGAGGCGGTTCCCGACATCCCGGACGAGAAGATCTGCTTCTGGGGCGGCTGGGGTGGCTCGATGGTGGTGATGAACCCGGATCGCCGGACCACCTTCGCCTATGTCATGAACAAGATGGGACAGGTCACCGCCGCCGGATCGGACCGCACTCAGCAATACACCCGGCTGATCTATCAGGCGCTCGACTCTGCCGGTGCGGGCTAACGACTCCGACTCGTCGAGGGCGCGGCTAAAGTCGAATCGCGATGACGATCGACGTCTGGATGCAGCATCCCACCCCACGTTTCCTCGCCAACGACATATTCGCCTCGTTGCGGCGATGGACGGGCGGGTCGATTCCCGACGTCGACCTGCCGATCGAGTCGACCCTGACGTCGATGGATGGCGCCGGCGTCGATGTCGGCCTGCTCAGTGCCTGGTGCGGCCCGAACGGGCTCGACCTCATCTCCAACGACGAAGTGTCCGGCTGGGTTCGGGCTCATCCGGGCAGACTGGCCGGGCTGGCCACCGTCGACCTGGACCGACCGATGGACGCCGTCCGCGAGCTGCGCCGACGGGTGCGCGACGACGGCTTCGTCGGGTTGCGGGTGGTGCCGTGGCTGTGGCGGTTGCCGCCCACGGACCGGCACTATTACCCGCTGTTCGCCGAATGCGTCGAACTCGGCGTGCCCTTCTGCACGCAGGTCGGCCACACCGGGCCGTTGCGACCGTCCGAGACGGGCCGGCCCATTCCGTACATCGACGAAGTGGCGCTGGACTTCCCCGACCTTGTGATCGTGTGCGGGCATGTCGGCTACCCGTGGACCGAGGAGATGGTGGCCGTCGCCCGTAAGCACGAGAATGTCTACATCGACACCTCCGCGTACACCACTCGGCGTCTGCCCGCCGAGCTCGTCGCGTTCATGAAGACCCGGACAGGACAGCGAAAAGTGTTGTTCGGCACCAACTATCCGATGATCGGTCACGCGCACGCATTGGACGGGCTCGACGAGCTCGGGCTCAGCGACGACGGCAGGCGCGACTACCTGCAGGCCAACGCCGAGCGCGTGTTCCCCACGCTGAAGGAGTCCCGGTCGTGAACGGTGCGCAGGCCCTCATCAGAACCCTCGTCGACGGTGGCGTCGATGTCTGCTTCGCCAATCCGGGGACCTCGGAGATGCATTTCGTCGCGGCGCTGGACGCCGTGCCCGCGATGCGCGGTGTGCTGGCCCTGTTCGAGGGCGTGGCCACCGGCGCCGCCGACGGCTACGCCCGGATGGCCGACAAACCCGCCGCGGTGCTGCTGCATCTGGGTCCGGGGCTGGGTAACGGGCTGGCCAACCTGCACAACGCGCGGCGCGCGCACGTGCCGATGGTGGTCGTCGTCGGAGATCACGCCACCTACCACAAGAAGCTACGACGCCCCACTGGAATCCGACATCGACGCACTGGCCGGCACCGTGTCGGGCTGGGTGCGCCGCAGCGCCCGCACCGCCGATGTCGGCGCCGATGCCGTCGACGCGATCACCGCCAGTCGGACCGGATCGGTGTCCACGCTGATCCTGCCCGCCGACGTGTCGTGGACCGACGGCGCGCAACCGGCGCCCGCTCTGGCCCCGCCGGTCGCGCCCGCTGTCGACGACGAGGCGGTGCGCGCGGCGGCCCTCGCGCTGCGCTCCGGTGAGCCGACGGTGATCCTCATCGGCGGCGACGCCACCCGGATCGCCGGGTCTGGCCGCCGCGGTGCGGGCCGCCGACGCCACGGGTGCACGGGTGCTGTGCGAGACGTTCCCCACCCGACTCGAACGCGGGGCGGGAGTGCCCGCGGTGGAACGGCTGGCCTACTTCGCGGAGGCGGCGCAGGCCCAACTGGCCGGTGTCGAGTCATCTGATTCTCGCCGGGTGCGACATCGCCGGTGTCCTTCTTCGCCTACCCCGGTAAACCCAGCGACCTGGTCCCCGAGGGCTGCAAGGTGCAGATTCTTGCCGAATACCGCGGTGCCGCAGCGGCTCTGGAACAACTCGCCGATGAGGTCGCGCCCGGCACCCAGGCCGCGGCTCGCACCGGCGTCCCGACCCGAGCTGCCGTCGGGCCCGTTGACCGCACTGTCGGCGGCGCGCGGTCATCGGCGCACTGCTGCCCGAAGGGGCGATCGTCGTCGACGAGTCGAACACCGCGGGCGTCACGCTGGCCGCCGCCACCGCCGGCGCACCCGCCCACGATGTGCTCACCCTGACCGGCGGTGCCATCGGCTACGGCATGCCCGCGGCGGTCGGCGCCGCCGTCGCCGCCCCGGGCCGCCCGGTGTTGTCGCTGCAGGCCGACGGGTCGGCGATGTACACCATCTCGGCGCTGTGGACGCAGGCGCGCGAGCGCCTGGACGTGACGACGGTGATCTTCAACAACGGTGCGTACGACATCCTGCGGATCGAGCTTCAGCGGGTGGGCGCGGAGAACGCCGACGCTCCCGGGCCGAGAGCCCTCGACCTGCTCGATTTAGGCCGCCCGACAATGGATTTCGTGAAGATCGCCGAAGGCATGGGGGTGCCGGCGCGACGGGTCACCACGGCCGAGGAGCTGGCCGACGCCCTGGCCGCCGCCGTTCGCCGAACCCGGCCCGCACCTGATCGAGGCGGTCGTCCCGTCGCTGCTGGGCTGAGAGAGCCCGCCGAGATCGACGAAATGGCGTGACCTACTCGACATTTCCCGCCGAAACGTACGTTTGGGCGTGGGGTGTCACTGCGCGGCGCGGGCGGCCAGATTGTCGGCGACCTCCTGCTGCCAGAGGTCGTTGGCGTGCGTGGTGTCGACCTCCTGCTCGAAGCGGTCGGTCATCTCGGGGGTGACGTCGGCGGCGTCGACGTAGAACTGCTCGTACCAGCGACGGTGCTGGTAGACGGCGCCGTCCTCCTCGGTGAGCAAGCGGGTTGTCGATGCGGGTCTTGTTCTTCCAGATCTCGACGTCCTGGAGGAAGCCTTCGCCGAACGACCGGTTCATCGCCCCCGCAAGCTTTTCGGCCTTGTCGGCGGGCAGCCCGGGCATCTGCTGCACGGCCACGCCCCACTGCAGCACGAACGAGTTGTGGCTGACCGGGTAGTGGCAGTTGATCAGCGCCACCTCCACGGTGAAGCCGGGGCCCAGGTCGTTGTGCAGCCAGTTGATCATGTAGGCGGGGCCGAAATACGTTGCCTCCGAACGGAGATAGGTGCCTTCCCAGAGCTTGTCGGGGTCGGCGGTGTAGTCGGGCCGCGGCTTGGACTCCATGAACTGGCTGGCCGTGTGGCCCTCGATCACGTTCTTGAAGTACGTCGGGTAGGCGTGGTGGATGTAGAAGAAGTGCGCCATGTCGACGTTGTTGTCGACGATCTCGCGGCAGTGTGCGCCTTCGATCAGGATCGAACTCCACTGCCACGGCGACCAGATGCCCTCGTCGTAGCCCTCGATGGTCGGCGGCGTGAGTTCGGGCGCCGGCGTCGACCCTTCGGGGTCGTGCCACACCAGCAGCTGGCCGTTGACCTCGGTGGTCAGCCAGGCCCGGGTGCGGGCCAGTCGGGGGGTGCGTTTGGCGTAGGGCACCAGCTTGCACTTGCCGTCGCCGCCCCAGCGCCAGTCGTGGAAGGGACAGGCCACGGTGTCGCCCTTGATGGTGCCCTGCGACAGGTCGCCGCCCATGTGCCGGCAGTAGCCGTCGAGCACGCGCAGCGCGCCGTCGGAGTCGCGCGAACACGACGAGCTTGGTGCCGAACGCGTTGATGCCGTGCGGTTGGCCGTCGCGGAAGTTCTCGGCCAGACCCACGCAGTGCCAGCCGCGCGCGAACCGCGTCATCGCTGCGCCGGTGTCGATCTCGCGGACTGCTTCGGCTGTCCTTTGTACGTCGAGATCGGTCATCGGTGCTTGCCCTTCGTCGATCTCGCGATGCGCTAGTCGGTCGAGCATGTCCTTCACGGCCAAGTGGCTGAACACCATGCTGGTGCCGATCGGATTGCCGCCGCCCGGATAGGCGGTGCCGCTCGGCGCGGCCATCGTGTTGCCCGCCGCGTACAGGCCCGGGATCGCGTTCCCGGCGGCGTCGAGCACGCGGGCCGCGGTGTCGGTGCGCAGCCCGCCCTTGGTGCCCAGGTCGGAGATGCCGAACGCGGCCGCGTGGAACGGCGCCTTCTCGATGGCATACAGCGGCGGCGCCCCACCGGAGAACGCCCGGTCGTAGGCCTCGTCGCCGCGGCCGAAGTCGTCGTCGACGCCCCGGGCGACGAACTCGTTGAACCGCGCCACCGTGTCCACCAGGTGCTGCGGCGGCATGCCGAGCTCGACGGCGAGTTCCTCCAGGGTGTCGGCGGTGTGCCACAACCCCGCCTCGATGTACTTCTCGGGTTCGACCATCGACACGTTGGTGGCCTTGACCGGCGGCACCCTGGTGTCCGCGCCGTCGCCGCCGGAGTCGTAGATCATCCAGTACGGCAACGTGACCGAGCCGTCGGCCAGCGCGGCGACGACCTCGCGGCCGAGGCGGTCGTAGGCCTGTGATTCGTTGACGAACCGCTTGCCGTCCTGGTTGACGAAGATGCCGCCGGTGAACCAGAGCGCAGAACGCCGAGCGGCCGTCCGGATGGGTCAGCCCGGGCGACCACCACGCCTGATCCATCAGGTCGGTGTCGGCGCCGGCCGCGATACCGGCGAGGTGCGCCAGACCTTGATTTCCCCACGGGCCCATGGTGTCCCGCGATTCCCCCGGCACGCCGTACCGCTCGCGAAGTTCGTCGTTGTGCTCGAAGCCGCCGGCCGCCAGCAGCACGCCGCGGCGGGTGCGGATCGCCTGCCGGGTGCCGCTCGGCCTCGACGATCGCGCCGACGACCCGGCCGTCCTCGACGACCAGCTCGACCAGTGCGGTGTTCAGTCGGGTCGAGGCGTCCGGGTACTGCCTTGTGGCCGTGAGGAATCGGGCGATCAGGGCCCGGCCGCCGACGAAGTAGTCGTCGGGTCGCGGCGCGCCCAGTCGGTCGGAGTCCAGCGGACCGCGGATCAGCTCCCTCAGATCGGGGGCGGCGGCCACCTTCAGCGGCTTGGCCGCGATGTGGCGCATGCCGTCGGCGCGGGCCTTGGGCGCCTTGCCGAAGTAGTCCGGCCAGGGCAGCACCGAGAACTTGAGCTTCTCGTCGGCCTCGAGGTACTCGATGAGCGGGGCCCCGCTGCGCACGTAGGTTTCCTGCAGCGCCCGCGGGGTGCGATCGCCGACCACCGCTGTGTAGTACTCGAGCGCGTCCTCGACGGTGTCGTCGGTGCCGGCCCGCAGCAGCACCGGGTTGGCCGGGAACCACATGCCGCCGCCGCCGGAGTACGCGGTGGTGCCGCCGAACATCTCGGTCGCCTCCGACGAGGATGACGTCGAGTCCTTCCCGCGCCGCGGTGTACGCGCCGGTGACACCGCCGGCGCCGGAACCGGCCACCAGGACGTCACATTCGTCGCTCCAGTCGACCTCTGCCGTCGTGTTCAACCCGAATTCCCCTCTCACAGATACCGTTCGCGTCCGTGCCGGGCGAACTCGGCCTCCAGCGCCTCGACGTCGGCGTCACCCATCCGGTGATACTCGGGCCGGCCGCGACCCGCCCAGCGGTACACCGGCTCATCGCACCGCCACCGTTGCGCCTGCAGGTCACGTTTGAGCACCTTGTTGGATCCCGTCACCGGCAGCCGCGTCGACAGCCGCAGCAGTCGCGGCACGCCCTTGGCGCCCAGATCCTGCTGCCCGCAGAGATATTCGGCGAACGCGGCGGTGTCGAACGCCGCCGGGTCGGAGACCTCGAGGGCGGCCATCACCTGGTCGCCCGACCTCGGATCGGGGACGCCGTAGACCGCCGCGGCGACCACCGCGGGATGGCGCCGCAGGACGCGTTCGATGGTCAACGCGGAGGTGTTCTCGCCGTCGACGCGGATCCAGTCACCGCGGCGGCCGGCGAAGTACAGGAACCCCGCCTCGTCGACGTAGCCGAGGTCGCCGGTCCAGTACCACCCGTTGCGCACCCGTTCGGCGTCGGCGGCGTCGTTCTTGTAGTACCCCTCGAAGCTCTTGGCGCCGTGCTGGTCGACGATCTCGCCGACCGCGTCGTCCGCGTTGAGTACCCGACCATGGATGTCGAGAACCGCAGGGGCACAGAGCTTTAACGTCTCCGGGTCGACGACGGCGATACCGCCGTGCGCCGGGCGCCCGAGCGCGCCCGGTGGGGCGTCGGGGACCGACGGTCGCCGCATTGCCGCCCTCGCTGGAGCCGTAGCCCTCGAACAGTTCGGCGCCGAACCGGCGGCGGAACTCGGCCTGGTCCTCCGGTGAGGCCTCGGTTCCGAATCCCCGCGTCAGCCGGTTGTCGGCGTCGTCGGGCATTTCCGGGGTGGCCATCAGGTAGGCCAGCGCCTTGCCGATGTAGGTGAAGAAGGTCGCGCCGAAGAACCGGACGTCGGGCAGGAAGCCGGACGCCGAGAATGTCGGTGTCAGGCAGACCGTCGCGCCGACCGCCAGGGCCGGGGCCCACAGCGCCATGATCGCGTTGCCGTGGAACAGCGGCATGCAGCAGTAGTCGACGTCGTCGCGGACGTGGCCGTACTTGGCGACCGCGGTGTCGGCGATGCCGGCCAGCCGGCCCTGGCTGCACCTGACCGCCTTGGACGTCCCGGTGGTGCCGGACGTGAACAGCAGCAGGAGAAGCGATTCCGCGCCGACGTCGGCGCGCGGCGGCCGGCGCGATGCGGTGCCCGGCGAGCTGCCGGGTGTACTCCGGACTGTCGACTGCCAGGAATCGGTCTGCGGCCAGATCGATGTCCAGGCCGCGCAGCAGCGGTATGCGTGCGCTGTCGGTGACGATCAGCTGACAGTCGGCGTGCCGGATGTCGGCCGCCATCTCGGCCGGGCCGCGGGTCGGGTTGATGCCCACGATGGTCGCCCCGGCCAAGGCCGCGCCGCCCAGCCAGAAGATGAAATCCGGTACGTTGTCGAGCAATACGCCGATGTGGAATGGACCGTCGGTGCGTAACGCCGATGCCATCGCACCCCGGGCCGCCGATTCGTGCACCACCTCGTCCCACGTCCAGTCGCGTTCCCGCGTCCGTAGGCCGATGTGCTCGTCGCCGAGGCGGTCGAGCAGCATCGTCGCGATGTCGGCGCGCATGGTCAGGCCGGCGCATTCCGTGCCGGACGCGCGATCTCGTACACCGGATCAGCGCAGTCGGTGCCTTCGGCGGACAGTTGCCGCTTGACGATCTTGAACGTCTCGGTACGGGGCAGGGCGGTGCCGACCCGAACGAAGACCGGCCACTGCTTGGGCCCGAGATCGGGCTGCCCGGTGAGGAATTCGCGGAATCTGTCCGGGTCGAACGTGGTGCCCGCAGGGAGCACCAGGGCCGCCATCACCCGATCGCCCACGGCCGGGTCGGGAATCGGATACACCGCGGCCTCGGTGACGTCCGGGTAGCGCATCAGGATCCGTTCGATGGGTGCCGTGCCGAGGTTCTCGCCGTCCACCCGCATCCAGTCCCCGTGCCGCCCGGCGAAATACGCGAAGCCGTGCTCGTCGCGGTAGGCCAGGTCGCCGCTGTGGTAGACACCGCCCGCCATCCGCTCGGCCTCGGCCGCCTCGTCCTTGTAGTAGCCGCGGAACTGGCCCCTGCCCGCCGTGTTGACGAGTTCGCCGACGACACCCGGTGGGCATTCCCCGCCCGTTCGACGTCGACGATGGTCACGCCGTCGACCAGTGGGCCCAGCGCGCCGTCCGGGGTATCCGGGGTGCGCGCGATGGCCACCCCGCCCTCGCTGCTGCCGAACCCGTCGACCACCTGCACACCGAACCGCCGGGCGAACCGGTCGAGATCCCTGGGCGCACCCTCGTTTCCGTAGGCGACCCGCAGCGGATTGTCGGCGTCATCGGCGGCGGGGGGAGTGGCCAGGATGTAGGACAGCGGCTTGCCGACGTAGTTCGCGTACGTCGCGCCGAACCGCCGCACGTCGGGAAAGAATGCCGACGCGGAGAACTTGCGGCGCAACGCGATTGACGCGCCCGCTGCCACCGCCGGACCCCAGCCCGCCATGATCGCGTTCGAGTGGAACAGCGGCATCGACAGATAGCAGGTGTCGGCCGGGCCCAGCCCGAAACGTGCCGCCAGCATGATGCCCGGGAACGCGACCTTCTCGTGTGTGCAGCGCACCGCCTTGGGATCACCGCTGGTGCCCGAGGTGAAGAGCAGCATGAACAGGTCGTCGGGATCGGCGTCGGGGAACGCGACCGGCGCTCCCCGGTGGGTGGCGAGCTCGGCGGCGAACCTGGCCGAGTCGACGTCGATCGCGCTGATGCCGTCCTGAGCGTTCTCGCGGTCGGCCAGCACCAGCTGGCAGTCCGCGTGGTCGATGTCGCGCTGTAACGCGGCACCCCGCCGGGTCGGGTTCAGGCCGACCGGCACGATCCCTGACAGCGCCGCCGCGACCAGGACGGTGCAGAAGAACGGGGTGTTGCCCAGCAGCACGCCGACATGCGGCGGTCGGTCGGGGTCCAGCCGGGCGCGCAGCAGCGCCGCCAGGTCGGCGCCGTCCTGAATGTGGTTGCGCCAGCTGACAAACGACACCTCACCGTCCGACCCGACGGAGTACACGCCCCGATCGTCGACCTCGGTCAGCGGAGCCAACAGCTCCGAGACGGTCGGCGTGCGAGCAGGCGCAGTCACGGGTCAGACGGGCGTGTCGGCCAGTTCCCGGCCGATGGCCAGAAGCTGACCGGTGGCGCCGCCCACCGCGAACTCGGTCTGCTTGGCGGCCAGAAAGTACCGGTGCACGGGGTGGTCCGTGTCGATGCCGACACCGCCGTGCACGTGCACGGTGGTGTGTGCGACGCGGTGTCCGGCTTCGGCCGCCCAGAACGCCGCCGTCCGCACGTCCACGTCCGACGGCAGGTCCTCGGCCAACCGCCACGCGGCCTGCGTCAGCGTCAGGCGCAGGCCCTTGATGTCGATGTAGCCGTCGGCCAGTCGTTGGGCGACGGCCTGGAAGCTGCCGATCGGCCGGTCGAACTGTTCACGCTCGCGGGCGTATTCCGCGGTCAGTTCGAGCGCACGTGCCAGGATGCCGAGCTGAAATGCACTCAGCCCCAACGTCTGGTGCGTCCTGAGCCAGTCGACCACGGAGGTGCCCTCACCCGCACCGCCGACCACACGGTCGGCGCCGACCGTCGTTCCAGCCAGCTCCAGGTGCGCCACGCTGCCGTGTCCGGTGGTGTTCAGTGGGGTGACCGTGACGCCGGGGTCGGCGGCGGCGACGACGAAGACCGTGGTGCCCGAACCGGTCTCGGCGGGCACCACGAAAGCATCGGCAACCGGGCCGTAGGCGACCTGCGTGCGTGTTCCGGTCAGCCGGTAGCCGTCAGCGGCCGATCCGGCGGCCTGCACGGGTCCTTCGCCCATGTCGCCTGCCAGTGCGACGGTGAGCACCTTGCTCCCGTTGATCGCCGGCACGGCCCAATCCTGCTGCAGTGCTTCGGATCCGAACTTTGCCAGGGCGCCTGCGGCGAGCACGGCCGATTCCAGGTAGGGGACGGCGGCCAACTGGCGGCCCAGGGCCTCCAACACCGCGGTCTGCTCGAGGACGCCGTAGCCGCCGCCGCCGAGAGCTTCCGGCGCGGCGGCCGACAGGATGTCGGCGTCGACGAGCTTGGCCCACAGGTCGCGGTCGAAACGGGTGTCGAGTCCGTCGAGTTCGCGCTGATGTTCGGGAGTGCACACCGATTCGGTGATGGTGCGCACCAGGCCGCCGAGGTCGTCGGAGGCTTCAGTCCGTGAAAAGTCCATGTGAAATTCCCTGTCGTCCTTAGCGATTGGCCCGGGGCAGGCCGAGCGCGACCATGCCGATGATGTCGCGCTGGATCTCGTTGGTGCCGCCGCCGAAGGTCAGGATCAGGCAGGACCGGTGCATGCGTTCGATCCGCCCGCGCAGCAGCGCGCCGGGCGAGTCCGGGCGCAGCGTCGCCGCCGTGCCGAGCACCTCCATCAGCAGCCGGTAGGCCTCGGTCGCCAACTCGGTGCCGAGCACCTTCGCCGCCGACGCGTCCGCCGGCGAGGGCGCGGCCGCCGCCGAGGACGCCAGCTCCCAGTTGATCAGCTTGAGCGCCTCGGCCTTGGCGTGCACCCGGGCCAGGTTGAGCTGGACCCACTCGGAGTCGATCAGCCGGTTGCCGTGCACGTCCTTCGTGTTCTGCGCCCATTCGCGAACACCGTTGAGCGCCACGAAGATCGGTTGTGCCGACACCAGCGCGACGCGCTCGTGGTTGAGCTGGTTGGTCACCAGCTTCCAGCCGGCGTTCTCCTCGCCGACCAGGTTGGTCACCGGAACGCGGACGTCCTGATAGTAGGTGGCGCTGGTGTCCACACCCGACATCGTGTGCACCGGCGTCCAGGAGAAGCCCTCGGCGGTGGTGGGAACGATGAGCATCGAGATGCCGCGGTGCTTCTTGGCCTCAGGGTTGGTGCGTACCGCCAGCCAGATGTAGTCGGCGTAGGCGATCAGGCTGGTCCACATCTTCTGGCCGTTGATCACGTACTCACCAGATCCCGAGCCGTCCCGCACCGCCGTGGTGCGCAGGGACGCGAGGTCGGTGCCCGCACCGGGTTCGGAGTAGCCGATGGCGAAGTGCAATTCACCCGCGGCGATCTTGGGCAGGAAGAACTTCTTCTGTTCGTCGGTGCCGAACGCCATGATCGTCGGCGCGACGCTGTTGATCGTCAGGAACGGAACCGGGACGTTGGCGATCGACGCCTCGTCGTTGAAGATCAGCCCGTCCATCGGCGGGCGGCCCTGGCCGCCGAACTCCTTGGGCCAGGACAGCGTCAGCCAGCCGTCCTTGCCCATCTGGGCGACGGTGTCGCGGTACACGTTTCCGCGCCCCATCTCGCCGTCGTTGGATGCCAGCGCCTCGGCGCGCTCGGGGGTCATGAGCTTCGTGAAGTAGGCGCGCAGTTCGCGGCGCAACTCCTCCTGCTCTGGGGTATAGCCGATCCGCATCCGTGCTTCCTCGGTTCTCGATACCTGCGGTTCTCAACCCGTCTGTCACCCTGGTTGTAACACGTTCTAGTCTTGGGGTCCAGATCGGTATCAGAGTAGCGCTACGCCGCGGGCGTCCTATTCTGATGCCGAGCCTGGTTGATGGGTCCGGGCTGGCCTGACAGGGCCCGAGTAGGAGGTTAGTCATGCGGGTAGAAGTCGATCGTGACCGCTGCGAAGGCAATGCCGTCTGCGTGGGAATCGCCCCGGATCTGTTCGATCTCGACGACGAGGACTACGCCGTCATGAAGGTGGATGAGATTCCGGCTGATCAAGAAGAACTCGCCGAGCAGTCCATCGCTGAATGCCCGCGTGCCGCATTGCTCCGCAGAGACTAGAGGTATTCGTAAGTTGACTCAGAACATGACTGAAGACGCCGCCGCGACCGACCTGTCCGGCAAGGTTGCGGTGGTGACGGGTGCCGCCGCGGGCTTGGGCCGCGCGGAGGCCATCGGCCTGGCCGCGGCGGGCGCCACCGTGGTGGTCAACGACATGGCCGCCGCCCTGGACGCCTCGGACGTGTTCGCCGAGATCTCGGCGGCCGGGTCCAAGGGCGTCGCGGTGGCCGGTGACGTTAGCGCGCGCTCGACCGCCGACGAACTGCTCGCGACGGCCGACGGCCTCGGTGGCCTGGACATCGTGGTGAACAACGCAGGGATCACCCGCGACCGCATGCTGTTCAACATGTCCGACGAGGACTTCGACGCCGTGATCGCGGTCCACCTGCGCGGCCACTTCCTGCTCACCCGCAACGCCGCGACCTATTGGCGTGACAAGGCCAAGGCCAACGGCGGGACCGTGTACGGCCGGATCATCAACACCTCTTCGGAGGCCGGGCTGGGCGGTCCGCCCGGGCAGGCGAACTACGGCGCCGCCAAGGCGGGCATCACCGCGCTGACGGTTTCCGCGGCGCGCGGACTGGGACGCTACGGCGTGCGGGCCAATGTGATCTGCCCGCGGGCCAGGACGCCGATGACCGCAGAGACGTTCGGCGACGTGCCCGAGTTGGCTGCCGGTGAGGTCGACCCGCTGTCGCCGGAACATGTCGTGACGTTGGTGCGGTTCCTGGCGTCGCCGGCCGCGGAGTCGGTGAACGGACAGGTTTTCGTCGTCTACGGGCCGTCGGTGGCGCTCGTCGCCGCGCCGGTCCTCGAGCACAAATTCACCGCATCGGGGGACGCCTGGGCGCAGGGCGACCTGGGTGCCGCGCTCGCCGATTACTTTGCCGACCGCGATCCGGATCGCATGTTCTCGTCGGTCGGCCTGTTGGACAATTGACGTTGTCAACAGTTTCGGGCCTGTGGACAGACCAGCGAAAACAGCGTTAAATTCGACTAGAACACGTTCTAGGATGACTTGCGTCACAGTCGCTCTGACCTGGACAGATTGTCGCAATATGTCTCATTTGTCCGTTCTTTGACACTGCGAACTTGTTCTAGTTAATATGATCCGTCTCACGACGGCAACGTCCGATCAAGGGTGCAGTTCCGGCCACCGGGACGGATTCGGCACAGGCTTCGCCAAAGCTGTGCGGAACCTGTATCCGGGCGGTCCCGAGGGAGAAGGGAACCGAGGTTGTTCGAACAGCTCGCGGTTCCGGCCCGGGCCGTGGGCGGTTTCTTCGAGATGTCCTTGGACACCTTCCGCGAGATGTTCCGGAGGCCGTTTCAGTTCCGGGAGTTCCTCGATCAGACGTGGATGATCGCCCGGGTATCGATGGTCCCCACGCTGCTGGTGGCGATCCCGTTCACCGTGCTGGTGGCCTTCACGCTCAACATCCTGCTGCGCGAGATCGGTGCGGCCGACCTCTCCGGAGCGGGCACCGCGTTCGGCACCATCACCCAGCTTGGCCCGGTGGTCACGGTGCTGGTGATCGCCGGCGCCGGCGCCACCGCCATCTGTGCGGACCTGGGCGCGCGCACCATCCGTGAAGAGATCGACGCCATGCGGGTCCTCGGCATCGATCCGATCCACCGGCTCGTGGTGCCTCGGGTGCTGGCATCGACATTCGTCGCCCTGCTGCTCAACGGCCTGGTGTGCGCGATCGGCATCGCCGGCGGCTACGTCTTCTCGGTATTCCTGCAGGGCGTGAACCCCGGGGCCTTCATCAACGGCCTGACGGTCCTGACGGGGCTTCCCGAGCTGCTCCTCGCCGAGGTCAAGGCCCTGTTGTTCGGTGTCGTCGCCGGACTCGTCGGTTGCTACCGCGGGCTGACGGTGCAGGGCGGCCCCAAGGGTGTGGGCCTCGCGGTCAACGAGACCGTCGTCTATGCCTTCATCTGCCTGTTCGTGATCAACGTGATCATGACCGCGATCGGTGTGCGGGTGCTGACCCGATGAGCTTCGACACGACATTGCGGTTCCGCCGTCTGTTCGCGGGCGTCCCCAAAGCCGTCGACGGCTTCGGGGAGCAGGCACTGTTCTACGGCGAATCCCTGCGCTACATCCCGAACGCCATCACTCGGTACCGCAGGGAAACCGTCCGGCTGATCGCCGAAATGACAATGGGCGTGGGCGCATTGGCGATCATCGGCGGCACCGTCGGCGTCGCGGCGTTCATGACGCTGGCCTCGGGCGGCGTCATCGCCGTGCAGGGCTACTCGTCGCTGGGGAATATCGGTATCGAGGCGCTGACCGGCTTTCTGTCGGCATTCCTCAACGTGCGCATCGTCGCCCCGGTCATCGCGGGCATTGCGCTGGCCGCCACCATCGGGGCGGGCACCACCGCGCAACTGGGCGCCATGCGGGTGGCCGAGGAGATCGACGCGGTCGAGGCGATGGCCGTGCATTCGGTGTCCTATCTGGTGTCGACGCGCATCATCGCCGGGCTGATCGCGATAGTGCCGCTCTATGCACTGTCGGTGCTGGCGGCGTTCTTCGCGGCGCGGTTCACCACGGTGTTCATCAATGGTCAGTCCGCGGGTCTGTACGACCACTATTTCAATACGTTCCTGATTCCGACCGACCTGCTCTGGTCGTTCTTGCAGGCCATCGTGATGTCGGTCGCCGTCATGCTGGTCCACACCTACTACGGCTACAACGCTTCCGGCGGTCCGGTCGGCGTCGGTATCGCGGTCGGTCAGGCGGTGCGTACCTCGCTGATCGTGGTCGTCACCATCGTCTTGTTCATCTCCCTCGCCGTCTACGGTGGGTCCGGCAACTTCAACCTCTCGGGGTAGCGGGCGAATGTCAGACGGTGGATCGAGGCGCACGCACGTCCGGGTGGCGGCGGCGGTACTGGCCACGATCATCGCGGCGGCCGCGGTGTTCACCTACCTCGGATACACGGCGGCCTTCACCGCTACCGACGAGGTCACGGTGATGTCGCCGCGCGCCGGGCTGGTGATGGAGCAGGACGCCAAGGTCAAGTACCGCGGCATCCTGGTCGGCAAGGTCACGAACATCGAGTACGCCGGTGATCAGGCCAAGCTGACCCTGTCGATCGACAGCAGTCAGCTGCGGTACATCCCGTCGAACGCCGGAGTGCGCATCGCGGGCAACACCATCTTCGGGGCCAAGTCGGTGGAGTTCAATCCGCCGGCCTCCCCTTCGGGCAGCTCGCTGCGCCCCGGCGCAACGGTGCAGGCGGCCGCGGTGCAGCTCGAGGTCAATACTCTGTTCCAGACGCTCACCGATGTGCTGCACAAGATCGACCCGGTGCACCTCAACGCGACGTTGTCGGCGCTGGGCGAAGGTTTGCGGGGCAACGGTGACGACGCCGGCGCCACCTTGGCCGGCTTGAATAGTCTGTTGGCACAGGTCAATCCGAAGTTGCCGACCCTGCAGAGTGATCTGCAGCAGACCGCCACGGTCGCCGGGATCTACGCCGACGCCGCACCCGACCTCGTGACGGTGCTCGACAACGCGCCGAAGGTCAGCAACACCATCGTCAACCAGCAGGACAACTTGAACGCGACGCTGCTGGCGGCCACCGGGCTGGGCAACAACGGTTACGACACCCTGGCACCGGCCGCCGACGACTACATCGCCGCGATCAATCGGGCCCGAGCGCCGTTGAAGGTGATCGGCGATTACTCGCCCGAGTTCGGCTGCATTCTGGAGGGCACGGCGGGGGTGATCGCCACCTTCGCCCCGATCATCGGTGGCGTGCGGCCCGGTCTGTTCGTATCGTCCAACTTCCTTCCTGGCGCGCCCGCCTACACCTACCCGGAGAGCCTGCCGATCGTCAATGCCTCGGGCGGGCCGAACTGCCGTGGCCTGCCGAGCCCGCCGAGCAAGCAACTCGGTGGCAGCTGGTACCACACGCCCTTCCTGGTGACCGACAACGCGTACGTGCCTTACCAGCCGAACACCGAGCTCCAGTTCGACGCACCGTCCACATTGCAGTTCCTGTTCAACGGTGCCTTCGCGGAACGGGACGACTACTGATGTCGGACAACCGGAACCTCGTCAAGGTCAGCGTCTTCACGGTCGTCATGCTGCTGGTGGCCGCGGGTCTCGTGGTGGTGTTCGGTGAGTTCCGGTTCGCGTCGGGCCAGACCTACCACGCGCAGTTCCAGACCGCCTCACGGCTGAAATCGGGTCAGGATGTGCGTATCGCGGGCGTGCCGGTCGGCAGCGTCAAGGACGTCAAGCTCGCGCCCGACAACACCGTGGACGTCACCTTCGACGTCAACGACCGCTACCAGCTCTACACCTCGACCCGTGCGGCGATCCGCTACGAGAACCTGGTCGGCGATCGGTTCCTGGAGATCACCTCGGGCCCGGGCGATCTACGCAAGCTCCCGCCCGGCGGCACCATCGCATTGGGCCAGACGGAGCCCGCGCTCGACCTCGATGCCCTGCTCGGCGGTTTGCGACCGGTGCTCAAGGGCCTCGACGGCAACAAGGTCAACGAGGTGAGCAACGCGGTGATCGAACTGCTGCAGGGCCAGGGCGGAGCGTTGTCCCAGTTGCTTTCCAGCACAAGCACGTTCACCACGGACCTGGCCGCCCGCGATCAGCTCATCGGCGATGTCATCAACCATCTCAACGCGGTGCTCGCGACGGTCGACGAGAAGGGCACCCAGTTCAACGCCGCGGTCGACCAGCTTCAGCAGCTGATCACCGGCCTGGCGCAGGGCTCCGATCCGATTGCCGGCGCCATCGGACCGCTCGCCTCGGCGGAAAGCGACCTGACCGACATGCTGGCGAACGGCCGTCGACCGGTGCAGGGCGTGATCGAGAACCTGCGGCCGCTGGCCGAGAACCTGGACAACCGTAAGACCGACGTGAACAAGGTCATCGAGCCGCTCGCAGAGAATTATCTGCGGCTCAACGCACTTGGTGCCTACGGCTCGTTCTTCAACATCTACTACTGCTCGATCCGGATAAAGATCAACGGCCCGGCGGGTAGCGACATCCTGATTCCGTTCGGTGGGCCGCCGGACCCGTCCGTAGGGAGGTGCGCTCCTGTCAAGGACAACTGACGACGGACGCAATCCCGTCCGCACCGGAATCTTCGGCATCGCCCTGGTGGCGTGCCTCGTCCTGGTGTCCTTCGGGTACACCACGCTGCCGTTCTGGCCGCAGGGCAAGACCTACAACGCGTATTTCACCGACGCCGGCGGCATTTCGCCGGGAAATGACGTCAGCGTGTCCGGTATCAAGGTCGGTGCGGTGAAATCCGTCGGCTTGGCCGGAACGGCGGCGAAGGTGACGTTCACCGTCGACCGCGATGTTCGCGTCGGTGATCAATCGCTGGCGGCGATCAAGACCGACACCGTGCTGGGTGAGAAGCTGCTGGAGATCACCCCGACGGGTGGCGGTTCCATCAGTACGATCCCGTTGGGCCGCACCACGACTCCCTACACCCTCAACGCCGCGTTGCAGGACCTCGGTGGTAATACAGCGGCGCTGGACAAGCCGCAGTTCGAGGTCGCGCTGCAGACGCTGACCGACACATTGCGCGACGCCACCCCGCAGTTGCGCGGTGCGCTGGACGGCGTCGCCAACCTGTCGCGCACCCTCAACGCCCGCGACGAAGCGCTGGGGAATCTGCTGTTGCACGCTCAGTCGGTGACCAAGACACTGGCCGATCGGGCCGGCCAGGTGAACCAGCTCATCGTCGACGGTAATCAGCTGTTCGCCGCTCTCGACGAGCGCCGGCAGGCGCTTTCATCGCTGATTGCGGGTATTGACGATGTCTCGCAACAGATTTCGGGTTTCGTCGCCGACAACCGCAGGGAGTTCGGGCCAGTGCTGGCCAAGCTCAACGCGGTGCTGGACAACCTCAACGAGCGGCGCGACCATATCTCCGAGGCGCTCAAGAGGCTGCCCCCGTATGCCACCGCACTGGGCGAGGTCGTCGGCTCCACCTCAGGCTTCCAGATCAACCTGTACGGTCTGCCACCGGCCACGATCTCGGAAGTGCTGTTCGACAGCTACTTCCAACCGGGCAAGCTGCCCGACAGTCTGTCTGACTACCTGAAGGGGCTCATTGCCGAGCGCCTCGTCATCAGGCCGAAGTCGCCATGACGCGAAATCGTGGATTGCTGATCGGACTGGCCGGGCTGCTGGTGGTGGCACTGGCGGTCGGTTTGTTCGTGTGGTGGCCGGGGCGCGGCAGCCACAAGGTGGTGGCGCTGTTCTCCTCGACGGTCGGCCTGTATCCCGGCGACGAGGTACGGGTGGTCGGGGTGCCTGTCGGCAAGATCGACTCGATCCAGCCGCGCGCCGACGACGTCAAGGTCACCATGTCGGTGTCCGATGACGTCCGCGTTCCCGCCGAAGCACGCGCCATCATCGTGTCGCCGAACCTGGTGGCGGCCAGGTTCATTCAGCTCACCCCGGCCTATGACGTTGCCACCGGCGGGCCCACGCTGGCCGACGGGGCCACCATCGGGCTGGACCGCACGGGCGTGCCGGTGGAATGGGACGAGGTCAAGGACGAGCTGACCAAGCTGTCCGCACAGCTGGGACCCAAAGACGGTGGCCTGCAGGGCCCGCTGACTGCCTTCGTCGACCAGGCCGCGACCACGTTCGACGGCAACGGTGATTCGTTCCGCAACGCGCTTCGTGAGCTGTCGCAGACCGCCGGCCGGCTCGGTGACTCGCGTACCGATTTGTTCGGCACGGTGAAGAACCTGCAGATTCTGGTCAATGCGCTCTCACAGAGCAATGAGCAGATCGTGCAGTTCTCCAACCACGTCGCCTCGGTTTCGCAGGTGCTCGCCGACAGCTCGACGGGCCTCGATTCCACGTTGGGCGCGCTCAATACGGCACTCGAGGACGTACGCGGACTGCTCAAGGACAACAACGAGGCGCTGATCGGCTCGGTGGACAAGCTTGCCGCCTTCACCAAGATCCTGTCGGATCAGCACGACGACATCGAGCAGGTGCTGCACGTCACCCCGAACGGTCTGGCGAACTTCTACAACATCTACAACCCCGCGCAGGGCACCGTCGGCGGCGCCCTGTCGCTGCCCAACTTCGCCAACCCGGTGCAGTTCATCTGCGGTGGCAACTTCGAAACCGGAGCCAACCCGGACAATTACAAGCGGGCCGAAATCTGCCGCGAGCGGATGGCGCCGGTGCTGCGGCGGCTCACGATGAACTTCCCGCCGGTCTTGTTCCACCCGATCAACAGCATCACCGCCTACAAGGGACAGATCATCTACGACACCCCCGCCACCGAGGCAAAGGCGCAGACGCCGATGCCTTATCTGCAGTGGGAGCCCGCTCCGGGTGTGACGCCGCCGGTCATCCCGCCCGGTGCGACGCTGGGTGACCTGGTGTTGCCGCCCCCGGCGGCGCCCGGTCAGGTATCGCCTGGCCCGCCCTACGTCGTGGGCAGCGGACCACTGCCTGGTCCCGCCCCGGCTGCCCCGGCGCCGGAGCAGGGTGGCGCGGCACCGATGCCTGCCGAGGTGCCACCGCCCGGAGGTGGCGGATGACCGGGTCGACACGCAAGAGTCAGGGAAAGTCGTTGAGTGGCATGGTGAAACGGGCCGGGTACCGGTCGGTGACGCTGGGGGGTGCTGCGGTGCTGGTGGCGGGCTGCTCGTTCGGCGGGCTGAATTCGCTGGATATGCCCGGCACCAAGGGACACGGCTCGGGTTCCTACACGATCACCGTCGAACTGCCCGATGTTGCGACGTTGCCACAGAATTCGCCGGTGATGGTGGACGACGTCACCGTGGGCAGCGTGTCCGGGATCGACGCCATGCAGCGGCCCGACGGCACGTTCTACGCGGCGGTCAAAGTCTCGCTCGACGGCGACGTGCACCTGCCGTCCAACGCGACCGCCCGGGTCGCGCAGACCTCGCTGCTCGGGTCACAGCATATTGAACTGTCGCCTCCCGCAACCGGTCCCGCGGAGGGGCGGCTCACCGACGGCGCAAACATCCCGGAGGCCCACAGCGGTCGCTACCCGACCACCGAAGAGGTGCTTTCTTCGCTGGGGGTGGTGGTCAACAAGGGCAACCTCGGTGCGCTGCAGGACATCACCGACGAGGCCTACGCGGCGGTCGCGGGCCGGGCGGGCAGCTTCACCGATCTGGTGCCCAAGCTCGCGCAGCTGGCCGACTCGCTGGCCCAGCAGACCGACGACATCATCGCCGCAGCCGAAGGGTTGAACCGGTTCGCCGGGATCCTGGCGTCCAACAAGGACAGCCTGGGCCGGGCACTGGACACGCTGCCCGCTGCGCTGAAGGTGCTCAACGCCAATCGGACCAACATCGTCGACGCGTTCGCGGCGCTCGGCCGGCTCGGTGTGGTGGCCGCCGATGTGCTCGCCAAGACCAAGGTCGACTTCGCCGCCGACTTCAAGGACCTGTTCCCGGTGATCAAGGCGCTCAACGACCACTCGGATGCCTTCATCAAGGACCTGGAGTTCCTGCCGACGTTCCCATTCCATTACAAGTACCTGCGTCAGGCGGTGCGCGGTGACTACCTCAACGTCTTCGTCACCTTCGACCTGACGTTGCGCCGGCTAGGCGAATCGGTGCTGACCACATCGACGCTCGATCCGAACATGAGGCACCTCAACGAGGTCGTCAACCCACCCGACATGTTGACCGGTGCCATGGCGAACCTGTCCGGTCAGGCCGCCGACCCGTTCAAGATCCCGCCCGGCACCGCCACCCAGACGGCAGGACCACGCTGATGCTCGACCGGTTATCCCGAATCCAGCTGACGATCTTCGCGTTGGTCACGGTTCTCGCCGTCGGCGCGATCTCGTTGTTCTACCTGCATCTGCCCGCCAAGGCCGGACTCGGAACCTACAAGGTGGATGCCAATTTCGTTGCCGGCGGCGGCATCTACCCGAATGCCAACGTCACCTACCGCGGTGTGACGATCGGGCGGGTCGACTCGGTCGGACTGACCGACGACGGCGTAATCGCCAATATGCGGCTCAACAGCAATACGCCGGTGCCCGACAATGTGACGGCCACGGTCAAGAGCGTGTCGGCAGTCGGCGAGCAGTACATCGACCTGGTGCCACCGAAAGACGCATCGCGCGCGACGCTGCACAACGGGGCGTCGATCGGACAGGACCGCACCGCCGTCGGACAGGACATCGAGGGCCTGTTGAAACAGGCCGACCAGTTGGTCGGCAGCATCGACAACAGCCGGCTGCAGGATCTGCTGCGCGAAACTTTCAAGGCGTTCAACGGTTCCGGACCCGAACTGGCCCGGATGATCCAGTCCTCACGGCTCCTCGTCGACGAGGCCAACGCCAACTCCGGGCAGACCACCCAGCTCATCGACCAGGCCGGCCCGTTCCTGGACGCCCAGATCCGCAGCGGCGACAACATCAAGGCGCTGGCCGACGGCCTGGCCCGCTTCACCACCGAACTGAACAACGCCGATCCACAGGTCCGCGCCCTGCTACAGACCGCACCTGGAGCCGCCGGCGAGGTGAACACCGCGTTCACCGGTATCCGGCCGAACTTTCCGATGCTGGCCGCCAACCTCGCAAACCTGGGCCGGATCGGGGTCATCTACCACAAGTCGATCGAACAGGCGCTGGTGATCTTCCCGGCGCTGCTGGCGGCGCTGGACACCGTCGCCGGCGGCGTGCCCACCGACGAAGGCGGCAAGCTCGACTTCAAGGTGGACCTCGGCGATCCGCCGACCTGCAACGTCGGCTTCCTGCCCGCCAGCCAGATTCGCTCGCCCGCCGACGAAACACTGCGCGATCTGCCCACCGACATGTACTGCAAGACAGCGCAGAATGACCCGGCTGTGGTCCGCGGCGCGCGCAACTATCCCTGCCAGGAATTTCCCGGCAAGCGCGCACCCACCGTCCAGCTCTGCCGTGACCCGAAGGGGTATGTACCGCTCGCCGCCAACCCGTGGCGGGGCGCGCCCATTCCTTATGGCACGCCGGTCCAGGACGGCCGGAACATCCTGCCGCCCAACAAGTTCCCCAACATCCCACCCGGGGCGGATTACGATCCGGGCCCCCCGGCCGTCCAGCTCCCACCCGGTGTGGTGCCCGGACCGGGGCCCGCGCCGAACGCCCCGTTCCCGTTGCCGGTGCCACCGAACGACAACGCGCCGCCACCGCCGTGGCCGTACTACGCCCCGCCGGATCAGATCGTTCCGCCGTATGCCCGCCCGCCCCTGGAGGCGCCGGGCCCGCCGCCGGGGCCCGTACCGGCCGAAGCGCCCGCGCCCGACGCCCCGTTGCCGGCTGAGGCCGCGCAACCGCAGGCCGGCGGCGTGAGTTATGGAACCTACGATCGGGACGGTAAGTTCATCGACCCGTCGGGCAAAACGGGCGTCTTCGCCGGAGGCGTCGCCAAGCCATTGCCCGCGGAGAGTTGGGTGGATCTGATGAAGGATCCGAGGCAGGCGTGATGACGCAGACCCCGGAGACAGCCACGACGGAGTCGGCGCGCCCCTCCCGCCGACGGGCGTCGCGCGCCGCTGGGCCCGCAGCGGGCGGCGCCGAGGCCGCGACGGTGACCACCGCCGTCGGGACACCGGCCGTCAAAGTGAAGGTGCCGGCCCCGGTCGCACCGCCGCCGCGCCGGCAACCCAACAGGTTCGCCGTCGGGCTGGTCGCGTCGCTGTGCGCCCTGGCGCTGGTGGCCGGACTCGGCTGGGGCGTTTGGGAATTGAACACGCAGCGCCGCGATTCAGCGGCCTCGGCGGCCCGCTACCAACGGTTCGTCGACACCGCGTCGCAGACGGTCGTCAACATGTTCAGCTACAACCAGGAGAACATCGACAAGAGTGTGAACACCTTCGTCGATGGAACCAGTGGCCCACTGCGGGACATGTTGAACCAGAACGGAAACGTCGACAACCTCAAGGCCATGTTCCGTGACACCAACGCCACTTCGGAGGCCGTCGTCAACGGCGCCGCCCTGGAGAAGGTCGACGAAACCAGCAAGAACGGTTCGGTCCTGGTGGCGGTGCGCGTCACGGTCACCGATATCGACGGTGTCAACAAACCGTCGCAGGCGTACCGACTGCGGATCATCGTGCACGAGGACGACGGCGGCCGGATGACCGGGTACGACCTCAAGTACCCCGACGGGGGCAACTGATGAGGCGGGTGCGGACCTCGCTGGTGGTGCTACTGGCGGCGGTGGTGGGTGCGGGCATCGTCGCGCTGGGCGGCCTGGGCGGATCGCTGTACTGGGACCGTGTTCAGGTGCGCGCACAGCAGGCGACCCGCGACGCGATCGTGCCACTGGCCGCCGATCAGATCCCGAAGGTGTTCGGCTACGACTACCAGACCGTAGAGCGCAGCCTGGGCGACGCGGCCAATTACCTGGCGCCGGACTACCGCCGGGAATTCAAGGACCGGGTCAACAAGGACATCATCCCGCAGGCCCGGGAGCGTCAGGTCGTCACTCAGGCCGACGTCGTCGGCGTCGGTGTGCTTGAGGCCCAGCGTGATTCGGGCTCGGTGATTGTCTTCATGAACCGCACGGTGACCGACAAATCACGCCAGCCCGCCTACGACGGCAGCCGGTTGAGGGTCGACTATCAGAAGGTCGACGGCAAGTGGCTGATCAACTACATCACGCCGATCTGA
Organism: uncultured Actinomycetota bacterium; assembly: GCA_963779655.1. Lineage (GTDB taxonomy): Bacteria > Actinomycetota > Actinomycetes > Mycobacteriales > Mycobacteriaceae > Mycobacterium. The sequence continues at coordinate 162,586 of CAVZZD010000015.1, read as the reverse complement.
CCAGCTGACCTAACCCTCGTTGGCCGGCCGGCCCGCCAGTGCGTCGAGGAATGACCGTGCCCACCGGTCGACGTCGTGGACGAGTACCTGACGCCGCAACGCGCGCATGCGGCGTCGGCCCTCTTCGGGTTCCTGATGCAGCGCCGCCTCGATGGCGTCCTTGACGCCCTCCAGGTCGTGCGGGTTGACCAGGTAGGCCTGCCTGAGTTCCGCTGCGGCGCCCGTGAATTCGCTGAGCACCAGGGCACCGCCGAGGTCGCTGCGGCAGGCGACGTACTCCTTGGCGACAAGGTTCATTCCGTCACGCAGCGGGGTGACGAGCATGACGTCGGCCGCGAAGAAGAATGCGATCAGGTCGTCGCGCGGCAGTGGGCGGTGCAGGTACTGCACGACCGGGCGGCCGACCTCGCCGAACTCGCCGTTCATATGGCCCACCTGGCGTTCGATGTCGTCCCGCAGCACCCGGTAGCTCTCGACCCGCTCACGGCTCGGAGTGGCCAACTGCACCAGCACCGTATCCTCCGCCTTGACGCGGCCCTCGGCGAGAAGCTCCGCGAACGCCTTGAGGCGCACGTCGATGCCTTTGGTGTAGTCCAGCCTGTCGACGCCGAGCAGGATCTTGCGCGGACCTCCGATCTCGGCGCGGATCTCGCGGGCCCGCCGGCGGATGTCGCGGTTGCGGCCCTTCTGGTCGAGTTCGGCAGAGTCGATCGAGATCGGGAACGCACCCACCTTGACGGACCGGAAACCGACGTGGACTTCGCCGAAACGAGAGCGGACACCGACCGAGGCGCGGGAGGTGTTGGCGCCGATGAGGCGGCGGGCCAGGACGAGGAAGTTCTGGGCGCCGCCGGGCAGATGGAACCCGACAAGGTCCGCGCCGAGTAGGCCCTCGGTGATCTCGGTGCGCCACGGCATCTGCATGAACAGTTCGACGGGCGGGAACGGGATGTGCAGGAAGAAGCCGATGGTCAGGTCCGGGCGCAACATCCGCAGCATCTTCGGCACGAGTTGCAGTTGGTAGTCCTGGACCCATACCGTCGCGCCCTGCGCCGCGGCGCGCGCTGTGACGTCGGCGAAGCGCCGGTTGACCGCGACGTAGCGGTCCCACCATTCACGGTGGTAAATCGGTTTGACGATGACGTCGTGGTACAGCGGCCACAGCGTCGCATTGGAGAAGCCTTCGTAGTACTCCTCGACATCGGCAGCCGTCAGCGGTACCGGATACATCCGGAGACCGTCCTCGACGATGGGTTCCAGGTCGTCGGAGACATCGGCCTCGTCGTCGATGACGCCTGGCCAGCCGATCCACGCTCCGCGGCGACGCCGCAGCAGCGGTTCCATCGCGGTGACCAGGCCGCCGGGACTACGTTTCCAGGAGATGGTGCCGTCCGGGAGACGCTCCATATCGATCGGCAGCCGGTTGGCCACGACGATGAAGTCGGCATCACCGGCGAGGACGTGCGTGCCCTCTCCGGGCGTCATCTACACCTCGAGCTTGGCCGGGCCGATGCCGAGCATTGAGAGGAAGACGCGGCACTCGTCGGCGTCGGTCGCGTACGCGGCGACGACGCGCCGGGCCTGGGTCGCAGTGTTGTCGGCCAAGGGTTCGACATCACCGATTTCCGCGGGATCAGGTTTAGCAGCCATCCATCAACCTTAGTAGTGCAGCCATGCACCAACCTTACGGGGCGGTTACGGGCTGGATGACAGCGTCGAGTGCGGATCGACAACTGGGATGTCACTGTCCTGCGCCGATTCCTCCAGGCCGATGCCGACGTTCGGGTTGGTGATCGGGATGTTGTCGACTTCGGGAATGCTCTCCGGATCGCCGGGGTCCGACTCCGTGATCGCGCCGCTGTCATTCGGGCTGGCCACCACGGGTGCCGACACCGTTTGGCTGTCGCCGGCGATGGTCGGGGTCAGCTCAGGCACACAGTTGTCGGTGAACAGGTCCTCGGTCTCACCGTCGGAGCACGTGGCGAGCATCGTCGGCGCCGAGTGGCTCGATGCCGCGACGAAGTGCGCTGCGGCGGGACCCGCTGCCACGAGTGCGGCGAAGGCCCCGGCCGTTACTAGGCGCCGGGCAGCACGAGAACGCATAACAACCACGCTTCCTGTTGGGTTCCGCAGATTACGGGCTTGACGAGAGGCTCGAGTGGGGGGTGACCATGGGGGGCTGGTTTTCCTCCAGGCCGATGCACTGGCCGGTGTTGGCGCCGGTGCACGGGATGCCGTCCACCTCGGGCAGCTGGTTCACGCCTCCGGCTGCGGCGCCACCGGATTCACCCGCCGTCGGCCAGTTGCCGCCCGCCACGTTGGGCGACATCTCCGGGACGCACGCATCGGTGTACAGGTCCTCGATTTCGCCCGCCGGGCACGATGTCTCGGCGGCGGCCACCGGAATGGCGATCAGCGTTGCGGCGGGCGCGGCGGCGATCGCGACGGCGAACCCGCCTGCCAGAACCAACCGCCGGGCAGAAGTCAAGAGCATGGGCATAGTCAGGCTTTCTCTCGAAGCTACAAGGGCAGGGTATTACCGAAGTTCGGTGGGAAAGGTGGTTTGGCACGCACAGGAGTGTCGGAACCGCGTCAACTGGCGCCACCTCACGCTTTCTGTGCACATCTGTGGGTCTGCTGGGCATTGTATTGAAGCGGTTCTGTTTCCGCAGTGCCTCGCGCGCACCCGCCCCCGGCGCGTGACACATAATCGGTCAGACGTAAAGTGCAGGCATGGCGAAGCCCGAAATTGCCGGCGGCGACACCGTCAACGGCGCCAGTGCCGAATTGGTGACGTACGAGACCCTTGACGAGGGCCGGATCGCGCGGATCTGGCTGAACCGGCCGGCTGAACACAATGCTCAGAACCGCACGCTGCTGGTCCAGCTCGACAACGCGTTCCGCAAGGCCGAGGCCGACGACGACGTGCGGGTCATCATTCTCGCCGCGCGCGGCAAGAACTTCTCCGCCGGTCATGATCTCGGGTCGGACGCCGCCCTCAAGGAGCGCACGCCCGGCCCGACCCAGCATCCGAGTTTCCGGATGGACGGCGCGACACGCGCCGGCATGGTCGAGACGCTCTACCTGCAGGAGTGGCACTACTACTTCGAGAACACCGTCCGTTGGCGTGATCTGCGCAAGATCACCATCGCCCAGGTGCAGGGCAACGCCATCTCGGCCGGCCTGATGCTGATCTGGGCGTGCGACCTGATCGTCGCCGCCGACAACGCCAAGTTCAGTGACGTGGTCGCGGCCAGGCTGGGCATGCCGGGTGTCGAATACTTCGCACACCCTTGGGAGTTCGGCCCGCGCAAGGCGAAAGAGCTTCTGCTGACCGGCGATTCGATCGATGCCGATGAGGCGTACCGGCTGGGAATGGTGTCGAAGGTCTTTCCGCTCGACGAGCTGGAAGACAAGACGCTGGAGTTCGCCCGGCGCATCGCCGGCCGACCGACCATGGCGGCCCTGCTGATCAAGGACTCCGTCAACGCGGCGTCGGACGCGATGGGCTTCACCGAGGCGCTGCGGCATGCCTTCCACATCCACGAGCTCGGGCACGCGCACTGGGCCGCCAAGAACGAGAACCGCTGGCCGGTCGGCCAGGCTCCGGATGTCGAGGACTGGCGCACCGCCAAGCCGACGCAGCCGGCGCGTCGCGACGTGCCGTAACTGAGGGCTGGTGCCGCCGCCCGGCGGCGTGGTTCCATTACTAGAACGTGTTCCAGTTTTGTGTGAGGGGTCGGCGTGCAGCTGTCATTTGAAGATCGGACCTACCTGGTCACCGGTGGTGGCAGCGGCATCGGCAAAGGGGTGGCCGCCGCATTGGTGGCGTCTGGTGCCAACGTCATGCTCATGGGCCGCAACGCCGACCGGCTGGCCGCGGCGGCCGATGAGATCAAGGCGGGCGGCCCGGGCTCGGTCAACTACGAACCGGCCGATATCACCAACGAGGATGAGGTCAGCAGGACCGTAGACGCCGTGGTGGCATGGAAGGGCCGCCTGCATGGCGTGGTCAACAGCGCGGGCGGCAGCAACACCATCGGGCCGATCACCCAGCTCGACTCCGAACTGTGGCGGGGCGTGGTCGATCTGAATGTCAACGGCACCATGTATGTGCTGAAGCACTCGGCTCGCGCGATGGTGCGCGGCGGCGGCGGCGCGTTCGTGGGCATCTCGTCGATCGCCGCGAGCAATACCCACCGCTGGTTCGGGGCGTATGGCCCGGCCAAGTCAGCGGTCGATCATCTGGTGCAGTTGGGCGCCGACGAACTCGGCGCTTCAGGGGTTCGCGTCAACGGCATCCGGCCCGGTCTGATTCGCACCGAGCTGGTCGAAGCCGTCCTGAGCTCACCGGAGGTAAGCGCGGACTACCGGGCGTGCACACCGCTCGCCCGGGTCGGCGAAGTCGAAGACATCGCGAATATGGCGCTGTTCCTGTTGTCGGACGCCGCCAGCTACGTCACCGGCCAGGTGATCAACGTCGACGGCGGCATGTTGGTGCGCCGCGGACCGGATTACTCGGCGATGTTCGAGCCGCTGTTCGGCGCCGACGGGTTACGCGGAGTCGTCTGAGGAGACGCCGGCGTCGCGGTCGGACAGTGTCGCGATGGCCGACCAGTCCAGATCCGCGCCGCCGTTGGCGAGCAGCGTCAGGAAGCGATCGCGCAACAGACCCGCGATGGGCAATGGGGCCTGCAGTGCTTCGCTGGCTGCCAGGACCAGTCGAATGTCCTTGAGCCCCAGCGGCGCGGCGAATCCGGCCGGAGTGAACTTCCCGGCTGCGATCAGACCGCCATATGTCCGGTAGACCGGAGCGTCGAACAGCGTCGAGGTCAGGATCTCCAGGTACGTGTGCTTGTCGATACCCGCCTTGCCGGCCAATGCCATTGCCTCGCCGAGGGATTCAATGACAGTGGCGATCAGGAAGTTGCCACTGAGCTTGACCAGGTTGGCGGCCTCCGGGCTTTCGGAGACCACGAACGTGCGCTGGCCGATCGCGTCGAGCAGTGGGGCGACGGTTTCTACCGACCGGGGCGCGCCGGCCGCGACCACGAACAACATGCCGGCCGCCGCGGCCTCGGGCCGGCCGAACACCGGCGCCGAGACGAACAGTTGGCCGGCATCGGCGTGCGCATGTGCCAACTGCGTGGCCAGGGCGATGCTGATGGTGCTGCACGAGACGTGCACCGATCCAGGTGCCAGGGTGTCGACGACGCCGCCGGCCAGATCGTCGTCACCCAACGTGACGTGGTGGACCGCGTCGTCGTCGGCCAACATCGTGAACACGACGTCGGCCCCGCGGCACGCGTCGGATACCGTGTCGGCGCGCCGTGCGCCCTTGGCGACGAGTGCATCGACCCTGCCCGTCGACCGGTTGTAGGCCGCGACGTCGTGGCCCGCCGCGATGAGGCTGGCGGCCATTCCGCTGCCCATGTTCCCGAGTCCGATGAATCCGATCTGCATATGTCGGTTCTACGCGACCTACCTGAGAGATGTTGTAGCCATCACCAGGACGGCGATTCGCAGCCGGGTGTTAACAAGCTGGGATTGGCCTCGCGCGTGCAACTCGCCCGCGAGGTGTCGCGACACTGTTGAAGAATGGGCCGATGAAATTCTCCACCACCTTGCTCCAGATGGGCAACAACACCGGCATCGAGGTGCCAGAGGATGTGGTGACCGCGCTCGCCGCGGGTAAGCGTCCGGCCGTCGTCGTCAATGTCAACGGGTTCGAGTACCGCTCGACGGTGGCCGTGATGGGCGGAAAGTTCCTGCTGCCCTTCTCTGCTGAACGCCGCCGGGACTCGGGCATCTCCGGTGGCGACACCATCGACGTCGAGCTCATCCTCGACACCGCGCCGCGGACGGTCGAGGTCCCTAAGGATCTGCTGGCCGCGTTGGACGGGTCGCCGGTGGCCGCGGCCGCGTGGGAGAAGCTGTCGCCCAGCGCCCGGAAGGCTCACGTCACGTCGGTGCTCGGCGCGAAGGCCGCTGAGACCCGTGCCCGCCGCATCGCCGGCATCGTCACCAAGCTGGGCGGCTGAGTTTCGGGGTGGGGGCAGCCCACCGCGCGGGGGTTCTCCTCCGGCGGTCGTCATCAATTGTTGACGCTTGCGAAACGCAAGCGCCCCAGCTGATCCCGCTGGGCGAAGCAGCGCTGCCGCGGCTGACGCCACTGACGTCGCGGCCGCGCCCTAATTCACACAAGGGACGCTGCCACCGTCGATGGGCTTGCCCACCTCCGGCGTCGGCGTCGTGCTGGTCTCGTAACTCAACTGGTCGATCGTCGTCCCAGAATCGACTGTCGACGATGACCCGTAGTAATCCGATGGCGCCTGGAGCGTGGATGTCGAGTAGGTCTCGCCCAGGATGACCCGAATGTGGTTGGGCGCCAGAGAATCATCGAAATACTCACCGGTTTCGACACTCAGCAACGACGCCACGGTGTGCGCGTCGGCAGCGGCGCCTGGCCCGTATGCGACTGACGTGTACGACGGCTCGCCGGCCAACGGATCACGAACATCCCCGGCGGTGAACCCGTGCCCGGAGAGATTGCGCGACACCTCGGCCGCCAGTCCCGCGGTACTGCTGGCGTTGACGACGTCGACGACCGTGTCCGCGCTGGGGGCGGTGGATGCTGCCGCCGTCGTAGTCGCAACCGTGGCGGTCCCCAACGCCGCGGCGATCTCGGCCCGGATTGCCGCCGGGTCGATGATGTTCACGTCCTGGCCGTTGATGTTCTCGTAGCGGACGACGGGCAGGGTGCGGAACTCGACGTCGCCACCGGCCAGTGCCGCCATCCGCTTGAACTGCTGCTCGCCCCAGCCGGCCGACAGCACGATGTCCTGGTGTGCCATGTCCATCAGGCTCTTGAGCTTGCCGATGTCGCTGAACGACCCGGACTGCTGAAGCTGATGCATCACGGACACGAGGAACGCCTGTTGGCGGTGTGTTCGGTCGAGGTCGCCGTTCTCCAGCCCGTGGCGTTGCCGGACGAACGCCAGCGCCTGTGCGGCGTTGAGGGTCTGGACGCCGGCGGGGAAGTTCGGCTCCCGAATATTCGTCGTGGACAGCGTGATTCAGACACACCTCGACGCCGCCGAGTCCGTCGGTGAGGTCGTAGAAACTGGCCAGGTTGACCTCGGCGAAGTAGTCGATCGGCACGCCCGTCAGAGTGCGCACCGCTTTCAGCGTCGCCTTGCGCCCGGCCTCACGGCCTTGGTTCTCGAGTTCCTCCTGATCGGTGATGCCCTTGTCGGCGAGCTTCTGCTCGGTGTAGGCCTTCGTCAGCCCGTAGGCTTCCTTGATCTTGATGTGCTGGTAGTACGGAACGCCGGTGAACGGGATGTAGTCGTCGCGCGGGATCGAGAAGGCCACCACTTTGTCGTCGGCGCCGACATGGACCAGGATCAACGTGTTGGTGTTGTAGCCGCCGGTGTCGGAATCCCCCGCGTGCAGCTGGTCGAGGACTTCCCGGGGTAGGTCGTTGCCCTGCTGATCTTTGCGCGAGTCGAGGCCGATCAGCAGAATGTTCATCTCGCCGCCGCTGGACCGTGGCGAATCGGCGCCCAGGGCGCTCGACACATTGATGCCGCCGAGCATGCCGTGAACCGAATACCAGCCGAGCGCCGTCGCCACGAGTACCACCGCCGACACCGCGGCAACGCCGCAGCGCATCAGCGTTCGTCGCAGCCCGGTCCCGGCTCGGGGCAGGCGATGACGGCGCTCGCGCATCCGGTCAGTATGCGGTCAATCGCTGAGGAGTGCCTGTCGGGATCAGGTACCCCCTCCGGGGGTGTTGCTGTTGTCACTCGACGGACAGGAGAGGTCCACGTAGACCGTCTGGAACTCTCCGGGAGCGAGGGGCCCCGAAACGGATGGATGGACCGCTGTCACGAAGCATTCGTGTTTCTGGCGTTCCTCGAGATAACGGACGTCGCGCTGGACTCCGTTGAGCATCACGTTGTATCCCCAACTTTCCAGCTGGGCGAGAGTGTCGCCGGTGTCGGCGTGCGCAACGCCGGTGCCCAGTGTCCCGCCGACGGTGAGTGCGATCGCGAAGAGCGGTTTAGCCAGCATCTGATTGCTCCCATGAACAAAAGATGAACAGCTTGGAACTGTCAGGCTAATGCGGTCGGGGCTTCAATCAGCCGTTTCACAGCGATTGCGGGCCTCCGCCGGATCGCCGCGAGTCCCCGTGCCCGTCGTTTACAGTGCTGCGATGGCGATCGAGGTGTCGTGCGGGTTGCCACCCGGCCCGCAATTCGGCGACTGGGCCGTCCTGGCGGAGGAACTCGGCTATTCGCGGGTGTGGGTCTTCGACTCGGCGCCGTTGTGGGAGGACCCTTTCGTCCACCTCGCTTTGGCGGCCGAACGCACCTCGCGAATCGGTCTCGGCACCGCGGTCTTGATACCGAGTGAGCGCTCCGAGATGTCGATGGCCTCGGCGATCGCCTCGATCGCCCGACTCTCCGATGGCCGCTTTCGCGCCTGCTTCGGTACCGGCGCGACAGCGCGTCGCACCATGGGCCGCAGGCCGATCACTCTGGATGCCCTGGCCCGCTACGTCGAGGCCGTGCGTGGCCTGGTGGCCGGGGAGACGGTGATCATCGACGGACAACCGGCGCGCATGCTGCACGCCGATGGTCTGACCGGCAGCCGTCCGATAGACGTGGAGATCTGGCTGAGCGCGTTCGGGCCGCGCGCGGTCGAACTCGCCGAGCGGATCGCGGACGGCATCGTCGGTGCGCCGGTCAGCCACAGCGTCCCCACCGCCACCATGTTCGCGGGCACTGTTCTCGATCCCGGTGAGAGCCGGGACAGCGAGCGGGCGCGTCGTGCGGTAGGTCCGTGGCAGGTGGTTTCCTATCACGAGGCTTACCTCGCCGCGGGTTCCGACGCCGTTGACGCCATGCCGGGCGGCCGGGCCTGGCGCGAAGCCCTCGAGAAACTCACCGCACCGGACGAACGCCATCTGCTCAGCCACGAGGGACACGTCACGCACCTGACCGCGCGAGACCTCGCGCTGCTCGAGCATGCCGGCGACGGCATGACGGTGCGCGTCGCTGCCGACGTCATCGGGACGCGCCTGGTGGGTCTCGCGGAGCGCGGTGTGCAGGAGGTCATCTATACGCCGAGCGGTCCGGACATCGCGCGCGAACTACGGGCGTTCCACGCCGCTGCCGCTGATCACCGGAAGTGATTGCATGACAACCGATCTCGCGGTCGGGTTCAACCGATGAGGGCTCCCTCCGTGAGCGCCTGCTCAGCCTCTTGGAGTAGCACCGCCTGCGCCTCTTCGTAGATCCGCCGGGCATCCTCGGGGGAGTCTCCGACCGCGGTCAGACCGATCCGGCCACACTCGGTGAGGCAGCTGATCATGTGGAACACCACACCGGTGCGGCGGGCTTGGTCGAAATGCAGACCGTGGTTCACCACGATGTCGAAGAGTTCCGGGACGGTCAGTCCTTTGAGCCGGTCGTCCTCGAGGTGGTCGGTGGCGACCAGATACTTCCTGCTGCCGCTGGGAGTCAGGAAGACGCCACCCGCACCGTCGTAGGTCCCGTCGGTGAGGAACTGCAGTGTCAGGAACGGATGGGTGGTCCCGCCCTTGCGGAGGTTCAGTTCGATGGCGTACGGCGTCCAGGTGCCGCTGTCGTCTTGTACGACAACGAAATCCACGGCGAACCGCCCGAGCACGCCCAGCGTCGCGAGATGCCGTCCGATCACCATCGCGGGCTCGGCGATGCTCGCGGCGTAGGCGGCGTCGGCCGGGAACACGCAGCCGAGGTACTTCTGACCGCTCTTGCCGCCGAGAAGCTGGTCATGGGTGGACAGCAGTTCGACGGTGCCGTCCGGCAGCGCCCGCATCTGGACGCTGGGACTGGTCAGCGCGACCCCGGTGATCCGCTCCTCGACGATGCCGCCGTTCTTCTCGAAGGCGGCCAGATAGGTTTCGATGGTGAGCTTTTCGGCCTCCAGCTGCATGCCGAGCAGGCGTTCGGTGATCGCCGCCGCCTCGTCCGGTGAGCCGGGGGCCGGCAGCCCATGCAGGTCCACCAGAGCGTTGCCGGAACCGGAGACACCCTCGTTGAGCTTCACGATCGCCTCAGTGAGCGACGGCCGCCGCACGCGCATGCTCTGCACGCCGGCCACGATCTCGTCGAGCGTGTGGAGGTCCTCCGCCCCGACCGGGCACGACACTTCGAGCTCCTCGAACATTCGGCGGCAGCCGGTCTTGCTGCCGAGTTCCGCGAGCCGCGGATCTGCGCCGTACATCGGGATGCCGAGGCTCAGCGCGACGTCTCGTTCGAGCGGGGTGGTGTTGTAAGGGATCAAATGGCTGCGGGCCGGGTTGGGGATCAGGGCCCGGATCTCCCGCAGCAGTCGTGGACGTGCCAGCAACTTCGAACTGAGCGACTCCGGTGAGGCATCTCCGACCGATACCAGGGTGAGCCGCGCACGCGCCTGACTGGGAATCACGCCCGGGAGTAACCCGAGGTAGTAGTCCACGATCGATTCGGACACCGGCTGTGAGGTCACGTAGATCATGCGCAGGCGCGGTTGGCGCAACAACAGCAGAAGGAACAGTGCGCGTTCCTCCATCGCCTGCGTGATGGTGCCGCTTCCGGGAGTGGTGCGTTCGATGCTGATCGAGGGCACCACGACGACGGATTCGTCGTCGAAGCCGAGCTGCATCGACTCCCAGACGGATGGCATCGTCAATTGCAGATTGTCGAAGCGGCCGTAGCGCTCGCCCTCGGCGAGTTCGGAAAGTTGTGTCATGGCGTTCCCCTACCGTTCTTGAGCGATGTGATGTTGTGGACCCGCACCGGGCGGCTGAATCCTTTGGGGTTCACGTCGCCGACCGTCTCCGAGACGCACATGTGCTCGGTGGCCGCCAGCACGCGGTCGGTGACCAGCACCTGCCAGGGCCCGGCATCGGAGCACAGGCGGGCGGCCAGATTCGTGACGCTGCCGATGGCGGCGTAGTCGAAGCGTCCTTCGAACCCGATCCTGCCGAGGGTCGCGAAGCCTTGGGCGATACCGATTCCCAGCGCCAGGTCATGCCCGGCACGGAGCCAGCGTCCCGCGAGTTCGTGCACGGCGTCACGGATGTTCACGGCCATGCTGACCGCGCGCTCCGCGGCGTCGTCACACGGAATGGGATCGTTGAAGAACACCATCATCCCGTCACCGGTGAATCGTTCCAGGGTGCCTTCGTATTGGTGGATGAAGCCTCCGATGACCCGGTGGTACTCGCCGAGCACGTTCATCACCTCTTCGGGCTCACTTGCCTCCGCGAACGGGGTGAAGTTGCGCAGATCGGTGAAGACGACGACGATCTGGCGCCGATGGCTCTGGAGCAGGGTCTCGTCGCCGATGACCACTTCGGCCAGTTGCGGTGACAGGAACCGGCGCAGGCGGTTCATCCGCTGCAACTCGGCGACCTGGTGGGAAACCCGGGACTCGAGTTCGGTGTTCCATTCGGTCAGCTCGGCAGCCTGACGTTTGATGGTGTCGTGGTAGCGCTTGATGCGTGCCAGCGACGCCACCCGGGCCAGCAACTCGCTCTGGTCGAACGGCTTGTTGATGAAGTCGTCGGCACCGGACTGCAGCGCGCTGAGCCGCTGTTCCTTCCCGCTGGCGGTGATCATCACCACCGGAAGGAATTCCGTCGCGGGCGTCGAACGGATCCTCCGACAGACTTCGTGCCCGTCCATGTCCGGCATCAGAATGTCGAGCAGGACGATGTCGACGTCCTCGGTTTCGAGCACGGCGAGTCCTTCGGCCCCCGACGACGCGGTGAGCACCCGATGCCCACGCGGCGTCAGGACCGCGTCGAGCAGGCGCAGATTGGCCGGTTGATCGTCGACAGCCAGCACGGTCACGGGATTGTCCATCAGTCCACCTGCCCGCCAAGGAATGCCTCGATCTGGCCGGGTAGGTCACGGATGCTGATGGGCTTCTCGATGTAACCGTCGAAGCCGGCCAGCGCTGCCCGGTCGCGATCCTCGGGCATGGCGAACGCGGTGACGGCGATCACCGGCACGGCGCGGTCCAGGGGTCCCTGTCTCAACCGGTGCAGCGTCTCGGTTCCGTCGATGCCGGGCAGTTGGAGATCCATCAGCACCAGATCCGGCGGATCCTGCTCGGCCACGCGCAGACCTTCCTCTCCGGAGGTGGCCTCGACGACGTCGTACCCGGCGAAGCCGAGCACGTCGCGCACCAGTTTGAGGTTCAGCGGATTGTCCTCGACGACCAGGATTCGACGGGCCGTCATGACGCCTCCGATGAACTGTGTCCGGAATTCGGATCGACCGAAACACCCACGCTCCGTAGCGCATCGAGTAATTCCTCCCGGCGGACCGGCTTGCGCAGATACACATCCGCGCCCAGGGTCAGCCCCCGGGGCCGATCGTCGATCACCGAGGCGATGATCACCGGTATTGCCGCAGTGAGCGGGTCCGCCTTGAGCTCGGCCAGAATTTGCCAGCCGTCGAGCCGCGGCAGCCGGATGTCAAGCACCACCGCGGCAGGCAGCACCTTCCGGACCAGTTCGAGTGCGTCCACGCCATCCGTCGCCCGCAGTATTCGCGTCGGCGAGCCATCAAGGTAGGCCGAGATGAGATCCAGCGACGCCCGGTCGTCGTCGACGAGGACCACCGAGGGAAGCTCGCCGAACTCATGCGAGGCGACCTCGTCCACAAGCTCCGGCAGGCCTGGGATCGAGAAGCCGAACGTGCTTCCGACTCCCACTGTGCTCTCAAGCCACATCCGCCCACCCATCAGTTCGACCATTTTGCGTGTCAACGTCAGGCCCAGGCCGGTGCCCTCCTCCTTGGAAGGTCCGCGGCGACCCTGTTGGAACGACTCGAAGATCCGTTCCTGGTCCTCCGGAGGCACCCCGATCCCGGTGTCGGTCACAGTGACCACCAGCTGGGTCCCGTCGCGGTAGGCGTGGATGGAGACGCTGCCGCCGTCGAGGGTGAACTTCACGGCGTTGAAGAGGAGGTTGAGCACCACCTGCTTGAATCGCAGGTCGTCAGCGTCGACCAGATCGACATCGTCGCCGACCTGAACCGTCACGGTGATTGCGTGCGCCGTCGCCCGCTCACGGACCATCGCCAGGGTGTAGTCCAATACGCCGCGAACGCTGAATGTGCTTGGCTCGAGCACCATTTGGCCCGCTTCGACCTTGGACAGGTCGAGGATCTCGTTGAGCAACTCGAGCAGGTGCTTGCCCGCGTTGCAGATGTCGCGCAGGTATTCGTCCTGGCGCTCGTTGAGCTCGCCGAACATCCGGTCCAGCAGCACCTCGGAGAAACCGATCACCGCGTTCAACGGGGTTCGCAGTTCGTGGGACATGCTGGCCAGGAATTCCGACTTGTGGCGGCTGGCGATCTCGAGCTCTTCGGTCTTGGTCTGCAGCTCGCGGAACAAGCGGGCGTTGACGATGGCCAGCGCCGACTGACTGGCGAACGTCTGGAGCAGTTCGGTCAGATCGGGTGGGAAGGTGCCGGTGCCCCGTCGCCGGATCACCAGTACGCCGATCATCTCGTCGCCGCTCAGCATCGGAACCGCGAGCACCGACCGCCAGCCGTCGCGGAACAGGATGTCCAGGAATGGATCGAGGTCACCCTGCGCGAGGTCGGAAACCTCTACCGGCCGTCGGGACTGCGCGGCCCGGCCCACGTGGGTCGATTCCCTGGTCGATCGTGATCGCCCGCAGCTGCTCGAACAGCGCAGGACTGCTGCCGAAAGCCCCACGTACATGGAACGACTCGTCCGACTCGTCGTACTCGAGAATGGTTCCGCCGTCGGTGCGCAGGGTGATGTCGCCGAAGCCGAGGTTGGTGAGCCGCACCGCGTTTCTGACGATGCGTTCCAGAACCTCGTCGAGATCGAGGCTCGAGCCGACCGCCTCTTCCACCTCCCGAAGCGCCTCGAGCTGTGCGACTTTGTCCTCCAGCTCGCCGCTTCTGGCCTCGAGTGCGCGCATCAGGCTGACCTGCCGCAACACAATCGCGCCCTGAACGGCGAATTCTTCGAGGAGTTCGCGCTCGCGATCGTCGAAGGGTGCGACGTCGGTACGCCACATCGACAGCACGCCGACCACCTCGTCCTGAAGGAGCATCGGCGTGGACAGCAGCGTGCGGAACCCGGCGAGACGCTGCAGGTCGCGCCGGCCGTAATCCGCGTCCTTGAGCACGTCGGCAACCTGATGGGTGCGCCTGTCCGCGGCTGCACGCCCAACCGTGGACGAACGGTTCCGGGTGATCGGATTCTCCACCAGGTATCGGCGGTAGTCCTCCGGTGTGTCGCCGGAGATGCGCGACAGGCGGAACGTGTCGCCGTCCACGACGAACAGCTGGGCGGCCCGCGCTCCGCACAGCCGGGCGGCGGATTCGACGATGGTGTCCAGAACCGCTCCGGGGTTGGCGACGTCGCGACCGAGCGCCGCGAGTATCTCGCGGCTGGCTGCGGACTGCTCGCGCGCATCACGCAACTCCCGATCCTGGTCGGCAGCCTCGCTATCGCTCGGGTCGGTCACAGTCCCCCCTTCCGGACCTCGTGCCAGTGTGTCCCTTGCCGGCTGCTCGGTGCAATGGCCGGACGTGCCCTCAGCCATGGACGATCGTGATCGTGGTCCACGCGCCGACGTGGATGCGATCGCCGTCGGCGAGTGGGGTTTCCTCCCCGTTGGCCAGCAGGCTGTCGCTGGCGTTGAGGCTGGTGCCGTTGGTCGAGCCCAGGTCGGTGAGGGTGAGGCCCGAACCACGGATGCGGATCACCGCGTGTTGCGTGGACACCCCCCGGTCGACCGGGTGGATGCCGAGGTCGATCTCGGGTTCCACGCCCTGGCCCGGATTGCGCCGGCCGATCAGCGCACTGCTTCCCCGCAGGGTGATTCGGCGTTCCGGGAAGAACTCAGGAAACTCGACGGTGTCGGGGCCTCCACCGGCGAGGACACGGTTGTAGAACTCCCGGTCGGCAGACACGACTGCCGTCCATGTGACCGACGATGTCGCGTTGGCGGGTGGCACCGGTTCTGGCAGCGCCGAATCGTGTCCGCATGCCTCACAGAACCGGCCGCTGATCGGTGCCGCGCACGCCGGGCAGGCTTTCGTGGACACCGATTCCGACGTAATCGGTTGCACTGCAGCGGTTCTGACCGGTGAACCACACACATCGCAGTAGTCTTTGGATGTCGACGCATGTCCTTCGGGGCAGGTTGGCATCACGCCTCCTTTCGCACTCGGGCGGTTCTGGTGGATCGCGCATCGAGGGCCATCTCGTCGGCGGCGTCGACGTCGCGGCGCAACCGGGCCGTGCCCGTGTGTTCGTCGACCTCGACGACTTCTCGGAGCAGCTTGGCGGTTCCGTCGTTCCCCGATTTCACGGCCAATTCCATCGCTCTCTGCAATTTCGCGGTGGCGGTGACCACGTCGCCGTTCTTGCGTGCGCTGAGTCCCTCCTGGACGGCCTGCGCGAGTTCCGCCTGGCCCGTGTAGTGCGCGACCCGACGACTGATCTGCGCCGACAACGCCGTGTCGGCGGTCCACACCGCCGTGACGAGACCCTGACCCATGATCTGCTCGCCCGCAACGACACTGACCCGGGCGGCGAGCTTCTCGCGGCCGATGGCGGCAGGTTCGACCTCCACTTGGATGTGGTAGTCACGCTCCTCGGCACCCCAGGAGCCGAGCGGGTATTCGCCGCACTGATCTACTGAGTCGACCCGGCGGTGTGTCAGGTCTTCGACCGTCGGTGCGACTTGCTTGACGAACACGACGCGCGCGCCCACCGGAGTCCACAGCCGCAGCGTCAGGTCGGGGATCGTTTTGCTCATCGAGGCACGCATCATCGCCGCGAAGTCAGCCGCGAGGTCGGCGGGATCGGCAACGATATCCACCGTGCCCAGCAGCGCCGAGGAGATCGCCCGCAGTTCGTCGACCTGCCAATCGGTCCCCACTCCCCGGCAATCGCACGTGAATTCGCCTTCGCTGAGGCCGATTTCCTCCCCGAGCTGTTCGGGTGTCTCGTGCTCGTCCTTGCCGTCGGTGAGCAGGATCGCGTGGGTGAGCGCCCCCGGGTGTTGTCCCACGACGGCGCGGACATAGGCGAGCCAGGTGCCCAGCGCGGTTCCCCCGTTGGGCCGAAGGCCGTCGACGGCGCGCACGGCCGCCGCTCTGCTCGATGCATTGGCTCGCGTGGCGTGCTCCCTCCGCGGGATAGACGGGCAGGGCCTTGTCGGTGCCGGCGAGGACGGTGAAATAGGTGCCATCGGCGATTTCGTCGACGGCGGCCGCGGTGGCCCGTTTCGCCTCGTCGAACTTGCCCTGAGGGGCCAGCATCGAGGTCGAGCAGTCGATGACGATGGCTTCGACCCGTTCCGGCGGCGGCGACGTGGCACTGATGTCGTGTGGGGCGGCGATGCTGACGATCGCGTCGACCGTACCGGCTCCCTCGGCGAGGTATTGATTGTGGTCGACATCGACGGATATTCCCGAAATACGTTGCTGTTCAGCTGAACTCATGGAGTCTCTCCGATCGGGATGATGACGACGGTGATGTTGTCCTGGCCGCCGGCGCGTCAAGGCGAATTCGACGAGCGCACGCGCGGATGCGACGGTGTCGGTTCCGGTGCAGAACCGGGCAAGATCGTCGGCGTCGGGGAGGTAGTTCCACAGCCCGTCCGTGCACATCAACAGCGAGCCCGGCCCTGTGGTGGTGATCGTGTGCACGCTCGAGTCCGACCACGGCTTGGGTTCGGAGTCGGCGCCGAGCCAGCGCGTCAGTACGTGTGCGCCGGCCTGTACGGCGTCGGAGTCTGCCGGGACGCCGGCCGAGATGAGTTCACGGGCAACGGAGTCGTCGACTGTCAGCTGTTGTGCCGGTGCGGGCGGTGCGGGGAGCCAGTACACCCGGCTGTCGCCGACGTTGCCCACGGCGATCTCCACGGTGCCCGTCGCGGTGGGAACCACTACCGCCGCGGTGTAGGTGCACGACGGCGCGGTCGCCAGATCCGTTCCCGCCCCGACACTTGCGGCGGCCTCGGCGGCGCCGGCCAGGCCCAGTAAGACAGCCGCGCGCGCCTTTCGGGATGCGGCGAGCGCGGCCACCATCGCCTCCACACCCGCCTTCGACGCGGCGACTGCGGCGGTATGCGCATCGCCGGTGGTGGAGACGCCGTCACATACGGCAGCCGCGATCGCATGCGGTCGGTCGGCGCCGGCGCCGGTCAGCATCCCGGCGGCCGCGGCGTCCTCGTTGCGGGCGTGTTCGCAGGCCGCGGTCGGTGATCAGGGCGACGCCGCGCAGCTCGCCCTCGTCGCGATCGGGCTCGGCGCGTCGCTGGCCGCATACGGTGCAGTATCCATCGGCGTGATGCTCGGATTGCCGCAGTCGGAGCACCGGACCGTCCCCGGGGGCTCCGGCGCGTGGGATGGCGACCCGTTCGATCCCCGACAACACTGCGCCGCAGCGCTCACAGAACCGGTCGGTGTCGGACACGACGACGGCGCACTGTGGGCACTCGACCTGGCCTGGCCGTCATAGCCGGGTCCTCGGTCGAATCGCATTCGCCTTCTCCACCAACGCGATTCGCTCCCAAACATCGGTCGTCTGGTGTGCCAGATCGCGGTAGCAGCGCTCCATTCCGACCCGGATGTCGCGCTCGTCGAAGGCCGCACCGAGCAACCGCGGTGCCGTGTTCGTATTTCCCGCGCGCAGCCATTCCAACGCCGCACGGAGCACCCGCAGGCGGATCATCGCGCGTTTGGTGGCCGATTCCAGGGTCAGTGCGGAGGCGCGCTCGCCGGCATCGATCACGCGTTGCTCGTCGACATCATCCGGCTGCCGGGTCGTCGAGCATGATCTCGATCGCGGACGCACGTGCTGTGGTGAAGTGTGCGGACGCGGGCGGGACCTGGTCGAGTGCGGCGATCGCCCCGGCCCGATCGCCCGTTCGGGCTCGCAGCCTCGCCAGACCGAATGCAGCGCTGACATAGGTCTGGTCTGTCAGCCAAACCGTCTGATAATGGCGTGCGGCCTCGTCATCGGCGCCGCGCAGTTCGGCGGTTGCCGCGAGCGCGACCTTGGGCGGGAGCTCCCCGGGCAGCATCGCCAGCACCGCATCGAACTCGGTGGCGGCGTCGTCCAACGCACCCTCCAGCAGCGCGCACTGTCCGCGGTACCAGGGCAGCCGCCAATCGTCGGTCAGCACCGATTCCAACTCCGCAAGCCGCTCCCGGGCCTCCTGCGGCGCGCCGACCTCCAGTGCTGCGCGAACCAGTCGCAACGGGATCTCGACGGACTCACCCGTGCCGCGATGCGCCCCACCCCGGGCCAGCGCAAGCGCGGCTTCGAGTTCAGCGGGCGGTGTGCCACTCGTCGTGGCGAGCACCGCGGAGCCGGGGTCGGTGAGGTCGACCACGGGGACTGACAGCGCAGCGATCACCTCAGCGGGATCCTGTGGCGCGTTTCGGTCGGCTCCATAGACGCCCCGCTGGGGGCTGAAGTGCGCCGACATGCGTTGTGGCACCGTTGTCCCGTCAGAGGTGACGATCTCGTGCAGCACCCCGGTGAGCTGGTCGGCCAGCTCGTCCATCGACGCGAATCGCCGTCCCGGATCGGGGTCGGTGGCGCGAATGATGGCCCGGTACAACGATTCGTGCTTGGCGAGGACGGGAGTGGTTGCGGGGCCGGGGATTTGCTCGACGTAGCGGCCGTTCTGCTGCGGCACATCCATCACCAGAACGGCGAGAGTCCGTCCGACGGTGTACACGTCGCTGGCAACGGTCGGCCCGGTCCTGGCGATCTCGGGCGCCTGGTACCCGACGGTCCCGAAGATCGTGCAGTCCTCGTCGTCCATCGGGACCGCGGCGCCGAGGTCGATGAGCTTGAGCTGTTCGTCGGCCTGCATGACGTTGTCGGGTTTGAAGTCGCAGTAGGCCAGCCCTTGCGCGTGCAGGTAGCCGAGAGCCGGCGCGATCTCGACGATGTAGGCGACGGCCTGTTCCGGGGGCAGGGGAGCGGCGTGCGACGTGCGGATCTCCTTGAGTGTGGTGCCGCCGACGTATTCCATGACGATGTAGCCGAGCGGCACACCGGCGGCGTCGACGTGCTCGACGAAGTTGTGAATCCGCACGATGTTCGGGTGCTCGACTTCGGCCAGCGCGTGAGCTTCGGCGGCGGCCGCCGCCATGGCGTCGGCGTCGCCGGAATTCACCAGGCCCTTGAGCACCACCAAGCGGTTGTGCACGTTGCGGTCGATCGCCAGGTAGATCCAGCCGAGGCCGCCGTGCGCGATGCACCCCTGCACTTCGTACTGTCCTCCGAGCAGGTCACCGCGAGAAAGCTTGGGAACAAACGAGTACCGCGTGCCGCACTGGGTGCAGAAGCCCTCCGCACGTCCCGGCTGTCCGTCGTGCCCACGCCCGACGGGTCTGTTGCAGTCGGGGTTGCCGCAGAAGCGCCGCCCCTCCGGCACCTGCGGATTGGCCAGGATCGCGGCGGCGGGATCGCCCACGGGAATGCGCGGCATGGCGACAACTCCGGCGCCGAGCCGGCCGCGGGTGCTGCCGGATTTCGCTGAAACGGCGCGGGTCGTCGTCGGTGATCGGACGGTCGAACTCGCGGGCGCGGTCGCAGCGAAGGTTGCCGTTGAGACCGTCGATCCCTGCGGCGCAGCGGTTTCCGGTGCCGTGCCACAGACATCGCAGTAGCCGGCGACGACGGTTCCGGTGCATCCCGGTTCGGTGCAGGTCATCTCGTCTGCCCCCGCTTCTCGGCAAGCACCTGCTGATAGTCGACGAGTGCTCGGGTCGCGGCACGCAGATCGCACGGCCGCCGGGACACCAGTCCGGACGCGATCCGACCGGACGACAGCAGGTCCCGGTCCTCGCCCAGCCCGAGTCGCGCCGCCTTGGCCTGGTATGCCGTCAGGCGTCCCTTCAGTTCGTTGCGACGGTCGAGCAGGCCCTGCCCGAGTGCTTCGTTCTCGCGTACGACGAGCAGTGCCTCCGCGATCTGGTGCCGCACCGATCGCAGGGCGGCGGGATCCGGCGTGGTGATCGCCCCAAGCTCTGCGCGCAGGTCCGGTTCGACGTCGGGGTGCACGGGAAGCGCACCGGCGGCGACCTTCCGCCCGACACAGGCGCAGACCTGTGCCGCATGCTGTGTGGCTTCCCGCAATTCGTCCAGTCCGCCTAGCTGTGGCGGCGACCTCCTCGGGCCAATTTGCCTGCAAAGCAGCGAGTTCGGCGAGTTCGGCAGCGCGTCGGTTCACATCGCGGGCGATCGCGGTGATGCGTTGGTTGACGTCCTGAACGGTCAGTGACAGCGGGTCTACGGCGGAGACGGTCAACAGACCGGCGATCTCGGTCGGTCCTGGCTCCCGCGCCTCGTCGAGCTTCTTCTGTAACGGTGCGAGCCCTCTTGCGATCAGTGTGTCGATCTCGTCGACGCGCGTCGAGAAACTCGACGACCGCCGGATAGGTGTCGCGCATCCGATTCGCCGTGTCCACCAGCCCGGCGTACTCGACCAGTTCAGCGGGGGCGCCTATCTCCCGCTGCGACAATGGGATCGGCTGGCGGGCCACCTCGAGGGACCGCTCCCGCAGCAGTTTCGTCAACTCGGCGCGGTCGTCGTCGTCGAGCTTCGACCGGCGGCCTCGCACCGTCTGTGCCGATTCCAGAATCGATGTCATCCTGCCCAGGTCTTGCCACAGCTGGGCGAGCGCGCTTTCCACCACTGCCCACCGTTGGGCTGTCACGCCGGTCGGTGTGTAACGGCGGACGTGTTCGAGCCCGGGATGGCTGTCCAGCTCCACCAGGGTCGACGACATTGCGGCAACTTCCTTTGTGCGCGAATCAAGTTCGCGGTCGATCTCGGTTGTGGTGAGCATGGGGCATCAGTCCTGGTAGCGCGCTGGGGGCGGATCGGGCATGGGGCCGAGGTCCGGCAGCCATCTCTCATAGAGGCGCTGCCAGGTTCCGTCGGATCGCATTTGTTCGAGGACGCCGTTGACGAATCGGACCAGGTCTTCGTTCTCCTTCTTGACTCCGATGCCGTAGGGCTCGACGCCCATGCTGGCACCAAGCGATGTCGAGGGTCGGATCCTGTTTTCGCAGCCCGAACAGCACGGCGTCGTCGGTGCTGATCGCGTCGACCTGCCCCTGCTGCAGCATCACCAGGCAATCGGTCCACGTGGCCGCGTCGAACAACGTCGGCCCGGGTTGCAGTGCCGACAGCACCGACAGCGAGGTGGTGCCGGACACCGCGCACACCCGCTTGCCGGCAAGCGCTGCGGCAGAATCGATTCCGGAGCCCTTCCGGGCGAGGATTCTCTGGTTGGCGACGAAATAGACGGTGGAGAAGTCGACGACCTGTTTGCGTTCACAGGTGATCGAGTAGGTCCGGACCACCACGTCCACCTCACCCGATTGCAGCGCGGATTCCCGCTGGCTGGCATCGACCACCAATGGATCGATGCGATCCGGATCGCCGAAGATGCGCCGCGCGATCTCTCGGGCCACGTCGATGTCGAATCCCTCGAGCTGACCAGAAGTGGGATTCCGGTAACCGAACGGCGAGGTGTTCTGGTCCACGCCGACGACAAGCCGGCCGCGCTCGGCGATCGCCGCCATCGTCGAACCGGGCGGCATGGCTCCCGGTTGTGGTAACGGACCGGGGCGCAGGCTGGCTTCTCGATCGCACGGTACTTTCACCGCGGTCGGTGCCGCCGTGACGGGGTCGGCACCGGCTCGGCCACACCTCAACGGGTGAGGCCGTCACCGAGGCCGGTGGCGTCGTGGACACGCATCCAGTCGCTGCGATGGCAAATGCCGCCAGCGCCAGCACCATTCGTGCTCTCATAGGAACTCCTTGAGCCGCGGCCACAGCCCGGCGGCGGATGCCTGCCGCGGCGAGGACCATCAGCAGGACCGATCCGGTGGGGCTCCACGACAGCGCGTGTCCCGCCGAGGACACCCCGTCCCGCAGCGCGGCGCGGGTTTGTTCGATCTGGTCGTGCAGGATGGACTCGACGTCGGCGAATTGTGCGGCCGACGCGGCAGGGTCGGGACCGATCGCCTGTGCGACCGCGCCCGGGTAGTCGCCGTCCAGATAGTTTTGGACCTGCTTGTCGTGGCTGGCGGCCCAGTTCCGCACACCTGCGGCGGCGGTCGACGGCCCGGCGCTCAGCTGTGCAGTGAGTTCGTTGAGGTGCGCGTTGAACGACGCTTCGCTTTGCGTGATGTCGCCATGCGCGATCAACTCCAGGGTTTCATCCGTGCGGGCTTGTGCGGCGAGGATGCGAGCCTCCGCGAGGTGGCCGAACCGCGCGGTGCCTTCGGCTTGGCTACGCCCGATGTCGTCTGCCGCCATGCGGGTGGCCACGACGATCCAGCCGATGGCGAGCAACGCCACCACCGCTGCCGCCACGAGCCCCAGGTTGAACTGACGGTTCGTGCGGGAGTAGATGATCACCGATCCGACGGCGATCACCGCCGGGACGAGCGCCAGAAGCGCAAGACCGACCATCGGCGTCGACCCGATCGCGCGCTGGCCTTCTTGAACGTCGGCCAGATGACCGCTGTAGATCTTCTTGGCTTCCGGCAGCAGCTTGGTTTGCATCAACGACGACGCTTCCCGCAGGTACGCCGAACCGATCGGGAATCCCTGCACATTGTTGGCCCGCGCCGCCTCGACCAGGCCCGTGTAGGCCGCCAGTTGCGTCGAGATCTCCGCGACCGCGGTGCGGGAGGTCGGATCTGAGGCGCCGGCGGTCGCATCCACCAGCGACGCCGACGCATCGGCAAGGGCCTGCTGATATTGCGCCCGCATCGCGGGTGTCTGATTTCCGCCGGACAGGAAGGCCGACGCTGCCGCGGCGTCGGCGCCAGAGAGTGCGGCGTAGAGGTTCTGGGCCGCGTAGGCGAACGGCTCCGATCGTTCCAGAACCGCCCTGTGTTCGGCGATCCGGGCGTTGAGCTGAGCCGCACACACCACACCGGCAATGACGCACAGACCCGCAATGATGACCGCGATGAGCCCTACGATGCCCGGGGTCGTGCGGGCGAAACGTCGCAGCCACGCCGCGGAAGCCTGGGCTTCCGTCGTGCGTGGACTGCTCATGGCGGTCATCACCCCCGTCCCGATGACTGATCGTATTCGCATATAGCTCGCGGGTAGCCGCCAATGATCGACGTGGGCGGGACACGATCCCTGCCGTCGGTCGTCATCGCCAGAGCTTCCTGAAAGCTGGATCGAATTCGGTGGCTCATACGAGAAAACCCTGCGGCGAATCCGCCGGCGTCCAGATTCGCTCCCCGCGATCGGCGGGACAGTTCGGATCATCGTTTCCGGGTGTGGGATCCGGCATCAGGATCTCGATTCCGGTGCCGACCAGGCCATGAGCGCAGATGGCCGGGCCCTGTGCAGTCGCAGTCGCAGTCGCAAGTGCAGTCAGGCTGAGCGCCAACGCCGCCGCGGCAAATGAGGTTTTCATTTTCTTCCTCTCGTCCTTGCCTTGACCTGGCGGTTGTCGAACCTTCGCTCAATCGTCGCGCTGCCCTGTACGGCAGGGGTAAGTAGCGCACCACGTGGATTTCGGCCCCTATTGGGCGACGTGACTACTTGCGCTACCGGCATGGGGAGCGCTTCCCTGATCTGCGGGTGTTGTTGCACGGCCGAGTACTCGATCCGACGTGCTCGCGTGTGCCGTTGCACTGCGCCGCACCTACCTGCCCTCCTACGCTGTTCAAGTGCGGTTGACGTGGCCGTTGACAGGGCGCTCGAACGAGATGCGACTCATCGAGGCCGCAATTTCAGACCCGGGAGTACCCGGGATAGTGATCTGCGGTGCGGCGGGGGTCGGCAAGAGCCGGATCGCCCGTGAAGCGCTCGATGCTGCTGCGTCGAGGGGGCATGAAGTCCGCTGGGCGGTGGGGACGTCCTGTGCGCGGGGACTTCCGCTCGGCGCACTGGCCTCGTGGGCCGGGTTGGTCGGCAGCGACAGTCTCCACCTGGTGTGTGGCGTGATCGACTCATTGACCGCCGCCTCCTCGGAGGCGACCGTCGTGGTCGGTGTCGACGACGTGCACCTCCTTGATGACCTGTCGACGTTCGTTCTGCATCAGATCGTGCAGCGACGCGCGGCGAAAGTCGTGCTCACGGTCCGGGATGGTGAAGCGATTCCTGTTGGTATACAGGAACTTTGGAAGTCCGGCGAGTTCGACAGGATCGATCTGCAGCCGCTGTCGCCCGACGAGACCACGACGTTGCTGTCAGCCACTCTGGTCGGATCGCTGGATCCGGAAGCGGCCAGCCGGCTGTGGCAGCTGACCCGCGGCAACGTCCTGTATCTGCGCCACATCGTCGAGCAGGAAGTCGTCGATGGTCACCTCGACAAGGCCTACGGCAACTGGCGGTGGACCGGCGATCCGACCATGCCGCACGGACTTGTGGAATTGGTCGAGTCCCGCATCGGAGCCCTGCCCGCCACGGTCGGCGCCGTCGTCGACGCACTTGCCGTCGGCGAACCCATCGAGCTGGCGGCGCTGAGGCGGATAACCGATCCGGATGCCGTTGAGGAAGCCGACACCCGGGGACTGATCAGTCTCGAGGACACCGGCTTCGGCGTCGAAGTCCGGGTGGCGCATCCGCTTTACGGTGAGGTGCGCAGGAAGTGCGCAGCGCCCACCCGGCTGCGCCGGTTGCGTGGACTCGTCGCCACCGAATTGGCTGCGGGCGACAACCGCGACGAGGTGCGGGTCTTGGTTCGTCGCGCGGCGCTGAGCCTCGACTCCGACCTCGAGCCCGACGCTGATCTGCTCCTGAGGGCGGCCCAGGGCGCGATCTGTCTGGCAGATCTCTCCCTGGCAGATCGGCTGGCCGAGGCGGCGGGGCGCGCCGCCGCCGGGCCCGAAGCGCAGTTCGCCCGCGCACATGCGTTGTCGTGGCTCGGCCAGGGACAGAAAGCCGAAGAGGTGCTCGCGGCCGTTGCGGTCACTGAACTGACGGAACAGGAACGTGCCAGGTTCACGTATCTGCGGGCGAGCAACATGCTGTGGGCGCTCGCCGATCCCTTACGCGCACAGGAGATCATCGACGATGCGTCGCGCGTCATCACCGAGGGGCCGGCGCGAAGCTGCATCGACGCAGTCCGGACGGTGTACTGGTTTGCGATCGATCGCCCGGATACGGCGACCGTGACGTCACAGAACCTGGTGTTGGACGACCTGCCTGCCATCGTCGGTGCTGAGACAGCATGGGCGCTCACCGCCCTTCACGCCGATGCCGGGCACACGTCCGACGCGGTGGCCATCGCCGACGCGGGGTACACGGTGGCGACCCGGTGTTCGGACGCTCCGCACATGAGATTCAACATCGCTGATGCGCACGTGGGCGCACTGCTGCTGTCTGGACGGGTCGCTGACGCACTCGAGGTGGCCGAACGCGAACGCCGGCAGGCCGCCGATTTCCCGGGCGCGGTCCAGTTTCTCGGTGCTGCCATCGCGGGTCGGGCCGCCCTTGGTGCCGGGCGCCTCGACACCGCATGTTCGGTGCTGGAGAAGGCGGTGGGGGCGCTGTCCGCCGCGGGCCATGCAATTGGCTGGGGGTTCCGCTACCGCGTCCCATATGCGATTGCGCTGGCCATGCGCGGGCGCACTGCCGAGGCATCCGCCATGCTTGCCGCGCTCGACGAAGAGCCGCGTCCGTTCCGGTCACTGGACTATGAGCGCAGCCTTGCCCGGGCATGGGTGGCCGCCGGCCTGGGTGCCGTCCGTGAGGCGATCGCCATCGTGTCATCGGCGGCCGAGATTGCCGCAGCAGACGGCAGATTCGCCGCCGAGGTCCTGTGCCTGCAGACCGCCGTGCAGTTCGGCGAGCATTCGTGTGCGCCGCGGTTGCGGGAGCTTGAAGGGATCGTGGAGGGGCCGCGGGCCGGGCTGGCCGCCCGCTTCGCCGCCGCCGTGCGCGACGATGATGCGGCCGAGTTGGCGTTGTTGTCAGAAAGTTTCGAGGAGATGGGCGATCGGGTGGCGGCGGTCGACGCAGCGGCACTGGCGGCCACGGTGTATCGAGGCCAGGAGTTGCGCGGATCGGCGTTGAGCTGTGCTGGGCGGGCGGAAACACTGGCCGAACAATGCGGCGGTGCCGATACACCGGCGCTTCGCGAAGCGCGTATGCCGCTGCCGCTCACCGATCGGGAACGTGAGATCGCGTTGTTGGTTGTCCAGGGCCTGTCCAACCGCGATGTCGCGGAACGCCTGACCCTTTCGGTGCGCACCGTCGAAGGCCACATTTACAAGGCGATGACCAAGACGGGTACGGCCACTCGGGAAGAGCTCGCGGCCCTGCTGTTGCAGCACTAGGCGCCGGCCGGTGATTGCCATGAAACTGGCTGCACCACAAGGGTTTACCATCTGAGTTGAGCCAAACTTGGGCACATCTTGGGTGTTCACTTTGGCGAGTGCCTCGGCGAGGTCAACGCCACGCTGATCGACTCCCATCAGTCACCACCCCCTGGGAGGCCGCTCCGCTTGACCGCCCGGAGCAGGCGCGCGACCGCGGCGTCCATGCCTTCGCGGGAAGCCCACCCAGCCCCGACCGCAGCGTCGTTCCAGGTGCCGCCAGCGAGCACCAATGTCGCGGCATGCGCGAGTCGGTCGGCGCTGGGACGCTCGGGCAGGGTGGCGAGCGCGGTGAGTATCCGTTGTGCGCGAACGCGACGAGCGTGTACCTGTTCCCACTCGGCCACGGCCGGAGTCCTTCTCGGCTCCCGGCCCTCCGCAGCGGCGTCCCAAGCAGGTCCATCTTTCACGTACAGGGGATTCGTTGCGCGGTTGCTGTTGCTTTCCGTGATCCATGCGGTGATCACCTGCTCGAAGGCGAGGACGATCCAGAGGTACTTCTTGGATTCGAGTCTGCGCTGCAGCGACATATAGGTGATGCGGCCGGTGCGCACGGCGGTCTCAACGGTGATCACTTCCCAGCGCTCAGGCTGAAAGTCGGTCAGATACTGCAGTGGAATCCCGCGTTCGTCGAAACGGGATTTTGCGTGCGGTATCTCGAGACTGAGCCCGGTCAGGCCTTTCAACTGCTCACGTGCCTTGTCGAACAGCGGCGCCGGGCCGTATTTGGTATGGAATCTGAGGGTGCGAACTTGGGTCATGGCGGGGCCTAGAGTGCCAGCCGCCACCGACAATTTTGCTCGCTGCGACGGCGTGGTTTCCCGCGCGAAGGGCGCCGGCAGGCTAATTCCAGTACTGGAGCGCCTCGATCGTTGCGAAGACCGTCAACGACGCGGCGTAGACGATGACCGCTACTGCGGCACCGCGCAGGCTGATTCGCAGACCGGCGCCGTCGACCGGGTCCAGCCAGCGGTGGCACCACGACGCCACCGTGGGCATCAACCACCACTGCATCAATGCCACGCTGACGACTTGGCTGAGCCAAACTGACAGCCACGGCTGCGCGCCCAACTTGCCGATCACCGGAGCCACGAACTTCGACTGCAGCATCACCATGGGGTAGAGCACCATCAGTAGGAGCATCGCCGTCTTCCAGCTCGGCGTCATCTCCGTCTTCCCGTCCACGTTCCGGACGGTCGTGCCGAGTGGGGTCGTCGTGGCGAACACCGAGAAATCCTTCGTGAGATGCGACCGCACCGGCGGCACGACTTCCGTGCGCTGCGGCGACCGTAGCCATGCCCCCAGCTGGGCTTCGGTGCGAAAGACGATCAGCGACATCCACTTCCCCAGTGCGCCGGGCGGGAAAACGGCCGTGCCTTCGTAGCCGGAGAATTGGGAGGCGGCCATCGTCAACCTGACATGGGCAGCCTGGAAGTCAGCCTCCATCCCGCCGGACACGCTGGAGGAGACGATCGCCACGCCGGTTGGCATCACCGCGCCTTCAATGATCACCAAATCCGAACAAAGCCGCAGAAACCCACGTGCCGCACCGCTGCGCACCGACTGCTTCCATGTCGACCCGTCGAGCCAATGGTGGAGCAAATCCTCGGACTCGAAGGTCACCGCAACCGCCCAGTCCAGCGGTGCGTCGCGACGAACGGAGGCGGAGAACGCGACGAATCCTTGTGTGACCTCCGCAGCGGATCGCACATCGCAGACCCATTCGTCGAAAACCTCGGGGTCAGCGAGAGGGTCGAAAATCGTGACGGCCATGGCATTCATCGCGCGCCACCTCGACCGCGCCGAATTGCCGGCCGCTGCCGAACTTGCATCGCCCCTACACTTGCCATCCGATTCTCCTTGAACGCAGAGTTTCGACCTTGCGGCACTGTCACTTCACCCCAAAGCGTTCAGGGTCCAGCCTCCGACGCGCGCTATCGCACCATCAGTCCCGGTGGGAGAGTCTGAGCCAGTAAGCCTGCATCACCGCGAATATGAACGCTGTGCTGATGCCGAACAGTAGGACGCCGTTCACCGCCTCCAATGCGCCCAGCATCTGCCACCGGGGTGGCAACACCAGCCCCGGTATTTCGAACGTGGTCATGGTGCCGATGGAATAGACCGACGCATCCGTGAACGAGTCGAACGCGCCGAGCCAGCTGTATGCCAACGCCCAGAGCACCCCTTGCAGCCCGTGAAGAGCGGCCAATATCAGCCCGACCGCTCCGATGTGGCCGATCACGATCGGAATCGCCCGCCGGGGATCGTCCTTGTGATTGGCGACTTCGATGCGAATCCTCGTTTCCAGCCCGAACGCCATCATCACCACCACCGTCGTTTGGATCGCAATGGTCAGCACAATGAGAGACAGACCCAGGGCCCAGCTCGCCAGATCCACCTGTCCTCCTTCCGTCGGCTGCACCTATGGTCGCACCGATTGAGGCCGGCGAAGCCGCCGTATTTGCTCAGCCCCGACGAGCAACTGAACGGGGCACTTAATTCTCCGGTTCGTAAATGCCCGTCAGGGGCCGCTTCCGCGGCTATGCTCTCGTGCATGTGAGTGGCCCGGGCCGGTTGTGCAGTGGCCAGCGAATGAGGGGATTCGATCATGACTGTCCGTGGAAAGAGATTGGCGACGGCCAGCATCGCGCTGGTCAGTGCCAGTGCAATCGCGATCGCACCAACGGTTCAGGCTCCACCGCGGGCTGCGGCCCCGGTCGTTCATCTCGCGGCGGCGACTTCTCAGAAGTGGGTGTGGCCGCCGGCGCAGCAACCGAACCTGGCACTGCAATCGAGACTTGCGCAGCAACCCCAACCACTGGCACAGCAATCGAAAATTGCGCAGCAACCCCAACCACCGGCACAGCAATCCAATGCCCTCGGTGCACTGTTCAGCTTGGACCTCGGCAGGTTCATCATCCCGCCGAGCGCGGGTCAGTCGTTCCCCACGCCGCCACAGGTTCCTGGGCCGTCCCCCACGCCCAACGACTTCGAATTCGAAGACGCCATCATCAACACCTATCACGCCATCGAGCCGTGGGTGCGCTACGGGTTTGAAGTGGCCACCTACGCTGTCGGCTGGATACCGTGGGTGGGCTGGCTCGCGCCTCAGATCATGATCTTCTACAACTTCGGGGAGCGCATCGTCGAAAGCCTCGTGGTCAATTCCGCCAACTGGCTCTGGGGCCCGCTGCCCTTTGGCGAGGGCTTGGGGAACGTCGCCGAGGACAGCTGGAATGCGCTCCTCCAATTGGGACGTGACCAATGGAACTTCTGGCTGCCACCGCTGCCGCCGTTACCGGGCGATGCTCAGGAGGCGCAGACACAGCTGGCAGCCGCTGAGACTCTGGCGCCCGCGGACCAGTCGGTGGCGTCGCCGACGGTAAAGCCGCATCCGTTGCGCGACGCACTCGCTGCGCTTCACCGTTTTCTTGCGGGTCCCGACGCCGTCGTACCGGAAGACGTCGACCCCCAAGAAGGCGTCGACCCCCAAGAAAAGAGGTCGATCTGCAAGGAAAGGTCGACCCGCAGGACAGAAGGGTGACCTGCAGGACAAGGGTGACCTGCAGGAAATGGGCGACCTGCAGGACAAGGGTGACCTGCAGGACGAGGCTGACCTGCACGTCAACGAACCCGCTCTCGTCGACGCACAACGCGTTTCCGTTCCCGCAAGTCCAGGGGATGACGCGCAAGTCAAAGCGGATCCTCCGCAGACCGACGCCACGCCGACGGCTTCGGTTGAGCCGAAGACGGATCCGCCGGCCGGAAAGCCAAAGCCGTTCGCCAAAAAGCCGAAGCCGGCGGTCGAGACTCCGGACTCGCCGGTCCGACCATCGAAAAAGTCTGCCGGGGCATCGAACGGCTCGGGTGAGACTTCGAATGACAGCGTCGGCACGCCCAACCCGTCCAAGAACCGCGTCGACGGACCCAAGAAACACCGCTCGGCCGGTTCGCCGAGTGGCACCGCGGCGAACTCGCCAGACGGGTCGTAGTCCGAGCGTCGGAGACGCCTACGGCAACGGCCACCTGCAAGATTTGGTCGGGCTTGCGGTAGAACGGATTTCGACGCTCGGCAGCCACGTTCCAGTCCTCGAGATAGGTCGTGATCCCGTCCTCGAGATAGGTATCCCGTCCTCGAGTAAGCGGTTTCTTGAACCCGCCTACCCAGGTCATCGTGTTAAAGTTGCGGCCACCGGAAAGCGCCTTTCGGTGTCGTGCCGCGTCCTACGAGTCGGGTCCGGAGTAGATGAGCATGGCCGATATCGTCCTCATCAATCCTCGCTTCGAAGTGTCCTACTGGGGCCTCGAACACGCGCTACCGCTGCTGGGTAAGAAGTGCAATCTGCCGACCGCCTGCCTGCCGTTGCTCGCCGCGTTGACGCCGGACGAGCATCGCATGACGATCGTCGATGAGAACGTCGAGCCGATCGACTACGACCGTTTGGCGCGGGCCGACATCGTCGGGCTCACCGGCATGAGCGTCCAGCGCCATCGGATGCGCGAGATTCTCCGCGAGCTCAACGCCCGTGGCGTTTTCACGGTCGTCGGCGGTCCGTGGGTCACTGTGCAGGAGGATTACTTCGAAGGCCTCGCCGATGTGATCTTCGTCGGCGAAGCCGAAACGACCTGGCCGCAGTTTCTTGAAGAGTGGGCTCGGGGACGACATCAGTACCGTTACGAGCAACTCGAGCGGACCGACATGACGCAGGTTCCGGTGCCCCGGTATGACCTGCTGAAGATGAAGAACTATCTGTTCGGCAGCATTCAGTTCAGCCGCGGTTGTCCGTTCCAGTGCGAGTTCTGCGACATCATCGTCACGTTCGGTCGTAAACCGAGGCTGAAGACGAGCGCCCAGGTGATCGCCGAGTTGGAAGCGATGCGCAAGCAGCACATGTTCATCGCCTTCATCGTTGACGACAACCTGATCGGCAACAAGGTCGCGGTCAAGCCGTTGCTGCGCGACGTTGCCGCGTGGCAAGCCGCCCATGGGTATCCCTTCACGTTCTTCACCGAGGCGTCACTGAACCTCGCCGAAGACGATGAGCTGATGGAGTTGATGATCGCCGTCAACATCGCGACCGTGTTCATCGGTATCGAAAGCCCGAACGAAGAATCGCTGCGTGAGACGAAGAAGTATCAAAACGTCCACAAGGGCGGCACGATGGTTGATCGCGTCCGTAAAGTGCAGGACTCCGGCCTCGAGGTTTGGTGCGGCATGATCGTCGGTTTCGACCACGACGATGCCCGGATCTTCAAGGCCCAGTACGAGTTCCTTCGGGAGACCGACATCATGCACGCGATGGTCGGCATGCTCGCAGCCATTCCGAAGACCCCGCTGCACGCGCGATTGAAGAACGAAGGTCGCCTCGATCTCGACGACGAACTGGCGTACGGCACCAACGTGATTCCGCTGGGCATGACTCGCGAGGAGTTGCGCGACGGGTATATCGGCCTGATGCGGGACTTGTACGATGCCGATTTCTACTTCGAGCGGCTCGAGAATCTCTTCATCACGCGCCGGCTCGATTTCTCCCGCGCCCGCAATGCCTACTGGCGCCAACACCCGTGGCAGAAATGGCGGTCGCAGTCGGTCGACGCGGTGCGAGCGATCGGCCTGTTTGCCCGCCTGATGAAGAATGTTCCCGACCCGGAGTTGCGGCAGGTCTATCGGCGCCGGATGACGACGATGCTCCGCCGCCGGCCGGATCCGATCCTGTTGTTCATCTGCGTGGTCAAGTGCGCGATGCACTACCACCATTACACGATGTCGCGCCAGATGGCCGAACAGCGAACGCTGGTGAACACGTTTTAGTGTCCTGAGTCGTCAACTCGGGTGCAGGCAGCTAAACCTGGCCACGCAGCAACGCGCGTACTCCCGCGAGGTAGTCCTCTGCTGTGGCGCTGGTGGTGACAACCCGCTGGAGCCAAAAGCCTTGGGCCATAACGATGATGGCGGCAGCAGCGTGCTCGGGTTCGACTTCGACCGACAGGTTGCCTGCTGCCTGCCATCGCGTTCGGCGCCGACTCGAGGACACCTCAAGTCTGACCGCCTCTATCTGATCCGGCCAGACGAGTTCGTGGCCGCATCAATACCGTTGCGCCAGAACACAACAGACGCCTCGCTGCTTCAGTCAGCGATGGCGGCCCACTGCATGGACAGCTGACGACCTTTCGCTTAGAAGATCAAGCGTTCGAGGGCAGTGTCGAGACGGGAACGCCCAACCGCTGCTCGCGGGGTGCGCCGATGGCGCACCCCGCGCACAGGTGTCGAGTGGTTCAGTTAGCAAACGATCGAGCGGCTAGCCAGCTTCCCTTATCCCCGGCTACGCGCTCTCGAGAGCGTCGGCCAACCTGTCCGGGTCCAAGAGGACTAGCACGTCGCCATCGAGCACAGAGGTGATCGCGCTGTCCGGGGTCGTCGAGGTTATCGACCGCGTCAGCTTGTTGATGGTGACGTCGCCTTTCAGGGAACCGGTGTGCGCCCCTGTGACCTTGATGTCGGCTTTGTAGCGGATGACGGCTTGAGCAGCGTTGGTGCTGGTTGATTCCTTGCCGTTCAGGATCATTCCCTCCTCGTTGACGTAGTTGGTGTATTCGACGGTGCGGACTGTGTAACCGGCCCTCGCCGGGTCCGGGTCCGGCTCCTCGCTGACCTTCGCGGTGCCGCCCCCGGCGCCGGGATACGTCCCTGTTGGTGGCAGCGGCGCCGGACTCGGAACGTAGGTGCTGAGTTTCGGCGCCCACGTCGGATCCGGGGTGATCAGATCACCCTCCACCGGCCCGACGCTGGTCGTGTACTTCAGGTTGGCGATGACGAGGCGTGTCTGCTTCGCGTCCGAAGTGCTGGCCTCCCAGAACGCGACCGCGTCACCGGTGGCGTTCCAGCTCGCCATGCTTCGGGCGGTGTAGTCGTCGTCGGGGGCGAACAGCGGGATTCCGTTCTCGCCCTTGAGTTCATCCTCTATTGCCAGTGCCCACTCCTGGTTCGAAATATTTGTTGCATCCGAGGGACCTGCGTAGGCGGTGTACACGGCCCCTTGGATGTAAGCGGGCAGGAAGTTTGGCCGCACGATGCGTGACATCGGCGTCAGTGCGTCGAGGCCGCGCGTACTTCCGATCGCGATCCACTGTTCGTTGGGCGAGAGGTCGGTGTCCTCGTCGTAGTCGAGGTTGGCGGTCAGCCGGGTCACCTTGCCGGTCGCCAGGTCAACCACGATGTCGTCGACATTGCCCGCCTCGTACTGCCCGCCCAGGATGATGACGCCCTTGCCGTCGGGGGTCCATTGCTTGCCCTCACCGACGGGATAGACCACCCGCGCGTCATCGACGTGATACTCGGCTGCTCCAGTGGTCGCATTGGTGGTGCGGGTCAGCGTGCCCACGATCGGCACCGCCGTTGCGAAAGGCGTTGCGGGACCGGAAGGGAACGTCAACTGAATTTGGCTGAACAGCACGTGCGTCCCGTCGGGCGAGATCCTCATCTCCCGAAGTGGATCGGTGGTTCTTGCCCCAGACGGCGGCGCGATCACCGGAACCAGTAGCTTTCCGTCGACACCGTCTTCATACACAACGTAGCCGTTCGGGTTCGTTGCGGTTTGAATCATGAGCCGCCCCGAACCGTCCTGGTAGGGAACCACTCTGGAGAGGCCGACGGTGATGTTCGGGGAAACGCCACAGGTGATGCACTGCGTGTTCGTGCCGTCGACGTTGATCTGATAGATCTCCGCGCGACCGCCGGCAGTCGGTGTGGCGGAGAAGTAGATGGAGTTTCCGTCTGCCGCGAAGCGCGGAGTGTTCGGGTGGGTGACGCCGGGGGGCATGTTCAGGATCACCCGCTCGACGGTCGGATTGAGCACTGTGACGTCGATGCTCGTCTGGGCGCTGTGCGATTGTCCGAACAGACTCAGTAGGTTCGCCTTGCCGTCGCTGACGGATACGGTGAACAAATCCGATTGTGCCGCCTCGTAGTCGATGTCATCGGGGGTGTAGGTGTAGTCGCCGGTCGCCTGGTCGATCGTCAGGCTGCCGTGCTGAGGTCCTTGCGTGACCGTGTAGGTCAAGGCGTCGCCCTCGACGTCCGTGGCCCCGATGTTGCCGGTGACGGTCTGCCCGGTCTGCACCGTGGTGGTCGGGTCGCCGATGGACGGCGATTGGTTGAACAGGTTGCGGCGAACCCAGCCCAGCACCGCCCAAATCACAGGCGTGAAGGGTTCCGGCGCGGAGGGGGCGGGCGCCAGGAACGGATTGAGAAGGTTGGTGACGATGCCGTTCAGGAATCCCACCACACCCACCGTGGGAACGGAGACTGGCGCCGTCGGCGCGACCGCGGTGGTGACCGCCTCGGTCGCCACTGCGCTGCGTGCGGTACGAGCGACCACCACGTTCGCGGTGGGCACCACACTCGACGCCATGACCGTCGCGGACGACTGCGTGACGGTCATGACAGGGTCTACCACGGCGACCGAGGTCGTCGGCGTCGACGAAACGGTGGTCGACTTGGCCCTATTCGAAGACGACGGTGTCGCCGTGGCGTCGACGGTGGTGGAGTGTGTCGAGTCCGACTCGATCTCGGCGGGAGTCGATGTCGACTTGTCAGTCTCCGATGTTGCGGTCTCAGGTGTGGGGGTCGCTGTCGACGTGCTCGCTTGAGAGGAGTCGACCGTCTCGTCGGAGGCGGCGGATTCGCTCGACTTTGGTTGAGCCTCAACACCGTTGGTGTCCTTGGGCGATTCGGTGCTGGTCGAGTGTGCCGTCGATGCCTCCGACTCGCTGGTGCTGGTGTGCGCTCCGCCACTACTGCTGATCGTCACGCCCGGAGCGACCTGAGTCGATGACGACGTCGCGCCCGACGGGGTCGTCGATGCGCCGGCTGACGACGTTGCCTGACTACCGCTCGACGTCGACTTTGCCGAGGACGGCGGCGTGGACGTCGAAGAGCCCTCTGACGTCGTTGCGCCGGTACTCGCTGTGCCCGTATCCGTCGATTCCGTGGAGGAGCCTGCGCCGGCAGGCGACGCATCCGTTGACGTCGACGATGAATCCGACGGGTCGGCACTCGCCAGACCTGGCGAGGTAACGACCATTACTCCGATTCCCAACGCAGTGGCCAGTGCGCCTACACGGCCGATGTAGCGGCCATAGGTGCTGCTGACGTGCGAAGTCTGTGTGGTCATTGTGACTCCCGGATGCGATCGATGTGATGCGCCCGGCGGACTTTTTACTAACCGAGCGTAAAGTAGGAACTTATCGAACGTAAAGCTACGACTTACCGAGTGTCAAGTACTAACTTACCGATCGTCAAGCCATGACTTGCCGACCGTCAAGGATGTTGCTTCACTACTACTAAAGGAGGTGACGCGCGTGACATCCGCAGAAGTGGAAAAAGCAGGCAACCCGGCCGACACTCGGCAGCGAATGCTCGACGTCGCAATGGCGCTGATCAGTCGGCACGGCTTCGCCGGCACGTCGCTGCAGATGATCGCTGATGAGCTCGGCTTTACGAAGGCGGCGATCTACTATCACTTCCGCAGCCGTGACCAGCTGCTGGTGGCGCTGATGGAGCCGATCCTGCAGCAGATCCGGCAGGTCGTTGATGCGGCGGAAAGTCAACGCACGCCACGCACTCAGATGGATGCCATGGTGAAGGGCTTCGCCGGGGTCGTCGCCAAGAATCGTTCACTTGCCGCGGTCATGGTCTTCGATCCAGGCGTTCACCGCGTATTGCAGTTACAGCCGGACTGGGGCGATCTGATCGCACGTCAGCTGGCGTTGCTCATGCAGCTTGACTCTGGCGCAACCGGAGTCATCAAGGCCACGGCGCTCCTAACCGGACTCGCTGGAGCGGCGACGGGTGCACCAGTCGACATCGACGAGCACGTGCTCATCGAGGAACTCTCCGAGATTGGCCGCCGAACGATGGGACTGCGCCAACCGCGACGCCAGAGTGACGCCCAGCGTAACGGCGACTCAATCGCACCGAAGCGACCCGATCCTGCACCAGGACGATGGAAGGACTTCCTGGCCGAGGCATGAACGTCGACTTCTCCTACCTTGGCGGCTGGCCGCTCCGTTGACCTCTGAGGCCAGAGATCGCGACTAAGTACCACCGCGCCGAAATTGGGCGAGATTGCAGTGGTGCACTACCGAGATCGTCCCACCGCACGCGAGCGACGATTCCCTTGTCACGTGGATCGGGCGCGCTCGCGCTCATCGCGCAGGAGATCCGAGGAAAAGTCGCAGTTTGGGGGACCGCATGACCGATTCGGCCATGGTCGATCCGTGCGCAACGTCGACGCCGAACAGGTTGAGCCCGCCGCCAGTGCGTCTACCCAAGCTCGTGCAGGGTGTTGGGTTCGCCTTTTTTCGCCGCGAAGCAATGCGGAATTGGATCAAACGGCACGGCCACGTATACGAAATCAACGTTCCGATCTTTGGCCGATCCGTCGTCGTTTCTGACCCGGCTCTGGTGAGGTCGGTGTGTACCGCGAGCAGCGAACAGTTGAACAACGTGCAGCCGAATCTCGGCAATTTGTTCGGGCGCGCGTCGGTATTCGGGCTGGACGGCAGTCGGCATCGCGATCGGCGTCGGCTGCTCGCACCGGCATTTCACGGTCAGAGCCTCAAAAACCACGAGGCGGTCATCGTGGACGAGACGCTGCGTGAAGGCGCGAGTTGGCCTGAGGGCAAAGAATTTCCGATCCTCGAGCCGATGAACAGGATCACTTTGAAGGTGATCTTGCGGACCATCCTCGGCGCTGACGGGCCGGAACGGGACGAGCTGAAACAACTCTGTGAGATCGTCCCGCCGTGGATGACGCTGGGATCGCTCATGGCATTTCTGCCGGCGCCGCCGTTCCCGACCGGGCGCTCCAGCCCATGGGGCAAGCTGGACGAGTTCCGCAACGCATTCGACCGGATCGTGTTGACGCTGATCGCTCACGCCGAGGCCGATCCGGGTCTCGGCGAGCGGGTGGACGTCCTGGCATTGTTGTTGCGCAGTAGGCGCGACGACGGAACTCCGATTCCGCGGTTGGACATCTGCGACGAAGTGTTGGCACTCATCGGTGCGGGCCACGAAAGCACGGCGTCAGCGCTGGGCTGGGCGTTTGAGCGGTTGCGGCGCCACCCAGATGTGCTGGCCGAACTGGTCAGAGAGGTCGATGAGGGGGGCAGCGACTTTCGTCGGGCCACAATTCTGGAGTTGCTGCGGTCGCGCACGGTCGTCGATGTGATTGGCCGCCGGGTCGGGCCGCAGAATTTCGACCTCGGCGAGTGGCGGATCCCGCACAATCGCACGGTCCTCGTGCGCATTGCCGATCTGCACGAGAATCCGGAAATCTTCCCTCACCCTGGGCAGTTCGACCCGTATCGCTTCTATGGCACCAAGCCGCCGACATCGGCATGGCTGGCGTTCGGTGGCGGCGCACGGCGGTGCCTCGGCGCTGATTTCGCGATCGCCGAAATGGATATCGTGCTGCGGACGGTGCTGCAGAATTTCCGGATCCAGACCGATGCCGCCGCCGATGAGAAGTCGTATTTCCGGGGAATCGCCCATACCCCGAAACTCGGCGGGCGCATAGTGGTGAACCGCCGAAACGTGGCCACTGGACCAGGATTGTGTCGACCCAGCTGATCAGGCCATCACACGCACAACGGCTCGAAATCCGTTGCAATGTCGGCGATGCCATTGTCGCGAACTTGGCCGTGCACCTCGTCTTCTTCTTCGAGCGGCGTCTCGATACGGGGGCGCTCACCCGCGCATTTGCGGACGCGCTCACGAATCTTCCGATCTTCGCCGGGCGAATGGCCATGGTCGACGGCACGATGCGAATCCGATGTGAGGGGCAGGGCGTGCCCTTCACATGTGTGTCGTCCGGCCGCGCGCTCCGTGAGGCGATCCGTTCGACGTCCGACGACACCGGACTATGGCTCATCGACCCGGTGAACGGCGCCACGGCTCGATGGGGCCGAGGGCCGCTGTGCAAGGTGCGTGTCACGCATCTTGCGGACGATGCGACCGCGATCGGTTTCTCATGGCACCACGCGATCGGCGACATGCAGACGTCGATGCACTTCATGAACGCGTGGGCTGCCGCCGCCGCCGAAAAGCCGCTCGCTGAGCCGTTGATCGTCGAAGACCGCGCCGGTTACCTCAATGAGCATCTCCCTGCCGATGGCGCCCGGGAGCCCGGGGTGCGTTGCCTGGGGCTCGCAGAAGTTGCACGAAGCGTGCTGTACCTGGCGAAGGATGCGCGAAAGCAGCGGACTCTGAGTCTCTACTTCGGAGAAGACGAAATCGCCCGCATGCGCGACGCCTACGGAGACCGGATGCGGTCTTCAGTCCCGGGTCGCTCCGCTCCTGCCCTCCGGTTGTCCGCGAACGACGTTGTGTGCGCGCATGTTTCCGAAGCGCTCATGAAGGCCGATCCCGCGGTGGATCGTCGCACCCTCGCTATCGCCGTGAATGCGCGGAATCGTTGTGGCCTCGATCCGATGCTTGTCGGCAATATCATCACGACGCTGAACTTCGACCTGCGACGCGGAGAGGCTGCAGGTTCGATTGCCGAACGCATCCGCCACAACGTGCACCACTTTGCCGACGAACACTGCGACATGCGCATCAACCAAGAGTTCCTGGACGCTGCCGGTGCCTGGCGGGCCGCCCGCTGTGTGTCCACTGCCTTCAATCCGGCCCGGTGGAACCCGATTGTCTCGAACCAGAGCGGCTTCGGTGTTTATCGCATTCAATTCGAAGGCACCTTCACCTCCTACTGCACGCCGTTGATGAAATTACCCGTTGCGGGACTCGGCGCCCTGGTGGACGGGGCAGATGGCCGTGGACTGGTTTTTCAGATGGCATTGCCGCCCAAGGAATTCGAGGCCACATCGCACCCCGCTATTCGGGAACACATGCACCGGTTTCGGCGTACCGGCGATGACATTCCACGACCGCACCGTGAGGTCCACGGCTAACAGCTGCGTCTCGGCGGAAAGCCTATTCTTTTGCTCTGGTACGCGCAGAGTCGTCAGCGAAGCAAGCGAGGATCCAGGCGAAGATCTCGGCCTCGTACTCGAGTTGGGAATAGCGCCCGGCAGGGCCGCCATGGGCGCCGGAGCCGGTCTCGGCGCGAAAGAGGACCGTGCGCCGGGACACCGCTGAGGTGGGATCGATGCCGGCGCCGTGCGCAGGATCGCCGGCTCGCAGTGTCGCGACCCACTTCGCGGGCTCCCGGACAAGCACCCTGGTGTCGTGGACGGCTCCGGTGACGAGCAGTGCCGGTCGCGCGTCCACGGGCGGCGGGTTGTCGACCGGCGAGTACGACACCATGACGGCGTAGTCGTCGGGATCGGCAGGGTTCCCCCACTCGTCCCACTCCGGGATCGTCAGGGGCAGCGAAGGGTCTGACATGGTGGCGATCACATCGACGAACGGCACCTCGGCGATCACTCCGGCGAACCGTTCGGGACGCTGGGAGTACAGCACGCCCTGCAGGAGGCCACCCGCCGACAGCCCGCGGCTCACGATCCGAGTGCCGTCGATCCACCTCCCGCCCACCCCGCCGCTGAGTTCCCCGGCGAGAAAGTCGGCGACGGCCGCCTGGTCGTCGAAGGTATTGGGCTTCGCCCGCAGATGACCGTCGAGCCACCATCGTCGGCCCAACTCGCCGCCGCCGCGGGGCTGACCGAATGCGCACACGACCCCGCGGTCGAGCAGCGACGGCAGTGAGCGCCACCAGTCGAAGCCGAAGTCGGGGTCCATGCACGCTTCGTAGGACCCGTAGCCGTACAGATAGAGCGGTGGCCGACCGTCGAGGTCGACATCGCCTCGGCGCACGATGACCACGGGCACCCCGGTGCCGTCCGATGTCGGGGCGACGTGGCGTTCCTGGACGTAGGCGTCGGGGTCCACCCCGACGATCGGCTCGATGTGTCGCAGGCGGTGGCGGCCGGAGGCGATGTCGACGTCCTCGTGCCGGGTCGGATGGATGAACGACTGCTGGACGACGGTGACGAAATCGGCGTCGAACACCTCGTTGCGGCCCAGTGTCACCAGCCCGCCGGCCTGATCGGGCCAGACGTCGTAGGGCGGATCGCCGTACGGACACACCGTCAGCATCCCGACGCCCTCGCGCCGGGCGGACACCACGACCGCCGAGTCGAACGCGTGCACCTGGTGGACGCGGGTCGCCGGATCCTCGGCCCCATAGACATTCCAGTCGTTCCACCGGGCCGGCGCATCGACGGGAGCGGTGGCGATGCGAAACGATTCGGCGTGCAGATTCGTGACGATCAGGAAGCGATCGCCCTCGGGTCCCGGTGCGTGCTCCACGAGGTACTCGACAAGCTCCTCCCGCGGACGCACCAGCATCGGTGTACCCAGTGGGCTCAGCGCACGACAGGACGCGCACCTCGGAGGTGTTGCGCGATGCTGCGGTGATCACGAACCATGCCCCCGAGCGGGTGACGTCGACGCTGACCTCGAACCGCTCGTCGGGCTCCTCGACGAGCAGTACGTCGGTCGTGGGATCGGTGCCCAGCGTGTGCGCCCACACCTGGTGCGGTCGATTGACAGGGTCGGTGCGCAGATACAGATACGTCGTCGCGTCCGCGCTCCACCCGCCTCTCGGGAAGGTCCCCTCGATGACACCGGGCAGGTCCGCACCGGTCCGCAGATCGCGGAACCGAAGGCCGTACCGCTCGTCGCCGACGACGTCGTACGACCAGGCCAGCATTCGTCCGTCGGGACTCACCTCGAGTTCGCCGCGGTGAAACTCGGCACCGGGGTGGGCGGCGGCAACCATCTGCAGGTCGAGCACCGATTCGTCCGGACCGCGGTCGCCGGTTCGGCGCACCAGGGTGGGGAATTCGGCCCCCGCCGCGTGGACCTCGCGGTAGGTGAACAGCCCGCACCGCCACGGCGCGGATTCCGACGTGTCAGGCACGCGCGCGGCCATCTCGGCCGCCAGCCTGGCTCGCAACCCCGCGAGCGCCGCCACCCGCGCCTCGTAGTAGGCGCGCTCGGTATCGAGCAGATCGACGAGCTCCGCCGTCGGCTCGGCGATCCAACCGTACGGGTCGCTTCGGTCATCTCCGGCCCTCGCGACCGGCGGCGCGAGGGCGGGGTCAACATCGCGACCGGGTGACATGGCACCTCCCGACTGTCTCGACGGACCTAAGACGTGTTGGACACCATAACGCCCGTTCCGCGACGAATTCGTTCAAGATCTCCGGACTTCCTGCACGAATCCGTCGTTCGTGGTGTATTTGGTGCGTCCTGATTCGCCATTCAAGTTGAGGGGCATGTGATGGCACATCGACCCGCCCGCCTCGTTACCGCGATCGCCACCGTTGTGGGGCTGCTCCTTCTCGCAACCGGGCTCTCCAGCGCCGACGAGCCGCCGCCCAAATCGGTGTTCACCGTCGGGGTCGTGCAGGACGTCGACTCGCTCAACCCGTTCATCGGGGTCACGGTCGCCGCCTACGAGATGTTCCAACTGCAGTACCCGACGCTGACCGAGTGGGACGCGAAAAACTTCGCCGTCGTGCCCGGGCTTGCCGAATCCTGGCAGGAGTCTCCGGACAAGACGTTCTGGACCTACAAGATCAGGCCGGACCTGAAGTGGAGCGACGGCGAACCGATGACCGCCAAGGACGCCGCGTACACCTTCAACCGCATCATCAACGGCACGTTCGAGAAGACCAACTACGGCAACTACGTCAGCAACATCACCAAGGCCGAAGCGCCCGATGACACCACGCTGATCCTTCGCGTCGACAAACCCACGCCGATCATGGAGACGCTCGCCGTCTACATCCTGCCCGAGCACGTCTACTCCAAGATCGACGAGACGGCCATCCAGAGTTACAACAACGAACCGGTGGGCGGCAAACCCGTCGTCGGGGCGGGGCCGTATCTGGTCACCGAGCGGAAGGTCGGCGAGTTCACCAGGTTGGCGGCCAATCCGAACTTCTATCGTGGCAAGCCCGCCGTCGACGAGGTCGTCTTCAAGCTCTACGCGAACCCCGACGCGCTGGGCCAGGCGCTGAAGAAGGGCGAAATCGACTACGCCGACAGCCTGGAGGCGAACGTCTTCGACTCCCTGGCCGATGCGCCGAATATCGAACGCAAGTCGGCGGTCTATCCGGGATTCAACGAGCTGGCCTTCAATACCGGGGCCGCGCTGACATCCGGCAAGCCGATCGGGGATGGCAACCCGCTGCTGAAGGACAAGCGCCTTCGTGAGGCGATCGGCTGGTCGTTGGACCGAAAGACCATGGTGGACAAGGTCTTCGGCGGTCACGCCAGCGTCGGCACGACCATCATCGCCCCGATGTTCGATAACTGGCACCTCTCACCGCCCAACGAGGTCAGCTACGACCCGGAGAAGGCCAAGTCGCTGCTGGATGCCGCGGGCTATCGGGTGGGTCCGGACGGCATCCGCCGCGCCGAGAACGGCGCCCGGCTCGATTTCCGTCTCTTCGGCCGATCGGACTCGCCGACGTCGAAGAAGGCCGTCGAGTACATCAAGCGCTACCTCGCCGATGTCGGCATCGCGGCGAACGTCACGCTCATCTCGGAGGACGCCCTCACCGAGAAGATCGGCCAGGGCGAGTTCGACATGTTCGAATGGGGATGGGTGGTCGAGCCCGACCCGAACTACCAGCTGTCCACCATGACCTGCGGCAGCAGGTCCTACGAGGACGGCGGCAGCGTGCTGGCCGGCCTCTCCGATTCCTTCTACTGCAACCCGAAATACGACGAGCTGTTCGACGGCCCAAGGCAGCGAGACCGACAAAGCCAAGCGCATCGAGATCGTCAAGCAGATGCAGCAGATCCTTTACGACGACTGGCCGTACGCGGTGACCTACTACTACGACAACCTGGTCGCCTATCGCACCGACAGGTTCGAGGGCTTCATCCCGCAGCCCGATCCCAATGGTTCGTATCTGTTCCAGTACGGCACGTGGACGTACGAGAATCTCAAGCCCGTCGCAGCAGGCGCGGGGCAGCCGAGTGGCCCGTCGCCCGCGCTCATCGGCGGAATCGCCGCGGCCGTCGTGGTCCTCGGTGGTCTCGCCGTCCTATTGCTGCGGCGGCGTCGCGCCGG
The DNA here is from genome assembly GCA_963779655.1 of uncultured Actinomycetota bacterium. Classification (GTDB taxonomy): domain Bacteria; phylum Actinomycetota; class Actinomycetes; order Mycobacteriales; family Mycobacteriaceae; genus Mycobacterium. The sequence goes on along the minus strand of CAVZZD010000015.1, from coordinate 119,057 downwards.
GGCGGCAGACGACCGGGAGTGACCAACGTATGGCGCTGATCAGCGCACCGGACGTCGCGCCCACCCCGCCGGCCGCAGGGCGGGGGCGCGTCCTGGGGCCGGGTGCCCGGTTCGCAGTGTCACGGGTGCTGTCGTCGTTGGGGACGTTGGTCTTCGTCATCCTGTTCAACTTCTTCCTGTTCCGCATGCTGCCCGGCGACCCCATCGCGCTCTACACCCGCGGGCGGGACGTGGATCCGGAGATCAGGCGACAGATGCAGGCGAAGTTCAACGCCCCGATCGCCGAGCAGTTCATCCAGTACATCAAGAACCCATTCGTTCCCGAGCTGCCGTCACAGCAGTTCAGCGTCCCGGTCTGGGACGTCATCGTCCCGCGTATCGGGCCTACGCTGTTGCTGGTCGGCACGGCGACAGTGCTCGCGACGATCTTCGGCGTGTGGCTCGGTATCCGCAGCGCGTGGAAACGTGGCGAGCGATTCGACAAGGTCGCCACCACAACGACTCTCGTGCTGTACTCGATGCCGGAGTTCTGGTTCGGGATGATTCTGTTGATCGTGTTCTCGGTCGGCGTGTTCGGGATGCCTGGGATCTTTCCCGTCGGCGGGTTGTCCACGCCGGGCGTCGACAGCGGTAGTTTCGCTGGGTTTGCCGACACCGCCTGGCACCTGGTCCTGCCGGTCTTCACCCTCACCGTCGTTTATCTCGCCGAGTACGCGTTGGTCATGCGGGCCTCGCTCATCGACGAGATGGGCCAGGACTACCTGCAGACCGCGCGCGCCAAGGGCTTGCGCGACGACGAGGTGCGCCGCAGGCACGCGGTGCCCAATGCCATGTTGCCGACCACGACGCTGATCTTTCTCAACCTCGGCTTCGTCATCGGCGGGGCGATAACGATCGAATACGTGTTCTCGCTGTCCGGCCTCGGCTCGCTGACCGTGCAAGCACTACGCGGGCCGGACATTCCCCTGCTGCAGACGCTGTTCCTGTTGTTCTCCGCGGCCGTGATTCTCGCCAACCTCGTCGCCGACCTCATCTACGCCCGTCTCGATCCGCGAGTGCGGACATGACCACTGCGACTGCTCACGTTTCGTCTCGCTCGATCGTGTGGGCGCGCCGGCGGCGCTCGTGGAACCTCCTGGCGGGCCAGTTTCGCCGATCACGGCAGGGCATGATCGGTCTGACGATCTTCGTCATCTTCGCCGCGATCGCACTGCTCGCGCCGGTCCTTTTCGACGAGTCCCAACTCGACGTCACCAAGGCGACCGGCGGAACCTATGAGGCCCCGTCCGGGCAATTCTGGCTCGGCACCGACGACGCCGGTCGCAACGTCCTCGCGATGATGGCGTGGGGTGCCCGCATCTCACTGCTCGTCGGCTTGTGTGCCACCGTCCTGGCGATGGTCATCGGCACCGCCGTCGGTATCGCGTCCGGGCACTACCGCGGACTGGTCGCCGGAGTCCTCAACCGGCTCACCGATTGGTTCCTCGTCATCCCGTTCCTGCCGCTGGCCATCGTCCTGGCCACCGTCCTCGGCAAGAGCCTGCTCAACATCATCATCGTGATCGGCGTGACCTCGTGGCCCGCCACCGCCCGGCTGATCCGGGCCCAGACACTCTCCGTCGAGGGCCGGCCCTACCTGGAGCGGGCCAGGGCCCTCGGCGCGGGCGACCTGCACCAGATGACGCGGCACGTGCTGCCCAACGTCATGCCGCTCGTGCTGGCGAATACGACGCTCGCCGTGTCGATCTCCATCCTGTCCGAGACGACGTTGTCCTTCCTCGGCCTGGGAGATCCGACCGCGGTGTCCTGGGGAACGATCCTCGACGACGCCTTCTCCGCCGGGGCCATCTCAGCGGGCGCATGGTGGTATCTGGCTCCGCCCGGTATCTGCGTCGTACTGGTCGTGCTGGCCTTCAATCTCATCGGGCGAACGCTCGAGGACATCCTCGACCCGCGTGGGGCGCACGTATGACGCTGCTGGAGTTCGACGACGTCAGCATCACCTACCAGTCCCGGCTGGGTCCGGTCCCCGCGGTCCGCAATGTGTCGTTGTCCGTGCCGCTGGGTCAGACCGTCGGCATCGCCGGCGAATCCGGCTGTGGCAAAACCACATTGACGAGTTCGGTGTTGCGTTTACTGCCACAGTCTGCGCAGGTGACCGGCCACATCCGCCTCAATGGCGAGGACGTCATGGCGATGTCATTCGGCCGGTTGCGCGCGGTCCGCTGGGCGCAGGCCGCTGTGGTGTTCCAGGGCGCGATGCATGCGCTGAACCCGGTGCAGCGTATCGAAACCCAACTCGCCGAACCGATCCTGCTGCACGAGGACGTCGGATCCGAAGGCCGCACGCACGCGGGTCGGTGAACTCTTGGAGCAGGTCGGTCTGCCGGCAAGTCGAGCCCGCGACTACCCGCATCAGCTCTCCGGTGGGCAGAAGCAGCGGGTGATGATCGCGATGGCCCTGGCCTGCCGGCCCAGCCTGCTCATCGCCGACGAACCGACCACCGCGCTTGATGTCATGGTCCAGGCGCAGGTTCTCGACCTGCTTTCGTCGCTGGTTGCCGATCTCGGCTTGGGCGTCGTGTTCATCAGCCACGACCTGTCCGTTCTCGCTGCGACGTGCGACCGGGTCGCTGTCATGTACGCGGGCCGGATCGTCGAACAGGGCACGGCGAGCGACGTCTTCGTCCGGCCGCTGCATCCCTACGCCCGGGCGCTCGCTGGGGCGTTTCCCCGGATCGGCGACGCGCGGTTCCGGTATGCACCGGCCGGTGTGCCCGGTGATCCGCCATTTCCCGGTGACCTGCCTGCGGGTTGCCCGTTTCACCCGCGTTGCCCGAGGGCGATTGACGAGTGCAAGACATCGGAGCCGGTGCTGGAGCACTACGGCGATCGGGACGCCGCCTGCCATCGAGCGGGGGAGGTGCTCGTGTGACGGCAACATCCGAAGCCGGCGCGACGGCGCTCGAAACGCGTGAGCTGCGAGTCGAATTCGGTATCCGGGGTGGTGGGGTGGCGCGCGCGGTCGACGGCGTCAACCTCGCTGTCCGCCGCGGCGAGATCATCGCCCTGGTCGGCGAAAGCGGCTCCGGGAAAACGACATTGGCCCGCACGATTCTCGGTCTGCAGCGACCGACATCGGGCGCGGTCTACGTCGCAGGCGAAGCGCTGTCGTACCGGTCGCGCGCTCTGAAGGCCTACCGCCGGCGGGCGCAACTGATCCTGCAGGACCCGTCCGGAGCGCTCAACCCGAGGCACACCGTGTTCGAGGCGGTCGCCGAGGGTCTGCGGGTTCACGGCCTGCACGAGGGTGAGGAGGCCAAGGTGGCCGACGCGCTCTCGCGTGCGGGACTGCGTCCACCCGAGCGCTTCTACCGGCGCTACCCACACGAATTGTCCGGTGGGCAGCGGCAGCGGGTGGTGATCGCAGGAGCTCTCGTCCTCGACCCTGAGATCATTGTCGCCGACGAGCCGGTGTCGAGCCTCGACGCGTCGGTTCGCGGGGAGATCCTCGCCCTGCTGCTGCGGCTGCGCGACGACCTGGGTTTGACGTTGGTTGTCGTCACCCATGACCTCGGCCTGGCGTGGAACATCGCCGACCGGGTGGCGGTCATGTACCTCGGTCGCATCCTCGAGATCGGCCCGACCGAGGAGATCATGTCCGCGCCGCAGCATCCGTACACCAAGGCGCTGCTCTCGGTGGTCCCGGAGACGGCGCATCTCGAGCCGATCGTGCTCGCCGGCGAGACTCCCGACCCCGCCCGGATCCCCGCCGGTTGCCGGTTCCACACCCGCTGCCCCGCGCTGGCAGACGGCACGGCGGCCGCCGCAGGCGTCGACGGGCAGTGCCGAACCGTCGCGCTACCCGTGCTCGCCGCGGAGGTGGGCGCGGACACCCATACCAGCGCCTGCTATCTCGTCACGGCCCATGCAGGGAGGTGACGCTGTGTCGGGTCCGCAGAGTGTTCCGGGGTTGCGAGGACTTCAGCCGGCCCTCGATAAGCATCACTACACAGACCCGTCGTCCTTCGTGCGCGAGGCGGAAATGCTGCGGCGCGAATGGACGTGCATCGGTCGCCTGGACGACCTCGGGCTTGCCGAGTCGGGACGCGCGATTCCCGATCGCCGCGCGGTGGTGACCTTCCTGGGTGAGTCGGTCATCGTCACCGCCGACGCTGCCGGATCGCTGCACGCGTTCGCGAACGTGTGCCGACACCGAGGTTCCCAGGTCGTGCCTGTGGAGCCGGATGTCCCGGCCCGAGCCCTGCGCCGCGAAATCGTTGCGGTGTCCGTATCACTCCTGGACCTACGGGCTGGACGGCCGGCTGTTGCATGCCCCCCATACCGAGGACGTCGATCTGGATACCTCGACCTTCGGACTACGGGCATTGCGCGCCGCGGCCTGGGGCGGATTCCTCTGGCTCACTGAGGATTTGGAGGCACCTGCTGTCGTCGACGCGCTGAGTCCGGTGCCGGACCGGGTGCGCCGCTATCCACTCGACACCCTGGTGGTGGGCATGCGGCTGACCTATTCGGTCGCGGCGAACTGGAAGGTGATCGCCGAGAACTACAACGAGTGCTACCACTGCGGCCCGGTCCACCCGGAACTGTCCCGGTTGGTGCCCGCGTTCGGCGGCGGCGGCGCCGACCTCGCGTGGGACGACGGCATCCCGCACCGCGAGGGCGCCTGGACGTTCACCCTGTCCGGCACGACCGACCGGGCGCCGTTCCCGGACCTCGACGACGCCGAACGGGTGCGGCACAAGGGCGAGCTCGTCTACCCGAACCTGCTGCTGTCGCTGTCGGCCGAACACGTCGCGGCTTTTGTGCTGCGGCCCACCGCGGTTGACCGCACCGAGATCACCTGCGATCTGCTCTTCGCGCCAGACGAGGCCGCGAAACCGGGGATTCGATCCCAGCGACGCCGGCGATCTCTGGGATCTGGTCAACCGGCAGGACTGGGCGATCTGCGAGTCGGTGCAGCGCGGAATGACGTCGCGGTACTACACGCAGGGGTGGTTCGCGCCGATGGAGGACGCGTCCCTGGACATCCGCCGCTGGCTGCTTCCCCGGCTGGAGCGACACGGCCCACCGGCGGGCAGGAGCGAAGCGACCGGGGGATGGATTCGTGGCTGAGACATGCGACCTCGCCGTCATCGGCCTTGGGGCGCTGGGCAGTTCGACCGCCTGGCACGCCGCCAGCAGGGGCCTGCGTGTGGTCGGCATCGAGGCGTTCGAGTTCGGGCACGACCGCGGCGCCTCGCACGACACCTCGCGGATCATCCGGCACAGCTACCACACCCCGGCCTACGTCGCCCTGACCTTCGGCGCCTACGACGAGTGGTCCCGCCTCGAGGACGAGACCGGCGATCAGTTCGTGACGGTCACCGGGGGGCTCGACCTGTTCCCGCCCGATGCGCAGATCCCCATGGACGACTACACGTCGTCGATGGACGCACACGACATCGCTTATGACGTACTGGATGTCGACGCGGTCGGCGAACGGTGGCCGGCGTTCGCACTGCCGGACGGGACCACCGCCGTCCATCAGGCCCGTACCGGTATCGTGCCCGCGGCCGCGGGGACCGCCGCGATGGCACGGCGTGCGCGCGACCTCGGCGCGGCGCTGCATTACAACACCCGCGTCGAGGCGATCATGCCCGGCACCGACGGCGTTGACCTGGTAACCGCCGACGGTGTGATCAGCGCGGGACGGGTCGTGGTCACCGCCGACGCATGGACCGCTGGCCTGCTCGCCCCGCTCGGCGTCGACCTACCGCTGACCGTCACCGAGGAGCAGGTCACCTACTTCGCTCCCGCCCGGCCGGCTGCGTTCAGTCCCGACGTATTCCCGGTGTGGATCTGGATGGACGAGCCGTCCTACTACGGGTTCCCCACCTACGGCGAGGCGACCGTCAAGGCCGCGCAGGACTGCGGCGGACCGGCCGTCACGGGCGATGACCGAAGTGGTGCACCTGATGACGTGATGCGGGAACGACTGTCGGCGTTCATGGGTCAGGTCATCCCCGGTTCCGGCGCTCCCATCCGGTCCAAGCGCTGCCTGTACACCTTGACGCCTGACCGTGACTTCGTCGTCGACCGGGTCCCCGGGCATCCCAGCGTCACCGTCGGTCTCGGCGCGGCGCATGGGTTCAAGTTCGCGGCGCTGTTCGGCCGCCTCCTCACCGACATGGCCGTCGAAGGCGAAAGTCCCTACGACCTCAGCGCTTTTCGCCTCGACCGCGCGGCCCTTACCGATCCCGACTACGTCCCGAACTGGATGGTGTGAACCTCGTGGATTACGCAGAGATCAATCGGCTCAGCTGGGACGAGCGCGCCCCCGCCCACGCCGCATCACCCTCCTACCACGTCGCGAACTTCGCGCAGGATCCGAACTATCTGAGCCCCGTCGTCAGATTCGACCGGCCGCGACTCGGCGACATCGCCGGGTTGCGCGGAGTTCACCTGCAGTGCCACATCGGCACCGACACCGTCTCGCTCGCCCGCCTTGGTGCGCACATGACCGGGCTGGACTTCTCACCATCGGGTCTGACCGAGGCGCGGCGGATAGCGGCACTGGCCGGAGCGAAGGTGCATTTCGTCCAAGCCGACGTCTACGACGCGGTGTCGGTACTCGGCGCGGACAGTTTCGACCTGGTCTACACCGGTGTCGGCGCCCTGTGTTGGCTCCCCGATATCCGCCGATGGGCGCGAGTTGTGGCCGGCCTCCTGCGGCCTGGCGGGCGGCTGTTCATCCGGGAGGGGCATCCGATGTTGTGGACCCTGCCCGACGACCGCTCCGATGGCCTGCTGGTCGTCGAAGACCCGTACTTCGAGACGTCAGAGCCCTACGTGGACGAGGACGACGGAACCTACGTCGAGACGGATACGGTGTTCTCGCAGAACACGACTCACACGTGGAATCACGGGTTGGGCGAGACCATCGGTGCACTGCTCGAGGCCGGCATGGAGTTCACCAGCCTTGACGAGCACCGCAGCGTCCCCTGGGAGGCCCTGCCCGGTCACATGGTGTGCGACGAGCATGAGGAGTGGCATCTGAAGGAGCGACCTGCGCGGCTACCGCTGACGTATACGTTGCAGGCGCGCAAGGCCTGAGCTTCCAGTCGCTCCGGGTTCCGTTTCCCGAGCATCCGAGCGTCACCTTCGGTCTCCTCGGTTACGTCGTGCAGTTCGACCGTCCGCGCCTCGGCTGGTGGCCGAAGATGCTGTGCCTGTTGGTATCTGATGACGGCCGGGATCGGGTGGCCCGAACTTGTCGGACCCCTCTGCGAGGATGGTGTCATGTCTTCGACCGCCTCGCCTGACGCCCCGGTGGTGCGGGCTGATGGTCGTATTGAGGTGTTGTTCGATGAGTTATCGGAGCTGACGGGTCAGCGCAATGCGATTGATGGGCGCATCGTGGAGATCGTCGCTGAGCTGGATCGTGACGAGTTGTGCGGCGCCACCGGCGCGCGGTCGATCGCAGCGTTGGTGGCCTGGAAGCTGGGCGCGTCCTCGAAGAACGCCAATACGATCGCCACCATCGCCCACCGGTTGGACGAGTTTCCCCTTTGCGCGACGGGCATGCGGGAGGGCCGGCTGTCGCTGGATCAGGTCGGGGTCATCGCCGGCGGCGCGGCCGACGGATCCGATGCGCACTATGCAGAGTTGGCCTCCTGCGCCACGGTCAACCAGCTGCGCACCGCGGTCAAACTGGAACCGCGACCCGAGCCCGAACCACAACCCGAGCCAGAGCCAGATTCGCGACCCGATCCTGGGCCGTCGATCACCCAGACCTCCGATGAGCAGTTCTGCTATTACCGGATCACCCTGCCGCATCTGGAGGCGGCGAAGTTCGACGCGGCCTTGCAGTCTCATCGTGATGCGCTGATGGCCGAGTGGAAACTCGATCACGACAAAGGCACCGAAGAGTCAGGGCAGCGGCCGCCACTACCGAACACCGGCGCGGCGTTCATGCGTCTGGTCGACGCCGGCTGGGACACGGAGGTGGCTGCCCGGCCCCACGGGCATCGCACCACCGTGGTCGTGCATCTGGATGTGAAAGACAAGGTGGCTCAACTGCATCTGGGTCCGCTGCTGTCCGACGCTGATCGCCGCTATCTGACGTGTGATGCAACGGGTGAGGTCTGGTTCGAACGCGAGGGGCAGCCCATCGGCGCGGGGCGGGCGACTCGGGTGATCAGCCGCCGGTTGCGCCGTGCCCTTGAGTACCGCCATCGCACCTGCGCGGTGCCCGGATGCGGAGCCACCCGCGGTCTACACGCCCACCACATCCGGCACTGGGAAGACGGCGGCCCGACCGAGCTGGACAACCTCGTGCTGCTCTGCCCCTACCATCACCGGCTGCACCATCGGGGCGTCATCACCATCACCGGACCCCCAGAGGATCTGTGCGTCACCGACAGCGCCGGTCGAGCGTTGAGCCCAGGATCGCTGGCCCGCCCACCGACCCAACCCCCACCCGCGGTGCCGCCCTGCCCCGGACCCACCGGCGAGCGCGCCGACTGGTGGTGGTACCAACCCTTCCAGCCAAAACCACCACCAGCACTCAACTAGACGTCGCCGAGGACCTCTACGTTGCAGGCGCACAGGAAAACTCGCTGATTCTCATGCGAGATCGCGGCTGAACCGTCGATGCCATCGCCGCTCCCCGATCACCTGCTGCCCTTCCGTGCAAGTCAGCTCAATCGTCACGTCGAGATCGGTCCCGTCAGCCTCGATGTGCAGCAGCGAGCGGGCTGTGCAGTCGACGGGTGCGCCTGAGCCGTCGTCGTCATAGTGCAGATTGAACGTCACGTCGGATCGCGCCGCCTGTGCGAACGTCTGCGTCTGCACGCTCACCTCGCCCACGTAGTGCTCGCCGGCACGCCCGTAGAGAGTGTCGTAGGGTTCGCCGCCGTGCTCGACGAACGCAGCGGTGATGCGGGCCAGCACATCGCGAGACGTCCGCCAGGTGACGGCGGAGGGGTCCTCGTCGGCCGACTCGTCTCCCGGCGCGAAAACCGGTGTCGGATAGGGGCTCCCGGCCGGGTGATAGACCGGCAGCACCAACTCCCCGCCGTGAACCGTCAAGGTCAACGGCGAGGGAGGCGCGATGACATTCGGCCAATCGGCGCCGGCCAGCGCCAGCCGCAACACGTGGCCTGGCGCCCAGCGCCACGCGATTGCGTCGATCCCGACGTCGGCGTCATAGATCTCACCGGGCACCAGCGGTTGGGCCGTCGCCATCCCGCCGCGCCGGGTCAGGTTCAGAAAGCCGCGTGACACCAATGTCGACGTACCGTCCGGTGCCACGTCGCACAACCGGGCGGCGACGCCGGCGACCGGTGCGGTCGCCGAAATACGCAGCCGCACAACCGGATACCCGGCGATCTCGAGACCGTCGGCGAGCGGCCAGTCCCAGGTCAGCGACCGGACGTCATCGACGCGTTGATCGTCGGGTTGACCCCATGGCAGGTGTCCGCTGCACGACAGCCACGCGGTGAGGCCGATATCGGCGACCACGTCGTACGGCGGCCTCGGCGACATCGGCCAGGTCCGCTCGCTGGTGCGCGGCGTCGGCCACTCGTCGGCTCGCCACACGCCGGGGACCTCATCGAGGTCGGGCGCGGGCCGATGGGAGGCCTTCGCATACCAGCGCGCCGGCGGCGGCTCGACCGCGGGAGGGCGGCCGCGCAGCCAGCGGTCCCACCACGCGACCATCTCCGGGACCAGGTCGATGCGCGGGCCCGGCAGGCACGACGAGGTCGCCGCGTGCGGCCAGGGTCCGGCCAGCAGTTCGGCGTGCCGTCCCGCCGCACGTAGTGCCTCGACCGCGCGGAACGTGCTGTTGCGGTAGCCGTCCGCCCACCCGGCGACGATGAGCACCGGACACCCGATGTCGTCGTAGGACGGGCGGATTGATCCGTGCTGCCAGTATTCGTCGCGCCGGGTGTGCTCGAGCCAACGCCACAACCACGGCTCGTGCTCGGCGATCCGCGCCGCCCACTCGTCGCGCCACCCGTCACCCCATAGCGCGGGCACAGGCGGCAGCGCGTTCATCGGCGTCATGTAATGGCAGTAGTCGACGAGGTCCAGCCAACGTCGTGAACCACCGCAGAGATGCACGTCGTCGGTGAAGCGGTCATCGGTGGCATAGATCGCGATGACGGCCTTCAACGCGGGAGGGCGTTCGGCGGCCATGTGCAGCGAGTTGAAGCCGCTGTAGGACGTGCCGTACATGCCGATGTTGCCGTCGCACCAGTCCTGGGCAGCGAGCCATGCGATCACCTCGGCCAGGTCGCGCTGCTCTTGGTACGGGTATTCGTCGGTCGCCCGTCCGCTGCTGCTGCCCGTGCCGCGGACGTCCAGACGGGCCACCGCGTAGTCGAATTCGTCGCGAAGCCGGGTGTACTCGGGGCGATAGGAGGCGGTCAGGTCGTCCTTCCGGTACGGCAGCGCCTCGAGGATGCACGGCTGCGGCCCGCTGTCGGGAAGGTAGAGCGTGACCGCGAGGCGGGCGCCGTCCGACATCGGGATCCACTCGTCGCGGCGGGTTCCCGTCACGGCAGCCCCAACAGCGTGCGCACTCGGTCGTGCGGAAGGGCGTGGATGGTCCTGCCGCCAACCCCGGTGGTCGTCGTCGGCGGCCAGCAGTGCGTCGATCACCGCCTCTTCGGTCGCATCGACGGTGGCTTCGAAGTAGGGGTCGAGACCGGTGCCGGAGATGGGCGCCGCGGACCGGACGGCAGTCGACCGATCCGTGCGCAACCCCCGCAAACCTGTTGCCAGACCGAGGAATATCTCACCGGATTCATGATGGGCAGTCGATCCGGTGCGGGCCAGCCCGAGGCCCATCCGCGCCGCCAGGCGAGCACAGCCCGCCGCGTCGATCGGTGCGTCGGTGATGACGACACCGATACACGACCCGGCGGGAGGCGGCGTGGTCGTCCGGCGGCGGACCCAGGCCGCGGCCCACCGCCACCCCGGCGATCGTGAGTCGCTCCCAGCTCGCCGAAGTTGGCCAGCACGAGTGCCGCGACGACGTGGCCGTCCGGCAGCAGTCGCGACGCGGACCCGATGCCGCCTTTCCAGCCGAAGCAGGACATGCCCGTGCCGGCGCCGATGGCGCCGAGGCCGACTTCGCCAGATGTGAGGCCGCCGCCGATCGAGCGCCGCGCGGCGGCGAGGGCCGACGCGACGTCGCCGTCCTGCACGTGCATGTGGCGGGCGTCGTTGAGCCACGAGTCGTCGCATTCACCCACGATCGGGATGACCACGTCGTCGACTCCGATCCGCGGCTGCTCGTCGATGAGCAGGCGGCACGCCGCGTCGTAGACCCGACCGACCTGCATGGTCGAGGTGAGGAAGACCGGAGTTTCCGCAAGGCCCCACTCGTCGACCTGCGTGCGACCGGTCAACTCGCCGGCGCCGTTGAGGATCGACACTCCCGCCGGGACGGGGGAGACCCATAGATCTCCGCCGGGGTCGAGAACCGTGACGCCGGTGCGGGCGATGCCCGAGCCCGCGGGCGGCTCGGCGTCATCGGAGATCACCGTCGCGTGCCCCAACCCGACGCCCGGCACATCCAGTACCGAGTTGGTGCGTCCGCGGGGAAGAGCGCCGATGGCGACCGACCAGTCAGCCAGCCGAGCGCTTCCACCCATCCGCGCATCGTGCCATGCTGCCCGGGTGGCGGGGCGAATTCCGGTGGTCGTCGACCCGCGTTGTGCGGACCACGACCCGCAGGCAGAGATCTGGCTCGGTGTGCGGACTCCGGCCACTGAGGTCGCCGACCGCGTCACCACCATCGAATCGACGTTGCGCGAACTCGGCCACGACGTCGTGCCCGCGCACGAGTTCGACGACACCTGGCTCACCCACGTGCACTCGGCCGAGCTGATCGACCACCTGGCCACGGTGTGGGACCGGTGGGTCGCACGGCGGCTATCCCGACCTCGGCGCACAGCGGGTCGTGCCCTATCTGTTCCCCAGCACCGAACTCCTTCACGGGCTTCCCGCCTCGGCTGCCCGCCGCACTGCATGCCCAGGTCGGCGCGTTCTGCTACGACACGATGACGCTCGTCGGCCCGGGCAGTTGGCGAGCGATCAGGGCCGCGACCCACGTGGCTCGCACCGCGGTGGACCTCGTCGTCTCGGGCGCCCCTGCTGCCTACGCGTTGACACGACCGCCGGGCCATCACGCGACGAGGTCGGCGTACGGCGGGTCGTGCTACCTCAACAACGCGGCGATCGCCGCGCAGGCGTTGCGCGAGGCCGCCTACGCGAGAGTCGCGGTCATCGACATCGACGCCCATCACGGCAACGGCACCCAGGCGATCTTCTACGAGCGGGCCGATGTCTTCACGGCCTCGGTGCACGTCGATCCGGGTGCCGGCTGGTTTCCACATCACGTCGGCTTCGCGGACGAGACCGGGCGCGACGCCGGGATCGGGACCAACCTCAACCAGACGCTCGCGCCGGGGTCCGGGGACGAGGTATGGCTCTCGGCCGTCGAGCGCGCCGCAGACGTCGCCGGTGACTTCGACGCCACCGCGCTCGTGATCGCACTCGGAGTGGATGCCGCGATCGATGATCCCGAGAGCCCGCTGCAGGTGACTGTCGAGGGGTACCGGCGGGCCGGCAAGTGTCTTGGCGTGCACTGCGTCTTCCGACCGTCGTGGTGCAGGAGGGCGGCTACCATCTGCCGACATTGGGCCAGTTGGTCGGTTCGGCGCTCGACGGGCTCGGGTCTGGCTAGCATGACCGGATGCCGAGCGACACCGGCCCCCGACCGACCCCGCCATCCTGACCGACCCCACCCTGACCGACCACGCCGCCCGCAACCGGGCGATGTGGGACGACTACAGCGACGAGTATCAAGCCGATCACGGGGACGATTTGGCGGCTAGCGGCGGGTACGCCTGGGGAACGACGCAGATACCCGAATCCGAGCTGCGCGTCCTCGGCGACGTCGCCGGTCGCGACATCCTCGAATTCGGTTGCGGCGCCGCGCAATGGTCGATCGCGCTGGCCCGGCTCGGCGCCCGCCCGGTTGGGCTGGACCTGTCGGAACGCCAGCTCCAGCACGCTCGCCGGCTGATGGTCCGAGGCCGGCGTCGAGTTCCCGCTCGTCCATGCCAGCGCCGAGGCGGTGCCGCTCCCGGATGCCAGCTTCGACGTGGTGTTCTGCGACCACGGTGCAATGAGTTTCGCCGACCCGTACCGGACCGTGCCCGAGGTGGCGCGTCTGCTCCGACCCGGCGGGCTGTTCGCGTTCAGCCACCACTCGCCGATCGAGACGATCTGCTGGCCGCTCGACGCCGAAGAGGTCGGCGAGCGGCTGGCGCTCGACTACTTCGGGATGCACGTCATCGATGACGGGGATGAGGTGTGCGTTCAATCTGCCCTACGGCGAATGGATCCGGCTGTTTCGCGCCAACGGGTTTGTGGTCGAGGACTTGATCGAGCCGCAGACCGGGCCGGACGCCACCAGCTCGTACCGGTCGGCCGCGTCGCTGGCCTGGGCCCGACGCTGGCCGGCCGAGGACATCTGGCGGCTGCGCCGAGACGGCTAGCCGAAGGAGAAACCTGGTGATCTCCCGCCACACAGGACGGATACACGACCTCCCCGCTCATCAGGACGGCGCTGCCCGGCCCCCGCGCCCGTGAAGTCCTGGCCCGGGACAACGCGGTCACCAGCCCGTCCCTGCCGCGCGCCTACCCGTTCGTCCCGAAGCGCGGCCGCGGGTCCAGCGTCGAGGACGTCGACGGCAACGTCTTCCTCGACTTCAACGCCGGGATCGCGGTGAACTCAACCGGGCATGGGCACCCCAGGGTCGTCGAGGCGGTGCAGCGGCAAGCCGCCGAGATCCTGCACTATTCGGCGTCCGACTTCTATCTCCCGATCTACTCGGAGATGTGCGCCGCCCTCCGTGACGTGGCCCCGATGTCAGGTCCTACGCGCGTGTTCTTGTCCAACTCCGGGGCAGAGGCGGTGGAGGGCGCCCTCAAGCTCGCGCGGTACGCGACGAAGCGGCCCTATGTCATCAGCTTCCACGGCGCCTTCCACGGCCGGACGATGGGCGCACTGACCTTGACCGACTCGAAGGCCAAGTATCACAAGGGGTTTGGCCCGCTTCTCCCGGCGGTCCTGCACGCGCCGTACGCCGACCCGCGTCGCACGGCGTCTGGTGACCGCGACACCGCGACCATCGATTACCTGCGCAACTCTCTGTTTCGCTACGAGGTCGAGCCGACCGAGGTCGCCGCGATTTTCGTCGAGCCCATCCAGGGTGAAGGCGGCATCATCGTCCCGGCTCCAGGCTGGATGGAGGATCTCCGCGAGCTATGCGACGAATTCGGGATCCTGCTCGTCGCCGATGAGGTCCAGTCGGGTATCGGCCGGACAGGCAAGATGTGGGCCATCGAGCACACCTCGGCCGAACCCGACATCGTCACCAGCGCAAAGGGCCTTGCGTCCGGCCTCCCGCTCGGCGCCATCATCGCGCGCGAAGAAATCATGAACGCCTGGGGTCCGGGCGCACACGGGTCTACCTACGGTGGCAGCCCCGTGCCGTGCGCAGCCGGGTTGGCGACCTTGGACGTCATCAGGTCCGAGAACCTGCTCGAGAACTCCACGAACCTCGGCGACTATCTGCTCGCGGGCCTGCGCAAGCTCCAGGCCAATGAACCCGGCATCGTCAGAGACGTCCGCGGTGTGGGCTTGTTCATCGGCATCGAGTTTCCCAACGGCCAGGTGGCCAACGTTGTCCAGAACCGTTGCTTCGAGAAGGGCTTGCTCGTTCTCGAGGCCGGCGAGAACGTCGTCCGCGTGTCGCCACCGCTGGTCCTTCGGGCCGACGAGGCCGAGACTGGCCTTCGCCTGTTCAGCGAGGCCGTCTCCGAAATCGCGGCCTAAGGTCGAGGGTGGGAAGTCCCCCCGCAGGGCTAGCCATTCGCACCCGAACAAGTTATCGTTCGGATGCGAACGATCTCTTGACGGGAGCTACGATGACCGACCAGACGGGCCTGATCCCTTCCGCTCCGATGTGGGCTGCCAGCCCACCGAGAGCGAGGAGGCGCCGTCCACTGCGGCTGGGCAGCGACTGGGAGTTCCGCGGCATCGGCAAGCCCGACGTGTCCAACACCCACTGACGAGAACCGGATTGTTGACGTGCGCGTCCCCAGGATGTTGTTGATCCTCAGCGAGAACTGGACCTTGACCGACGGCCGCAACCTCAACGAACTCGTGCAATGGGCGCGCATCGCCGAAGACGCCGGCTTCGACTCGGTGATGATCTCCGAACACATCGTGCTCGGGCCCGACGCCAGCGACCAAGGCGTGATGGCCAACCCGCGCGCCTACGCGCTGCCAGGCAACCAGGACCCGTTGACGCCGTGGCCGAATTCGCTGATGTTGCTGTCTGCGATTGCGGCGGTCACCAGCCGGATCCGGTTGGTGGCGTCGGCGGTGCTGGCGCCGCTGCGTCATCCGCTGCTGCTCGCCCGCGAACTGGGCACGCTTGACCTGCTTTCGCAGGGCCGCCTGGTGGTACAGCCCAGCGTCAGCTGGAGCCGCGACGAGTATGCGGCGTTGGGTGTGCCGTTCGCCGAACGCGGCCGGATTCTCGACGAGCAGCTGGCGGTCATGGACTTGGCATTCCGGGAGTCGCCAGCCAGTTACCACGGACGCTACTTCGACTTCGACGACATCTATCTGGAACCCAAAGCGCACCGGCCCGGCGGGCCGCGTATGTGGTTCGGCGGGCAGACCGCACACCGGGCCGTCGTGGAGCGGCTGGTTCGCTACGGGCACGGCTTTCACCCGCTGGGCGCGCCGACTGCCGAGGACATGCAGGCCATCGACGGGGCGATGACGGCGGCCGGCCGTGACGCAGCGGAGTTGGAGATGGTCGGCGGGGTGTCGGTGGAGTTCGCCGATGACCACTCCAGCGCCGACATCGGCAAGGCCATGGGCAGCATTCCGGCGCAGCTGGAGAACGGTTTCACGACCATCTGCCTGAAGCCGTCGATGTTCATCGACGACGCGAGTGAACTCCCGGCCTTTTGCGCCGACGTGATGCGACGGGCCGGATCGATGGCGGCGCACTGATGCCGCGGCTGCTGCAGATCGCCCACGACCACCTGTCGCCGGCCGGCGCGGTCGCCGATCGGTTCGTCGAGCGCGGATATGACATCGCCGAGCTGCTGGTCGTGCCCGAGGAGCGGTTCGACGACCCAGGTGTCGACTTCGACTTCCCCGACCCGACGGGCTACGACGCGGTGATGCTGTTGGGTGCACCGTGGTCCGCGTACGACGATGCGGTTGCGTCCTGGGTGGAACCGGAGCTTGAACTGCTGCGCGATGCTGACCGGGCCGGCGTGCCGGTGCTCGGCATCTGCTTCGGCGGCCAACTGCTCGCCACCGCCCACGGTGGGCGGGTGCACGCCTCGGCTGTGCCCGAAATCGGTTGGCACCTAGTGCATTCCGATGATTCGACGCTTGGCGGCGCGTGGTTCCAGTGGCACTACGACCGTTGGGTGATGCCGCCGGACGCTGTCGAGGTGGCGCGCAACGCCGCCGCGTCGCAGGTGTTCGTGCTGCGGCGCAATCTTGCGTTGCAGTTCCATCCCGAAGTGGACGCGGCGGGGCTGCAGGGCTGGCTCGAGTTCGGAGGGTGCCGCCAGGCAGAAGCCGCGGGTGTCGATCCCGCCATCATGCTCAGCCAGACCGAGGCAATGGAGGCAGACTATGCGGCCCGAGCCCGCAGGCTGGTGGATACCTTCCTTGACCGCGTCGCGGTTGTCCCGCACCAGAAGTGATGTCATGCGTGATCGGTGTTGGTCGGAAGGCGAAACGGGGACACCAGGCGCATCGCTGATAATCTGGCGCAGCACGTTTGCGAACGCCTCCGTAGCTCAGTGGTAGAGCACCGCTCTTGTAAAGCGAAGGTCGTCGGTTCAATCCCGACCGGGGGCTCCCAGCGGCTTCAATCGGTCATTCCCGGTAGTCGACGACACGTTCTGAGCTCACCGGCCGCGGTGTCAGCCGGCGCCCGCGGCTACGTCCCGGCAGCGGGATCCGGTCGGCGATGCTGCTCAGCGGGTTGACCACGGCGCTCAGCGTGATCACGGCCTCACGCAGGGTGTCGATCGTCGGTGCCAGCGCTTCCAGCCCCGGGGACAGCCGGTTGAGGGTGTCGGCGAGGTCGGCGAGTTGCTCCAGCGGGCCGTTGCGGGCGGTCAGCTTCTCGACGAGCCCACCCTCGGCCAGCAGCCGATCGGCCAGCCCGTCTTCGGCCAGCAGTCGCTCGACCAGGCCGTCCTCGTCGAGCAGTTGATCCACCAGCCCACCGGGTTCCAGTGCGCGTTCCAGCCCGCCGCCCTCTGCGGTCAACCGGTCCAGCAGTCCACCGGGCGCGGTCACCCGGTCCAGCAGGCCGCCGGGCCGCAGCAGCCGATCTACCGGGCCGTCCGCCGCCAACGCCCGGCCCAGCGGCGCGTCCTCGTCGAGCAGCCCGTCGGCAACTTTGGCGATCCGGTTTGCCCGAGCGACTGTGTCGTCGAGGCCGAGGATGTGCACGACGGCGGGCCTGGTCTGTGCGCCGACGTCGTCCAGTGTGCGTTTTGCCAGGTCAAGTGCCCCGCCGGCGACATCGATACCGACCTCGGCGGCAGCCAGTCCCACCCGTACCGGGGCGAACGCCAGGTTCACCAGGTTCTTGCCCAGGTCCATGCGGCCAGTCTAGGGTCCGCCGCCCGGCCGCCCCGATACAGGATTCACAGGAAGTTGGCAGGAACCTGGCAGACGATATGGAAGGAATTGGGAGGACATTGTGAGTATGGCAGCGCCCGTGATGACTCAGACTAAGCCCGAAGCCCGCGTCCTCGTCGTCGACGACGAGACCAACATCGTCGAGCTGCTGTCGGTGAGCTTGAAGTTCCAGGGCTTCGAGGTTTACACCGCCGGCAACGGCCCTGCCGCACTCGACCGCGCCCGTGAGGTCCGACCGGACGCCGTGATCCTCGACGTCATGATGCCCGGCATGGACGGGTTCGGCGTGCTGCGCCGGCTGCGCGCCGATGGCATCGACGCGCCCGCACTGTTCCTGACCGCACGGGACACGCTGCAGGACAAGATCACTGGACTGACGCTGGGCGGCGACGACTACGTCACCAAACCGTTCAGCCTCGAAGAAGTGGTCGCACGGTTGCGCGTCATCCTGCGCCGCACCGGCCGGGGCATCGAGGAACCGCGGACGTCGCGCCTGTCCTTCGCCGACATCGAACTCGACGAAGACACCCACGAAGTGTGGAAGGCCGGGGAGCCTGTCTCACTGTCGCCGACGGAGTTCACCCTGCTCCGCTACTTCGTCATCAACGCCGGCACCGTGCTGAGCAAGCCGAAGATCCTCGACCATGTGTGGCGTTATGACTTCGGCGGTGACGTGAACGTCGTCGAGTCCTACGTCTCCTACCTGCGCCGCAAGATCGACACCGGTGACAAGCGACTACTGCATACATTGCGCGGCGTCGGTTATGTCCTGCGGGAGCCGCGCTAGCGGACAATAGGTCCATGGTCGAGCACGTCCGGCGCGGCGTCCCGTTACGGGTGGCGCTGGTTGCCGCGACCCTGGTGCTGGTGGCCTTCGGCCTGCTGGCGTCGGGCATCGCGGTCACCACGATCCTGCGCCACGATCTGATCAACCGCGTCGACCAGACCCTGATCGACGCCTCCAACGGCTGGGCCCAGGCCCCGCGGCGGATGTCGCCGCCGGCCAACGACGAGGGTCCCAATCCGGGCCGTCCGCCGTCGAACTTCTACGTCCGCGGGATCGGTCCCGACGGCCGGGTCTGGATGGCCGTCAACGATCGCGACGCCGAACCGGATCTGCCCGACGACAACGACGTCGGGTCGCTTCCCACCACGGTCGGCTCGATGAACGGCTCTCATGTGCAATGGCGCGCGGTCTCGGTGCGGGGCCCGCATGACGAACTGACCACGGTCGCCATCGATCTCACTGACGTGCAGTCGACCGTCCGGTCGCTGGTCTACGCCCAGATGGGCATCGGCGGGGCCATGCTGATGGTGCTCGCCATCGTCGGCTATGTCGTCGTCAATCGCAGCCTGCGGCCACTGGTCGAGGTCGAGAAGACAGCGGCTGCCATCGCCGCCGGCGAGCTCGATCGCCGTGTCCCGCAACGTGATCCGCGAACCGAAGTCGGACGGCTGTCGCTCGCGCTCAACGGCATGCTGGCCCAGATCCAGCGGGCGGTGGCATCCTCGGAGATGTCGGCCGAGCAGGCCCGCACCTCCGAGGTTCGGATGCGCCGATTCATCACCGACGCCAGCCATGAACTGCGCACGCCGCTGACCACGATCCGCGGGTTTGCCGAGCTGTACCGGCAGGGTGCCGCCCGTGATGTCGAGATGCTGATGTCACGTATCGAGAGTGAGTCGCGGCGGATGGGCCTGCTGGTCGAGGATCTGCTGCTGCTGGCCCGACTGGACGCGCAGCGCCCGCTCGAGCAGCACCGCGTCGACCTGCTGACGCTGGCCACCGACGCCGTCCACGACGCGCAGTCCATCGCGCCGCAACGCAGGATCACGATGGACGTGTTCGACGGGCCCGGGACCCCGGAGGTCGTCGGCGACGAGGCACGACTGCGGCAGGTGCTCGGCAATCTGGTGGCCAACGCGCTGCAGCACACCCCCGACACCGCCCGCATCATTGTGCGGGTCGGCACCACCCGCAACGACGCGGTGCTGGAGATCGTGGACGAGGGGCCGGGCATGAGCCAGCAGGATGCGCACCGCGTGTTCGAGCGGTTCTACCGCACCGATTCATCGCGCACCCGTTCCAGCGGCGGTACCGGTCTGGGGCTGTCGATCGTCGATTCGCTCGTCTACGCGCACGGCGGCACGGTGTCGGTGACGACCGCGCCCGGGCAGGGCTGCCGATTCCGGGTGAGCTTGCCGCGCGTCGCCGACGGGCCCGACCGGTCCGACGAGTTCGACGATGCGGTGCACCTCGCCGAGACGGCCGAGCAGATCTGACCGATCCACTCCCTAGTCGAGTTCGGCGAGCGCCGCCTTGATCTTGGCCTGTGCCTCGTCGAGCGACTCCGCCGACGGGTTGCGGTCGACGTTGGCAAACCCGAAATCGGTCAGGTTGTACGCGGGGAACACATGCACGTGCAGGTGCGGCACCTCCAGACCGGCGATCAGCAGGCCGGCGCGTTTGGCGCCGAACGCCTGGGTCACCGCCCTACCGATGCGCTGTGAGACCGCCATGATCCGGGCGAACACGTCCCCGTCGACGTCCTGCCACTGATCGATCTCGGCACGCGGCACCACCAGGGTGTGGCCCTGCGTCATCGGTTCGATGGTGAGGAACGCGACGAACTCGTCGTCCTCGTAGACAAACCGGCCCGGGATCTCACCGTTGATGATCATGCTGAAGACGGAGGTCATGGCTCCCAAGCATATGAGGGCGCCGTGGGCGTCCTGCGAGGAAGTCTTCAGCAGGTTGTCAGGCGGGCCGCAGTGCCGTGGCAGCTTGGCGGGAGACGGTGAGCCCTATGACCGACCTCGCGCTGCCGCGACCGCGCACGCAGCGCAGCGCCGGGGCCGGGCGCTATGTGCTCGACGTCGTGCTGCCGGTCTACAACGAGGTCACCGATCTGCCGGACGCGGTCCGCCGGGTGCACCGGTTCCTCGCCACCGACGTGCCGCACCGGGCACGGATCGTCATCGCCGACAACGCGAGCACCGACGGAACCCTCGAGGTGGCTCGCCGGTTGGCCCTCGAAGTGCCCGACCTCAGCGTCGTGCATCTGGATGCGAAGGGACGCGGTGGCGCGTTGCGGGCCGCGTGGTTGGCATCGCACGCCGAGGTGGTGGCCTACATGGACGTCGACCTGTCCACCGATCTGTCGGCGCTGATGCCGTTGGTCGAGCCGTTGATCGCCGGTCGATGCGATATCGCGATCGGCTCACGACTGGCCGACTCCGCGCGGGTGACTCGGGGTCTGAAGCGTGAAGTCGTTTCCCGTGCTTACAATTTCATGCTGCACGGCGTATTCGGAACCACGTTCTCCGACGCGCAATGCGGGTTCAAGGCGGTGCGTGCGGATGTCGCGCGCCGACTGCTGCCGCTGGTACGTGACACCGGCTGGTTCTTCGACACCGAGTTGCTGCTGATCGCGGAGCGGGCCGGGCTGCGCATCCACGAGGTTCCGGTGGACTGGGTGGACGATCCGGACTCACGGGTCGACATCATTCCCACCGCGCTGGCCGACCTGCGGGGGTGCTGGCGGGTGGCTCGTGCCCTGACCGCCGGTGCGCTGCCCGTTCGAGAACTGCGGATCAGCCTGGGTCGATGACCCTCACCACCGAGATTCGGGCCGTTCGGTGGGCGATGCCGGTTCTTCTGGTCGGCACCGCGGTGTTGTACCTGTGGGACCTCTCGGGGTCGGGGTGGGCCAATGCGTTCTATTCCGCAGCGGCGCAGGCGGGTTCACATTCGTGGAAGGCGTTCCTGTTCGGATCCTCGGATGCGGCGAACTCGATCACCGTTGACAAGCCGCCCCTGTCGTTGTGGCCGGCGGCGCTGTCCGTCCGGGCCTTCGGGTTGAACCCCTGGACCGTCCTGGTGCCGCAGGCGCTGATGAGCGTCGCGTCGGTGGCCCTGCTGTGGGCGACGGTGCGGCGCGGGTTCGGCGACGCGGCCGGCCTGGCTGCCGGCACGGTTCTCGCGCTGACGCCGGTGGCGGTCTCGATCTTCCGGTACAACAATCCCGACGCACTGCTGGTGCTGCTGATGATCGCGGCGGTGTGGGCGATGCTGCGCGCCGTGGACGACGGGCGCACCCGGTGGCTGCTGCTGTCCGGGCTGTTCGTCGGACTGGGCTATCTGACCAAGCAGCTACAGGTCATGCTGATCGTGCCCGCGCTGGCGCTGACCTACCTGCTCGCGGGCCCGCCGCGGCTGCGAAAGCGGCTGGGGCAGAGCGCCGTTGCGATCGGCGCCGCGGGTGTCGGGGCCGGCTGGTGGGTCCTGCTGGTCGGGCTGTGGCCGGCCGACGAGCGGCCGTGGATCGGCGGCACGACACACAACTCGGTGATGGAGTTGACGTTCGGCTACAACGGGTTCGGGCGGCTCACCGGCGACGAACCGGGCAGCACCGCGGCGCTGGCGTCGCATCGGCCCGGCACCGCGGCCCACCCGGTGTGGGGTGTGCCGGGCATCGGCCGAATGTTCCAGCCGGCGCAGGCCGGGGAGATCGGCTGGCTGCTGCCGGCGGCACTGCTGTTCGTCGTCGTCTTGCTGGCGTGGCGGCGGCGGGCTCCCCGCACCGACGTGCGGCGCGCGCAGGTGCTCGTGTGGAGCGGCTGGCTGCTGTGCACCGGGCTGGTGTTCAGCTTCATGGCCGGGATCTTCCACCCCTACTACACGGTCGCGCTGGCCCCAGCGGTGGCCGCGCTGGTCGGTACCGGCGCAGTGCTGTGCTGGCAGCAGCGCCAATACCCCTGGGCGCGAGGCGCACTGGCCATCGCAACGGCCACCACGGCGGTGACGGCATTCGGTGTGCTCTCCCGTTACCCGCACTACCACCGATGGCTGCCGTGGCTGGTGGTTGGTGCCGCGGCCGCAGTGGTGGTATGGCTGTGCGCGGCCGCGTCGCGGTGGGCGCGGTACCCCGTGACGCGAGTCGCGGCCGTGGCGTCGATCGCGGTGGTGGCCCTGGCGGGTCCGGCGGCGTTCGCGCTGACGACGGTCGGCCGCGGGAATTCCGGTGCACTGCCGACCGCGGGCCCATCCTGGCAGGCCCTCGGCGGGCGGCATGCGTCAAATGCGAAACCCGCAGCCAGCGCGAGGATCACGACGGCCGGCGGCCCCGCCTTCCTGTTGCCGCCCGGGGCGCCAGGTCGCGCGGTGCACGTCGTCGATTGCAGCCTGCTCGACGCGGGCATTCCGCCGTCGGACGTCATCGCGCGCCTCGACGAGGACGCCGCGGCTTACCGGTGGGTGGCGGCCACCGTCGGATCGATGTGCGCCGCCGGTTACCAGTTGGGCACCGGGCATCCGGTCATGCCGGTCGGCGGCTTCAACGCCACCGATCCCGCACCGACACCGGATCAGTTCCGGCGGTGGGTGGCCGAGCGGCGGATCCACTACTTCATCGCGTCCAAACCCGTCGCGCATGACAGGTCCGGTCACGTCGACGACGCCGTGTCGATTCAGCAGTGGGTGCAGCGCACCTTCGCACCGGTCCAGGTCGATCGGGTGCTGCTGTACGACCTGACGGGCTGACGTACTGGAGCTGCTTCCTATCCCGCGAACGTGATCGTGACCGCGTCACCCTCGTCCACATCGCGGGTGTCGTGCAGTTCGCAGTCGTCCCGGCTGCGGTAGAGGTCAAGAGTATCGCCGTCGGGGACGCTGTCCCAGTCGTCGTCGTGGGTGGATACGACGGCGTGCCTCGCCTTGGCGTCCGGGCTGGATTCAGGGAACGTGGCGTCGAGAGCGACTGCGGCCGTTCCGTTTACGCTGCCGTGATGGGCGATCTTGATGAAGTGCACCGGTTCCAGGACGCCTTTGTCGAGCATCATGTCCCAGCTGCGCTCTTCCGCGTCGCCGGCAAACAGCAATTTCCATCCGCGCCAGGTGATTTCGAAGACGATGCTGGTGTTGTTCGCGGCTGCGTCGATCTCCAGGATGGCCTGGCGGGTCAAATGACGCCGCGCGAACACCAGGTCGTAAAACGCTCCGGCGTCCACACCGACGGGCGGCTGCCATGAGGGTGCGTCGACCGGCGGACGGTCGGCGTCGGCGGCCCCGTCGTTCGACGTGGCGGCCAGGGTGGGTTGAAGCCGTCGACCGTAGTAGTCCGCAGTGTTCTCCTCCGGAGCCAGGATCCGCAGCGTCGCCTCCTGGAAGGGGTGTTTGCCGTCCAACGTCGTCTCCCGGTGGACGTAGTGAGTGGAGGCTGGGGGCGCTATCGTTCGCAGGTGGTCAACATAGTCGGCGGTTTTCAAGCCGAATGCGTTGTCCGGCAACAACGCATTGTTGTTCAGAATCATCATCGCCAGCCACGGATCATCGTGGGCGTCCCGCTGTCCGGCGAGGGCCGCGAATGCCTGCGCGTAGTCGAGTTTCTTGCGCTTGGCGTCATCGTGCGTGTCGTAGTAGTCCGGGGCGGCAGATGCGGTGAGCCATGCGGTCTTGGCAGTGAGATTCGTTCCCGCTCGCTGCGCGGCGAGCAGTCCCTGGACGTGATCGAGGTGCTCGTGTGTCATGACGTACAGGTCTACCTCGCCACCGGTGCGATCGGCGATGTCGGCGACGACGGGGGTGAAGACGGCGTCTTTGCTTGCCAACAGGTTGCCGACATCGACCAGGATGTGGCGGGTCACCTCGGTGCCGTCGGCACCGCGGTCGGGGATCGAGATCAGCAGCGCATCACCGAACAACACGTTGTAGGCGCGGACAACGAGATCACTCATCGGTACACCTCTTCGGTCAGTCGATCGCGGCGATGTGCAGGAGTCGCTGGGTGCCGGTGATCCTGGCGACATCACCGAGTATCCGGACTTCGGTGTCGGCGGCACCGGTCGGCGGCGCGTCGGCCGCGGCGACCTTGACCACCTTGATATGACCACCGGCGAACAGCTTCGTCAGGAACTCGTCGCGGGCCTCGCGCTGAACGTCGTTGGTGACGTTGCTGCCGACGCACGCCAGAACCTTGCCGTCCTTCCACCGGTACGCGATTGTCACGCCGGTCCGGACCCGTCGCTTCGGCGCCGGGAGCACCTTGGCGCCGTTGTCCTCCACGACGTCCCACGAAACCTTCAGGAGGAGTTCCCGCTGGGTGGTGTAGTGCCCGTCGACGGGGACGCCGACCTCCTTGGTGGCGTCGACGCGCGGCAGCACGCGAAACGTCGTCCCCGCGGGGATGCGCAGCGCCTCGCGATGCTTGTCGACGTAGCTGTATGCCCGCCAGTCGCTGTCTCGGATGTCGGCTAATTCCTCAGGCGCAACGCTCAATTCGGCTGGCGCCTCCGTCTGGAGCTCCGCCAGCGAGGCGACGATGCCGCGGTCGACGAACCGCTGGGCCAATCTGCTGACGGGCCTGGTTCTTGCCGTCGTCGGCGCCGTCAGGATCAGCTGCGTCGTCCGCGGCGAGCGTCGCCCGCGCGACATCGGCGAACGTCAGATCCCCGGGTGGGAGATAGTCGATGCCGCGCAGCAGCAGCCTGCGGAAGATGATCGCGGCCGATCCGAGCGAGCGGTTAGCGGCAGCGTCGACGCCAAGTGCCGGCCGCTGGGGGGACGGCATCGTCAACTTCTGCTTGAGGTGGTCGTACATGTCGATCAGAAAGTCGTAGAAGACCGCCGACAACACCGTGCTGAGTGTGTGCGGGTTGCTCCCCCGGAGGGATTGCATGGTGTTGGAGTTCCGCAGGTCGCGCAAAGCATGCGGGTGCGGCTCGTCCGGTCTCGGCCGTGCCGCACCGAAGCGCTCGGCGATCGAACTGAACACGGTCGCGTTGGCGATATCGTTGTCATTGCTCGCCAGAACCTGCTGACGCAATTCCCCGCTTCGCAACGCCATGAGCACCGCCACCAGGTCGGCGATGCCCTCATGGATGGCCAGCGACTCCGGAGTTGAGGCGTCGAACAGCGACGGGACAACCGCGTCGAGCAAGGCGTGACCGCATTCGTGCGCGACGATGTCGCGGCTGAGCGCGGTGTAGATGCGGTCCTCTCCCGCGTTGAACCAGAAGAACTGCAAACTGCGTGTGGCCCGGTCATAGAAAGCGTTGGCCCATTCGCCGGCCCGCGGAACAACGAGCAACTGCTGCCCGTCGAACGCCCACTTGACCCGTCGACCCAGCGCGCCGGGCTCTTCGAACATGCGGATTGTCTCGAAGACGGTTCCGAATGCGTTGACAGCCAAGAATTCTGGAGAGTCGCGGTGGTCGGTGTCGGTGATGAAACGTCCACGTGTCGGCGTGGATCGTCCGGGTATGAACTTCGCCGGGGCAGGCAGCGGCGCCCCGGTCGCGGGATCAAAGTCGACGACGGCAACCCGGCGGCATGTCGGCCCGTCCAGGAAGCGGTCGTAGGTGTCGTCGTCGAGCCTGAGTTCCTTGTGTTCGATCAGTTGACGGCCGGTGGTGCCCAGGTTTTCGTCCTGGAGCATCAGGTCGATCTTGGCCTGCGCATACGTCATAGCGCGCCCTTCCACAGGTACGTCCCCAGCAGCAGCGCTGCAGTCGCGACCAGGATGGTGACCGGCACCGGGTCTCGCCAGGCGTGCGGATGCCGTTGTTCCCACCACACCGCGGCCGACCCGCCAATCATCAACGGCAGTTGGTGTGCCGCAACCATGGCCACCATCACCGGCCCGCACAGCAGGACACACCTCGGCCACGATCGGGCTGCGGTGTCGGCGGCCGTGATGATCGCGCGTCGACCGGCCGGGGCGAGCACGCGCACGCGCCGACATGTTCGCAGTAAGTGGGCTCGCCACATCGACCGTGTCACGACGATCGCCACGGCCAGCCAGCCCAGGGACCACATCCAGGCCGGCACCGCCCCCTGCACCACGAGGTATGCGGCCCGGACGGTCAGTCCGAAGAGCAGCCACAGCGCGGTGATGACCACGACGAACACCCCGACGGTGATGACCCGCCAGCGTCGGTAGCTGGCCGTCGTGATGGCAGCGACGACACCCCCGTACAGCGGCCACATCATGGCGATGACCATCAGCAGCCAGTGAAACGTCCACGCCCAGCCGCCACCGGGGTGTCCCGCGCCCATCGGATGGCCACCATGATGGTGATGCGCCGCGGTGGGCGCAGACATCCACGCATCAGCCACACCCCACCCGACGAGCCCCATCCAGGCGATCACCGCGACCGCGGTCATCCACCAGCCGGGATGCGATCTGCGTACGGTCGCGCCGGACGACGAACGCCGCACGGCGGGCAAGCGCAGGTTTGTGCTCACGGGCGTCGGTACACGGTGATCTGGCGGATCTGGATTCCTCCCGGTACTTGGCCAGAGTCGGCGACCGGAGACTCAGGGCGTACCACAACGACGACTTCCGTTCCGTTCCAGCCGTCTTCGATCAACTGCGGAATCACCGCAGTCGCATCCACCGTGTAGTTGCGCTCCTCGTCGGCGGGCGTTCCTCGCAGGCCGAAGGTGTTGACCCGGCCGGCGTGGTGAACCGGGCTGTCCGGCCCGGCCGCGACCTCGACGACATACACGTTGTGGCAGTCGTCGGCCGCCCGGACGCCCATCAGCGCAATGATGAGTCCTGACGGAATGCTCGCGTCGAGCCCGAGCTGGCGCTGATCGAAAGTGAGCGGATTCTCCGCGCCGCCTTCGCCGACATCGGTGGTTTGTGCTGTTGCCGCCACCGGATCCCACTGCTCCCGGGGCGGGGTGCCCTCATCGAGTCCCATAGGTCCCCCTCGGGCCGCTTGCCGGTTGGCCGCCACCTCGTCGAATTGGGCCTGCGGCAGATCCACAACTTCATATGTGTAGCCCAATGGGGGTGCTGTGGTGTCCAGGACGTTTTCCATTGCATACACGGTGACCGCACCGTTGCCGCCGAATGCGAAATGCGCACGGCGCCACTCCGAGACGGTTTGCCCGGAGACGTCGCCCTGGCCGAGCAGATCGACCGAGCCCGGCAACCGGCGCCACACCTCCCACAACCGGTCGATGTTCGCGTGGTGCAACCAGAAGATCGGGTCCCGGGCGGCAACCGCAGGATCGGCCATGAGACCGGTCTGCTGGCCGATATCGGTGTGGACGAAGTTGTGGGGTTCCCCTTCGAGCAGCCCGAGAACCTGGAACGCGCCGTCGACGCCGCCAAAACCGCGTTGCGGGAAGCCGAGCACGAAGAATCGCTCGGACATGGCGGGGACAACTTCGACGTTCTCGGCCACCGGCGAGCCAGGCCGATTCGTAAGGTCGACAAAGAGTTTGTTGTCGACGAGCTCGCCGTCGACGGTGCGCTGTTCGACGCGGAACTCCGGCGGAAGGCCCAGCGTCTCAGGCCGATCCGGGTCGGAGTAGTTCCAATAGGGCAATGCCCACGTCTCGTCGTTGATCAGTGCCCGGATGGTCGCCTCGAACCACGCCAGGTAGGCCCGGTGCCACGGCAGAAAGAACCGCTGGCCGTGCTTGCACTCGTCCCACAACGGTTTCGCCGGTGTGTCGAAAGGGATTCCGTGCGTATTTGCCGCCCACAGCCACGACTCGACAGTCAGCTGGGTGTCGCCGTCCATCATCGCTTCCACGCCCCGGGCGTATCCGTCCAGCACGGGATGCCAATTCTGAGTCTGGGCGGCGTCAAGTGTCTGGACGGATATGCCCCACACATCGAGCCGTTGACGAGTACCAGCCACGTTTACCCCTGTCCCCGCGCCCCGACAAACCTCGGAATCCGACACAATTGTCGCAGCGCTCTTCCAGCAAGATCACAGATTGGCGATGATTCAAGTAGCCGACTACTCGAAGCAACGGTGCCGACCGGTGCGACGCTGGCGGTTCGGATGCGAATTTGCACATACCGAACGGGGGGCTTCACATTGCAGCCTGAAGAATCCACGGCCGATGGCACGCCGGTGATCGTGGGTGCCCATCGGGTGCACGTCCCTGGCAAAAAGTGATCAGGTCAAACGTGATTCGTTCTGCAAACATCACCTCCCAACTCATCGGGACCCAACTCGAAAGGTCAGCCCCATGTCCTCAGAAGCAAACGTCGCCGGCACGCATGGCGACCTACCCTGGCGGGTGCGCCAGAGCATGGAGCCCTGCTTTGTGGCTCCCAGCCCTGAACTCAGGGATCGTCTGGCGTCGGAACTGGAGAAGATCAAGGGCCGGTCGAAGAGTCTCGTCGCCGACTCACTGAGCATCTCGAAGGAGCCCAGGGCGCTCGGGTTCAACGACGGCATGATCATTCCGGCCGACGAGTATCCGTTCGGGACTCCGGACCTGGTGATGCGCAGCGGCAGTGCCGAGCGCGCTCCCTTGCGCGGCGCGATTCGCGTCATCGTCGTGCTTGCCGACTTCAGCGACAAGGCAATGACAGCCACCCAACAGCACTTCCGCGACCTCTTCTTCTCCACGGGGGTGATCCCCACCGGAAGCGTCAAGGAGTACTACCAGGAGGTCACCGGTGGGCTGGTCGACATCACCGGCGAAGTGGTGGGGCCCTACCGAATGCCCCACACCAACGCTTGGTATGCGAACGGCAACTTCGGGATTGGCCGTCCCACCGGCACGACTCGCGCCCGCGATCTCGCGCAGGACGCGTTCGCGGCGGCGGATCCCCATGTCGATTTCGGTCCGTATGACAACGACGGCAACGGCTTCGTGGACGCGTTTCTGATCGTGCACGCCGGCAGCGGCGGCGAGCAGACCGGCAACGGCAACGACATCTGGTCGCACAAGTGGACACTGAACTCAGCTCAAACAGCGGACAGCACAAAGGTGTTCGGTTACCTGACGATCCCCGAGGATGCCCGCATCGGGGTCTGCGCCCATGAGTTGGGCCACCTGCTCTTTGGCTTTCCCGACCTGTACGACACCGACGGGACGTCGGAGGGGATCGGTAACTGGTGCCTCATGGCGGGCGGGTCATGGAATGGCGGCGGCAACACTCCCGCACATCCGTCGGCATGGTGCAAAGTCAATCAGGGCTGGGCGGCGGTCAGCAATGTCACCGCGAACGGCAATGTGACGGTGTCTGATGTGAAGTCGTCGCGGCAGGTGTTCCGTCTGTGGAGGGATGGTGGGGGCGGGTCAGAGTACTTTCTCCTGGAGAACCGCCAGCGCACCGGTTACGACGCGCAGCTTCCCGGGGACGGCCTGCTGCTCTGGCACATCGACGAATCCAAGCCGACCAACACTGACGAGAACCACTACAAAGTCGGCCTGCTCCAGGCCGACGGACTGCGAAACCTCGAGTTGTCCGTCAACCGTGGGGATGCCGGGGACCCATTCCCCGGATCGCAATCGGTCACGACGGTGTCCGGTTCGACGACACCGAACACCAACTCCTACACCGGCCAGGACACGCTCGTCGCTCTCACGGGAGTTCCCGCCTCGTCCCCGTCGATGACCGTTGGTGTGCGGGTACGGGCTGCGGTCATCAAGCGCAAGGAGTTGGCGAAGGAGATCGTCAAGGAGGCCGTCAAGGACGGGAAAGAGGTCGAGATCAAGCAGGTGCTCAAAGAGCGCAAGGAATTGATCAAGGAGGGCGGCAAGGAGTTCAAGGAGTTCAAGGAGTTCAAAGAGGCCGCCAAGGACGGCAAGGAGTTCGAGCGTCCACCGGACTGGCGGCTCAACGCGGCGACCTCGGCCCTGGGTACGTCCTCGGGCAATGCACTGGCCGACGCGTTGGCCCTGCTCGATCACGCGGTCGGCCTCGTTCACGGCGTCGTCGACGCACAGAACGCGGCGTCGGCCGGTCCGTTCATTGATGCGTCGCTGCGCCCGGACCTCTACGGCGGACCTGTCTACCAGGACGGTGCAGGCGAGCTGGACAAACGGATGGCCGAGGGCGATGCCGGCGCGAAGCGGGCGTTCGACAGCCCACCGCAGCGGTAACGGCATGCTGATTCTGACGAATTCGGTGGTGGGCCGGCTCGACCATGGCGCGTGCGCCGTGGCCGGGGCGGTTCGCGCCCGCGGCGGCACTGTCGATCTGCTGGGTGCGACCGAACTCGCGGCGGCCAGATGGTCGCACAGCATCAGCGAAGGGGTCGCCGCGACGACGATCCGGTTGCGCGACGGCCGGCGCGTGGACAGCGATCAGGTGGGCACGGTGCTGAACCTCATCCCAGCGCTTCCCGCGCTGGGGTTCGATGCCGCGGGCGACCGCGACCGGGTGTACGCACAGGGCGAGCAGCAGGCGCTGTTCGTGAGCTTTCTCGCGGGCCTCGACGACCGGCTCATCGGCGGCGTGGACGGGCAGGGGCCGACCGGGATGTGGTCGTGGGCGCGCTGGGCCTCCCTTGCGCACCGCTGCGGGATGCCAACCGCGGTTGGATCGTTCGACTCAACGGTGCCGGAAGTTTCGAACCCCGTAGCCGTGCTCGGTGCGGGGTTCAGGCAGGTGACCGTCGTCGGCGATCGGGTTTACGGGACTACGTCGGAGGTGTTCGCGACCCGCTGCCGCAGGCTGGCCGCGCTCAGTGGCTGCGAGCTGCTGGGCCTGGTGGTCGGCGGGGGGCGCTGCCCGGAACTCCAGCAGGCGTATCCGTTTCCACCGCTGACCGTGGATATCGCCGACGCGGTCGCTGATCTGATGCTGGCCCGGAACGCCCGCTCGGTTGGCACCCGAGAGGCCTCCTGATGATCCTGATCTTCGGTAGCGGCGACGACAGCTGCATCGAGTTGGTGGTGGCGGCCGCACGTGAGCTCGGGGTTGCGCATCGCTTCGTCGATCAGCGTGGTCTCGACGACGACGGTGAGTTCCGGTTGCGTATCGAGCGGACTTCGGTCGGCGGCGAGATGACCGTCGGTGGCGAGACGATCGATCTCAGCGAGATCAGATCGACCTATGCGCGAGCCCTCGGGATCGGCTCGACCGAACGGTCGCGAAGGTTCACCCAGGGGCTCTGTGAATGGCTCGATGTCTGCGATGCGTTCGTGGTCAACCGTCCGCTGGCGATGCGGTCGAACTCCTCGAAACCCTTTCAGGCGCAGCTGATCGCCCGCAGTGGCTTCCGCGTGCCGACCACGCTGATCACGAACGATCCGGTTGAGGTGATCGAATTCGCGGAACACCATGGACGGGTGATCTACAAGTCGATCAGCGGTATCCGGTCGATTGTCCGGGAGTTCCAGCCTTCGGCTGCCCGGGTTGACCGCGTACGCGGGCTGGCCACCCAGTTCCAGGCCCTGGTGGAGGGTGTCGACGTACGCGTGCATGTGGTCGGAGGCGACATCCATGCGACCGAGATACGCACGCGTGCAATTGATTACCGCTATGCAGCCCGGGATGACGAGTTGATCGAGCACGTCGCCGTCGAGCTGGACCCCGACACCAGTGGCCGGTGTCTGGATGTGGCGCGTGCGCTGGAGCTTCCGCTGTGTGGCATCGACCTTCGCCGCACCGGATCAGGCGGAACACCTGATGACTATGTGTGCTTCGAGGTGAACCCGATGCCCGCATTCAGCTACTACGAGCGCCTCACCGGTCAGCCGATCGCTCGTTCCCTGGTGTCCGCGCTCGCGCGGGCCTAGGTTTCGAACATGCAGATTGTCGAGAACCTGAGCCGGATCGTCGGCCGTATCGACGCGATCGGCCCGCTGTCGGGTCGAGAGGGCTGGGACATTCTCACGGTGCTGCTGATGTCGGCCGAAGCGGTGGATGAGCGCGCCGAACTGCTCGCCCAGCATGCGGGTGGTTCGATTCAGATCGAGGCGCCCAGGGAACTTCTCGGCAGAGCGACGGTCGGCGACGAGATCCGCGGAACGGTTCGCGTCGCCGGACCCGGCCAGATCATCGTCGCCCCGCAAGCGGTCGCCGGCGAGGCGCTCGTGATCCGCCCTGGCTGATAATTACTCGGGTACGGCGATCAGCGATCGGCGTCGGTGTAGCGGATGACGCCACGGATGTTGCGGCCCTCCAGCATGTCGGTGTAGCCGTCGTTGATCTGTTCCAGCTTGTACTGCCGGGTGACCATGTCGTCGAGGTTGAGCCTGCCGGCCTTGTACATCGACAGCAGCAGCGGAATGTCGTGGTGCGGGTTGCCGCCGCCGAAGATGGTGCCCTGCAGGTTCTTCTGCATCAACGTCAGCATCGCCAGGTTCAGCGTCACCTGGTTCTCCATCAGGCTGCCCATGGCGGTCAGCACGCAGGTGCCGCCCTTGGAGGTCACCGCCAGGTAGTTGTCGACGTCCTCGCCGTGCAGCTCACCGACGGTGACGACGGTCTTCTTCGCCATGCCGCCCGCGGTCACCTCGGCGATACCGCCCATGGCCGCGAAGATATCGGGGTAGACGTGGGTGGCACCGAACTTCAATGCCTGATCGCGCTTCCACTCCACCGGGTCGACAGCGAAGATGTACCGCGCGCCGGCGTTGAGGGCACCCTGCAGCGCGGACATGCCGACACCGCCGACGCCGATGATCGCGACGTCCTCGCCGGGCCGGATATCGGCGCTGCGCACCGCCGAGCCGTAGCCGGTGGTGACACCGCAACCCACGAGGCAAGCCACCTCGAAGGGGATCGACGGGTCGATCTTCACGACCGAACTCTTGTGCACCACCATGTACGGGCTGAACGTGCCCAGCAGGGTCATCGGGTAGACGTCGGCGCCGTCCTTGGTGGCCTGCACGCGGAACGTGCCGTCGGACACCGAGGCGCCGCCGAGCAGCCCGGCGCCCAGGTCGCACAGGTTGCGCATGCCGGCCTGACACGACGGGCACTCACCGCAGGACGGGATGAACGACAGCACGACGTGGTCACCGGGTGCGATGTGCTCCACACCGGGGCCGACCTCGGTGACGATGCCGGCGCCCTCGTGCCCGCCGAGTACCGGGAAACCCGCCATCGGAATGCCGCCGGTCACCAGGTGGTGGTCGGAGTGGCACATCCCCGAGGCTTCCATCTGGATCTTGACCTCGTCCTTGCGAGGATCGCCGATCTCGATCTCCTCGATCGCCCACGGCTGGTTGAACTCGCGGATCAGGGCGCCTTTTGTCTTCATCTCCACCTGCTTTCATTTGAGCGTCTGGTGCACAGACTAGAGGCTCTAGTTAGGCACGTCACAGGCCCCCCAATCAACTGCTTGGCCGGGAGCTGTTTCACCAGATCGGGACGGGTGCCTGACCCAGCGGGTAGTAGCCGGGCAGCTGCTCACCGGCGATGCTGCGCTCGATGCGCTTCTGCATGGTCGGCGTGAGGTCGCCGGTTTCGATGAGCTTGACGAACGCCTTCTGCACATGGCCGAAGTCGAAGAAGTCGCGCTGCCACTCAATCAGCAGTTGGTCGTTGAGCCGGAACCAGCTGCCGCCGATGCCGTAGATCTCATCGCGGGTGCCGTCCCCCTTGTTGGCGACCTGCTTCCAGAAGCCCACGATCTCGCCCTGCTTCTCGTCGATGATCACCTTCTGGTACTCGTAGACCCAGTTCTCCAGGCCTTCCATTTCCAGGCCCAGTGCGACATCGCGTATTTGATCCACGCCGATGCACATCACGTCTTCTTTGGGCCCGATGTTCCAGCCGTAGGTCGCGTCTTCGGTGTAGAAGTCGGCCAACAGCTTCCAGTCGCCCGCGACCTCGCCGTCCTTATTGGCCTGCAGCCAGCGCTCGACCCAGTCTTCTAGCTCAGCACGGTTGAACGACGCCATTGTCTAGTCCTTTTCTCTTAAGGAAATTGCTTGGGTGGGACACATTTCGATCGCCCGCTCAACGTCCTCACGGATGTCGTCGGGTGGTTCTGAATCGAGAATCTCGACGACGCCGCGCTTGGGCACCGCGAACACGTCCGGGGCCTCCAGCTCGCACATCGCATGGCCCTGGCACAGGTCGGCGTCGAGTTCAACGCGGTAGCAGCCCATGACTAGTCCTCTTGCTCTTTAACCGCGCTTGATCCGCCTGCGGTAGCGGACCTTGGCCGGCTGGGCCAACTGCACGACCATCTTGGAGTGGTCATTCTGGTAGCTTTCCGACGGCTGTGACATCTCGAACTCGTACTCGCGCAACAGCACTGAGAAGATGGCCTTGATCTGCATCTGTGCGAATGCCGCGCCGACGCAGCGGTGCTTGCCCGCGCCAAAGGGAATCCACGTCCAGCGGTTGATCAGATCTTCCTGCCGCGGCTTCTCGTAGCGGTCGGGGTCGAAGCCGTCCGGGTCGGGGAAGTCCTCGGGTATCCGGTTCGAGATCGCCGGGGATGCGGCCACCATCTGACCTTTGTGGATCGGGAAGCCGGCCACTTCGAACTCATCCTGGGCGACGCGCATCAGGATGATCAGCGGCGGATGCAGGCGCAGTGTCTCTTTCAGTGAGTTGTCGAGCTTCGGGATCTGGCGCAGCGCATGGAAACTCACCTCCTGGCCGTCGGCGTAGAGCTCGTCGAGCTCCTGCTGGACCTGGGCGTAGACGTCGGGGTGGCGCAGCAACTCGATGAGCGTCCAGCTCGAGGTGCCTGAGCTGGTGTGGTGGCCGGCGAACATCAGCGAGATGAACATGCCGGTGACCTCGTTGGCGGTGAAGCGCGGGTTGCCCTCATCGTCGCGGATCGAGACCAGCACGTCGAGCAGGTCGCGATCCTCCTTGCCCTTGGGCGGGTTGGCGATGCGGCCGTTCATGATCTCCTGCACCAGCGCAACGAGTTTGACGCGTGATTCGTCGCGGATGCGGAAGCTCTCGATGTCCAGGTACGGGTCGACGTAGCACAGTGGGTCGGTTCCGCGCTCCAGTTGGTGGTAGTAGTGGGCGAACCGACTGTCGAGCTGCTCGCGGAACTTCAGCCCGATCAGGCATGCCGTCGAGGTGTAGATCGTCAGCTCGGAGAAAAAGTCGAGCAGTTCGATCTCGCCTTCATCGCCCCAGTCGGCGATGATCTTCTTGACCTCGTTCTCGATGGTGGCCGCGTGGCCTTTCATCTGCTCACCGCGTAGTGCGGTGTTGTGCAGCATCTCGGCCCGACGCTCGGGGTCGGCGTCGAACACCACGCCCTCGCCGAAGATCGGCGTCATGAACGGATAGGCCTCGGCCTGGTTGAGGTCGCTGTCGCTGGATCGGAAGAAGAATTCGTTGGCCTCCGAACCGGACAGCATCACCACCTGCTTGTCGGCGAGCTGGAACCAGCCGGCGTCGCCGCACTCGTCGCGGATGCGCTGCATCAGACCGATCGGGTCGGTGCGGAACTCTTCGAGGTGGCCGTGTTCTTCTTCGCCACCCGAGACGCGCTGTACCTCTTTGGTGGTGCTCATGACGGCAATCCCTCCTCGCCAAGGGCGAGCTTCTGACGGTCTTTGGTGGTGGCCAATGGAGCTTCGGGCTGAAGTTCCATATTCGCGATGAACCCGCCGCGGGGGGTCTCGGCGACGAACGCAATGGCACGCGCCAGGTCTGAGGCACGCAGGAAATAGTCGTGCCGGGCCTGGCCCCACTTGGCCCAGTCCTCCAGTGCGGGTCCGATGGACTCGGCGGGCAGGCTCCAGCCCATCGACGTCTTCGTCGGTCCCGGGTGCACGATCGACGCGCGGACTCCGGTGCCTTCGAGTTCCATCTGGAAGTTGGTCACCATCGCGACCAGGGCGGCCTTCGCCGCGCCGTAGGCGCCCATGTGCGGTCGCTGCCGCAGTGCGACGTCCGAGCCGACGAAGATCAGGTCACCGCGCTGGCGCTCGATCATGCCCGGCAGCACCGCGCCGGCCAGGCGGTTGGCGCCGACCAGGTGGATCTGCAACTGCGAGTTGAAGTCGTCGGAGCTGATGTCCGCCAACTTCCCGAAGTAGGTGTCACCGGCGCCGGCCACCAATACCTCGATCTCGCCGAGCGCGTCGACGGCACTGGCGACGAATGCCTTCACCGAGTTGGGATCGGTGACGTCGAGGTGGAATCCGACGGCCTCCCCGCCGTCGGCGCGGATCTTGCCGACGAGGTCGTCGAGCTTCTCCACCCGGCGCGCACCGAGTGCGACGGGGAAGCCGCGGGACGCGAGTTCGATCGCGGTGGCTTCTCCGATGCCGGCTGACGCGCCGGCGACGATGGCGGGGCGGCGTTCGGGAAGTGGTGCAAAACGGGGCATGTTAGTTGGGCCTTCAGCGGGTCTGAATGGTGATGGGCAGGTGGGCGAATCCGCGGACATTGCTGGAGTGGACCCGGACCGAGTTGGCCTCGTCCACTTCGAAGTGGCGGATGCGTTTGAAGAGTTCTTCGAGTGCGACGCGGGCCTCCATCCGGGCCAGGTGCGCACCGAGGCAGAAGTGCGCGCCGCTGCCGAAACTCTGCAGCTTGGAGCCGATGTCGCGGCCGATCCGGAACTCGTCGGGGTCCTCGAAGGCCCGCTCATCGCGGTGTGCGGAGCCGGGCAGCAGCAACAGCACGTCGCCGTCGGGAATGGGGGTGTCGTAGAGGCTCAGATCGCCGACCACGGTGCGCGCCAGGATCTGGCTGGAGGTGTCGTAACGCAGTGTCTCTTCGACCCACAGCGGAATGCGGGACAGGTCCTCGTACACCGGGGCCAGCTCGTCCGGGTTCTTGTGGCCCCAAAAGGCGGCGTTGGCAAGGAGTTTGGTGGTGGTCTCGTTACCGGCGATCACCATCAGGAACATGAATCCGAGCACTTCTTCGTCGGTGAGCCGGTCACCGTCGATCTCGGCCTCGAGCAAGGCCGAGGTCAGGTCGTCGCTGGGCTTCTTGCGCCGTAGCGCGACCATCTCCTGGTAGTAGACGATCAGGTTGATCGACGCCTCGATGGCCTCCGGTGGCACATCCTTGACGCCGTCGTCGCGGTGCATTACGCCGTCGGCCCAAGCCCGGATGCGGTCCCGATCCTCGACCGGCACGCCCATCAACTCGGAGATGACGTCCATCGGCAGCTTGCCGGCGAATTCTGCGACGTAGTCAACGGTGCCGTTCTCCGCTTTGGCGAGCATGACGTCGAGATGCTGCACAGCCAGCTCAGTGACGCGCCCCTCCAGTTCGCGAATACGACGGGGGGTGAAACCTTTGGAGACCAGGGTGCGCAACCGCAGATGCGATGGATCGTCCATGGCGAGAAATGACATGGTCTTATGGGCATGCGGGCCGCGCGACACCGGATCCAGCGAGACGCCGAATTTGTTGGAAAGCGTTGTGCTGTTGCGGAAGCCCTGCAGCACATCCTGGTGCCGGGATACCGCCCAAAAGCCGAGTTCGTCGTTGCGATACAGCGGGGCCTCATCGCGCAACCGCTTGTAATACGGGTAGGGATCCTCGTGGAAGTCGTAGTCGTAGGGGTCGAGCAGCGGAACATCAGTCAGTGAAGTCATTTGTTCTCTCCGAGAATCATGCTGACCGCATAGGCCAAGCGGTCAGCGATCTGGTGGTAGGTGAAGTAGCCGCTGCCCGCCTGCACCAGCGCGCCGAAGAACGTCATCTCCAGTGCCGACAGCAGTCGCTGGTCGGGATCTGGGCCGTATGCCGAGGTGATGCGGCGGTGGATCTCGGCACCGATGCGTTCACGCACCCGGCCGACGGCATCGTCGTTGCCGCCACCCAGCAGTGCGGTGGTGCAGGCGGCGGCGACCTCAGGTTCGTCTGCGACCGCCAGTGCCATGGACCGCAGCGTGCTGTCCAGGCGGGTCAACCTGGTCTCGTTGACGTCGGTGAAGTACGGCGTCTGGCGGATCAGATCGAGGTAAGCCTCGGCGATCAGGTGGTTCTTCGAGGAGAAGTAGGTGTAGGCGGTGGCGGGCGCGACCTGGGCCCGCTTTGCGACCGCGCGAACGGTCAGATCGGCATACGACGATTCGCGCAGCATTTCTACACCCGCGGCCAGGACCTTGCGGTACGTCTCTTCCTGCCGGCGGTTGCGCATGGGCTCTCCGGCCTGCGGGCCGGCCGCTGGAGTGATCGCCACCACGGACTCACTGGACACATGTCCAACGTATCCGAACCTGGCCGCCGTAGGCAAGGCGAACGCCGATAAACCCAGCTACAGCGGCTGTTCTACGTACTCGGGTCGCGTCTAGGGGTGGCGCCCCTTGTCACGGGCGGCGGTGTGCGGCTATCTTCGGACAGCAGTGATCGGACACATGTCCAGATACTGTCAGACACGTCCACGCCCGACCGATGGGAAGTCTCAACATGGCGTTGCTCGCCGACAGGGAAAGTCAGCTGCTCATCGACGGCAAGCTGGTAGCGGGTGGCGGCGGCACGTTCACGACCGTCAACCCGGCCACCGAGGAGGTGCTCGGCACGGCCGCCGACGCCGACGCCGACGACATGGGCCGCGCCATCGAGGCCGCCCGCCGCGCCTTCGACGACACCGACTGGTCCCGCAACGTCGAGTTGCGGGTGCGGTGCCTGCGTCAGTTGCGCCAGGCGATGAAAGATCACATCGAAGACTTGCGCGACATCACCATCGCCGAAGTCGGTGCGCCGCGGATGCTCACCTCCGGTGGCCATCTGGAAGGGCCCGTCGACGACCTGTCCTTTTGCGCCGACACCGCCGAGTCCTACGCCTGGAACACCGATCTGGGCCACGCCACCCCGCAGGGCGTTCCGACCAACCGCACCATCGCACGCGAGGCCGTCGGTGTCGTCGGCGCCATCACACCGTGGAACTTCCCGCACCAGATCAACCTCGCCAAGATCGGCCCGGCGCTCGCGGCCGGCAACACCCTGGTGCTCAAGCCCGCGCCCGACACCCCGTGGTGCGCGGCTGTGCTGGGCGAGCTGATCGCCGAGCACACCGACTTCCCGGCCGGCGTCGTCAACATCGTCACCTCCAGCGACCACGGTGTGGGCGCGCTGCTGTCCAAAGACCCACGGGTGGATATGGTTTCGTTCACCGGGTCTACCGCGACAGGTCGCGCGGTGATGATCGACGCCGCCGCCACCATCAAGAAGGTGTTTCTGGAACTCGGCGGCAAGTCGGCGTTCCTGGTGCTCGACGACGCCGACCTGGCGGGCGCGTGCGCGATGTCGGCGTTCACCGCTTCGATGCACGCCGGGCAGGGCTGCGCTCTGACCACCCGACTGGTGGTGCCGCGCGCGAAGTACGACGAGGCGGTCGAGGCCGCGGCGGCCACCATGGCCGGGATCAAAGCCGGCGACCCCACCAACAAGCGCACGGTGTGCGGCCCGGTGATCTCGGCTCGGCAACGCGACCGGGTGCAGTCCTACCTCGACCTGGCGATCGAAGAGGGTGGCCGATTCGCTTGTGGCGGTGGGAGTCCCGCCGACCAGCCGAAGGGCTTCTTCATCGAGCCGACCGTCATCGCGGGACTGGACAACAACGCCCGGGTGGCCCGTGAGGAGATCTTCGGGCCCGTGCTGACCGTCATCGCGCACGACGGCGACGACGACGCGGTCCGGATCGCCAACGACTCCCCGTACGGGCTGTCGGGCACCGTGTTCAGCGCCGATCCGGAGCGCGCGGCCGGTGTCGCGGCGCGGATGCGCGTCGGCACCGTCAACGTCAACGGCGGAGTCTGGTACGCCCCCGACGCCCCCTTCGGCGGTTACAAGCAGTCCGGCACCGGCCGCGAGATGGGTCTGGCCGGCTTCGATGAGTACACCGAGATCAAACTCATCGCCACAATGGCGTCGTGATCACCGCGGCCGAGTGTGGAGTTG
Organism: uncultured Actinomycetota bacterium; assembly: GCA_963779655.1. GTDB lineage: Bacteria > Actinomycetota > Actinomycetes > Mycobacteriales > Mycobacteriaceae > Mycobacterium. The sequence continues at coordinate 78,719 of CAVZZD010000015.1, read as the reverse complement.
TGACACGCAATCGGCCGAAATGCGTGCAGTAAGTACACATTCGAGGAGATATATGAACAGGTTCGAGAACAAGGTGGCGATCGTCACCGGCTCCGGCGGCGGCATCGGCCAGGCTTACGTGGAGGCGCTCGCCCGCGAGGGTGCGGCGGTGGTGGTCGCCGACATCAACGTCGAGGGCGCGCAAAAGGTCGCCGACGGGATCAAGGGCGAAGGCGGCACGGCGCTTGCGCTGCGCGTCGACGTCAGTGATCCCGAGTCTGCCAAGGAGATGGCGGCTCAGACACTGTCGGAGTTCGGTGGCATCGACTACCTGGTGAACAACGCCGCGATCTTCGGCGGGATGAAGCTCGACTTCCTCGTCACCGTCGATTGGGACTACTACAAGAAGTTCATGAGCGTGAACATGGACGGTGCGCTGCTGTGCACCCGCGCGGTTTACCGGAAGATGGCCAAGCGGGGCGGCGGGGCGATCGTCAACCAGTCCTCGACCGCGGCGTGGATGTACGCCAACTTCTACGGCCTGGCCAAGGTGGGTGTCAACGGACTGACCCAGCAGCTGTCCCGCGAACTCGGCGGCCAGAACATCCGCATCAACGCGATTGCGCCGGGGCCCATCGACACCGAGGCCAACCGGACCACCACACCGCAGGAGATGGTCGCCGATATCGTCAAGGGGATTCCGTTGTCCCGCATGGGAACTCCTGAGGACCTGGTCGGCATGTGCCTGTTCCTGCTCAGTGACGAAGCCTCGTGGATCACCGGCCAGATCTTCAACGTCGACGGCGGACAGATCATCCGGTCATGAGCGATTTGAAGCTGGGCTACATCGGCCTGGGCCAGATGGGTGCCCCGATGGCCAAGCGTCTGGTCGACTGGCCGGGCGGGCTGGTCGTCTTCGATGTCCGCGTCGATGCCATGACCCCGTTCGCCGAGGCGGGCGCGAGCCTGGCCGACAACGTGGCCGACGTGGCCGTCGCCGACCTCATCAGCGTCACCGTGCTCAACGACGAGCAGGTGCGCGAGGTCGTCGGCACGCTCACTGCGCACGCCAAGCCGGGCACCGTCATCGCGATCCATTCGACGATCAGCGACACCACCGCGGCCGAACTGGCGGCAACCTTTGAGCCGCAGGGCATTCACGTCATCGACGCCCCGGTATCCGGGGGCGCCGGTGCCGCGGAGAAGGGCGAGCTGGCCACCATGGTCGGGGCCCCGCGCGACGTCTACGAGCGAATCAAGCCGGCGTTCAAGCAGTGGGCGTCGATGGTGATCCACGCCGGCGAGCCGGGGGCGGGCACCCGGATGAAGCTGGCGCGCAACATGTTGACGTTCACCTCCTATGCCGCGGCGTGCGAGGCGATGACGCTGGCCGAGAAGGCCGGACTGGATATCTCGGCACTGGGCCGGGTGGTGCGCCACACCGATGCGTTGACCGGCGGACCGGGCGCGATCATGGTCCGCGAGAACATGCAGCCGCTGGGCCCCGACCACTGGCTGCGTGAGGCGTTCACCCACACCCGCGGGCTCGGCGAGAAAGATCTGAGCCTGGCACTGGGCCTGGGCGAGCAGATGGGCGTCGAACTGCCGCTCGCCGAAGTGGCGTTGCAGAACCTGGCCGCGGGCCTCGGGGTTCCGCACACCAGTCCAACCGTGAAGGAGTGACCATGGACGAACTGCGCAAGCAAGGGCCTCGCGAAGATGAACGAGGTCTACGGCTGGGAGATGCCGAACATCGAAGGCGACCCGTACTTCGACCTCACCGTCGACCACCTCTTCGGCAGCATCTGGACGCGCCCCGGTCTGTCGATGCGGGACAAGCGAATCATGACGTTGGCAGCGGTGACCGCGGTAGGACGGCAGGACCTGGCCGAGATCCAGCTCAATGCCGCGCTGCTCAACGGCGAACTCGACGAGGCCGAACTGAAGGAGATGGCGGTCTTCCTCACCCACTACCTGGGCTTTCCACTCGGTTCCGCGCTCAACGGTGCCGTCGACAAGGTGGTTGCGAAGCGCAAGAAAGCGGCCGAGCGCGGCGAGGCCGAGGACAAGAAGGCCAATGTCAACGCCGCCGTGAAGATGAGCTCCGGCAAGACCCTCGACGACGACTGACGTTCCGAACTGATTCGCGTACCGTATGCCCTACAGTAGGCGGCGTGATCCGAGTCATCCAATGGGCAACCGGCAGTGTCGGCCGGCATGCGGTCCGGGCCGTGCACGCCCACCCCGACCTCGAACTCGTCGGGGCCTACGTCTACAGCGCAGACAAGGCCGGCCGGGACGTCGGTGACATCTGCGGCGTCGGCCCGATCGGTGTGACGGCGACGGGCGACCGCGACGCGATCCTGGATCTGGACGCGGACTGCGTCCTTTACATGCCCCAGGGCGAGATGAACCCGACGGGTGCCCTCGATGACATCTGCGCGCTGCTGGCGTCCGGCACGAACGTCGTCTCCACGGCGGTCACCGCATTCATCTATCCGCGCAGCTGCGGACCCGAAGTGGTCGACCGGCTGGAGGCGGCCTGCGCGCAGGGCCGAACATCGTTTCACGGCACCGGAATCGAACCCGGCTGGGCCGCGGAGGTGTTGCCGCTGACGATGTCGGGACTGTTCGCACATATCGATTCGCTGGTCGTACAGGAGCTGATGGACTACTCCACCTATGACAGCGCCCCGATGCTGTTCGACATCATGGGTTTCGGCAAGCGGCCGGACGAACCGGTGCCGATGGCCGACCCGGCCGCGCTCGGGGCGACGTTCCGCGCGCCGCTGATGCTGCTGGCCGACGGCCTCGGCGCGAAGATCGACGAATTCGAGCACCACCGGGAGGTCGCCCTCGCCGACCGTCCCATCGATGTCACCGCCGGCCGCGTCGAACCCGGGACGGTGTCCGCGCAGCGGTTCGGCTTCAGTGCGATCGTCGGCGGCCGCCGGGCATTGACCATCGAACACATCACCCGCCTCGGCGACGATCAGGCACCGGACTGGCCCACCGGGCGCGGCTGGAAAGTCACCGTCGAGGGGCAACCGTCGATGATGCTCGAATCGCACATCGCCACCCACGGCGAGGACGAGACCGACCAGGGTTGCCTGGGCACCGCCATGCACGCGGTACACGCCGTCGCACCCGTCTGCGCGGCCGATCCGGGCATCCGGACCTTCCTGGATCTCCCGCTGATTGCCGGTCGCCACGTGCTGCGATGACCGATAGGGTGGGCAGTCGTGCGCGTCCTCGTGATCGGATCCGGTGCCCGTGAACATGCGTTGCTGCTGGCCCTGCGCAGGGACCCCGGCGTCGAGGCGCTGGCCGTCGCGCCCGGCAACGCCGGCACCGCACTGATCGCCGATCAGCACGCCGTCGACATCGCCTCCGGCGACGCCGTCGTGAAACTCGCCCGGCAGTGGGACGCCGACCTGGTGGTCATCGGGCCGGAGGTGCCCCTGGTACTCGGCGTCGCCGACGCGGTGCGGGCCGCAGGCATCGCGTGCTTCGGACCGTCGACGGGATGCGGCGCGCATCGAAGGCTCCAAGGCGTTCGCCAAGGACGTCATGGCAGCCGCGGGTGTGCCGACCGCCACCAGCGAAACCGTCGACAACCCAGCGCATCTGGATGCCGCGCTGGACCGCTTCGGTCCACCGGCGGGCCAGCAGGCCTGGGTGGTCAAGGACGACGGACTGGCCGCGGGCAAGGGCGTGGTCGTCACCGCCGACCGAGACGTCGCCCGTGACCATGCCGCCGAACTGCTCGAGGGCGGGCACCCGGTGCTGCTGGAGTCGTTCCTGGACGGTCCCGAGGTGTCGCTGTTCTGCGTCGTCGACGGCGAGACCGTGGTTCCGCTGCTGCCCGCGCAGGATTTCAAGCGCGTCGGCGACGGCGACACCGGGCCCAACACCGGCGGCATGGGCGCCTATGCGCCGCTGCCGTGGCTGCCCGCCGAGGTAGCCACCGCGATCGTCGACGACATCGTGAAACCCGTTGCCGCGGAAATGGTCCGACGAGGCTGCCCGTTCTCGGGTCTGCTGTACGCGGGTCTGGCGATCACGTCGGCCGGACCCTCCGTGGTGGAGTTCAACTGCCGGTTCGGCGATCCCGAAACCCAGTCGGTGCTGGCCCTGCTGGACTCCCCGCTGGGCGAATTGCTGCACGCCGCCGCGACCGGTGCGCTGGCCGACATCGCCGACCTGCGCTGGCAGCCCGGCGCCGCGGTCACCGTCGTGATCGCCGCGGAGAACTATCCGGGCCGCCCGCGGGTCGGCGACGTGATCACCGGCTCCGAGACCGACGGTGTCCTGCACGCCGGCACCGCCCGCCGTGACGACGGCGCCGTCGTCTCCTCCGGCGGCCGGGTGCTGTCGGTGGTGGGGACGGGGGCCGACCTGGCCGCCGCCCGGGCCGCCGCCTACGCGACCGCGGCATCGGTCCGGTTGCCGGGCAGCCACTTTCGCTCGGATATCGCGCTGGCCGCCGAGCGCGGCGAGATCTCCGTCTGACTCCGCTGGGAGGGGTCGCCCCAATCGGCCCGCAACTCGTGCCGTATGACTTACAGTTGACCAGACGATTAGGAGTCAACAGTGTCTGAAACCGATCGGGTAGCGGTCGTTGTCGGTGGTGCGTCCGGAATCGGCGCCGCCGTCGCGGCAGGGCTGGCAGCCGAGGGCTGCCGGGTGATCGTGGCCGACCGCAACGCCGACGGCGCGGCGGCCCTGGCCGCCGAACTCGGCTCGCCGCACACCTCCGCGCAGGTGGACGTCACCGACGAGGACACCGTGGCCGGACTGTTCGAAGCAGGCCGGCCCGGTCGACGTCGTCGTCAACACCGCGGGGTTCGGCGACTACGGGGCCATCGTCGATCTGGACGCCGCCCGGTTCCGCGCGGTGATCGACTGCTGCCTCACCGGGTCGTTCCTGGTGATGAAGCACGCCGGCCGGCAGCTGCGGGAGGGCGGCTCGCTGGTGTCGATCACCTCGCTGAACGCCCGGCTCGCCGCGCCCGGTATGAGCGCGTACTGCGCGGCCAAGGCCGGGCTGGCCATGCTCACCCAGGTGGCCGCGCTGGAACTCGGGCCGCGCAAGATCCGGGTCAACGCGGTCTCACCGGGGTTCGTCAACACCCCGCTGACCGAGCTCGTCACGCTGGCCCCCGGCGTGCTCGAGGACTACCTGGAGAACACCCCGCTGGGCCGCGTCGGCGAAGCGCAGGACGTCGCCGACGCGGTGCTGTTCCTGTGCTCGGACAAGGCGTCCTGGATGACCGGTGAGGTGATGGACCTCAACGGCGGAGCGCACCTCAAGCGCTACCCGGACGTGCTCGGCCACATCGAGCGGATGGCGGCGACGTGAGCCGTTCGCCGGCAAGCAGGCGATCGTCACCGGCGCCGGATTCGGGGATCGGCGCGGCGCTGTGCCGGGCGCTGGTCGACGAGGGCGCGCATGTGCTGTGCACCGACGTCGACGGTGACGCCGCCGCAGCGCACCGCCGACCGCGTTGGGGTCGCGGGCCCGGTCGGCGCGAGTGGACGTGACCGATGCCGCCGCGGTCCAGGCCGCGGTCGACGACGTCGTCGAGCGCGCGGTGATCGCCTCGACCTGATGTTCAACAACGCCGGCATCACCTGGGCCGCAGACACCGAACTGCTGACGCTGCAGCACTGGAACTCGATCATCGATGTCAACATCCGCGGCGTGGTGCACGGCGTGGCCGCCGCCTACCCGCAGATGGTGCGGCAGGGCCACGGCTTCATCGTCAACACCGCGTCGATGGCCGGGTTGGCCGCCGCCGGCCAGATCACCAGTTACGTGATGTCCAAGCATGCGGTGGTCGGCCTTTCCCTGGCGCTGCGTTCCGAAGCCGCGGCGCACGGCATCGGTGTGCTGGCGATCTGTCCCGCCGCGGTCGAGACACCGATCCTCGACAAGGGCCTGATCACCGGAATCAACGGCCGCGAGTTCTATCGAATGGGCCAGCGCAGCAAGGAGTTCTACGATCCGGACCGGCTGGCCCGCGACACGCTGCGCGCCGTCGAACGCAACAAGGCGATCCTGGTGGCCCCGCGGATGGCCTACGCCGGTTGGCTGATGGCCCGGTTCGCCCCCGGCCTGATGAACCGGATGTCCATCAAGTTCGTGGCTCGGCAGCGGGCCGCCCAGCGCACCTTCTCGGAAGGACGAACACGATGACCGTTCCGGTGTCGATACCGCGCTACCCCGACGACGTCACGGCGGCTTGGCTGGCCGCGAGTGCTGGACGCCGACGGGACCGAGATCGCGATGTCGAGGTCACCGCCGTCGGGACCGGGCAGACCGGCGCGACCTACCGGGTCGCGGTCGACTACGCGGCCAATCCGGGCGCGCTGCCGGAGACCTTCGTGATCAAGCTGCCCGCCACCGACGACGCCGTGCGCGATCGCGTGGTGTTCGGGTACCGCAGCGAGTGCGCGTTCTACGCGTCGGTGGCCGACCGGGTGCAGGTGCCGATCCCGCAGTGCTACCACTGCGACATCTCCGAGGACGCCTCGAATTACGCACTGCTGCTGAGCGATCAGGCACCCGCGACGCAGGGCGATCAGCTCGCCGGCTGCGGCGAGACGCAGGCCCGGCTGGCGGCGACGGCCATTGCCGGTCTGCACGGCCCCACCTGGGGACAGCAGGAATGGCTGACGTTTCCCGGCCTCCCGATGAGCACCGTGAGCGACGAGGCGAAGAAGGGGCTCGGCGACGTCGCGGTCATGAGTGCCGACATCACCGTCGAGAAGCTCGGTGCCAAGCTGAGCGCCGACTGACGGCGCAGACCTTCGTCGAGGCGATGAGCCTGGTGACGCCGTGGCTGCAGAACGACTTCGGCCGGTTCAGCCTGATCCACGGCGACTACCGACTGGACAACATGCTGTTCCATCCGGACGGCAAGCAGATCTGGGTGGTGGACTGGCAGACCCTCGGCGTGGGCCTGCCCGCACGCGACCTGTCCTATTTCGCCGCGACCAGCCTGGAACCCGACGTCCGGGCCCGGGTGGAGCGCGACCTGGTGGCCGACTATCACGCTGCTCTGCTGACGACACGGCGTGACCGGATACGACCTCGAATCATGTTGGGACGATTACCGATACGGAGTGATCCAGGCGCTGCTGATCTCGGCGCTGGGGTTCGCGTTCGCCGTCGGAACCGACCGCGGTGACGACATGATCGCGACCATGCTGCGCCGCGGCTGTCAGGCGATCCGTGACCTGGACACGGTAGCGCTGGTGCGGGAGACCGCCGGGATTCTGACATCTGTCAGAAATCATTGACGACCGTCAGACGCGGTGTTAGTGTCGCCGCACACGCCGGAGGGAGACGCCTGTGACCACGTCTGAATTGCGGTCACTCCCGCGCACCGCTGTCATCGGTGCCGGGATCAGTGGCCTGACGGCCGGCAAGATGCTCAAGGACTACGGCGTTCCGTACACGACCTTCGAGACCTCGGACCGCATCGGCGGCAACTGGGCTTTCGGAAACCCCAACGGACACAGCAGCGCCTACCGGTCGCTGCACATCGACACGTCCAAGCATCGGTTGTCCTTCAAGGACTTCCCGGTCCCCGACGACTTTCCGTCGTTTCCGCACCACTCCGACATCAAGGCCTACCTCGACGCCTACGCCGATACCTTCGGGCTGCTGGACAACATCGAGTTCGGCAACGGTGTCGTCACTGCCCGGCCGGCCGACGGCGGCTGGGCGATCGAGGATCAGGCCGGTGCCACGCGGCAGTTCGACCTGCTGGTCGTCGGCAACGGACACCACTGGGACGCTCGGCTGCCGGACTTTCCCGGCACGTTCACCGGCGAGACCATCCACTCGCACCACTACATCGACCCGCAGACGCCGCTGCGAACTGACCGGCAAGCGGATCCTGGTCGTCGGTATCGGTAACAGCGCCGCGGACATCACCGTCGAGTTGTCGTCGAAGTCGCTGCAGAACAAGGTGACACTGTCGACCCGGTCCAGCGCGTGGATCGTGCCCGAAATACCTTGCGGGACAGCCGGGTGACAAGTTCTTCAAGACCACCCCGTACCTGCCGCTGTCGTGGCAGCGCAAGGCCGCGCAGATGTTCGCCCCACTGGTCGGAGCGGACCCGACGAAATACGGACTGCCGCCGGCCAACCACAAATTGTTCGAGGCGCATCCGACGCAATCGGTGGAGTTGCCGCTGCGCCTGGGCTCCGGTGACGTGATTCCGAAGCCGAACGTGGCGCGCCTCGACGGCGACACCGTGCATTTCGACGACGGCACCAGCGACGTGTTCGACGCCATCGTCTACGCGACCGGCTACAACATCACGTTCCCGTTCTTCGACGCCGACTTCCTCAGCGCGCCGGACAACCACATCCGGCTCTACAAGCGGATGTTCAAGCCGGGCATCGACAATCTGGTGTTCATCGGCTTCGCGCAGGCCGTTCCGACGCTGTTCCCGTTCGTGGAGTGCCAGGCGCGGTTGTTGGCGGCTTATGCGGTGGGCCGCTACGCCCTGCCGTCGATCGGCGAGATGGAGCAGACGATCGACGCCGACCAGCAGCTGCACGCCGGCCACTGCACCGACCGACCCCGACACACTCAGCAGGTGGACTACTTCTACTACGAACACGACATGCGGACCAAAGAACTGCCGGCGGGCGCCAAGAGGGCAGCGGCGCGGCACGTCCGGTCAGGGTGGCCGCCGGATGAGGTCCCGCACCGATCGCCGCGCACCCCAGCGCAGTGACACCCGCCGGGACGCGATCCTGGATTCACTGGAAATCTCCTTGCGGGAAACGACTTTCGATGACATCAACCTCGCCGATGTGGCGAAACAGGCCGGGGTGTCCCGATCGGCGTTCTACTTCTACTTCGAGAACAAGGCCGCCGCGGTCGCCGCCCTGATGGAGCGGATGGTCGACGACACCTTCTTCGTCAACGACGTGTTCACCATGGTCGACCGCTCACCGCAGGCCCGCATTCACATCATGCTCGACGGCCTGTTCGACACCTGGGAGCGGCACCGGCACATGTTCCGGGCGATGCTCGAGGCGCGGGGTCACAGCTCTGCGGTGCGGGAGTTCTGGGACGAGGCCCGGCTGTCGTTCGTCGATTCGGTGGCCGCGATGATCCGCGCCGAACGGTCGGCCGGAACGGCGCCCGACGGGATCGACGCCATCGTCCTGGCGACGGTGCTGCTGGAGATCAACGATCGGCTGTTGGAACGGTTGACGTTCGGCGGACCCCTGAACCGGCAACAACTCGCCGACGGTGCGGCGGCGGTCTGGTTGGGCACCGTGTACGGCATCACGACAGGCGACGACACGGAACGGGAGCGGGCATGACCTACCAGGAGATGGCCTTCGAGTCCGGGGGAGTGCCGCTGTAGTGGGTGGCATTTCCCTGGCACGGGCGATGCGTTCGACACCGGTTCCGGAAGACCTGTCGTGGTGATGGGACACGGATTCGCCGGAACGAAGGATTCGGGTCTGCGGCCGTTCGCCGAGAGCTTTCAGGCGGCAGGCCTGGACGTGCTGGCCTTCGACTACCGCGGCTTCGGTGCCTCGGAAGGCGAACCGCGCCAGACGATTTCGATCGAGCGCCAGATCGAGGACTACGAGGCCGCCATCGCCGCGGCCCGCGCGTTGGCCGGCGTCGACCCGAACCGCATCGTGCTGTGGGGATCTTCGCTGTCCGGCGGACATGTGCTGCGGGTGGCCGCCGGACGCGCCGATATCGCCGCGGTGATCGCCATGACACCGATGACGAACTCGCTTGCGACCGGCCGGCTGGTGATCTCGCAGTACGGCGCGTGGACGGCGCTCCGGTCGACGGGGAACGGGCTGCGCAGCCGGTTCGCGGGGGCACGTGGCAAGTCGGCGGTGATGATGCCGGTGGTGAGTCGCCCCGGTGAGCACGGGGCGCTGGCGCTGGAAGGCGCCTACGAGAGCTATCTCGGGATGGCCGGACCGACGTGGCGCAACGAGATCGATGCGAGCATCGGGCTGGAACTGTCCCGGATCAGTACGGCCAAGTACGCCAAGGCGTTACGGATCCCGCTGCTGGTGCAGATCGCCGACTTCGACCGCTTCGTTCCGGCTGACGCGGTGGCCCGCACCGCGGTGCAGGGCAGGGGCATCGTGCACCACTACCCCTGCGATCACTTCGACGTCTGGCCGGGCCATGAGTGGTTCGACCGGGCGGCCGCCGATCAGGTCACTTTTCTGCGCAGGTCGTTGATCCCGGACCGGGCACTGGCCGGACGTTAGGTCGCGTTCGTACATCGCCCGCACCGCGTCGACCCGCACCTTCATCACCGCGTTGCGGGGCAGTTGTTCGACACACCTGATCGCCACCGGAACACAAGGTGCGGGAAGCTGTTCCCGCACAGTGGCTTTGAGCTCATCTTCGGTCGGGGTCAGCGCGCCCGGCCTGATTTCGACGGCGGCGAACGGCGCTTCGCCGAGCCGGGCATCGGGTACCGAGACCACGCACGCGTCCCGCACGGCCGGGTGCGAGAGCAGCGCCGTGCGGATGCGTTCCGGCAGCACCTTGAACCCGCCCCGGTTGATGGCACCGTCGCCGCGGCCGTGCACGGTCACGAACCCGTCGTCGTCGATCGACGCGATGTCGGCGGTGGTGATCCACTGCGGGCCGAGCACGTCCACCCGCGCCGACAGCAGACCCCGCCCTCCGCCGGATACGGCGACGCCGCTGTCGGGTCGACGATGCGTACCGCCACCCCGGGCAGCGGCCGCCCGACGGTGCCCGGCTTCGAATCGCCGTACTCAGCCCGGAGCTGGGGCGTCCAGGTGCATACGGTGCCGGCGAATTCCGTTGCGCCGTAACCCCACAGCAGTGGTATGCCGTAGCGGGTCTCGAACTCGCGCTGCAACTCGGGCTCGAGCGGGCCGGAACCGCCCGGCAGGTAGTCCAGCGAGGCCAGGTCCGACGGCGGCACGTCGGCCTCCAGCAGCATGCGGATGACCGTCGGTTGCACGCCGCTCCACTTAACCCGGTGGCGCTTGACGGCGTCCACCCATGCCTCGACGGTGAACTTCTCCAGCAGCACGATGCGCTGCCCGCTGTAGGCGGCGGCCAGCAACTGGCACACCCCGACGCGTGCCGAACGGCCAGAACACCAGTGCGGGAGGGTCATCCGGCGACACCTCCTGCCCGAGGGTCATGCTCGAACGGTGTGCTCGAGAACCGCGGTGGGTACCGTCAGCCGTTTCGGCGGGCCGGTCGTACCGCTGGTGAGAAGGTGAAGCCCCGGTTCGAGCATCGTCGGGGGGAGATGCGGCGGGGCGGGCTCGCCCGCAGTTCCACCCGGGGTTCGGTGGGGCTGCAGTGCCAGGCCGCGCTGCCGATCGCCTGTGCGGCGCTGGTCGCCGGGCCGCTCCAATCGGTGGGGTCGGCGATGATCGGCCGGGAGCCGCAACGCCTGGATGTCCTGCGCGACGGCGTGTTCGGACTGATACGAGTAGATCATCGAGACGGGCCGGCCGGCGGCGATGAACCCCAGTATCACTGCTGCGTGCGCCACCCGGTTGCGTACCACCAGGCCGACGGGCTCGGCGGAGGACACCCCTGCCCGGTTCAGCGCGTCCTCGACGAGCGTGACGTAGCGCTGGATGTCGTCGCCGGTGTACCAGGTGTGCTCGAACTCGATGCACGGCCGGGGGCCGTAGCCGGCCAACCGGCCGGCCATGGTGTCGGCGAAGCCCATCTCGTTTCGATTCAATACTGCGAGGAGCCGAGGTCGACGGAGATCGCCGAAGCGGTGATGCATTTGGACTCGTCGGAGGCCAGCCAGCACACCGTCGCGGCGATATCCTCGGACATGCTGATCCACGGCGGCATCATCGGCGTGCCCATGTGTGCCAACTGCGGATTGGTCTCGCCTGCTCGTTGCAGGGCGCCGATCATGTCGCCGGTACCCATGTCGGTTGCCACCGGCCCGGGGTGCACGCTGTTGACCCGGATTGTGTGCTTGCCCAGTTCGGCGGCGAACGCCCGCGCCATACCGGTGACCGCGTGCTTGCTGGCGGTGTAGTGAATCATGAACGGCTGCATGCTGATTCCAGCGGCCGAACTGATCAGGATGACCGATCCGCCGCGGCCACCGTCGATGATGTGCTGCGCGCCGGACATGACGGTGTTCCAGGTGCCGGTCACGTTGATCGTCCATGACGTCGTCGAAGTCGTCGGCGCTGATCTTGTCCCAGGCCTGCGGTGCGCTGATGCCCGGCGTTGGCCACGATGACATCGAGGCGGCCCAGTTCGGTGACACCGGCGTCGACGGCGGTCTTGAGCGCATCGAGGTCACGGGTGTCGACCGACGGAGGCGAGATGCGCTGACCGGTCTTCTCCACCAGTCGGACCGTCTCGGCCAGGTCTTCGGGGTCGCCGGGTCGTAGGGAACGCACGGCGGCAGCGGCCCGGCGATGTCGACGGCGATGATGTCGGCACCCTCGTCGGCCATCCGGACCGCATGGGCACGGCCCTGCCCGCGGGCGGCTCCGGTGATGAATGCGACCCTGCCGGCCAGTCGGTCGGTCATGCGGCTCCTCGGGTTATCGTTGTTCTCACTGTAATACGTTCGATAGTAGCCGCCTCGAAGCTCAGAGCTTTCGCTGAGCCGCCTTCACCAGCCCACCGCCGATGATGAGGCGCTGGATCTCGCTGGTGCCCTCGTAGAGCCGCAGCAGGCGGACGTCGCGGTAGATGCGTTCGACGGGCACCTCCCGCATGTACCCGGTACCGCCGTGGATCTGGACGGCGAGATCGGCCACCTGGCCGGCCATCTCGGTGCAGAACAGCTTCGCGGCCGACGGTGCGATGCGGCGATCCTCCTCGTTGACCCACTTGCGTGCGGTGTCGCGCACCAGTGCCCTGCCGGCAAGCACGCCGGTCTGCTGGTCGGCGATCATCGCCTGGACGAGTTGGAACTCGCCGATCGGGGTGCCGCCCTGGGTGGCGGTGGCCGCGTAGGCGACCGATTCGTCGAGGGCACGCTGCGCGGTACCGACCGCCAGCGCGGCGATGTGCACGCGGCCGCGCGCCAGCGAGGTCATCGCCGCCCGGTAGCCGATGTCCTCACTCCCGCCGACGAGTGCGCCGTCGGGGACGCGGACGTCGGTGAAGCTGACGTCGGCCGTCCACGCGCCCTCCTGGCCCATCTTCTTGTCCTTGACCCCGACCTCGACGCCGGCGGTATCGGCCGGAACCAGAAACACTGCGATGCCGGCGCCTTTGTCGTCGGCCGGCCGGGTGCGGGCGAACACCACGAACAGGGTGGCGGTCGGCGCGTTGGTGATGAACCGCTTCTGGCCGTTGATCACCCAGTCGTCACCGTCACGCACCGCCTTGGTCCGCAGGCCCGACGGGTTCGATCCGGCGCCCGGTTCGGTCAGTGCGAACGACGCCACGACCTCGCCCGACGCGATGCCCTCCAGCCACCGGGTCTTCTGCTCGTCGGTGCCGAAGCCGACCAGCACCTGACCGGCGATGCCGTTGTTGGTGCCGAACATCGACCGCAGTGCCAGCGACGTGTAGCCCAATTCCATTGCCAATTCGACATCCTGGGCCAGATTGAGGCCCAGCCCGCCCCACTGCTGGGGAATCGCGTAGCCGAACAGGCCCATCTTCATGGCCTGGTCGCGGATGTCGTCGGGCACCCGATCGTCGGCGAGGATGTCCGACTCGCGCGGCACGACGACGGTGCGGACGAAGTGCCGCGTCTGATCCAGGATCTCGGCGAAGTCCTCGTCGCTGACTTCGGCGTTGATGTCGGCACTGGTCATGTGAACGGTCTCCTCGGCGGCGTTGGGTACCCGGGGTTGGACCAATATCATATATGAAATATGATAATGCGAACGTGGCGGGGTCAGGTGCCCGCCGGACAACACTGAGGACGGGTGATCACGTGGCGTTGTTGACAGGGCGTACTGCGGTCGTGACCGGCGGAGCCCAGGGTCTCGGCCTGGCGATCGCCGAGCGGTTCGTCGCCGAGGGCGCCCGGGTGGTGCTCGGCGATCTGGACCTGGCGGCGACGGAAGCCGCAGCCGCCGGCCTTGGGGGCGCCGACGTCGCCGCCGGGGTGCATTGCGACGTGACCTCAGCCGCCGACGTCGACGCGTTGGCGGCCACCGCGGTGGACCGGTTCGGCGGTCTGGACATCATGGTCAACAACGCCGGCATCACCCGCGACGCGACGATGCGCAAGATGACCGAGGAGCAGTTCGATCAAGTGATCGCGGTTCACCTCAAGGGCACCTGGAACGGTATCCGGTCGGCCGCGGCCATCATGCGGGAGAACAAGAGTGGCGCGATCGTGAACATGTCGTCGCTGTCGGGCAAAGTCGGACTCGTCGGGCAGACCAACTACTCGGCGGCCAAGGCCGGCATCGTCGGGATGACCAAGGCAGCCGCAAAAGAACTGGCGCACCTCGGTGTTCGCGTCAACGCCATTCAGCCGGGACTGATCCGGTCGGCGATGACCGAGGCGATGCCCGAACGCATCTGGGAGCAGAAGGTCGCCGAGGTTCCGATGGGCCGCGCCGGTGAGCCGGCCGAGGTCGCCAACGTGGCGCTGTTCCTGGCGTCGGACCTGTCGTCGTACATGACCGGAACCGCGCTGGAAGTCACCGGCGGGCGGTTCATGTGAACGCCTTCCAGCGCCGAGATCGACGAAATGGCTTAAGGAGTGAGGTAACAAACATGCGCACTGCAGTGATCTGCGAACCTGTCCGCACCCCGATCGGCCGCTACGGCGGCATGTTCGCCTCGCTGACGGCGGTCGAACTCGGTGTCACCGCGCTGAAGGGGCTGCTCGACCGCACCGGCGTCGCGCCCGAGGCCGTCGAGGACGTCATCCTCGGGCACTGCTACCCCAGCAGCGAAGCGCCGGCGATCGGCCGTGTCGTCGCACTGGACGCCGGTCTGCCCGTGACGGTTCCGGGTATGCAACTGGACCGCCGCTGCGGGTCGGGCCTGCAGGCCGTCATCCAGGCGAGCATGCAGGTCGGCTCCGGGCAGAACGACCTCGTCGTCGCCGGCGGCGCGGAGAGCATGAGCAACGTGGTGTTCTACTCCACCGACATGCGCTGGGGCGGCGCCCGCACCGGCGTGAAGATCCACGACGCGCTGGCCCGCGGCCGTACCACGGCGGGCGGCCGTGACTACCCGGTGCCCGGCGGCATGCTGGAGACCGCCGAGAACCTGCGCCGCGAATACCGCATCCCGCGCGCCGAGCAGGACGAACTGGCGGTCACCTCGCACCGGCGGGCCGTGGCCGCACAGAAGGGCGGCATCTTCGCCGAGGAGATCATCCCGGTGACGGTGCCCACCCGCAAGGGCGACCCCGGCAAAGGCACTGTGGTCGACACCGACGAGCACCCCCGCGCGGACACCACTGTCGAATCGTTGGCAAAGCTCAAACCTGTTCTGGGCAAGCAGGATCCGGATGCCACCGTGACGGCGGGCAACGCCAGTGGCCAGAATGACGCGGCCTCGATGTGCATCGTCACCACTCCG
Organism: uncultured Actinomycetota bacterium; assembly: GCA_963779655.1. GTDB lineage: Bacteria > Actinomycetota > Actinomycetes > Mycobacteriales > Mycobacteriaceae > Mycobacterium. Next base: position 63,192 of record CAVZZD010000015.1, on the reverse strand, counting down.
GAGAAGGCCGCCGAGCTCGGGCTGACACCACTGGTGAAGCTGGTGTCGTGGGGGGTGGCCGGCGTGGCGCCGAACATCATGGGCATCGGTCCGGTGCCTGCCACCGCAGCCGCCTTGCGCAACGCTGGACTCGAGCTCGCGGACATGGACCTGATCGAACTCAACGAGGCCTTCGCGGCCCAGGCGCTCGCGGTGATGCGGGAGTGGAAGTTCACCCCGGCCGATCTGGAGCGCACCAACGTGCACGGCTCCGGCATCTCGCTGGGGCACCCGGTGAGCGCGACCGGTGGGCGCATGCTGGCGACGTTGGCCCGCGAACTCGTGCGCCGGGACGCCCGGTACGGGCTGGAGACCATGTGTATCGGCGGCGGCCAGGGCCTGGCCGCGATATTTGAACGAATCCCGAGCGGGAGTGGCAAGTGACCAGACTGGCCCAGACCCTGGGGCTCACCGAGTTCCAGACCGAGATTGTCTCGACGGTAAGACAATTCGTCGACAAGGAGATCATCCCGGTCGCGCAGGAACTCGAGCACGCCGACACCTACCCGCAGGCCATCGTCGATCAGATGAAAGACATGGGCCTGTTCGGGCTGATGATCCCCGAGGAGTACGGCGGACTCGGCGAATCGCTGCTGACCTACGCGCTGTGCGTGGAGGAGTTGGCGCGCGGCTGGATGAGCATCTCCGGTGTCATCAACACGCACTTCATCGTCGCCTACATGATCCGCCAGCACGGCACCGAGGAACAGAAGCGCTACCACCTGACGAAGATGGCCACCGGCGAGTCGCGTGGTGCGTTCTCGATGTCGGAGCCCGAACTCGGTTCCGACGTCGCGGCCATCCGCACCCGGGCCCGCCGGGAGTCCGACGGCAATTACGTGATCGACGGCCAGAAGATGTGGCTGACCAACGGCGGCAGTTCGACGCTGGTGGCGGTGCTGGTGCGCACCGACGAGGGTGCGGACAAACCGCACCGAAACCTGACCGCCTTCCTCGTCGAGAAGCCGTCCGGATTCGGCGAAGTTCTTCCGGGACTGACGATTCCCGGCAAGATCGACAAGCTCGGATACAAGGGCATCGACACCACCGAATTGATCTTCGACGGGTTCCGGGCGCCGGCCGACCAGGTGCTCGGCGAGATGCCGGGCCAGGGTTTCTTCCAGATGATGGACGGTATCGAGGTCGGGCGCGTCAACGTCTCGGCACGCGCATGCGGCGTGGGTATCCGCGCGTTCGAACTCGCGGCCCGGTACGCGCAGCAGCGTTCGACGTTCGGCAAGCCGATCGCCGAACATCAGGCCATAGCCTTCCAGCTGGCCGAGATGGCGACGAAAGTCGAAGCGGCACATCTGATGATGGTCAACGCCGCCCGGCTCAAGGACTCCGGCGAACGCAACGATGTCGCCGCGGGGATGTCGAAGTACCTGTGCAGTGAGTTCTGCGCCGAGGTGACCCAGCAGAGCTTCCGCATCCACGGTGGCTACGGGTACTCCAAGGAGTACGAGATCGAGCGGTTGATGCGCGATGCGCCGTTCCTGCTGATCGGTGAGGGCACCAGCGAGATCCAGAAGCAGATCATCAGCAAGCGACTGCTCGACGAGTACCGGATCTGACGTGAGCAGTCCCGGAATTCGTGGTTCGCCCGCAGCTTGCCGAGGATGTGGCGCGGTTGATCCGCCGGCGGATCTTTGACGGCACCTACCCCGCCGGGAAGTACATCCGCCTCGAACAGTTGGCCGACGAACTCGGCATCAGTGTCACCCCGGTGCGGGAGGCACTGTTCGGCCTGCGCACCGAAGGTCTGCTGACCCAGCGGCCCCGGCGCGGCTTCCTGGTGCTGCCCGTCACCCGGCGCGACATCGACGACGTGGCGGCAGTGCAGGGGCATATCGGCGGCGAGCTGGCCAGTCGCGCGGCCCGCCACATCACCGCGGAGCAGTTGCGGGAACTCGAACTGATCCAGAAGCAGCTCGAAGAGGCCTATGCGGCAGACGATCACGAGCGAGCGGTGCGCCTCAACCATGAATTCCATCGCGGCGTGAACCTGGCCGCGGATTCGCCCAAGCTGGCGCAGCTGATGTCCCAGATCACTCGGTACGCCCTGGAATCGGTGTTCCCCACCGTCGAGGGCTGGCCGAAGCAGTCCACCCGTGACCACCGGCGGGTGCTGGCGGCGCTGCAGAAGCGCGACGGTGAACTGGCCCGGACCGCGATGTCGCGGCACCTGTGCGCCGGCTCCAAGCCGCTCATCGACCACCTGCACTCGATGGGCGTGGTCGAAGACTGAAACACTTACCGTTACATCGACGAAGGTGAGCTCATGGGTGTCCTCGACGGCTTGCGGGTGCTCGACTACGGCCGGTTCATCGCCGCGCCGTGGTGCAGTGCCCTGCTGGCGGACATGGGTGCCGACGTCCTGCGAGTCGAGAAACGCGAAGGCGGTGAGGACCGGTGGGTGCAGTCGGTCACCGAAACCGGTGAGGGCGGCACCTTTCTGCAGTGCAACCGCAACAAGCGATCCCTGACGCTCGACTCCACCACGTCCGAGGGAGCGGAGATCACCCGCCGGTTGGTGGCGCGATCAGACATCGTCGTCGCCAACATGCCGGCAGCCGGGATGCGGGCCAGCGGTCTGGACTACCCGACCCTGAAGTCCATCAGGCCCGACATCATCCTGGCCAGTGCGACCGCATACGGCGAGGGCGGGCCGTACAGCGACCGGATCGGCTTCGACGGCGCCGGCCAGGTGATGTCGGGAGCCACCTACCGGCAGGGCCTGGCCGACCAGCCGATCCGAACGGTGGTGCCCTACGCCGACTTCGGCACCGCGCTGACGCTGACCATCGGTGTGATGATGGCGCTGTTCCACCGGGACAAGACCGGCGAGGGCCAGCATGTGGAGGGCGCACTGTTGCCCACCGCGCTGATGCTCTCGAACGCGTTCCTGATCGAGCGTGACCTGCTGGGGGTCGACAAGCCGCGGATGGGCAACCGCGGCACCTCGGTGGCGCCGTGCGACCTGTACCGGACCAGTGACGGCGGCTGGGTCCTGCTGCAGATCGCCGGTCAGCCGATGTTCAAACGGTGGTGCCGGCTGGTCGGCCACGAGGAGCTGTTCGAGGACCCCCGGTTCGCCGACGACGATCTGCGGTGGGAGAACGGTGACGTGCTCAACGATCTCATGCAGGAGTGGTGCGCCGACCAGACCAAGGCCGAGGTGCTGGAGCGGTTGGAGGCCGCCAAACTGCCCGCCGCCCCGATGCATTCGACGCAGGAGGCGCTCGATGACCCGCATGTGCGGGCGATGGGTTATCTGCAGCGGGTGCCCTTCCCGGGTGCGTCTCACGATGTGCCGATCATCGAGACGCCGTTCCGGATGTCGGCGACGCCGGGCTCCATCCGCCGACGCGCACCGCTGCTGGGGGAGCACACCGATGAGGTGCTCGACGAGATCGGCTACGACGCCGGGGAGATCGCCGGCCTTCGGTCGCGCGGGATTGTGTGACCGGACGACCGCCTGCGTGGTTCCCGGCGTCGATCCGGTGCCGTGCGGGCTCCTCCCTGGCCGGTACCCGAACTGGGTCCTACGACGAGAACGCCACCATGGCTGTGGATTTCCACCGATGCCGGGAATTCGACAGCCATGATGGCGGTCTCGCCGTAGCACTGTTGGGGCAGCACGCCTGTGAGTCGGCCGGCTCTTGCCGCCGGTCAAGACCCGTGCGCCGCCGCGAGCACCGCGCGCAATCGGCCGACGTCGACCTTGCCGGTGGCGCCCCGCGGGATCGCGTCCGGTGTGGGGACGACAACCCAGACCGTAGGCACCTTGAACGCACTGAGCAGCTTCCGCGCCGCGACGCGGAGGTCCTCGACGGTGAGCGCCGGGCTGTCACAAACCACCATCGCGCCGACCGCGTTCCCTCGCGGACCAGGAACATTCGTGGCGGCAACCCCGTCGATACCGGCGATGGTCCGCAGTGCGTCTTCGACCTCACCGGGGTAGACGGTGGCGCCGCTGACCTTGAACATGTCATCGGATCGACCGTGATAGAAGAGGAAGCCGTCGGAATCCAGGTGGCCGAGGTCACCGGTCGGGTAGAAGCCGTCAACGGTGAACAGGTCCTCGCGGCCGTGCCGGCACACCCCTCGCATGATGTGCGGACCGCGGACCTGGATCATGCCTACGGTGCCGGCGGGCACGGGCGCACCGGCATCGGTGTCGACGATGCGAACCGCCATGCCGGGGAACGGTTTACCGCAGCTGCCCCAGGCGGATTCGGGCATGTCGGTGTCGGCCGGATATCCGCAGTAGGGCCCGAAGGTCTCGGTCATGCCGAACAACTTCGCGCGGGCACCCGGCGGACCCCGCAGTTCGGGTGGCAGCACTGCCTCCAGACTTCCCGGCCGCAGCGTGGAGAGGTCGGCTGCCGCGTCGCGGGCATGCCGCGCGAGTGCTTCGGCCTGATCGGGCCAGCCACGAAAGAGCGTGACCTGCTCGCGTTCCAGCAGTCGCAGGGTCTGCGTCGGTTCGGGCACCGCCTCGGTGATCAGCGTCGCGCCGGCCAGCAACGCCGACAGGATGCCGGCGCCGAAGCCGCCGACCCAGAAGAACGGCATCGGCAGGTACAGCCGGCTGTCAGCGTTGATGCGGCGGGCGTCCAACCCCGCGCGAACCGCGCCGAACGCGTTGCCGTGTGAGTGGATGACACCCTTGGGTGCACCACTGCTGCCGGACGTGAAGATGATGACGAGGGTGTCGCTGGGCGTGACGGTTGCCGCCAGCGCGTCGACCAGATCATCTCCGACACGATCACGCGGGAGGCGGATGGCCCGCTCCGGTGTCCAGGTCGCGCGCAGCGCGGGAAGGCCGTCGTGGGGCAGTTCCGCCAGGTACCTGTGCCCGCGGAACTCGTCCACCGCGATCAGGTGCGTCACCGCGGCGGTCCGCAACTGCGCCGCCAGCTCCCGGCCCGTCAGCAGCGTGCTCAGCGGCACCAGTACCGCACCGATCCTGTTCAGGGCGAGCGCGATTCGCACCCACTCGCAGCCGTTGGGCATCACCAGGCCGACACGGGTTCCCTTCCCGACACCGGCCTGGATGAAGCCGGCGGCCAAGGCGTGGGTTCCGGCGTCGAGTTCGTCGTAGCTGATCCGCGTGTCGGGATCGATCACCATCGGCTTCGCCGGATCGGAGCCGGCGCGTTCCCGGATCAACGCGTCCACGGTCTGCGCTTCAGGCATCGAAGAGTCTCGCCAGTTCGGGCAGGTCGACCTTACCGCTCGACAACAAGGGAACCTCGTGCGGCAGCACCGGCACGAAGCGCCGCGGGATCTTGTACGCCGACAGGTCCGCACGCAATGCAGCACGCACCCCGGGCTCGTCGAATCCGGCCGGATCCTCCGTCGCGACCACCGCGGCGACGATCTGGCCGCGCTCGGAATCCGCCAGGCCCACAACGAAGGCCGTGCAGCCGGTGATCCGCGTCAGCGCCCTCTCCACTTCGGCGGGGGAGACGTTTGCGCCGGCGGTCTTGATCATCGATCCGGCTCGGCCCAGGAAGTAGAACAGCCCGTCGGAATCGGTGCGGACCAGATCGCCGGTGTGAAACCAGCCGTCGGCGTCGAAGCAGTCCTCGCGGCTGCGGCCGTGGTACCGCTGCATGAGATACGGCCCGCGAATGCAGAGCTCGCCTACGCCGGAACGGTCGGTGTCGATGACCATCGCCTCGAAGCCGGGCGCGGGCCGCCCGTACGAGCCGCGCCGGTGCTCGGGTTGATCGTTGTCGTCGCCGCTGATCAGCAGCACGCTGCCGGCTTCGGTCATCCCCAGCATGTTGTGCCGCAACTCCGGGTCGGCCGGCCGCACGTCCGGCGCCATGATCGGGTACAGGTTGCCGCGCCGCATCGACGACAGGTCCCGGCCGGCGAAGCTCGGGTCCCGGGTCAGATGATGGACGCTGGCCACGAAACCGTTTGTCATGGTGGGCTTCTCGGCCTCCAGCAGGTCCAGGGTGGCGGCCGCCTCGACCGCGTTGGAGCACACCAGGGTGGCAGCCGGCGGTCAGGGTGGCCAACAGTCCGAACGCGAAGCCGCCGATCCAGAAGAACGGCGAATTGCTGAACAGTGTGTCCTGCGCGGTCAGCCCGCGGATGTCGTTCAGGCTCCGCTGGTGGTCGAGCAGGCCGCGGTGGGTGTGCACCGCACCCTTGGGAGTTCCGGTCGAGCCGGACGTGTAGATGATGGCCAGGGTGTCGTCGGAGTCGACGTCGGATTCAACTTCGGTCAGCGCCGGATTGCCGGCCTCGGCGAGCTGTCCGATGTCGAAGACGATGTGGCGCAGTTGCGGTGCGGCGGTGGCGAGCACCGGGGATTCGAACGAGGCAATGCCGAGGCGCCGCGGCGAGCAGCAAGGGATAGTCGTGCGCACGGTAGTGGTTGCAGGACAGCAGGATACCGACGTCACTGTGGGCAAGCTGCCAACGCAGCTCCGGTGGCGTCGAGAAGGTCGAGAACGGGACCACCACCGCGCCGATCCGGGTGGCCGCGAGCATGGCCACCACGAAGTCCACCCCGTTGGGATACAGCAGGCCCACGTGGGTGCCCTTACCCGCACCCAGGGCGATGAGCCCGCGGGCGAGCCGTGCCGAGCGCTGATCGGCCTCGGCGTAACTGATCCGCTCGCCGTCGCAGATCGAGCAGCGGGTGCTCGCCCCGATGCCGTCGTCGGTTGAGTACTTCGGGGATGGTGGACCGCTCAGCGGTCACGGAAGTGATCCCCGACGGCGGTCAGGTCGGGCTTGCCCGACGCGGTCCGCGGTATCGCGTCGACGATCGCGATGTCGGTGGGAATCTCGTAGCGCGCCAGCCGGGTTTGCAGAGTAGTCGACGAGGTCACCGGCCTGGGCGGTGGCACCTGCTCGCAACTCGACCATTGCGACCGGGGTCTCGCCGAGGCGCTCGTCGCTTACGCCCACCACGGCTGCACCCTGCACCGCTGGATGGCCTTCCAGCGCGCTGCGCACGTCGTCGGGCATCACCTTGAACCCACCACGGATGATCGCCTGGTCGGCGCGTCCGAGTATCCACAGAAAACCCGTCGGCGTCGATCCGCGCCAGGTCGGTGGTGTGCATCCACTCCGCGTCCGCGCCGAGTTGGGCGGGCTTGACCTCGAGCAGCCCCTGCTCGTCGGGCGCCAAGGGGCATCCGTTGTGGTCGACGACCCGCAGTTGGGCGCCGGGGTTGGCGCGGCCGACGCTACCGCGTTTGTCATGCCAGTGGCGCTGATGGTCGGCCAGTGTCCAGCCGGCCACCCCGCCACCGAATTCTGTTGCGGCATAAGAGGTCAGTACGGGAATGCCGAACTTCTCGGTGAACGCGTCGGCATCGTCGGCGGAGAGCGGAGCGGTTCCGGACGTGACGGCGCGGACGCTGGCGAGGTCCTCCCGGGTCAGGTCGGAGTGCAGCACCATTCGCAGTGCGGCGGGCACCAGCGATACCGCCCGCGGCCGGTGCTCGCGGACGGCCTGCGCCCAGGTCTGGAGTTCGAACTTCGGCAGCAGCACGAACGGGCGCGCCTCGGCGATGCACAGCAGCACCCGAAACACGCCGCCGACGTGCACCAGCGGTGAGTTGACAATGGCGACCCCGCGTGCGCAGCCGGGTGGGCGCCGGGGACTGATCGGGGTCGCGGCCAATCACGCTGCGCGCCAGCATGTCGTAGGTCAGGTCGACGCGCTTGGGCGGTCCGGTGGTTCCGCTGGTCAGCATCCACACCGCGACACCGGGTCGGCCCGGATCTCGCCGCCGGTGCCGCCGCGGGAGTGACCTCCGGAGGTTCGGCCAGGGTGGAGATCGCCACCAGCGTGGTCTCCGAGGACGATGTGACGAGGTTGGCGATATCGGCGGGCGTGCCGATGACCAGCGGGAGTCGCAGCGCGCTGATGTCGGCTCGGGTCCGCTCGTCACCGCGGGACGGATTGATGACCACGACGGTGCCGCCGCCGGCCAGCACGCCGAGCAACGCCCCGACGTGAGCGGGTGAATTGCGCAGCAGGATGCCGACGCGGGGAGGATCACCGTTGCCGTGCCGTGCGGTCAGCGCTCCGATCTGGCGTGCCATATCGTCGAGCTGTCCCCACGAAAGCCATTGGCCTTCATACTGAATGGCCGGCGCGACGGGATCCAGCGCCAGGACGTCGCTGATTCTCTGCGAGAGCGGGTGGGGCATCAGCGGATCCGTGGTGCGTCCTTGGCGCTGCCGGCATCACGCGCTGCGGCCAACTCGGCCTTGCCGAGCGGGTTTCCCAGCCGGGTGTAGATCAGCCCCTGATCCATCGCCGCGCGGTAGGGTTTGTCCAGCGATTCCCAGATGGCCTTGACCGTGCCCTGGGTCGCCGACGGCGGCTTGGCCGCGATGGTCCGGGCGATCTCGTGCGCGCGGGTCCACAGCGCATCGGCGGTGACGACCTCGGTGACCAGCCCGATACGCAACGCGGTGTCGGCGCAGACCCGTTCGTCGTTGCCCATCAACGCCATTCGCAGTGCGTCGCCGAGTCCGACCTTGCGCATCAGGCCGATGGGTTCCAGTGCGGACACCAGCCCGGCGCTGACATGGGAGTCGAAGAAGGTGGCGTCCTCCGAGCAGATGACGATGTCGGCTTCGTTGACGAAGTACAGTGCGCCCGCGGTGCACATACCCTGCACCGCGCACACGACGGGCTTGAACATCTTCTGCCACTTCGGGCTGAGCAGCTCGCCGGGATCCTCGTGGTTCCAGACGTTTTCGGGCTGACCGTAGTCGGACTTGATGTCCAGGCCGGCGGAGAACGCCCGGGTGCCGGCGGCGCGCAGCACCACCGCGTTGGTGGCCTCGTCCAGCTTGACGATCCGCCACGCGGCCAGCATCTCCTCGCACATGGTCCGGTTGAACGAGTTCAACCGGTCGGGCCGGTTCAGGGTGATGGTGGCGACGCGGTCGGTGCGGTCGAACTCCAACAGAATGGTCTCGAACGGCTGCGCCGCGGAGGGAGTTTCCACCATCAGCGGCACTTCCAGTTCGGAGCCCGCTTCTCGATGAAGGCCAGCGGACCCTCGGCGGCGTCCTCGGTGCGCACCACCCGCTCGCGGAAGGTCTCGGCGAGGATCTCGCCCTCCAGCAGCGGCAGGTCGAGCGTCTTGTGGATGGCAAGCCGCGTTCCGCGAACCGCCAGCGGCGCATTCGAGTTCACGATGTCGGCGATCTCGTGCGCGCGTTCCAGCAGGCGGTCGTGCTCGACGACCTCGGTGATCATGCCCAGTTCATAGGCCCGTTCCGCGCTCATCCGCTCGTGCTTTCCCATCAGCGCCATCCGCAGCGCCACCGATCGCGGCAGCGCCCGGGCCAGGCGCACCATCTCCCGTGCCGCGACCAGTCCGATGCTGACGTGCGGGTCGAAGAACGTTGCCTTGTCGGAGGCGATGACGATGTCACCGGTGGTCACCCAGTCCAGCCCGGCGCCACAGCAGATCCCGTTGATGGCCGCCAGCACCGGTTTGGCCATCCGGCGGAACGGCGGCGTGCCCTCCTGCGGCGCCTCCCACTGGTCGTAGGTCGACAGGTAGGGCCGCTCGTAGATCACCTTGCCGTCTTCGGGAATCTCCTTGACGTCGGCGCCGGTGCAGAACGCGCGGCCGTTTCCGGTGACGATCATCAACCAGATGTTGTCGTCGCTCTCGGCCTCGTCATAGGCGGCCCGCAACTCGGTGATCATGTGCGGGGACAACGCGTTGAGCGCCTCCGGGCGATTCAACGTGATGGTCGCCGTGTGGCCGTAGACGTCGTAGGTGATGGTGTCGTAGGCGTCTCGCAGACTGTGCCGCCATGTGTTTCCTTTCTACCGGCCCTGGAAGTCGGGTGTGCGACGCTGCCGGAACGCGGCCAGGCCCTCCTTGAAATCCGCTGTCCGGCAGGCGAGTTCGAGATTGGCGAGTTCTCCGCTCAACGACTGGTTCAGCGTGGCGTGCTGCCCGTAGTGCAGCGCCTGCTTGGCCAGTCCGATCGCGACGGTGGGCCCCGAGGCCAGCCTGGCCAGCAACTCGTCGGCGGTGGCGTCGAGTTCGGCGGCGTCCACCGCGGCGTGGATCAGCCCCCAGTCGGCCGCGTCCGAACCGGTGACCTTCTCACCCAGCAGCAGCATCCGCCGGGCGCGGGCCACCCCGACCAGGCGGGGCAGCAGCCAGGTGGCGCCCGAGTCCGGCGTGAAACCGCGGGACAGGAACGGCTCCCAGAACAGCGCTTCGGTGTCGGCGACGGTGAAGTCCGCGGCGAGCGCGATGTTGCAGCCCAGGCCCACCGCCCACCCGCGCACCCGGCCGACCACCGGCAGGTGGATCGTGGTGAGGAGTTCGATCACCCGGTTCGCGGTATGGGGGATACGGCGCACCAGATCGCCGGTGCGGGGGCGTTGCCCGGAGTCGTTGGTGGCCACCCAGTCCGCACCGGAACAGAAGTCGCCGCCGGCGCCCTCGATGCTGATCGCCCGCAGCGTGTCATCGGTGGCCGCGGCGGTCAGGATGCCGACCAGTTCGTCGGTCATCTTGTGGTTCAACGAATTACGCCGGGACGGCCGATCCAGCGTGATCCGCAGGATCGCACCGTCGTGGGAGTGCCGCACCGAGCCGTCGGGAGCGCCGGCGTCCGCCTGTTCACTCACCTGATACCCGCCCTTCCCGATCCGTATGGTTGGCCATACAGTAGGCGCTACGATTACTATCTTGTACAACTTAGCAAGGAAAGGCCGCCGAGGGAACTTGTCGTCATACCGCATTCGCCAGCCCCGGGTCGCCGAGCTCGTCGCGTCCCGGTTGCGGGATGACATCTTGTCCGGCCGGCTCAAGGAGGGCGACGTGCTGCCCTCGCAGGAGCGGCTGTTCCAGGAGTTCGGGGTCTCCCCGCCCGCCCTGCGGGAGGCGATCCACCTGCTCGAGACCGACGGCCTGGTATCGGTGCGGCGCGGGAACGTCGGCGGGGCAGTGGTGCAGGCGCCGTCGGCGGCGCGCACGGCGCAGCTGATCAGCATGGTTCTGCAGGCGCGGGCGGCCACCCCGGCCGACGTCAGCGGTGCGTTGAGGCACCTGGAGCCGATCTGCGCCGGTATGTGTGCCGCGCGGGCGGACCGGCTGACCGAGGTGGTGCCCTATCTCGAGGCCGAAATCGAATGTCAGACAGCGGAGTTCGACGATGTGGCCCGGTATGTGCCGAACGCTCGCCGCTTTCACGAGGCACTGGTCTCGCGGTGCGGAAACGAACCGATGATCCTGCTGATCGGCTCGCTCGAGCTGATCTGGTCGGCGCACGAGTCGGCGGTGTGGAGCGACGACGCCGGCACGTCCCCGTCGGAGGATCCCAGGGCGCGCAAAACCAGGCGGGCCGCGCTTCGTGACCACCAGCGCCTGCTGGAGGCGATCCGGGAGGGAAATGAGGCCCGGGCCGTCCGGCTCGCGCAGGACCATCTGACGGCGGCACGTAGTCAGACCCTGGCGTTCGCGTCGGGGAAAACCATTGAAGCAAAACGGATTTCCGACGGCGCATACGGCGCCAACGGTAAGCAGTGAACGGACAAGGAATACTCGACGATGACTCTTTCAGACGCCCCGGACGACCGCGTCCTCTTCGACGTCGACTACGACAGCCGGATCGCGACCATCACGCTGAACAACCCCAAACAGCGCAACTCCTATGACGCGAGCATGCGGGAGAGCCTGGCCAGGTGCCTGGACCGGGTTGCCGAGGACGACGATCTCACCGTCGTCCTGCTGCGCGGCGCGGAAGGGGTGTTCAGCACCGGGGCCGATATGAACAACGCCTACGGTTGGTACGGCCAGGACTCCAAGGCTGCGCCGGAGGGCAAGCCGGCCAAGTCCCGTCCCAGTCAGCGTCGCCGACTCACCGTCGACCGCAAGTCATTCGGCTTCTATCACAACCTGATGGGCTACCCGAAGGTCACCGTCGGCGAGATCAGCGGCTATGCGCTCGGCGGCGGATTCGAGATGGCGCTGATGATGGATATCTCGGTGATCGGTCGCGATACCAGGATCGGCATGCCCGCCACCCGCTTCCTCGGACCGGCGCTGGGCAGCCTGCACATGTTCTTTCACCGACTGGGCCCGGTGCTGTCGCGGCGCCTGCTGCTCACCGGCGACATCATCGACGCGGGGTCGATCGAGCACCTCGGGGTGTTCACCGAGACCTGCGCCGCCGATGCGGTGGCCGGACGGGCCCGGTACTGGGCGCAGAAGGCCGCGAAGATGCCCGCCGACGGCGTGGTGATCGCCAAGGAGGCGTTCCGCCTGGTCGAACAGAGCCAGGCGTATCAGGGCGAGGAGGTGCAGCAGTTACCTGTTCCACGCCTACGGCACGAATCTCCAGTTCGCCGAGGGGGAGTTCAACTTCGTCAAGACGCGGGCGCAGCACGGCACCAAGGAGGCGTTCCGGATGCGCGACGAACACTTCCACGTCCCCGAACCGGACGCACCGTAGCCGCGTGAAGCTGAAAGGCCTTGTGCGGCAGTGCTTTACGCGAGCCGATCAGCTGGCCGCGGCCGACGTGCCCCGGCGGCCGCCGGCCTTACCGGCGCTCTTGGCCGGCTTGGCTGGCCTGGATGGCTGCGCACCCTGTTCGATCAGCCGCTCGGCGTGGTCGAGGATGCAGTCGAGGCCGAACTCGAAGTTGACGTCGTCGGCGGCACCGATGCGGTGTCCCTCCCGGGTGACCTGGGCCAGTAGCGGGGTGGCCTCGGCGTCGATGACCATGGTCTCCTCGAAGTCGCCCGGTCCTTCGTTGGCCGACCGGTTCTTCTCGTAAAGCCGTTGCAGCACCACCGAACCCCGCACGTGCACCGACACCGCGGAGTAGGTGTCGAACGCGTCTTCTGCCGACAGCCCGGCCTCGACAAGGCCGGCGATGGCCTTCTCCACCTCGACGCACGCCCATCCGGGCGGCCCGGGGCGGCAGCGCGGAGCGGATCAGGATGAGGTCACACAGGATCGGGATTGCCCATGAACGTCTTCCGCATGGTGCGGGCGTGGTTGCGCAACGTCTCGCGCCAGTCGGTGGCCTCGACGTAGGGCGTGGCGAACACGTACTGGCGCAGCGCGCGGTCGGTCATCGCGTTGAGCAGATCGTCCTTCTTGCGGAAGTACCAGTAGATGCTGGTGACGCCGACGCCGAGGTGCTTGCCCAGCAGGGGCATGCTCAGGTTGTCGATCCCCACCTGTTCGGCGAGTTCGAAAGCACCCTTGATGATGTCGTCGGGGTTGATGGAGCCGCGCTCGCGTCGTTGCCGTTTGTCGGCGGCAGCTTGCTTTGCCACGGGGACACCTCCAGTGCGTTCCGGTCGATGTGTCGAATTTACCGGGAACTGCCGCCTGGAATGCGCCTCCGGTTGCGTGTCGCCGGACGGCAGCCAACGACAACCTTACCGGCAGCCCGATTTATACCGTAAATCAATCTAGTAATGTTTTCGGCAGTGTCTTTTGTTCGGTCGTCAGGCGCGCGTCCGCTTCGATGAGGTGACGATGGATCTGGGCTTCACGAACGCCACCGCCGTGGTGGTCGGCGGCGGGCGCGGTATGGGACTTGCCGCCGCGCGCTGCATCGCCGAGGACGGGGCCCGGATTGCCGTGGTGGCACGCTCGCGCGCCGACCTGGAGGCCGCGGTCGACGACCTGACCGGGCGGGGAAGCCCGGAGGCCCTGGGCTTGGTCGCCGACGCCTCCGACGCCGATGCAATGACCGGCGTGTTCGACGCCCTCGACGAACGTTGGGGTGAGCTCAACGTTCTGGTGAATGCCGTCGGGCCGAGTGTGCAGGGCACCGTGGAAACGCTCACCGACGACGACTGGCACCGGGCGGTCGACGAAGGGGTACTGGGCATGGTGCACTGCGTGCGCTCGGCACTTCCCTTGCTGCGCCGGGCGGAGTGGGCCAGGATCGTCAACTTCTCGGCGAGTTCCACGCAGCGTCAGAGCACCATCCTGCCGGCGTACACGGCGGCCAAGGCGATGGTCACCAGCGTGTCGAAGAACCTCTCCCTGCTGCTGGCGCCGGACGAGATCCTGGTCAACGTCGTCTCACCGGGCAGCGTCGCGTCGGAGTCACTGGTCAACTGGGCCGGCTCGGTCGGCGTCGACGGCAGCGACCCCTACCGCCTGATGGACGCGATCACCGAGCACTTCGGGCATCCCGCGCACCTGCCGCGTGCCGGGCTGCCCGAGGAGATCGGGCCCGTCGTCGCGTTCCTGGCGTCGCGGCGCAACTCCTACATGACCGGGGCCAACGTCAACGTCGACGGCGGATCCGACTTCACCTGACGGCGGCCTCACGGCCACAGACCGGAATGGAGGCACATGGCCACAGCAGGCAACGCGAGATCGTGGGCGCCCGGGGCGCTGCGCGGTATCGGCGATTCCCTCTACACGCCGTTCTGCGGGCGCGACGGCGACGAGATCGACTGGGACGCCTACCGCGCGCTGGTGCGCTACTGCGCCGCCGACCTGGGACATCCGATGCTCTGGTGCACCAGCGGGGTCGCCGAGTTCTGGTCTCTGACCATCGACGAACGAAAGCAGTTGCTGGAGTGGGCCATTCGTGAAGCGCGGGCGACCAACCCGGACATCGTCATCCAGGCCTGCACCGCGGCGACGTCGGCGAAGGACTGCCTGGAACTGACGCTGCACGCGCAGCAGTCGGGTGCCGACATCGTCTACATCCAGACCCCGATGATGGAATGCCACGGCGGCGAGGGTGTGCTGCGCTTCTTCTCCTACATCGCCGAGCGCACCGACATCGCCCTCGGCATGTTCAACTCGCCGTCCTCGGGCTATGTGCTCGACCGCCGCCGAGAGTGCGCGGATCTACGACGAGATCCCGGCGGTGTGTGCCACCAAGGAGGGCGCATTCCGTCCCGCGAACAGCCGGATGCTGCACGAGCTGGCACCCGATCTCGTCGTCTGGGAGTGCGATCGCACGGTCTACCGGGCGGGCTGGCTGCGCGAGGGCATCGTGTGTCCGGCGCAGCTGGGCACCGTCGGCTACCTCTACGAGACCCCGCAGCGCCGCATCTTCTCCGAGTACTGGGAGCTGATCGTGGCGGGCCGGCTGATCGAAGCGATGGACTACGGGCGAGAGTCCGGGCTCGACCGGTTCGAGATCGACATGGGCTCCGTGGTTCACCTGTTACCCGGGCCGCTCCGACTACTTCACCCACTGGGGTGCGGCGTTCAAGCATGCCGCCGCCGTGGTGGGCCTGCCGGTCGGTTCGTACCCGCATTCCCGGCCTCCGCAGGCCGAGCTGCCCGCAGCGGCCAAGACGCAGATCGAAGACGCCTACAAACGGTTTGGACTGGTCGCCTGACCTGCGGTTCGGCCGATTCCGGCCGCCTTGCGGAATGGACTACCGATAGGTATACAGTATCTGTAATCAATGTTGCTGCGGAGCGGCAGGGGAGGTGTGGTCGGGTGAGTGCTGACGCGGTCGACTGACGTCGACGAAGACGACCACGATGACGAAGCGGTGCTCTACGAGGTCACCGACGCCGGCGTCGCGGTCATCACCCTCAACCGCCCCGAACGGCTCAACACCTGGGGCCCGGACATCTCGTCGGGTTTCTACGCCTGCGTCGACCGTGCCGAAGCCGATCCCGCAGTGCGGGTGATCGTCGTGACCGGCCGCGGCAGGGCGTTCTGCGCGGGCGCGAGCCTGGGCACGATGGCCGACATCGGCGAGTCGCTGGGGAATGCGGCCGGCACCGACGTGAGCACCCTGGTGGGGGCGCGCCATCCGCACTTCGTGACCGAGCTGACCAAACCCGTCATCGCGGCGATCAACGGGTCGTGCGTCGGGTACGGACTCACTCAGGCCCTCATGTGCGACATCCGATTCGCCGCTGCGGGTGCGAAGTTCGCGACATCGTTCGCCCGCCGCGGACTCATCGCCGAGTACGGCATCTCCTGGATACTGCCGCGGCTGGTCGGCTGGAGCACCGCGCTCGAACTGCTGCTGAGCGGGCGCACCTTCCTGGCGCGAGGAGGCGGCCGAACTGGGCCTGGTCACCAAGGTCTGGCCCGCCGACGAGCTGATGGATCACACCCTCGCCTACGCCGAGGACATCGCGCGCAACTGCTCGCCGGCGTCGCTGGCTGTCATCAAGGCGCAGGCGTACGGTGACGCGATGCGGGATGTCGTCGACGCCAGCAATCGCGCGGAGAAACTGATGCACGAGTCGCTGCTGCGGCCCGACGTCGTCGAGGGCATCACCAGCTTTCTCGAGAAGCGGGCGCCGAACTTCCCTGCCCCTGCCGGGCAGGAGCCGAAACGATAATCGGCACAACAACATACGACCACACGACCTCAGCCGCCGAAGGGACTCCGATGAGCACGCTGAACTACCGGGCGATCGACGTCGACAACCACTACTACGAGCCGATCGACTCCTTCACCCGGCACCTGCCCAAGGAGTTCAAGCGCCGCGGCGTGCAGATGCTCACCGAGGGCAAGCGCACCTTTGCGGTCATGGCCGGTGAGATCAATCAGTTCATCCCCAATCCGACGTTCGATCCGATCATCGAACCCGGCTGCCTGGATCTGTTGTTCCGCGGCGAGATCCCCGAGGGCGTCGACCCGGCTTCGCTGATGAAGGTCGACCGCATGGAGAATCATCCCGAGTACCAGAACCGCGATGCGCGGGTGAAGGTTCTCGACCGTCAGAACCTCGAGACGGTGTTCATGCTGCCCACGTTCGCCTGCGGTGTCGAAGAAGCGCTCAAACACGACATCGAGGCGACGATGGCATCGGTGCACGCCTTCAATCTCTGGCTCGACGAGGACTGGGGTTTCGACCGTCCCGACCACCGGATCATCTCGGCGCCGATCATCTCGCTGGCCGATCCCGACAAGGCCGTCGAGGAAGTCGAGTTCGTGCTCGCGCGCGGCGCCAAAATGGTGCTGGTGCGGCCGGCGCCGGTGCCCGGCGTGGTCAAACCGCGTTCGCTGGGCGATCCGCTCCACGACCCGGTCTGGGCACGGTTGGCCGAAGCCGGTGTGCCGGTGGGCTTCCACCTGTCCGACAGTGGCTACCTGGCGATCGCCGCGCTGTGGGGCGGCAAGGCGAAGTTCGAAGGATTCGGCAAGAAGGACCCGCTCGACCAGATCCTGCTCGACGACCGGGCGATCCACGACACGATGGCCTCGATGGTCGTGCACCAGGTGTTCACCCGCCATCCGAAGCTGAAGGTCGCCAGCATCGAGAACGGCTCCTACTTCGTGTACCGGTTGATCAAGCGGCTCAAGAAGGCCGCCAACACCGCGCCGCACCACTTCACCGAGGATCCAGTGGAGCAGATGCAGGAACAACGTCTGGATCGCGCCTTACTACGAGGACGACGTAAAGCTGCTCGCCGACACGATCGGCGTGGACAAGATCCTGTTCGGCTCGGACTGGCCGCACGGAGAGGGACTCGCGGACCCGATGACCTTTACCGCCGACATCCCGCAGTTCCCCGAATTCAGTGCCGAGGACACCCGCAAGGTCATGCGGGACAACGCCCTTGATCTGCTCGGCGTGAACGTCGTGGCGTCCGCCTAGCCATGGGGGAGTGGACCATCGGCGATGTCGTCGACGCCATCGCCGAGGCGATACCCGACCGGGTGATGACCGTCTGCGGGGAGCGTCGTACCACGCTACGGCGAGTTGGCGGCGCAGTCCCGGCGATTCGCGAACTTCCTGGCCGACAAGGGATTCGGCGCCCACCACGAGCGGGCCGCTCTGCAGAACTGGGAGTGCGGCCAGGATCGCGTCGCGCTCATCATGTACAACGACCGCTACCCCGAGATGGTGGTGGGCGCGCCTGAAGGCGCGCACCGTTCCGGTCAACGTGAACCATCACTACACGCCGCGCGAGATCCACGATCTACTCGAGTACGTCAAGCCGCGGGCGGTCGTGTATCACCGTTCGCTGGGAACCAAGTTCGCCGACGTCCTGCCGCCCGAGGGGACAGAGTTGCTGATCTCGGTCGACGACGGCAGCGACGCAGCGGAGCTGCCCGGCGCGATCCCGCTGGAAGAGGCACTGGCCCAAGGCGATCCGGATCGGCGCATCACCGGGTCACCGGATGACCTCATCATGTACTGCACGGGTGGCACGACGGGCCGGCCCAAGGGCGTGTTGTGGCGCCAGAGCGACACCTATGTGTCGTCGATGGTGGGTGCCGACCACGAATCCGCCGTCGAGATCCACGACAAGGTGCGCCGCAACGAGGGCGCGCCGTGGTTCGCGGTGTCGCCGCTGATGCACGCGGCGGGGCTGTGGACGGTGTTCTCCGGGGCACTGGCGGGACTCCCGGTCGTGCTGTACGACGACCGGGCCAAGTTCAACCCACCGCTGGTGTGGCAGACAGCCGAGCGTGAGAAGGTCGGCCTGATGACAATGGTCGGCGACGCCTACGCCGCACCGCTGATCGACGAGCTCAACCAGAACAGCTACGAGCTCTCATCGCTGTATGCGATCGGAACAGGTGGCGCGGCAACCAATCCCAAACACGTCAGCGCCCTGCTGGAGAAGCTCCCGCAGCTCACCATCATCAACGGCTACGGGTCGTCGGAGACCGGGAACATGGGCTTCGGGCACAACCAGCGCGGGTCGCACCGCGAGACGTTCGATCTGCGCGAGGGCGGCACCGTGGTGTCCGAGGACCTCACTCGGTTCCTGCAACCCGGCGACACCGAGGTCGGATGGGTGGTACGCACGGGCCGCATTCCACTCGGCTACTTCGACGACGCGGAGGCCACCCGCAAGACCTTCCCCGTTGTCGCGGGGCAACGGGTGGTCGTCTCGGGGGACCGCGCGTCACTGGAAGCCGACGGCACCCTGCGACTGTTCGGTCGCGACTCCCTGGTGATCAACACCGGCGGGGAGAAGGTCTTCGTCGAGGAGGTCGAGGGGGTGTTGCGGGCCCATCCCGACGTCGCCGACGCGCTCGTGGTCGGCCGGGAGAGCGACCGATGGGGTCAGGAGATCGTCGCGCTGATCGAGTTGCACGCCGGATGCGGCTTCAGCCCGGGATGCACTGCACGAGCAGTGCACCGGCCGGCTGGCCCGTTTCAAGGCGCCCAAGGAGTACATCGTCGTCGAGCGGGTCCGCCGGCTGGGCAACGGCAAGGCCGACTACCGCTGGGCCAAAGCCGAAGCCGCACAACGCGCCCCGCTGAACACATAGGGAAAGAACATGCCGCAGAGGGTGATCGACTGCCTGGTCAACGTGCACTTCGGGGAGACCGAGAAGCAGCCGACCTGGATGGTCAAGGTGCGCGACGACTACTTCAAGGGCCCGGAGTCGATGTTCGCGCCCGTCGACATGGGCGAACTGCTCGACGAGATGGACGAACAGGGTGTGCAGCGCGCCATCCTGATGGACAGCCTGGTCAAACCGTCGGTGACGGCCCGCAAGTTCGTCGAAGCCCGACCCGACCGGTTCGCGCTGGCGATGGGCGGAGTGAACCTGCTGCGGCCGGTGCAGCCGCTGCGCGAGCTGACGGCGATCGTCAACGACCTTCCGGTCGCGTATACCGCTGTCGGACCCAGCTTCTGGGGGGACGGGCAGTATCCCCCCAGTGACGCGGTGTACTACCCGCTGTACGCCAAGTGCGCCGAACTCGAGCTTCCGCTGTGCGTCAACACCGGGCTGCCGGGCCCGCCGATCCCCGGTGAGGTGCAGAACCCCATCCACCTCGACCGGGTCTGCGTGCGGTTCCCCGAACTGAAGTTGTGCATGATCCACGGCGCCGACCCGTGGTGGGACATCGCGATCCGGATGCTGATCAAGTACGCAAACCTGCGCATCATGACGTCGGCGTGGTCACCGAAGCGGCTGCCCGAGAGCCTGCTGCACTACATGCGCACGCGCGGCAAGAACAAGGTGATCTTCGCCTCCGACTGGCCGGTGCTGCGCCAGAACCGGGTGGTGCCGGAGGCGCTGGCCCTCGACCTGCCTCCCGACGTGCTCGACAACTATCTCTACAACAACGCCGAGGAGTTCTTCTTCGGTTCGGGAGAGGGAGCGTGACGATGGACCGCCACGAATTGCGCAGGCTCGACTACAGCCTGTCCGAGGATCACTCCGACCTGCAGGCGGCCTACCGCCAGTTCTTCAAAGCGTCCTGCTCCATCGAGGTCGTGCGCGCGGCCGAGGCGTCGGGATTCGACAAGAGCCTCTGGGAACGGTTGTGCGCCATGGGCGCAACCACCATGGCGCTGCCCGAATGCTCGGGTGGCGACGGCGCGACGATGGTCGACCTGACCCTGGTGGCCGAGGAGATCGGCCGGTCGCTGGCGCCGGTGCCGTGGATCGACCACATCTGCACGGCCCGCCTGCTGGATGCCCTCGGCGCCGATCTGCCGCCCGTGGTCAGCGGGGAGCAGCTGGCCGGGCTGGACCCGCAACTCGACGCCGCGGGCCCCGTCCGGCTGATTCCGACCGGTTCGATCGCCGACCACATCGTGCTGCGCGACGGCGACGAGGTGGTGCGGCTGACGTTCGACACCCGTCCCGCCAAAGTCGACAACATCGGCCGGCTGCCGATGGCGTGGGTCGACATCACGCAGGCCGACGGCCGCACCGTGCTGGGCAGCGGCGCCGAGGCGCTCGCGAAATATGATCTGGCCCTGGAGGAATGGCGGCTGCTGACGGCCGCCGCGCTGGTGGGCCTGGTCGAGGAGACCACCACCATCGCCGCGGAGTTCGCCAAGACCCGCTATACGCTCGGGGTGCCGATCTCGACGCTGCAGGGTATTTCGCATCCGCTGGCCAACATGGCCATCACCGTGCAGGCCGGGCGGAACCTGGCGCGCCGGGCCGCGTGGTTCGCGGACAACGAACCCGAGGAGCGCCGGGAGTTGACGGGCTGCGCGTTCGTCTTCATGGCGGAGGAGGCGCCGCGGGCGGCCACCATGGCGGTGCATGTGCAAGGCGGTCTGGGCGTCTCTGCCGAGGCCGCGGCGACCGCCTACCTGGTGCGGGCCCGCGGCTGGCCGCTGGCCGGCGGCGACCCTGCCGCCACCGCCAAACGAGTCGGCCGGATCATCGCGGACCGCGAGAGCCAGAACTAGAAAAGGGAACCAGCACAATGGATTTCTCACGGGTCGAACTCGCCGACGACGATCAGGCGTTTCTCGACGAGGTCCGTACATTCCTCGCCGAGCAGGTGACCGAGGACGTCATCGCACGCGACCGGGAGTCCGGCGACAACTTCGACGAGGGTGTGCACCTGGCCCTCGGCGCGCGGGGCTACCTGACGGGCGAATGGAAGCCGGAGGGCAAGGGCGGCTTCAGCCGGATCCGGCGGCGGATCTGGGATCTGGAGAAACGCCGGGCACATGTGCCGTGGGTGACGTCGGGCACCACCGCGCTGGTGGCCAGGTCGGTGGAGCGGTTCGGCAGGCCGGAACTCACGGACGAGGTGATGCCGCTGGTGTACAGCGGGCACGCCCGGATGTGCCTGGGCTACACCGAACCCGAGGGCGGATCGGACATCGCCACCTGCAAGACCCGAGCGGTACCGCGACGGCGACGGCTGGATCATTAACGGCTCCAAGATGTTCACCACTGGCGCGCACAACTGCCAGTACGTGTTCCTGATCGCCAACACCGACCCGACCGCACCGAAACACCAGAGCATCACCATGTTCCTGGTCCCGCTGGACACGCCGGGCATCGAGATCCAGGGCATCCGCACCGTCGACGGTGACCGCACCAACATCGTCTACTACAGCGACGTGCGGGTCGACGACAAGTACCGGCTGGGCGAGGTCAACGGGGGCTGGACGGTGCTGCGTGAGCCGCTCAACGCCGAGCATGGCGCCGTCGCGGCCGCCGCCGACGGGCTTGCCGACGTGTCGATCATGTCGCACCAGGTCGGCTTCCTGGCGCACGCGCTGGACACCGCCGCCGCCAAGGTTGCCGAGCCGGACCCGTCCGGCCGCAGGCTGATTGACGACGATTCCGTCGCCTACCGATTGGGGCGCAGCGCGGCCCGGATCGAGGCCGCGATGTCGGCGCCCAGCATCTTCGGCCGGGTCGCCGGGGCGCAGACCATGCGCGACGTGTCCCCGGAGCTGATGGACCTCCTCGGTGCCGCTTCCGCGCTGCCCGCCGGTGCCGAGGGCGCGGCCGACGACGGCGCCAGCGAGTACGCCTTCCGGTTCGCACCGCTGGTCGGCATCTACGGCGGCACGCTGGAGGTGTTCCGCAACATGATCGCCCAGCATGTGTTGGGGCTCGGCAGGCCCAACTATTCACCGCCGAAAGCGTCCTGAGTGACGGCGGCATCGGAGCTGACCGCGCAGCGGGTCGTCGACGGTGTCGACCTGACCGGGCGCACCTGTGTGATCACCGGCGCCTCGTCCGGTCTGGGCCGGGAGGCCGCCCGGGTACTGGCGGCCGCGGGCGCCCACGTGGTGCTGGCGGCGCGCAATGCCGCCGCGATTGACGAGACCATCACCTGGATCCGCGAGACGGCACCGTCGGCGCGGCTGTCGGCGGTGTCGCTGGACCTGACATCCCTGTCGGCGGTGCGTGCGGCGGCCGCGGAGATCGCCGCACTCGCGCCCGAGCTACACGTCCTGATGAACAACGCCGGCGTGATGTTCACGCCGTTCGGCCGGACTGCCGACGGCTTCGAAATGCAGTTCGGCACCAACCATCTGGGCCATTTCGCGTTGACCCAGCTGTTGCTTCCGCAGCTGGCTGCCGACGGATCCCGGGTGGTGAACCTGTCGTCGGACGGGCACCTGATGAGCGACGTCGATCTGGACGATCCGAACTGGCAGCACCGGGATTACGACAAGTTCCTGGCCTACGGTGCGTCGAAGACCGCGAACGTTCTGCACGCGGTCGAGCTCGACCGCCGTTATCGCGATCGCGGAATCCGTTCGTATGCAGTGCATCCCGGCATCGTCGCCACCGCGCTGGCCCGGCACATGACGCGCGATGACTTCGCCGGCCTGCAGTCCGTCGCGACCATCAGCGGTCGCCGGCCCGCAAACGTCGACGTCCGGCGCGACTTCGTCGGACCCGAGCGAGGCGCGGCGACCCAGGTCTGGGCGGCGGTCAGCCCGAAACTGGCCGACACCGGCGGGGTGTACCTCGCCGACTGCGCCGTCCGCTCTGATGTCGCGCCCTACGCGATCGACCCCGAACACGCCGCCCGGCTGTGGTCGGTGTCCGAGGAGCTCTGCGGTCTCACGTCGTGAGGATGGTCGCGCCGGCCGTCCCGGGCGCCCCGTACAACTGTGCGAAGCCCACCTTCGGCTGCCCGGGCACCTGCCGGTCGCCGGCCTCGCCGCGCAACTGGCGCACCAACTCGTGGATCTGACGCAGGCCCGACGCCCCGATGGGTTCACCGTTGGCGATCAGGCCGCCGTCGGTGTTGACCGGCAGCGATCCGCCGATCTCGGTGGCGCCGTCGGCCAGCAGCTTCTCCTGATCACCGTCGGCGCAGAACCCGCACTCGGCCATGTGGATGATCTCCGCGCCGGCGTCGGTGTCCTGCAACTGGATCACGTCGACATCCGCCGGTGAGATCCCGGCTCTCTCGAAAGCCGCCCGCGCCGCGTACACCGTGGGGGACACGTCCTCCTCGACCGGTGCGAACGTGGTGTTGACCTCCCAGGCGCCGTACGTGCGCGTGCGAACCTCGACCGCGCGCAGGTACACCGGCTTGTCGGTGTAGCGGTGCGCGATATCCGCGCGGCACATCACCACCGCGGCGGCGCCCTCGTCGGGGGCGCAGAACATGTACTGGGTCAGCGGGTAGTTCAGCATCGGCGCGTTGAGGATGTCCTCCTCCGCGATCGGCTTGCGCCGGAACGCATTCGGATTCAGTGCGCCGTTGCGCAGGTTCTTGTTGACCACCTTGGCCAGCGTCTGGTGTGAGATGCCGTGCTCGTGCACGTACCGGTTGGCCTTCATCCCGAAGAACTGGGTGGTCAAGTACTGCCCGTTCTCGGCGTACCAGCTGGGCATGCCGACCAGGCCGGGGTCCTCGGTGAACGCCCCGCGGGGATGCTTGTCCAGGCCGACGGCGATGCCGATGTCGTAGTCGCCCAACCGAATACCGTCCGCGCAGGCCCTGGCGGCGCTGGCGGCGGTGGCGCATGCGTTGAACACATTGGTGAACGGGATGCCGGACAACCCGACCATGTTGACGATGGCGTCCGGATTGGCCACCGTCCAGCTGCCGCCGGTCGCGGCCTGGATGTCGCTCCACTGGACTCCGGCGTCGGCGACCGCGGCGAAGATCGCGTCGACACCCATCTGCATGGCCGTCTTGCCCTCGAACCGCCCGAACGGATGCAGGCCGACGCCGATGATGGCTACGTCGTTGGTCATGTCAGTACTCCTGTGTCGGAGGCGGGTCAGGCCGGAGCGAAGGCGAAAAGCATATACCAACTGTAACTATTACAGTAACGTGGTTCCGGTGATCGAGCACAAGCCGACCTTCTGCCGTATCTGCGAGCCGTTGTGCGGCATGATCGCGACGGTCGAGGACGGTCGGCTGGTGTCCCTGCGGCCCGACAAGGAGCATCCGCTCTCGGCGGGCTTCGCCTGCCAGAAGGGCATCGCGTTCACCGAGGTGAACAACGACCCCGACCGGGTGACCCAACCGTTGCGCCGCACCGCCGCCGGTGAATTCGAGCCGGTCAGCTGGGAGTCGGCGATGTCGGACATCGCCGCACGGCTCGACACCATCCTCGCCGAACACGGCCCGGGCGCCGTCGGCTGGTACTTCGGCAATCCGGGCGCCTTCAGCTACTCGCATCTGCTGTGGGCGGGGATCTTCATCAACGGACTCGGCCGCGGCACGCACTTCTTCACCGCATCCTCGCAGGACACCAATGCCCGTATCCTGGCCAGCCAACTGCTCTACGGCACGCCGACGTCGATGCCGATCCCCGATGTGGCGCGCACCGACCTACTGGTGGTGATGGGTGCCAACCCGGTGGTCTCGCACGGCAGCGTGCTTTCGGTGCCGCGGATCAAGGACCGGATGCACGACATCGTGAAGCGCGGCGGACGCGTGGTGGTGATCGATCCGCGCAGAACCGAGACGGCCGCGCAGTTCGAATGGCTGGGCATCATCCCCGACGGTGACGCGTACCTGCTGCTGTCTCTGCTGCAGGTGATGTTCGCCGAAGACCTCGTCGACCGCGCCGGGGTCGCCGCCCGCGCCGACGGGCTGGACTGGCTGGAGCGCCGGTGCGCGCCGTTCACCCCCGAGGTCACCCGGCCGCACACCGGCGTCGAGCCCGACACGGTGCGTGGGCTTGCCCGCGATCTGGCCGGCACCCGGCGGGCGGCCGTCTACGGCCGGCTCGGCACCAGCGCCGGCCAGAACGGCACGCTGACAACGTATTTGATCGATGCGGTCAACATCGTCGCGGGTAACGCCGGTCAACCGGGCGGCATGATCTTCAACGGCCTGGGTATGCCGGGCCAGCGGTGGGCGATGAAGGCGGTCGGCGCGCTGCTCCGGCGATCGTATCGGCGCAAGCGGTCCCGTGTCGGCGGGTTTCCCCGGCTGATCGCGTCGGAACCGGCCACCATGATGGCCAAGGAGATCACCACGGCCGGAGCCCGCCAGATCAAGGCGCTGTTCGTCAGTGCGGGCAACCCGGTGTTGTCGGTGCCCAACGGCGACGAACTGGAGGCGGCGGCCGAACAACTCGGCTTGATGGTGGCGCTCGACTTGTACGTCACCGAGACGACGGCGCACTGTGACTACATCCTGCCCGTGACCACGATGTACGAGCGGGACGACTTCGCGATCACCTTCCAGGCGCAGTACGTCACCCCGTTCCGGCAGGCCACCGAGGCGGTGGTGGCACCGGCGGGCCAGGCTCGCCCGGAGTGGGTCATCATCGACGACCTGATGACCCGGATGCATTGGCGCAGCCCACTGTTCGCCGGTCTCGGGATGTTGCGGAAAGCGTTGCGGCCCTTCGGAAGATCCGTCACACCCAGGGCGATGATCGATGGGATCATCCGGCTCTCCGAGGGCGGCGACCGATTCGGGATGCGTCGCGCCGGGCTGACCTTCGATCGCCTGACAGGCAGTCACCCGCACGGCGTGGTGCTCAAGCCGCATCTGGACGACGGCAACCTCGGGCAGGCGGTTGTCTACCGAGGCAAGCGAATTCGTCTGACCCATGACGAGATCGGTGCGGAGATCGCCGACCTGTCGCGGCGATACCGGCCCGACGGCTATCCGCTGCGGATGATCGGCATGCGTGAGCCGCGTTCGGAGAACTCGTGGATGCACAACTCGCCGTTGCTGATGCGCGGCGGCCGGGAGCAGCACGCGCTGATGCATGTCGACGACGCCACCGAACTCGGTCTGGCCGACGGGGATCTGGCCGTCGTGTCGTCGCCGTTCGGCCGGATCTCCGTGCCGGTGACCGCCACCAAGGACATCGTCGGCGGGGTGGTTGCGATACCGCACGGGTGGGGTCACAAGGGGACCGGCGGATGGCAGGTGGCCAACCTGGCTCGCGGCGCAAACGTCAACACGTTGACGTCGAGCGCGCCCGAACACGTGGAGAAGCTGTCGGGCATGGCGTGGCTGACAGGTGTGCCGGTGCGGGTGGATCGGGCCTGACACTTACCCGGCCACTGTGAAGTATATTACTGTAAATCTTACAGTTGACCTGAGGAGTACTTCGTGAGTGACACCGCCGAGCAGTCGGCGCCCAGCGTCGAAGTGGGCCGCAGGGCCGCGCAACGCGCCGAACGGCGGCTGCTGATCGACGGTGAACTCCGGGCTGCGATGTCCGGCGACGAGTTCGACAACGTCAGCCCCGCTACCGGCCGGGTGCTCGGCACGACGGCGGCGGCCGGCGCCGCGGACATGGACGCCGCCATCGCCGCGGCCCGGCGCGCATTCGACGACACGGACTGGGCCGGTAACCGCGCGCTGCGCAAGCGTTGCCTGGAACAGCTCCAGTCCGCGTTGGAGGGCGAAACAGACGACCTGCGTGAGGAATTGGTCGCCGAAGTCGGCTGCCCGATCGTCACCACCAGGGACGCGCAGCTGGACTGGCCGCTCGACGGCGCGCTGCGCTGGCCGGCCCGCACGATCGACGAGTTCGAATGGGAACGGGTGCTCGACGGCGGGGGCCTGTTCGGTGAGCGCAACGTGCGCACCGTGGTCCGGGAACCCGTCGGCGTGGTGGCCGCGATCACCCCGTCGAATTACCCGGTCGAGGTCATTCTCAACAAGCTCGGTCCGGCGCTGGCGATGGGCAACACCGTCATCCTCAAGCCCGACCCGAACACGCCGTGGAACGCGACCCGGTTGGGACGGCTCATCGCCGAGCACACCGACATCCCGCCGGGGGTGGTCAACGTCGTCCCGACACCGGCCAACGATGTGGCGGCACGTCTGGTGCTCGACCCGCGCGTCGACATGGTGTCGTTCACCGGGTCGACCGCGGTGGGCAAGCAGATCACCCGCGACGGTGCCGAGACGATGAAGCGAACCTTCCTGGAACTGGGCGGCAAGTCGGCGCTGATCGTGCTCGACGACGCCAAGCCGTCTCATGTGATCCCCGGCGCGGCCGGGGTGTGCGTGCACGCCGGCCAGGCCTGCGCGTCGACCACCCGGCTGCTGATTCATCGGTCGCTGTACGACGAGTCGGTGGCCGCCATCCGGATGGCGTTCGAGGCCGTTCCGGTCGGCGACCCGGCGCTGGCCGAGACGTTCTGCGGGCCGGTGGTGAGTGCCGCGCAGAAGAAGCGGGTGCTGGACGCGTGCGATCGGGCGCGCCGTGACGGCGCCGAAATCCTCACGGGCGGAGGGGTTGTGGAGAACCTGCCCGAGTATCTGGCCGGCGGGCATTTCGTGGCGCCCACGCTGATCGTGGGCGCCGATCCGGGTTCGGCGATCGCGCAGGAGGAGATCTTCGGCCCGGTGCTGGTGGTGATCCCGTTCGCCGACGACGACGAGGCCGTGCGGTTGGCCAACGGCACCGCGTTCGGATTGGCCGGGGCGGTGCTGTCGGGAGCACTGGACCGTGGCCTGGCGGTGGCCCGGCGCATCCGCACCGGCGCCATCGGGGTCAACGGCGGCATGTTCTACGGCGCCGACGCGCCCTTCGGTGGCTACAAGAGCAGTGGCATCGGCAGGCAGTGCGGACTGGAAGGTCTGCAGCAGTACACCGAGACCCGGACCGTCGCACACCGGACACCCCGCCCTACTCAGTGATTTCGGTGTGATCAGGCGCGGTGAGCGCGCGGAATCACACCGAAATCACTGGGGGGTGAAGGTGACCGGCAGGGCGGTCGGGGAGCGGAACGGCTGACCGTGAATGTGCGGGTCGCCGTCGGTGTCGAGCCGGATGTCGGTCACGCGGTCCAGCAGACATTCCAGGGCGACCCGGGTTTCCATCCGGGCCAGATGCAGGCCCATGCAGGTGTGCTCGCCGGCCGCGAAGGTGATGTGTGGCAGGCGGTCGCGGAAGATGTCGAACACTTCGGCGTTCTCCCAGCGCGCCTCGTCGCGGTTGGCCGAGCCGATGCAGACGTCGATCACCGCATCCCTGGGGATGGCCACGCCGTCGAGTTCGGTGTCCTCGATGGCGGTGCGCTGCACGGTGGTCAGTGGCGTCTCGAAGCGCAGCCCCTCCTCGATCGCCGGGGCGAGCAGCTCGTGATCGGCCTGCACGGCGGCGAACTGCTCCGGATGCGTCAGCAGCAGATAGATGAGATTGCCCGACGAACGGAAGGTGGTTTCCAGTCCGGCGGGCAGCAGTAGCCGCAGGAAGGAGTAGATCGCGTCGTCGCTCAGTTTCTCGCCGTCGATCTCGGCCGTCATCAGGTCGCCGATGATGTCGTCGGTGGGGTTCGACTTGCGCAGTTCCATCTGCTCGAGGAAGTAGTCCTTCAGCGCCGCAGAGGCTTTGAACGCCAGGTCGTACCGGACCGTGTAGCTGAAAAGTTCGACGGCCAAGCGCCGGAACGTGGGCAGGTCCTCCGCGGGCAGTCCCAGCAGCTTGGCGATGACGCGGGTGGGGAACTCCAGCGTGAAGTCCTTGACCAGGTCGGCCCGGCCGGCCTCGATGAACTCGTCGACCAGTGCGGTGCAGACCGGCCTGACGATCTCGGGCTCCCATCGCGCCAGGGATTTCGACTTGAAGGCGGCGGACACCAGGTTGCGGTGCTCGCGATGCTTTCTGCCTTCCATTGCCAGGATCGACGGACCGATGAACAGCCCGATGCTGGCGTCGTAGAACGCCGAGTTGAACAGCCGCCCGTCCCGGAACACCTTGTTCACGGCGTCGAACGACATCGCCGCGTATTCATGTTCGGGCACCAGCGATTTGGGGGTCTTCGAGTAGTCCATCACGGTCCCGCGGAAGACTCCGCCGCTGCGGCGCTGGTCCGCGAAATAGGGGTAGGGATCCCGAATGTAGTCGGCGGGCTTGTCGGTGATCGGTTTCACCGGGCTTTCCATGCCACGCTCCCCGCTTCGTCGTGCAGACCGTAAAGCTGCTGGACCTCAGTACTGTAAATGTTACAGTAACTCACATTCTCGGTCCGAACCAGGGACGTCGGAAGGGCGACGGTGCGTGCGTCGGAACAGACAGGGGAGGTCGGAGTTGACGGACGGTATCGGTTCGCGGGTCGGCACGGAACGCGGCTTGGACACCGCGACGAGTCCACCCGCCGACGTCTCGGCTCTCGACCCACGCGACGAGCTGGAGGATGTGCTGCGTCGGCAACGGCGGTCGTTCGTCGACGACGGCCCGCCCTTCCGCAAACCGATGAAGCTCTACGCCGACACCGCACTGCGACTGGCGCGCAACAGAACTCACCGCCGTATCGGACGAAGCCAGGCCATCCGGGCCGAAGGGGCGAAGGCATGACCACGGCCACGTTGGTGTTCGATCCGTTCTCCGAGGACTTCTTCAACGGGCCGTACGAGACCTACCGCCGGATGCGCGAGGAAGCCCCCGTCTATTACAGCGAGCAGTACGACTTCTACGCGCTGACCCGGCACGAAGACGTGGCGGCGGCCTACAAAGACTTCGAGTCCTTCTCCTCGGCGCGTGGTGTCGATCTGTCCATGGTGCGCAAGGGCGAGGTGACCGAACACGGCTCGATCATCGTGATGGATCCGCCCAACCACCGCCACATGCGCAGCCTGCTGAACAAAGTGTTCACCCCGCGGGCGATCCAGTCGCAGCAGCCGATGGTGAGTGCACTGATCCACAAGTATCTGTCGGCGGTCGACCCCGACGGCTTCGACATGGTGCAGGACTTCTCTGCGCTGTTCCCGGTCGAAGTCATCACCACCATGCAGGGTGTGCCCGATGAGGACAGTCAGCGGGTTCGGCTGTGGATCGACGACTTGCTACACCGCGAGTCCGGTGAGGTCGAGATGTCCGAGACCGGGCTGAAGTCCGCGATCGACATGGCGGTCTACTACTACAAGCTGGTCAATGTGCGCCGCGACGAGCTGGGCGACGACCTGTTGAGCAAGCTCATCACCTCCGAGATCGAACGCGCGGACGGGCAGATGGCTCCGCTGAGCACGATCGAGATCACCGAGTTCGCAACGCTGTTGGGTGGAGCCGGCGCAGAGACCGTGACCAAGCTGCTCGGGAACGCCGCGGTGGTGTTCGGCCGCAACCCCGATCAGTGGCAGAAGCTGCTCGACGATCGCAGCAAGATCCCGTTCGCGGTGGAAGAGCTACTGCGCTACGAGGCACCGGCCCAGTACAACGTGCGGTGCTCGCTTCGCGAGATCACGCTGCACGGCGTCACCATCCCGGCCGGGAAACCTGTTTTCCTGGTGGGCGGTTCGGCGAACCGGGACCCGGCTGCGTGGACCGATCCGGACACCTTCGACGTCGACCGCGACCGCACCGAGGCGCAGAATCTGGGCCTGGGCTACGGGATTCACAGCTGCCTGGGCGCCGCGCTGGCCCGCATGGAGAGTGCGATCGCGTTGGACAAGATGCTGGACTTCATGCCCCGCTTCGAAGTGGACTGGAGCGGTTGCAAGCGGGTGAACATGCAGAACGTCGCGGGCTGGAGCAGTGTGCCGGTGCGGGTGCTGCGTTAGGCAGTCGGCCTACCGCCAGGCCTCGATCAGGTCGTCGGTGGTGGTGACGGTGGCCAGCAGCGCCAGGGTGTTGTCGATGACGGCGTCGCCGTACTCGGCGGGAATGCCCGCGACAGCATCCCGGGGTAGCACCACCCGGTAGCCCGCGTTCACGGCGTCCATCACCAGGTTGGGAATCGCGACGTTGAGCGACACCCCGACCGCGACGATGGTCGTCACACCGAGGTTGCGCAGGATCGGATCGAGGTCGGTGCCACCCATCGGACCGAGACCGTGCCAGCGATGCAACACGAGATCGCTTGGCTCGGGACCGAATTCGGACAGCAGCGTCGCGCCTGCACTGCCCGGTTCGATGGCCACGCCGCTGCGGCCGATCGCGAACAGTTTCGCGTTGTGGTTGGAACCCAGCCCGTCGGCGCGGCGTTGCACCAGGCAGTGCACCACCGGTACCGAGGCCGCCCGCGCCACCGGCAGCAGGCGGGCGATGTTGGGTAGCGCCTCCCGTCGGGCCTCGTCGGCCAGTGCGGCCAAGCCGGCGTCGGGCCCGACCACGGCGCCCTGCAACTCCTGCGTGACGATTGCGGTGTGCCCCGCGGCGACGAGTTCGGTGAGTGTCATACGCCGGCCGGTACTTCGTAAAACTGGGTGGCCCACTTACGCATGGCCATATACGGTTTCGCGTCGATCTTGGCCAGCGCCGGGTGTTCCACGTACTTCTGGTAGCGCCAGATGTCGACGTCCTCCCACACCGTCTTGAGGAACTGTCGTTCCACCTGCAGGCGGACGGCCTCCGGTGGGACGTCGGAGGTCTCGCCGGGCACCTTCGGCCACCAGATCGAATAGAACATGTCCGACACCTCGTCGTCGACGGGGGTGCAGGCGAAGATCAGCCGGTGGTTCGACGAGCCCTCGAAGACGCTCATCGCGAACCCGAGTCCGGAGAAGTGGCTGTGGATGCGCAGCGCCATCTTGTCCGGGTCGTCGCTTCGGGCGTCGGGCCAGCCGGTGAGGAAGCGCCACTCCTCGTCCACGTTCTCCCAGTGCAGGCACACCGGGGTCACGGTGGCGCCGTGCACGTAGCGGAAATGTGAACTGTCGGGCCCGTTCTCGGCGACGATCTGCGGGTGCACCGGGATGGCGTCGGCACGGCTGGAGAACTCCGGATAGGGCCGGTAGTAGGCATCCGGGTCGGTTTCGAACTGGGGGAACTTCAAGAAGATGTCGGGCAGTTCCCATTGTGGGTCCTTACCCTCGGGCTGAAACCACATGAAGATGCAGCCGTACTGCTCCTTGACCGGATACGAGCGCAGCCGCAGACCGCGATTCGGCTTGTCGGGCTGATACGGGATGTAGCGGTTGGTGCCGTCGGGCCCCCAGCGCCAACCGTGAAAGGGACATTCGACGCAGTCGTCGACGACCTTGCCGCCGTGGCCGATGTGCGCGCCGAGGTGCTTGCAGTGCGCCTCCAACAGATGCAGCTCGCCGGACTCGTCGCGGTAGGCCACCAGGTCCTCGCCGAAATACTTCAGCGCGCGCACCTCGCCGACCGCGAATTCGGCGGACCAGCCGATCATGAACCACCCGGTGACCTTCCAGGTGAATGGAACTTTCAACCGGTCCTCCCAAGCCTCGTTCGCCTATACTAAGCAAGTTACAGTATCGCTTTCTGCAAGGCGGATGAGACAGATTGCGAGGGCATCGAATGCCGGGTGAGCCAGCAGATCACCGGCGAACGCGGCCGCAACGGTTAGCGTGGGTCTTCACCGAGATCGCAATACTCGTGAGCTGGGAGGGCAATGGCTGACCCCGAGGCGCGGTGCGTGGTGTCGACCACCAGCGGCACCGTGCAGGGCTTCGCCCGCGATGGCGTACGACGCTGGCGGGCCATCCCGTACGCGCGACCGCCCGTCGGTCCGCTGAGGCTGCGCGCTCCGCGGCCCGCCGCGCCGTGGCGCGGGGTCCGCCACTGCGACGAGTTCGCCTACTGTGCGCCGCAGGACCCCCGGTTCACCCGGGTGGGCCTGAACCGGCTCCAGCCGATGAGCGAGAACTGCCTCACCGTCAACGTCGTCGCCCCCGCCACCCCCACCGACGAACCACTGCCGGTGATGTTCTTCGTCCACGGCGGGGGATATGTCTTCGGAAGTTCGGCAACCAGCATCTACGACGGTGCGGCGCTGGCACGGCGCGGCTGCGTATACGTCTCGGCGAACTACCGACTGGGGGCGCTGGGCTGTGTCGACCTGTCGTCGCTGTCGACCGAAGAACACCCGATCGAGGGCAATCTGTTTCTGCGCGATCTCGTGATGGCACTGGAATGGGTGCGCGACAACATCGCCGGGTTCGGCGGAGACCCCGGCAACGTCACGATCTTCGGCGAGAGCGCCGGCGCTCATGCCGTGGCCACGCTGCTGGCGGTGCCCGCCGCACGGGGGCTGTTCCACCGGGTGATCTCCGAGAGTCCGCCGACCGGACTGCTCCGAAGCGCCGACGAAGCCGGTGAGGTGGCCGAACGGTTCGCCCGCCAACTCGGTGCGGACGCCGTTTCGGCGGCGCAGGTGATCGTCTCGGCCAGGCCGTCCCAACTCGGGCGGGCGCTGGAGCGGTTGATGGGCGACATCATGCACCACCAGCCCGGCTCGTTCGGGATCGGCCCCAGCGTCGACGGGGACTTCCTGCCGCTGAACCCGGTGGTGGCGATGGCGCAGGGCGCAGCGCACCCCGTGCCGTTGATCATCGGCAACAACGCCGACGAGGGCCGGCTGTTCGCCCGCTTCCTCGATCACCTGCCGACCAACCAGTCGCGTATCGAACGGCTGCTCGCCGATGTGGAACCCGTTGCGGGCGAACAGATCAGAACGGCCTATCCCGGCTACCCGGAGCGCGGGGCCTGCCTGACGCTCGGGGGAGACTTCGCCTTCGCATCGATGGCCTGGCAGATCGCCGAAGCCCACAGTACCCATGCGCCGACCTATCTCTACCGGTACGACTACGCGCCCCGGACATTGAGCTGGGCTGGAATCGGAGCCACGCATGCGACGGAACTGCTGGCGGTGTTCGACGTGTACCGCGGCGGGTTGGGGTCGATGCTCACCCTCGCGGGCGACCGGCGATCGGCGCTACGGGTCAGTGGCGACATCCAGCGGCGCTGGCGGTCGTTCGGGATCAGCGGGGTGCCCGGTGAGGGCTGGCCGCGCTACCGCGAACCGCAACGTGCCGTCATGGTCTTCGACCGCCGCGCACGGCTGGAATTCGATCCGATGCCGGCGCGACGCCGCGCCTGGCAGCACCACAGCCTGGCCCGCTGATCAGGTCTCTCCAGCTACTGGGGCCGCTACTGTAATGTTTTCGGCAGCGTGCTGGGACCCAGTGGAAGGAAGCGGTCAGCCATGACGACGGAGAACCACTTCGATGCACTCGTCATCGGTGCGGGGTTCGCGGGTCTCTACGCGATACACCGCCTGCGGGAGCTCGGGTTGCGGGTGCACGCCGTCGAGGCGGCCGAGAACGTCGGTGGCACATGGCTGTTCAACCGCTACCCGGGTGCCCGCTGCGACATCGAGAGCATCGAGTACTCCTACAGCTTCTCCGAAGCGATCGAGCAGGAGTGGGAGTGGACCGAGACCATGCCGGCCCAGCCGGAGATCGAGGCCTACCTGAACTTCGTCGCCGACCGGCTCGACCTGCGTCGCGACATCACGTTCGGCACCACGGTCGAAGCGATGACCTTCGACGAGGACGCCGCCGTCTGGACGCTGGACACCGACACCGGCCGGCGATTCGTGGCGCCGTTCGTCGTCGCGGCCTCGGGCATCCTGTCGGTGCCGCTGGAACCCGGCATCGCCGGCATGGATTCCTTCGCGGGGACGTCACTGTTCACCAGTCGCTGGCCCCGTGCGGGATTCGACCTGACGGGCAAGCGCGTCGGCGTCATCGGCACCGGTTCCACCGGCGTGCAACTCATCCCGGTGGTAGCCCGGCAGGCAGCCACGCTTCATGTGTTCCAGCGCTCGGCCGCCTTCACCCTGCCGTGGTCGGTCCGCAAATTCGAGCCCGGCGAGCTGGATGCGTTGAAGGCCGATTACCCCGCGATCCGCGAGGCACAGCGCCGGCATCCGGTCGGCGCGGCCCGGCTCAGCGCCTTCTCGCTGCTGCTCGACATGCTGGCCAGGCCGCCGGTGAAATCGGCGACGGCCGACGAGCGCCGACGTGCGGTCGACGAGGGCGGCGTCATGGGCGCGCTCAACTGGGGGGACGTCTTCTTCGACATCGAAGCCAACCAGATGGCCACCGAACTCTACGGCCGGGCCGTGGCGCGCATCGTCGCCGATCCGGAGACCGCCGCGTCGCTGGTGCCCACCCATCCGTTCGCGTGTAAACGGCCGATCATCGACCAGGGATACTACGACACCTTCAACCGCGACAACGTGACCCTGGTCGACCTGCGCAAGGGTGGGATCCGGCGGGTGACGCCGACGGGCATCGACACCGAGCAGGGGCACTGCGACCTCGACGTGATCATCTATGCCACCGGCTTCGACGCCATGACCGGTGCGCTCAGCAGGATTGACGTGCGGGGCCGTGACGGCGTCCTGCTCCGTGAGGTGTGGGCGCAGGAGGGGCCGACCGCCTATCTCGGGGTCGCGGTGGCCGGTTTCCCGAACCTGTTCATCGTCCAGGCACCGGGAAGCCCCTCGGCCACAACGAATTACATTGCCGCGATGGAGCAGCACATCGAATGGATCGGTGACTGCATCGGGTATCTGCGCACGCATGACCACCGCACGATCGAGGCACTGCACGACGCGCAGGACGAATGGATCGAACTCACCACCGCGCTGGTGGCCCCGACGGTGCTGGCTCACCCCAGCTGCAACTCCTGGTACAACGGCGGTA
This sequence comes from uncultured Actinomycetota bacterium, assembly GCA_963779655.1. Classification (GTDB taxonomy): domain Bacteria; phylum Actinomycetota; class Actinomycetes; order Mycobacteriales; family Mycobacteriaceae; genus Mycobacterium. Next base: position 27,138 of record CAVZZD010000015.1, on the reverse strand, counting down.
ACGTACCGGGCAAGAAGCGCCGGTACATGGCCTATGCGGCGGGGATTCCCGAATACCGCCGGCGATGCGACGAGATCGCGGCGAACGGCTACACCGGCTTCGAGCTCGGATGAGGTGGTATGACGCGGTTCGCACGCACCAGGCAGGCCGGTAGGGAACTCGCCCAGGTGGTGCCGCGGGCGGTCGATGTGCTCCGGAGCGACAACCCCGACTGGTCGGCGGCCTCGGCGTCCGGCGCGCGCCAGCTCGGCGAGGTGGCGATGGACGAGCTCGTGGTAACAGGCATGACGTTGAGTGCGCCGCCACCGGAACTGACCCATCCGCTGAGCTACTACGAGCCCGCCGCGCAGGAGTTGAGTGCACTCGGTGTCGATGGTGCCCACCTGGAACCGGAACCGTTGCGGATGCGCATGATCCAGCGCAAGAGGATCGGCGCGCTGGCCTACGAGCGGGTGACGTTCGAACATGAGCCGGCAATGCCGGCGGCGCTGGCGGCGGCCGGGCACGCGGGTCCGGCCACTGCGGTCGTGCACCTGTGCCGGCACGACGAGGCCCGGCGGCCCTGGCTGGTGTGGGTGCACGGGGCCGGTCAGGGCAGCGCCACCGATGTGCTTCTCAGCCGCGCCCGTCGGTTGCAGCGGGCGCTGGGGGTGAACGTGGCCCTGCCGATCCAGCCCGGCCACGGCACCCGCCGCAAGGAGTGGCCGACCTACCCCGACACGGATCCGCTGGACAACGTCGCCGGCATGATCCGGGCGATCTCCGAGGCGCGGGCCGTCGTGCGTTGGCTCGGGCCGCAGGCGACAAGCGTTGGAATGGCCGGTATTTCGCTCGGTAGTGCGGTCGCAGCGCTGGTGTCGCATCTGGAGCCGGTGGACGCCGTTGCGCTGTATACCCCGATCCGGGGAGTCAACGCGATGATCGCTCACCACCTGTCCCGGTGGGGTGACACCGGCCAGGGCAGGGAGGCGGCCGAGATGATGGGCTCGGATGTGGTCACGGCGCTGACGTCGGTGATCGACCCTCTCAACGCGCTGCCGACGCCGCCGTCCGAGCGTCGGCTGATCGTGGGCGCCTGGTACGACCAGATGGCGATGCGGGAGCCGGCGCTGGTGCTGCACGAGCGCTACGGCGGCCAGTTGTACTGGCACGACGGCGGCCACGTCGGGCACATCTTCTCCCGGCGGGTGCAGCGGGTCACCGAGGGCTTCCTGCGGACGGCGTTGGGTTAACCGCCGTAATCCCGAAGGATTCGCGTCCGTGTTTGGGCGATCTCGGCTTCCAGATCGTGGATGCGCGGTACGACCACCCATTGGAACGCGATGCCGAAGACCGCCGCGGTGATGTCGTTGACGGCCGCACCGATGTCGATGCCCGTCGCAACGGTGCCGTCCTGCAGTCCCTTTCGCAGTCCGGCGTCGACCTTTGCCGCGCCGCCTTCCAGCTGGGACCGGACCCGGTCGCGCAGCGGCGAGGTGGTCTTGACCGCCTCGAAGGTGGCGACGAACATCGCCCGCAACAGTTCGGCGTCCTGGTGGTAGACCTCCTGGATCCGGTCGAAGTGCGCGAGCACCTGCTGCATGCCGGTGTCGGCCGGGTCGGGGTCGGGGTTGAGGTGGCGGACGTACTCGTGCAGGAACGCCTCCAGGATGGCGTCCTTGCTGCCGTACCGGGCGTGCACCATGGCCCTGCTGTAGCCGGCACGCCGGCCGATCTCGGCGGCTGTTGTTGCCTCCCAACCCTTCTCGACGATCAACTCGGCGGCGGCTTGCAGCATCCGCCGGTTCGAGATCTCGACGCGCTCCGGTTGGGTGAGCCCGCGTGCAGGGGAAGGCACCCTTGCATATTAGACGATCGACAACTATCTTAGTTGCTCAGTGTCAAATTTCCTGTTCGGAGGTCAAGGGTGACGTCCACCGCCGCGTGGGTGCCGTCGGGCATCGACGACGTCACCCCGGAGTGGTTGACCGAGGCTCTGCGCGCCGACGACTCCCTGCCGGATACGTTGGGCGTCAGCGCTGTTCATGTCGAGCGTATCGCCGAGGACAGCGGATTCGCATCGCTGCTGTACCGCGTGCAGCTAGCGGGCAGCCCGGAACTGCCGGCCACGGTGATCGTCAAACTGCCGGGTACTCCCGAGGCCCGCGGCGCCATGGAGATGCTCGGCGGCTATCGGCGGGAACTGGAGTTCTACCAGCGTGTCGCGGGTCGTGCTCCGATGGGCACGCCACACGTACACGCAGCCAGAATGGTGGACGGTACGACCGATTTCGTGCTGGTGCTGGAAGATCTGCAGTCCTGGGAGAACGCCGACCACTTGGCAGGCCTGTCGATGGAGCGCGCGCGGATCGCGGTCGCCGATCTCGCCGCCCTGCACGGCTGGTCGATGAATCCGGCGAATTCGCTTCCGGCAGGCGTTTTTCCGGGCTTGGACACACCGGCGGTCCGCGACGTGTTCTTCCCGGTGTTCGGCCTGGCCTGGCCGATCTATCTGGAGCATGCCGGCCAACCCGTCCCGGCTTCGGTCGCACGCTACGCCGAGCGGTTCACCGAGTACGCGCCGCAGGCACTGGAGGCGCTGAGTCGACGTTCGATGCTGCTCCACGGCGATATCCGCGCCGACAACATGTTCTTCTCCGGCGACACGATGAAAGTCGTCGACTTTCAGTTTGCTTCGGTGGGCGCGGGCGCTTCCGACATCGCCTACCTCGTCAGCCAAGGCCTCCCGGCCGAGGTCCGGGCGGGGCACGACGAGGCATTGGTCCGCGAGTACGTGTCCGAACTCGTGGGCCGCGGCGTCACCGACTACTCGTTCGACGAGGCGTGGCGCGACTACCGCCTCGCGACCGCCTACCTCATGGTCCTCCCGGTGATCACCCTCATGGGCTGGGACTCGATGCCGGAACGCTCGAAGAAGTTGTGCCTCAAGCTCACCGAGCGGGCGGTGGCGACCATCGACGAGATCGACGCGCTGGAGGCCTTCGAATGAGCACTGCTGTCCGAACCGCCCGCGAGGTGGTCGAGCTGTACAACCTCGAACTGTGGAACAACCGCAAGTTCGACCTGGCCGATGAGCTGATCGCCGACACGATGATCCGCCATGAGGTCGGCGAGTCGCAGACCCTGACGCGGGAGCAGGCCCTCAAGCGGGTCACCGACACCTGGGCAGAGTTCGACCACATTCAGTTCGACCTGAACATCGTCGTCGCCAGTGCCGAAGGCGAGCATGTCACCATCGTGTACGACTCGGTCTTGAGCAAGGGCGAGAACGACGTCAGAGTTGCCAGCATCGAGGTGTTCCGCGTCGTCGACGGGAAGATCGTCGAAGTCTGGAACTGCGGCTACAAGTTGGGAGTCTGGAGTTGACCGACCGCGTGCTCGACGAACTGGGTTACTACCTTCTGGCCGGCGCCGGCGGTGAGGGACCCGCCACGCTGATGGACGAGGCCCGCCGCGGCGAGGAGCTGGGCTTCGGCACCGGCTTCATCTCCGAACGGTGGAACGTCAAGGAGGCGTCTTCGCTGACCGGCGCCGCCTGCGCGGTCACCAGCCGGATGCAGATCGCCACGGCCGCAACCAATCACAACACCCGGCACCCGTTGATCACCGGATCCTGGGCGACCACGATGCATCGGCTCTCGGGCGGGCGCTTCACCCTGGGCATCGGCCGCGGCATCGGTGCCATCTACTCCGCGTTCGGTGTCCCGGCGGTGACCACGGCGCAGATGGAGGACTTCGCCGGTGTCATGCGCCGACTGTGGCGCGGGGAGCTGATCTTCAACCACGACGGGCCGATCGGCAAGTACCCGATCCTGTTCCTCGATCCCGACTTCAAAGAGGACATCCGATTGGCGATCGTCGCCTTCGGACCGCAGACTCTTGCCCTGGGTGGGCGGGCATTCGACGACGTCATCCTGCACACCTACTTCACCCCGGAGACATTGCAACGCTGCGTCAAGACCGTCAAGGACGCCGCCGAGCAGGCCGGTCGCGACCCGGACAGCGTGCGGGTGTGGTCGTGCTTCGCCACCGTCGGAGACCACCTGCCTGAAGAACTGCGGCTGAAGAAGACCGTCGCCCGGCTGGCCACCTACCTGCAGGGCTACGGCGACCTGCTGGTCAGCACCAACCGTTGGGATCCGGCTGTGTTGCAACGGTTCCGGGATGACCGGGTGGTGCAGTCGGTCGGCGGCGGTATCGACCACAAGGCCACCGCCGAGCAGATCGAGCACATCGCGACGCTGATTCCCGACGAGTGGCTGGAGCCGTCGGCCACCGGGTCGGCCACGCAGTGTGTCGACCGCGTCCGCAAGGAGTTCGACTACGGAGCCGACGCGGTGATCATGCACGGCGCCACCCCGGATGAACTGGAACCGATCATCGGCGCGTACCGCCAGACCGTGGGCTGACGGTCGTGCAGGGCAATCGTCGGGAACTTGTCGCGGTTAGGTGTTTCGCCCACCGTTGACACCGATGATTTGGCCGGTGACGTAGCCGGCGTCGTCCGAAATGAGAAATGCGCACGTGGCGGCGATGTCTTCGGGTCGCCCGATACGTCTGACGGGAGTGGCCGCGATCAGATCGTCGAGGGTGTTGCGACCGAAGTCACCGCGCCGAGCTGCGTTGCGCAGCATCGGTGTATCGACGAAGCCGGGTGGTACCGCGTTGACGGTGATGCCCTTCGGGCCGTACTCGAGCGCCAGGGATTTGGTGAGGCCGTTGACGCCGGATTTGGCAGCAACGTAATGGGTTTTCATGGGTGTGCCGGAATGTGTGCTCGACGAGGATATGTTGACGATGCGTCCCCAGCCGGCGTCGAGCATGTCGGGGAGCACCGCCTGGGTTGTGTGGAACACGCCGTTGAGGGTGACGTCGATGACGTGTTGCCATTCGGCGAAGGAGATGTCGAGGAATCGCGCCGACCCCTCGGCTCCCGCGGCGTTGACCAGAATGGTGACTGGGCCGAAACGCGATCGGATGTCGGTTAGGGCGGTGTCGATCTGGGCGCGGTCGGTCACGTCGACGGTGTATGACGGGCTTGCTTCGGCAGGCGAGATGTCGAGGGTGGCAACCCGGTAGCCATCCTGGTCGAGGCGGCGCACGATGGCGGCGCCGATTCCGGATGCACCGCCGGTGACTACCGCGGTGCGTGGACTGGTAGCGGGTGGCATGGGACTCCGTAGGAATATTGTTGCGGCATCAGCGATGTGGCGAGGGTTCGGGCAGCCCCAATGTTCGGCGGCCGGCCGCGATCAGTTGGGCGCGCAGGGTGTCGTTGTCGAGTTCGGGTGGTGCGGTGGAGGCCCCGCCGGCCAGGCCGGTCATGACGACGGCGGCATTGATCGAACCTGGCCCAGATGAACTGGCACCGGCCAGCAGCGAGAGTTGCCGCTCGATGATCGCCGACCACTCGGGCTGATTGCGAAGCACGCAGCGGACGCTGGGGTCAAACGTGGTCACAGCGGCCAGGGCTCGGTTCCTCGTGACGATGTCGGCGTAGCCGTCGACCATCACCTCGGCGCGCGCACGGGTGTTGCGTTGACGCTCGGCGTTCTCGACGACCGCGCCGATTTCGGTGAGGATCGGCTCCATCAACGCGATGAGCAGCTGGTCACGGGTTCGGAAGTGGTAGTAGATCGCAGCTTTGGTGAGGTCGAGATCGTCGGCGATCATCTGCAGCGACGTGCCCGCGAAGCTGTATTGGCCGAACAGCCTCATCGCGGACTCAAGCAGCCGGCGCCGGGTCGTCAACGGCCAGCCGGTCTCGCCCACCGCCGCTGTGGTCATCGCGTCTCCTCTGCTCCACCGGTACGGGCACATTACTTGCTGATCGTAAAGAAAATCAACTATCTGCTCGTCAGACCCTTTACTTTACGACTAACAAGGTATTACTTTACGAACAGCTAGGACAGTCAACCGGTGAACCCGTTGCCGGCTCGAATGCACATGTCGGAGACAGCCATGCCGCACTTTCCCAAGCCTGCCGAGGGGTCCTGGACCCAGCGCTACCCCAGCCTGGGCACGGAGCCGATCTCGTTTGAAGACTCGATCAGTCCGCAGCACTACGAGCTGGAATGCAAAGCAATCTTCGAGCGCAGTTGGCTCAATGTGGGCCGCGTCGAGCAGTTGCCCAAGAAGGGCAGCTACTTCACCAAAGAGATCGCGGCAGCGCGCACGTCGGTAATCCTGGTGCGCGCCGGCGACGGGCAGGTGCGGGCGTTCCACAACATCTGCCGGCACCGCGGTAACAAGCTGTTATGGGACGACCATCCGCAGGAAGAGGTCAGTGGTGTCTGCCGGCAGTTCGTGTGCAAATACCACGCATGGCGGTACTCGCTGGAGGGCGATCTGACCTTCGTCCAGCAGGAGTCAGAGTTCTTCGACCTCGACAAATCCGATTACGGTTTGGCGCCGGTTCAGGTGGAGGTCTGGGAAGGTTTCATCTTCGTCAACCTCAACCCGGCCAACACCACCTCCCTGATGGACTTCCTTGGCCCGCTCGGCAAAGGCCTCGTCGGCTATCCGTTCGGCGAGATGACCGAAACCTATTCGTACCGTGCGGAAGTGAACGCCAACTGGAAGCTCTACATCGATGCGTTCACCGAGTTCTACCACGCACCGATTCTGCACGGTAAGCAGTACACCGCCGACGAGTCGCGCAAGCTGGCTGGGTATGGCTACGAAGGTCTGCACTACGCCCTCGAGGGTTTACATGCCATGCAGTCGTCGTGGGGCGGCATGGCACCCCCGAAAGACCCCATGATGGTCAAACCGATCGAACGTGTGCTGCGCGCGGGTAATTTCGGCGCGTGGGACAAGCCCGATATTCCGGCCCTGGAGGACTTGCCAGCTGGGCTCAACCCCGGCGGCCATAAGCAGTGGGGGCTGGACTCTTTCTTGTTTTTCCCGAACTTCATGATCGTCGTGTGGGAGCCAGGCTGGTACCTGACTTATCACTATTGGCCGACGGCCTACAACAAGCACATCTTCGAGGGCAGGCTGTACTTCGCCCCGGCGAGGACCGCGCGTGACCGGATGCGCCAGGAACTAACCAGTTTGACGTTCAAGGAGTTCGCGCTCCAGGACTGCAACACCCTGGAAGCGACGCAAACCATGCTCGAATCGCGACGAGTGTCCCTGTTCCCGATCAACGATCAGGAGATCATGATCCGCCACCTGCACCACGCCGTCAGCGAACAGGTCGCCGCTTACCAGCAGGGGGACATGCAGGCTCCGGCGGCGGCGCGATGAGTGCTCCGCGCGGTGAGTACGACAATGTCTGATTGTTCGCCCACACCGGGCTGCTATTCGTCGAAGCATGTGACGACGTGGTCATGCCTTGACCTGTTCGCGTAATGGCGGGCCGACGGACCTTCAAGGAATGGAGCTTGGATCATGACGACCGGCATCGAGACACTCAAAACCCGGGACCTCAAGCCACGCATCGGCACCGAAGTGCTCGCCGACAAGGCCGCTCTGCTCAGCGGTCAACATGCCGACGCACTGCGGGAGTTGCTGGAGCAACGCGGCGTGCTGGTATTCCCGCGGATCGGTCTCTCCGACGACGAGCAGATCGCCTTCACGCAGACCTTGGGTACCTTCGCGCCCGAACGCTCGGGCGAAAAGCTCTACAGCGTCACCCTGGACACCACCGTCAACGCCCAGGCCGACTACCTCAAGGGATCGCTGTACTGGCATATCGACGGCACCATGAACGATGTCCCGATCCGGGCTTCACTGCTGACCAGCAAGGTGCTGCCGTCCGACGGTGGAGGTGACACCGAGTTCTGCAACACCTATGCCGCCTACGATGGACTGTCCGACGAGGATAAGGCGGAGTTGCACGGTCTGACCGCGATGCACTCGGCGTGGAACACATTGTTTTACTTCGACCCAGAACCCGACCTCGCTCACTTGCGGTCGATGATGCGTATCGGAGACAAGGAACTGCCGTTGGTGTGGAGGCACCACTCCGGTCGAAAATCGTTGGTACTGGGCTGCACCGCACGACACATCGTCGGCATGGACTACGTGAAGAGCGCCGAACTCCTTGTGCGCCTGCGGGAGTGGTCAACCCGGCCCGACTTCGTCTACCGGCACCAGTGGTCGGTGGGTGATCTGGTGATCTGGGACAACACTGGCACCATGCACCGGGCCATGCCCTACAACCCGGACTCGGGACGGCTATTGGTTCGCACCAAACTCGAGGGTGAAGAGCCGTTCGCCTGATATGAGTGCTCGACGAACTTTCCCAACTGCTGGATCGCGAGAAGATCCGGGACTGCCTGGCGCGATTGGCGCGGGGTGAGGACCGCCGCAACCCCGAACTGATCACCGGTGCGTACTGGCCGTGCGCCGCTGTCGACCTCGGAATTTTCACCGGTTCGTTCGACGAGTACCTGGCGTGGGTGGTGCCAGGTTCTCCGGATATCCCTGTCACACAGCATGTCCTGGGTCAAAGCCTGATCGACCTGCATAGCGATTCAGCGCTGGTGGAGACCCACGCGCTGGCTTATCACCGGGTGGTCGTCGACGGCGGGCATCGCGACACCGTGATCGGGGGGCGTTACGTGGACTGGATGGAGAAGAGCGGCGGTGCCTGGCGGATCTCTAAGCGAACGATGATCTATGACTGGTTCCAGGATCTCGGCGAGGCGGCTGACTGGTCGACCGGCCTGATGGGCATGCCGTTTGACACGGCGGGCTACGCAGGTCGCGCCCACGGTGATCCCAGCGAAGGTCTCCTCGGTGACCGCTGGACACCCGAAATGGACGATGCCACCGAATGAACACTCTCAGAGGACAAGTCGCCCTCGTCACTGGAGCCAGCCGCGGGATCGGGAAAGGCATTGCCCTGGCGCTGGGTGGCGAAGGGGCGACTGTCTATGTCACCGGCCGCACCGTCGGCGGTGGCGATCATGAACTTCCCGGCAGCGTCTCTCAGACGGCCGCCGAGGTCACCCGCCGCGGCGGCACCGGCATCGCCGTGCACGTCGACCACGCAGACGACATCCAGGTGAAGACGCTCTTCGACCGGGTCAAAGCCGAGCACGGCCGGCTGGACATTCTGGTCAACAACGCATTCGCTCTTCCCGACGACCTCACCGACCCACAACCGTTCTGGGACAAGCCGTTATCGAACTGGCAGATGGTCGACGTCGGGGTGCGGTCCAACTTCGTCGCCGCGCGTCTAGCTGCCCAACTCATGGTGCCCCAGGGATCGGGACTGATCGTGGCTACGTCTGGCTATGTCGGTGTCACGTACACCTACGGCGTCGTCTTCGGGCTCTGCAAGGCCGCCGTGGATCGGATGGCCCGTGATATGGCCATCGAACTACAACCCCACCAGGTGGCGTCGGTATCCCTGTGGCAAGGACTCACCATGACCGAACGGGCCCAACGGAATCTGGCCGCCCGCCCCGAGATGACCGACTCGATCGTCACCATGCCCTCCATCGGCTCGTCGCCGGAGTTTCCCGGCCGGGTGATCGCTGCGCTGGCCACCGACCCCGACCTGATGGCGCTCTCTGGAGGCACTTTCATCACCGCTGAACTCGCTCAGCGATACGGGATCACCGATATCGACGGCAGAGTGATCCCTTCGCTGCGCGCCCAACGCGGATCGCCAATTTGGCGCCCGATCATGGAGGCAGGACATGAACGCTAGCCAGGCAGCTCGAATCCAACATCTGCTCGACCGTCAGGACATCACCGACTGCCTGACGCGATTCAGTCGCGGCATGGATCGCTTCGACCGCGAGCTCTTCCTGTCGGCATTTCATCCCGACGCGGTGATCGCCGCCGGCGACTTCGTCGGCGGACCGGCGGAGCTCTACGACTGGGCGCAGGACATGCATGAGCAAGGCCAGATCGCCACCCACCACAACCTGCTCAACAACACCTGCGACATCGACGGCCACAGCGCGCATTGCGAGACGTACTACCTGTTCGCCGCGCGGAACCGCGATGATACCAACTGGATCGCCGGTGGACGCTACTTCGACCGCTTGGAACGCCGCGCGGGGGCGTGGCGAATTATGCTGCGCACCAACGTGATCGAATGGTCAGGATTGATGCCGACGATGCCGATTCCGTTCGCCGACGTTCCCGGCATCGCCGGAAACGGCATCCCGGCACGTGACCGCACCGACCCGTCCTACCAGCGTCCACTGACCAACCGCCGACTTCTGCACAATCCGTCCACGCCCGGGTCGTAGGTTGGTTGCGCCAAATGCATTGTGCGGCCTTGTCGGCGGCGTCGGCGTCGATCGATGCCGCAGAACTTTCCCGAACACCCGCACGAGGTCTTCCGGCGCAACATCTGGGTGAGCCCGTTCTGGGAGGGCTGCATCTCCGACGTCGTGAACACCGTCGGCTGGGACAAGGTCATGTTCGGGTCCGACTACCCCCACCCCGAAGGACTGGCCGAACCGAAGGGCTTCTGGCGCTACGCCGAGGGCATGGACGTCCGGCGCACGTACGACTTCATGGGCGACAACGCGCGGCGGTTCATGGGACTGCCAATCGCCAACCCCGATCCCGAGGCGGTCAACCCGCCGGTGATGGCCGCGATCTGATCGCTAGGCGGGGGAGAACAGGTAGGACCCTACCGTGAGGGGCTTGTCTTCGGCACCCTCGTCGAAAAGCGTTGTCTGCACAGCGATCATCCCATCAATGCCCGTCATCGCCTCACCCTCGACCCGGAACGGTCCCGTCTTGCCCCTGGCCATGAACATGACGTGCGACGAGACGCCCTGCAGTCGGCCGGTGCCGGCGGCTTTGACGGCAAGGTCCATCGCCGCGGTCTCCAACGCCACGAACTGTGGTCCGATGTGCAGCGCCGCATCGGGTGAGGCGACTTCTGCGGACAACTCCGGAAGTGCCCACGTGCCGTCCGGGCGGCGGTTGCAGCCGAACACCTGACGCAGCGGCGGCATGTCCGGCGAGTCGACCACGTCGATGGGCTCGACCGGCATCTTCTCCAACCCCTCCGGGGGTGCACCGATGGCGATGCCCTGCCCTTCGGTCAGCGCGAGCACCCGGGACGGGTTGTCGGCGTCGACGATTCGCGACCGGCTGTACCCCATCTGGCGGCCGCGCTTGAGCGTCTCGGACACGACCTCGATGCGCGCCACATCACGGCCGGGGTCGACGATCTGGCACGAGTGGATCACCGGATTGGGCACCGCCTCCAGATCTGACATCCCGCCCCCTTCCGGCGAGGAGATGCCCAGCACCGCCAGCAGTAGACCGCCGGTGGCGTTGCGCATATCGCCGCGCAGCGTGACGGTGTTGTCCACCGGCCCGAGATCCATCGACGCGTACGTGCGGCCCAGGTAGCGGTAGCTCAGCAGCCCGCCCCAGCGGCGGCGCAGTTCGGCGGCGTAGGCCTCGCGGTCGTCGCTGAGTTCACGAATGTCCTGCAGCACTTCGCCTCCCGTTCTCTGGTGCCCGCCGCCACACCAGCGTGCTCTCGATGGTCACACCGTCGTCATCGGTGATGCTGGCCGACAGGGTGAGCAGATCGGCGTCCACCCGGGCATTGCGGTACTGGGGCGCGGCGAGCAGTTCGGGCATCATCGACATGGTGACCTCGTGGTGTACCACCGAGGTCTGCTCGTCGAGATGGAAGCGGCCGCCGTAGGCGATGTAGTCCGCCCCACTGGGCGTCGTCGCGAGTTGCGCCGACATGTAGCCGTCGTCGGTGTACAGGATCAATCCCGACGGCTCCGCGCCTAGGGGGCGCCGCACGATTCCGGTCGCCACGTCACGCGCCTCGAACGAGGCGAGCTGCCACGCTCCCAGAATCTGCTTCCGCTGCATGGCTATCGGCTCACGGCACGATGCCGATCCGGCTCACCGGTTCGGCGGCGGCCTGGCGGGCACACAGTCCGCGCTGCAGCGCGGACAGCAGCGCGTCGCGGGTCTCGCGTGGGTCGATGAGTTCGTCGAAGCCCATGTGCTCTGCCGACCGGTAGGACGCCTGCAGTTCGGCGTCACGCAGTTTGGTGGACAGATCTTCCGCGGCGTTCGACGCCCGACTGAGTGCGGCCGCACTCATGGCCCCCATCGTGGCGCCGGGATAGGCGAAGGTGGCGACCTGGTCGTCGAAACCGAGCAGCGACATCACCATGGATCCGAAGCCGTAGGCCTTGCGAAGCGTGACGTGCAGCTTGAGCGTTGTCGCGGAGGTCTGGGCGGCGAACATCCTTGCGCCGCTGCGGAGTACACCGGTGCGCTCAGAGCGGCTGCCCGGAAGCATGCCCGGGTTGTCGGCCAGGAACACGATCGGCAGGTGGAAGGAATCGGCCAGCGTGATGAAGTGCGCTGCCTTGTCGGCGGCGTCGGCGTCGATCGAACCGGCCAGCACCTTCGGCTGGTTGGCCACCACCGCCACGGGATGGCCGCCGAGATGCGCCAGCGCGCAGATGATCGCCCGGCCGAATCCAGGCTGCACCTCGAACCAGTCCGGCCGGTCGAACACCACGTCGAGAACCCCGCGCATGTCATAGACCCGGCGGTTGTCCCGCGAGATGATCGACAGCAGTTCGGGAGTGGGTCGTGGGCGAGTGTTCTCACCGGCCGGCAGTGCGCTCGGGTAGGACCATGCGCTCGGCGGAAAGTAGGACAGGTAGCGGCGTACGTCGTCGAGCACGGCCGCGTCGTCGGTCGCGACGTTGTGGATCACGCCGCTGGCCAATGCGACATCCGGCCCGCCCAGGTCCTCCTTCGAGATATCCTCTCCCGTCGACTCTTTGACGACCGGCGGGCCGGCCGTGAAGATGGCGCCCTGCTCGCTCATGATGGTGAAGTCGCAGACCGGCGCGACCAACGCACCGTGTCCGGCCGAGGGGCCGAGCACAGCGGCGACGGTGGGTACCCGGCCCGAGCAGCGTGTCTGCGCGATCAGGTCGGTGGGGGTGCGTCCGTAATGTCCTCCGGTGGGCCGGAATCCGGCTCCTTCGAGCATCATCACCAGGGGGATCTTGTCGCGCACCGCCAGTTCGGCGATGCGGTAGCGCTTGGAGTTGCCGCCCGGCCCGATCGTGCCGGCCAGCGTGGTGAAGTCCTCGGCGCCGACCATCACCGGTGAACCGTTGATCAGACCGGAGCCGATCACGATGCCGTCGGCGGCGGCGGTGTCCCCGCCAACGAGCGTGGCGAGTTCGCGAAAGCTGCCGGGGTCGAGGAGGTGCGCGATGCGTGCCCGCGCGTCAAGCTTCCCCTTGTCGTGGTGCTTGGCCACCCGCTCCGGGCCGCCCATGGCGTACGCGTGCGCCCGCCGGCGGTCCAGATCCTCCAGCGTTTCCTGCCAGTCCTGGGCTTTCGTCATGCACCTGTCCTCAGGCTCGAATTGTGCTTGCTGCCAGCGTAGGCCTCCGCCGAACACGAGCCGCGTTGACCATACTGAATTGCTTACTGTAGCGTCTACGTCTGTGCGCACCGGGGTCGGCCGTTGAAAGTCGACCGCGGCATTCCCAGCAGGCTGCACGACGTTCCCGAAGCGGCGGCCGCGGTCGAGCGGCAGGGCTATGACGGGTGCTGGACGGGCGAGATCAACCACGATCCGTTCCTGCCGTTGCTGCTTGCCGCCGAGCACACCTCACGCCTGGAGATCGGGACCAGCATCGCGGTTGCCTTCGCGCGTAACCCGATGATCGTCGCCAACCTCGGCTGGGACCTGCAGGACTACTCGCGGGGACGGTTCATCCTCGGCCTGGGCACGCAGATCGCACCGCACATCGAGAAGCGTTTCAGCATGCCGTGGAGCCAACCGGTGCGTCGCATGCGCGAATTCATCGCGGCGTTGCGCGCGATCTGGACATCCTGGCAGGACGGCACCCGACTGAGCTTCGAGGGCGAGTTCTACACCCACACGCTGATGACACCGATGTTCACCCCCGAGCCCTCGCCGTATCCGGCGCCGAAGGTGTTCGTCTCGGCCGTCGGGGAGAAGATGACGGAGTTGTGCGGTGAGGCCGCCGACGGTGTGCTCGTGCACGCGTTCACCACCAAGCGCTACCTCGACGAGGTGACACTGCCCGCATTGACGCGCGGCGTGCAGCGTGCGGGCCGGAAGCGCGGCGATGTCGCGGTGTCGGCCCCGGTGTTCGTCGTCACCGGCGATACCGGTGAGCAGATCGCGGCCGCGTCCGTCGCGACCCGCAAGCAGATCGCGTTCTACGGATCGACGCCGGCCTACCGCGGCGTGCTGGAACTCCACGGCTGGGGTGACCTGGCGACCGAACTGCACGGGCTGTCCCGGCGGGGCGAGTGGGACACCATGGGCACGCTGATCGACGACGACGTCCTCGACGCGTTCGCCGTCGTCGCGCCGTTGCCCGAACTTGCCGGCGCGCTGCGGCAGCGCTGCGACGGTGCCATCGACCGGGTGATGGCGAGCCTGCCCGCGGGCACGCCGGAGCCGGTCGTCGCCCGCATCCTCGATGAGCTGCGCGGAGGAGCGCCGGGTGGACACGATCAGGGGTAAGACCGGGCGCGGGCACAGGCCGCTATCGGTGTCGTCAGTAACCCGGAGGTGCTCTGAATGCGTAATGTGACAGCGGATCCCGCCGCGGCGGTGCTCGCCGACCCGACGGCCTACGCCGACGAGACCCGGCTGCACGCGGCGCTCGCGCAGGTGCGTGCAACCAATCCGGTTGCCTGGGTGGATGTTCCGGGCTATGCCCCGTTCTGGGCGATCACCAAGCATGCGGACATCATGGCGATCGAGCGGAACAACACCGTGTTCACCAACTCGCCGCGGCCGGTCCTGACGACGATCGAGGGTGACGAGCAGCAGGCGGCCATGGGTATCAGCACCCTGATCCACATGGACGACCCTCGGCACCGAGTGGTGCGGGCGATCGGCGCCGACTGGTTCCGGCCGAAGGCCATGCGCGCGTTGAAGGTTCGCGTCGACGAGTTGGCTCGTCAGTTCGTCGACCAGATGGTTGCCGCGGGTGGCGAATGTGACTTCGTCCAGGAGGTGGCGGTCAATTTCCCGCTCTACGTCATCATGTCGTTGTTGGGCCTGCCCGAGTCGGATTTCCCGCAGATCCTGAAATACACCCAGGAACTTTTCGGCAATGACGATGCCGAGTTCCAGCGCGGTGTCTCGATGGAGGAGCGCGGTCTGGCGCTGTTCGAGATGTTCAACTACTTCAACGAGGTGACGGCGTCGCGCCGGGCCAACCCGACCGAGGATCTGGCGTCGGCGATCGCCAACGCCCGCGTCGACGGTGAGCCGCTGTCCGACATCGACACGGTGTCCTACTACGTGATCGTCGCGACCGCCGGGCACGACACCACGAGCGCCGTCATCTCCGGTGGCCTGCAAGCCCTCATCGAAAACCCCGACGAGTTACGCCGATTGCGGGCCGAACCCAACCTGATGCCGTTGGCCACCGAGGAGATGATCCGGTGGGTCACGCCCGTCAAGGAGTTCATGCGCACCGCGCAGGAGGACACCGTCGTTCGCGACATCGCCATCGCCGCAGGCGATTCCGTGCTGCTGTCGTACCCGTCGGGTAATCGCGACGAGGACATCTTCACCGACCCGTTCCGCTTCGACGTCGGTCGCGACCCGAACAAGCATGTGGCGTTCGGGTACGGCGTGCACTTCTGCCTGGGTGCGGCCCTGGCCCGGATGGAGGTCAACAGCTTCTTCGCCGAACTTCTGCCGCGGCTGAAGTCGATCGAACTGGCCGGCACGCCCGAGCAGATCGCGACGATCTTCGTCGGCGGCCTCAAGCACCTGCCGATCCGCTACGACCTCAGCTGAACGCGGCGCCGCCGGTCACCGCTGACCGGCGGTCGCTCTGTCCAGGTTGGCAGCCCAGTCTTGGAAGCTGGTCTTCTCGCCGGTGCGTGCGTGGCTCAGGGCGCGGATGGTGACGTCGTGTCCGTGGGCTTGTTCGCGCAGTGCGCCGACGGTGGCCTGGTCTTTGGGGATGTGGGTGAACGGCGCGAAGTGGTAGAGGCGCATCGCGTTCTCATGGGTGATCTTGTTGATCTCGTCATCGGGCACGTCGTAGGTCTCGAACACCGCGGCGAGTTCCTCGGGGGCGCCGGGCCACATCGAATCCGAATGCGGGTAGTCCATCTCCCAGCAGATGTTGTCCACGCCGATCTCGTGGCGGTTCTTCACCCCGATCGGATCGGAGATGAAGCACGTCATGAAATGCTCCCGGAACACCTCGCTGGGCAACTTGCCGCCGAAGTCCTGATGGGTCCAGGTCGAATGCATCTCATAGGTGCGGTCCACCCGGTCCAGGAAATACGGGATCCACCCCGTGCCACCCTCACTCAACGCGATCTTGAGCGTCGGATAGGCCTTGATCGGCGCCGACCACAACAGGTCCGCGGCGGCCTGCACGATGTTCATCGGCTGCAACGTGATCATCACGTCCATCGGCGCATCCGGGGCGGTGATCGCCAACCGGCCCGAGGACCCGATGTGCACATTCATCACGGTTTCGGTGTCCACCAGGGCCTGCCACAACGGCGCCCAGTACTCCAGATCATGAAAACTCGGATACCCCAGCGCCGACGGATTCTCGGTGAACGTCAACGAATGCACCCCCTTGGCCGACACCCGGCGCACCTCCTGGGCGCACAACACCGGATCCCAGATCGCCGGGATCGCCATCGGGATGAACCGCCCCGGATGCTGCCCGCACCACTGGTCGATATGCCAGTCGTTGTAGGCCTGCACCAACGCCAACGAGAACTCCGCATCCTCGGTGGCGAACAACCGGGCCGCGAACCCGGGAAACGACGGGAAATTCATCGTCGCCAACACCCCACCGGCGTTCATGTCCTTCACCCGCTCCGCCGCGTCATAACACCCCGGCCGGATCTCATCGAGCCCCTGGGGCTCCAACCCGTACTCCTCCTTGGGCCGGCCCGCCACCGCATTCAACGCCACATTCGGAATCACCGTGTCCCGGAACTGCCAGGTATCACTGCCATCAGGGTTATGCACCAACCGCGGCGCCTCATCCTTGTACTTGGCCGGCAGATGATCCCGGAACATGTCGGGCGGCTCAATGATGTGATCATCCACGCTGATCAAAATCATGTCGTCCTTGTTCACGGCAATCCTTCCCGATGGACATACGGTATGACCGACCATAGCGTGTCAGGCGGTGAGCAGCGGCGCGATCCAGTCGAGTTCGCCGGACAACTGCGAACTCCAGTAGGCGCCGTCGTGCCCGCCCGGGGAGGAACCGCCGGCCGGCGGATTCGGCAGTTGGGCGATGAACGCCTGCGTCGCCGAGTAGAACGGGTCGCTGGTGCCGATGTCGATGCGGATCGGGATAGAAGCCAGCGCGGGCAGGCCGAACACGGAGTTGGCGGCGAAGTCCTCGGCGCCGTCGAACGCGCCCGGTGCGGTCCCCCCCGACGACATCCACAGCGCGGGACTCACCGCCGAGATCGCGGCGGTGCGGGCCGGCCCGAGTCGGGCACCCAGCAACAGCGCGCCGTAGCCGCCCATCGACCAACCCAGGAACGCGACCCGCGAGGTGTCGAGGTCCTGCGACGCGAGCATCGGGATCAACTCGTCGAGCACCATCGCCCCCGAGTCCTCGCCGGAAGCCCGCTTGTGCCAGTAGCTTCCGCCGCCGTCGACGGCGACGACCGCGAATGGCGGCAAGCCGGCCGCCACTGCCTGGGCCAGTCCCTGCTCGACGCCGCCGGCCATCACGGTGGCGGCATCGCTGCCCTTTCCGTGCAGAGCGATGACGGGCCGCAGCGGCTCGGTCTGGCCGGGCGGCCGGGCGATGGCCCAATTGGTCGGCACGCCGCCGCGGGCCGCGGAGACGAACGATCCGGTCACCATGGTCGGAGCGGCTGCGGCCGCCGGCACCGGATCCAGCGGTGCGGGCGGGGCCAGTGGGGCGCCGGAGGCCGCCATGGCGACCGGTGTGCGCGCGATGGATGGTCGCGGGTCGACCACTCCGCCCAGCGCGTAGGCACCCGCTGCGCCGGCGGCAGCTCCCACGCTCAGGCGTAACACGGTGCGGCGGCTCAGATCTGGCATGGGGGCCATCTTGCCACCGCGGCGGCAGAAGGCCGAAAAGTGAGCGGATGATTGGGAACCGTGGGTGATTATTTGAAAACGCCCAGCGTGAGCGGGGTTGCTGGCAGCATGAGTATTCGTGACGGCAGCTGTTACGCCCAAGGGCGAGCGCAGGCGGGGCGCGCTCGTCAGCGCCGCCGCCGAGTTGCTGTCCGAGGGCGGATTCGAGGCGGTGCGGCATCGCGCTGTGGCCCGTCGCGCCGGCCTGCCGCTGGCATCGACCACCTACTACTTCTCCTCGCTGGATGAACTGATCGCCGCCGCCGTGGAATACATCGGGATGGCCGAGGCCGCGCAGATGCGCAGCCGGGTCTCGGCGCTGTCGCGGCGCCGGCGAGGTGCCGAGTCCACCGCCGACGTGCTCGTCGACCTTCTGCTCGACGACCCCGGCCGCGCCGACACCGAACAACTGATCTCGCGCTACGAGCGCTATATCACCTGCGCGCGGCAGCCGGCGCTGCGCGACATCCAGCGCCGGGTGCTTCGGCAACGGACCGATGCCGTCGGCGAAGCCGTCGAGCGGTCGGGCCGGTGCGTGCGAACCGACCTGTTGTCGGCGTTGGTGTGCGCGGTCGATGGTGCCGTGGTTTCGGCACTCGTCGACGACGGTGGATCGGCGCGCGACAGCGCCCGCGCCACCCTGGTCGACGTCATCGATGTGCTGGCGCCGTTCGATCAGCACGTCGCCCACGTTTGAGCCGGCCGCGTCGGGGCTACCAGTGCGGGATGGAGGTTTCCGCGCTCGCTGATACTGCACTGGACCGTTCGGTTGTGTTCGGCTACACCAGGATCGGCTCGCATCTGCGCCGAATGTGGTGGGCCGATGACCCCGATCGGCAGTCGCTCGCCGGCAAGCGCGTGGTGGTCACCGGCGCAACGTCGGGTATCGGAAACGCCATGGCGCGGTCTTTCGCCGAGCTCGGCGCGACCGTGCACCTGCTGGGGCGAAGTGCCGACAAGGTGAAGGCGGCGACGGGCGAGATTCGGGGCCTGGTCCCCGGCGCGGTGATCGTCGACGAGGTATGCGATGTGTCAGACCTCGACGCCGTGCGCGCGTGGACCGACGATCTTTCCGACCGCGTGCCCGCGCTGCACGGACTCGTGCACAACGCCGGCTCGATGCCGCCCGAGCGGGCCGAAACGCCGCAGGGTCACGAAATCCAGCTGGCCGCGCACGTGCTCGGGCCGCACCTGATGACCCAACGCCTGCTTCCACTTCTGCAGGCGGCCGGGGGCGCCTCGGTGGTGTGGATGTCGTCGGGCGGGATGTACCTTGCGCCGTTGGAGGCCGACGACATGGAGTACCGCTCCGGATACCACGGCGCCCGCGCATATGCCCGCACCAAACGGATGCAGGTGGTGTTGGCCGATGCCTGGGCGCGGCGGCTGGCCGGCGGTGACGTCCGAGTCGAGAGCATGCACCCGGGCTGGGTGGAGACAGCGGGCGTCGCCGAGTACCTCCCGCTGTTCCGGACGCTGACAAGGCCACTGCTGCGAGACGCGGCCGACGGCGCCGACACCGCCGTGTGGTTGGTGGCGACGCGTCCCGAGTCGCGGCCCGGCCACTTCTGGCACGACCGTGCCCAGCGGCCGACGACGCTGGGATGGCAGCGCCCCGAGGATCGCGCGACCTCCCTGCGCTTCCTCGCCCGGGTCAGCGAGATGACGCAGACCCCCGACGATTGGCCCGGTTTCGCGGACTGACCACATCGACGTTTGAGTTCTGCTGCTGCGGGGAAGTTCACAGGAAACTTCCAGGCAGGGGCAGTCATGACCGCGTCAACCGCCGAGACGGAACAACCCCAGCTCAAGCGCGTCATGGGGCCGGGTCTGCTATTGCTGTTCATCGTCGGCGACATCCTGGGCACCGGGGTGTATGCGCTGACCGGCGACGTGGCCGCCGAAGTGGGTGGTGCCGCCTGGCTGCCGTTCCTCGTCGCATTCCTGATCGCGATGGTCACCGCGTTCAGCTATCTCGAACTGGTCACCAAGTACCCGCAGGCCGCCGGCGCGGCGCTGTACACACACAAGGCCTTCGGCATCCATTTCGCGACGTTCCTGGTGGCATTCATCGTGATGTGTTCGGGCATCACCTCGGCCTCGACGGCATCGCGCTTCTTCGCGTCCAACTTCTTCAAGGGCTTCGGCATCGACTGGGGGACAGCCGGAATCGTCGGCGTCGCGCTGTTCTTCATGATTGCCGTGGCCGCGGTCAACCTGCGCGGAGTGGGCGAGAGCGTCAAGCTCAACGTGGTGCTGACGATCGTCGAGATCAGCGGTCTGATGCTGGTGATCTTCGTCGGGTTCTGGGCGTTCACCCAGGGCGGCGACGTCGATTTCTCCCGGGTGATCGCCTTCGAGACCGCGGCGGACAAGAACGCCTTCCTCGCGGTGACGACGGCGACCTCGCTGGCCTTCTTCGCGATGGTCGGTTTCGAGGACTCGGTGAACATGGCCGAGGAGACCAAGGACCCGGTCAAGATCTTCCCGAAGATGCTGTTGACCGGTTTGGGAATTGCCGGCGTGGTCTACATCGTCGTCGCCATCGTCGCCGTCGCACTCGTCCCCATCGGGACGCTGGAAGCCAGCGAGACCCCGTTGGTCGAGGTGGTCAAGGCCGGGGCGCCGGGCCTGCCGATCGAGAAGATCCTGCCCTTCATCTCGATGTTCGCGGTGGCCAACACCGCGCTGATCAACATGCTGATGGCGAGCCGGCTGATCTACGGCATGGCCAAACAGCATGTGCTGCCGCCGGTGCTGGGCGTGGTGCACGCCTCGCGTCGGACGCCGTGGGTGGCGATCCTGTTCACCACCACGATCGCCTTCGGCCTCATCATCTACGTCACCGCGTTCGCCAACGCCAACGCCATCTCGGTGCTCGGCGGCACGACGTCGCTGCTGCTGCTGGCGGTGTTCGCGGTGGTCAACGTCGCGGTGCTGGTGTTGCGGAGCGATGTCCAGGCCGGCGGTAACCATTTCAAGACGCCGACCTGGTTGCCGGTCGTCGGCTTTGTGACATCGCTGTATCTGGTGACGCCGCTGTCGGGTCGGCCGATGCAGCAGTATGTGCTCGCCGTCGCGCTGGTGATTCTCGGAGTGATCCTGTTCGGCGTGACGGTCGCGATCAATCGCGCGGTCGGGATCAAGTCCACCCGCATCCAGGACCTGGAGAGTCTGGACTCGGGCCCCGACTAGCTCGTTTGCAGCTTCTCAAACCTGTTCTCCAACAGCGGTACTCGATGTGAGTTGCCTTGCAGGTCGATGTACTGCCTGCCGAAGGTGGCGAGCAGCGCGTCGTCCAGGCGGCGCACGGCACCGGGCGGGAAACGGTAGCCCATGCTGGTGTTGATCGCCTCCGCGTCGACCGAATCGAGGACTGCGTCGAGTCCTTCGAGCGACTCGATGCCGAGTTCGAGTAGCAGTCCGGAGATCCAGGCGTAGTGCTCGGTGCGCGACCACCCCGCGTCGGGGAAGCGGTTGCCGAGGTAGGTCGCCAGCACGGGCGTCCCGATGCGCGGGTCGCCGTCGGGTTCGGGCTGCTCGGAGCGCTGCGCGGGCGGCGAGGACCGCAGCCGTTCGCGGATCGCGGAGAACTCCCGGTCGGCCAGCTCCAACAAGCCGGCGGCCAGGGTGAACCGGCGATCCAGATCGGGGGCGTCCTCTTCGGAGATCGAGCCCTTGTAGCGGATGTCGTGCTCGAACTCGGCCCACGCGTGCTGAAGGACGGTGCGCACCTGGATCGACGCCGGCTGCTGCTCGCCCGCGACGGCCACCAGCAGGTGCCGGCTGGCGTATCCCCACCGGCCGGTGCTGGCGGTCTCCTGGCCCATATCGCGGTCGTCGAGAAGCTGCATCTCCTCGCCGAGCAGGTTCGCCACCGTGCTGACGTCGTCGCGCAGGAAGGTGATCACCCGCAGCCCGACCTGATCGGTGATCTCCGCCAACGGGTCGGTGTAGAGACGCTGCCCGTCGACGCTGCGATCCGCCTTGGCGGCGAACGAGGCCACGCTCTTGGTGCGGGCGGTGACGCTCAGATAGTTGATGCCGGCATCGTCGAGCAGGGTGATGACCAGGGCGAGGTATCGGTCCGTCGCGCCGACCAGCGCCGGCCTGCGCTCGGTGTAGGTGGCGATGGCATCACGGACCGCGCCCGGTGTGGGTTCCGGTGGGGCGGGAAGTAAATCGAGCGGCAGCGTCGGTGTGAGGGTGGCGCCGGTGGCCGCGTCGCCGTAGGTGGTCACATCCTCGGGTCGCCGGGTCGCGAACAGCGCCGACGTAGGCGCAGATGACGGCGTCGACCGGGTCCTCGACGCGGCGAAGCTCGCTCTTGCGTTCGGCCGTCTCGACCGCCTGGCGCAGTTCCAGCCAGTCGTCGTGGTCGGTGACCCGCAGCGGCGGCGTGGCCTGGGCCAGTCCCTCGATGAGATCCATCAGCCGCAGCAGCTCCGACCGCAACTGCGCGACGCTGCGGCCCGGTTTGGCCTTGTACTTGAGGGTTCGTCCGAGCCGGAACAGCGCGACCGTCGCCGGGTGCGGGTAGACCTCGATGGCCCGTCGTGGGGACTGTGACTGCGGATCGATGTCGAGGTCCAGCGCTTTGGCGAGCCTGGCGGCGCGTGGCGTGCCTGCGAACTCGGCCTTCCCGGTATTCGTGGGGTGCGCCCCGGCCTCGAACTTCGCGAAGTCCCGGTTGAGCGCCGCCTCGCTCGGCCGTTGGCCCGTCGGGTTGGTGACCACCAGCGGCGCGTCGAAGGCGACCAGGCAGTCGCCTTGAACGTAGGGCGCGATGGCAGTCTTGATGCTGGCGTCGTCCTGGGCGCCGCCGATGTGCACCAGGCGACCCGTGTCATCGACGACAGCGATGCCGGTGGGCTTGCGTTCCCCCCATGCGAGGTCCACGCCGACGAAGTACACGCGCTTACTCTGCACCAAAATGCGCGGGGGTGCGGCCCGTAAGCTGTGTGTTCGTGAGCATTCCCAATGTCCTGGCGGGGCGCTACGCCAGTGCCGAGATGGTGGCGATCTGGTCACCGGAGGCCAAGATCGTCGCCGAGCGGCGGCTGTGGCTGGCGGTGCTGCGGGCGCAGGCCGAGCTCGGGGTCGCGGTGCCCGACGGTGTTGTCGAGCGACTACGAGCGGGTCCAGGAGGACGTCGATCTGGCGTCGATCGCCGCGCGCGAACGGGTCACCCGCCACGACGTGAAGGCGCGCATCGAGGAGTTCAACGCGCTGGCCGGTCACGAGCATGTGCACAAGGGCATGACGAGTCGTGACCTGACCGAGAATGTCGAGCAGTTGCAGATCCGCCGGTCGCTGGAGTTGGTGTTCACGCCACGGTGTGGCGGTGGCCGCGCGGCTGGCCGACCGGGCCGTGACCTACCGGGATCTGGTGATGGCCGGCCGCAGCCACAACGTCGCCGCGCAGGCCACCACGCTGGGCAAGCGGTTCGCCTCGGCGGCGCAAGAAACGCTGGTGGCGTTGGTCCGGGTTCGCGAACTGCTCGACCGATATCCGTTGCGCGGCATCAAGGGACCGATGGGCACGGCGCAGGACATGCTCGATCTGTTCGACGGGGACGCGGAGCGGCTGGCGTCGCTCGAATCGCGGGTGGCGGGTTTCCTCGGGTTTTCCAGAGTGCTGGACAGCGTCGGGCAGGTGTACCCGCGGTCGCTGGACCACGACGTCGTCTCGGCTCTGGTGCAGCTGGGTGCCGGGCCCGTCGTCGTTCGCGCACACGGTACGACTGATGGCCGGCCACGAACTGGTGACCGAGGGCTTCGCACCCGGCCAGGTGGGGTCCTCGGCGATGCCGCACAAGATGAACACCCGTTCGTGCGAGCGGGTCAACGGCCTGCAGGTGATACTGCGGGGGTATGCGTCGATGGCCGCGGAACTGGCTGGGGCGCAATGGAATGAGGGCGACGTGTTCTGCTCGGTGGTGCGCCGGGTGGCACTGCCCGACGCGTTCTTCGCCATCGACGGCCAGATCGAGACGTTCCTGACCGTGCTCGACGAGTTCGGTGCCTACCCGGCGGTGATCCAGCGTGAGCTGGATCGCTACCTGCCGTTCCTGGCGACCACCCGGATCCTGATCGCCGCGGTGCGCGCCGGGGTGGGCCGGGAGACGGCGCACGAGGTGATCAAGGAACATGCGGTGGCCGTCGCACTGGCGATGCGTGAGCAGGGTGAGGAGCCAAACCTGTTGGACCGCTTGGCTGCCGACCCACGGTTGCCGCTGGATCGCGCGGCGCTGGATGCGGCGCTGGCGGACAGGGCGGCGTTCACCGGTGCGGCAGGCGATCAGGTGGACGCGGTGGTGGCCGCGGTCGCCGAACTCGTCGCGAAGTATCCGGAGGCCGCCAAGTACACGCCGGGTGCCATCCTTTGATCGGTGTGCGACCTGACCGATCTGGACAACTTCGCCGCGGGGTTCCCGCACGAGTTGTTCGACCGGCATCGTCGCGAGGCGCCGGTGTACTGGCACCAACCGACCGAGAACACGCCCGACGACGAGGGCTTCTGGTCCGTCGCCACCTATGCGGAAACTCTTGCGGTCCTGCGTGATCCGGTCCTGTACTCATCGGTCACCGGCGGTTCCCGGCCGTTCGGCGGCACGTTGCTGCAGGACATCTCGATCGCCGGTCAGGTGCTCAACATGATGGACGACCCTCGTCACGGCGTCATTCGCCGGCTGGTCAGTTCGGGCCTCACCCCGCGGATGATCGCCCGTGTCGAGGACGACCTGCGCTCGCGTGCCCGGCTGCTGCTCGATGGGGTGGACGCGGGGGGCCGAGTTCGACTTTGTGGTGGACGTGGCCGCCGAACTGCCCATGCAGATGATCTGCATTCTGCTGGGAGTGCCGGAGTCCGAACGGCATTGGCTGTTCGAGGCCATCGAACCCAACTTCGACTTCGGCGGGTCGCGGCGGGCGTCGATGCGGATGTCGGTGCAAGAAGCCGGTTCACGGATCTACTCGTTCGGTCAGGAACTCATCGCGTCGAAGCGTGTCGCGCCCACCGACGACATGCTCTCGATCGTCGCCAACGCCGAGTTGGCGGATGCTGACGCGCCGATGTCGGACCTCGAGTTGTACCTGTTCTTCAACCTGCTCTTTTCGGCCGGGGCCGAGACCACCCGCAATGCCATCGGCGGCGGCCTGCTGGCGATGGCCGAGCATCCCGGACCAGTACGCCTTACTGCGGTCGGATCCCGCGCTGCTGCCCACGGCGGTGGAGGAGATCCTGCGCTGGACGACGCCGTCGCCGTCGAAGCGGCGGACCGCAACCGCGGACACCGTGCTCGGGGGCTGTGCCATCTCGGCGGGCCAGAAGGTGTTGGTGTGGGAGGGCTCGGCCAACCGGGACGCTTCGGTTTTCGATGCCCCCGGTGTCTTCGACATCACCCGGAAGCCCAACCCGCACTTGGGCTTCGGACAGGGCATCCACTACTGCCTGGGCGCCAACCTGGCCCGGCTCGAACTGCGGGTGCTGTTCGAGGAGCTGTTGTCGCGGTTCTCGTCGGTGGAGGTGGTGCGGCCGGTGGAGTGGACCCGCAGCAACCGGCACACCGGAATCCGCCACCTCTGGGTCACCCTCGCTGAGTGATTTCGGTGTGCTCGCGCGCGTTGAGCGCGTCGGATCACACCGAAATCACTCGGCGGATCTCGGCGATCACGCGTTCTGGTGTTCGAGGAGGTCTTGCCAGGTGAAGCGCAGGATCTGCCAGCCGTTCAGCACCAGGTAGTTCTGCCGTTCCGGTCGTGCTGGAATACCTCGGCGTCGGTGTGGAAGGCGAAGCCGTCGACCTCGATTGCGATCTTGCGGCCCCGGAATGCGATGTCCACGACGTACGGGCCGACCGGACAGTTGGCAACCCAGCCGGTGATGCCTGCGTTCTTGAGCACCTTGATGAGCAGTCGTTCCGCATGCGAGTGGGCGTTGTCGCCGGCGGCCTGCAACAGTATCCGGGCGCGCGGCGAGCCGTACCTCCCCTTGTTGCGAACGTGCGCGCGCCAGAGAGGCGATAGCTCGGTGTGGCGCTGCAGCGCCCGGTCCATCACCGTTGGGCCACCACCGTGGCGGACCGCCGCTTCGATGGCAGTGAGCTCCACCGACGTCACGCGCAGCCCGTGCCGTTCGACGACGTCAGTCGCTTTGAGGTCACGCCGCCTCAGCCTGGTGCCAGGATGGCTGCGGCCATTGCCTGTGAGTGGAATCGTCACCTCGGCGATATCGGGTGGTGGTTCGACCAGACCGTGCCACCAAGCTGCGGCAAGACCACTGGCGGCCGCATCGGGCCCGTAACTCCAGACCGCCGCGCGGATGCGTGCGCGAGGTGTGAAAGGTCGGTCGTCGGCGAAGAACACGCCTGGAAAGAGGCGGCGCCAATGTCCGGCGACTAATCGCCGTCGAACCGCGTCCTTGTGCAATCCAGCCAGCTGAGCGTGCCGAAGCGTGATGACGCCATCGTGCATGCGGAGGTAATCGTCGATCACGTTGGATTGGACGCGGCACGGGCTCAACCGGTTCCATAACGCGCGGTTTCGGTGTGCTGACGCGCGCCAGACGCGTCGGATCACACCGAAATCACTGGGGGTGGATGTTGGCGGCGCGGATGCCGGCGGAGCGCAGTTCGAGGGCGGCCAGACCCCGCACGGCGATGGTGTCCTCGCGGCGCCACGCTCCGACGGGATCCATGCTGACCGCAGCCAACTTGCTCAGCGGACGGTTGGCCAGCGCGCGTAGCGCGAGCAACTGCTCGCCTGCCGGCGTCGATGCCAGCGCGATCACCGTCCACTTACGCCGGAAGAACCGGATGCGCAGATACAGCCATGGCCCCGCGACCGCAAGGATCGGGGTCGCCGCGACGGCGAGCGCCAGCACCCAGGCCAGCCAGCTGGCGGTGTGGTGCAGGCTCTGCCCCGCCCCCGCCAGGTCCAGAGCGGCCTCACTGGCCGCCGTCAGGGGTTTGGCCAGCTGGTCGCCGATCAAGGGAACGCCGTCGACGCGTCACCGGCGGAGTTCAGGTTTTCGGCGATCCCGTTGGCCCCGC